>NZ_JAHPJI010000021.1:0-5967 GCF_020515785.1 Vibrio sp. E14
TGAGTGGTCCCTCTAGGTACGGATTTAGGTGGCCCAAATTGACCACGCAACCAAAAAAAGATAATTGGTAAATCTAATATCAAAAGGAAATAAACTTGAGAGCTGGTGCTGATAGGCAGACTCGAACTGCCGACCTCATCCTTACCAAGGATGCGCTCTACCACCTGAGCTATATCAGCACTCAAATTAGAGTGGAGCGGGCAGCGGGAATCGAACCCGCATCATCAGCTTGGAAGGCTGAGGTAATAGCCATTATACGATGCCCGCAACACGTAACTCTGAGAGCTATTTCCTAAAGAATATGGTGGAGGGGGACGGATTCGAACCATCGAAGGCAGTGCCGGCAGATTTACAGTCTGCTCCCTTTGGCCACTCGGGAACCCCTCCAAATTTTCAAGCCATTCAGACTACTAAAGGAAAGAATGGTGCCGACTACCGGAATCGAACTGGTGACCTACTGATTACAAGTCAGTTGCTCTACCTACTGAGCTAAGTCGGCATAAGTGGTGCGCATTCTATTGAATGATTTTCGAGGTTGCAATAGTAATTTTAAAAAAAATCATAAAATTCGATTTTTTAGATTCGTTTGCTGCAAATTCGTACAAACTTGGCTTTTTTAAAGTAAACTTCGACCTTTGTCGTTTGCTTTGAAGTTCGCTTGATGTATGTTCTTGCTTCTACTAAACCAAGGATAAAAGAGACCCATGAGTCCATTTTTGTCATTTGACCGTGCAAACTGGGCCGAGTTAAGAAACTCTGTACCGATGACACTTTCTGAAGACGACTTGACTGCGCTTCAGGGTATTAATGAAAACCTAACCATGGAGGAAGCGGTAGAAATCTACCTTCCTTTGTCTCGTCTTTTGAATCTGTACGTCCAAGCCCGTCAAAGCCGCAACTCTGTATTACAACAATTCTTGAATACGGAAGAACATGCCCCTCCTTTTGTGATTGGTATCGCCGGCAGTGTCGCTGTAGGCAAAAGTACGACAGCTCGTATTCTGACCGCATTGCTTTCTCGTTGGGAGAATCATCCCAAAGTGTCCTTGGTCACTACAGATGGCTTTCTATATCCGAAAAAGGTACTAGAAGAGCGCGGTATCATGCATCGTAAAGGGTTTCCTGAGTCCTATGATATCAAACGTTTAGTTGAGTTTATGTCTGACGTTAAAGCGGGTAAGCCGGATCTTGAAGTACCTATTTACTCCCACATCACGTATGACATTACGGACGAACTAAGAAAAGTGGATAGACCGGATGTTCTTATCATTGAAGGTTTAAACGTTCTACAAAGTGGAATGGATTATCCGCATGATCCACATCGCGTCTTTGTCTCTGATTTTTTGGATTTTTCGATCTATGTCGATGCTGAAACAGAGACAATTGAACAGTGGTATGTGGAACGATTTTTAAAGTTTCGCCAAGGGGCTTTTACTAAACCCGGTTCTTATTTTAGTCACTACACGCAACTGTCAGTCGATGAAGCAAAGCAAAAAGCGAAACAAATTTGGCATGATATTAATGGGCTCAACTTGGAGCTAAATATTCTTCCCACCCGAGAAAGAGCCCATTTGATTCTACACAAAGGCGTCAACCACTTGGTTGATAAGGTGTCTTTACGAAAGTAATTGAACGTCAATCGCTTTTACGCAACGAGATTTCCCCACCAATGTAAGTCTCTAGCCCTTGCGAGGTTTCGAGTAATATCCCGCCTTGATGATCGATGCCGCGTACGACGCCGTGCACCTCTCTAGGTCCGATGAGCAGCTTGACTTGACGATTGAGAAAGTTATCTAATCGATTCCAACGTTCGACAAAGCTGGTAAGCCCTTTCAGTTCATACTCGATAAGTGCGGAATTCCAATGCTTGATAAGCGTCGTCGCTAGGACATTTCTATCGATCACGAGACTCTCGTTTACCTGATTCAATGTTGTCCATGGTTGATCAATCTCAGGTTGCTCATCAGGCATTCCAATATTGAGCCCCATCCCAATCACAAGATGAGCAGCACCACCGGCCTGCCCTGACATCTCCACTAAGATTCCTGCCAGTTTTTTATCTTGATAATACAGGTCATTTGGCCACTTGAGTTTAACGCCTTGTATGCCCATTTCTTCTAGTGCTTCCACTGCGGCAATACCAATAACAAGGCTTAAGCCCATTGCCGCGGCCATTCCCGCATCTAATCGCCAGTACATGGATAGGTATAAGTTAGAGCCAAATGGAGAGATCCATTGTCTACCGCGGCGACCACGTCCTTGTGCTTGATACTCAGCTATACAAACACGGCCCTTTTCTGACTCTGCAACTCTATCAAGCAAATATTGGTTGGTTGAGTTAATCACAGGAACAAGCTCAACAAGTGACTCCGCACTAGCAGTAAGGAGAGCTTCATCTAGCAACTGCAATGGTGATGCCAACTGGTAACCGCGCCCTTGCACTCGATAAATATCAATGCCCCACTCACTAAGACCTTTAATATGCTTAGCTATTGCCGCTCTGGATACATTCAGGGCTTCGCCCAGCGCCTCTCCAGAATGAAACTCGCCGTTACTTAATGACTTTAAGATATGAAGTTTCGTAGAGTGATCTTTTCTCATCTTAACGCCTCGATCTGAGCCAGGTTGGTTTCCCCGGTACGGTTCAGAAATCGAACTTCATGCTCAAGTTCTATTTGGTATTTATCCCACACTGCCTGCTTCACTAGGGAAGCAAGTGCGACAACATCATCGGCACTGCAGTTGTCCATGTTGGTCAAAACCAAGGCTTGCATAGGGTTGACCTGTGCACCATGCACAGACTTCCCCTTTAATCCACACTGATCAATCAGCCAACCAGCCGCGACTTTCATTCCGCCAGGAGTTGGATAGGCCACGATATTAGTATGTTGCTTCATGAGCCGATCATAATGATCTTGAGTGATCACTGGGTTTTTAAAGAAACTTCCTGCGTTACCTACCTTGACTGGATCCGGCAGTTTCTCCGTTCGCACTTGGCAAACTCGCTCGAAGATTGTTGCTGGGCTAAGTTGTTCTTCCGGAATATCTTTTAAAGGACCATATTGATTAATCGGTTGCCATTGCTTAGCCAACTTAAGCCCTAGTGCAGTAATAAAGCACTTTTCATGCAAAGCGTGTTTAAAAATGGAGTCTCGGTAGCCAAAGTTACAGTCTCTGGCGCTCATTCTTCTATTTTCAAATGTAGTTAGATCAAGAACATCCACGTAGTCACAAATGTCTTTTAGCTCTAGTCCATAGGCTCCAATGTTTTGAATAGGAGCCGAGCCTGCACAGCCAGGGATCAGGGCTAGGTTTTCTAACCCACCAATTCCCTGACTCACACACCAGGAAACCAAATCAGGCCAGTCTTCACCACCTGCAATATGCAATAGGTATTGGTCATCCGTTTCCGTCACATTTTTACCCATGAGTCGATTAACGATCACTAACCCGTCAAAATGCTCAGTGAAAAGAACATTACTTCCTTTACCTAAAAAAAGTTTCGGTAAATGGGTGAATCTCGGGTCTTGAAATAGTTGGATAACCTCCTCGAGCGACTCGATGGTCGCTAAATAGGAACACGACTGTTCAATCCCAAAAGTATGGTAAGCCTTAAGGCTTGCATTTGTTTTAATTTGCATAGTAGGTTTGCAACGTCAGATAAGATTCTCTTAAACTGTCGACATTCTACATTAGTTATCTTTTAACCGCAGTGACAATACCTGACTCATTAATCATAGAAGTGTTAAATCCTATCAAGCTCCCTCTCATTAAGAGGTTGTACAAAGCGCATTACCCTTCGGGTCGAGCCAAAAAGGATGAACTGATCATTACAGCGAGCCATAAAGGTGAAATCGTTGCGTTACTACGCTTAAAAACCGTAGATAGATCTCGATTGCTGACGGGAATGCTGGTCATTCCAACACTTAGGGGAACTGGCATTGGAAAAGAACTACTAACTCATTGTAAAAACAATGTTTTCACTGATGGCGATTATTGCTTCGCGTTTACACATCTCGAATCCTATTATTCCAAGCATGGATTCAAAACCATTGATTGCTCTAAGCTACCACACCCGTTAAAAATGGCATTTCAACGCTATGTAGATAGCGGTAAAGATCTCATTCCAATGCAATTCATCTCTTCAACGACATCAAAACGCGCGCTTTTGTAGCCAGGTAAATCATATCTTTGATAAAATGGCAGGTTCGCAATATTGCACTAAACTAAGGTACTCATACCGATATGATAGTAAGTAGGAATCCATTCGAACAGTTGCCAAGTCTCGCTGTCAATCCGGAAGACTTTGATGTTCTGTATTCAGCAGAATCATTCAGGACTCGTCTTTTGGATGCAATCAGCAAAGCAACGTCGCGAATTTACCTAGTCGCTCTATATCTGGAAGATGATGAAGCTGGACGTGAAATTCTCACTGCGCTTTATGAAGCGAAACAGCGCAATCCTGGGTTGGACATCAATATCTGTGTCGACTGGCATCGAGCGCAGCGTGGCCTGATTGGTGCGGAAACATCTGAGGGTAATTCTGCGCTTTACAAAGCGTATGCCAATAAGTACCAACACCCGATCCCTGTCTATGGTATACCTGTGCGTGGCAGAGAGGTTTTTGGGGTACTGCATTTAAAAGGCTTCATTGTCGATGATACTGTCATCTACAGTGGAGCAAGCTTAAATAATGTTTATCTGCACTATCACGAACGCTATCGCTTTGATCGTTACCATGTGATTCGACATGAGTCTCTAGCTAATTCAATGGTGCAATTCATTCAGGAAGAGATGATTGCTCACCCTGCTGTCAATGATCTTGCTGGAAAAGATAAGCCAGAAACCAAAGAAATTAAGTCGGCGATTCGTCAACTGAGAGCTTCACTTGCTCAAGCTAATTATAAGTTTGAAGACCAACCACCAAAAGAGGAAAGTGTAAAAATCACCCCACTAGTTGGTCTAGGCAAACGCCGCAATCTGCTCAATCAACAGATTGTAAAGTTACTAGCGGCCGCCCAAAACGAAATCTTTATCTGTACGCCTTACTTTAACTTCCCTAAAGCGCTGCATCGTGAAGTGAAGCGAGCCATGAAACGCGGTGTGAAAGTAACTATTGTTGTGGGCGACAAGACAGCAAACGACTTTTATATTGCCCCTGAGGAAGACTTTAAAACCATTGGCGGACTTCCATATCTGTATGAAGTAAACCTACGCCGCTTTGCGAAAGCAAATGAAGCGAATATCGCTGCGCGTAAACTGTCAATTCACCTCTGGAAGCATGACAATAATAGCTTCCATCTCAAAGGGATTTGGGTTGATAAACGCTATATGCTACTGACGGGGAATAACTTAAATCCTCGGGCTTGGTCACTTGATCTAGAAAATGGGCTTCTCATCCAAGACAATTATGCGAAACTCACTGATAAGTTCGAAGATGAGGTTTCGCGTATCCTTGAGCATACCCATCTTATCTGTACTTATAAACAGTTAGAAAAAATGGAAGATTATCCGATAGGGGCGCAGCGGTTAGTAAGAAAAATAACCCGCCTAAAAGCAGATGGGGTTTTAAAACGCATCCTGTAAGCATAATTAACTTCAAAGCTCAGCATTTTCCTGCTGGGCTTTTTTATTATTCCTAGCTCCAACAGCTTAATACTCTATTAGACCTCTATATTAGTAGACTTCAGTAAATAAGCTTGCGAGACGCAACGTAACCCCAAACGCAACAACCTAGAATCTAGAAAGGCAATACATGCGTAAGTGGCTAGGTGCTTAATAACTCAGTCTTCCGATCTTACTCTTTCTTACACTACGCTAGTGAATAAGCTTTCTAACACGTAATAAAGGGGAGCTTTAATGAGTCAGCACAGGGGCTCAAAACTAGTCCTCGATACTGGGACCCGGTTCAGTAGAAACCGCACAGAGTTGAGCATCAACTCGTCATGGCAGGGCTTAGAAAGCATC
>NZ_JAHPJI010000022.1:0-5950 GCF_020515785.1 Vibrio sp. E14
TGTGAGCAGCGCTTGGCTATACTTGAGCGAAGCGAAACTGCCAAGCGTTGCGAATCACTCTTAAATGCTTTGTTAAATGCTTGATACGACAAACTTAAGTTCTAATCCTTTTAACTTGTGATTTTCCCAGTGTTCAACTGTCAAAGAGATACTTTTATTTCCAACCACCTCAGAATATGAACTGCACGACAAAATGGCACTTTTCATATGTTCCGATAGAGGAAGGCTTAGGCTTGACTCGTGTAGTACTTCAGCCACTACAGTCAGTTTTACACAAGCTTGGGTTACCCTAGAAACGTCATTAATGTTAACTTTTAGCTTTAATGTTTTTGCAATGTGTTCCGAGCCCTCAACATAGTAAGCAATATTATCTGGAAGGATTCCATCGTTAAGCTCTAACATTTGAGAAGATGCCCACCATTCATTTTCGGAAATTTTGTTGTAGTAACCCGTGCTCAACTCTTGGGTTGCCAAAAAACTTTTGGCCTCATAAGGGCTCCAACCTTTTAACTTATCAACTTTCTTTGGATTTTTTTCAGCGATACTCACCTTAAATATGTGTTTAATGGAGTCAATAAGATCGGAGTGCGATTCCAAGTTGCCTCTAGCGACTTCATGCGCCCATCGTTCAAGAAGCGTGAGCCGAAAGTTGAACAATACAACCGCATAGATCTTAGCGACACGTCTGTAGACAGGCTTTTTAATAGAAAATGTAAGACGAGAAAAGACCTGTTCATATGTCGTATACACCAAGAACATGTAGATGAACGGTAAATAACATAATGTTAGCAACGGAGGAACGATAAAGTCATACGCCGTTTTTTCGTTCCCAAATTCACCAAAATCAGTGACCAACATATACAATGTATAACAGACTAATACCACACCAAACATAAATAGGAGGTATTCTAGAACTTTCTTAACTTGGTAATACTTTTCATCTGTTTTGGCGACAGCCAATAAAATACCAATGAACACCAACAAAGGAACTAATATGGCTTCAATCAAAAGAGGAAAAGTGTATACGCCTACAACAAATTGGAAAACCGCCAGTAATTGCAAGTTATCAACAACTAAGCGTTTAAAATGGATCCTATCTTTTTTCAATTTATCAATTTCGAACAAAGACAGAAAACCAACAGAAAAACACCAAAATACTGTATTTTTTATTTGTTCTGTATTCCATAAAGCCAACTCTGAAAGTACAGATATTACAATTGCCATATAGACAATCATTAGCCCAAGTACAGATACTATCTGAGAGACAAAGAAAGTTTGCAATAGCTTGCTAAAAGCACTTCTGACCTCCACCATCTTTGGCGAAAAGTAAACATATACTGAAATTGCTAGAAGCCATAGTGCTATAGCAATTTCTCGGTTATTCAAAATATCCACAAATCTCCCCGAGCATTTAACGCCGCATTAAGGTGTGAGCGGCGCTTGGCTATACTTGAGCGAAGCGAAAGCGCCAAGCGTTGCGAATCACTCTTAAATGCTTTGTTATGTGCCTTTGCGAATAGAGCCCCAATACACTTTGTGCCTGTCAGCCAAAGGAATGATTTTATATTTTTGAATACCAAGCAGGCACCCAACCCTTGAATGCCCCTCAACTAAATGAGGTATGCCAGATTTACCACCAAGAACATTTGCATCTAGAAATATCGGTGGAGTTAACCAAGTGCCATGCTTTTTCCAATGATTGAGTACTTCCTCTCGGCAATCAATCACTGCCTCTCCAACGTCGTTGAAATGCGATGCATCTTCAGATACCTCCTCAAGGAAATCAGGAAATGAAGCATTGCTACCTATCTGCAAAAACTTCGTCGTATCAAAATCAACTAGCTCCCACTTTAGATCAGGAAGTGATAGATCACCGTAGAGAGCTAAAAAGCGACTGTTGGCATTATGATCAATATAAAACTGTTCAATCACAGAATCAGGCGCACTAACCCCATGCAGCTTGAGTAAATCGATACTCTTATCTGTGCTATATGGATCTAGTGCAATTTTCGACAAGTCTTTATACTTCAATTTATTGCCTCAAAACTCTGGTGGCACATAACGCCGCGTTAAGGGGTGAACAACGCCACCACCTGACCTAAACCATTGTGCCATAATCACAAAAGCCAAACTTTGAACCAAAACTGCCAAGCGTTGAGAATCCCTCTTGAACGCTTTGTTATGTGCGTGCTAAACGGTAGCGCCTTACAGTGCCCTCGGTTTCACTTGTGTAGTTGCCAAGATACTCACCGCCACAGTTTTCAATAACCTTTTGGGACGCTGGATTGTCAATTGAACAAGTAACAATAACTGAGTCAGTGACTATATGGTCTCGCACCCAAGCGAGCAGAAATGAGGCTACACCTTTACCACGAACTGACGGTCTAGTTTCGTAGCCAACATGCCCAATGGCATTTTCTACGTTGGCATTAGTACCTTTACGAACTCGAATAGCGCCTAAGATTTCGAAGTTAGATACGCAATAATAAGTTGTGCTGGGTAAATAACCGTTTGGTAACTCAGAAGTTGCCTTAGAACGTTCAACCAAACCGGATAAATAAGCTTCAGGATCTTGCTCAACGCCGGAATATTTAGGGATACCCGACTCCAAACATTCTTTCGCGTAACTTGCTAATATTGGAGCTAAATCTGGACTCGCTTCTACTACTTCCATGTCAATTTTCCTCAAAAGCACATAACGCTGCGTTAAGGTGTGACAAGCGTTTGCCACACTTGAGCGAAGCGAAACCGGCAAGCGTTTGGAATCACTCTTAAACGCCTTGTTAGGTTTATTTTTGTTCCACGTATATTAATTGCTCAACATCAAAACCGTTCTGTTTAGCCAGTTCTTCAAACCTTTCGATGATATCTGCACTTACACTCGGTGACCGCGATAACAACCAAAGATAATCATTGTTCGGACCTGATACAAAAGCATATTCGTAGTTTTCTTTTTCTAGGTCAAAGACCACATATGAGCCATAAAATGGACCAAAAAACGACACTTTCAAATACCCTTCGTCAGAGCTGTTAACGAAATATGCTTTACCTTCCGCTTCTTTCCATTCTTGGGTTGCTGCGGAATAACCGCGGTTCAACACCGAAACACCGCCATCTTTACGCAATCTATATTCGGCAGTGACCTGACTCAAACCTCGTTCAAACGAATGATCTAAGCGAGCTATTTCGTACCACTGACCTAAATAATTATTAAGCTTGAAATCCTTAACTGGTTGTATTGTTTTAGGCATGCCTAAACAACCAACTAGCGATAATAAAACTATGAACAGAAGTACTTTTCTCATAGCTTCCTCCGTAAAAACCTAACGCCCAATTAAGGGGTGAACAATGCTACCACCCACACCTAAAGCATTGTGCCATTAACACTAAATTTGAAGTAGAAGAGAAAATGCCGAGCGTTGTGAATCCCTCTTAAATTGCTTGTTATGAAGCTTTTTCTGACGAAACCTCATATTTTTTCCGAATAAGTTCGACGCCCTCAACGTAGTACTCTCCAGCACGCTCATAGTCTTGCTTAAGTGTATGACTATCTGGATTAGCAAGATGAATAAACTCATTAATTGCGATCCCATACATTGAAAACGAGGTGAAAATTTCATCTGAAATAAAAGGCTTTGATTTAAAGAGTATTTTTATAAAGTCAGACTGAACTGTAACTATTTGCTCTTGAGTTAGCTTAGTTGCTTGCATTGCATTGGCTGCTTCCGCTGCTGCTTTTGATAACCCAAATTCACTTACAAGTAAGTCGTATTGTCGATATTGAGCGGCAGAATAGTGCAATACACCCGCTTTTTCAGCCAATTCACTCACTATTTTAATTTGGTTGTTAAACAATGTACGCTCTATTTCAAGCTCAGACTTTTTACTTTCAATATCATAGCCACACCATACGACTGTCACGTATGCTGTTAATACCGCCGTAAAGCTTATTATAAACAGCTCTTTTACTATCATTTTTATTGAAGGACTCATAATGATTATCCGCCTTGCTTCATAACGCCGCGTTAAGTGGTGAACAACGCCAACCACCAAGCTTAAACCATTGTACCTTAAACACTTAACCCGACTAGAACTGAGATCGCCAAGCGTTGTGAATCCGTCTTGAACGCTTTGTTAGGCTAAAATTGAGCATCAAGAGCTTCGTTTATGGCTTTTTGCAAAGGTTCCTGATTTATGCCCCTATCCTTTGTAAGCTTCTGTATTTCTTGCCAACACATTTCCGAAGCTCCATTAAAAAACGCTGCAAGCTCGCGCAAGTTATACTCTAGCTTTTCCATACCTTTTTCTTGAACAACATACCCAAGCATATCTCGGGCTATATGATGAACCATCCAATTTCGATGTTCTAATATGAGTTTCAAATTTTCATTTGAACTTTCAGTAAAAATTGAAGACTTTTGAGCCTCTTTTATAAGACCACCTAAAGTTTTACGATGAAGTCCCTCATACTCTCTGGTGAACATTTCATCACTTTGGTTTTCACTTCGATGCAACGCAATCAGCAATATCAGCTTATTTTCCAATCCAGCTGCAGCGAGCGCCGCTTTGCCATATTCTCGGTATAAATCCATAGTTAACCTTTTTAGCCTAACGCCCAATTAACGTGTGAGCAGCGCAAACACTGAACTTGAGCACTGCGCCGTAAACACTAAATTCAACCCGAAGTGAGAGCGCCAAGCGTTGCGAATCACTGTTGAATTGTTTGTTATGTTTTACCACAAACGCATGATTTACTTGGTAAAGAACTGCGATTTAGACTTAGCTTTCTGAACTTAATCACAGAGCAAGCACTCGCTTGGTCGCCAAATGCGCCCAACCTAAAGCAAGTATGAACACTTCCCTGCCCAATGAGGCAACACGACAAACATTCAACAACTACCCTAGTCTCTTCTCACACCAGCGCAGACAATGGCAAATTGCCGAGACAGCTGCCAAGGTAGGATGCTAATTAGCTAAGAACCTAAAAGCGACTTAAAGCCAGTTACATTTACAACCAACCGCCACGACCTGACAATGAAGCAACCCACGAACATTGGCATGTTTTACGGCCCGAGTAATTCAAGAATTTAGGCCGACAACATTGATTTGCTGAGTCTACTAGGGGCGAACTGCCAGAGGGACAAAGAACTGAAGCTTAAGAACTTTAAGCCTTTGAAATACAAGTAAACATAACGCCCAATTAAGTAGCCCGAAACGCCCTGGCTCACCTTCCGCATTGCGCCGTAAACATTAAACCCGACGCAAACCAAAAGTGCCACGCGTTGAGGGTCTGCTTGAATTGTTTGTTATGTTTTACCACAAATGACTGATTTATTTGGGAAAGAACTGCATTGTTAGACGTATTTCAAGAAGTGAATCACAAGCCAAACCTCACTTGACCGCCACACGCACGAAACACCAAACGCGTAATTCCACTTCCCTGCCCAATGAGGCAACCCGACAAACGTTCAACAAGCGCCCTCTCTTTCCTACCAAAGCGCAGAACAATGGCAAATTGCCGAGGCAACTGCCAAGCCGATATGCTGATTGGCAAATACGCTCAAAGCGACTTAGAACCCGTGAAATTTGAAACCAACCGCCACGACCTGCAAATGAAGCAATCCGCGAACATTGACATGTTTTAAGGGCTGAGGAATTCACGAAATTAGGCCGACAATGCGGATTTGCTGAGGCAACTCGAACGAATGGCTCAAGGGACAAAGAACAGAGATCGCAGAATTTTTAAGCCATTGAAATACAAGTAAACATAACGCCGCATTAAGGTGTGAGCAACGCTACCACCTAACCTAAACCATGCCACCGTAAACACAAAACCCAACGATGGAATGAAAAATGCCAAGCGTTGGGAATCACTCTTAAATGCTTTGTTAGAACGCAGTTTTACACATCATCTTCCGACAACATTTGACGACAATTACGAACTGTTAGC
>NZ_JAHPJI010000023.1:0-5354 GCF_020515785.1 Vibrio sp. E14
GGGCACAGGGCGGAAATGGACAGAATCGTAGAATTAGTCAATCAAGATCCAGTTAGAGTCAAAGCCTTAGAGTACGTCTCTAAATTGGGCTTGCCTCAATGCTATATTGCAGCTGGTTTCGTTCGTAATCTTGTTTGGGATGCACTGCATGGTTTTGATGTAGCGACACCATTGAACGATGCGGATGTTATTTACTTTGCTCCTGACGAGAACGACCCTAAAGCATATTTACAGTATGAATCTCAGCTCAAGCAGCTAATGCCAGAAATTAACTGGCAAGTTCGTAACCAAGCACTCATGCATACTCGAAATGGCGATTTACCTTACACAAGCTCCCTTGATGCTATGAGTTATTGGCCAGAACAAGAGACAGCTGTTGCCATTCGACAAGTCGCACCTGGTAGCTATGAATGTATTGCGGCTTTTGGGTACGAATCCTTATTTGGTTACTGTGTCACACATAATCCTAAAAGGTCACGAGAAACGTTTGAAAATCGTGTAAATTCAAAGTGCTGGTTAGTAAGGTGGCGATCTTTGAGAACTGTGCCCTAACAAAGCATTTAAGAGTGATTCGCAACGCTTGGCAGTTTCGCTTCGCTCAAGTATAGCCAAGCGCCGCTCACACCTTAATGCGGCGTTAGCCGTCTATGGAGTTTTGTTTGAATAATCGAGTAGTTTTTACAGGTGGTCCAGGTTCAGGGAAGACTTCAGTTATCGAATTTCTGCGCCAGATGGGGTACGCAAGTGCACCTGAAGTTGGGCGAAAAGTCATCCAAGCCCAAGTAGAATTGCAAGGTACAGCATTACCTTGGTTGGACAAGGCTGCATTTCGCGACGAAATGGTTCTTGAAGAAATCGATAATTACGAAAACTTTGGTGGTACTGAAATTACGTTCTACGACCGAAGTATTATCGACTCGTATGGGTACAGCAAGCTTGAGCGCATACCTATATCGGATCTTTTGTTAGCGAAATGTGGTGAACTGATTTATTGCCGTAAAGTTTTCATTTTTCCACCTTGGGAAGAAATCTACGAAAATGACGCTGAACGAAAGCAGGACTTCCTTGAAGCAATAACGACATATCGTGAAATGGTGAGCGCATATATTAAATTTGGCTATGACTTAATTGAAGTTCCTAAGGTTTCAGTTAAAGAAAGAGCACAGTTCATCGTCAGCAAAATGAGCGACGGCTAACAAAGCATTTAAGAGTGATTCGCAACGCTTGGCAGTTTCGCTTCGCTCAAGTATAGCCAAGCGCCGCTCACACCTTAATGCGGCGTTATAAGCAATTTTAGGAAAGTATGTAGTAATGGAAAATTTAAGTAGTGGTCAAAAAAGTTCATTTACTCGTCTACGTAATCAAATCAAAGACGAATTTGAAACCCTAATTGCTGAAATTAGAGAGAAGCGTGATCAAATTGAAGAAATGAGAGTGCTTCTTCTGGAAGACGATGATGACGGTATATCAATTCAGTCTGAGGTACTAAACGCCAGAGAAGAAGCAAACAAAAAACTAGAAGAAATTAGCACGCTGCTTGAAAACACAGAAGAAAAATATGAGCTAATAACAAATTCTCATGATGGCTTAGTTCCAAGCATTGAATCTATACACACTGATATCAAGGGTGTGTACGATGAATGTTATGCGTTGATGAAGTCCTTCAACCAATCTTCCGAGCTGTTATATGGTCACCAAAATGACGGGTTAGAGTCAAAGTTAAGAACTTTGGCAAAAGATTATGAATCAAGTCTAAAAACCAATAGAACTAAAGCGGAAGAACTTTTACTTCAAATTGAAGGGGCGCTTACTGGTGCCACGAATGTTGAACTTGCTAAAGCATTTCAAGACCAAAAAGAGTCATACAAGCTGCCTAAAAATGGTTGGGCTATTTTATTCATCTTAACTATTGGTTTCATGATCTGTCTCGGCTTAGATGCAGCTTCAATTTCCAGTCAAGGTTCTCAGTATTTGTATGACTTAGGTAAACGCTTAATGGTCTTTGGTCCATTGATATGGCTGGCTCTATTCGCCAGCAAGCAACAGGCTCAGAACAAGCGCCTTGAGCAAGAATACGCTCACAAGGAAGCTGTAACTAAAACCTTTGTAGGGCACCAGCGCCAAATTGAAAAGCTCGCTGAAAGTGATGAAAAAGACTCGTTACTTGTTCAACTTGCACAAACAACGATTAACACCATTGATTTCAACCCAAGCTCGACCTTGGAAAAGTCAAACCCTAAGAAAGACTTGCCAGCATCAGAGCTGTTAGATCTTGCAAAGAAAGCTGTAGATAAAGTGGGCAAATAATTGCTTATAACAAACAATTTAAGAGTGATTCAGCACGCTTGGCATTTTTGGTTTAGGTTTAGTTCAGTGTTTACGGTGTTCAAATTGAGTGTTGTGGTCGCGTGCTTCACACCTTAATTGGGCGTTAAGCGACAAGCGGTGGTATAAGTATGTTTAGTAAAAAATTTCTTGATAAAGATCGTTCAGTTCAAGAGCGATGGTTTCGTTTGAAGTTCCACAGTCGCTTTGGTTCAAAGATCCGATACTTGTTTATGCTTCGCCTGCATTACAAATTGAATCGAGAATTTAAGGTCAAAGATAAGGCAATAAATAACGCAATTGACATAACCGTGCGTGAATATCGAAAAATTGACGAAAGCTTGTTTCCTGCGACTAAGCAGTTTTTTAATATTGGTTTGTTTTTCTTGCTCGCCGAAAGAGACATTCAAGCTTTAAAAGCTGATGCTTTCTCACATCCTAATGAAACTAAAAGAAACATTGCTCTCAGAACTCTCATTCTTACTATATATGAGTGGGACATGGGGAAAGTTACTGGGCGTAAAATGCACTTTATCTATGAAGCAACTGGATTATCAGAAACATCCAAGTCTCAAGTTGTAAGTGCACTAAAAGAGCTAAAGAAAGCACGTAAACTTATAGAATCGCAGTTCTCTGAAACACGCCATAACACCATTGCTCATAGAGAGAAAGAAGCAATCAAACAATACGAAATTATCTCGGAACTTGATGTTATGAAGTTTTCGGAAGCATTGACACAATTCTATAAGGCGTCCGATGCGCTATTAACATCTTTGATTGTTGCAATGTTGGAAATTGGCTCACCTAAGAATTTGCTACATCAAGCGATCAACTCCAAGAAAGTCGCTTAACAAAGCGTTTAAGACGGATTCCCAACGCTTGGCATTTTCGGTTTGATTCAGCTTTAGTGTTTACGGCACAATGGTTTAGGTCAGGTGGTAGCGTTGCTCACCACTTAACGCGGCGTTAAGTAACAAACTGGTATTAGAGTCTTAATATTCAACTATTTGAAATGTACTATGTTGCATTTCTAAGCTTTGGTTTAGAATTACCTTTCCGAAAATAATGTTTAAGAGGATAAAATGTCTATTCCATCAATGACCTGTAACCATGTTCAAGTTTTGAAAGCGTATTTAGCAACTACACCGCATACGCTTGAAGCAAAGCCAAATGGTCAAAACAAGTATACTTTTCCAGATGGCTTAGTTGTAAATTTATATGATACGACTGGTAAAGTGGTTTTTCAGGGAAGTGTCGCAACTAGCCAGTTTGGACAGCAGATTGTTCAAATGGTCAATCAAATGAACGTTCCTACGTTTGAGAGTTAACCCGATCTGTTAGACAGTTACTTAACAATCTGTTTAAGAGTGATTCGCAACGCTTGGTATTTTTGCTGTGCGTTGCGTTTTGTGTTTAAGGTGGCATGCGGTAGCTTCGGTATTGCGTTGCTCACACCTTAACAGGGCGTTAGGTGAACTGGAGGTTAACAAGGTGCAGATAAAGTTTAAAAGTCGATATAAACTTAAAAAATGGTTGAAGAATGCAGTAAATGTTTCTGTTTTAACCATTGCATTGAGTTCACAAGTTTCTGAACTACAGACTAATATTTCGTCACCATCGAAGCTGTATAGCGCATTTTCAGAGAGAGTAGAGTTATTACCCAAAGGCAGGTACTTTGTTAGTTATGAAGAGGTTGAAAAGGAAGATGGTGACTTTAGTATTAACAGCTACTATTGGGTTTATGCGTCAGAGCAAAAACTAAAGCATGGCATGGCGTATGGCAGTTTATCTGAATTTAAGAATGAGTTAGTCGATTTTGAATATGTTATTTTGAGTCGTAATCAATCGTATGAGTACCAAACGGTAGAAATGTTTATTTTAATGCCAACCGATCCTTTGGAAATAAGCGCGTTAAAAAGAATCTTGAGCCGACATGCTGATACTTATGCATCTTTCGCAAACGAGAAAGAGCCCATATCAAACATGCAGTTTGGTAGGCGCGAACTGAAGTTCACCTAACAATCTGTTTAAGAGTGATTCGCAACGCTTGGCATTTTTGCTATGCGTTGCGTTTTGTGTTTAAGGTGGTATGCGGAAGCATCGGTATTGCGTTGCTCACACCTTAACAGGGCGTTAGGGCTCTTTGTTTACTACTCGAGAAATGCAGTTAATGATATAGTTCAAATACGGTTTTTATGGCGTACCATCTATGAATAAATACGGTATTCAAGTTACTAAGTTTACAAACGGTTTAGAGGTTTTAGAGTCTGGGGTTGTCCATATATCTAGTCCAGATCTTGAATTTCAGATTGATAACCTAAAGGTGAAGTTTTTATTTGTTAGTGATGAAGGCTCACCTAGATATGAAGGCAAGGTAGAAGATGGCGTTCTTCTCTTCAGGCTCTTTAACTTTAACAACTCGTTAGGTGAAGGGTTAGATCAGCCAGTACCAATAGCTTCAATAAAAGGAAAAGAGCTCTATATACAGTTTTATGTCAACTCAAATCTAAACGGTGCTAATGGTCAGGGAGCGTTTCGTGAGTTTAAGTATACGTTTTTGTTAGGTGATGCAAATGGATGAAAATCAAACTGAAGGGCAATTTACGTTTGAGTCTAAAGCTTCCTCTAAGCCTGATAGCAAGCCCAGAATTAATGAAAAGCACCTAGTCGGCAAGATTGCCAGTCAAATAGGGACTGGGCAAAATGCAAAAGATTCGTTCATTTGGATGACTATAACTTGGAGCTTTTATATTTCAACTGGTCTATCTGCTGCAATATTTTTGAAATATTGCTTTATAACACCGACACCTGAAAGTGATTATATGACTTATATTAAAGATATATGGTCTATTTTTACTCCGATCATTACTCTTGCTCTTGGTTATGCTTTTGGTAAGGGGCAGTAGCATGAACAAGCCCTAACAATCTGTTTAAGAGTGATTCGCAACGCGTGGCATTTTTACTATGCGTTGCGTTTTGTGTTTAAGGTGGTATGCGGGAGCTTCGGTATTGCGTTGCTCACACCTTAA
>NZ_JAHPJI010000024.1:0-5308 GCF_020515785.1 Vibrio sp. E14
GCGTTATGCTCAAAGAGAAAGCGATGAAATTGTTTGAAAAGGTCATTATTAAAAGTGCGCTCGATACTCTTTCGATTGACTGGGAAACTATTGTTAATAGTGTAGATCTTAATCAGCAGATTTATTTTACCGGAGCTGGGTACTTTTTGACGCTAAAGTCCCGTTCAATACCCATAAACAGACATGTTGTTTCAGAACCTGTATTTGTAGGAAAACTAGGCAATGTTGATGTTGGGTTTATCGTAATAATTGAAAACAACGAGCTGACACTTGAATGCTATACCTATGGTGAAACGATTACCGCTAAAGATAGGGATAACAAGTTTCGGTGCCTTCTTGAAGAATGAGCATAACAAACTGTTTAAGAGTGATTCGCAACGCGTGGCATTTTTACTATGCGTCGCGTTTTGTGTTTAAGGTGGTATGCGGCGGCATCGGTATTGCGTTGCTCACACCTTAACAGGGCGTTAGTTTTACAGGAGAAAGTTGTGGCAAAACCTATTTCATTTGGTCAATTTAAATTCGGTACCCGAAAGGCATGTGAAGAAGATGCTCGTCGTCGTATTAACTCATATACTCCCGGCTCACTAATGACGTTGGATGACAAAGCTTTTTTTGAGGCTTTGTTTACATTGCATAGTGAGTATGACGAGAAGGTGGGTTGTGGTATTAAAGACATTGAAGTGGGATTAGATTTTCATCGCAACAAATGTTTGTTCATAATCCGAAACGATAGCTCTAGAGTCGTAATTAGCTGGAGACATTGCGTTAAGCCATATACAAAAAAAATGGTTGTTTCTTACGCTTTTCGAAGGGCTGTTAAAAACACAGTAATGACGTTCAAAAATGAAGCTATTTCTAATGGAGCTATATGTCCAAAGTTAGGTATTAATCTGACATTCGACAATAGCCATGTTTCTTACGCTTCGATTTCCTTTGATGACATGCTTACCAATTTTCTTATTGAAAATGGTCTTACTTACGAGTCAGTTGAATTGATTGACCCAGAATATAGTGATACAGATCAGCGAGGAAAGCTTGCCAATCATGTGGTCATGGAAAATTGGCAGAAATACCATCAATCAAGAGCAAGCTTTGAGTTACTTAGTATTGAGGCTAACTTAAGCAAATAAAACTAACAAACGCTTCAAGACGGATTCGCAACGCGTGGCATTTTTATCATGCGTTATATTTAGTGATTAAGGTGCTATGCGGAAACTCCGTGTTGCGTTGCTCACCACTTAAGCGGGCGTTAGCTGTATAGTGAAGTAAGTCAACGACTTAGCATATGAAACGATGTACTATATTGGCAGTCGATATTATGTTTAAGAAATTATATGCAATACCAAGAAGTTAGTCAGCGTATTTATTACTCCAATAAAGAATACGTACCTGTCGGTGAAATCGCACGTTCGCTTATTGCTTTTGAAAGTTTGGTAAAACAAGCTCCAGAAGTACTTGAGGCTCTTTTCCCTGATGCTAAAGTAATTGATATTGAAGTTTTTATTAAAGAACTTCGGTCAGACAGCATTTGGGAAGACTTAGTCGTAAAACTGATTTTCGGAAATCAGCAAAGATTTGATGAATGCATCGATAACACAAGACAAAAACTAGGCATCGAGAAAATCATGAATAATAACCCCAATTTCTTGTCAGCTGTGCTAGTGGCAATGATTCTTGCTGGCGGTGCTTACTATTTAGGTAAGTCATCTGCACCTTCAGATAAAGAAGCTAAAGCTACTGTGGAAGCAAACAATAATACTATTATTCAAATTGGTGCTGGAATGGTTGACATGACGGCAGAGGAATTTACGAACATCGTTATTTCTGCAGTCAAGGACAAGGATAAACTCGCTGAAAACTCATTAAATGTAGTAAAGCCCGCCAAGCTTGACCCTAACGCTACCATTACGTTCAACGAAGATCCGAATATTCAAATTTCTAATGCTTCGGTTCGTGCATTGCCTGAATATAAATCTAAATCAGAAGTATCCGAAGACATTGTCGAAGATTTCCATGACGTTAAACTTGAAATTCGTGCTATTGACTTGGACTCGGCAAAACGGGGTTGGGCAGTTGTAGCTCCTTCGTTGCACAAACGGCGTGTTAAGTTACAACTTGACCCTACAATTAAACCGATGGATCTCAAGAATAAGCTCTCAATTAATGGTCACATTACAGTTGTTTGGGGGGCTGATAACAAAGGTAGTCGTATACCAAAGCTTATATTCTTGCGTGAAATCCTAGATTGATAGTCTGCGAGTGAAATACAGCTAACAAACGCTTTAAGACGGATTCGCAACGCGTGGCATTTTTACCATGCGTTCATTTTAGTGATTTAGGTGGTATGCGGAAACATCGGTATTGCGTTGCTCACCACTTAAGCGGGCGTTAGCAATATTATAAAAAGGAAGTAGTAAATGACGAAGTGTCCAACTTGCTCAAAAAACAGACCCTTAGAATCACATCTTTTTGAGCTTTCGGAACTCTGTAAATATTTGGGTAACTCAGTTGAGTTTACTCAACATGGTACTACTCGAATAGTGAAAACGTCAGTTATTGGCGACTGGTTAAAACTTGCTGCTCATTTAAAAAGAGTTGATATGGAGTGGTGGCGATATAGAGATGAAATGTCAGAAATCTACTGTCCTTCAGATATTGACGATGAGGCGTTAGATGAGGAGCATTTCACACAATACTCTACTGCATTGACTCGTTTTATGTACGTTGCGAATGCAATGGAAGAGGCTTATCGGTTTATTGACAAAGAATATCACTCTTTGGATGTTGTCGTTAACATGCCCCAAAATAAACGGCTTCGGGAGCCAAGCATGAAAGCAACAGTAGTGATCGATCTTCTTCCTAAAGATTCTTTGCCTGACAATTTTTTTCATATAATGAAAAACTTAGAGATAACCTTTAGAAAGTACATTGACCACTTTTCTTTAAGGGTCAATGGCATAGATGATGTGAAGGAAACTGATAATAGCGCTGGTTTGCATTTGATCAGAAATCTACGAAATCATATTGCTCATGGTGTTTTCCCAATAATTGACAATCCAGAATATTGGGGGGGTGAAGACAAAAAGAGAAATTTGTTAAATCTCCTTTTTCATGCTTCGAGGGCAAGTGCTGTTTACATTCAAGCAATCCTTTTTAATTTTAACGAAGGCTTTCAATCTCACGACTACTTCCATATGAAAGATGTATGGGATGAAGAAGGGGAATATTTTGAAAGTAATTGTACAATCGAAATAGCAAAATCTTTGCATTTGACTAGCACATACAGTTTTTCGAAGCCTGTGGAGTCATATTGCTAACAAAGCATTTAAGAGTGATTCGCAACGCTTGGCAGTTTCGCTTCGCTCAAGTATAGCCAAGCGTCGCTCACACCTTAATGCGGCGTTAAGTGCAATCAGCGAGAGTCACATCAAAAAAGTAGGGAAGTATGAGCATTAATATAAAATGGGATGGTGATTGTCGCTTTAAAGTGTTAACTGAAGGCGGTTTTACGTTTAATGTTGACGCTACAAGTGAGAAAGCCCCTTGTCCAACGGAAGTTCTATTGTCGGCTTTAGGTTCATGTAGTGCTACGGATGTCGTCTTGTTACTACAAGATCAAGGTTTTGAAATTCAAGGTCTAGAAAATACGGTTACTTTTGCCCTAACGGAATCAGAACCTCGTTTATATAAATCGGCAAACTTACACTTTACAGTAAATGGCAGTGGTTTTAAGGAATCTGACATTTTGCGAGCAGCTCAAGAAGCGGTGGAAAAGCATTGTCATGTTTGTCTTATGTTGAGCCCTACGATCGATATCACTTGTTCAGCCGAAGTGGGTAAAAATTGCACTTAACAAAGCGTTTAAGAGGGATTTGGCACGCGTGGCATTTTTAACATGCATTGAGTTTAGTGTTTAAGGTGCTTTGCAGAAGCTTTTGTATTGCGTGCCGGCACCCCTTAACGCGGCGTTAGTTTGCAAGAGGAAAAACGCAGCTATATCGCAAGGTTTAGTGGTAAAAGCTCAAAGTATAAATTGTCGTATCGGCGTTCAATTTCAGTGCTAATTAGTGTGGTAAAAATCCAAAATTGGCATCGTTTCAACGGTTGATTCGTTCTTTGGTGCGGCGACTTTTGGGTTAATTGAGCTGAACTCTTTTGCTGAAACTCTGCTCGTTGAGTTTGTTGGTACAAAAGCCGATTTACTCGCTGAAATGACGTTTTCTCTGGTGTGGTAAGTTCCACGTGGTTTTAGTGACTTTGTTGAAAGTCCGCATTGTGAGATTGGTTTTCCAAAAGCGCTTTTTGGTGTTGTCAGTATGTTTTCTACGGCGTTATTTGTTCCAAGTGGTTTCATTGAGCAGCCGCTTTGAGACTACGCCTGACTTAAGTGCATCAAAACACATGGAGTGTATTGTTTGCAAAGTTTAAAATAAAGTAAAATCAACGCTTTGGGTTTGCAAACTAACAAACTGCTCAAGAGGGATTCGCAACGCGTGGCATTTTCACTATGCGTTGAATTTAGTGATTAAGGCGGTGTGCAGAGGCTTCGGTATTGCGTTGCTCACCCCTTAGCAGGGCGTTAAGTTTCATTGGAGTTCAGGTGCAATGGATAAAGAAGTAAAAGCGTCATGGGAAAGGTTTCTCAATCCAGTGTCGCTCAAGAACAATATAATCACGGCGTCTGTACACTCGATGGCATTCGAGATGCTAAAAAGTAGTATCGAAGATAAAATTAGAGAGTTCTTTACAAATGGATTTGATGAAAACGGCCCACTTGTTAGCGATGATTATAAGCTCAAAGTTTTAAAGCTAAACCGTAGTCGAACCTATGCTTCGCTTTTATGGTTAAAGCAACATGACGCTATTGATGACGCTGATATTGAAGTATATGAGCGTATTAAACGTCATCGTAATGAACTGACGCATGAACTATTTAAGTTCGCTTCCCAAGGCTGCGACTTTGATGTGGCAAAAAGCTTTGATGATATGGTGGGCTTATTGCGGAAGATAGAAATTTGGTGGTTTGTAAACCTAGAAATGGCTATCGACCCTGAGAGTTATCCTGCTGACTTAGACTTAGATGAAGTCGTTCCGGGACGTTTGTGGAGCTTGCAGATGCTCATCAGCACCGCTTTGGGCTCTGAAGAGGATGCAATGAAATTCTACAATGAGTTTGTGCAGAAAACTGAAACTTAACAAACTGTTTAAGAGTGATTCGCAACGCGTGGCATTTTTACTATGCGTTGGTTTTAGTGTTTAAGGTGGTATGCGGCAGCTTCGGTATAGCGTTGCTCACACCTTAACA
>NZ_JAHPJI010000025.1:0-5125 GCF_020515785.1 Vibrio sp. E14
CCGGCCTGTCACGCCGGGGGTCGCGGGTTCGAGTCCCGTCCACTCCGCCACTTCTATTAAGCCTCAGTCGAAAGACTGGGGCTTTTTTCGTTAATGCGAGTATATTTTTCCCTTCAATCGAATGAGTCCTGCGGAAAGGCCAGTTAGTAGCACAGAACCGCTGCCACTTATATTAAGCTTCACTTGAAAGGCTAAGATTTTGGTATCTGTAGTGCCAGCTTTATCAGTAACCGAATTGCACAATTCTAGTTGAATGTAATCTTGCTCATATCTCTACAGATTCGAACCTTATAGTAAATGCTGGAGACTGATGAATCCGCATAAGCTAGCTCATCGTCAGCACTCTGTCATTGCGTATTTCGTTAACGCTTTTCTCTAGCAAGGGGTTTCTACTGCTACTTCGCAAATATTCATCGTTCTAGTGTTCTGGATAGTCCCTAGGAGAATGGATTGCTGGAGTTTGTTACCGCTAGTCTGATTTAGTCATTGGAAGAGAATGAGCGTCTAGACTGTTAAGAGAGTAAAGTCATTCGAACATTCATGTCTTTTAGAAAACTTTGTTTTCTTTGCTGATCTTGCTAGTAACGATTAACCTAAGAGGAGTTCTCGTAGGAGTAAGTTTGATGATGCAACAAATAAAAAATGAAACCTTGAAATCCGTATTTAAACAATGGTCTTCCGAAGAGGGAATTGTGGTCATCAACCCTGCAACTGAGCAAGAATTAGTTCGATTAAAGCCCAGTGCTCTTGAGGAATTAGATGACATTATTGGTAAGTGTAAAACCGAGCAAATTCGCTGGGCAAAGTTAAGTGCTAAAGAGCGCTCTCGTCGCTTGAAAAAGTGGTATCAATTACTCCTTGATAATGCAGAAGACATTGCCACGATTATTACCTTAGAGCAGGGGAAACCATTAACCGAGAGTAAAGGGGAGGTGATGTATGGCGCCTCTTTTGTCGAGTGGTTCTCAGAAGAAGCCAAACGTGCTTATGGCGAAGTTATACCTGCCCCTACGACAGATCGACGTCTGTCTGCTATTCGCCAGCCTGTAGGGGTATGCGCTGCAATTACGCCGTGGAACTTCCCTATTGCGATGATTACAAGAAAAACAGCACCAGCCCTGGCGGCAGGCTGTGGCATGTTGATCAAGCCCTCTGAGCTTACGCCTCTTACTGCAATTGCTGTTGTTGAATTAGCTTATCAGGCAGGAATCCCAAAAGAACTGCTTCCTGTGGTGGTATCAGAGCAGGCAGCTGAGTTTGGCCAAGTACTAAGTACTGATCCTAGGATTAAGAAAGTTTCTTTTACGGGCTCTACGCGAGTCGGGAAGATTTTGATGAAACAAGCCAGTGACTCTGTCAAAGCGGTTTCGATGGAGTTAGGTGGTAATGCACCTTTTATTGTTTTTGAAGATGCAGATTTGGATGCGGCTGCGGAAGGGCTTGTCGCTTCGAAGTTCCGTAATGCAGGGCAAACATGTGTTTGTACCAATCGGCTGTATGTCCATGAAGATGTAAAACAAGCTTTTATTGAAAAAGTATTGTCGAAGTTAAACAAATTACAGCTTGGTAATGGTTTAGAGAAAGGTGTCACATTAGGTCCTGTTATTACGATGGCTTCTAAACATCGCCTAGAGGCAGTGATCGACCAAGCCGTACAAGAAGGAGCTTCTATTGCCAACTCTCCACAGAAACGCTCTGGGCGCTTTATGGAGCCCGTTCTTTTGGATAGCGTCAAGCAGCATATGTCGATTGTTCAGCAAGAGCTATTCGGGCCTGTGTTACCTATTATTACCTTTGAGAATGATGAAAAAGTTCTCGGAATGGCGAATGACACAGAGTATGGTTTGGCTTGTTACTTCTACACGAATAACTTCAAGCGTATTGTTGCTTTCAGCGAAGGTTTGGAATACGGCATGGTTGGTGTCAATGAGGGGATTATTTCTACTGAGGTGGCCCCGTTTGGAGGAGTGAAAGAGTCAGGAGTTGGCCGAGAAGGTGCGAAACAAGGGCTCGATGAATATTTGGAGACAAAGTATATATGTCTCGGTGGTTTAAGCTGAGTTGGTTGATTTAAGCAAAAAGCTGGGTTTTACCTGGCTTTTTTGATCTGGGAGATGTGTGCCACCCACTATGATTATTATTTATTGGTGAACATTGCTTATGGTGGGACTATCGATAGAAAGCAGAGTTGTTGGTGAGCAGATATTCCACTCCAAGTTAAGCGATGCCTTCAAGGTAATGATCTAAACTCTGATTTTCTTTCCTGAGTGGTATGAGTAGAAAAGAGTTTGACTTTAAACCAATGCAAAAAAGCCGTATCAAGAGATACGGCTTTTTCTAATATGGCTCCTCCTACTGGACTCGAACCAGTGACCTGCGGATTAACAGTCCGTCGCTCTACCAACTGAGCTAAGGAGGAACAAATTTTAATAAGTGGTGCCGACTACCGGAATCGAACTGGTGACCTACTGATTACAAGTCAGTTGCTCTACCTACTGAGCTAAGTCGGCACATTTTCGTTAATAAGTAATCGACTTACTAACTGAAAAATGGCTCCTCCTACTGGACTCGAACCAGTGACCTGCGGATTAACAGTCCGTCGCTCTACCAACTGAGCTAAGGAGGAATTGTCTTTTTAAGAAAATAAATGGTGCCGACTACCGGAATCGAACTGGTGACCTACTGATTACAAGTCAGTTGCTCTACCTACTGAGCTAAGTCGGCACACTATATTCTTTAACTATTGTTCGTGCTAAGCACCAACAATTAATAAATTGTGGTGCCCGGAGGCGGAATCGAACCACCGACACGAGGATTTTCAATCCTCTGCTCTACCGACTGAGCTATCCGGGCGACGAGGTGTATTAAACGGTTTTTCGGCTCTTAGGTCAACCATAAAATTAAAATAAAATATCGTTTGATGAAAATGTGCTCGGAGTGGGCTGTTTTTATGCATTTTTGATACAAATACACCATTAACTAAGCTTTCTTTAATGGAGAGATAGGAGTTTGAAAGTAGAGTAAATGGATAAAAACAAAAAAAGCACGCTTGAAAACGTGCTTTATACTAAACAATTGACTTTAACCTAGTGCTTTACAGAGAACTTGTTTACCCAACCTTCTAGCTCATCTGCCAGCGAAGCTAAACTTTGAGTGCTTGATTGGCTCTCCGTTACCACAGAGTTGAGCTGGCTTCCGCTTTCCTCGATAAGATTGACGCGCAGCGCAATATCATCGCTAACCTGAGTTTGTTCGGCTGCTGCGGTCGCGATCTGCTGACTCATTGCGGTGATAGATTCTAACGCCGTTACAATTTGCTGCAGAGCTTCAGAGGCATTCTTAGACTCTGTTACTGTGCCCTCACTGGTTTCTGCACATACTTCCATTGTGTGAATAGCGTTACGGGAACCTTCTTGCAGGTTGGAGATCATATGCTGAATCTCTTTAGTGCTATCTTGTGTTCGGCCTGCCAGGTTACGCACCTCGTCGGCAACAACGGCAAAGCCTCGACCTTGCTCTCCGGCACGTGCTGCTTCAATGGCAGCATTGAGTGCGAGTAAGTTTGTTTGCTCTGCAATATCGCCAATTACATCGAGCACTTTTACAATATTATTTACATCCTGATCTAGATCGGCGACCGCTTTACTTGCAGTATTTAATTGAGAAGCCAAACCTTGAATGTTTTCAACAGTACTGTGAATCAACTTCTGAGTATGCTGACTTTGTTTATCGGCTTCGTCTGTGTTGTTTGCTGTATCACTTGCCGAGTTGGCAACATGGTTGGCTGAAGATGCCATTTCAGTCATCGCAGTGGCAATCATTGCTGTTGACTGCTGCTGGGGTACGGTGAGATCGGCAATCGTATTTGAGCGAGATTCTACGGCAGATAACTCAGCGCGCAGTGCGTGCATGGATTTCTCAAGGTTTGTCACCATGGTGGCTAGTGATTGACTCATATCTTGCACCGCACGATAGATACTTCCTCTCGGCGCCACTGTATCAAAACTGGTCTGAATGTCGCCTTGTGCGACAGCTTGAACGGCTTTGCGCACATCGTTTGGCTCTCCACCAAGTAGATTGAGCATCTTGCGAATCGAGATTATCAGGCCACCGAGAATACTCCCCGCGATAACTAAACACAGTACAAGCTGCCATTGAGCGGTAGCCCAGAAGCGAGCATTCACCTCATTAAAGCCGATCCCTGTACCTACAACCCAGCCCCAATGTGGTGTTTTCTCGGCAATAGAGTGTTTTTCTTCAATGCTTCCGTCGGCCTGCTTTTGACTCCAAGTATATTCGACGATTTGACCTGTTTTGCGCCCCAAAACATCTAAGATAAGTTGGCCGACGCTGTTGCCATCTCCATCACGAAAGTCGTGAAAGCTTGTTCCATGTAATTGAGGGTCAAGCGGAGCTGCAACAAAAATCATGTTCTCATCTGCGACATAAACGTATTCGTTGTCTTTGTAGATATTATTACGGAGTAGGCGAGTGGCTAATGATTTCGCTTCGTCCTCTGGCATTTTGCCTTCGATAGCCATTTTTTCTACTTCGGTAAGAATGCTGTACGCACTTTTGAATAGCTCAGTAACCCGAGCTTTGTTATCAAGGTTACTTGCGACGCGAAGTGTCCATAAGCCCGTTGCGGTCAGTGCTAGGAGTGCTAGCAATATGATCGCAGATAATAAATAGGCTTGAGTTTTTAGTTTCATATTTGGCTCACAAATAAAGTGTCATCACTATGCAAGGCATAGTTAAAAGAAGAAATGTAATAACTCGGGCATCTTAGTGAAGATGAATATGAGCGCATACTAGTGCGTATTGAAATTATGATGAGGATTAAATTTTTATCGTAAAATAAGTGTTTTTTAGAAATTGGGCTTAATATTTTGCGATGCTAGAAACAGAGAAACAGAGAAACAGAGAAACAGAGAAACAGAGAAACTGGGGGGAATGAAATGAACGTAAGGCAGATGCCAAAAAGCCGCATCAAAAGATGCGGCTTTTAAAAATGGCTCCTCCTACTGGACTCGAACCAGTGACCTGCGGATTAACAGTCCGTCGCTCTACCAACTGAGCTAAGGAGGAATTATTCGTGTATCGTGTTTAGCAATGACACCAAATA
>NZ_JAHPJI010000026.1:0-4130 GCF_020515785.1 Vibrio sp. E14
TAGCGCAAGGAGAAATCGACGATCGAATATCTATTGGGATTAATCGCATTACTTACATCAATGGTAGCTGCCATCGTTGGGTTTGGTGGTGGCATGCTTTTAATTGCTATTCTTCCAGTCTTCCTAAGCCCTAATTTGATCATACCAATCCATGGTCTGGTTCAATTAGCAAGTAACTCATCTCGCATGTTGTTTTCATTGAAACATGTTAGATGGGAACTTCTTCCCCGCTTCTTAGTTGGATCAGTAGTCGGTGCATTAACGATTGGTTATGGCCTCTCTCATATTTCAATGGAGTATGTTCCAGTTGCAATTGGCCTGTATATTTTACTCAATCTATGGAGTCCACGTTTTTCAGCGTCAGTTAGTCGATACGAAAGCTATTATCTGATCGGCTTCTTGCAAACGGGTTTAGGGTTGGTAGTTGGTGCAACTGGCCCTTTGAGTTTGAGCGTGTTAACAAAACAACTGAAGTCGAAAGATGAAATCATAGCAACAAGCTCATTATTTATGACAATCAGTCACCTAGCAAAAATACCGGTGTATTTGTCGTTCACAGAGAGCATGTTTTCTGACTTAGGTCTTATTGTTTATATGGTCATGGGCGCGATCTTAGGCTCGTTTCTGGGAACGAAGCTTCGACTAAGCACAAGAAATGGTTATATTGTTACAATAATCAAGGCGCTACTGACTTTGCTAGCGGTTAAGATGATAAGTGAAGTTGCGCTATAACAAAGCGTTTAAGAGTGATTCCAAACGCTTGCCGGTTTCGCTTCGCTCACAGTATGGCAAGCGCTTGTCACACCTTAACGCGGCGTTATACGCAGGAGGGATTGTGGAAGAATTTCAAGGCATCATTAGGCAGTGTGACGTACTCACTCGTGAAGTCGAGTTCGACAGAAATACTCGAAATATAGTGGCTATGGCTCTATTCGATCTTAGTCACGAACATGCAATGTCTATAAGTCATCTATGTGATATTCAAAGGTATGGTTCTGCCGCTTCGTTGTATCGCTCTTGTGCTGAGGCGTATATACGAGGTAGTTGGGTTTACCACTGTGCGTCAGACTCTGAAGTGCTAGCCACAAAGAACAGAAATAAGAAAGGCAAAGCATTGAGTACATTAGTCGATGAACTAACAGACAAACACCAAGATTTTTCATTTCTAAATAGGTATGCAAAAAGCTCTCTAAAAAATGTGCTTGATAGTTTATCTCACGGTCAAAGCATTCAGATTGCTCACAGATTTGACGGTGAAAGTATTGGCTTCATATATGATGCTGAAGTTGTTAAGGTGTTTTTGCAAGAGGCGTGTATGTTCTCTTTATTATCAAATGCTTCGATTGCTCAAATATCTCGTGATAGTTCAATGGAAGCTAGTATTGAGAAGTTGTTCGAACGTATGCATGAATGCGTATAACAAAGCATTTAAGAGTGATTCGCAACGCTTGGCAGTTTCGCTTCGCTCAAGTATAGCCAAGCGCCGCTCACACCTTAATGCGGCGTTAGTTTGCCCACCGACTACAATCAGTCGGTAGGGAATTTCTGCTTCTGGTGTAGAACTCGCATTATACGAATTACTGAGCCGTCAACCCAGTAGGAAACAATCATCGAGATTTCGGGGATAATTAGTAGTCGCCCTCGAATACCATCTCGTTGAACACCCATCAGTGGTTGCTCAAGTAAATTCTCTACTTTAGTTTCGATGATTTCGTCAGTTTTATCTGCCGCGTCAGGGTTGAAGTCATAAAGAAACTCAAAGATCTTTTCACGATCATTTAGCGATTCTTCTTCCCATAAAATCATTGTTGACCTCGGTTTCGAATCTTAGCTTTTCGCTCAGCCATTCGTGCTTTTGCTGAGTCGTGATCAACAAATGAAGCTTTTCCTGAGTCAAACTTCTCAAATGCTAGGTTTACTTGTTCAGTCAACCAATTGTCGTGAGATAATGCTTTTCGTTGTTGTTCAGCCATTTGCTCGGTAAGCTCACGGCAAGCATCGCTAAGTGTGCGTCCTTGGCTCTCTGCCATTTGTTGAGCTAAGCGTTTAACTTCGTCATCAACACGAAATTGAATTCTAGTGTCCATGAGTAACTCCTAAATTTACGTGTGTACAAATGTTAGCACTAGCGTTAGGCAAGGGCAACTAACAAAGCATTTAAGACGGATTCCCAACGCTCGGCATTTTTGCTTTGCTTCAGTTTCAGTGTTTACGGCACAATACTTTAAGTGTGGTGGTCTGCGTTGCTCACCACTTAATGCGGCGTTATATTTTATTGGAGTTCATCGTGCTAAACAGAATCGAAGAATGGATTGATTTAACTAATGAAAGGTTTTCTAGTCAACGGCAAAGTTGTGCGTTGTTTGCGACTGAATTTGCTGGTTTTTACTCTGAAGAGTTTCTAGCTGACTCATATTTTGTAGTCGTTGATAGTATCCCAAAACCAGATTTTCCAGAATTACGCCAAGCGGGTCTAGGTGATTTTCTTGATATAGAAGTCCAAGGCATAACATACAAGAACACTTACTATATTGTTCCGAGTGTCGCTAAGAACTTACGTTTGCATTTTCACGAGTTGGTGCATGTTGCCCAATGGAAGACTTTTGGTGCTATTGGCTTTTTGAAACGCTACATCACCGAGGTTCAAAGTGTTGGTTATAACGAAGCACCGCTAGAGAAGTTAGCTTATGCATTTGATCTCCACTTTTCTCAAGGTGGACAAAAAATTGATGTCCCAAGCTATGTAGAAAGTAAAATATAACAAAGCATTTAAGACGGATTCCCAACGCTCGGCATTTTTGGTTTGCTTCAACTTCAGTGCTTACGGCACAATGCTTTAAGTTCAGTGGTCTGCGTTGCTCACCACTTAATGCGGCGTTATATGCCAGTAATCAGGAAGTCGATAGCAGCAATAATCTCGTTTCTAAAAGTGCTCAAATCATTTACCGGATCACGCAAGATCTTAGTTGGTACACTTGCCATTTGGTGAGTTAGGATTACGAAGTCACCTTCATCAATGTGGATCACTGGGCATAGGTGAGTAGGGGCTTTCTTCTCTAACATTTCAACCGGTGTTAATGGAATCACCAGTCGGGTATTCAGTGTATCAAGCATTTCACTTTGAACATCAACAAAGTATGGGTAAGCGGTAGCAGTACTTTTATCGTTATTTTGGTATAGTGAAAACTGTGACATTAGAATACTCGGTAAGAATCAGAAAACAGACCGTGATTTTCGGTTAGTTCATTGCAAGCGTTGATAGCATCTTCATTTTGCTCTAACCACTCAGTCTTACGGCGCTGATTTACTTCTTTTTCAAGGGCTTTTTCCATTGTTGCCGAGAGGTTTATGTTTAGGCGCTTAGCTTCAGCGAGTAACTCGCTATTTAAGCTTAAGTTTGCAGCCTTCTTGGGTGCTTGCGTACTATATGTGTTTCTCATGATAATTACCTATGCGTATTTATGATGCGCATTAAGTATAGGCGTACGAAAGGCATATAACAAACAATTTAAGAGTGATTCCCCACGCTTGGCATTTTTAGTTTGGGTTTAGTTTAGTGTTGACGGCGTCTAAGTTGAGTGCAGTGGTAGCGTGGCTCACACCTTAATTGGGCGTTATAAGCCAAAGAGGAAATATGGAAAATTCTTTAATACTTGTTGCTCTCAGTGCGGAGCAAATCTCCCAAGCAAAAGCGGTCAATGGGCAGCGCAAACAGATTACCCATGCATTACTTTGTGGTTCTTATGGGCAAATGTTTGGTACTGAAAAACAGTGCTCGAAATACTACAACGTATGGAAATATATTTTCCAAGACCTATTTCCCGAGTCAAAATCTGTGCAGGCTTGTGATGTGATTAATTATAAATCAACCTTTGATTTAGTGAACATTCTAATGGCAGCTGCTGACCAAAAGAAACAGGTTAATAAATGCACTAAACCAACTAAAAGCCAGAAACCTCAGCTAACAGAAAAGAAAGGGGTTTGGGCACGTATCTTTGGGTAGGCTTATAACAAAGCGTTTAAGACGGATTCCCAACGCTTGGCATTTTCGGTTTGATTCAGCTTTAGTGTTTACGGCACAATGGTTTAAGTGTGGTGGTAGCGTTGCTCACCACTTAACGCGGCGTTAT
>NZ_JAHPJI010000027.1:0-3705 GCF_020515785.1 Vibrio sp. E14
TCAACTAACAGTTATGAGCAAGAAGTAGATTCTGCGTTATAACGCCGCATTAAGGTGTGAGCAACACTTGGCTATACTTGAGCGAAGCGAAACTGCCAAGCGTTGTGAATCACTCTTAAATGCTTTGTTATGTGCCTAGTTGTCAGAGTCGCATAAGAGCTCTTGAAGCTTGTCTTTCCAATTGGCAGCATAAGGAATTAAAGAGTAACGCCCACCATCTTTACGGTACTTCACACCTTTAAAGTATGGTTTACAGTTTCTCCTATTGATTATTGAATCAGTTGAGTTAATGCCTGTAGATAACTTTACGGAAACATTTGGATCTGCAATGTTGACTCCTAAAACGTCAGCAATATCAAATTGTACATTTGCAGATTTAGCGCCAGATATAAATCGAGAATATGATTCAGCGTGACAAATCTCAGTTACAATAATCCAATTCTTGTTCCACTGAAGAGTACCGCTAGCCACTTTTTGAGTTATTTTATCGCATAGTTCTAAAGTATCAATATATTTGGGCTGGGACTGGAAAGCTTGCATCAAGTAGCGACTTTTACCACTGAAATTGATGACATCAGAATCAACTGTAACACCGCTTTCAGAAGCAATTTTTCGACTGTCGTCAATTGAACATCCATCTATAACGGCGTAGTCAATTCCTAGGCGTGAAAGTGTTTCTTTCTTAATAATTCGAGTTCTCCAACCATCCCACTCAAATATGTCACCTAGGTCTAGTTGGTCGTTATACCCCAACTGCAAAAATCTTTTCTGCTCTCTTTTAAAACGCCGCATCACAATTTCATTAGAAGTAAAAAACATCCAAATTCCCTTTGTTGCATATTATTTAACATCTAATTATAGACGACTAACAAGGCTCAGGCACATAACGCCCAATTAAGGTGTGAGGCACGCAATACCGATGCTAACGCAACCACCTTAATCACTAAAACCAACGCATAGTAAAAATACCACGCGTGCCGAATCACTCTTAAATTGTTTGTTAGTACGCTACTCCAAAGCCTTTGGCACACACCAAGGTGTTGAAATATAGCACGAAAATTTTGGCTAAAAACACAGAAGTTAAACGGATAGTCGCCAAACTCGAACCCACTCTCAAAACGCAAGTTGGCGAGAAGAAAAACACACAAAACAGCCCAACTTTCACCGCATTCAAATTAGCAAAGAATTCGATCATCGGACTTGAACAACCACGCCAACGAGCCGAATTTACGATGAAAAACTAACCATAAAAAAGAAGCCGCACCAAAGAAATAGCCTGTGAGTGAGAAACCGTAGACGGTGAAATAAACGCAAGCACTCCACATATAGTGCCACCGGAAAGAACGTGAAAGGCACATTTATTCAGGTGTAAAGCTAGAAAGAAAAAACCGATAAACACCGAATTTTTGACTATTGATGCCAACCCAGTACTAACGCCCTGTTAAGGTGTGAGCAACGCAATACCGAAGTTCCCGCATATCACCTTAATCACTAAAACCAACGCGTAGTAAAAATGCCACGCATTGCGAATCACTCTTGAACAGTTTGTTAGCCCCCTAGATCAACTCCAAGCATTTTTGATATTGAATTTCCTGCTAACCTGTCGACTTGCCTAGCAGTGTCCAAGGTCTTATTGATGAACTCTAATAAACCGAAATAGTTGGTTATAACACCCTCACTGTGACCAACATTAGATGCTTTTATATTTTCTTTGTTGAACATCAGGGTGCCGATATTGAGCTGGATTTGTTGCTCTATTCCATCAATACCGTTAATTTTATAAAGTAACAACGATTGCCTTAAGCCTTCTAAATTACGTATGAAAATTTCTTGTAATGGTGACTCTAGATCACTATTTAAAACCTCGTCAGTAAGCTGTTCGAGCATAGACTTAATTTTATCAAAATCGTCATCGTTTAAGCTTGTAGTTTGATTAACGCGGCTTAACTTATCAGAACAAATATTAAGTCCATATATGGTTACTTCATCGAGTAATTGTTTGGAAGGCTGCCAAGATGCTTCTAAATTAAGAGTAGATAATATACGTTCAACATTCGCGAAGGGCTTTAAGAACAGTTGATGGTCAATATCATCAATTGCTGTCAGTTGTTTTTTAGTTTGGTCACTTAGCCTAATCAACTCAGCAAGCATTAGTAACAAAGAGCCTGAGTCATTTTCAGGAATGTTAAACACAGAAGCCCATACCTGCCTCGCTCTCAACTTTTCTGACTTAGATTTTGCTTCAGTCAGGATGTCCAACAAACGCCCTGCCGCGTCTGACTTTACTCTCATACTATTTTCCTAAAATTTATATACTTATACCGACATTATCTTGGGGGCTAACGCCGCGTTAAGTAGTGGGCAACGCGACCACCGAACCTAAACTATTGTTCCGTAAACACTAAAACCAAAGCAAACCGAAAATGCCAAGCGTTGCGAATCTGTCTTAAACGCTTTGTTATACGAATTTTCCAATTGAATACGTTTCAAGCCCTTTCGTGTCACCATACAACCGTACACCCAATTCTGGCTGCATTCCGAGCTTTTTAATGATGGCTAACGAAGCAGTATTTTCTGTCAGAGAGACGCCATATATTTTTGTGTGCATATCCGCTTTGAACGTTTCGGCCAGTACAGATTTTGCTGCTTCAAATACGTAACCAAAACCTTGATAGTTAGGTAGTAGTGCATAGCGGATGTCGCTATGTAAAGAATCTGTACATTTTTCAACACCGACATAGCCGATTTTAACCTCTGGATTCGACTTTAAGTAGATGACATACGAACCAAAACCGTACTCCCAGTGCTTTACTCGGTTTAGAACATGAAGTTCAATTTCATCATTGGTGTATGCACTTCCCTTTGGTAGGTACTTAGTTAGTTCATTAGAACTCAAAATCTGCGTATATATGTCTATGTCTGCTTCACACACTGGTTTGAGACACAAATTTTCCGTTATGACCATTAACACCTCCATTCGTATAACGCCGCATTAAGGTGTGAGCGGCGCTTGGCTATACTTGAGCGAAGCGAAACTGCCAAGCGTTGCGAATCACTCTTAAATGCTTTGTTAGATGCCAGATCGCTGAACCTAATTTAGTAGTGGTAACGACACGAGATTATCGTTATGGCCTGATCATCGACTGCGTAAACAAGCCTATTAGTATCATCAATACGACGAGACCAAAAACCAGATAAGTTCTCTTTCAATGGCTCAGGTTTACCGATGCCCTCAAATGGAGAACGCTTAACATCATTGATGAGTTTATTGATGCGCTTGAGTGTTTTTTTGTCTTGAGTTTGCCAATACAGGTAATCATCCCAAGCGTCATCAGTCCACGACAGTAAACGCTGACTACTACTCATCAATTAACTCTCGTGCTGTTGTTTTACCAGCACGGTACTGTGCTATCGAACGGTTTAGGTGTTCAACGTTTTGAGGAGAGCGTAGTAAATGAACTGTCTCCATAAGGCTATTGTAGTAGTCTAAAGACATAACCACTGCATCCTCAGAATCACGACGTGTAATAACTGTTGTATCAGCGTCATTAACTACACCGTCCAAAACAGCTTTAAGACCATTTCTTGCTTCAGTAAAAGATACGATTCTCATAAGAACCTCCACATGTACACTTAATGGAACAAGTATAGTCCTCGCCACTCTACTTGTACAGTAAATTGAACATGCGATATTGATAAGGCAAC
>NZ_JAHPJI010000028.1:0-2986 GCF_020515785.1 Vibrio sp. E14
ATTCGGAAAGCTGTTTTCGTTCTTACACATTCAATGTTCTTAGTTGAGTCCATCAAAACCCCTTGGGTGTTGTATGGTTAAGCCTCACGGGCAATTAGTACAGGTTAGCTCAACGCCTCACAACGCTTACACACCCTGCCTATCAACGTCGTAGTCTACGACAACCCTTTAGGATACTTAAAGTATCAGGGAGAACTCATCTCAAGGCTCGCTTCCCGCTTAGATGCTTTCAGCGGTTATCGATCCCGAACTTAGCTACCGGGCAATGCGTCTGGCGACACAACCCGAACACCAGAGGTTCGTCCACTCCGGTCCTCTCGTACTAGGAGCAGCCCCTTTCAATTCTCCAACGCCCACGGCAGATAGGGACCGAACTGTCTCACGACGTTCTAAACCCAGCTCGCGTACCACTTTAAATGGCGAACAGCCATACCCTTGGGACCGACTTCAGCCCCAGGATGTGATGAGCCGACATCGAGGTGCCAAACACCGCCGTCGATATGAACTCTTGGGCGGTATCAGCCTGTTATCCCCGGAGTACCTTTTATCCGTTGAGCGATGGCCCTTCCATTCAGAACCACCGGATCACTATGACCTGCTTTCGCACCTGCTCGAATTGTCATTCTCGCAGTCAAGCGGGCTTATGCCATTGCACTAACCTCACGATGTCCAACCGTGATTAGCCCACCTTCGTGCTCCTCCGTTACGCTTTGGGAGGAGACCGCCCCAGTCAAACTACCCACCAGGCACTGTCCGCAACCCCGATAAGGGGTCGACGTTAGAACATCAACACTACAAGGGTGGTATTTCAAGGACGGCTCCACGCAATCTAGCGACTGCGCTTCAAAGCCTCCCACCTATCCTACACATGTAGGGTCAATGTTCAGTGCCAAGCTGTAGTAAAGGTTCACGGGGTCTTTCCGTCTAGCCGCGGGTACACTGCATCTTCACAGCGATTTCAATTTCACTGAGTCTCGGGTGGAGACAGCGTGGCCATCATTACGCCATTCGTGCAGGTCGGAACTTACCCGACAAGGAATTTCGCTACCTTAGGACCGTTATAGTTACGGCCGCCGTTTACCGGGGCTTCGATCAAGAGCTTCGACCGAAGTCTAACCCCATCAATTAACCTTCCGGCACCGGGCAGGCGTCACACCGTATACGTCATCTTGCGATTTTGCACAGTGCTGTGTTTTTAATAAACAGTTGCAGCCACCTGGTATCTGCGACTCTCAATAGCTCCATCCGCGAGGGACTTCACCGTCGAGAGCGTACCTTCTCCCGAAGTTACGGTACCATTTTGCCTAGTTCCTTCACCCGAGTTCTCTCAAGCGCCTTGGTATTCTCTACCCGACCACCTGTGTCGGTTTGGGGTACGATTCCTTACAATCTGAAGCTTAGAGGCTTTTCCTGGAAGCATGGCATCAATGACTTCACATCCGTAGATGCTCGACGTCGTGTCTCAGCCTTGAGAAGAGCCGGATTTACCTAACTCTTCAGCCTACGCACTTGAACCTGGACAACCGTCGCCAGGCCCACCTAGCCTTCTCCGTCCCCCCATCGCAATTGTAAGAAGTACGGGAATATTAACCCGTTTCCCATCGACTACGCCTTTCGGCCTCGCCTTAGGGGTCGACTTACCCTGCCCCGATTAACGTTGGACAGGAACCCTTGGTCTTCCGGCGAGGAGGTTTTTCACCCCCTTTATCGTTACTCATGTCAGCATTCGCACTTCTGATACGTCCAGCATGCGTTACCACACACCTTCAACCGCTTACAGAACGCTCCCCTACCCAATATACAAAAGTATATTGCCGCAGCTTCGGTTTACTACTTAGCCCCGTTACATCTTCCGCGCAGGCCGACTCGACCAGTGAGCTATTACGCTTTCTTTAAATGATGGCTGCTTCTAAGCCAACATCCTGGCTGTCTGAGCCTTCCCACATCGTTTCCCACTTAGTAGTAATTTGGGACCTTAGCTGGCGGTCTGGGTTGTTTCCCTCTCCACGACGGACGTTAGCACCCGCCGTGTGTCTCCCGGATAGTACTTACTGGTATTCGGAGTTTGCAAAGGGTTGGTAAGTCGGGATGACCCCCTAGCCTTAACAGTGCTCTACCCCCAGTAGTATTCGTCCGAGGCGCTACCTAAATAGCTTTCGGGGAGAACCAGCTATCTCCAGGTTTGATTGGCCTTTCACCCCTAGCCACAAGTCATCCGCTAATTTTTCAACATTAGTCGGTTCGGTCCTCCAGTTGATGTTACTCAACCTTCAACCTGCCCATGGCTAGATCACCTGGTTTCGGGTCTATATCCAGAGACTGAACGCCCAGTTAAGACTCGGTTTCCCTACGGCTCCCCTAGATGGTTAACCTTGCCACTGAATATAAGTCGCTGACCCATTATACAAAAGGTACGCAGTCACAGGACGAAGCCTGCTCCTACTGCTTGTACGTACACGGTTTCAGGTTCTATTTCACTCCCCTCACAGGGGTTCTTTTCGCCTTTCCCTCACGGTACTGGTTCACTATCGGTCAGTCAGTAGTATTTAGCCTTGGAGGATGGTCCCCCCATATTCAGACAGGATATCACGTGTCCCGCCCTACTCGATTTCACTGAATATGCGTCGTCAGTTACGGGGCTATCACCCTGTATCGCCAAGCTTTCCAGCTTGTTCACCTAACGCCTATAAAGCTTAAGGGCTAGTCCAATTTCGCTCGCCGCTACTTTCGGAATCTCGGTTGATTTCTTTTCCTCGGGGTACTTAGATGTTTCAGTTCCCCCGGTTCGCCTCGTTATGCTATGTATTCACATAACGATACTTACTTATGTAAGTGGGTTTCCCCATTCGGAAATCCCAGACTCAAGTGGTTTTTACTACCTAATCTGGGCTTATCGCAAGTTAATACGTCCTTCATCGCCTCTGACTGCCAAGGCATCCACCGTGTACGCTTAGTCACTTAACCATACAACCCGAAGGAGTTTCGA
>NZ_JAHPJI010000029.1:0-2796 GCF_020515785.1 Vibrio sp. E14
AATGTATAATTTTACAATGGAGTAATTAAATGAGTCAGTTGGAAGTTACACAAGAATCCTTAGCGAGGATGCAGGCTTTTGACGCAAAAAGCTTGGCGCGAGAGGAGGACTTAGGAAGAAACTTTGATTTCTCAGCAATCGTAGCTCCTGCGTCTAAGCTAATTCGATTATACAATCAGTTGGGCTTGTCGACACTGGAAGACTTTCCTGATGGAATTCTTGTTCAAATAAAGCAAATAGCTGACGCAGACTTTAATCGCTTTCAACAAGCTTTGGATTTTGACCCTACTACTGTAGAAAACCAAAACCCAACTCAGCCCCGAGACCAAATCGTGCAGCAAGTGGTTGCGGCTTATGATCAGACGTTTCAAAAATTGTTTCCATTCATTTCGTACGGCACTAGTAAGTCTGTCGACTTCCAAAGAATGGAAAATGAAGCTCGCGCAATGCTTCAAAACGTTAAAGACGAAGCTACAGGAATTACTGGTGAGCTTGCAGCTCAACAAGAACAAGCAGAAAATGTTTTAGCTGATGTACGTAAAGTTGCTGCTGAACAAGGTGTTTCACAGCAGGCGATATATTTTAAAGATGAATCTGAAGCTCATGAAGAGTCGGCTGAGTATTGGAAAGTTAAAACGGTCCAAGCAGCAATAGCACTCGGTTTTTATGCTTTTTGTACGTTGTTTATACACAAGCTTGCATGGTTCAAGCCCGAAGATAACTTACAAGCTTTGCAGTTGATGACAAGTAAGGTTCTAATCTTTGGTGTTATTGCGTACTTGCTTTTCCTAGCGGCTAAAAACTTTTTATCACATAAGCATAATGCAATTGTTAACAAACACAGACAAAATGCATTAATGACATATAAAGCCCTGACTGATGCGGCGGTAACTGAAGAAACTAAAGACATAGTTTTGAATCACGCAGCTTCTTGTATTTTCTCCCCGCAAGACACAGGCTATATAAAAAATGAAAATTCTAGCTCGCAAGCTGGTGCAGGGCGTTCAATTATTGAACTGATGCCTAAGACTTCTATGAAGCTTGACGGTTAGGTGTTTTTATACATTTAACAATCTGTTTAAGAGTGATTCGCAACGCTTGGCATTTTTGCTATGCGTTGCGTTTAGTGTTTAAGGTGGTATGCAGGAGCTTCGGTATTGCGTTGCTCACACCTTAACAGGGCGTTATACGAATAGAGGGAATTTATGTACAAGAGTACTGATTTTAGCTTGGATTCAAAAGAGTTCAGGTTTAAGAAAGACTCATATCCTTTGTCTAAAATAAACAATGCTAGGGTTAAAAAGTTAAGTTTTCTTGATAATTTAGGTCAAGTGTTATTCTGGGTGTTTATTTTTTCAGGGGCTGTTTGGTTAGCCATTCCAAGCTTTGAAGAGGCACCGCAATGGCTACAAGTTTTAGTTCTTAGTTTGACGGCTGTAGGTTTCGTTTTTGCTCTTCTTCGTTGTTCTAAATATGCGCTTCAAGTCGAGTTTCGCCACATAGATGAAACGGGCGTTCAATGGGTTAATGTCGCTAAGTCATACTCAAAGTCAGATTGTGAGTTATTTGAACAACAAGTTCTGGCACTGAAGGAGAAGTTCGTATAACAAATTGTTCAAGAGTGATTCGGCACGCGTGGCATTTTTACTATGCGTTGGTTTTAGTGGTTACGGTAACATGCAGCAGCATCTGTATTGCGTGCCTCACACCTTAACAAGGCGTTAGGTTTCTCCGCGGGAAACATCGAATTCGAGGATTTTGAATAATGGATTATGAAACGAAGCTGCAACTTGCTCACAAAGAATTAAGTGACAAAGGTGTTTGGAAGTCGAACTACAATCCACCAATTGTAAAGTGGCTACGTAAACTTGGCATGTGTTTTCCGCCACCTTATTACCAAACCTATTTTGCAAACGTTATGCTTTGTGTGGCTTTCTTCGCTCCTGTTTGGGGAATCTTTCAATGGTTTCTCGTGTGGAACGAGCTAGGTAAACCAGTTTTAGAAGCAGTTTTCATCTCGTTACTTGCTGGCACTTTGTTTGGTTTGGTTATGGCAACCTTCTACTACATTAGGCGCAAGCAATTAAATCTAACAGATTGGGGTTCATTGGGAGAATAAGCCCAAAACCTAACAAAGCGTTTAAGACGGATTCACAACGCTTGGCAGTTTCAGTTTCAATCAGGTTAAGTGTTTAAGGTGCAATGGTTTAGGTTTGGTGGTTGGCGTTGTTCACCACTTAACGCGGCGTTATGTGAATAGGAGATTCCAATGAACAAGGCAGTCAAAGATCGCTTCGATGAATACCCAGAGAATGCTCGGGTTAGGTTAGCGGAGCTACGAAATCTAGTTTTTCAAGTAGCATCTGATTTGGAGCTTGGTGAAGTCGATGAAACTCTAAAATGGGGTGAACCAAGTTACAGTGTAAAAACAGGCAGTCCGCTAAGAATGGACTGGAAACTCAAGTCTCCTAACAATTATTACCTTTTCTTTAATTGCCAAACCAAGCTCGTCGACACATTCCGGGAATTGTATGGTGAAGAACTAGTGTTTCAGGGGAATAGAGCAATAGTTCTTTCCTTGTCGAAACCGATACCAGAAAGAGTAATTAAGTCCTGTTTAGAGTTAGCTTTAACCTATCAGCAGCGTAAAAATTTACCTCTTTTAGGCGCGTAAAAAATTCACATAACAAGGCGTTTAAGAGGGATTCTCAACGCTTGGCATTTTCAGTTTGATTCAGTTTTAGTGTTTACGGCACAATGGTTTAGGTTAGGTGGTGGCGTTGTTCACCCCTTAAC
>NZ_JAHPJI010000030.1:0-2656 GCF_020515785.1 Vibrio sp. E14
AGTTAAGGGGTGAACAACGCAATACCAAAGCTGCTGCATACCACCTTAAACACTAATACCAACGCATAGTAAAAATGCCACGCGTTGTGAATCCCTCTTGAACTGTTTGTTATACAAATTTTTACAGGAATGCATCAACTTGTTTTAGTAAGACATGTTCCATGATTTTTTGACTGGCACTAAACAGCAATTGAAAAGGTGCATCTTTGAACTTATCCGTCAACGTAGATCGTACTTCTTTATTGGCTAGAGCATTTGCAAAGTCGTGCCCCTGCTGAGTTAGACGAATATCTTTTGGCATAACAGAGAAACTGTTCTTTTGAAGTGTTATACCAAAAGTATTTAATGAGTCAGACCTCAATGCACTATCACTGACTAAGCCATTCTCAACTAGCAACTGGGCGTGAAATACAAACTTTTCGTTAAGCCCTTTGTGGTTCTCATCATATACCGCTACACCCGAATTCTCGATATCGTAGATCGTGATATGAGCCGTTTCAGATGCAATGAAAACATTTAGTATTGTTGCTATGTACTCTAAGTCTATTCTCATTGCATATTTCGGAGCATTCCGATCAGTCATTTCGGGATTATCCGATCACCCATTTCGGTTTAAACCGATCACTGATTCCGCGATTATCCGATCACTTTTAGCCTAACTCCGAAATCGGTGATCGGAATAGCGAAAACCGCGATCGGAATGCCCGAAATCTTTCCTTTTTCTCTTTTAAATCAATAGCTCGCTATTCTTTACTTCTTAAACAAGAACGTAAGGAAGCGACCATGGCCAAAAAGAGAACTCCAATGAACAAAATCAAAGAAGTATTACGCCTTAAGTACGACTGCGGCCTCTCAAATCGTAGCATCGCTTCTTGCCTGAAACTCGGCCCGTCCACCATATCGGAGCTCCTTACTCGCTTTAAACAAAGCCAACTTGGTTGGCCTCTGCCTGAAAGTTGTAGCGATGCTGATATCACTCAAGCTCTGTATCACGGCAAGAAAGTCAGTCGCGATAAAGTCATTCCAGACTTCACTCAATACGCTGTCGAACTCAGACGTAAAGGTATGACGAAGATGTTGCTTTGGCAGGAATATCATGAGCAATATCAAGAGCAAGCTTACGCTTACACTCAGTTCTGCGAACACTTCACTCGTTGGTTCAAAACCCAAAAACGCAGTATGCGTCAGCTCCATGTGGCAGGTGATAAGCTGTTTATCGATTACTGTGGCCCTCGGCTTCAGGTAGTCAATCCTGACACTGGCGAAGTGCGTGAAGCAGAAGTGTTCGTGGCGACCTTAGGCGCGTCTAATTACACCTATGTTGAAGCCTTCCCGAGTCAAGGTAAGTCCTACTGGTTAGAGGCGCACGCTAATGCGTTCGAACACTTCGGCGGCGTACCACAACTCTTGGTTCCCGATAATCTACGTAGCGCGGTCAGCAAAGCTAACCGTTATGAACCTAGGCTTAACGACAGCTATCAGAAACTGGCGAATCACTATCAAACTGCCGTAATGCCCGCTCGTCCTTACAAACCGAAAGACAAAGCCAAGGCAGAGAATGCCGTCCTCCTAGTGGAACGTTGGATCATGATGCGACTTCGCCATCAAACCTTCTATACCTTCAAAGAGCTGAACCTTGCCATCCGTGAGCTGATGAATGACTTAAACCAACGTGAGATGAAACAGTATGGTGCAAGTCGTAAAGCGCTGTTCGACAAACTCGATAAACCCGCGTTAAAGCCCCTTCCTAAGCAGCGATATCTATATACCGAAACCAAGCGAGCCAAAGTTGGGCCTGATTATCACATCGAATATCGCCGCCATTACTACTCGGTTCCCCATCAACTTGTTGGCCACTATGTCGAGCTGGAAGCCTCCAGCCGTCTGGTGCAGATCTACCATCAAGGTAACTTGGTCGCCCAGCATCCACGCAGCCAAAGAGAGCGCGGAAACAGCACCCAACCAGAGCACATGCCGAGTAATCATCAACATCAGAAGTGGTCGCCTGGACGCCTGCTCAACTGGGGAGCCAATATCGGCCCAGCCACACGAGAAGTCGTCAATAAGATGCTCAACTCCAAGCCTCATCCAGAGCAGTCGTATCGCTCCTGCCTTGGGCTGCTCAATCTGAGTAAAGCGCATGGCGAACCGCGCTTAGAGCAAGCCTGTAAAGATGCGCTGATGCTGACAAAACCGAACTACACCTTCATCAACAATCTGCTGAAGAACAATCGTGAAGGACAACTGAGCAAAGACAACACGAGCACGCCGAACCTTGTTCACAGCAATGTTCGTGGCCCGAACTGTTATCACTAGGAGAAATACAAATGAACGCACTGAACGACCAACTCAAAACCCTCCGCTTGAGTCATGCAGTGAAAGCGTTAGAGCAGCAACAAGAACAACTGAGCACCTACGCAGAGCTGGACTTCGAGGAAAGGCTAAGCCTGCTTCTGGAAAGTGAAATCTTGAATCGCAATCAGACCAAAATCCAACGCTTAAAACGACAAGCCAAGCTGAGAGTGGATGCGCAGCCAAGCCAACTCATCTACAAAGAAGGACGAAATCTCAATCGCAAACAGATGAGCGAACTTCTAACGGGCAGTTATCTACATAAGCACCAGAATATCTTGATCACAGGCCCAACAGGTGCAGG
>NZ_JAHPJI010000003.1:0-596858 GCF_020515785.1 Vibrio sp. E14
TTGCTTCGTAAGCTTTGCTATCGAAGCGGAGGCGTATTCTAAGGAATTAATTCTTAGTGTCAAACACTTTTTAAAATTAATTTTTAGAAGCTTTCTTTCGCCTTATTGCCAATTGCTTTTGCGTTTCCGCTTTGCCCTGACAACGGAGGCGCATTATAGGGAGATGATTTTTCTTAGCAACCCCTTTTTAGAAAAAAATTTAAAAAAAAGCGTCGAGTGATTAAATCTCACTCAAACGCTTATTTTTAGCACTCAGTTGTTAACTTCAAGTAGCAAATAAGCAATCAGTATGTGTCTACCCAGCGCTCTTTAAAGCTGGTGATATCAAGATCCAGTGATTGCTCCGCTTCGATTTGCTCAATTGCCTCTAATTCTTTATTTACACTACTCATCGTCAATGTGTTGTTGTCTAACTCAAACACTTGTTGTTGAGTTTTGTAATAGAACTTAAGCGTAGTGAGCGCTTTTACATCGTCATTGCTCGCGGCTGCTTTAATGCTTTTTAGTTTACGAAATATTTTGTTGTGCAGTTGCTTGAGCTTCCAAACGTACAACACCTCTTCCATGTATGGCCGAGTTTTAATTTGATTCAATAAAGAGAGGGAAGTTGCGACTGCGAGAACGACACCAATCAAATTCCAATGGAAGTTTCCCGTTGATTGTTCAGGTACGACTTCAGTGTTACCAAACAAAACAATAAGCAAGGTACTAAAGGCAAGAGATGAGATAGCGAGCAACGCAACAAAACCGCCAATCACCAGGTTTACTTTCTTTTTATAAATGTCTTTATTTATCTTTTTGATTTCCATATACCGCTCCTAACAGGGTTGCCTCCTATTCTAACCAGCACACTCCGCACGACAATCGAAGCTTTGTAAGTAAGTTCACATTTACTATTAAACTCGCATCCGTTCCCTGCTTGGGTATATACTTCCGCGCATTCACTCTTCCTACATAGAGGCTAAACTCATGCGCTCTTTTGTTTTACGAGCTCGCGCGGCGCCAACCACCAGCAAAGCACTATTAGAAGGTGTTGGTAACGAGGCGCATACCGAGATCCTTGCTCATACCATGATGAACACCATGTTCGTGGCACAATCTCACCGTGAAGATGTGGTTGTCCACTTGGTATTAGAGAGCACGAAGGATTACTCGCGCACAATTACCATTCGTTCAAACGACATTACCAATATTGGCGGTTTTCACGAGTCAACGTTGATCGCTGCCGTTGCCCGTGCGTTGGACGCATCTGTTGGTATGGGTAAAGAGCAGCTTCGTGAAGTCGAACCTGGTATCACCGTTCGTACAGTGAGCTTCGAACGCTTGGTTCAAGAACTAGCCGAAGATCACCAGCTTTATATGTTGGACAAGAAAGGCGAATTTGTTCGTGACACAGAAATTGGTGAAAACCCATGTTTCTTGCTAACCGATCACATCCCGATGCCGAAGAAGTCGTTCAACAGCTTGAAGCGCCTAGGTACTGAGAAGATCAGCTTAGGTCCTAAGATGCTTTTCGCTTCTCAGTGTGTGGTATTGATCCACAATGAGTTGGACATCCGCGAATTTTAGTTATTCGCGTACACGTTGCTAGATGATGAAAGAGGACTCGATTGAGTCCTCTTTTTTTTGTTTCTGACTTTCTATGCAACGCTTATTTACCACCAATGCTCAAACGAGCAAAGCGAACGTCTGGCGAGAAGAAAGTGCGGCTATCGTTGATTAGCTGAGTATCACCTACTGCCTCAACTTCTTGCAGCATCTTGTAGAAGTTACCCGCTACCGTGATCCCACGAACTGGTTGAACACGTTGACCATCACGGCACAAGAAGCCACTCGCACCAAATGAGAAATCACCACTCACTGCATCCGCACCAGAATGGACACCTTGAAGCTCGACTAACTCTAGGTACTCACCCGCTTTTACTTCTGACGCACTGCTGTTGCCTGTCGCAATCACTTTGTGATTGGCTGATACGTCTAAGCTCGATTTAGCACCGCGAGCTGCACTTGCTGTCGAGACTGCGCCCAAATAACTTGCAGTCTGGCTGTTGTGTAGCAAGGTTTTCAACTCACCATTAGCAATCATCACATTATCTTGAGTAGCGAAGCCTTCACTATCAAACCCTGCGATAGCCATACCATTGGGCATGTATGCCGCATCGGTAAAGGTGAGAAGTTCACTTGCTACGCTTTGACCAAGCTTATCACCCAGTGGCGTAATGCCTTTCATCGCGCTTACGCCAGAGAAAGCACTGCCGAAAGCACCGAATAAACTTGCTAGCGCATTAATGTGGAAAATAGCAGGGTAGTTACCCGTCGCAACCGGTACACCTTCAAGAAGATCACGAGCAAGGTTATAACCGCCTTCTATACAATAAGCTGGATCCAACTCATCAAAACGGCGACCTAGCGACATTCTACCTGCCATCGACTGTTTGCCGTCTTTTTCAAACAGGGTATACGCGTAACAAGTGAACGATCGCTCGAAATGTTGACATAACGTACCTTGAGTATTCGCGATGATGAGCTGAGTTTCACCGTCACTGTAACCATTGTATGGTGAGCTTGAAGCGTGAGGCAGAGCCACAACACCTTGCTCAAGCGCAAGGGACAGTTCAATTTTCTCATCGACCGATGTGGTATCGTCTTGCGCAATTTCTGCAATATCAGTGGTGATTTGGCTGTTCACGCAACTAATGCTCTGATGTTCATCTTGCTTGGAAAAGCGAGCACTTTGCAGCGCGTTTGTGAGCATCAAATCTAAACTTGGTTGCTCGAGTGATTCAGAATAACTTGTCGCGACACGAGCATCTTTAATAACTCGAACACCCAGCACTTGACTTGAGCTTACTTTGTACTCATCCAGCTTGCCTTGGTTTGCTTTCAGCGAAAAGCTGCTGTTGCAGTTTACAATGACGTCCGCTTCTGCGCCTTGACGCTTTGCTTCTGATAGTACGTAATCAACCGCATTAAGAAGTTGTTTTTCTTGGCTCATTAGTTACCGCCTCCTACCAGAATATTATCTACTTTCAGTGTTGGCTGACCGACTGTTGTTGGTACTGAACCACTTACTGAACCACACATGCCCGGCGCAAGCGCCATGTCTTTGCCGACCATGCTGATTTCTTTCAACACTTTTGGACCCGTGCTGATCAGCGTTGCTGTTTTCAGAGGTTTGGTGATTTTGCCATTTTCAATGAGGTAAGCTTCACGAACAGCAAAGTTAAACTCGCCCGTTCCCGGTTGAACCGAGCCGCCGCCCATCTTCTTCGCATAGATACCACGTTCGATACCTGCCAGCATGTCGTCAAGTGAATGCTCGCCTTCTTCGATAAAGGTGTTACGCATCCGCGAGGTTGGTGCGAACTTGTAGTTCTGACGACGACCAGAACCCGTAGGCTCATAACCTGTCTTCATGCCACCCATTTTATCGACCATAAAGCTGGTTAGCTTACCGTCTTTGATCAATTGAGTTCGCTGAGTCTTCATGCCTTCGTCATCAACATGAATCGAGCCCCATTCGTTGGTCATGGTGCCATCATCGACAGCATTCACTGCAGTGTGAGCAACCATTTCGCCCATTTTGTCGTGGAATACGGACGCTTTCTTCGCAACCGAAGTGGTTTCGAGTAAGTGACCACACGCTTCATGGAAGATAACGCCGCCAAAGCCGTTACCAATTACCACTGGCATTTCACCTGATGGACAAGCATCCGCGCCAAGTTTCACTAACGCTTGCTGCGCGATAGTTTGACCCAGCTCTTTCGCATCAAGCTGTTCGCTGAACTCCCAACCAGCAAGAGCGCCAGGACCTTCCATACCAGAAGACTGCTCATTACCTTTTTGAGCAACGGTGTTACCCGCCACACGAATGTAGTGACGCGTATCGTCTACATGCAAACCTTCTGAGTTGAAGATAGACACTTGCTGCTCGCGCTGAAGCACACTACCAATGAACTGGCTGATGTACTCACTTTCTGCACGCGCAGCTTGGTCAACTTTCAATAGAAACGCGATTTTTGAATCTAAGTTGGCATCCTGACTTAACGGCATGCGGCAACCGTGTTGGATTGGGTAGCGGTTCAAATTCAAAGAACCTGCTGACGCGATTTGTTCACGCTTGTCTTTTGCCGCAAGCAATGACGTTACGCGTTTTAGCTCGGCTTCGTCCGTGCTATTGGTGTATCCATAAAGCACTTTGTGACCGAAGAAGAGGCGAATGCCGATACCAAAATCAATCCCCGAATTGATCTTATCCACCTCACCAGATGCGATCTGGACGGTGTTAGTTTGATGATGTTCAACGAATAGTTCAGCGAAATCAGCCCCTAAAAAGAGAGCGTGATCGATCACTGACTTCGCTGTTGCAGAATTAAGCATGAAGTCTCCTTGCTCGATGATCGTCTTAGCCTTCCTAATTAACTGTCGAAAAGTTCAACACAGTTAAATTGGCAACGCGTTAAATTTTAACAGTTTTTTAACCTTGTTTTGTGCTAATCCTTGCTTAGCGAGACCACGATTATTTATTAAATATTCCAGGTTCAGCTCTTTCACCAGAGCGTTGCACTAGTAAATTCCACACGACGAACCATTTAGATGCTTACTCTATCACTCACCTCGCATAATTGAATACTCAATAATAATTACTCTCAAAAAACGTATCTCTTCTACAAGGGTCCTGCTATCATCCGAGCGAAATAGTCGGGGGGCCACGCGATAAGCGTTGGCTGAGATCGAGATTCGAGACCCGTTGAACCTGATTCAGTTAGCACTGACGTAGGGAACTATGCGCACTTTGCCTTTCGCCGCTCCTCTTTGGCGAGCGAAACGATCGAACAATCGATCTATCCACAACGGTCAAAGTTAGTTCCTATACGTCTTGTAGTAGGAGCGACCATGACGCAGCAATCACAGCCATCGTTACACCAGGCACAATCACCTATAACCACCCCTGTTGTCTTAACCATCGCAGGCTCCGACAGCGGCGGCGGCGCAGGCATCCAAGCCGATATCAAAGCGATGTCCGCAACTGGCAGCTTTGCCTGCTCAGTGATTACCGCCATCACTTCGCAAAACACGCAAGGCGTTTCTGCCATTTTCCCTATCCCACTTGATCACGTTGAAAGCCAACTCGATGCGGTGTTTACCGACCTCAACATCGTTGCAGTCAAAGTGGGCATGCTGGCAGATTCCAACATCATCAAAGTCGTTGCAGACAAGATTAAGCAATACCAACCTAAACATCTTGTGATTGATCCCGTCATGGTCGCCACCAGCGGCGATTTGCTACTTGAGCAATCAGCAATCAGCACATTAAAAGAAGAGTTAATTCCACTGGCAGACATCATCACCCCTAACCTGCCAGAAGGTGCAGCATTGACGGGTAAGCCAGTGCCTCAATCAGAATCTGAAATGAACGATATGATTACCGACCTTCGTGCACTTGGTGCCAAAGCTATTCTGCTCAAAGGCGGTCATCTTGAAGAAAATGAAAACAGCAACGATCTGCTAATCATGCAAGACTGTGCCGAGTTAATCAGCGCCAAGCGTTTTCCGACCAAAAACACCCACGGTACGGGCTGTACACTGTCTTCCGCCATTGCGTCTTACCTTAGCCAAGGCAACAACCTACACAAAGCGGTGCACCTTGGTAAGCAGTACATCAGCCAAGCTATCGCACACGCTGATGAATTGGATGTCGGTAAAGGTCACGGCCCTGTGAATCACTTTTTTTCGGGTCATACTTATGTTCGCTAACGCGATTGGCATTCAGCTTTCCGACGCCAGTTTGCAATACAAAGACAGCCAAACACCGACTTTAGCGGGAGTGAACATGACCATTCCTGTCGGTCAATGGACGGTATTACTCGGACGAAGTGGCTGCGGGAAAACCACAATATTGCGTTACTTAGCAGGCCTACTGGATGACCAAGTTGACTGGCATGGCGAACTCATCACAACCGATGGCGCTGCACTGCATGACCGTATCGCTTACATGGCTCAGCAGGATTTATTGCTACCGTGGCTTAACGTGCTGGATAACGTCTGCCTCAGCTCGCGCTTTTCTCACGCCAATTCAAATCCAGCGGATGAGAAACAACGCGCTCTCAACTTGTTAGAGCACGTTGGGTTGGCAGATTACGCTTACGCCAAACCCGCTCAACTCTCCGGAGGTATGCGACAGCGCGTAGCCCTTGCTCGCACTCTGATGCAAGACAAACCTTTGGTTTTGATGGATGAACCTTTCTCGGCATTGGACGCCGTGACTCGCCACAAATTGCAAACTCTCTCTGCCGAGCTACTAAAGGACAAAACCGTTGTCTTGATTACGCACGACCCACAAGAAGCGGTGCGATTGTCACACCAACTCTATGTGTTGCAAGGCACGCCTGCTCAAGCGCAGCACTTGGTTGTTCCGGACTCCAAGCCACCAAGATCTCTCGATGGAGAGTGCGCAGCGCTACAGCAGGCGATTTTGGATCAGTTGGAGAAAGACTATGAGTGATATGACTCAGTACAACTCCGTTTCGGCGCGTATTAGTAAAAAGGAACGCGTAACTCATCCGGCGTTGCGTCTGCTGATCAGCGCAGCCGTGATCTTAGGTTTGTGGCAACTCATTGTAGTGGTGTTTGACATGCCAAGCTTCATCTTGCCTTCGCCAATTGAAGTATTGGATAGATTAGTCACTCGATACGACGTGCTACTCAAACACACTTGGGTAACGGCACAAGAGATCCTACTTGGCCTCGCACTCGGCTTATCGATGGGTTTGCTATTCGCTTTGCAAATGCTGATGTTCGAGCCGCTCAAACGCTGGCTATTGCCGATTCTTATCGCTAGCCAAGCCATTCCAGTATTTGCTATCGCGCCCGTGTTGATGCTGTGGCTCGGTTACGGCATCGCATCGAAAGTAGTAATGGCGGCGATCATCATCTTTTTCCCCGTCACGACATGTTGCTACGACGGTTTACGCAATACACCAACTGGTTACCTCGATCTTGCCAAAACCATGGGCGCATCGAAATGGCAATTACTGCGCCATATTCAACTCCCTGCCGCCCTACCAACGTTAGCGTCTGGTATTCGTGTTGCCGTGGTTATTGCGCCGATTGGTGCCGTGGTAGGTGAATGGGTCGGCTCAAGTGAGGGCTTGGGCTATCTGATGCTGCAAGCCAACGCTCGCATGATCATCGATGAGATGTTCGCGGCACTGTTTATTCTCGCCGCGCTGTCTATCGCACTCTATTTCACCACTGACAAATTACTGAAAAAAGCCATTCCCTGGGAAAACAAATAGGGAAAGAAAAAGGAAGAACCCCGTGAATAAAAACAAACTTATGAGCGCTGCTGCTCTGCTCGCTTCAATGGTTTCAACTAACGTACTTGCTGCCGAAAAAGAGCTGACTTTAATGCTGGATTGGTTCGTTAACCCGAACCATGGCCCTATCGTGATCGCACAAGAGCGCGGCTACTTTAAACAGCAAGGTTTGAAGGTAGATATCCAAGAACCCGCCGACCCAAGCACACCACCCAAACTAGTTGCGGCTGGCAAAGTCGATATGGCGATTTCATACCAGCCGAGCTTAACCATCGACGTAGCGGCTGGCTTGCCATTAATTCGCTCTGCGACCTTGATTGCTACTCCCCTCAACACATTGATGGTGTTGGATAACGGCAAGAACGATAACCTTGGCGACCTCAAAGGCAAGAAAATCGGTATTGCTATCGCAGGTAACGAAGAGGCGACAATCGGCACCATGCTTGCACAGGAGAACGTGAAGTTTTCTGACGTGCAAATCATCAACGTCGGTTGGGCACTCTCTTCCTCTCTCGCATCCGGTAAAGTAGACGCTATTTGGGGCGGCTTGCGTAACTTCGAAACCAACCAACTTGCGCTAGAAGGCTACAAAGCCAAAGCCTTCTTCCCAGAGGAACACGGCGTACCAGCGTATGACGAACTGGTGTTTGTGGCGAATGCAAAAACCTACGACAAAGCGGCTATTAAAGCGTTCAACAAAGCGCTGGAGCAAGCAACCACTTACATTGTTAACCATCCAAAAGAATCTTGGAAAGAGTTTGTGGCTTATTCACCAGACACACTCAACAACGAGCTTAACCAACGCGCTTGGAATGACACGCTAACTCGTTTCGCGCTTCGTCCATCAGCAGTCGATCTAAAACGCTACGATGATTATGCCGAATTCATGTATTCACAAAACATCATCGAAACACTGCCAAAAGCGAAAGATTACGTACCGAACTTTGACTAATTCTACTGACCTTAGGATCTAAGCCTAGGGTCTTTTGATAACGAGATACCCATAATGAAATACCAAGATTTGATCGACGCTTGCCGCCAAGATTGGCAAGAATACACAGAACATGCCTTCGTGCAGCAATTGGCCAAAGGCACACTGGCTCAACCTTATTTTCTACATTACTTGAAGCAAGATTTCTTATTCCTAAAACAGTACGCGCGAGCTTATGCGCTGGCAATCTACAAAGCGCGTACGTTAGACGACATGCGCCGCGCACTACCAAGCGTACATGCGCTTTTAGATTCAGAGATTGCCCACCATGTTACCTACTGCGGTCAGTGGGGATTGACGGAATCTGTTCTCGAAAACGAGCCGGAAGATTTTGGTACGGTGGCTTACACGCGCTACGTATTGGATGCGGGCATGACGGGCGACTTAGTTGACTTGTATGCCGCGCTCGCCCCTTGCTCCATCGGCTACGCCGTCATTGGTAAAATGCTGATTGAAGATGAAAACACGGTATTCGAAGGCAATCCTTACGCAAGTTGGATTAACTTGTACGGCGGTGAAGAATTCCAATCAGGCGTGGCAAGTGGGGCCGAACACTTTAACCAGCTGCTGGCTGAAATCGACATCCACAGCCAGCGCGGTCAAAACCTAATTCAGGTCTTCAAAACCGCAACGCGTATGGAAGTGGCGTTTTGGCAACAAGGTCTAAACGCGCAATAAGGTTAATTGGAGAATCTCATGTTAATAGAACAAATCACTCAAGCATTAACCGCAGTGCGTCAGCAAAAGCCTTTAGTCGTGAACATTACCAACTACGTGGTGATGAACAACACGGCGAACGCTTTATTGGCTATCGGTGCTTCGCCTATCATGGCGCATTCAAAGCAAGAAATGGCAGAAATGATGTCGTTTGCTGGCGCTTTGGTGATCAACATCGGCACCCTAGACAGCGTTTGGACACCGCGCATGAGCTACGCCGTAGAGCAAGCCAACTCGAACGGTAAAATCGTTGTGCTCGACCCTGTCGGTTGCGGCGCAAGTTCACTGCGCACCGAAACCTCGCGCGAAATCGCCCGCCTTGCAAACAAGTTAATCATTCGTGGTAATGCTTCCGAAATCATTGCTCTCGCTGGTGAGCAAGCGCAAAGCAAAGGTGTAGATGCACTCGACAGTAGTGATGCGGCCCTTGGGGCGGCTCACTTCTTAGTTGAAGAATACGGAGCGAGCGTGGTGATCTCCGGCGAAACTGACTACATAGTGACAAAAGAGCAAACCGTCCAGCTGAATAATGGTCACGAGATGATGCCATACGTAACGGGCATGGGTTGCACACTGACGGCACTGACTGGCGCTTTCGCAGCAATCGGCGACGAAACAGGCCTTGCTGCGGCAGCGGTGCTTGGCGTTGTGGGTGAAATTGCGGCTGAGCAAGCGCGAGGGCCAGGTAGCTTGCAAATGCATCTTTTGGATGAGCTTTACCAACTGGATGAAGAAACGCTGGCAAAACGCTTAAAGCTGCAAGTGAGCTAAGCTTTTCTCTAACAAATACCGGCGTCTCATTCCATCTAGGAGAGAGGCCCAAAGGAAACACAATGAACGCCTATCGTTTGTATTTGGTCACCGACGACCAACAAGATTTACCCACTCTCAAACACGTTGTAAGAATGGCGGTAGAAGGTGGCGTGACCATGGTGCAAGTTCGCGAAAAGCACGGTGATGTACGTGCGTTTATCGAACGTGCTCAAGCCGTCAAGACGATCCTTGAAGGCACTGGAGTCCCGTTAATCATCAATGATCGTGTTGATGTTGCCCTTGCTGTTGATGCTGATGGTGTTCACCTCGGACAGTCAGACATGCCAGCAGAGATCGCTCGTCAATTGATTGGCCCAAACAAGATTCTCGGCTTATCGATTGAGACTGAAGAGCAGCTGGCAGAGGCGGATTCTCTGCCCATTGATTACATCGGTTTGAGTGCCCTCTTCGCTACGCCGACCAAAACCAACACCAAAAAACACTGGGGTATTGGAGGTTTGAAGATGGCGTTGAACACCACGTCCTTACCAATCGTCGCTATTGGTGGCATCAACGAAACCAACATTCCTGCCCTGAGTGCGACAGGTGTACATGGTTTGGCTTTGGTTTCTGCCATTTGTCATGCAGAAAACCCAACCAAAGCAGCAGAATACTTACTTTCTCTGATGGATTAAGACCCCAGCGCTTAAGGATGAGCGCCTTTACCTTCCGGATAAATGTCATCAATTCATCACTCAACCTTCATTCTCTCGTCAAATTGACAAAGCGTTGATAAGTTTTTCACGCCAGATAACGTAAGATAAGTCCCTTATTTTCACGTGGTTGAATAACCCTCAATAAAAACAAAACGCTCTCAATGAAAACCAAAAAATATGGATTGATGATGCTCGCCTTGTTTGTTCTTGGCATCATCCCAATGTCGCTGTTTGGCTCTTATCACGATCTCACTTCACAGGTGCCTGAAAGTCTGGGTATTACTTTTACTTTGCTCACTGACTCTGCTGGCAGCAAAGGCTTTTTAATTACCTTAACACTGCTACTGCTTTCTTTATTTCGCTTTAAGCCAAGTCGCACTGAGTGGATGCAAAAACTCTCAATGTTAGGGCTGTTACTTGTGATTGGCTTTGCCAGCAAAACGGGGCTAAAACTGATGACAGAAAGCCCTCGCCCGTACACGGAATTGCTCGCAGCAGAACAATTAATTGAAACACCAGAAACGTTTTATCAGTTAGATACAAAGCAACAAGCCAACGTAATTAACCAGATTTCTGAACACGTCAGTGATTGGCGGACACGCCATTGGCAAGGCGAGAAAGACTATTCTTTCCCGTCGGGCCATACGATTTTCGTTTCGATTTGTTTGGCTTTCTTTGGTGGGTTGTTCTTACAGAACAAGTGCTATATCTCTGCACTGTCATTGTGGATGTGGGGAATGAGCGTCGCATATAGCCGCTTATGGCTGGGCATGCATCGCCCTGAAGATTTAATAGGTTCGGTCTTGTTTGTCGCGATTGTATTTACTTTACTCCCGACATTTCAGATTAAGAAACAGATGCCGTTTGTTTCTCTCGCTTCGCGCTAATGTGAACGATGACTAGATAAAAAAGAAGCCAGCGATTCGCTGGCTTCTTGCTTTCAAGCGCTACTTTTTTCTAGCCATTTTTTGGTGGTTCAAACGCTGTTAGTTCTAATTCTGGGCCAGTGTATTTTTCAATACGAACCAGTGCCGAGTTCGCCGCACAGCCGTTTGCAAGTCGAGAGGTCGGAATATCCAACGTTAACACGTTACAACCGCCGTTCTTACAAATGCCGGTTTTCGGATCCAAATCCGGCCAACCACCTTCATGAATACACACTGAACCTTGCTTGATTCGGTCAGTCACTTCTGCGCCAACCAATACTTGGCCACGGTTGTTAAACGCACGAACTAGATCGCCCGTTTTAATACCACGCGCTTTCGCATCTTCAGGGTGAATCCAAATAGGCTCACGGTTTGCAATTGCGTACTCTTCGCGAATCTTCGCGTAGTTAAACTGGCTGTGTAGACGATGCGCTGCGTGCGCGGTCATTAGCTGCAACTCGCCATCTTTTGCATTGCCAGTGTACTCGGTTGGAGCCATCCACGTTGGGTGTGGAGGACAGTCTTCCAACTGGTAACCTTCAATCGTTTTCGAGAAGATTTCGATCTTACCACTTGGCGTACCTAGCGGATTCATGATCGGGTCTTCACGGAAATCCGCGTAACGAACAAACTGTGCGTTCTTCTCGTTCCACTTCATCTCGATCAGTTGGTTATCTTCCCAGAACTTGCTGAAGTTCGGCATTGCTACGCGAGAGCCACGGCCACCTTGTTGCGCCGCCTTGTAGAAGCCGTACAGCCATTCCATTTCGGTTTTGCCTTCGGTGTACACATCACGGCCACCCGGTGCTAGCATCTCCGCCATGTCCGCGAATACGTCGAAGTCATTACGCGCTTCACCTTGCGGCTCAACCACTTTCTTCATTGGCACCAAGTGTTGGTTACTGTAGTCGCCTGTCATCGTTAAGTCATTACGCTCGAACGATGTGGTGATTGGCAGAACGACATCCGCATGCTTCGCCGCTGCTGTCCAATAAGGTTCTGAAATCACGATCAGCTCAGGCTTTTGCCACGCTTTAATCAAGCGGTTGGTGTCTTGGTGGTGAGTAAAGTTCGCACCACCTGCCCACCAAATCATCTTGATATCTGGGAACGTCAGTTCATGACCGTTGTGATGGTAGGATTGACCTGGGTTTTCCAACGCCTCGACAATACGCGCCACAGGGAAGCTTTGCACCGCGCCAGATACCGCCCAGTCGTTACCCGCAGAAGAGCCGCCACCCAGTGATGCTGAAATCGCAGGAAGCACGCCAGCGTCACGAGCAGGGTTACCACCGTTTGAGTAGTGGTAAGAGAAACCAAAACCACCGCCCGGTAAACCGATTTGACCCAACATCGTTGCCAGTGTAACCAGCATCCAGTGACGCTGTTCACCGTATTGTTGGCGCTGCATGCCCCAACCCGCCATCAGCATGGTGCGGTTTTTACTGAAGATGTCAGCCAATAGCTCAAGTTGCTTCGCAGGTACGCCACAGATTTGTGATGCCCATTCTGCTGATTTTTCTACGCCATCTTCTTCGCCCATCAGGTACGCTTCAAACTTGTCGTAACCTGCGGTGTATTTATCGAGGAAGGCTTTATCGTGCTTACCTTGTTTCACCAAGGTGTGTGCGATACCCATCATCATTGCCACGTCGGTCATTGGGTGAGGAGCAATCCACTCCGCATTCTCGCCAAAGAACTCGATGGTTTCAGAACGAATAGGGTCAATCGCAATAATCGTCTTGCCTGATTTTTTCAATTGATGGAAGAACTCAAGACCAGCACAGTCTGTTGAGCTCCACGCGATTTTTAGAGTGTTAATTGGGTTTAAGCCCCAAAGAACCACTACATCACTATGCTCTAGCACCACTGGGTACGTGGTTTGTTGTTCGTACACTTCGATAGAGCCCACAACGTGCGGCATGATGATCTGCGCAGCACCCGTTGAGTAGTCACCCAAGTGGCCTGAATAGCCACCCGCCATGCTCATGTAACGTTGCAGCAAGGTTTGTGCTTTGTGCAGTACGCCACTTGAACGCCAGCCGTAAGAGCCTGCAAACACAGAAGCCGGGCCATATTCTTTGCGAATTCGCATGTGCTGTTCGTGGATCAGCTTGTAAGCCTCATCCCAAGACACACGCACAAACTCATCACTACCGCGCACACCTTCTGGCGACGATGGGTTTGCCAAGTAGCCTTTACGTACCATTGGGTACTTCACACGCGCCTTGGTATGCACTTGGTCAGGCCCAGTAGTTTGTAGACTATTTGGTACAGTTTGTGGCAGAGCATTAGTAGTCGATACTAGCTTGCCATCTTTCACTTCACATAACATTGGGCCCATGCGGCCCGCTGTCAAAATGCCCTTACCACGCTGGTTTGAAGACGCAACAGACATAGGTGCAAAAGAAGTAAATGCCATGGCGCCAGCCGCCATACCTGTGCCTTTTAGAAATCCACGACGGGTTAAATTAGTCATAATCTTATCCTTCTATTTATCGTTAGTGACCAACCACATCTTTCGCGTGGTGCTGGAAGAACTTAGTAAGAATTTCTAGGTTTTCGGCAGTGATGTCTGTTCGATCACCCATACTCTTCGCCACTGGTCCCCAAGCGTTCACTGTGAAGTGATTTGAAGGAATTTTCGCGTGACAAGTTGCACAATAAACGTTGTCTAGCTCTTCTGCGTATGACCAAACTGGGTCAAGTGTATCCACAACCGGAGAATCGATCGTGCCTGTTAGTGACACTGCGCGCCATTCGTTGCCGTAAACGTCGGCCTTAAACTCACCGCCCTCAAGAGCTTGCTGACCTTGCTCGGTTAGCGTTGCTACGATGGCACGTTGACCTTCACCCATGTACAGCACTTGCTCTGCGCCTTTCATTTGGAATGCGTCCAACTTAACAGTACGCTCATCACCTTCAGAGCTGATTACTTCTAACTTCGTCGTTGGGTTAATTTTACCCATCTCACCCATTGCGATTTCAGTCACAGGGTAAACGACTTTGGCACCAGGTGATGTTTTTGTAGTGAAGCTCATCAACGTTTCAAATGCCTTGCTGTCTAGCTCAGCTTCTGGTGCAAAGTGAGCAACGCCTTTGTGACAATCGATACACGTTTGATCGTTCGCTTTTGCGTACTCGTGCATTTTCGCTGCATCGCGAGATTGCTCAAATTCTTCCATCGCGTCAAAGTCGTGGCAAGAACGGCACGTTGCAGAGTCGTTTTCACGGAACTGCTCCCACACCATCTCCGCAAGCTCTTTGCGGTGCGCTTCGTATTTTTCTGGCGTGTCGATCTTGCCAGTCACGAACTCATGGTAGATGTCTTTCGATGCACGAATCTTCGTGATCAGGTAGTCCATCGGTTCTTGTGGGATGTGGCAATCAGAACACTCGGCACGAATGCCTTTCGCATTACTGAAGTGCACTGAGCCTTGGTACTCTTTGTAAGGGATTTCCATAGAGTGGCACGAGAGACAGAACTCAGTATCAGAGGTGTAATGCATTACCGCTGCAGTACCACCTAATGTTAACCAGCCCACACCAATGCCGGCAGCAACCAGCAGTGCAACATATCGTTTTTTTATTGACATAATTAGCAACACTTCCAAATAAAATGTAATTATAGATCGCAAAATACTACTTTATGGGTAGTTCTCTCTTGATCCACATCATTTCCGTGTTGCTCTATGTGTCTCAAGTATGAAATTTCGTTATTTTCATCCCACAAATGAATATTCAGTAAGAATTCATTCCCCAACCAAGCATTCACCACACAAATCACTTTTGTAAGTGCAACCGTTTGATTAAAGAGATAAGAGGATGAGAAACTGGCTCTCTACATAAATGCTGTAAGGACACGCATGTCAGTTTATATTGAGACTCACCGAAGCCGATTAAGACCTATCGAAGCCAGCGATTGGGAACTATTTCAGCGATTACATTCCGAACCAGAGATCATTGAGCTCTGTTTTGATCGCCCGAGCGAAAAACAAATAAAAGAAAAATTTGCTTCGCGATTATTACCATGGACACCAGACAGTCCGCACTGGCTTTGCCTCGTCATACTCGATAAGCAATCTGAACAACCGATTGGCGTCACTGGCCTTGCCATTGAAGAAGGTAACGCAGAGGTGGGTTACTTACTTTTGCCTGAATTTCATGGCCGACAGTTTGGAACAGAAACCCTTCAAGCGCTTCTAAATTGGGCGAGAGCAACACATGACATCGACCGCTTTTCCGCTACGGTCACTGAAGGGAATATTGCTTCAGAGCGTGTTCTCATGAAGTGCGGATTCGAGCTATCTGAAGTCATTCCTGACGCATACCAAATTGGCGACAAGCGTTACGCCGACAAAATCTACTCGCTACAAAAATAAGGATGTATTTTGAATAAAGTAGTCATCGTTACTGGCGCAAGCCGAGGCATTGGAGCCGCAACAGCGAAAAAACTGGCCGAGCAAGGCTATGCCGTGTGTGTTAATTACCGTGCGCAAAGTGAAGCAGCTCACCAAGTGGTCAGAGACATACAAGCAAATGGCGGAAAAGCGATCGCCGTTCAAGCAGATGTATCGGACGAGCAACAAGTGCTCAATCTTTTCGATGCAACAGAAAACGCACTAGGCTCAGTCACCCATTTGGTCAACAACGTTGGCATTCTATTTACTCAGTCACCGTTGGCGGAAATCAGCTTGGAACGCTTTCAGAAAGTAATGAACACTAATGTGAATAGCTGCTTTCTCTGTTGTAGAGAAGCGGCGAAGCGATTCAGTACTGGTGGCGCAATTGTGAATGTTTCTTCTGGGGCATCACGCTCAGGCGCGCCATTCGAATATGTCGATTACGCCACATCAAAAGGCGCAATGGATACCTTAACCAAAGGGCTATCGCTTGAATTGGCAGACCGAAATATTCGCGTCAATGGCGTTCGACCTGGTTTCATTTATACCGATATGCACGCCGATGGTGGAGAACCAAACCGAGTGGATAGGCTCAGCCCTCAAATTCCACTGAAACGGGGCGGTACGGTAGAAGAAGTGGCGAATGCGATCGCTTGGCTACTCAGTGATGAAGCTTCTTATGTTACAGGCTCTTTTATCGATCTTTCAGGCGGTAAGTAAAATGGAAGTCAACATTCGACAAGCAACTCCTGACGATTTGGATGCAATTTTTGAATTAAACCTACAAATCAACGCACTGCATTTTGCCAACGCGCCTGAAGCTTTTGTAGCACCTTCGGAAGACGACCGAGCGTTCCTCACTCAGGCTCTCGAGAATGATGAACGCTTGTTTTTAGTCGCAGAACATGAAAAGGAGGTAGTCGGCTTTTTAACCGCGATGATCACTCAGAATGAAACCGTCAGCTTTCTGATCAAAGATCCAATTTGTCGAGTAGGAACGATTGTCGTCAATGAAGAACAAAAGCAGCAGGGCATCGGTCGCCAACTGCTTGAGGCTTGTGAGCAATGGGCTCGCGATGCCAATGCTACACAAGTTCGATTAGAAGTGATGGAATTCAATCAATCAGCACAGCGGTTTTACGACAAGCAAGGTTTTAAAACTAACTCACGCATTATGCTGAAACATTTGTAACGATAACGACAATTAAGCGCTTTTCACGACTAAAGCCACCTAAATCGCATTTATCGATGCAATTTATCCCCTGATTTTAGAAAAGACGATATGATGTGCGGATAAAGGAGATTCGAACATGATTTATCTTTTCGATTGGGGGAACACCTTAATGGTGGATTTCCCTCACGCACAAGGAAAAATGTGCGATTGGGAACACGTAGAAACGATTCCTCTGGCCAAAAAAACACTGGCAACACTTTCCCAAAATCATGCTATTTACATCGCGACCAGTGCGTCTGATTCCAACATGGAAGAGGTTCAGCGTGCGTTCGTCCGCGTCGACTTAGACCAGTACTTAAATGGCTACTTTTGTTTTGCCAATCTCGGCATCGCTAAAAACCAACCTGAGTTTTATCTTACTATCGCAAAACAGCTAGGGGTTAACGTGAGTGAGTTAACCATGGTTGGCGACTTGCCTCATAAAGACATTTATCCTGCAATGCAAGCTGGCGTAAATACGATTTGGTTTAATCCAACAGGAGCCAATGCGCCAGCCGAGCCCATTCCGAACCAAATTCGCTGTTTATCTGAACTCGTACCTTAACCATCACTAACCTGCACTAATCAAGGAAGATGAATGCAAATCAGACCCATCCAGGTAAGCGATATCGAGCGCTTTACCGAACTGTGGAACCGAGTCTATGCCGAAGGTAAATACCTGCGCAGTCCGGCTCCAGATAAAGACACCCTGACCAATATTTTACGTCGCGTAGAACTTGAATCGATTCCTCAATTTGTTGCTTTGGACCATCACGTTCTGATTGGTAGTGTAGAGATTTTTCCTGCCGAACTGTGCGGTTATGAAGGCGGTCAACTCACTAGCACAGGCATTTTAGGTATTCATATCGATAGAACATTCAGAGGAAAAGGGCTAGGTAAGCAGCTATTGTCTGTCGCACTTAAAAGTGCCTGGGAATATGGTTACGACACCATTGTACTTAATGTTTATAAGGACAACCTTGCCGCGATAGCGTTGTACGAGCGATTTGGATTTGAGCACCATGGTGAACTAGGAGAAGTCACTCTCCCCAATGGCGAAGTGTTGATGAGTCAGAAGATGATGTTAAGCGCGCCTAACAACCCTCAGTAACGTGCCCTCGGACGATAGACTCTGTGGATGCTTGATTTACATAATAGAAATAGCATGCCTCTTCTGCCAAGGTATACCCTTGCGGCCAAATGTACACCACCCGATCAAGACCTGACTGGTCGACAAATTGATAATCGGGAATAGACACAAAGTGGGTACTGTTTGGGTGTTGCTGACCAATAATACAAAAGTCACTGCCTTTGCAGGGAACATCAATTTTGGACACGCCACTCTGCGGCAAATCGATTTCTAATAACGCGCCAATGCTATTGGCGCTCGCTTCTGGCATACCGCTTAAGGTTTTTACGTTCCTATCAATATAGTGGACTTGGTTTTGCTCGGCGGCATTGTCTATCGCCACTCGGGCGTTGAAAAATTTAAGCGCGGTACCCAATGACGAATTGGAACTGTGTAACATCGACGCATAGGCTTGGCGATGAATGTGGAGTAGTGTTGGCAACGCAGCCAAAGCGATGAAAGCCAAAGTGGCGAGCACTATGGTGATTTCCATCAGCGTAAATCCCTTTAATCTCACTTTTTTATCTCAGCAGAATGAATGGTCGTTTGCCTCACATCCATGTGAGACCTTGCCAATATATCGCTGATTTAAAAGGTTTAAAGCTCTAGTAGATGACAAACAAGAGTCATGGGCCAAAGTTGAGACCGCTCGCCAAGTTACTATGCAAACGCACACATTTATGTGTCAGTTTTAGGACTTTATTTATCAATCACTTATTTACTGAAGTAGATTACCCGAGTAGTGGAACGTTATTACGCACAAGTCCGCGACGTACGTTAGTGCACATCTTCCCGAAACGACGGATCTCATCAAACTGCGGAATCACACCCCGCTCCATTGCCGACTCCCAATAAGTAACCTCTGAATCGACCATTTCTAATAATTTCTTTGGACAACCGATGCACTGCCCTTCCGGCACACACACAAAAGTTTCCGGTTCGTAAATCGGTAGCTCAGCTTTTACTTGCTCGATGATATTACGCATCGCGGTCATTCGATCTGGCTTTAACGTCATCACTCTGCTCCACGGATTAAGATGAAGCAGAATTGTACTCACTGGCACGTGAATGTCCCTACCCAATTTAGGTATATTCTGTTTGAACCGATTTTTTTATCGTCAGCTCTGGCTTTTTAACCACTAGATAGACCGCCGTGGCCGCCAATGCAAAACCAGAAATGCCCATCCAATCAAACGACTCACCAAACGCGAGCCAAGCTTGAATCGCGGTTGTTGGCGGCACCAGGTAAAACACAGACGCCACACTCGAAGACGCGCCATTTCTCACCATGTACAGCAGCAGCAGGATAGCCACACAAGAGAGCACGACGACCAACCACAACACGGTCAAAATAAACTCCAGTTCCCACTGAACTTGCATGGTTTCAAACTGCATCGCAACAGGCAGAAACATGATGAGTGCGGCCAAATATTGCACCGTCGCACCACCAACCATATCCACCTGTTGGCAATGTTTTTTCTGATAAAGCGTCCCTAACGTTATACCAACCAAAGACAGTAAACAGACTCCAATGGCTAAGAACTTATGTTGCTCAGACTGCCACTCCATGTTTCCCATCAGCACCATGGCGATGCCGACAAAGCCAAGAGCCAAACCCAGCCATTGCGAGGGTTTAAATTCCTCACGAACAAACACCACCAGCAAAGCCGCGGTTAAAATCGGCTGAATGCCCACCAACAACGAACTCAGCCCTGCAGGCATACCCAAATCAATAGCAAAATAAGTGCCGCCTAAATAGAAGCCATGGATCAACACACCCACCACACAGCTGTGCCAAAAATCGCTTCCTGTCGGCAACCTTCTACGCAATACCGCCACAAGAACCAAAAACAGTAAGACATTGAATGCCATACGGATAGAAAGTAGTGTCGCTGGCTCGGCATATTGCAAACCAAAACGCGCACCAACAAATCCAGAAGCCCAAAGGATGACAAATACAAAAGGGATGGCTCGGATTAACATGATCGCCTCACTCACACTTGTTTTATGTTTTGAGATGCTGCTAATGTAATTAGGTACAGTGTTTTCAAAAAGTGACAGATGGAAGTGTTTTTATGGGTACAGATTTATTGGGAAGCGGTGAAGGGAATAAGTACCTCGTGGTGGAAAAACACCTCAAACAAGCCATCAATGGTGGCGTTTATCAAGCGGATGAACGACTGCCCTCCATTCGCTCGTTGAGCCAAGAATTAAGCGTCAGCAAAAACACCGTGATTCGTGCGTATCAAGAGTTGGAAGCGCAAAACTTGGTGTACTCGGTTCCCAAATCGGGTTATCGAGTGAAAATCGCCTTGCCGACCTCTCGCTCAATTCCGGATCCGACTCGCGTGGATTTGCTCTCGATCTGTAAAGAAATCCTCACGTACCCTGAATACCAAGAGCGTTTGCCCGCTGGCTCTGCCCATCCAAACATTGATTCCCCCGCGATCAAAAGCTTGTACGCCGAGATTGGCCGTCACAGCCGCCAGCAAACGCATGTACCGAGCCATTACCAGTTGCCACCCGGTGATCACCTCTTAATTAAACAACTGGCGAAAATCACGCAAGATTTGGGCACGCCAGCCAAGTTGGATGAAATCATGGTGACGCACGGCGCGCAACAAGCAATAAGCCTAGCGCTGCGCGCAACGACACAAAAAGGCGATATCGTCGCGGTGGAGTCTCCTTGTTATTTTGGCAACTTATTGATGCTCGAATCACTCGGCCTCAAAGTGGTGGAGATCCCGAGTTGCCCACGAGACTGTATGTGCCCCGAAGCCTTAGCAAAAGCAATGGCGACATGGGACATAAGAGCGATCATCGTAACACCAAACTTCACCAACCCTACAGGTGCCATGATGCCGTTAGAAAAGCGCCAGCAATTGCTCTTGGCGTCCGGCAATGTTCCTATTATCGAAGACGATGTGTTTGGCGGGTTAAGTTATGATAAGCCGTTGCCAAGCTTGAGCTTGCTCGATGACAAGCAACGCGTGATTTACGTGAATTCGTTATCCAAAACACTCGATTCGCGTTTGAGAATTGGTTGGATGTTGGCGGGGCGATATCGAGATCAAATTGAGCAATATCTATTGTGTGAGAACATGGGCAGTTTGAACCTAATGCAATCTGCCGTGGCAACGTTTCTAACGTCAGGCAAGTATCGAACGCATACTGCGCGAATGGGTCGGGTTTATCAAAACAACATGCGCCGATTTATCCAGATGCTTAATCAATACTTGGATGAATACGAATCTCTAAAAAATCGATACCAGATCAACGCCGTGCAAGGCTCGTTCTTGCTTTGGTTGCGCCTGCCCGAAGACACGGACAGTTATGCGTTGTATCAAGCGTGCAATAAGCACAGAATCAGCCTACTTCCCGGCACCGTATTTGGCACTCAAGAGCAATATCGACATTGCGTGCGCATCAGCGTGGCAAACTTTGGTCATGAAACCGATTGGAGTCACGCGATGCAAACACTGGCAAAGTTGATAGCAAAGCATGTCTGTTAACTCGCTCTTGCTAAATGAACTTATGCCCACACACGCAAACAGGTAACAACAAAAAACTCCACGCAAAGGTGGAGTTTTCTCGTATCGTTATCGCCCTCAGTGCGACTTAATTTGCCACATTCTCGCGACGTTTTCGGCTAAATTGGCAACGTTGACGTCGGCCTCTTTCATGGCCTCAGATAAGCTCATCGCCCTTGGTACGCAAGCAAACACCGCATCAATACCGCACTCATAAACCGCCTGATAGTTGTCGCCCACACAGCCTGCTAATGCAATGACTGGTAAATTAAACTGCTTGGCCACCTTAGCAACGCCCATCGGCGTTTTGCCATGTGCGGTTTGATGATCGATGCGACCCTCGCCTGTGAATACGATATCCGCATCCGCAACGTGCTCAGCTAGTTTGACCGTTTCGAGCACAATTTCAATTCCCGGTTGCAAACGTGCTGGCGTGTACCCGAGCAAGGCCGCTCCCATACCACCAGCAGCACCCGCCCCTTCACGAGTCAGTACGTGCTTACCCGTCGCTTGTTCCGTCAACTCGCCAAACTTGCGCAATGCGTTATCGAGCAGAGTGACGTCTGACGCTGTCGCCCCCTTTTGCGGGCCAAAGATAGCCGACGCGCCTTTGTCGCCACAGAGTGGGTTATCAACATCGCACGCTACCAACATTTCGCAAGCAGCTAAGCGCGAGTCAAGACCAGAAATATCGATGGACGCAAGCGTCGCTAACCCGCCTCCATTTGGGGTAATTGCATGACCAGATTCATCAAGAAACACTACCCCCAACGCGGTCAACATGCCCACGCCACCATCATTGGTAGCGCTGCCGCCCAAACCAATGATTAAGCGTTGAATACCTCGGTCTAGCGCGTGTTTGATCAGCTGTCCGGTACCGATGCTGCTGGTCAGTTTTGGGTCGCGAGCGTCACTCGGTACAAGGTGCAGCCCACTGGCCTCCGCCATTTCAATAACCGCTGTTTCGCCATCACCGAGGATGCCATAAAACGCTTCAACATCATTCCCTAATGGCGCGGTCACCGTTGTAAAGACTTGTTCGCCTTGAGTTGCATCTATCAAAGATTGAACCGTGCCTTCGCCACCGTCTGCGACCGGAACCGTAACAAACTCGGCATCATGCCATACGCGAGCAAGACCCGTTTTGATCGCCTCGCTCACTTGTTTGGCGGTTAAGCTTTCTTTAAATGAATCAGGTGCAATTACCACTTTCATACGTATTTCCAGAGACTTATAAGAGAACGAGACTCAAAATGTACACCAATGCCATTGCCGTGACACCTTGAACGAGCGTAGCCATGGTTTGCGCGCGGTACGCTAAGCCCACCGACATGCGGCTAAACTGCGAAACTACCCAGAAGAAGCTGTCGTTTGCATGAGAAACCGTCATCGCACCTGCACCGATCGCCATCACCGTTAATACGCGGCCCATTTCTGAATCTAGCCCCAATTGGGTAAGCATAGGCGCAACCAAAGCCGATGTGGTCACCAGTGCAACCGTTGACGACCCTTGCGCCGATTTTAGCGCAGCCGCAACGATAAATGGCATGAAAATACCCACGCCCAGCGCCGATAACGTCGTACCCAAGTATTCACCTAGCGGCGTTGCTTTTAATACCGCGCCAAATGCACCACCCGCACCGGTAATCAAAAGAATAGGCGCAGCAGCCGTAATACCTTGGCTGATTCGCTCGCCAAATTCTTCAATCTTGTTGTCTGATTTGAGTAGGCGAACAGAAAGGAACAGGCCAATCACCAACGCCGTTAGTGGCTGTCCTAAGAAAGTCAGAACATCAAACACAAAACCTTCGCCCAGCGGTAAGCTTGGGAATTTCGCGATAGAGCCAAAACAGATCAATAAGATTGGAACAAAAATAGGAGCAAATGCTTGGCTTGCCGTTGGTAATTTGCCGTAAGACGCTTTGAGTGCTTGCCAGTCATGCTGAATTTCCTCTGCGGCTTCAATGCCATCTGGTTCTACATGCTGGAATCGGTTCGACCACAACATACCCGCTAACGCCGCAACCGCTGCAACAAACACACCCACACCAATCACTAAACCAAGGTTAGATTCCAGGCCTAAGTTACCCGCAGCGGCAATCGGGCCAGGAGTTGGCGGCACAAACGTGTGCGTCGCGTATAGGCCAGTAGCCAACGCCACACTCATCGCAACGCTTGAGGTTTTTAAACGCTTCGCGAGTGATTCTTTGAGCGAGTTCAGAATGACAAAGCCTGAATCACAAAATACCGGAACAGAAACGATGTAACCGATGATGCTCATGGTCAATGTTGGGAAACGCTCACCCAGCACTTTGATGACCGTATCAGCCATGGTGATCGCCGCACCACTTTTTTCCAAAATAACACCGATGATGGTACCTAAAACGATAACCAAGCCAATGTAACCAAGGATGCCGCCAAAGCCAGAAGCAATGGTTTTGGCAATGCTATCTGCCGGTAAACCGTAAGCAAATGCCGCAAGGAACGCAGCGATGATCAGCGCTAAAAAGGGATGTAGTTTGAATTTGGTGGTAGTGAGCACAATAAATGCGATCACCCCGAGCAGGATTAATATAAGGTTCATGATAACTCCATTTATTCTTATTTTTCTGAGCGAGTCCGTGTTGGCTCACTCAACATGTAGGGACGCATGAATTATTAATCGTTTGCTTTCGAATTCCTTTAGGCGGAGTGACAAATGATGTGGTCAAAAAATGACGCGTATTGTGCAAATGCACAATATCAAGCCATTTTTGAGAGCCGAGTCGCAATATAAAGCTCCGCTAACCCCACAAAATTGGTAGTTGGCAGCCCTGTTATTTCGGTAATTTTTTCTAACCGATAGCGCAGTGTGTTCCGGTGAATAAACAGCATTTTAGAGCACTCCGTCACATTGCCATTGCATTCAAACAATGCATCTAGGGTTTTCAGTAATTGCCCGGATTTGTCTTTCTCTTTCAACCGTTTCACGCCATCAATAATTTGTTCACCTTGCCAAATATCCGCCAACGGCGCCAACAGCACAGGCAAACGAAGTTCGTCGAACAGGTACTTACGTTTCTCTGGGTAGAACTGCTTGCCAATGGCTAATACCTGCTTCGCGCTTTGGTATGACAACGCGACATCTTTAGGCTCATTAAACAACTGCCCTAGCGCAATGTGAAACGTATGCGAATCGTGCTCACTTAAACGCGACATCAACTTATCAATACGCTCACTTTCAATTTGGCTATCCCACTGCTTGGCGGAATGACACGGTTTCAACACCACAATTTCATTCACCGATACAATCGCAACCAGGTTGTTACGCTCTGGGTATTCAAGCAACTCAACAATATTGCGCACGCTCTTCATGCTTTTTGAAGCGGACGGCGTCGAGACTTCAATCACCGTTGCCACCCGTGGTTGAGTAATATCGATAGAAAGACGCATCGCCCAATCTTTCAGCTCTTCATCGGTCAATTTGCCATTGATCCAAGCCAGAATAAATTCTTCGCGATGACGTCTGTCCCACTGAAATTTTTCCACCAGCGCGGCTTGCTCGATTGTCAGTTCAGCAGTCATTTTAACCAGTTTGGCAAAATCTCGGATTTTCTCCGGCTCGCCTGTGACTCCAACAATACCGACCACGTCGCCATGCAATTTCAACAGCATATTGATTCCGGGTTTGACACCCTGCAACGTCAAACATTGCTGCTCATTCAGCTCTAGCGAATCGCCGTGATTCAACGCCAATACCGCGCCATCATGCACTTGCCCAACGCGTTTTGGATCGCCACTACCAATGATGATGCCCGCTGAGTTCATCACATTTACGTTGTGACCAATGATGGACATGGTTCGATCGACAATTTGCTGTGCTAAGGAGTGGTCGAGAATAACCATTTCGATTTTCCAGATTGACAATTTAATCATTCAATAAATCACAAATAGCCAACTATCGCGACGATACAGTTAAAAATAACTGAAGCAGCTCAAAGCATCACTCAATTAACCACACGATAAAAATGGATTAAACCCTCATTTTGAGCTGAGAGTTATATACTTAGAACAAAGGTCACCGATGCATTCGTCACTGTGCATCGATACCGCTCGTCTACCTACAGAGGAGGAAACAACATGGAATTACGTAATAAATCGGGTGAAGTCGCAAAAATTGCAGATAACCTCACATTAAAGGAAATCACAGAAATGGGCTACACCGTAGATTTATGCGATGAAGCATTTGACCCCGGTGAGCATTGGAAAGCGGAAGGTAAAACGCAAGGTATAGGCGAGTACCCAGAGGAGTAAACGTCCTGACGGGCCAGCGCACAAAGCGCTCCATAAACAGAAAAACCGAGCGACTTAACGCTCGGTTTTTTACTTTTGAACTTCTTGAATAAACAAGCCCATCTCTTCAAGATAATTGCCGTTTGAGCATCCCCAATCGGTGACTTCAATCAGCTCGGTAACTAACTGTCCAGATTCATCATTTTGTACTCGCTGCACAAACGCTTCAAAGCGTTCTAACTGCGCCTGAGTTTTAATGCCATGCACAGCATATTCTACAAGCAAGCCGTTGTATGTCTGCCAGCGCTGTTCACCTGAAACATCACTGCTTAAAATTACAGAGCACTTTTGTTGAATGTTCTCAACCGCATCATTTCTTGGCGGCGTGACTGAAGAGCATCCAACCAAAATCGTACCTAGCGCCAATAGCGTAACTTTTGTCTTATTTATCATATCGTTTCCATATGTACTGCCGCGATATAGAAATATTATTACACATGACAAAGATCATCGAGAGCGCCTCGCAGATTAATTAACTGATGAACTGTAAAACCCGTGCCAGCCTTAACACTGCGCACTCCGAACGCGTAACAACTCTCGCTAACTCATTAAAATGTAAACAAATAGTAAAATCACGTTTACGCAGTACACTACCAGCAAATTAATTTGTCCCTCCTTTATTATCAACAAGCGTGCAATAATTAGGGGTCTACTCCCAACCATTTGAAGGATCAAAATGACCGCAACGGATTATCTCAACGACCTCAATCAACGTTACCTCGCGATTCACCGCACCAAAGAAGATTTCTTTTGGGAAACTTACATGGGGATCAGCGATGACCATGATGGCTCGACGCAAGCACAAACCGCATGGACAAGCTTTTTAAGCAACGCCGAGCAAATTACTGCCATCAAACAACAGCTTGAAGCCGCGGACTCAATTACCGACCCACAAGAGAAACAGCAAACCATTACGGGTCTTTCTGGTTGGCTGGCAATGTTTGAATCTCACGCAATCGAGGGCGAAAAAGCACAAGCGTTGAAAAATCAGCTCATTGCCTTTGAAGCTGAGCTATTCGAGAAAAAACAGAACCACGTACAAACGTTTACCGATGAAAACGGCGAGCAAGCAGAAGGTTCACTGCCAGTATTGAGCTCAACCATTCGCACCAGCAATCATGAAGAAGTTCGCCAATCGGCTCATCAAGCGTTGCTGAACCTTGAACAATGGCTACTGCAAAACGGCTTTATAGAACTGATCAAACTGCGCAACCAGTTCGCTCGCTCACTTGGTTATGCGACCTTCTTTGATTACTCCGTGCAAAAAACGGAAAAGATGAGCTCTGAGCAGCTGTTCGAGATTTTGGAAGATTTCGAACAACGCACGCGAGATGCGCACCTAAACAGCTTAGAAAACTTGGCGAAAGAGAAAGGTGCAAGCGCGCTAACAGGCTTCAACTTTGTTTACTCGTTCGCGGGTGACGTCATGCGTGACCTTGACCCATACGTGCCGTTCTCAAAATCTCTGAGACGCTGGGTAGAATCGTTTGGTCGTCTGAATATTGATTACTCTGGCGCGACGCTAACGCTGGATTTGTTAGACCGCAAAGGTAAGTACCCGAACGGGTTCTGCCACGGCCCTATCCCTTCTTTCTACAATCAAGGCGAATGGGTCGCAGCACAGGTGAACTTCACCAGCAATGCCAAACCAGACCAAGTGGGCAGCGGCTACGATGGCATTAACACGCTGTTCCACGAAGGTGGCCACGCAGCACACTTTGCGAACGTAAAAATGAACGCACCTTGTTTCTCGCAGGAGTTTGCGCCGACTTCAATGGCTTATGCAGAAACTCAGTCGATGTTCTGTGACAGCCTGTTAACCGATGCCGATTGGCTAAAACAATACGCACTGGATGATGAAGGGAATCCGGTTCCTGATGAGATCATTCAAGCGATGATCAACAGTCGTCAGCCATTCAAAGCTTATGAAGAACGTAGCATCTTGGTTGTGCCGTACTTTGAACGCGCGTTATATCAACTTAGCGATGACGAGTTAACGCCAGAGCGCATCACTAAGCTGGCTCGCGATTGTGAAAAACAGATCCTTGGTTTGGAATGCAGCCCTCGCCCACTGATGGCGATTCCACATTTGCTATCCGACGAAGCAGCTTGTGCGTATCAAGGTTACCTACTCGCGCACATGGCGGTGTACCAGACCCGTGCATACTTCCTTGAGAAGTTTGGCTATCTGACGGATAACCCAGAAATTGGCCCACTGCTGGCAAAACACTACTGGCACGCGGGCAATCATTTGTCACACAACGAAACCATTTTCAGCCTAACTGGCGAGGGGTTCAATGCTAAGTACTTGGCAGATGTATGTAATCTATCGCCAGAGCAAGCGTGGGAAGTACAGCAGAAGAAAATAGACTCACTTGCAACACGAGGACGAGCACCAGTTGCTTCACTGAACGCGACGATTAAAGTCGTCGACGGCAGTAAAGAACTGGCAAGCAACGTCATCTCTGACGAACAAATGTGTGACGATTTTGAACGTTACATCGTAGAGACTTACGGTCGATAACACGCCAAGAGCCAGAAGCCACGCTTCTGGCTTTTTACTATTAAGGCACAACAAAAGGAAGCGCCATGCATCAACAAATCATCAAGTTCTGGTTCGAAGAGCTAACGCCTCAAAACTGGTTTGAAAACAACCCAGAACTGGACAAACATATTGCGTCACGATTTGCCTCGGTACTAGAACAGGCCGCTCGTTGTGAACTGTTTAATTGGCGTGACAGCGCACAAGGACGATTGGCCGAAATCATCGTCCTCGACCAGTTTTCACGTAATGTGTATCGCAACACCCCAAAAGCGTTTGCGCAAGACCCGCTCGCATTAGCATTGGCTCAAGAAGCAATTCGGTTAGGACACGATCAAGAATTAGTGCCTGAGCAGCTAAGCTTTTTGTACATGCCTTTTATGCACAGCGAATCTCGCCTCATTCATGTCGAAGCTGAGAAATTGTTTCGCGCATCAGGGCTTGAAAATAACTACGATTTTGAGCTAAAACACAAAGCCATCATCGACCAATTTGGACGTTACCCACATCGCAACGCCATCTTGGGTAGAGAAAGCACTCCTAAAGAGTTAGCATTTTTGCAGCAACCCGGCTCCAGCTTTTAACCATCAATAACAACGAGAACGTTGAATGAAATTAGACGCCATATTGTGGGATTACGATGGGACACTCGTAAACTCTGTACCGAAAAACATCGACATCACCAAAGCGATCTTAGCCATCGTTGCCCCGCATTTAACCGGCGATAATTTACCGAAATATCTTCATTCAGAAGCCAACTATCACTACGCAAACCACGCGGCGAAAAACTGGCAAGAGCTCTACGTGGATTACTACGGCATGTCCCATGATGAAATGCTAAAAGCTGGCGGTTTATGGGCAGAGCATCAAGAGAAAAACCAAACACCAGTAACCCTGTTTGAAGGCATTGATGGCGTTATTAAAGAGTTTGCGCAGCTGCCTCACGGCATTTGCTCTCAAAACTCACAAAGCAATATTCGTCGAGTGCTGTCCGACAACGGCATCAGTGCGCCGTTTAAATCCATCGTCGGGTATGATGACGTCTCGAACGGACACCAAAAGCCCGATGCGTACAGTGGCATCAAATGCGTTGAGTCGATTTTTGGTCACGCAGAAAATCGACAGCTGATGTACATCGGTGACCATGAAGCCGACACGCAATTCGCACGCAACATCGAACAGCAGTTGGGTGGCCAAAGTAAAGTGATTGCCGTTGCAGCAGCGTACAGCGGCGCAATGCCAGAGCATTGGAGCGTGCAACCAGATTACGTGGCAAGAACGGTTGACGAGCTGTTTTCGATTATTGCTCAACACACGTAATTTTTGACTGCGGTTTAAGGCCAACACCTTGAATGCCAGCGCTCACCTTGCCCTTTCAGACATTGAAACAATTTTAGCCACTACACTGGAGGCCCCATGGTTACATGGCCATGTTTATTGAAACTCGATGGCGACGATGAACTTATCTATTTGCGTTCTCATGCCGATCTTGATTCCGAATGCGAAGCGCTCATTTGGGGGCCAGATGATTACGTAATTGACTCAAATGACAGCACGTTCGGGTTGCAATACAACGATTCGAACGCCACCGTTTTACAACCGGAAGAACGCACTCTGTCCGTCGAGGAAGTTACGTCACTCATCCAGTCGCATGAGTTTAGTCTCGCACAAAGGTGCATCATCAAAATTCACTTCACCTCGGTACAGCAAGCTGTTGAGGCATTAGCCAATTAACTCGAACTGCGCCCATACTGATTACATAAATTTATTATTTTTATAATTTATGATAATTTCATGTAATTAACACCGCACCATATACTCTCCCACATCGAAACAAGACAACGTTTAAGTACACATGTTGGGAGCAAACAAATGAAAATGAATCATGTCGGTATTATGGTCGGAGATATGGATAAAGCGGTTGAGTTTTACACGCAAGCGCTTGGTCTAAAAGTCGTTATGGGCAACACGAAAGTGATTGAAGAACGCGAAACCGCAATTGGCAGAATGTGTATTGCGGTCTTTGGTGAGGGCTTTAAAGGCTTCAACATTGCGCATCTATTGACAAGCGATGGCATCGGACTTGAGTTATTTGAAATGAAAGAGCGTCAAGCGCGCCATGAAGTAGATTTTTCTCGCATCGGAATCTTCCATTTCTGTTTGCAGACGGACGACTTTGAAGGTGCAATCAAGCGCACTGAAGCGTTGGGTGGTAAAGTTCGTATGGACATCATGCGTTACCACCCAGAAGACGATAACAAGCCTGCGAAAATGGTCTACCTAGAAGACCCATTCGGCAACCTGTTCGAGCTTTACTCACACACTTATGAAGAAACTTACGCTTCTGAATACGAGTAATTGCATCAAGCAACACAACCGGGATCAGTACGTTATCGAACCCGGTTGTTCAAACCGTTTCACCAACTATTGTTACGACTCAATGCCTAACGACTTCATCAACGATTCAACGGTATTGTTAACCCACAATATCAACGGATCATTGCGGCGCTTTACGCTGTAAACGTAACCGAAGTTACCTTCTAATTTCGGCAGCGCGTCATCAAATTCGATAAAAGAAAAACGCTTATCTAACTGATTGATCAAGTGACGCGAACAAGGAAACAGAACATCGCTATCCGCAACCAAATTCAAAATGGTGTTGATGTGCGTGGTACGCAGTTGAATTCTTGGGACAACTGAAAAAGGCTGTAATAAGCGCGAGATATGATCTTCTTTTTCATTCCAATGTTGGATGATGTGAACCGCGTACGCGTACTCTGAAATGTCATCCAAGTACATGCGTTTACCACCATGCGGATGCGTCGCGCTGCAGGCCAGAGCAAAGTCGTCCCGCCCGCCTTTTTTCTGAACCAGATGCTTCGGCAATTCCATAGGGAAATAGTTGATGCCAAAAGCGATTTCACCCGCATCGATTTTGTCTGGCGTGGTTTCCGTCCAGTCTTCGATCACCAAGTTCATAAACGGCGCTTCTTTGGCTAGCAGCTGAGTAAACGCGGCAGAAAACCATTGCGCAATGGACGAGTTAATCGCAACACGCAGAACACTGCTTTCGGTCGCGGGATCAAAACTATGAGAAACATTCACTAGCTTGTCGATGTCATTGATGATCCCAGAAAGCTGCGCTTTGATCTCTTCGGCTTTCGGCGTGAGCTCCATATTGGTGCCCTTACGCACTAAAATGTCGTCGTTAAACAAATCCCGAATTTTACGCAAGCTTCGGCTCACAGCAGGCTGGCTGGTGCACAAACGCTCCGCAGCCGTTGTGGTGTTGCGTGTTTCAAGAATCACCGCAAGCACCTTGAGCAAATTGTAATCAAAGTTCATCAACGTTATCTCTTTAGCTTTTCTCAAAGCATATCACTTTTGATATAGACTAAATACTCACAATTCATTTCTGTAATAAACGGGTGAACGACTAAGCTTAGCTGGAAACATATCCTCACAAACAAATGGATGAAACCAGCCATGAAACAAAAATTACTCGTTACTCTATTGGGATTATCAGCGCTAGGAGCCAGCTCTGTATTTGCGGCTAACACCAATGTTGATCTTGCAGAAGGTGCTTATATCTACGGCTACTCTATCGATTTATGGCTACCATAGGTTTCTGTAAAGCACTATATTCATAAAAAGCACCTAACACCCTATAATAAAAAGAGTTTAGCCATGGTGATTTTTTGAACTAACATTGTAAAGATGTGCCGCAATAATTTGTAAAACATAAAAAAGGTGACGCTTGCATGTTTGTAAAAAAATTTCATGATCCTCTTTCTCTTGGCAAGCAGTGCGTGACCCTGGTAGATGAAGATGACATTCCGTTGGATTACCCCGGTTTGTTCATCAGTCAGGTAATTAGTCGCTCTCGTTACTCAATCAATACCCAAGAACGGATGGTCAGAGACTTGCAGTTTTTTCTCTTATGGTGGCAAGAGCGAAATATGAATGGCGGTAATCTCTTAGAGAGAATCCAAGCCGGTGAATATTTGACACAGGATGAGATCGAGAGGTTCTCAGATGCGGCACGACTGAAACGAGAAGAAGCCTTTCGTGAACCTAATGTTGCGCCGTTGCACCCTGAAATCCAGCAACGAATCGTAATGGAAGCCGTTTATGCTGGTCAAGTGAAGAGGTCGTTAGTAAAGGCCCAAACAACGAACTACCGCCTCGTAATGGCACGGCGCTATATTAATCACCTGATTCAGTTAATCCATGGTCTAAATGTGTCCTGGGAGCTTCGTCAGGCCGGTGAGGATATGTTTCGCGCTCTTGAATTAGAGATGCGCCCAGTATCCTCGGACGAACAGGCTAATCCAGATAACCCAAAAGGTAGCGAGCCTGAGATCAGCGATACTGCTATGACTCGACTGGGGCACCTCATTGAAAATGATACCAGTTCAATGTACTTCAAACGTATTTGGAAGAACTCCACTATTCAAGAACGCAACTGCCTCATTATTGATCTATTACGAACCACCGGTATACGACGTTCAGAGCTATGCGGCATCAAGCTTGACGATATAGATTTCAGCACGCACAAGCTTCGGATCATTCGCCGACCAAATGACAAGGCAGACCGCCGAGCGCTCACTTCTGAAGTCAAAACGCTCAGTCACACCTCTGTATTGCCTGCTCATTTGCGCCGCCGGATTAAAGATTACATTGTAGACATCCGCAGCAAGGTACCTGGCGTACAAGAAACCGAGTATTTATTTGTCGCACATCAGGGAGAGACTTGTGGTCGAGAGCTCTCTCTTAAAACGGTATCAAAAATTTTTATACCATTTAGCCGGACGCTTGGTGAGCCGATATCGGCGCACAAATTGCGGCATAGATTTGTTCAAGACCTGAAGTCGCTGATGGATGAGCTTAAGATCGAGGCCGAAGAACAAGCCCAAATAATGCGTCAATTGCTTGGCTGGGGCCCGAACTCGGACATGCCGGCAAAGGTATACGACGTCTATAACATAAATCAAAAAGCCGTGCGAGCTATAACCAAACTGAATGAAAAGCGCTTTGTGCCGAGGAGAGCATATGACAACAGCATCAACTTCTAATGGTCTGGCTAACCTGCACACTCGCCCCTGCGCAAATGAAGATTCAAATACCGGGTTGAGGGTCGCAAAAACTGGTCTAAAGTTCGACCCCGAAGCCGACATTTGGCATCTAAAACACGGGGTCACGCCGGTAAAGGTTCAGTGGTTGAGATTATTGAAAGACGCGACCTTAGCTGCTGAGTTGCGTGAGGGGTTGGCTTCAGCGGCACGGAAACTTTCTATCGCCAGAATCACTCCAGCCAGCAAAGACTGGAGTGAATACCTGTCCCAGAGTAACGAGAAGGTCACTAAGAGCAGCCTCATGGCATATATCGCCTATGTACGGACTAATATGGGTTCTGATGTCAAGTTGTCAGTAATTAGCGGTACTCTGAAATTCCTTCTCCCGTTGAATCGTGAACGATACCAACCTTTAGTTGATCACTTCAAAACAGTGACCTTTCGCAATAGTAACAGAAAAGACTTCCTCAACCCAGAAACTGGTGCGCTCAGTAGCACAGAGGACGGCAACCTTGTAGATGCTCTCCGACAGCATTATCAGGGCTTATTGCAAATAACAAGTGACTCTGATGATTCAGGCCTGACTTATGCCGCATGGTCAGGTTACTTTGGAATTCGCCTACCGCATTTTACGAGCCGACGCTACGATACCCTATCCCAGATGAAATGGAAGGATATAATGAGTATCCATGTACAGGATGGCGATATTACGCTAATTCGGCACGAGGCTCGTTTTCCTAGAGCGAAAACTCAGGATGGAGGTTTTCGTAAACAATGGGAAGGTTACCGCATTGAGCTTGATAAGGAGATAGTTGAGGAACTCACTGAGTTTCGGAACGTAACAGAACGTTGCATACGCCGCATGCTTCGCGAAAACGAGATAAAGCTAAGCGAAAGTGCTTTCGCCTCACTCACTAAGGAATGGCCACTGTTTGGCCGCTCCGATGCATTTTCTGGTTGCCATACCACTATGAAGCCGATGAGATGGCAAGATCGGATGTCATTGTTTAACGCAGCGACGGGGCCAGGTTTACACATGAATGCAAATACATTCGGTTCACAGACCCGGAAAGTGTTTAAAATCATGGATATAAAGAGCGAACGAGTGTCGAAGTTCAGTTACGGCCCTCGTCGTCAACGTCATACGTTGGGGACTTCAATGGCTATTGAAGGACATGAAGACGCAGTGATTGCAAAAGCGTTAGGTGTAATTGACATGTCCACAGTAAGGGCATACAAGGATATGACACCGGAAGCAATGGATGTTATCGACCGCCTTATGAGTCCCATTCTGGGCCCACTCGTCGATGTTGCCATGGGCCGCGTGGTTATAAGACGTGACCAAGCGGATGACCAGGTGACTTCCAATGGCGTCGATGAGATAGGAGCGTGTAAGCATTGCCAACATCAGTGTAAAAGCAAGGAGCTGTCAGCACCATTTGCCTGCTATCCATGTGATCTGTTCCGACCAATCGCGTCTGCAGATCACAGTCTGGTGCTGAATGAAGCAGTACAGCATTACCAACGTGAAGTGAAGCGCGGCGCACGCCCATTTCAACTACGAGGTTGGTCAAGAGTTATCCGTTACATCCAGTTAACTATCGTTGCTTGTCACAAATTCAATCAGGAGTAACCTGATGACTAAAACCATTCACCTTGACAGGTTACAGGTCAATGCAGAGCAGTTCATCGCAGAGATGAAATTAGTCGCCTTTCCCTTTGATTCATTCGGCAAAACATGGACGGATAACAACTGGCCGCACTTGACCTTTTCACGCCATGGGGTTAAACCAAAAGGCATTCAGAACTACACTTCGGATGAGCTATTGCCCCAGCCGATACGAGATTTTACCAAGGCTTGGGCCGTTTGGTGTATAACTCAATATGGCAACAATGCGCCACAATATGCATTGCATGCGGCACCTATAAAATTGATTGAACTAGCGCTTCGAGAGGAAGGTCTGCCGTTAAAAATTAGCAGTTTTACCGAGGCAGTGTATGATCGCTGTCTTAGCTTGATCAAAAATCACCATCATGGCTTGGGGCGGCGAACAACTCAAGATCGCCTAAACAAATTCGTAAAGTGGCTAAATTCACGCACCGGGTCTGAACAATTGATCCCTCGCTACATTATGACACGGCAACCTTATCGTGGTAATACTCCGAACTATGTGGATAACATTGCTGAAGAGCGACGCAAGTCAAAGGTTCCGAGCAGTGACATAATGCTAGCGACTGCCGAAATTTTCTCGACTGTGATGCCATCAATGGCAGAAATGGCTAAGGAAGAAGGTGGCTTAAGACTCGACGGTTTCGAAGAACGCTTCGTTGCTTCATGTTGCGCGATACTCATGGTAGAGCCTGCTCGGTACGGCGATATTTTCTTGCTGGAGCGTGATTGCCTCGTTGAGAAAACGGATAACAAGGGGAAAACTTACGTCGCGCTGCGGTATCGTGGTAGCAAAGGCCATCCAGACTTCCATAAGGTGATACCTGAAACTGCAGTCCCCTTGCTGAAACGTGCCGTTACTTGGTTGCAGCACATAAGTGAACCAGGCTTGATCTTGTCTCGTTTCTATTCCAATCCCAACTCAGCGTTGAAAAATCTTCTTGCTGGAACCGGGTACTCAGAGCCAAAGCATCTTGAACGCTCGAAACCTGTCTCTTTATGGCAACTCGGAGCGATCATCGGTGTTTATGATAGTACGCCCAAAGGTGGAAAACTGAATGACGCCTGGGATTTATGGAGGGCGTCAAACAACAAGAGTCCAGGGAGCCAATACACCGAGATATCCGTCGAAATGGCTGCGGTGGCACTAAATGTGTCGTTATTCACTGCAAAGAAACTTAATTTGCCATCGCCGCTGACATTAAAGTCATTACAGGACTTCTGGGTCAAGCGGCAACAAGATGCCTGGGATGATGGTTACCGCTACCACCTCGGCGCAGAGCATAAAGGTAATGGCAAACGCGTACCACTCTGTTCAGCTCTAATAGTGCCAACCGGTGCAATGACTGGTGCCGGAAAACCCCAGAAAAATTCAAGTTCAAGGACATCTGGGGGAGGCTACGGATCAATGTTGTCGTTATCTTACGTCAATGTGGGGCAGTGGTTTACCCATCGTTTAACAGGCAGTCACTCAAGTAGTTCCATCTTCAGTAAAATGGGTTACCCATTGCACTACTCCTTGAATAGCCATGGGTTTCGTCACTGGCTGAACACCGCCGCTCAAGAACAGGGAATGAGTGATTCGCTGCTTGCGCTTTGGTCTGGTCGAGCCAACAAGAAAACCAATTTTGTTTATGACAACAAAACTGAAGATGGGCGTCACGAACACAGCCTAAGTGTGCTAGGGGACACTGATGAGGCGGTTAACATTATTGTTGTTCCTGCAAATACAACAGAGTTTCGAGAGAAAACTGGGCGTAATGGCTTGACACCCACCTTGGCGCTACCCGACGAGGTTGATGAAAATGGTGAGCCAATCACATCATTTATCTTCAAGACAGCCCATCGTATGCCTACAGGTTACTGCATCCAACCTCTTGAATTAGTTCCTTGCAGGAAGCTAGAAGGACTGGACTGTGTGGGTTGCAATAAAAGCTGTCATGTCAAGGGAGATCTGGACGACCTGCATGTACTGCAAGAGGATCACGCAATACAGGCATACCGACTGCATTCTGTGATTCTGCGCCGGGCAACAGGCGCTCATGTTGATGACAGGTGGCTAAAAACACATGAGCGTCGATACGTAAAACGCGCTGCTCTCTTAGCACTTCTAACCGATGACAACATTGAAGATGGCGCAGTGATCCGCCCACTCAGTGATGAGAATAACCAATACCTTGTAACAAATGCAGCGATGACTCAATCGGTCACGATGGTCCCTCGCCTGCCGGATTTGCGGGAAGAGATAGAAGCTGAAGAACTCGCCACACAGCCGATTCAACAGGTAAATGAGGATGACGAAACTGCTAATGAGTTCTGTCCGGAGACGTTTTTAGCTGAATTAATGGAGTCGCCAGATGGCAGCAAAACTAAACCTAAATAACCAACAGGTATCGGCAATCTGCAAGATCATCGTTACCTGGTCAGACGACGAGAAACTGACTTGGCTACGCTTGACTAAGGAAATCAAAGCCCGAGTATCTCTTAGTGTGACACGGCAGACATTGTGTAAATATTTTTCCATCAAACATGAATACGATCTTAGGAAAGAGTCACAACGTGCAGGTGAACCGGCTGGGCGCAATCCACCAACCTCTGCTACAGAGAGCGATTTACGAAAAGAAATCGCACGATTACAACGAGAAGTCAGTCAGCTAGAACGTAAGAATAATGCTCAGATCGTCGCACTTAATCGTGCCAAAATGAACGCTGCAAAGCATCATCCCCCGATCCTGCCTCATGTTCTCTTTAGAGCTCCTGTTGAAGAAGACCGAGAATAGGAGGCAGTACAAGTCGGGAGTTTCCCCTGGCTTTGTTGCATGATTTTGTGGAACTAAACTGAGAAGTCACAATCTGAACGATTACATTCTTTGCTTTATGTAGCACGTCAAAACCTCGCTACAGTACAACCAAGCTCTGATTAACCATGGTTCTTTCACCTTCTGGATTGATGAAGAAACAATAAGAGAGTGGGATCAAGTTAAACAGAGCAAACGTTGCAGGCCTCGCCACTTCAGCGACTTAGCGATTGCTACAGCAAGGATCTGCTCTATGCCATGCAGGGCGCAACAAGGGCTTATAGGCTCACTATTCGCTCTCGTAAAAATTCCTCTTACTCGTCTTACTATTTTTCAGGGGCTAGTATTTCTGAGCTGCAAATACGGCGATTACCCTTTGTTTAAAAAGCCCAAGTCTTATCTCATCCAAAGTGCAGCTTAGGGTTTGAGAAGAACTCTGGTTTTGAAGATTCTCCCCCCCCCCACCGAACTCGAGTCTCTTCTCTAAGCACCCCTTCATCAAGTGGTTGAGTTCCTGAAGTCTTAGTTGTAGTAGCCACGTCGGTCGTCACAGAATTCAGATGGAGAGGGAAACTGCATGTGATTACCAAGGGAGCCTGACGGGATAAATCCCAAGCGACTTTGTCGTTCACCTTTAATCTAGCCCACAGGCTAGACTTCTTTATTTAATGCCGCTGAGCGTTGTATTCTCAGCGCTCTGGTATTCAGTGCCTCGCGCTTCCAGATATTTCGTATCGTGCAACTGCTGACGGTGATGTTGTACTCCTTCTTTAGCATGGTTCTCAACTGTACTGAGGTTTGATACGGATTGTTTAAGGTCAGCTCGATAATTTTGTGTTCGGTTTCTTCAGGTATGCTGTTTTTGCTGCGGTGCAGCGGTTTGTTAATGCGCTTAAGGCCAAGGGGGCCTTCCTCGGCTAATACCTTTTGATAGTTGTAGATACTTCGGCGCGAGCAACCAGTGAGCCGAGCGGCTTCCGTCGCATTACCCAGGCGGTCGGCAAGCTCGATGACTTCCAACTTGCGCTGGACTTCCACCCCATACTCACTCGCTCTTGGTGGCTCTTCTAACTCGGTAATATGCAGTTTTCGGTGACCAAAATAGGCTGAGAATGCACCATCGAACTGACAGCGTATTTCCAGTTTCTGATTGACGATGGAGTGCCTTATGGGCGAGTCGATGAGATTACATTTTATTGTTATAACTGAAGGTATGATCTCGGCGAACCTTGCGATATTCCTTGTGAACACAGACCGTATCAAGGTTGATGTGTTCAGGTACAACCTTGAATGCCGACCTCGGGTTCTTCGCCTGCACCGCGATTTTCTGTTGCCAGTACAGTGGAATGAATTGGTTTTGAAGATACTCGTTGGCGCTTTGAATATCGGTAATATGGTGCAGCCGAAGCTCTGGAACCAGCCTGTCTTGGAACGTATCGAATGCCCGTTCGACCCGTCCTTTGCCTTGGGGCGAATTCGCAAAGATGATTTCGATCCCTAGCTCTTCACAAGCGCGTTGCATCTGAGAGAAGTTACTGCGTTTTGGACCACCGAATATACCCGCTCTATCGACGTAGAGCATCTTAAACAGACCTCGCTTTTCGATATACGCCTTCATGACTTTCATACAGCCTTCCGTGGTTTCGGAAGGGAAGAACTCGGCATGGATATCACTGGTCGCATCGTCGATGATGGCAATCAAGCATGAGCGATGCTCACCAAACCATTGATGCGGACTGCCGTCCATTTGCAACATCAGTCCAGGCTGCTCCATTCGTTCCCTGTACTTTCTTACTCGGCTACGACGACGCTTGGCTCGCTTCACATGGTGGATAGCGTGCGCCCACTTTCGCAAAGTTTCCCGCTTGATGGTCAAGCCTTCGTTGACCGTGAGCAACTCGGCCAGATGCTGCAAATTGAAATCGAAGTACTTAGTTTGGATCAGTTGCTGAACCTATCTTTTCAGTGAATCAGGGGTTTTATTGACAGGCTCACGACCTTTATTGCCATGGACAACAAAGCGTATGCCTTCACGAGACGGTAGCGGTGGAGGTAACGCTCTATGGTACGACGGGACTTATTGAGGAGTTTGGAAGCACTGTGAATGCTGATCCTACCTTGAGTGACTTTAGCGATCACATCAACAGTAAGCTGGGAGCGAGAGTCCATGATGATCATCCTTACTAACCCCTGAATGGTGAGTTGACCTATTCAAAGGGTTAGGTATAGAAATGGAGCCGTCATTTTCCCTTGGTAATTAGTTCACCGACAAAATCGGTTGGTAGTTAAGGTACGACAGAATCGCTTGGTGATCACATGGAGAGGGAAACTGCAGCTAAAACAGTTATGCCCCTAAGTTTGTTAGAAGCTTAGGTATAGGCCTCTATGCTAACTAATCTCTAGTTAAACAATTTGGCTATAGCATAAAACGAGAAAGGGCTACCAGATGGCAACCCTTTACAAACAGGATAATCATTTTAATTAGTTTTTTTAGTGTTTGATTCGAACTTTTTCAACTTAAACCAGATCTTCTTTCGACCATTATTTCTCAAAGTATTTCCTCCAAAACAACACCACTTTCACCATTGGCAATTCTTTGGAGAAGGCTATTAACTTGTGTTTTTTTATTGATTGAAGTTTCGGTATTTTGAATAGTATTATTTTTATTAATTCTATTCTCATTATTAACTATTTGATTAGACATATTATGCCCCTTAGAAATTTAAAATTAAGGTGCACTGAACATAGGTATTATTTTTAGGATAGAGAATTAAGGGAGATTACAGAGAGAAACTTGCTAGGGATGACGCTGGAAAAATTTCTTTATATTTTATCTTGAAACAACTCTTTGTCAGAGCAACTACCTTGCCACAAACATGACAAGGTAGTTAAAATTCAACTGTAAGACTAAATAGTCGCTACATTTTCTGCTTGAAGACCTTTTGGCCCTTTACCTACAGTAAAAGAAACCTTATCACCTTCAACAAGCTTCTTAAAACCATCGCCTAAAATGCTTCGGAAATGAACAAATAAATCATCGCCATTTTGTTGAGAAATAAAACCGAAACCTTTAGTTTCGTTAAACCACTTTACTGTACCAATTACTTGATTAGACATATTATGCCCCTTATAAATTAAAAATTAAGGTGCACTGAACATAGGTATTATTTTAGGATAGCGAATTAAGGGAGATTACAGAGAGAAACTTGCTAGGAATGACGCTGGAAGACTTTCTTTATACTTTATCTTGAAACAACTCTTTGTCAGAACAAGAAACACTATACAGACTTATTTAATTAAAGATACCTTTATTTTAATTTAGTTAATCCCTACAAGTTTAAAGTTGTAGTAACAATCTAGCCCAGAATCCGTGGATGGAAGAGTATGTCCAAAAACTTCTAAGGCGCATCGTTTTGTATCAGCCCCTTATTAAATATGACTGCCAAACTTAATGTTGACCAACAACATTGAGAGGAGGTCATCATGAGAAAGTTATCTTGTACAAAGTGCAGTGGCATAAAAAGGCAATTTAAGCTTGAAGAAATCTGGCGAATCAGAACCAGGCTTGAGCTTGAAAACGACCTAATGCAACTTGCTCTGCTAAACCTAGCCATTGATAGTAAGTTGAGAGCGAGTGATTTACGAAAACTACACGTATACGATGTCTCTTCGCAAGGAGTGATTTATGAGAGGGTTCAATGCATCCAGCAAAAAACGGGCACTGATGTGCACTATGAAATCACTCCTAGAACTCAGCAGTGTATCAGTCAATGGATCTACTCTGCTTTATCTTATCCCGATTTTTGCTAGAACGGCCGCTCTCTTAGTTTTTTCGAGTCATACTTTTCTACAAGGCTTGTTCCGTTGTAGAAAAATCGCCAAATCTGTCCTTATGCGGACATAAATAACCTATAATAATAGTTAAAGATGTATGCTCTCACATAACTACACGTCGCATAACGCTAGCGATAAAAAGAGCCTAGTAATTAGGGGTTACTGTAGAGCTTGAGATATAGTTAGAAATCATACTAGCTAATAATTTCTGATTATATTAGAAGTTTAAATAGACCGTCCCTATCCTAAGGCAACACTTAGTAACTAATCGTAAACTGCACACAATTTACTCTAGTTGATTAAGCGCTACCTACCTCATTCAATTTTGCATAGGTCAAATTCCTTACCTATAGCCGGAGGGCATGCTCATGCTCCCAAGTAACAATTCTTCAGGAAACCCCTGGGGCGGAGGTCAGCAAGATCCTCCACATTTGAAAAAAGCTTTTCATACTATTCTTCAGCACTTCAAGAAAATTCTTATCGGTGGCGGACCGTCGAGCTTTTTTTCTCCATTTATTATTTTATTTTTAGCTCTCATTTTATGGTCAACATTTTATACCGTTCCAAGTGATTCTGTCGCTGTCATACAACGCTTTGGTAAGTATGTAAATAATGTTCCTGCGGGGCTCCATATCAAGGTTCCACTTGGTATTGACACGGTAAAAATAGTTCCAGTTAAACGTCAGCTGAAACAAGAGTTTGGTTTTACGACGCCAGGAGCTAATGATCCTCACCAAAGTCCCAGAGTGAACGATCGTCGCCAAGAGACACAAATGGTCACTGGTGATTTAAATGCTGCCCTTGTGGAGTGGGTAGTTCAATATCGAATTTCTGAACCTATTAAGTTTTTGTTCGAAGTCCGGGAACCTAGTGAAACGCTTCGATATGTTTCTGAGTCCGTAATGCGTGAAGTTGTCGGGGATAGAACTGTGGATGAAGTGATCACAATAGGCCGACAAGAAATTGAATATGAAGCGCTTTCAAAAATGCAGGCGCTCTCAACGAAATATGCCTTAGGGATAAGCATTGACCAAGTGCAATTGAAAAACATCAACCCTCCTCAACCTGTTCAGGCATCATTTAACGAAGTGAACCAAGCCCAACAGGAAAAAGAAAAGCTTATTAATGAAGCTCGTCGAGATTACAACAAAGTGATCCCTTTAGCTTTAGGAGAAAAAGATCAAAGGATCAGAGAGGCTGATGGTTATCGTTTAAAAAGAGTGAATGAAGCCGAGGGGGATACAGCGCGATTTAATGCACTATTGTTTGAGTACGTTAAAGCTCCAGAAGTGACCAAACGAAGAATCTACTTAGAAACCATGCAAGCTGTATTACCGAATATTCGGGCCAAAATTATCATTGATGAGCGAGCAAACAATATCTTACCTTTACTTAATCTCAATAAGACACAAGGAGATGCACAATGAAACCGAAAAAAATAGGAGTCATAACCGCATTAGTTTTATGTGTCTCTCTTGGTATATACAACGCACTTTACACCGTGAGTGAAGTACAACAGGTCATTATTACTCAGTTTGGGAAGCCAATAGGAGAACCTGTTGTGGATGCCGGGTTAAAGATAAAAATGCCATTCATTCATGAGATTAACACTATAGACAAAAGAGTGTTGGAGTGGGATGGCAACCCTTCCGATATGCCCACAAAAGATAAGCTGTATATTTCAGTTGATTTATTCGCTCGGTGGCGAATAATCGACCCACTTCAATACTTTTTAAGAATCAAAGATGAGCGTAGTGCACAATCTCGTCTTGACGATATTTTGGGAAGTGAGACGCGAAATGCTGTCGCAAAGCATGAACTAATCGAAATAATTCGTACCAACAAAAACAGAAAACCGTTACGAGATGCCTTATTAAGTGACACTGAAGGAGAGTTAAAAATTGGCACCCTTGTTCCTATTAAAAAAGGGCGTCAACTAGTAGAACAAGAAATATTCTCTGCTGCGTCAGAAAAAATAAAGATATTTGGTATTGAATTGCTCGATATTCGCTTCAAACGTATTAATTACAATGAAAGTGTTCGCCCTAAAATTTACGAGCGAATGATTAGTGAGCGTCGGCAAATCGCGGAACGTTTTTTATCCGAAGGGAATGGGGAAGCTGCGAGGATTCGTGGCGACCGCATCAGAGATTTGAATAAAATCCAGTCTGAAGCCTATCGTGAAGTCGAAGAGATTCGCGGACAAGCTGATGCCAAAGCCGCCGAAATTTATTCGTTAGCTTACAATAAAAGCCCTCAAGCGAGAGACCTTTATGAGTTCACGCGAACAATGCAGTCTTACTCAACTATCATTTCAGAAAATACAACGCTTGTTTTATCTACTAACAGTGACATATTCAGGTTTCTCAATAGCATTGAAGGTAACTTAATACCTACAGTTGAAAACAATGAGTAAAAAAATCCCAATAGTACCAACTAATCCGACTCGATTACCAAAAGAGTACATTGATTGGGTTGCTCAACCAGTAAACCGTTTTATACATATTGAATCCGCAGCAGGCATTGTTCTATTTGTTTCAGCAGTACTTGCTGTTTTACTTGCCAATTCAAATCTAAGTGAAGAGCTTGCTCATTTTTGGCAGATTTCGGTAGGGATTACTTTCGGTGATTTAGTCTTTGAGCGTTCTTTACACAAATGGATAAACGATGCTGGAATGACTTTGTTTTTCTTTCTCATTGCCTTAGAACTTAAGCGTGAATTGGTGCTGGGTGAACTTCGTAATCCAAAATTAGCTGTACTTTCCATTGCTGCCGCTCTTGGTGGGATGTTGTTACCTCCTCTTTTCTATTTATTTATCCAATTTGGTGAGCCAGGGCATCATGGTTGGGGGACTGTGATGGCGACGGATACCGCATTTGTAATCGGGTGCCTAGCGCTCTTAGGACGAAGTATTCCGAGTAGCTTACGAATATTCATGTTATCAATGGCCGTAGTCGATGATATTGGCGCAATCTTTGTTGTGGCTATTGGTTATGGTAATGACATTGAATGGCGGCCCGTGGTTTATGCATTGATAGGTTTTATTATTGTTCGAGGTATGAGCTTCTTGGGAGTTCGCAGTATTGTACTCTTCTCTCTTGTTGGAGGAATGATATGGTTGTCGGTCGACATGTCTGGTATACATCCGACAATTACTGGTGTGATTCTAGGCTTATTAACCCCCACAAATAAGTGGGTCAGCAAGCAACACCTCTCCACTATTGTGGACTCAATAGTGGCATCATCTCCTATGAAGCAATGGAGCGGAGATAAGATTGAAGGAGAGACTTTAAGGACAGCTGCGGCGGCGGCCCGTGAAACGCTTTCACCGGTCGAGCGCTTAGAAATGTTACTTCATCCTTGGGTCGGGTTTATCATCTTACCACTATTCGCCTTTGCTAATGCTGGGATTTCACTAACCAGTACGAACGCAACGTCTCCAATTACTTTTGCTGTCTTTTGGGGTTTTGTTTTTGGCAAGCCTATAGGTATTGTGCTGTTCAGTTGGATATCCGTAAGACTCCGGTTAGCCATGCTTCCAGAAAATATGAATTGGGGAATGATTTTGGGGGGTGGGATGTTGGCTGGCATTGGCTTTACGATGGCCTTGTTTATCTCAGAGTTAGCCTATAGCCCTGATCAAATTAATGCAGCAAAACTTGGAATTTTCTCAGCTTCCATCTGTTCAGCTTTACTCGGTCTCACTTTTTTACGGTATTTCTCTGTAAGAGAAAAACAGAACAACATCTGAATCTGAAATGTATAGACAGTCTGCGGTGAAAAACTACCGCAGACTGCTACCCCGTAATCTAAGACGCGAGACTTCACTATGACATTTTAGGAATATTAGCTGTCAGCTGCTTCAGAACATATTGAAGAATACCCCCCGAGTTAAAATACTCCAGTTCCTTAGGGTTATCTATACGAGCAGTAACAGGTATGGTGAGCTCAGCACCTTGCGCTGTTACTACGATAATATTGAGCTCCAATAACGGCTTAATAGGTTCGTGGGGGGCAATAAAAACAGTCTCATTACCCTCTAAAGTCAGTGAATTTAATTCATCTGGTCGCATCAGTTGAAGAGGCAGTATGCCCATACCGACTAAATTACTACGATGAATTCGCTCAAACGATTCCGCGATGACCGCTTTCACATTCAATAACAAACAACCTTTTGCCGCCCAGTCACGACTAGAGCCTGAACCATAGTCTTTGCCAGCAAATATTACCAACGGAACGTTAAGTTCGATTGACCTCCTGCTGGCGTCGTAAATAGGAATGATGGGAGGCGCTTTCTCAGTGGTTGACATGTTACAGTCATCCAGTTTGGTATCGCCGTAACATCGCGTGACACCGCCTATCGTCGGGGAGGCGATTTTGTTTTCCAAACGTACATTTGAAAAAGTCCCACGAACCATGATGTGATGATTTCCTCGGCGTGAACCATAGCTATTAAACTCTTCGGGTGTGATGTTTTTTGAAAGTAGATATTGACCCGCCGGACTATGTTCTGAAATGCGGCCTGCTGGTGAAATATGGTCGGTCGTAATTGAATCCCCCAAAATGGCTAATACACGCGCTGATTCAACAGGAAAAGTCGGCGGTGGTATTTCCAAAAAAGGAGGGCGTTGTATGTAAGTAGAGCCTTCGTCCCAAGGGTAGCAGGGGCTATCTTTCATTGACAATTGTTCCCACTCTTCATCACCTTCAGTAATGTCGCTGTAGCTCAATCTAAAGTGGCTCTCATGGACTTGATTTAGCATTTCATCCAGCATGGCTTGGCTTGGCCACAGATCTTTTAGATAGACGGGCTCGTTGTTACTATTGAGCGCAATTGGGTCTTTTTCTAAGTCAATACAGGTCGTACCCGCTAACGCAAATGCGACGACTAAAGGTGGCGAGGCAAGCCAGTTTAGGCTAACAGAGGGGTGTACTCTACCTTCAAAGTTGCGATTACCTGATAATACCGCCGATACATTCAGGCCGTTTTCCGAGATCTCAGTTTCAAGATTGTTTTTTAATGGGCCAGAGTTACCAATGCATGTTGTGCAACCGTATCCAACTCGATGAAATCCCAATAGGTCGAGGTAGTCTTGCAAACCCGTATCATTGAGATATCGAGCGACAGCTAATGAACCGGGTGCGAGAGAAGTTTTGACGTAGCTAGGAACGGTTAACCCTTTTTTAACTGCTGCCTTAGCCACCAAACCCGCAGTCAGCATAACAGCGGGGTTTGACGTGTTAGTGCACGAGGTGATAGCTGCAATGACGACATCACCATGATGTAAGGGTCTGGATGAGCCTGGCTGGCTTGAGTTTGCGGCACCTTCAATAGCACATTGGTCAAGAGTCGCTTGCTTAATGGCGCTGATATTAAGTCTGTCTTGAGGTCGTTTGGGCCCTGCTATTGAGGTACCGATAGCAGATAAATCGACTACAACATTTTCGTCATACTCTGGTGAAGGGCGGTTTGTATCCCACCATAGCTCTTGCTCTAGAGCGTACGCCCGAACTCTATCAATCAGTGAAGAAGGGCGGTTTGTCAGGGTTAAATAGGCGATCGTATTTTCATCAATTGGGAAAAATCCGCAAGTGGCTCCATACTCTGGTGCCATATTGGCAAGCGTTGCTCGGTCTGCCACAGATAGAGTGCCTAAGCCGTCACCATAGTACTCAACGAACTTACCAACCACGCCATGAGACCTTAATCTTTCTGTGATCGTCAAAACCAAATCGGTCGCAGTCACACCGGGACGCAATTGCCCATCAAGACGTACTCCGACAACTCGTGGGATAGCGATATTTAGTGGCTGACCAAGCATTGCAGCTTCGGCTTCTATGCCTCCCACTCCCCAACCCAACACTCCTAACCCGTTTATCATAGTGGTGTGGCTATCGGTTCCTATTACCGTGTCTGGTGTTAACACTCTTTTTTCGTCTTCGCGCACAACTTGAGATAGATATTCCAGATTAACTTGATGGCATATCCCCTTACCGGGAGGGATCACTGTCAAGTTACGGAAGTTTTTTTGTGCCCATTTTAGAAATGTATAACGCTCTCTATTTCGTGCCATTTCATGTGCGCGATTTGTTTGTATCGAAGATTCTGAACCTGATTGATAAACAATTAACGAATGATCAATGACAAGATCAACCGGACATTTGGGTGTTACATAACTCGGATCTCCGCCTTCTTGAGCTACTGCATCTCTTATTGCGGCTAAATCGACTAAAGCAGGTATCCCAGTATAGTCCTGCATCAGTACTCTACTAGGATAGAAACTTAATTCTGATGAATTACCATTGCTCTCTGAGCCCATAGCCTTATTTTTAAAGAGCAATGCTTCAATAATTTGAGATGACTCTTTTAAATCAGAGGTTTGTCGCATTACATTTTCAATAAGCAGACGTTTAGTTACGGGAATTTTGGACAGGTTTACTTGATAATCTTGGGCAAGTTTTTTTAATGACCAGTATCTATATTCTGTACCTTTTAAATTCAGTGAACTTAGATATGTTTGGCGCCATGTTTTCTCGTTGGTGGGTATCATGATTTGTTTCCTTTCAATGATGGTTGACCTTTATAAAAGGCACCTCCTTGTCATAGACTGTTTTCTGGGACACTTTTATATTTCCCATATCCAAATAGCTTTGATCAGCTGAAAATCTATAACCTGAAAGGATCAGAGTTGAATTTCGAAAAGAAGGAAGAAGTTGGAATGGACTTTTACCATCAAACAATAACTAGACAAAAATGAAGGCAAAGCTTTCGATTGCTATGCCTTCAGCCGTATCTAGATGAGAGCCACGTTTGTTGCGTGCGGTCCTTTCTCACCTGGTTCAACTTCAAAACTTACTTTTTGCCCTTCCAACAGGGTCTTAAATCCATCAGACGAAATCGAACGGAAATGGACAAAAATATCCTTGCCATCACTATCTTTGGTGATAAATCCAAAGCCTTTATTCTCGTTAAACCATTTTACTGATCCAGTTTCTCTGTCAGACATATATACCTCGACTAATCCTATAGGTTAAGGCTCTGGTAACTAGAGCTATTTCATAGTCACTCAAGAGGGCTGTCGCAGAAGTTAAACGAAAAATTTCGAAAATAACTGTGAAAGGAAACTTGTTTTATAATGAAAAAATAACTCAAATTCGCGGAGCTACTTTAAGTATAAGCCTTAAATTGAAAATAGTTAGTTTAGTCTTCGGTCATATTTTAATTAGGTCGTAAGGTTATGATTTTAAAAAATATTAGTAAGTTTCTAATGCGTTAGCTAACAAAAAATGACTTTATGCCGACTGCGAGCAAATAGCCGAAGTTGCAACTAGCTGGTTTTTGCGATACTTACAATGCTAATTTAACTAGTGCTGTTACTCACTTTTGTCTATTTTATGCTGACTTGTGTAGTATCATTGTTTCTTTCATAGCCAACGTGGATGCGGTGCGAAATTCAGTCAATCATCAAAATAGGATTATATGTGAGCAAGTTACCTAAACCGACACAAAAGCAGAAACAACTTGGTCTTAATCCGAAAGGAAAAAGGATTAAGCGGATACCAGAAGAGTTGAAGAGAAAGGATGTCCGCAAACGAATAGAAGATATTGAGGAACAAAAGAAGTGGGATAAGGAATGGGGATTGTGAGTTCAAGAAACCTCTCTGAACTTATCAATACGACACTCCTCATGCATTCTGAAAAACTGAGTAACTTGGAAAGAGACATGCTTGCAGGTTTACTCGACCAACTCTACTGTGAACAGGCTTTGACAGACAAACAAATTAAACTGTGTCAAAGGCTAATACGAAAAACTAATCAAGCCTGTGTATTTATTGATGACACTCCAAACGAACCGTGATTGCTAGGCAATGTCAGTCTTCGATGTTATCAACCCAGCCTTGCTCAAGCGTCAACCGAGTCAGAACTTGATCCATTCAATCTTTGATTTCAATTTGGTCAGTCCCCTCTGGCGCATGATGCTCTGCTGAGCGCTTTGCGTTCGTTAGGTTTTTCATGAAGATAGCTTCGCTATCCATCACGGCGTGTCTCACGTTGAAGTAAGTGACCTGGTAGGTCGGCATAGTATTATTCCTTCTGTGGGGGCGTGAAGATGTGATGCTTTCAATATAGCACTTTTTCATGCTATAGCGTTCTAACTGACTTAGCCTTCTTGATTAAAATTGACTAGTCAAATCACTGATTATCAAGAAATATGAACGCAAAGCCTACTTCTCTACCTTCCAATATGATGATGCGAGTTCGACTCTCGCTGTACGCTCCAAATCCACAAACCAATGCGCACTATGACTGACATTTATCATCGCCCACCATTGTTTAAGCAACATAACGCCGCTCTCGCTATGATGTCCCTCCCAGACATGTCGTGGGTGCTAATGATGCTTAGAGATTATCTATTGAAGAGCACGGTCTTTCAATGGGCAAATATTGAGCATGCATTAAGGGGAATAGTGCAGCCCCCATACTTTTCCTAACACCTAATAGTCTAAATAGAGTAAATTTCCTAACCAACTTTTGTCCAGAGGTGTGCTGAAACCGATCACAGTAAACACACCTTTGCCCCATTCCTTGCCAGTAACGTTCAACCTCACAACTCACAGTGAGGTGGTTTGACCTACTTCTTTCTAATCAGCATAGTGTCTATGAAAGTGGGGTCTTATCAACTTAGCCAACTAGTTCGAATAGGCCGTCTTATTTCTATTTTTTAACCTACCGAAGAAACGTGTTCTCTGTTAGAGTCACCGTCAACTACGCTATTGAATAAAGACACCCACAGATCGCATGTCATTGATGGATTTTTATTCACCCTTAGAGCTCATTTTAGGAATCCCTAGTGACTAACAACGAAATTTTACGTCGTATCCAACACGCATTAAACCTTAAAAACGCGCAGATAATGAAAGCTTTCGGGCAGGCCGAAGTCACTGTGACTCACGATAAAGTGGCAAACTGGTTAAAAGATGAAAGCGACAAATCTTGCGTTAAGATGAAGGATCAAGAGTTAGCGGTATTCTTAAATGGCTTTATTAACCTCAAGCGAGGAAAAAAAGACGGCGAGCAACCTAAGCCAGAAGTCACGTTGACCAACAACATGATTCTCATGAAGCTGCGTATTGCGCTAGACATGAAAGCAGAAGATGTGTTGGACGTATTAGAAGTGGTTGGTATTAGTTTAAGTAAATACGAAATTGGTGCGTATTTCCGCAAGCCAAACAACAAAAACTACAAACAGTGTGAAGACCAACTGCTGTGCGACTTCTTAAATGGTGTGCAGTTTACCAATCGTCCCGATTCTGAAGAGTTTACTGGGTAATTTTTATCTCGAATCGAACGTGGTAATTGATTAAAAAAGCGAGAACCATTTTATTTGGCTACTCGCTTTTATCATGCTAAAGACCGATATTAGAGCTTCACAATCACGTCTACTCTTTGTCTTTCTTCAGCAAATACCTATCAAACCACGCTGAAATCTGGTCGGCTTTTAGAATCCAGACACACACCGCCCCCCTATGACCCTACCAAGATAAACCCAAGCTAAAACCTTAAGCCAGTTAGGGGGCACTATTCTGGTCAAGATGTTCCAGATATCTTGTAGTCGGATAGTGCAAAAAGAATTGCAAAATATAGGCTTGCGCTTGCTGATAAATTAAAAGCATCTATAGATCGTAGGCTATCTGGATTAAATAGTGAAATGCAGGTTCAAAATCTTCGATTCAATAGGAAATATTCATTGCTTGTTGGGGTTTTGATTATAGTTCAGATCTTACTGGCAGCGCTAACGATTGACTGGGGTGGCTTAGAAGAAAGAGTTAATTCTAGCTTTCGTAGGCATGAGGACGTTGGTCTGAAACAAAGCTCAACGGAGACAGACGAACATAACAAACCAATGTTGCCGGCCGCTAACGCGTCACTGAGTAGGGCGTTAGCTATAAAAGGAGGTTTAGATGTTCGAATCAATAGAATCATTTATATCAACCGATTCAGGGAAAGTGGTTATTCCTGCTCTCATTGGTGCTGTGACTGCAATATTAATAATGGTTTTTAAAGATTTCATTCTTTACGAAATTAGAGAGTCGAAGAAGGAAAAGAGAGCTTTAATCGATAAAAAGCTTTCGGTATTGTATGGTCCTCTGTATACGGTAGTAGTTTCTGCAAATCAAACTTTACCAACATTCTTCATGGATCAATCTAACCTTAAAAATTTCGTTGCTCACCAGCATCTGCTTAGTCCTGAGCTTCAGAGTATGATTGATGAATGCCTTGCGCTAGGTAATGGTACTTTTGAAAATCCAACAGCCAAAACGAATGACATCCCTAGAATCATAGAGATAAGTGAAGAATTCAAGCAGCAACTGAAAAAAGAGATGGATATTTTGCGGAAAAATTATAGCTAACACATATGAGCCCGTCTCCGGTCAATAGGCAATAGCATTCTTTTGGCTGCGCCAGCAGCCAATGCTCTCAAACAACAAATTCGTCAACTTCGCTTAGCCTAAACTCAGCTTATCCGAAGTGGCTCGTCACGAACACAATTCCTAACTCGAAAGAGTCCACCAACATTTCAGATCTTTCTGAGGCCTAAATAGATGTAATTTAATTACACCTAAACCCTCTTGGTAGCGAAAATATTCTACCTTTTTTTGATTCAATCTGGTCGATTATTGAGCAATTGTGGGTCCATGTCACTGTTCATTTACAATTAATGGATTTTTGTAAAGCACCATTAATACATAAGATGCTGTTTAAATTTACGTTTTAACTAATTAATATCATGAAGATCTACAAAAGGTAGCCATAAATTGATGAAGCGTACAAGTTTTTCTATCACACGGCGGTAGAAAACAACTATCCACTCAACCGCTTTCAGAATATTCGTGCTCTAGCTGATGACTCTTACACCGCTCACCCAACCATTAATAACGATACGCTTCACCTTATGGGCTGGTTAGATGTTGCTGCAGAACCTGTCATTGTGAGCGTGCCTGATATGGATGAAGGCCGTTACTGGATCTTGCACACAATGGACATGGGCCACTACACCAACGCAGCGTTCAGTTCTCGTACTCGCGGCACAAAAGGCGGCCAGTTCATGTTTGCAGCACAAGATTGGCAAGGTGAAGTGCCAGCGTCTGTCGACGAAGTGGTTCGCGTAGACAGCAATCTTGTGAAGCTGATGGGTCGCATCATGGCAGTGAATGACGAAGACGCAAAAGTCGCGCTTAACTACATGGACCAATGGAACATTCGTACCCTATCGGAATATTTAGGTAAGAACGGGCCAAAACCAGTACAAAGAACGTATCCAGATCCAAAAAATTCAACATGGCTTGAACGCGTGAACTTCGTGCTATGTGATGGCTCGATGGGCAATGCAGACAAACAGTGGTTGGACAAATACCAATCTATCGGCGTTGAACCATGCAAAACTGACTTCACACCTGAGCAGCTAAAACTGGCAAAAGTTGGTGAGAAGAAAGGCATGGAACACCTCGTCGAACTTGCACCTAAAATGACAGATGCTCGTACGTTGCTTGGTACACGCGATACCTTGGGTGATGCGCCACGCGATATTTTTGCAGAAGGTACTTACCTTGGTCAGTGGGGTTTACCACCTATCGAAGCGTCTTACCGTAAATCAGATTTCGACAGCACTGGTCAAAAACTGGATGGTTCGAAGCATGATTACGTGATGCGCTTTAAAGCGCCGAACGTCAGCGAATTCTGGTCTGTTACTATTTACGGCAACGACAACCGTTTGATGGCGAAAAACGACCTAAACCGTCACAGCCGTGGCGACCGAACCATGAAAGCGGACAAAGACGGTTACTACACCATTTACATGAGTGCGAACGAGAAAGGCCGAGCAGACGATCCAAACTTCTTGCCAGTACCTGAAAAACCGTTCTACGCCATCATGCGTTTTTACGGCGCAGACGATGCAATCCAAAGTGGTGAGTATCAAATGCCTGAAATCAAAGTAGTTAAATAATTCGTTTTAACGAACCACTACTCTGTCGCCTCCTTAGCTCGTAAGTGCGTTAAGGAGGCTTATTTCAAGGTGGGTGCCTAGGGCGAACATCTAGCCCAAAAATCAAAGAGACGCCCACTGAATCTAGTGATTATTTTTATTTAGGTATCGTATGGATTTTAATCTAATCCAAACCTTTTTAATTGTTGCTGAATATCAATCTTACTCTCGCGCCGCAGAGCACCTAGGGCTAACTCAGCCAGCGATTAGCGCATCCATGAAGCGTTTGGAAAAAGAAACCAACAAATCGTTATTTGTGAAGGATGGGCGACAAATCAAACTCACTTCTGTAGCGCATCAGTTGCTACCTAAATTTCATCAGGCGTTTGCGATGATCAATGATGCCATTTCCGATCAAAGCACTTTCCGCCTGAGCTGTAACGAAGCGCTGCTCCACCGCATCACACCAACCAACACGATCAGCATTTGCGCCGATACGGATTTACCTTCGTTATTGAACGATCTACGACTTAAACAGATCGATTTGATTATTAGCCCAACGACCATTCATGACCCATCATTTATCAGTGAGTCAATTTTTGAAGAGCCAATGGTGGTGATTTGTCGTCAAGATCACCCACGTATCGCAGGAAAAATCGAACAAGAACAGTTTTATTCTGAAAAGCACTGTCGGTTTGTCCGGAGACGAAGACTTCCCAGTTAGCAACACCGAAATTCACCAGCCAGGGCTGCAAGAGCGTGATGTGGAAATGATGACAACATCGCTCTCTGGCATGATGCTTTATGTGGCGAAACACGATTGCTTAGGCGTGCTTCCCCTGTCTTTGGCGCAGAAATGGCAATCGGCTTTGAATCTGCAAGTCATTCAAACTCCAATGTTTTCCGAGCCAGTCAGCTATAAGCTGATTTTCCATAAACGAGATGAATCCAGCACTTCCCATCAATGTTTGCGAGCTTGGGCGCGTGACCAATTTGCTACAGGCCTAAACGCCTGACTCGGTCGCACATCAAGGCGTTTCGCCAAAAACTCTTTCTCTCTTCTTAAACGCACTCTTTATGACTAAATGCGCATATGTTAAAAATGGCTTAACGATCAATATGGACGTTCAGGTCGTATACTTTTCCATAACCGCACAAAAGGAGTGAAGCATGCCCACCAACAACCCAATCGCAATCCAAGCCCTTGATCATGTCGTGTTAAGAACGTGCAACCTCGACGCCATGTTGCATTTCTATCGAGATATTTTGGGCTGCCCTGTCGAGCGCGAAGTAATGGAGCTTGGTTTAACCCAGCTCAGGGCTGGTAACGCATTGATTGATGTGGTGACGGTGGACAGCGAGTTAGGGCAACTTGGCGGAAAGCCACCAGTTCAAAATGGTCGTAATATTGACCATTTTTGCCTGCAACTAGCGCCTTTTTCCGAAAATGAAATACTGGAATATCTGCGTTCGAACGGCATTGAAACCGAAGAGTTTGCGAAGCGGTATGGCGCACAAGGGTTCGGTAGATCACTCTATATACATGATCCGGAAGGAAATGTCGTCGAGTTAAAACCTCAAGTGATTGATGAGTAAGCTACACTTAACTGTGTTACTGACCATTTGTTTCTCATCATTGTAGAAGGCTCAAAAAAATGAACGCGATCTCGTTAGTCCAAGGCGACATTACCACCGCACATGTCGATGCCATCGTGAATGCAGCAAACCCGAGAATGCTCGGCGGAGGTGGCGTCGATGGTGCCATTCATCGCGCAGCAGGGCCTGCGCTTATCAATGCGTGTTATGCCGTTGATGATGTCGACGGTATTCGATGCCCGTTTGGTGACGCACGCATTACTGAGGCTGGCAATTTAAACGCGCGTTACGTCATTCATGCCGTTGGCCCGATTTACGATAAATTCGCCGATCCAAAAGCGGTGTTGGAATCTGCATATCAACGTTCGCTGGATCTCGCGCTCGACAAGCATTGCCAAAGTGTGGCACTGCCTGCGATTTCTTGCGGAGTGTATGGTTACCCGCCCCAAGAAGCAGCAGAAGTCGCGATGGCCGTTTGCCAAAGACCGGAATACGCGGCACTCGACATGCGCTTTTACTTGTTTAGTGAAGAGATGCTTTCGATTTGGCAACGCGCCCTGACCCAGCACTAAAATCTGTGTGACAAGAGACATAAAAAAACCGGACTGCCAATACAGTCCGGTTTGTCTTATTTATCACTGAATTATCGTTCGTTAAGCGCTACGAATACTAGGGGGGTCATCCAAAGCGCCTAATGTGTGCGATCTAGTTTTTGAAGAATCCGTTGTACATCATGTACAAATGCGCCGCAGACCAAGAGAAGTTCGACGCACCTTGTACCGCGCCCGTCTCTGGGTTGTAGTTTTCACGGATTGGCATGTCACCCGTCATACCTTCTGCGTTGTTAAACAGCTCATTCGCCATCGCAATCGCTTCTTCTTTGTAGCCGTAGTTTTCCATCGCACGGAAGCCAAAGTACACTTGGTCTAGCCACACGCGACCACGCCAGTACACATCTTTACCGTAAGCAGGGTTAGTTTGCGATGCGGTCGGCAAAGGCACACCCGTTCCTTGGAATTTATCTGGCGTGTTGAACTCGTCTTGATCTCGCATCACCGCGATCACTTTATCGGCATGCTCTTGCGTTGCTGCACCATTAAACAGCGGCGACCAACCTTCAGGGCCACGTCCACGCTCTACAATCGGCAAACCCGCACAGCCATTTGCAAGAGGTGCAGGAGTAGTGCCGTCTTCAGCCACATTTAAGTGAATGTCGTAGAAGAATCCTGTGCTTTCATCAAACATACATTGGTTAATGTAAGTCTTGATTTTTTCTGCGCCGTTAAGGAATTCTTGCGCACGATCTTTACCTTCTACGCCATCGGACACCAACTTCGCCATTTCCGCTAAGTATTTGTTGTCTGAGTACATGTAAGAGGCTTGATCCACCGATTCTTGCAGCATAGAGAAGCCAAGCAGCTCGCCGTCCGCAGCATTATTGTTGGTGCGATTTTCTGCAAAACGAACTTCCCAATCTTTCTTCGCAAGATCGAGTTTCGCTAAGTTTTCCGCTGACGTATTGCTGTACACCCACTCTTCGCCTTCCAGCTTGATGCTGTTATCAAAGCCGTACGCACTTGCCGCGTAGCGACCAAGTTGATCCACATTTTTGTCTGGATTGCTGATGTCTTCAGCTTGCGAATTCATGTTGTGGATGTTGTAGATAAAGCCAAAACGAGCCGCGTTATCCATGCCCGATTCCCAGCCCGCCGCTTCTTGTGCGCCGACGTGAATCGTCATGTAATCCACTTCATCGAGAATCTTATTGTAAGACGCCATGCCTTTTACTTTATAAGAATTGCCGTTTTGCTCGATGATGTCTTCTGCCGGAATAATGGTCGTGAAGTTAGGATCGCGCGTTTCTACCCAAACGTACATCACGCCTTCTTCCGTGTTGTGTGCTGGGTCCACTGCCGCGCCGTATTCAGGCACACCATTTTGGTTGTGGTCGCGGTTTGATAGCCACCAATCGTGGTATGCCACCAACTTCGGATACATTTCATCAATGAATTTTTGCGCGTCTTCTGGGCGATCAAACTGGTTCACGAGAGCGTGATACACCTCCATCACAGACCATGCCGCCAACGATGGTTTCGTATTGCGTTCGTTCCAGTTTTCAGAGCCAGCACCACCACGACTAACAGGTTTGGTGTACGTCAACACATCCAGCAAATAGCCTTTGTCTTGCGGACGAATCTTGTCATCAGCTTGAACTTGTTCTTGGAATACCGTGCGAATGTTGTCCATCGCAACATCTGGGTTGAAATGCGCCATCGCGTACGCTTGTTTCCACGAATCCCACGGCCACGTTAAGTTACCAGAGAACCAACGCGCAGTGACCGATGGCGTGACTGTCGCTTGTTCAATATCGCCCGCCGCAGAGCGCCAGTTACCGTTTAGGGTTTCCATCGCTTTTACGGCCACACGAGCTTGGTCTGCTGTCGCTTCTTTGTTAATGAGACCATTCGCTAAATAGCCGTCCCAACGCGCTTTCGACGCTTCCATGTATTGAGTTGGATTCGCTAATACATCTTGCAATTTCAACGATTCTGACTGCACTTCTTTCGCATTGTGCAGGTTAGAATACGCCGTATAAACCACCGATGTTTGCTCAGCTGGTAGGCTCATCTCCGCGGTAGAACTGAATGAGGTTTCGTTGGTGAACGTCTTCGTCGGTAGAGAACGAGTAATGCGGAACTCGGCATCGCGATCATTACGGATCGCCCAGTTGTCTTTCATCTCGCTAAAGTTAATTTTAATGCCGCTCTCGATGGTCGAAATCTGGCGCTTGTAATCTGGGTAGTACTGCGCAACGGTTTGGTCTTTGCGCGTCGACAGCGCGTATTTCACCAACTCGCCGTCCCACTCCAACGCCAAGTTCATATCACGATCAGTTTTGTTAGTGATGAGCGTTTCCACCAGCGAAGAGCGATCAGTGACGAAGCGCAGCACCATTTGCACGTGAATATCCTCCAAGTCCAACACCTGCACTAACGCACCTGGAATGGAATAGACTTTCGCTTCTGCGTTCGATAAGTCGTAAGTTTGGCCACTCACTTTGTCGGTCAACGTGAGCTTGTCGAACGTTTGGCCAGACATAAAATGCGCGTACTCTTGCGTCACTTGCATAATACCGCCGAAAGCGCCATAACCCGCCGCATCTTCAGGTAGCAAATGGCCATGCCACGCGCCGTTATCCGTCAACGCGTTGTACTTCAGGTTCGAATAACTGTCGTAATCACGCAGGTAAGTTGGATTACCAGTACGATCAATCACGTTAGTAAATTCCGAAGTTGGCGCCTGTGGTAAACGGATTTCAGTTTTATCATTGGAACCACATCCAACAAGCGAAATAGTAGCCCCGATCAGAATGGCAAGTGTGCTCTTTTTAAACATACTTTTTCCCTATTATTTACGTTATTTTTATATTCTCATTTATATAAATGAGTGTTTTTAGTGTGCAGAAGCCCGGCTCGCACTAAATAAGCACAAGCTTCCGATAATTATTCTTTTATTTTTCTTTAGCGATAGTGATGGCTTTTAATAAATCGCCATTAATATTCGGAATTGTGTCAGCCAAAAATATCTGATTACCAGGTGTAAAAGTGAGTAAAACGTTTTTTAGTCGTTGACTGTTTTCACTGGTTTTATTTTGAACATCAAACTCAATTAATTTGTTGTACACTTCATTTGCCAGCTTTTCTTCTTGTTCTTCGGTAATCGCAATACGTCCAACACAAATTGGGGGTCGAATATCGTGACTAAACACTTCTTCACGAAAGCGCTGTGCAAATAGCGTGTCTAAATTTGAACCTTCTTCAAAAATAAAGCGGCCTGTATCTTTAAATTGATAGTGTTTATCCCCTTTCAGTTCAATGTAATCCATCATTTCTAGTGCACGTAAATAGAGCGCAACGGAAGTATCACTCAGCTGGTATCTCCGTGCGATCTCTTCTAAAGACCACTCAGGTCGACGCAAAAGATAAAGAAAATCAAATAAGTGAGGATATTGATGAAAAATCTCACTGTTGGTGTCGGTGATAAACTGTTCACTCTCTTGCTGCAGCTGCTTACCTCGCATGGATAACTCAACCAAATCCGTATCTAGGTGCGTGGCGTACAACAAGATTTTATCTAAACCAAGAGACGTATTGTGAAGCTGTCTTTTTATAGTAGAAAGCGGGATTCCAAGTCCAATAGAAAGCTCAGAATATCCAATGCCTTTTTCTTTTATTTTTTCTCGTAAAGCAGCAAGTAAATACGTTGCAGAATTATTCATCTAACAATGCCTGTATTTTATTTATTCAGCATCCATGATGATAAATTCAAGAGAGTCCTACTCTTGTGATTTTGGTCTCAATATTCTATCTTGTTGGCGTAAAACATGTCTTATCCATTAGATTTTTTACTTTTCTTTAACTGGATACATTTTACCCATCCAGAACAAGTTATAGCCATTGCTCTATGGGCTTATCAAGATAATAGTCAGTATAATTGTTTTGAAGAGTAAAATTAAGATAGCAAAGATTTTTACTAAAACTTTTCTGATAAGAGCGCAAATTTTCAGATGAAAAGTATCAAAAAATGACACCAATCGATTTATAAAAGCGTGAGATCACAATTGGAAAGTGAATCTATGGAAATTTTTAATTTCAATGACCAGTAAAAACCTTGTTATATTCTGAAAATAACAAGGTTAATTTATAAAATAATTATTGAAGTAAGATCATGTTATTAAGTCAAAATTATATCTGGCTCACATATTTCTTTTTCTCGCCACCATTGTTTATTTATATGTTCTTGATGAACGTAAAAACTCTGCCCCGGCATTGGCGTCAGCAGCGTTATATGTTCTTTTTGACAATGGGTAAGCAAATCTAAAATCGGTTCGTCCCAGCGGTGAGTAAACAGTTCGTATGTAGCCCAATGTACTGGCAACAGTTTTTTCGCATTTAAATCGCGAAACGCTTGCACGGTATGATGAGCCTGCATGTGCCCCCAGTTTTCGACCGGATAACCTTGGCCTTTCACATCGGCAGCCACCTCCAAACAGGCAATGTCGATTGGTCCACATCGCAGTGCGATCTCGGAAAAGTGCGAATCGTAAGCTGAATCGCCACTAAAATAGAGCGTCTCTTCTTTGCCTTTGATGACCCAAGAAGCCCACAGGGTCGCGTTTTTATCGAAATAAGTACGACCCGAATTATGGTTAGCAGGCGTACAAATCAGTTCGATTCCAGCATAGTGCACGCTATCCCACCAATCGAATTCCACGATGTTGTCTGCGCAAACGCCCCACTTTATCAGATGCTTGCCAACCCCTAAGGGCACATAAAACGTCACGGGCTTATCGGCGTAGAAACGTATGGTCGACGCTTCTAAATGGTCGTAATGATCGTGCGAAATCACGATAATTTCAGGAATCGGCAAACAATCTCTGGCGTGAGTATTGGGAATATTGCGTTCAAACCACGCTTTTGCGATGAACGGAGAAGCGTAATCAAATACCGGATCGGTCAGAATTCGAATGCCATCGACCTCCACCAGCATACTAGAGTGGCCCAGCCAAGTAAGGCGCATCGATTCACTTCGCTGCGCAAACTGCGTGGGTTGAATTGGGGAATGTGGCAAATGTTCGTTAGGACTCAACGGCGTTCTACCACCAAGATAACTCCAACACACCTGCCAGAATGATTGCGGACTAGGGACGTTTGGCATCTCGTTTTTAACGCGGCCGTTTTCAAATTGAGGCGAGTGGTGAACACGGTGCGCCAACTGCGCATGGTAGGTTTGAGGCGGAATCAGTGAACTTGGCTTTTGTGTCTTTTGTTCACTCGTTAGGTATGTGCGCTTAAGTATCGTCTCAGACATATCGTTATTTTGTCTCGCTTGTGAACGCTCAACAGTAGGTTTATTAAAACGTGCGTGTATGTCTATTTCGTGACCAAAATGAGGTGTAAGATGAAGATTCAGTTTCAATCAAACGTCTTCTATTTAAGGAAACGGTTCTCAAACCTTCTGAATACTGCGTCGGTTTGAAAGGAGAAAACTATGGTGACTTGCAGCCAATACGATTTTATTGAAATCGCCTGTATGTTTAAGCTCCCGATCGAGATCACACTAAAAAATGGTGAAACTCATCAGGGCAACGCGTTCGACACAGGCTACGACATGCAGCGACAAGAGTGCTTGTTTTTAGATATGGATGGTGAGCACATCGCCTTCCCGACTGAACAATTAGTCGCAATGCGCGCGCTCAAAGCCAATCCGCATTTTGATGAAGTGACGTTTGAGTAAACGTCCGTCTTTCATTGACACCGTCCAATAAAAAACACCTCTCAAGCAAATACAACTTGAGAGGCGTTCTCTGACACGATTCACCGGAACTTGTTGTTATTCACGCGATCGGATGAAAACCAGCATCGGCATCATGATCACGAACATCACTCCTACAAGCTGGAAAGTGTGTACAAACGCAACCATTTGCGATTGCTGCTGCAACATCTGTTGGTATTGGTCTAACGCAACCGGGTCGGTAATAGAAAGCCCCTGATTGGCCGCCCAGTCATGCAAGTTAGGATTATAAGGATTAATACCCTCTCCCAGCGCATGCCATTGCTGCTGACTATCACGATATTGGAACGTGGTGGCGATAGAGATACCAAACGAACTACCAATCGTACGGAACAAATTGTAAATACTTGCCGCCGCGACAGATTGCTCTTTCGGAATCGTTAAATACGCCAAGGTGGACAGCGTCGAGAAGGTTAAACCAAGCCCCATGCCCTGAATCATACTCGGCATCACAATCCAAAATGTATCGATCTGCAGTGAGTATTGCGTCATCAAATAACTACCAATCCCGATGCAGCTCAAGCCAAAGACTATTTTGATTCTGGGATCGAATTGCGGATTGAGTTTAATCACCAAAATCAACATCGCCGCTGACGCCAATCCACGCGGTGCCATTAACAAGCCAGTGGTTGAGACCGGATAATTCAGCAAGCTTTCCAACAACATCGGTTGTTGAGTCGTCAGACCAAACATCGCCATCGACACCACAGCAATCATCAGCGACGAGACCATAAGATTTCGGTCTTTAAGCAGCCATAATGGCGCTATTGGGCTTTTGGTTTTCCAACTGCGATGGATCCACATAACCAATCCCATGACCGCGAGCAATATCGCCGTCTGAATCATGCGTGAGTTGAGCCAGTCTTCTTCGTTCCCTTTATCCAACACAAACTGCAACGCGCCCACACCTAACGCCATGTAACCGATGATCCACCAGTCAAAGTTAGGTTTGGATTTGTTGTCGATGTGGATATAGCGATAAATCAAAGAGGTACAGATCAAACCGAATGGCAAGTTGATGTAAAAAATCCAGCGCCAGTTGATGTTGTCGGTGATCACGCCACCCACGACTGGGCCCAAAATAGGACCAAGCAAAATGCCGATGGAGAAAATCGCCATCGCTTTGCCTTTTTGCTCGTACGGATAAATCTGCACTAACGTCGACTGCGCCAATGGAATCACCGACGCGCCGAAAGCGCCTTGGATAATGCGAAATAGCACCATCTCTTCAAGCGACTGTGCTTGCCCACAAAGCGCACTGGCAATCACAAAACCGATCACGGCAACCAGCATGACTTTGCGTTCACCAAAGCGAGACACCCAGAAACTGGTCATCGGAATGAAGATCGCTTCCGCCATGCTGTAACCCGTCAGCACCCAAGTAATTTGGTCTGCTGTTGCGCCCAACGTGCCCATCATGTGCGATAGCGACACGTTCGCAACGGTCATATCGATTAACACCATGATGGCAGAAAGCATCACGGCGACGGTGGCAATACCCCGTTTGTCTGCCGTAATTTGATGGCTCATTGCACGCTACTTTGCAAATCAATGGTGACTTCTGAGCTCGCACCCACGCGAAGTTGCGGCGCATCGACTGGTACTTCTAATGCCAAACGTACAGGGAAACGCTGTTTGATTTTGACCCAGTTACCCGTTGCGTTTTCTGGTGGCATCAAGGAGAACGATGTACCACTCGCAGGCGACAGTTGTGCTACCGTTGCTTTCCACACCACGTCTGGGTACATATCAATCACCACATCCGCATGCATGCCAGGTTTAATATGAGTAAGATCGGTTTCTTTAAAGTTCGCGCGTACCCAATAGCTGTCTTTTAAAATCAAAGGGAACAGCGTTTGACCCACGCTAACGACCGAGCCTACGTGCGTATTGATTTCGCCGGCAATGCCATCCACTGGTGACGTAATGTCGGTGTAACTCAAGTTCAGCTCCGCTTGCGCTAACTGTGCTGCCGCTTGTTGAACAACCGCAGCCTCTGCGCCTTCTTCACCACGGTTCGCAATGGCTTTTTCTACCGTCGCGCGCGCTTGCTCCAGGCTCGCTTGGGCATTGGCAAGTTTGTTTTTCGCCGTATCTAAATCTTGGTCCGACGCCAGTTTGCGTTTCACCAAGGAATCCGTACGTTTGTACTCCACTTGCGCTTCTGTCAGGTTAGAGCGCGCCGCATCTAAGCCCGCAACGGCTTCAGTTACCTGCTTATCGGCAACGTCATGTTGCTGGACCGCCAATTGGTATGCCGCTTTGGCTTGCTTCACTGCCAACAAATATGGGCGTGAATCTATCTTCAGCAGTAGGTCACCTTTGTTAACAGATTGGAAATCTTTGACATCCACGGAAACCACTTGGCCTTTTACCTGTGGCGCTACCGACAAAATTTTTGCCCTAACGTAGGCATCTTCCGTGCTTGGGTGACTGTCTGAATACTGCCAAGACCAATACATCGCACCAAATGCGATAACACAGAGAGTAAAGAAAAGAGTTTTTACCAGCTTAGCTCTGGAGGAAGAATGCTTCGCGATGTCGCCGCTCATTTATATTGTCCACTTGTTCAATTATGTGATCAGTGTAGGACTTTTCGATCTTCCGACAATAAAATGATCTGCAAGGTAAAGATCCAATTTTGCATGTTGCTAAGTTGAGTAAATGATGTGCAATCAAAACGAGGATAAAAAAGAGGGGCAGTCCCCGTAACCGCCCCCAAAGTCATGCCAATAATAGTAATGTGCGTGTAACTACTGGTTTTTCTTAGAACTTGTAACCGCCGCTGATCATAAATACCCAAGGGTTAATTTTGACGTCGGTTTTTTGCTTCGCTCCACCTGCTTTGTAAGTTGCTTCTGTTTCAATGTTTGCGTACCACGCAGCAGCGTTGAGGAACCATTGATCGTTGATCATGTAGTCCACACCAATATTCGCTGCTAGACCGAATGAGTCATCCAACTTAAGATCTGAAAGGCCAGCGCCTTTACCCGTGCTATTGAAGCCCTCATCAAAGAACATGGTGTAGTTGAGACCTGCACCAACGTATGGACGGAACTTACTTTGTGGCTCGCCAAAGTAGTACTGAACCATAAGCGTTGGTGGAAGGTGTTTGGTGTCCGCGATATCACCAAGACCTAACAAATCTGTTGAGATATCGTGGCTGAATGGTGTTGCTGCTAGAAGCTCTAGGCTGATGTTATCTGTGAACATGTAGCCAAACGTCAAACCAAGCTGCGTATTTGAATCCACTTTCAATTCTTCTTGAGAACCAAGAATCTTATCGCTGCTGTCATTAGGAACGACAGACGCCGCACCAACACGAAGAACGAAGTCACCTTGTTTATGAGCGAAAACACTTGGTGACACGAGTGCAGCAACCACTGCTAGACTGCAGATTGTTTTTTTCATTTTTTATTTCCTTTTATAGGGCTTCGTTATGTCGTACCCAAAGGTGTGCCTGCTGACTGGCCTTAGATTTCAAGTAAACTCAGCGCCTTGAAGCACACGGGCATCTATATTTTTTTGAGCTGCGCGCAATCTAGCACATAGAAACCCTACTATTTTGATGGAAATCAATTTGTGAAAAATATAGGTTTTTTGTATAGAGAAACGCCATACCGATCAACAAATTATGCAAATCGGATACAATTCTGTAATGCAAACTGTGCGTGTGAGAAGCCATGCCTACTCAAAAACACGAATCCTCTCGCTAGGGCCTCGTAGCCAGCAAAAACTTTTTTCTTCCTCTACGTCTTCTATTTTCAAAAAACAACCCACTTAAAACGCTCGTTTGACCCCTTAAAATTGCGATTTGAGGGGTTTGTAAAACACTGAAATACAAGAAGTTATTTTTCTGGAAAATCAGTCACTTGGAGTGCTAGTCTGCTCGCAGCTAAGGAGAAGACATGTTAAAAACCGATCTCATTTTTGAACGAGAAAACTTTTCTCATCACGATTTTCAGAATGCCACCTTTAAAAACTGCCACTTTTATATGTGCAGTTTCGACCATGCCGATCTGCGCGATGCTAAGTTCATCGACTGTCGCTTTATCGAATCCAAAGCGCTAGAAGGGTGTAGTTTTCGCTTCGCGAACTTAAAAGACGCCAGCTTTACGAACTGTATGTTGGCGATGAGCCTGTTTAACGGCGCAAATTGTATGGGCTTGGAGCTGCGTAAGTGCGATCTCAAAGGGGCAAACTTCCAAGGTGCGAACTTTGCTAATCGCGTCAGTAACACCATGTTTTTCTGTTCTGCTTTTATTACTGGCTGCAACCTCACCTACTGTAACTTCGAGCGAGTGTTACTAGAAAAATGTGACCTCTTTGAAAACCGTTGGAACGGTGCGAACCTCGCAGGGGCAACTCTCAAAGGCTCGGATTTATCTCGCTGCGAATTCTCGCCAGAACAATGGGGAACCTTTAACGTTGAGCAGTGTGATCTGACTCATGTCGAACTAGACGGGCTAGATGTTCGCCGCGTTTCTCTGTTTGGTGTTAAAATTTGTGATTGGCAACAAGAGCAATTGCTTGCGCCTTTTGGACTGATCATTCTCTAAGGAAAGGCATGAACCTGTTTAAAGACTTACCGAATAACCTCGACGAGGAAGTGTTCGAAGACCTGCTGATCCACAAAAACCTGCGTATAGAACGCATTGTCTCAACGGGGCAAGCCTCGCCCGAAAGTGGCTGGTACGATCAAGAAGAACATGAATGGGTATTGGTTCTTAAAGGAGCTGGAGAGCTGACTTTTGAATCAGGTGTAGTGAAACGACTTGAGGCAGGCGATCACGTTACGATTCCGGCTCATACCAAACACAAAGTGAGCTGGACTGACCCAACGCAAGAAACCATTTGGTTGGCAGTGTTTTATCAATAAACACAAAACGATCTTAAATCGAAAAATAGGCGCTGAATTTGCTCGATACTACCAAGCCGTCACTGGCACTGTTTGATTTTGATGGCACCATCACCCGAGAGGATATGTTTAGCCTTTTCCTCCACTATTCTGCTTATGGCCTGCGCAAACGAGTAGGAAAGGTCGCTATCATGCCATTTTATGCGCTGTACAAACTCGGAGTGTTACCCGCTCGTCTTATGCGTCCGCTCAGCAGTTTTATTGCATTTTCAGGGAAAGAAACGCAGCAAATTGAAGCGATTGGCGCTCAGTTTGCCCATGAAGTGATCCCGCTGTACTTACGGCCAGAAGCGATGGAAAGGTTGGCGTGGCATCAACACAGAGGCGATACCATTGTGGTGGTGTCGGCATCACTCAATGCGTATCTCAAGCCTTGGTGTGAAGCGAACGGTTACCGCTTGCTGTGCAGTGAACTGATCTCAGAACAGCCAAAACTGAGTGGCTTTTACCAGCAAGGTGATTGCAGTTTAGAAAGAAAAGTCTCGCGCGTTAAGGCGGCGTTTTCGCTCGACGAGTTTGAGTCTATTTATGCCTACGGTGATACACACGAAGACATTCCGATGCTCAAACTGGCAGACTACGCGATGCTCAACTGGATCGAGTGGAGAGCAAGCGAATAACGATATGTGCTCTGATTTTCAAGACAACCACTCCACCAAAGTGGTCGTTTTAGACTGAAAAAACAAACCCTTCTCACATGAGAAGGGTTTTATTGATCAGGGCCCGAATAAATGGCTTAACGCCATACACCCCATTGACCCGTTGTGCCTGGTTCCTCACCAGACGTCCACCACTGAGCGGTCCATTCTTTACCGTTGTGCGTCACCACATCACCTTGGTCGTAAACAGCCGTCTTGTCCCACAAGTTGGTTGGTTCAACTGGTGGCGGTACATCCGCTTTGATCAGTGACAACGCATAACTGAAGTCTGCGCTTGGCGCTAATACTTGGTTCGCATTCACGTTCTTACCATCGAACATGTAGTGGTTCATCTCTTGATGCCAAATGCCCACATACCAATCGCCCGTTTGCTGCGCGTTAAATTGATCCGCAATTTCTGCCGCCCAAGTCGTCGTATTGTTTGCGCTGATTGGCAGTGAAATATCAACAATTTCATTGCCTGTCGCATTAAACGTACGGAAACGCACCGTATCGCCAGACTCTACTGGCCCAAAACCTTGCTGAACAAAGTAGCCTAGAGATGTCAGATTGTTGCCCGGTTCGGTTGGATCAACAGGGTCAGTCGGTGGCGTCGTGCCTGTTCCGTTTAACGTAATGTCACTACAGTTGTAGAAACCTTCACCAGCAACATCAATACGCTGCCAACGAGTGTAAAGTACCGCATCGCCCGAACGATCAGCAGGGAAAGTCACCTGAATACGGTAGCGTTTTTCCGCATCGACATACACATCACCTGCGGTGTCGATCAGCTCTAAATCCCCCCAAGTAAGAGGTTTTGAATCATCATAAGTCGGCTTGGTGAGATAGAATTCCCAGTACGATGGGTTGTGCGGCGCCTTGCCGTAAAACACCAATTCAATCTGGTTATTTGCATCTGGCGTAACATTGGTGCGCTGCCAGTTTGGAGAAGGAATGTTCAAGCCTTTCTTAGCGGCATCGCCGGCAGAACACAGTTCGCCGTCACGGACTACGGCTTTGACATGCTCCATATCTCGGTAATTTGGTACGTTTGCTGCAATTTCACTGCGTTGCACAAACGGGTAAGCACCAGATTCTTCAAAAGCCGCTTTACACGCTTGGTTGGGGATCTCATTGGTCCAAAAACCACCGTCTAAATAACACGTATTCTGACGAGCACTTGGAAATTCTACCCAGCCGTGGGCGTTGACGTTAAATGAGCTCAATGCGGCAACAGCGCTTAAGCTCAAAAGAGGAAGTGTTACATGTGATTTCATCGTTCATCCTTAAATTTGCTGACTCGCCGCTCATGAACACAAGCGGTTTAAGCAAAACTAGCAGGATGAGATTATTTCGAAGGTGAGAATAAAGGTGGAAATTGTAAGAGTGCCATCTGCTTTCCAGCATTTGTTGTGTACTGATCTCATACTCGACTGACTCTTTCGAGTCACTTCAAATTCATGTGCCACAAAACCATGCCATTCTTGACCGACTAACGTTCGTCTTTCGGTGTGTCCATTACCACCATGGTTGTGATCGACTTGACGTGCTCACACTCACCCAGTACATCGGCATGGAACGCTTTATATGCGGCTAAATTTTGCGTTTCTACGCGTATTAAATATTCGTTGGCTCCCGTAATATTGTGACATTCCACCACTTCATCCACAAAGCGCACGTGTTCTTCAAAACCAAGCTGTGCTTGCTTAGAGTGCGAGGCCAAACCAATCGACACATAAGCGACAAAACCCACGCCAAGTTGCTGATTATCCAGCACCGCTCGGTAGCCTTTTATCACGCCTTTACGCTCTAAATCTTGCACTCGACGTAAGGTTGCAGACGGAGATAAGCCAACGCGTTCCGACAGCTCTACATTGGAGATTCTTCCGTCCCGCTTGAGCACTTGCAATATTCTTTCGTCAAATCTATCCATGATGATGTTTCATTGCTTATTTAGTTTCTAATCATCAAATAAAAGCACAATATTGACCTCAGTTCTACTTATAGTTGTTCTCAACTTATCGAGAACTGATTCAAGGAACAATCTATGGAATATCATCAACTGGGCGCTTTGGCGTTGTTCGCTTTTGTCTCCACTTTTACGCCGGGTCCCAATAACATTATGTTGATGACCTCAGGGGCAAATGTCGGCTTTAAACGCACTATCCCACACATGTTGGGCATTACCTTCGGCTTTGGTGCCATGTTAATTTTGGTGGGCATTGGTTTGATGAGTCTCTTCAACGCTTACCCGATTACTCACTCCATTTTGAAAGTATTGAGCTTGAGTTATTTGCTGTACTTGACGTACAAAATCGCCACGAGCGGCAAAACCGAAGCAAAACACGATTTTCGCCCAATGTCTTTTTTAGGGGCGGTGGCATTCCAATGGGTGAACCCGAAGGGTTGGTCGATGGCGTTGACGGCCATTACGGTATACACCAGTGGCGGTTCTTGGCTTGAACTGACTTTTATCGCGGGTATCTTCTGCTTAGCTAACTTGCCATCGGTAACATTTTGGACCGCGGCAGGCATGCAACTTCAACGCTGGTTGACCACATCTAGGCGTGTAAAAGGGTTTAACTATGGGATGGCAGCGCTTTTACTGCTGTCGACTATCCCAATGATATAGAGGACAAAATAGCCGTAAAACCGTGATCTAATACAAAGTTCAGGTAGATACTGAATCAATAATCACAATCTAACGCCACTTTTGGACAATGCCAGGGTCATAGTAGCGAAGCAATGCGCTATTTATTAAAAGCACACTAATCATAAGCCACAGCTATTTTAATGTTCGTTGCTTGCTCGCAGTAACTGCGATGAATCTATCACCCTGGCCAAAAGCTCATGAGCTTAAGGTCCTTTACACAAGGAGCGTTACATAATGCACACTCGCAAGCTTATTCTTGCTGCCACTTTTGGATTATTATTGGCGGGTTGCAGTCAAACATCCACCACAACCAATGCTGAAGTCATTCCACCCGAGTATCCAGTGGATTATTTCTTTAAAAACAGCGAAGTTTCTAGCTATCAAATCTCTCCTGCTGGTGACTACATCTCAATGATGAAGCCATGGCAAGACCGTAAGAACGTCTTTGTTTATCCCACAGATAACCCCGATCAGATAAAACGCGTCACATCCGTAATAGGGCGTGACATCGCATACTACTACTGGGTTGGCGAAGACACCGTAATTTACTCTCGTGATACGGGAGGAGATGAGAACTTTTATCTCGTGACGGTTAATGTCAAAACAGGCGAAGAGAAAACCATCACACCGACATCCGGTGTTGTGGCATACGTCATCGACACGCTAGACAATCAACCCGATGACATTTTGATTTCGAGTAACGAGCGTAACCCGCAAGTCTTTGATGTCTATCGACATAATCTAAAAACAGACGAAAATACTCTCGTCGCGCAAAACCCGGGCAATGTGCGCTCATGGGGTACCGATCACGATGGCAACATTCGTGTCATCACCACATCAGATGGTGTTAATACCTCCGTTTTATATCGCGATACGGTTGAAGATGAATTTAAGCCGCTAAAAAATCTCACTTTCAAAGAGAGCTTTAGCCCCATTTCATTCACGCCGGACAACAAAAACTTATATGTGGCATCACGAATTACGCGTGATAAATCAGCCATCGTTGAATACGATGTAAAAGCCAATAAAGAAATACGAGAAATCTTCTCTCACCCGGAAGTTGACGTGAATAGCGCTCATTACTCTGAAGCGCTTAATAAGCTGGTTTCAGTCTCTTACGTGACAGATAAAAACCACTATCACTTCTTAGATGATTCCTACCAACAAACCTTCGAACGCCTCTCAGAGAAACTGCCAAATGTAGAAATTTCTGTAACCAGTGCGACGCGAGATGAAAGTAAAATGATTGTCGTCACCTACAGCGATGTCGATCGACCAAATTACTACTTCTACGATCGTAAAGCAGACAAATTGGAGAAATTGGCAGAAAACGCTCCATGGCATAAGCCAGAACATATGGCGAAGATGACGCCTATCCAATACACCGCTCGCGATGGAGAAACCATTCATGGGTACCTAACGCTGCCGAAGGGTCGAGAGGCCAAAGATCTGCCTTTGCTTGTGCTCCCACACGGCGGTCCATGGGCTCGTGATCACTGGGGATTTCAGCCTGAGGTACAATTATTCGCTAACCGTGGTATCGCAGTGCTGCAAATGAACTTCAGGGGCTCAACTGGTTATGGTCGCGAGTTTTGGGAGAAGTCGTTCAAGCAATGGGGACAATCCATGCAGGATGACATTACCGACGGTGTCAAATGGGCTACCGAACAAGGTTACGCACAAGATGGCAACGTATGTATTTATGGTGCCTCTTATGGCGGCTACGCAACTCTGGCTGGGGTGACATTCACTCCGGATTTATATAAGTGCGGAATCGACTACGTTGGCGTATCTAACTTATTTACCTTTATGGACTCCATTCCACCTTATTGGGCACCATTCCTTGCAATGTTACACGAGCAAGTAGGCAATCCGAATGATCCTGAAGACGCGAAAATGATGAAAGCCTACTCACCAGTGTTCCATGTCGACCAAATTAAGGCACCCTTATTGGTTCTACAGGGAGCACAAGATCCACGCGTGGTGAAGAGCGAGTCAGACCAAATCGTTAATGCACTGCGTGAACGAGGCGTCGAGGTCGAATACATCGTGAAGGAAAATGAGGGGCACGGATTCCGCTCTTTAGAGAACCGTCTTGATGGTTACCAAGCGATGGATAGATTCCTAAAAACACATTTACTTGAGCAGACTCAGTAAGCCTTTACATCGCTAAGTTCGAAAGGGCATGTTGGCGTGCCCTTTCTTATTTTTTCTACGTATTTTGCTCGCCCCAGTCCCCAGTACCACTTCAATACTCCAATAATCCAGCTCAATTCACAGTGTAAATTTATATAAAGACACTACCCTCTTATGAGAGATCTTGATAACCTTAAATGAGAAAGAGAATAATTATCGAGTAGAGTCAAAGATGAAGAAGAAGCCTCAACCTAAAACGATTGTTGTCACAGATACAGAGACAATTACCCCAAATATGCAGCGTATTACTTTGCAAGGTGAAGCGCTAAGCCAGTTTCCACGCGACTGCGAAGGTAGCTACATCAAGCTATTGTTCAATGAGATGGGCAGTACCGATTTGAGCACGCTAAGCGACGATGACCGACCATTAATGCGAACCTATACTATTCGTCGTTTCCATCCGGAAACACACACCATCGAAGTAGATTTTGTCCGCCACACCACACAAGATTTACAGTGTGGCTTTGCCGCGCGTTGGGCGATGGCCGCACAAAAAGGCGATACGATTAATATCGTAGGTCCAGGCAGTATCTCTAATTTGAATACCGAGGCTGACTGGTTCTTTATGGCTGCCGATATGACGGCACTTCCAGCGCTTTCTGCGAAAATTCGTACGCTACCAGAAGAGGCAAAAGGCTACGCCGTGATCAGTGTGATGTCTGCGGCAGACATCCAGCCTCTGCACGCACCAGCTGGTATGGAGCTAATTTGGCTTACAGAAGGTCAAACCCTAGCAGAAGCGGTACGCGAACAAAAATGGCTAGATGGGGACGCCGCAGTATGGTGTGCCTGTGAGTTCGATTCAATGCGCGCGCTACGCCAATACTTCCGCAACGAGAAAGAAGTCGATCGCGAGAATATCTACATCAGCAGCTATTGGAAGCAAGGCGTGTCGGAAGACGGGCACAAAGTGATTAAACGTGAAGACGCGGAATCCAATCAATAGTGATTCATGTCTTTTCGATTCCAGCTCTCATCCCAATAAAAACGCCCGGCATCACCGGGCGTTTTAGCAACATACCTTGTAATGAGGCACTTTAAGCCGCTAATCAACAAGCTCTTGCGCCAAAAAGTCGATCAACAACCTAACTTTTGGCGACAAATTGCGACTTTGCGGATACAGTGCCCAAATGCCTTCGCGATCGTCGCGGTAATCGGTCAGCACCTCGACCAACTCACCACTGTCTAACGCTTCTTGAACGTAGTAATCCGGCAGCTGCACTAAACCCAGACCGCGTTTCGCTGCGTCCACCAAAGCAAAACCGCTGTTGCATTTAATCCTTCCCGACACGCGCAAAGACTTATCGCGTTTATTTTCTTTAAAGTGCCAATAGTCGACCGAGCCAACCAAGCACTGATGCCGTCCCAATTCCGACAACGTATGTGGCTCACCAAAACGCTCCAAGTACATCGGACTGGCACACACGTAGGTTTGACGTGAGGAAAGACGCTTGGCAATCATGCTGGAATCTTGCAAGCGGCCAAGACGAATCGCCACGTCCACACCTTGCTCAATCAAATCCAGCTTTTGGTTGGTCAGCACTAAATCGAGATCCACACGCGGGTACTTTTCCAAAAACTGATGCAAAAGCGGCGCGAGGTTCATTTCCCCATACGTCACAGGAGCCGTCACGCGCAGTAAACCGCGCGGTTCGGTCTGCATTTGCGTTACGGCAAGCTCGGCCAGTTCTAACCCTTCCACCAAATGTTTACACTGCTGGTAATAGAGTTGTCCGGCTTCAGACAGGGAGACTTTTCGCGTCGTGCGATGCAGCAATTTCACCGCAAGTCGTTCTTCAAGTGCTGATACCCGACGACTGATTTGTGCCACCGATGTTTTCAGCTTAGCTGCTGCTCCGGTAAAACTGTTGGTTTCTGCCACAGCAACAAATTCGCTGACCCCTTCCCAATTCGCCATGCTGTATTCCTGTCGACCTCTTTTAGACAAATAGTGATGAAAATGTTCTCGTCGCGCTACGCTTTGAAAACGGGAGAATTTTACGCATCAGGCAACGGACGAAGATCGCCGTACTGCGCATCAAGCTCAATGCCGAAGTATTCTTTCAATGCATCCAAATAGGCTTGGCCCGGCTCTAACTCCAATTCTGTCTGCTCACCTTGGCTGGTGTATTTGAGTGTGTAGTTAAGCAATGTCACCAACCCACTTTCTGTTGCTTTCGCCGCGACTCTTGCACTGGTAAAACGCGAGTGAGGAGAAGTGGAGGTAAAAAAGTTGCCACACGCGATATCACCCGCAAATACAAACTCTAAATCGAAGCTATAAAGGTTGTTCCACGTGTCCGTTCCGTCCGTTGACAACACTTGAAGGAAGTAACCAAACTGAGCATCTTCGACAAAGCGGAAGGTTTGTAAATCCGTTTGAATCACTTGGTTGAGGATAAACGGCAATGGCGCGCGCGGCGTATTGGAGCCAAAGCCCACATCAACAATCCATGCTTGTTCATCCAGCGTTACCAACGTGATTTGATGACTACGGCCAGTTGGTGTGCCCGACACATGCACACGCCCTAGTAAACTGCGTGCTTCAAATCCGAGAGTATTGAGTACCTCAAGCATTAAACCATTCAATTCAAAACAGTAACCACCGCGAGAGTGATACACCGTTTTTTGAATGATGTCTTCAATCTCAACAGAGATGCCGCGCTGCAACGCAATATCAAAGTTCTCAAACGGCAGGCTGCGGTGCTGTGCCACGTGTACTTTATGTAATGTTTCTAAATCGGCAGGTAGCTCTCTTGGCAAACCGAGCTTGGTTAAATAGGCATTCAGATCCGTCTTGTTCATAATCACTCTTACTTCGCTGATGGGTTGATTGCGTTCTACTCTAGCCCCTCTACCTAACTTCAGGTCAACTGCCTTTTCCGCTTTCCCTTCCGCGTTGAGGAGGCATCACACTCTTATAATCTGCTTACCTTACTATTATTACGTATATGTAAAAATCATTTTCAAAATGGACGGATTATCATTTTTATTGAAACACCTAGAATAGATACCAACAAAATGACGCAGCGCAGTAAGCAAACCTTAACTACGCTTATTACGTCACTCCATATACTGAGAATATAAAGGAAAATCCAATGACTGTTGAAATCAAACCTGGTCAAACTCACATCAAATCCAAGGCAATGGTTGCATGGGCCGCTGGCGAACCACTGAAAATGGAAGAAGTGGATGTACAGCTTCCTAAAGCGGGTGAAGTGCTAGTGCGCATCGTCGCGACAGGTGTTTGTCATACTGATGCGTTCACTCTGTCAGGCGACGATCCAGAAGGCATCTTCCCTTCTATTCTTGGTCACGAAGGTGGCGGTATTGTTGAAATGGTGGGCGAAGGCGTTACCAGCGTTGAGGTTGGCGACCACGTGATTCCTCTTTACACCGCTGAATGTGGCGAGTGTAAGTTCTGTAAATCGGGCAAAACCAACCTTTGTCAGGCCGTGCGTGAAACACAAGGTAAAGGTCTGATGCCCGATGGTACAAGCCGTTTTTCTATCAACGGTGAAACCATCTTCCACTACATGGGTTGTTCTACTTTCTCTGAGTACACGGTACTCCCTGAAATCTCGCTAGCGAAAGTAAACAAAGACGCACCACTTGAAGAAGTGTGTCTGTTAGGTTGTGGCGTAACAACCGGTATGGGCGCAGTTATGAATACGGCAAAAGTTGAAAAAGGCGACACGGTTGCGATATTCGGTCTGGGTGGTATCGGTCTTTCAGCGATCATCGGTGCACGCATGGTGGGTGCAAGCCGCATCATCGGTATCGATATCAACGAAAGCAAATTCGATCTTGCAAAACAGCTAGGCGCAACCGATGTGATTAACCCACAGAAATTCGATAAGCCTATCCAAGAAGTGATTGTTGAAATGACTGACGGTGGTGTTGACTACTCATTCGAGTGTATCGGTAACGTAAACGTGATGCGTCAAGCACTTGAATGTTGTCACAAAGGTTGGGGTGAGTCGGTGATCATCGGTGTTGCGGGTGCAGGTCAGGAGATCTCAACTCGTCCATTCCAGCTAGTAACTGGTCGTGTATGGCGTGGCTCGGCTTTCGGTGGTGTTAAAGGCCGCTCTGAGCTTCCAGAAATCGTAAACCGTTACATGGCTGGTGAGTTTGGCTTGCAAGAGTTCATTACTCATACAATGGGATTGGCTGACGTAAACAAAGCGTTTGATCTGATGCACGAAGGTAAGAGCATCCGTACTGTTATTCATATGGATCAATAATGCTGCCTCAGGCTCTCCTTTTGGGGAGCCTGAATTCATTCTGTTGTTAGAGAGTTTATTCATGACCATTGAAAATGTAAGCCAAACCAAAGTGTTTGGCGGTTGGCACAAACAATATACACACGAATCCAAAGCCCTAAACTGCACGATGCGCTTTGCGATTTTCTTACCACCGAATGCCACTAAATCGAACCCCGTACCCACTTTGTACTGGTTGTCGGGCTTAACCTGCACCGATGAAAACTTTATGCAGAAAGCGGGCGCATTTCGTATGGCGGCCGAGCTTGGCATTGCGATCATTGCTCCGGACACGAGTCCAAGAGGCGAAGGTATCGCTGACGATGAAAACTATGACCTGGGTAAAGGAGCTGGCTTTTACCTTAATGCGACTCAAGCACCTTGGTCACTGCATTACTTCATGTACGATTACGTGACGAAAGAGTTACCAGAGATCATTGAAAGCAATTTCCCTGTCTCAGAAGTAAAATCCATTTCTGGGCACAGCATGGGAGGTCACGGAGCATTAACCATTGGTCTGAAAAACGCAGAACAATATCGCTCAATATCGGCGTTTAGCCCTATCTGTAACCCAGTCCAATGCCCTTGGGGACAAAAAGCCTTTACTGCTTACTTAGGCAAAGATATTGAGAGCTGGAAGCAATACGATGCAAGTGAGCTTCTCAAGCAAAAACCATCACCACTTCCTATTTTGGTTGATCAAGGTGATGCTGATGGCTTCCTTAACGAGCAACTTAGGCCAGAAGCGCTGGTTGCTGCAGCAAAAGTTCATGATTCAAACCTGAACTTAAGAATGCAATCTGGTTATGACCATAGCTATTATTTCATCTCAAGCTTTATTGACGATCATCTCAACTTCCATGCGAAGTATTTGTTTGCCTAATTCATAGAAGTAACTTGATGAATTAAAAAATAAAGTCACCTACCTAGGTGGCTTTATTTTTGGTGCGTATTAACATACCAATCTTAAATAACATTGGAATAAAGATAGAGAACAATGTAAGGATGAAATCGGATTTGCTTGTACCTCAATCATTAACCCTTCTAATTCTCATTCACAATACAATTCATCGGTTGAAAATAGGATTAATTTCCATTAAAAATCTGCGAACTGACACGAATTCGTTATAGAGCGAAATAATAACGAATATTTCTGACCTTTTAATTAAGAAGTCACTTAATAACCTTGACGTACAGTAAACCGACAGTTACTTTTCAAACATAACATATTATAAAATCTCATCCGGTTGGCTCTATTATTACAATTACAAATAAAGTACCGCTAGCACCTTTGTCCTAGCTCAGAAAAAAGAATAAAACTCAAAGGGCATATGATGAAAAAGATAGTCGCGCTAGGTCTGTTTTTTGTTGCGCCATTCTTATCTGCAAGTACGATCGTGTTTAGCAGTAGCCAACAACCTAGTGTCACATTAAAACTGGAAGAGATTCAATCTTTACCAACCACCAGCTACACAACCACGCTGCCTTGGGTCCCTGCTTCTTCTGAATTTCTTGGGGTCAAACTTAGCACGCTCCTCACCCACGTCTATGGCAAAGTGCCAGAACAAGTTGATGTCAGTAGCTTGAATGACTATCACTCGACACTGTCTCGACAAGACATTCTTAGATACCAACCAATACTGGCTTACCAACAAGACCAACACTATATAAAAGTCAGGAATAAGGGGCCATTTTGGGTAATATACTCTCTTAGTCTCTATCCTGAGCTCAACTACAATAAATATCACGCGCAAATGGTCTGGCAAGTAAATGAGATGAAAGCAAAATAATAAGAATGAAGTTATCAGAACCCACCCATCAAAAGCAGAGAGCACCACAATACTCTACAACCAGTAAAATGTTGCTTGTGGTGTTTGCCACTTCTTTGCTTCTCGCAAATGTATTGCTTCTGCAGCAGACACGCGCACTGTCACAAAACTTTAATAATGAGCAAAAACAAGCAACCTGGTTTTTATTCCAACTCTCTAAAGAGCTTTCGGAACTTGTCGGTGAAGCGAGACGAGTCGATGAAAATGTATTAAATATCGACGGTGCAGAGCTACAATATGAATTGGCCTGGAGTAGATTCGATTTATTAATTAGTAGTAATGAAGCCTACACTTTTTTCTCTCGAAATAATATGCATCAGTATTTCATTGATCTTTTTGAGGAATTTCAGGGGCTGGAAGCGCAATTAGTTGAAGCAAGAACTGGCGATAGCCAAGCTGCGGCTCAATTTTATCGATCCACTCAAACACTGTACTTAAGCTTGGTCGATTTCGTTAATCAGAACTTTCGCCTAAGCAGCAAAGTCTATGAGGCTCAGAAAGGAGAAACGCAACGGTTAATGCAAGCGCAGTATATGCTGTTTGCTACGTTCGTTTTGTCGATCCTGTCTCTGACTTATTTCTTTTATCGTGAATCCCATTTCCATAGAAAACTGGCGCTCAGCGACCCACTGACTCATCTTGGAAATCGCAATGCACTATTTATCAACCTGAATGAGCTCACTCAAGAGAAAAGGCCTTTTTCTCTGTGGATTTTAGATTTAAATGGTTTTAAAAGCGTCAACGATACACACGGTCATCAAGTGGGAGACACCGTACTGCGTGAAATTGCTAGACGGCTTAAATCTATGGCGTTGAATGATTTTACCGTCTATCGCATGGGAGGCGATGAGTTCGCCGTCATCCTCGAAGGGGATCATGTTGATGAAGAAGGCGTTCGTGAGCATATCAATGCGGTATTTGATGCGCCAATACTAAACTCCGACAACGTCGCAACACTATCAACCAGCATGGGCTTAGCCCAATACCCAAAAGACAGTAACAATGTTGACTTTCTTATCAGCATAGCGGATAAGCGCATGTACAAAATGAAATTTCAACGTTAAACGGTATTTATGATGAGAAAGTTCATGCAAATACTGCTTCTACTGGCAGTCATTGCGGCAGGTGTGTTGGCTTGGGTATTTATTCCATCGCACGAAACCATCAGGCAAAAAACGCTTGAGCAGGCACTCAACGATGACTACAGCCTCGTTGGGCATCGAATCTACTCAACCGATCCGGATGCTGGCAACCGATTCGGCTACTTCGTATTGGCAACGGGCCAGAGCATTGAAGAGCAAGAGCCGTTTTTGGTCACTTCGGATCAGTTTATTCGCATGGAACAAACGGGTGATAATACCTTGTCTGTGACCGTCAATGGCCGTATCTACCAATACCACAACGACTTGTGGGTGCAAAAACCGGACGGAAAGCTGCAGCATTTTTTAGTCAGCGCAACCGCTAAGTACGTGCGCTAAAAAACGGGAACATTACTACCCCCCCTCCCACCACACAAAAAAACAAAGCCCCGCATACACTGCGGGGCTTTTTACGTTTAGAAGAAAGTACCGTTGAACGGATGAATGTTACTTCGCTAACACTTTCTCTTTAATCACTTTGAGTACCCCAGCCTCTTGGTTGCTTGGCGCAGAATAACGAGCGATTTTCTTAATCTCGTCATGCGCATTGGCAACCGCGTACGAATGCTCACTGACTTGCAGCATTTCGAGGTCGTTGAGGTAATCACCAAACGTCATGGTTTCTGCCGGAGTAAAATTCATCGTCTCTTGAAGGTGCTGAATGGCCGCGCCTTTAGAGGCCTCGGCATTCATCACATCCAGCCAAATTTTTGCACTCACCACGACTTTATGCGTTGCGCCAAACTTCGCGTTCATGGTCGGGAACAGGAGCTCTTCCGAACCGTCAAAGTGGCAAATTGCCACCTTAATAAACTCGTCTTCGACCTCAAGCAAATCCGGCACGTATTCACAGCGGTGGTAGTACTTTTGAAATTCTTCCAGCGATTGCTGATCATGCGTTTCGATGTACGCCGAGCGCTTGCCACACAATACGATGTTCGCCCCGTCAATTTCACGAGCCGCTTTCACAATCTCCGCCACTTCCGCTTTAGGAATGGTGCAACTGTAGAGCTCTTTGTCTTGGTACATCACCAAGGTGCCGTTTTCGGCCACATACAACACTCGATCTTTGATTGGCGCAAACGTGTCACGCAGGCTGTAATACTGACGACCAGACGCAGCGGAGAACAAAATGCCTTGCTCTTCCAGTTGCAAAAACAGGTCGAAAAACTCTGGATCCAAACGACCGTATTGGTCAAGCAAAGTGCCATCCATATCGGAAGCAATAAATTTGATGCGAACTTGTGACATTAACTAAAACTCTAAATGACGCTGCGAAAAATATATCCATGTAAGGTACAGGATCTTGTATGAATCTCAAGTCGGGATGACGACGCCTTTCGCGATTACCAAGGGTGCTGTTTAAAGTAATCTTCACTGTGATCGATGAAGGCTCTCACCGCAGGAGACAAGTGTTTACGCGATGAATAAAGCGCGTAAATGTTGAGATCATTTGGCTTCCAATCCGGCAACACCGACTCAAGCTGACCCGATTGCAGATAGATATTGCTCAAATAGGTTGGCAGCATCGAAATACCCATGCCTTGCAAAGCGCCATGCAATAACGCCGTGGCCTCATTGCTGGTTAGGCGACACTCAATTCCCACCGATTCGAACTGGTCGCCCTGAGACAAATGCCACACGTGACGCTCAAAGTTTTTGTAACCCAAACAGTCGTGTGAAGATAAATCTCGCGGATGCGCGATCGCGCGATGAGTTTGCAAGTATTGCGGTGATGCCACCAACACCGATTCACACACCGCAATCGGCTTACCAATCAAAGAAGGATCGGGATCTGACGCAATTCGGATTGCCAGATCGATACGTTGCTCGGTTAGATCACTCACTGAATCTTGCAGATCTATGTCGATATGCACTTTGGGGTGCTTTTGCATAAAACTGTTTACGGCTGGGATCAACTGTGAAAACCCAAATGAAGTGCTAGACGCGAGACGGATTTTTCCGGACAGCTCACCATCAACGGCAATGTTCGACGTCAACGTATCGGCCTGTTTTAACCAGCGCTCAATCTGAGGCAAGCTGCGCTCCCCTGCGGTGGTGAGTGACACCTTGCGCGTAGTGCGGTGCAACAAACGAGTTTGTAGCCAGTTCTCCATCGCCTCTACATAACGAGTCACCATTGGCCGAGACATGTCTAACCGTTCTGCGGTCGCGGTAAAACTGCCAGAATACACCACATCCACAAATACTTTTGCTGCCGTTACTCTGTCCATACATTTGCTCGAAATAAGAAATAGTGATGCACATTATTGTGTATTTTTCCGAGCGTATCAATTTTCTAATATAGCTCCCGTTCCCAAGCCATCGTCGCTTGGCCCCAAATTCTTTAGGAGCTTATTATGAAAAAATTCACTTTGATTGCTGCATCCATTTTAATGGCAAGCCCTGCTCTAGCGGCAAACCACTCTCCCCTTACTCTTGAGGTTTACAACGCCGATGGTAACAGCTTCCACGTTAACTCAACCTTGGTATACGGTGAGACTGATGCCATGGTCATCGACACTGGCTTCACCAAAGCTGACGCGATGCGCATTGCCGCCAAAGTGTTGGACTCAGGCAAAACGCTTAAAACCATTTTCATCAGCCAAGCGGACCCAGATTACTACTTTGGCGCAGAGGCCTTACACCAACAGTTCCCTGATGCGCAGATCATCACAACGCCAGCGGTTCAAAAAATTATTAAAGAGAAGTTGGCTGGAAAGCTGGCGTACTGGGGACCAAAACTTGGCGCAAACGCACCGGTAAAACCAGTGATCCCTGTCGCATACGACAAAGCATCATTAGAGCTAGAAGGTCATAAGATTGAAATCCGTGGTAACCATGGCACATCAGCACACCGCCCTTACCTATGGATTCCAGATAACAAAGCGATTCTAGGTAACGTAGCCGTGTACTCAAACGTGCATTTATGGATGGCAGATGCCGCTGACCAAACCGCTATCAATGCTTGGGAGCAGCAGCTTAGCGAGATGCTTGCGCTTAAACCTCAAGTGGTCATTCCTGGTCACATGAAAGCAGGCACAAAGCTGAACGCAGACACCATTCGCTACTCGCAACAATACTTGCAGGATTTTCAGCAAGCGAAAAAACACAGCAATAACAGTGCTCAACTCATTGACACCATGTCAGCGAAATATCCAGAAGCTCAATTGCCAATCGCGTTAGAAATCGGTGCGAAAGTGCATACTGGTGAAATGACATGGTAACCGTGCATTACTTCTTCGATCCCATGTGTGGTTGGTGCTACGGGGCATCACCACTTATCGAAGCCTTGATGGACACCTCTCAATTTAAGGTGGTGCTTCATCCCGGCGGTATGATTGAGAAACGCGCGATTGAGCCTGAATTTCGTCAGCACATCATCAACAGTGACGCTCGTATCGCAACCGAAACGGGAGCAACGTTTGGTGAGGCATATCTGCAACGCGTGAAAAGCGAAGATGCGTTTGTTCTTGATTCTTATCTACCAACACAAGCGATCTTGAGTGCGGAGAAAATGGGGCTGAATCCATGGCACATGCTAAAGGCCATCCAATCCGCGCATTATCAGCTCGGGTTAAAAGTGAATGATGCATCGACGCTCAAAGCCATTGCAGAATCGCTAGGTTTAGCAAACGATGCGTGGGAGCAAAACATGACGTTAAGCGAAGCCGAGCTAAACGAGAGAATTCGCTCTAGCCGACAGTTGATGCGCCAGTTACACGTTGGTGGTTATCCAACCCTGATTGCAGAAGTAAATGGCGAGTACTTGACCTTGCCGCACTCGGCCTACTACGACAAACCGGCACAGTGGAAGCTTGCATTACAAAAACTGCAATAAACTCTTCCCCACTCGCTCTTGTCCTTAATCCAAGAGCGAGTGCACACACCGACATGGCAATCCTGACTCAAACAGGTACAATCCTCGCTCGAATTTTTACTCGCGCGGATACCCACCATGCACTCGCCTGAACATTGTTTTACACGTTTTACTGCTGATACTTCTGACTATGAATTACCAACGCAGTTTACGTTTCCGTTCTACTACACGCCGCATCCTCTTTGCGTTATGGCCGCAAAGCAATTGCAACAGCACTTATTAGCGCAAACCGACTTCGAACACGATTTTGGTTTGGTTAATGAAGAAACGGGGCGAGGCAAAATGTTTGGCGTATTGCTGGTAAAAAGCCCTCAAGGCGAGCTCGGCTTTTTAAGTGCGTTTTCTGGCAAAATTGCCGACCAAAACTTGATTCCAAGATTTGTCCCTCCTGTGTACGACATGCTGACCGATGAAGGCTTCTTCCGCGCAGAAACGGATGCCATCAACGCCGCCAATGCGGAGTACAAAACCTGTGCTGCGAATCCGGAATTGGCAGATCTTAAAGCGCAAATCCAAGCCGACCGAGCCGCTTATCAGCAAGAGGAGCAAACACAGCGCCAAGTGATGATTGATGGCCGCGCCGCACGCAAACGACAGCGCCAACAGGGCGAGCAAACGCTCAATGCCGATGATCTCAAAATCTTGTTGGATGAGTTGGGTAAGCAAAGTGTCGCCGAGAAAAATGTTCTCAAATACTTAAAGCAAGCGTGGGATGAAAAGCTTGCAACCAAAGAAGCACGATTGGCCGAGTTAGAGCAGCAACTTGCTCACCTGAAAGAGCAGCGCAAGACGCTCTCCAACGCTTTACAGCACAAACTGCATAAACAATACCGCTTCCTAAACAGCCATGGCGAAACACGCGACTTGGTGGACATTTTTGCGGACACCACAAACCCAATCCCACCAGCAGGTGCGGGGGAATGTGCTGCGCCAAAACTGCTCCAATACGCATTTAAACACAGATTCAAACCGCTGGCGCTGGCAGAATTTTGGTGGGGTGTTTCGCCAAAGTCTGAGGTTCGCCAACACAAAAAATTCTACCCATCGTGCAACAGCAAATGTCAGCCGATTTTAGGCCATATGATGCAAGGGCTGGATGTCGAACCCAACCCATTGGCGGAGAATTGGGCAGAAGACAAAGAGCTAGAGATAATCTACCAAGACGACGCTATGGTCGTCGTCAACAAGCCCTCGGGCTTACTTTCAGTGCCGGGTAAAACCATCAAAGACTCTGCTTATACGCGCCTACAAGCGATGTTCCCTGATGTGGAAGGGCCGTTTGTGATTCATCGCCTCGACATGGCGACCTCTGGCATTTTGGTGTTTGCCTTAACTAAACGCGCGAACAAAAGTCTGCAAAAACAGTTTATGGCTCGCGGCGTACAAAAACGTTATATGGCACTGCTCGAAGGCGTATTGAACGCGCCGGAAGGGGAAATTTCACTGCCAATGCGTGGCGACCCCGACGATCGCCCACGTCAGTTGGTGTGTTTTGAACACGGTAAACATGCAGAAACCTACTGGCAACTGATTGAAGTCAAAGATGGACGCAGCAAGGTATACATGTATCCGAAAACCGGGCGAACTCACCAACTACGTGTACACAGTGCTCATCACATGGGGTTAAACATGCCGATGGTTGGTGATGGTTTATACGGCGAAAAAGCGAATCGCTTACACCTGCATGCTGAGATGCTAGAGCTGGATCATCCATACAGCAAAGAGCGCATGGTGTTCAGAGCTGAGTGCGAGTTCTAACTTCTTCCAGATTTTAAATAACAAAAAGGCACTGACTAACAGTGCCTTTTTGGGTTTCTAACAACAGAATAAGCGTGATGCGCGATACCGAAAACCGTTAGCTCACCTTAAACTTGGTCCACACCTGAGAGCGCCAACGCCTTGCCATGATGATACCACGCACCCATTCATCGAGAGCGATTGCCATCCAAGCCCCTAAAACGCCATAACCCATGTGGATGCCAAAGATGTAGGAGAAAAACACGCCTAGTCCCCACATACTCAAAATCCCCATTTGCACTGGGAACTTGATGTCACCCGCGCCTTTGAGCCCCGCGATAAAAATCAGGTTAAACACACGTCCGGCCTCGAGCAAAATTGAGCCCATGACTAACGAGCCTGCCAATGCGAGTATTTCTGGTTGATCGGTAAATACGCGCAGAATCTCTTCTCTAAACAGGTAAATCAGCGTGGTTGCCGCCGTTGATGCCACAAATCCCACTAAGAAGTAGATTTGTACACGTTTTAAAATGCTGCTCACCCAACCTTTACCGATGTAGTAACCAGTCTGAATTTGCGCTGCCTGACCAATTGCCAACGCGAAAGCAAACGAGAAACGGGCAATGTTTTGCGCATAAGTGAAAGCTGCCAACGATGCCGTCCCCATTTGCACCACAAAGTACACAATGCAGATTTGCGCCACGTTGTAAGACAGCACTTCACCCGCGTTCATACCGCCGATTTTTAAGATCTTTTTGTAAATTTCTGCGGGCACTTGTTTCATGGTCGACATTGGTAGTTCAATGCTGCTGCGAGCTAGAATAAACCATAACATTAACGTACCGATGACTTGGCTGACGACGGTTGCTATTGCTACACCTTGCACACCATACACAGGTAAACCGAATGGCTGGTAAAGCGCAATATAGTTACCAATGATGTTGAACACACCCGAGATCAAGTTCACCACCATTGGAGAGCGTGAATAGCCATGGCTACGCAGAATGGTCGTAAAAACAACGCCAATCGTAACGTTAAACGTCATCGCACCGCTGATCAGCAGATATTCACGTGCGTATTGCTCGACTTGTGCCTCCAAACCGTAATACGGGAGCAGGAATATCGCGCCAAGCACGGCAATCACACTCAAGAACGCACCGACAATCACGGACAGCGCAATACTTGCAACGCCGACGTTCACAGACTCTTGCTCGCGCCCAGCGCCGTTGTATTGGGCAATCAAAATCCCCGTTCCGCTGCTGACAAACGTCGAAACGATGATTAAGAAAAAGGTAATCTGCGTGATCACACCAACAGCGGATACCGCTTTGTCTGAGTAGCCACTCAGCATGAACACGTCACTGGTTCCTAAAGCCGTCCGTAGCAAAATTTCGACAAGAATCGGCCAAGCCAATGCCACGATGGACATTCGTTGGTTGATGTTTTGGCTTTTAGGCATGTTTTTAACCTTTCCTACAACTAAAAACTGCCTCACAAAATGTGTGAAGCAGTTTGGAAAAAGAGTAACTCGAATGAAGCTCGATATGAGGTCGTGATTTAGCGCGGATTCTAGTCGCATATTGGTCACAACGACAACAATATTTCGCTCTGTTTCGGAAAAATATTTCTAATGCTTTTTCACAACGAAAAACTCATTGACGGAACTTAGAGATCATCGATTGACGAACAATGAGCTCAATAGGTAGAAGGCGCAGTTCATGCTAGTCCCAACAGAGTTGAGTCAGGATAGATCCTGCAAATACAGCGGTGGAAATGCATTACTTTGAGTTATTAATCGAACCATCTGAAACCATAAAGATCCGCCATGGAAAACTTTATAAGCCTTTGTTGTGCTTTGAGCACTCTCACCAAACCACACTTCTAGGCCCATACTAAAAATGACTGACATCACATTTGGAAACTTTGTTGTTCTATTTATCGCTAAAATACCGCCTAGAATAAGCGTACACGTTAATTAAGCAAGGATACGTAATGTCGACATTGGCTGGAGCACGCTTAGAGGAAATGGCGGATATCCGCTCAACAAGAAAAAAGAAAATTGTCTTTTTATGCTCCAGTATTGCCGCGGCATGTTTAACTTATGGCTCCATTGCTCAATTGTTTGAGGATAATTGGGGATTAAGCTTTTTCCATGCTCTGTGTGCCTTAGCCTGTTTAGGTATCAGTTATGTGATAAAGGTTCAACGACATCATCAATATGCCGACCTATGGCTGAGTGCAGTTTTGATGTTCGAAGGGTTATTGCTACTTCTGTATAACGATGCCCCCTCAGGCAAACTGCTATGGCTATACCCCATTGTCGCCACTCTGGTGCTGATCAATGAGTTTAAAGTCGGTCTGCTGTTTAGTGGCACCTATATCTTACTGATCTTTTTTGGCGTCGTTTTTTTAGATCGGCTACCAACAGCCAGTGACATCATAGAACGACGATTTATGCTGACCCTGATAGCAACTGCATTTGTGTGTCACACATTCTCGTATTACTACACAAAAGTCCTCAACTACATTCAAACACTTTATCGTGAAGGGATTGAAGAGTTGGCGTATTTTGACCAACTCACAGGGCTTGCCAACCGCTGGAGCTTTGAAACTTGGGCACGTGCAAAGCTCGATGAGATCAACCATTCATCTGATGACAGTATCACTGCTCTGGTCTTCCTAGATATTGATAACTTCAAACATATTAACGACACCTACGGACACGATATTGGTGACCAAGTGCTTCAAGCCTTTGCAACTCGATTAAAAAACAATGTTCGCCATAAAGACAGAAAAACCGACAAACACGACTACTCCATCGCTCGATTTGCGGGCGACGAGTTTGTGCTCATGCTCTACGACATAAACAGTAAAAATGACCTCGATAGCATTTTGAAGCGTATTGTGAATCTATTCCCAAAAGGCTACCGAAGCTACGATATGATTAACGAGTTAACGATGAGTGTGGGCGCTGCTATCTACAAACAAGATGCGAAGGATTTATCTGAATTGACTCGGTGCGCAGATAAAGCAATGTATGCGGCTAAACACACAGGGAAAAACCAATACGCGTATTACGAGCACTGCAATACCGAAGAGAAGTCAGCCTCTGAAACACCGACTGTATCAGAAGCTTGCTAATGGTTAAGCGAATACATGCATCACCCATAGCCCCAGCACCAGAAATACGATTAGCCACACAGCTTGCAACACTCTGCTCGGCTTATCTTGCTGGCGACTGAATTGGCCTTTAAACGCACGGTCCTTCACTTTGCCCATTAAGCCTTTCCCTAGAGCACGTCGATAGAATTCACGTCTCTTATGGGCTGCATTGGCGACCTCGGTAAAACGATGTCTTTGCTCATTGGTGAGATCTTTGTCCTCGTAACGAGGAGGGAGATCAGAATGCTTGCGTTGTACTGCCATCACTTCCTCCCTGGTCGATGGGTACATTTTTATTAAGTATATACCCAAATAACCAAAAGATGCGTTATAAGTGAAGGACATAGACGAAAAAACCACCCGAAGGTGGCTTTATTACAGGCAAAAAGGACGCTTTAGAAGTACTCACATAAATACGCAGTCGCGTCTTTCACTTGAAGCTCAAACGAAGAGTTCCCTTCCACTTCAAAAAACTCACCACTTTGGTAAGTCGTCCAATCACTCTCGCCGACACGCTTGACCACAAGTGCACCTTTTACAACCGTCATACGCTCAGGCGCTTGAGTGCCGAACGTGTATTCACCAGGAAGCATTACACCAACGCTAACGTCCTGATCATTCTGGTTAAAGCCTAGTGATTTTACACTACCTGCAAAATAGCTATTTTCCTTAATACTCATTATTGGTTTCCTTATCAAAAGTCCGCTCTTTTTTACCTTGTTTCTTCCTGTTACTCAAGCTCTGAAAGCCATTAAGCCAACGTTATAAAGCACATCCTTTGCTACTGAGCGAGGCTACCTTTTTCTAGGCTTAACCAGACGACGTAATTAGTGAGATAAAGTCGGTGAATTAGTTAACGCTAGCAAACAATAAAACCATCAATAAGAGTGTATCCGAATGTAAAAGTGGACATTAGATCATAATTTCTTAGTCTTAATGACGGGATTGTTTGTTTTTGAGAAGGAAGGTTTCCACCATATTAAAAAAGGGAAGAAAAGTAGACCAATGACGGACTCAGCTCGCCGAAGGCGGAAAACAAGACAGGAACCAAAACTTTCATTTTGGGCTCGCCACCAATCCAAAGTCCTCAAAAGCGCATTTGCCGTTTTCGGGGTGGGTCTTTTGACGTTTTTCAGCTATCAAATCCACCTATCCTATCAAGACCATATTGACCCGGAAAAAGTCTACGGCGAGTGGATTGAGATCGGCGCGCCACCCTACCAAACAGAACGTCTGACTTTCACAGAGGATGGGGTATATCGAAACCATCGACTCATCACGACAGAATTTGAATTCGATGGAAAGGTCATCACGTTGAACACTGGATTAGGAAAAACCGCGTACCAGATCTCGGGCTCTCACCTTTCACCTCAGATTCGCCGTATTGAGCCTCTTATTCCAGATCAACGATTCATCCGTAAGGGGTTTGAGCATACCGTTCAAGGCTCAGAAACCGGAGCGGCTTCAAAACGTCGCGCTGCATTAAGTGAACATTTCAGCCGTGACTAGCACGTCTTCACGGCTATTTCTCCTTTCAATTCTCTTTCTACTTCGATGAAACAAAACCTTAATAAACAATGAAATAAGGTATTCATCGCATTTATCCCACCCGATACTGAGTAAACAATAATTTTAGTTTCTGCTGAGATTTTATAAATTATTGACTCAGTCTGACACTTTCTGTGTAACAGAGTGCGAGTTTTAGTTAAGTTCTCTCAAGTGCCTCGAAAACCGTCTTAATTTTTTTTGACGAAAAAAAACTCTCTGAAATGCTGAGTGTGATGCTTTTGCACATGGAGTAAATCCAATCATCTTATCTGGTGCAAGAGCAGCCTATGTTCTAGGTAGAACATGAATCCAAGGATTGAGAGAGAAGTTATGATTCGATTTAACCTATGTGCAGCTGGCGTTGCTTTAGCACTATCAGGTGCTGTAGTTGCGGCTCCAACCGCACCAAGTATCGATATGTACGGTTCCAACAACCTTCAGTTTTCTAAAATTGAACTCGCGATGGAAACCACGTCAGGCTACTACGACATGGTGAAATACCATGAGCAAGCGAAGATCACTGTTAAGTTTAACCAGTGGAGTGGCACGCCAGGTGATACTTACAACGTCTATTTTGATGGTGCAAAAGTAGCAACCGGCCCAATCACTGGTAGCCAAACAACAGCGACATTTGAATATGGTCAGGGCGGCCTATACCAAATGGAAATCGAGGCGTGTGATGCGACAGGTTGTGCGAAAAGCGCACCAGCTGAAATCACGATTGCAGATACCGATGGTTCTCACTTGAAGCCACTGACGATGAACGTTGATCCAAACAACAAAACGTACAATACCGATCCAAGCGTCGTGATGGGTACGTATTTTGTTGAGTGGGGCATCTATGGTCGTGACTACACGGTCGATAACATGCCAGTCGACAACTTGACTCACATCCTTTACGGTTTTATCCCAATTTGTGGCCCAAATGAGTCTGTGAAGTCTGTTGGCGGCAACAGCTTCAATGCACTACAAACCGCTTGTACAGGCGTGCCTGACTACGAAGTCGTGATCCACGACCCTTGGGCTGCTTATCAAAAGAGCTTCCCACAAGCTGGTCATGAATACAGCACACCTATCAAGGGTAACTACGCAATGCTAATGGCATTGAAACAACGTAACCCTGATCTAAAAATCATCCCATCTATCGGTGGCTGGACGCTGTCTGACCCATTCTTCGATTTCGTAGACAAGAAAAACCGAGACACATTCGTCGCATCGGTTAAGAAGTTCCTGAAAACTTGGAAATTCTACGACGGTGTTGATATCGACTGGGAATTCCCTGGTGGTGGCGGTGCAGCCGCGGATAAGGGCGACCCTGTAAACGATGGCCCAGCTTACATCGCACTGATGCGTGAATTGCGCGTAATGCTTGATGAATTAGAAGCTGAGACTGGCCGTACTTACGAGCTAACGTCAGCTATCGGTGTCGGTTACGACAAGATTGAAGACGTAGACTATGCAGATGCGGTTCAATACATGGACTACATCTTCGCGATGACTTACGACTTCTATGGCGGTTGGAACAACGTTCCTGGTCACCAGACTGCGCTTTACTGTGGTTCATTCATGCGCCCTGGTCAGTGTGACGGTAGTGGCGTTGATGAGAACGGCGAACCGTACAAAGGTCCTGCTTACACAGCAGATAACGGCATCCAGCTTCTTCTTGCTCAAGGCGTTCCTGCGAACAAGCTAGTACTTGGTACAGCAATGTACGGTCGTGGCTGGGAAGGCGTCACTCCAGATACGCTAACCGATCCAAATGACCCAATGACAGGTACTGCTACAGGTAAACTGAAGGGCAGTACAGCGCAAGGTGTTTGGGAAGATGGCGTAATCGACTACAAAGGCATTAAGTCATTCATGCTAGGTGCAAACAACACTGGCATTAACGGCTTCGAGTACGGCTACGATGCACAAGCAGAAGCACCATGGGTATGGAACCGTACAACGGGTGAGTTGATCACATTTGATGACCATCGCTCAGTGCTAGCAAAAGGTAGCTACGCGAAATCTCTGGGTCTTGCGGGTCTATTCTCTTGGGAAATCGACGCGGATAACGGCGACATTCTCAACGCAATGCACGAAGGTATGGCTGGCGGTGTGGTTCCTCAACCAAACCGTAAACCAACCGCAGCTGCTGGCGCAGATCAATCTGTAACTGGCCCTGCAAGTGTGGTTCTAGATGGCAGCCTATCGAAAGACTCTGACGGCACTATCGCAAGCTACGCTTGGGAGCAAGTCTCTGGTACAGCAGTGGTACTAGCAGGTGCCAGCACTGCGAAAGCAAGCTTTGATGCAGCAGAAGTTACTGTTGAGGAGCAATTAACTTTCAAGCTGACAGTGACTGACAACGAAGGTGCAACGGCATCTGACCTTGTTGTAGTAACGGTGAAGCCAGCAGGTGTGGTTGACCCAGCGAACAATGCGCCAGTAGCGCAAGTTGTTGCTCCAGCAACAGCAAACGCTGGTGACGTTGTGGTTGTAGATGCGTCAGCCTCTAGCGATGCAGACAACGATACTCTTACTTTCAACTGGACGCTTCCTCAAGGTTTGAACGCAACGGTTGAAGGTTCTAAAGTCACGTTCACTGCTGCTGAATACCCGCAAGACACTAGCCTAAGCTTTACCGTAAGTGTGAGCGACGGCAAAGCGTCTTCAACGGCAAGCGCAACTGTTGTTGTTGCACAGCATACAACCGACCCAAACCCTGGTACCTGTGACAACGCATGGGATGCAAGCGCAGTGTACACAGGCGGCAACCAAGTCACTCATGCAGGTAAAACTTGGGAAGCGAAATGGTGGACTCAGGGTGACGATCCTAGCCAATCTGGCGAATGGGGCGTTTGGAAAGAAGTTGGCGTGGCTAACTGTAACTAAGCCCAACCTTGCAGACTTTCTGTAAAGTTAACGATCAAAGGACAGCTTCGGCTGTCCTTTTTTGTTTTTATCTCATAACGAGAAAAGAGATACCATAGACGAAAAACAATCCGAGGTATTGATTTCAAATCGAATTAGCCCAAAACGGACCGAGCCAATTAGCAAGCATGAAGATTACCAAGAACGATCGAGTAAACGGTCAAAACTACTGAAGACTTGTGCACACTTCATCACTCGGCCATGGCCTTGACCTTGCGTTGTCACTAACTCAACATTTTCAATCTCTTCAGCGGCTTGTGCAGAAATACTGTACTTAGTGAACTTATCCTGCTCATCATGAACAATGATGGCTGGAGACGAGCGCTCAGCCAAACGCTTTAGCGGATCAATTGACTGTAATGGGTAACCAAATTGATCTTCAACTTCAGAAACTACGGCATTAAAAAGCTTCATCGAATAACCTGAACGCGCAATGCTACCGAATAGGTTCTCTACGTAATTCAATACCGGTGCAATAAGCAGTAAAGGCTTGTTTTCTAATTTGCTATGTCTGCACTCAAGAGCAGAAGCGGTGCCCATGCTGTGCCCAACTAGACCAACAATATCGTCTACCGTATCTAACACATCTTCTAACCCTTTGACAAAACCCGGAATGTGCCCATACTGCCCTTCACTCTCACCATGTGCTGGATGATCGTATGCCAAAGCGGTGAAACCTTTCGACGCAATATGTTCCATCAACGGATAAAACTGACTTGCGATACCAGACCAACCATGAGTTAACACCCAAATAGGTCCAGAGCCCAAAGTGTAGGTTTTGATAATGCCTGCATGCCCTTTAATTTCACCTTTGGCAAGTCCTTGAGGTTCGGTGTTTTTAGGTGCTGTGCGAGCAGGTGTCAGGAGCAACTTACGCGCGGTATTCTTTGCATGGGAAGGGGCCAGCGTATGGTGTAAACGCGTACTGATGTTCACCAAACTGCGCTTAATACTGAAACGTTGCGATGTATTAAAGTAAATTTTTTCACTCATGATTATGTCCTTAACTATCAGCTTCGCACAAAAAATAGAACGGTCGTGCTTTTTATACTGATAAGAAAGAGCGAACTCAGCCGCTCTTTATGATTTTATGTCTACAAATCTGGAAAGCGAATAACTGGTATCAGCCTTTCCAGCGAGAAAATAAGTTGTCGATCCCTTGCCAAAACAGACGCAAGCTTTCTTCCTCACCTTTAATTGAGTAAAAAACATGCGCACTCAAATAAAGACCGTATAAATCAAACGTTGCTTGGCGTGTATCTAAGTCTGCTGCAAATTCTTGCTTCTCTTTGCCTTTCGTTATTTGGATCTCCAAATAGCTCAGCCAAGTGTCTATGGATTTACGCAGTCCGGCCTGAAGCGGGCAATCTTTATCTGCAGTGTCATTCCAAGCGTCTAGAAACATACAACTTCCTTGAAATGCGTGGTTCCAAGTCATCCAAGAGTCGAGCAACCCTCGAATTTTACGTTCGATATTGCCATCCCCTGCTTCACGAACAGGCTCAATAACCCGAGCAGCGAACACTTTATTGGCGTGCTCCAATACCGATAGTTGTAAATTCAACTTCGAATTGAAGTGAGCAAACAGACCACTTTTCGACATACCGCATTGCTTGGCTAACTCACCAATCGTAAGACTTTCTAATCCGTCTTCGCTGGCGATCTCAAAAGCCCGTTGCAGAATAAACTCTTTTGTCACTTTTCCTTTTTGCATAATCTTATTTTTAGCACGATCGTTCTTTTTTGCAATCTAGAGTTAACTGGTCTAACCATACATTAGTGTCATTTTCGACTCGCTAATCACGTATTGAGTTGGTTAATGGGTTAATAATTAAGAAGTTTGAAGTAAGTCTTAAATTTAAACACAGCTTCAGTGTAAGCGCGAGTCTGTTGACTTTTTCACGCATTAATTCAGCCACAACCTGCTACTTTCACCTAAGTTTTTTTATTTAGGTAAGTAATGTAATGGCAAAGAAACAAAAAATAGCCAGCTTAGAGTTTGCGCGTATTATTGCGATGTTTGCAATTATAGGATTGCACTGCCAGATGGCCCTGACATACTGGCAATGGGATGGAATACCGTGGGTTGGCTATATGCTCAACCAATTGGCTCGTTTTGCTGTGCCACTGTTTTTTCTCATTTCTGGTTATCTTATCCAGCCCAAGCTAAGCCGCGCACCTATCGAAACACTAAAAAACTACGCCAAACCACTGATGAAGGTTTGGCTCATTTGGAGCGTGATCAGTTTATTGATGCCATTCCAGTGGCAAACTGTCGCTGAGGCGGGGTATCTCGCCGAAAGGCAGGGCTACTGGGGCTACTTAATGTCGACCCCGTTCAATTCACTCGTCGAAGGCGGGCTCGTTCACCTGTGGTTTATTCCAGCTCTGGTCATTGCCGTTGCCTTAATTGCCTTCCTCGTGCGTATCAATATGGCTCAATTGGTACTGCCAACCGCCGTATTGCTATACATATACGGCGTGTTTGCTGGCAGTTATTTGACCATTACCGATCTGCCAGCGCCTTTCTTTACTCGTAATGGGCCGTTTTTCAGTACTTTGCTGGTAACACTGGGTTATCTAGCACGAGAAGAACAGTGGCGATGGTCGCGAAACAATACGATTCGATGCATTCTTCTTGGTATGGCGCTGCATTTTGGTGAAGCTTATTGGCTAATGCAACACGAGGTCGCTTTTAATTCTCACGACTTCCTGTTTGGTACTGTTATCTGGGCCCTGGGTGTCTTCATGTGGCTGTTAGTCCACCCACATTTTGGCGATATGCCTTGGGTATTCAAACTATCTCCTAGCGTGTTAGGCATTTATGTTAGCCATCTGCTTGTGATAATTATAATGATGAATGTCGCTGGATTTATCGGGTTGCAACACCTCGCGAAAGACGCATTTATTTATCCTGCAACGATTGTCGCAACCATAATACTTGTGAAAGCAATTGAGGCTTCGCCGTTGAGAAAATGGCTGCTGCGCTAAATCCATTCAGCGCTCGATATAGCTAGCTCTAGCTCAAAAGGGTTAGAGCTAGCCAGTTAAAAATGAGATTTCTCTCTCACTGACCAATTTTTGACTTTCTAATCCTTCAGAATTTGCCGTCACTCACAAAAAACATTGTTCATTTCCTTTAAATTGGCTCGACTATTACAACATTGCTCATTAAACGGAGGCTGTATGTGGGCAGGTCAAGGACTCGTTCCTTTTTTAGAGATTAGCCATTGGTTAACTTACGGTTTGTATGCCGCTGTGGTTTTATTTGGCGCAGCAAGCATTGCGTCACTCAGAAAATAGTGGCGCACACTATCATTTCCTAACTCCTACTGTTAATTCGAGCTCTCTCACAACTAACTCATTAATTTGTGGCTAATATTTCTCCAACCAGACAAAGGAGAAATGTCTATGCCAATCTATCCAATTGTGGCTTTCTGCTGTTTGTTGTTCTCTAGCGCCACCTTTGCTGCCCCCACCAATGAACTGAACCTTGTTAATTCTGGTGTCGGTTACGCGGCTCTCATTATCTTTTCGATTGCTTACATACTGGTTATGTTGGAAGAGTATCTGAAAATGAGAAAATCCAAGCCTGTGCTGCTCGCTGCAGGGTTAATTTGGATTCTAATTGGCTACACCTTTGCTCAACACAACCAGCCAGAAATCGCCAAATCCGCACTAGAGCACAACTTGTTGGAATACGCGGAACTGCTGCTGTTTTTGTTAGTAGCGATGACTTACATCAATGCTATGGAAGAGCGCAAACTCTTCGATGCCTTACAGGCGTGGATGGTCGGCAAAGGCTTTGGCTTCAAAAAGCTGTTTTGGCTGACGGGGTTTCTCGCCTTTATTATTTCACCGATTGCCGATAACTTAACCACAGCCCTCTTGATGTGTGCTGTGGTGATGAAAGTCTCTGGTGATAATCCTAGATTCGTGAATCTTGCCTGTATCAACATTGTTATCGCTGCCAACGCTGGCGGTGCATTCAGCCCATTTGGTGACATTACGACTCTGATGGTGTGGCAAGCCGGGCATGTCAGCTTTGCTGAATTCATCCCGTTATTCGTCCCGTCACTGGTGAACTATTTGGTTCCTGCATTTTTGATGTCACTCTTTGTTCCAAACACCAAACCGAATACGATTCACCAACACGTAGAACTGAAACGCGGCGCGAGACGTATTGTCGCACTATTCATTCTGACGATTGCCACCGCAGTCTCTTTCCACGCTTTGCTGCACTTCCCACCCGTTATGGGCATGATGATGGGCTTGGCCTACTTACAATTTTTCGGCTACTTCTTACGCCAAACACTCAAACATTCCTTGGCAAAAAAAGCGGCCATGGCAATTGCCAATGGCGACGATCACGCATTAAAACGCTTAGGTTCAGTCGTTCCGTTTGACGTGTTCCACCGTGTATCTCGCGCAGAATGGGACACCTTGCTGTTCTTCTACGGCGTAGTGATGTGTGTCGGCGGTTTGAGCTTACTTGGCTATCTCGAACTGGTTTCAAACGTCATGTACAACCAATGGAACCCTGTCTGGGCCAACGTGATGGTTGGTGTTCTATCTGCCATCGTCGATAACATTCCGGTTATGTTTGCTGTACTGACTATGGAACCAAGCATGTCGATGGGGAACTGGTTACTTGTCACATTGACTGCGGGTGTGGGGGGCAGCTTGCTTTCAATTGGCTCTGCGGCAGGTGTCGCATTAATGGGAGCCGCGCGTGGTCAATATACCTTCTTTGGCCACCTAAAATGGGCTCCCGTCATCGCCTTGGGTTATGCCGCCAGTATTGCAGTGCACTTGTGGATGAATAGCGGTTTATTTACCTAAGCATCGTAACTCACGCTCTTCACTTGCTATGCGACCTAACGGTCTGATGGGTGGTTAACGCCATCCATCACTTCGATAGTTCCCAATTCATATGGGTTGACGCCCTCTAAACAGCCGACATTATAGCCGTACTCACTCGGGTCAGAGCGACGCTGATGGTGCGTATAAATACCACATTCGCCACAGAAAAAGTGCTTCGCTGTGCGAGTGTTAAATTGATACAGCTTCAAAACGTCTTCGCCTTGCACGATACGAATACCATTCAGAGGCACAGATGCCACAATCGCGCCGCGACGTCGACACATGGAGCAATCACATCGTCTCGGCTTCTCAATACCATTAGGTAATGCAAGTTCCAGCTCAACTTTTCCGCAGTGACAACTCAGTCGATGTAATGCGTTGATTTGGGTAGTGCCGACTTTCTTAATCATAACTTTTCCTTGTTGTTTTTCTACCTGTGTACATTATGTTAAACAGGCTAGCGTCAGCACAATCTTGTCCAAAAACTCGACATTCATCACTTTTCGCGACATTTTATTGGCCGATTTGTTAGTTGCTATTTTGGCAACTGTTTATCTCGTTGGATGGACGTGTTGTCTCCGGCGCGGTTTTTAAACCAAGGAAAAAATTTTATGGATAAAGATCATAGCCTAAGAGAGAACCTCTTGGCTCTGACGCTCGGCAGTGCGCTAGTGTCGCTTGGGGTAATATTTTTCAGCAAAGTAGGATTGCTCACCGGCGGTACGGCTGGTTTGGCGATCTTCCTTACCAAAGTGAGTGACTTCAGCTTTGGTCAGATATTTTTCGCTCTCAACCTCCCTTTTTACATTTTGTCTGTAATGCGCATGGGATGGCGCTTCACCATTAATACTTTCATTGCAGTCTCGATTGTTTCTTTTGCGGTCGATCATCTGCACCATGTGATTGAAATTTCACGAATCGAACCTTTCTATGCAGCACTTCTAGGTGGTGGGTTAATTGGAATAGGTATGTTGGTGATTTTCCGTCACAAGATGAGTTTAGGCGGTTTTAACATTCTAGCGTTGTACCTTCAGGAACGTTTGGGGATTCGAGCTGGTAAAGTTCAGATGGCGCTCGATTGTGCCATCGTAGTGATGTCGCTGTTCATTGTGGATGTGCACCTTATCGCTCTATCCGTCCTAGGTGCTGTGGCGACAAACTTGATTTTGGCGATGAACCATAAACCAGGACGATACCAGGCAAAAGCGCAAATAGCTTAATCAACATCGTGTAATGAGTGAACTTACAAAATATGAGCCCCGAGCCATTCGCTCGGGGCTTTTTTATTCAACGTTGAGATCATGTCAACGAACTCGTTGTGCAGTATTGCTGCATCCCCACATCCACTTGAGCTTTATATTTCTGGCTAAGATGGAAGTGCACTTGCATCAGCAAATCATGTGCATGGAACAGCTCAAACGCGTCACCACCATTTTGCTGACAAATGGCTTCGCAGCGCTCGGCATGCTGCTTGGCTTGTCCGGCTTCACCCGCTTTGAGTAAACTCATCGCTAAGCGATACTCAGCACGTTCTTCTTGCATCCAACCACCCGCCACTTTCCAGTAATCCAACGCGAGCTTCGCCGCTTCTAGCATCCTCGATTTTTCCACATCCGTGCGCTCAGCCAGCGCTTCATACTGGCACGCCAAGTTGTTTGCTGTGATTGCGATAGAGCGCGCTAGCGGCCCTTCAGCATCTTGTGGTGTCATACCTAGCGCGGCTTTCTCCAACCATTGGCTCGCCAGTTCAAGCTGAGCAAGCGCAGAAAGTTCATTCGAAATCAGAGCGTAAACTCGGCGTTGGTCTTGCTCTTCCAATAATTCCATATTGTCAGTGCCATCTACGAAGTAGCGCGCAACGGCAATACTGCGTTGCAATGCCGAACTCTCGGCAACCTTGCGTTCATCAAAGCGCTCTAAACAAGCAAGAAACGGTTCTGGACGCTGGAGGTGCCCAATCGCGGTGTGCAGCATCAATGCGAATATTCGCTCGATGTGGCTAACGTTTTCCACCTCACTCAGAGCCGTTTCCAATTGAGCATAAGTTTGTTCGGGCTGTGCTTCGTGATGCTGCCAACACTCACTCATGAATGCATCAAAATCCGTTTTAAAAGGCATGTCCTTATTATCCTTTTTCTATTCGTATAACGAATATGAAACTCTACACTATCGTTTCCCCTGTGTAGCACGCTTAATCACAATATGAGAATCGCCTCACTTAAAGTGGTGTACCTTGCTCCAACGCAAGTAAACGTTGCTTGCGCTCTACTCCACCAGCATACCCTGTCAATTTACCGCTTTTGCCAATAACGCGATGACAAGGCACCACGATAGAAATAGGATTTTTTCCGTTTGCCAACCCAACAGCGCGCACAGCTTTAGGGTTGCCAATCGCGTTGGCGAGATCTTGATAGCTCCACGTCTCGCCGTATGGAATGGTCGTTAGTGCCTGCCAAACTTGATTTTGAAAATCCGTGCCTGTAGCCGCCAAAGGCAGCTCAAATTCATTACGTAGGCCAGAAAAATATTCATTCAACTGGGTAACAGCTTGGCGCAAAATCGGGTGTTGATCGTCTCGCGCTCCCAGTTCACTCGGCTTAGTGGTGCATGTTTCAAACCAAATGCCAAGCAAGCCCTCAGTGTTAGATTGGATGGTCACCGTTCCTAATGGGCTCGGCATTTCGGTATAAAATGTTTTCATGATTGATTCCATAAGTGAAACGTCGCGTAGCTTCCCCAGGGGGCCGCAGTGTGCATATTCAGTGATGGGTAACGTTGCATCGCCTTTTTCACCACTAAGTCTTTATCTAAAAAGCAATCGGGTTGAGATTGCCCTCGCAGTTGAGCATAACTGACTGTCCAAGGTCCAATGCCTTTCAAAGCTAGCCACTGCTGGGGGTCGGCTTCTGAGTTGTCCTGCATGAACTGGGCGAAGCGCACTAGCGTCTCTTTACGGCTTTGCGGCATGCGCAAAAAGCTCACGTCGGTATTCGCTATCGCATCTGGTGTCGGGAAAAAGCGTTTTTCTGACTCTCCACTAAGTGTGGTCACCAATAAGTTAAGTTGACCAATCGCCGCTTTAACCGACACTTGTTGGCCTAAAATCGCTCGAACTCCAGCCTCCCATGCATTCCATACACCAGGAATCCGAATACCTTTACTCGACACAAGCCCCGGTGCAACATAATCCAAATGCTGCTCGACAGTACAAATATCGGCGTCAAGATCGAACATACGACGAATGTCAGACACCAAGTTTTGCAGCTTCGTTACATCTTCAATTTCAAACGCTAGCTCTAGGTACCCTTCACCTTTGGTCGCTTTAAACCATGCTTTACTGGTATCCAGACAAACGTTGCGCTGATAACTCTCATCACTCACCAGCTCAACCCCCTCAATCGCTCGTAAACGGTAGAAGTTCAACATGTGCTGCCAATTCAATTCACCTCGATAAGGCAAGGCAATTCGATTGCTACCCATACCGTCAAACTCTTTGCGACGGACTTGAGAAGGCGTCAATTTGAGAAACTTTTGGAAAGCATCGTTAAAGCGGCGTGTACTATTAAAACCGGCGGCGAAGCCTACTTCCGTGACCGACATAGAACTGGAATGAAGTAACTGTTTGGCGAACATTAATTGTTGATATTGCGCATACTGCTTGGGTGACATGCCTAGATACTGCTCAAACAACATACGTAAGTAGCGATCCGAAATCCCAACACGCCCTGCTAGCTCAGACACCGAGTGGTGATGCAACTCCCCTCGATCAATTAACGAAATCGCTCGTTGAAAGGTCGTTTCTACGCCTTTCCATGCCCAGGAACCCGGCGCGCTATCAGGTCGACAGCGCAAACAAGGACGGTACCCCGCTTGGAGAGCTTGCGCTTTATCGGTGAAGTACTCTACATTTTCTTCTTTAGGTAAATTAGCCGGACAAATTGGGCGACAAAATATCCCCGTTGTTTTCACTGCCACATAAAATCGCCCATCAAAGCGGCTGTCTCGCGCGACTCGCGCCTTATGACACTGCTCGAAAGTCAGTGAGGTATGGGGGTGAATAAACATAGTGCTTTCCTTGCTCATGCCTTTTGTCATTTATTGTTCATAGGCATCGTTCAATATAATGTTATTGTAGCTTGCTTAAGCGCCTACAATTAGCCATTTTCGGAACTCAATATTGAGATTTATTGGCATTAGCGCTTTTGTACACTAAAGTTAGATTCAGAACATCACAACAACGTCGGCTAAAGGGAATTGGCATGGACTTACACACTTGCGTAATTGTACTAAGAAACCAAAAGGTTATTACCAGTAAATCCGTAGATCATTCAATTGGAATTATCGAACGAGACTCAGATAACGAGATCTCAGAAATTCAAATTAATGCCACGGATGGACGTAATATTCGAACCTATCACTACAACAATGTAGAGGAGTCACTAGAGAGCTTAATGAACCTCTGACGGTTTTCTTTAACACACCTTTCTCCCTTGTTAATAGCGAAAGCAATAGAGCACAGCAACCTGTGCTCTTTTTTTGTTTAACAGCAAAAATGTTTATCGAAAATAATGATGGAGCCTGATTTAAAACACGACAAAACTGGCATAAAAAACTCATAAAAAACACTCAAGCAACTGATTAAAAATAACAAAAAGCTGTTATTCAATTTTTTAGAACGAGTTTATCAAAATACTCCCGTTATTTTTATTCTCACCGCCACCTAAACTGTTCTCAACAGCACGGGAGCACACGCTTCCCACTCATTGAAAAGAGTCAGAGGACAGAATCATGAAAGCACTATTACAGAAAATTACCACATCAAACGCAGGTTACAGCGCACTATCACTTCGCGTTCCAATCGGCATTATCTTTATGGCGCACGGCGCACAAAAGCTGTTTGGCTGGTTTGGTGGCTACGGGCTAGAAGGCACAGGTCAGTGGATGGCATCTATCGGTTTAGGTCCTGGCGTGCTCATGGCATTCCTTGCGGGCAGCGCAGAGTTCTTTGGCGGCTTGTTCATTTTACTTGGTCTGCTAACTCGCCCAGCCGCCGTTGCTTTAGCGTTCACGATGGTGGTAGCGATATTCTCCGTCCACTTTGAAAACGGTTTGTTCATGGCAAACAACGGTTACGAGTTTGGCTTAGCTTTACTGGCAGCAAGTGTTTCACTGGCGTTTTCTGGCGCAGGTAAGGCCGCGCTAGATAACTTCTTGAATAAAAAGCTCTCTTAAGGAGGCCCCATGATTACGGTAAGACATGCAGCAGACCGAGGTCGAGCAAACTTTGGCTGGCTTGATAGCAAACATACGTTTTCTTTCGGTAGCTATTACGATCCTCAACATATGGGCTTTTCTGAGCTGAGAGTCATTAATGACGATGTAGTCCAACCTGGCGCAGGTTTTGATACACATGGCCATCGTGATATGGAGATCATCAGCTATGTGCTGGAAGGTGTTATCGCGCACAAAGACAGCGAAGGTAACGTGAAAACATTACCTGCCGGGGAATTCCAACTCATGTCGGCAGGGAAAGGGATTTACCACAGTGAGTACAATGCGTCGAACCGCGACACGCTGCGCTTTCTACAAATTTGGATTCAGCCAAATACATTTGGAACCAAGCCAGGTTATCAGCAAAAAGACTTTGGTCGCACGCCTGGACTAACAACTATCGCGACTCCAACAGGAGAAAACGGTACGCTACTTATTAAGCAAGATGCCACATTACATCAGTTAATTCTTGAACCAAATAGCGAACTTAACTTTGAGATAGAATCGGGTAGAAACTTATTCGTTCACCAAGTAACGGGAAGCCTTAGCATCGACAATACCACCTTGACGGCGGGCGACGGCGCGAAGGTCGAACAGCAAAGTAAGGTTGTTTTACGCAATACATCGAACGAGAGCACAACCGCCCTGCTATTTGACTTGCCATAACTATCGATTCATCGAGATAAAAAGAAAGCCGCCTGGATTTTCCAAGGCGGCTTTTTAATTTCTCTGACTTTTCACTCAACGCTATTCGTCGGAAGTGCCGGAACCAATTTGCTGAAAACTGTAAGCCGTCAGTGGATCAATCTCTTTGACAATTTCTTCCACTTGCTTAATCGCGTCTACAGACGAGCTAGCTTTACGATAGCTCAAATAGATAGGGCGACACCAATCTTCTACGCCAGACACCTTGTGAAGCTGCCCATTGGCGATAAAGGGCTCTACCAGAGAGATGGGTAAGTAAGCGGCACCGCCCTTCTCCAAAATAAAGTCCAATGCTATACGCGCTGTTGACGTGCGTAGATACGGAGCCGGGATCTTAGGGTGACGCTCAGAATGCTCTGAGGAGAAGCGCGTTCCCCAATCCACATACACGTATTTGTTTTCAAAAACGGTGTCTAAAGAGTCTTTCTCAGTCGATACCAAAACGAGAACAACATCGGCCACTTTTTTGCAGTTAAGCTCATCAGCTTTGATTTGGTCGAACGCAAATGCCATATCTAACGTGCGCTCTAGCAAGCTGCGACTGAGCATTTCCCGCCCCATCACTTCTGCCATAAAACCATAACCACCAAATGAATCTGTGACGACACTTAAACAGTTTTGCAAGTAGGCGTCCCAAATATTTGGCGTACCACCTAACGTTAATTGCAGCGCTTTGCCATCTTCAAGTGATAACTCTAGCTTCGCTTGTTGCAATGTGGTGACCATCACCTCTGCATAACTGATTAAGCGCTCACCTGCAGAGGTCAACTTTATGTTATTTCGATCACGAATAAACAATTGCGTATCGAAGTAACTTTCCAATTGTTTGATACGTGCGCTCACTGCAGCTTGGGTAATATAAAGATTCTCAGCGGCGCGCCCGAAGTGACGAACCCTTGCCAGCTCTAAAAATGTTCGAAAGACTTTTACATCCATAAACCATCTCCTGGTTAATATAAAACCAGATTAACAACTAATTAAAATCATGACGACAAAAAAGTTTTGTTTTTCTTTTGTTAGCTTTACGCCTAATTTTCGCCGTAGTTCACTACATTCATCAATAACGGTTACAGAGGCTGTTGACATGTCTGACACTGAATTCCGTCATGGCAAAAAACGTTTTTACGACAACGTAAAATTCCCACGCGGCTTTGCAAAGTCTGGCGATTTTACTCTCTCGGAAGAGGAAATCCTAACAATTTATGGGGATACTATGCTTGGCTTAGAGTCAGGCGAATTAACACCTGAAAATAGCGAAGAGAAACACTTCATCAAGGTGCTAGAAAACCCAGGCAAAGCAAAAACAAAACTTGAGCGTACGTGGCTAAAGTACACCCAACTTGCTCGTGGTCGCAAGCGCTTCCACACGCTAAATGGTCGTAATAAGCCTGACGCGACAGAAGATTACATTGAAGAGAGTTTGGTCGAAGACGATTAATAACCAAATAAACTAATTCTCGCCTTTTTCTAGCAGTAGGTAATAGGCGAAAGCTCGTTTGGTTTGACTGAGCGAGCAAAACAAGCTCATTTCTTCTCCTAAAGCCCAAGGGCGCGTTCTCCCAAGGGCTTTTTTAGTATTTAGTGCTGCCAGTCTACTTTGCAAGCATCGCGATCTTTTTCAAAAAGCTCTCTTTCAAGTGCTCTTGGTCGTACTCCAATTGATAGGTATTGTGGAAGCCAACCTTTAGCTCAACACCATTCCCTCGTAAGAAAACGTTGTACCCGTCGTAATCGGAAAACGCTTCTACACCTTCATACATTTTGCCAAATTCGGTTGGTGTACCGTTGTTCATCACACATTCGTAAGCCTGTAGTACTTTGCTCGGATCTAACTCATTTTTCATACCGAATTCCTCACTGGTTTACACATTTCAATTATGGTTAAGGAATGAGCGTCGTGCCATGTCCATCCCATAATATTTGAAGTTCGTGTGCGATTTCACACTCTGTAGGTTGTTAAAAAACAAGGTTAAGTGCGAAGACAGAACTTAATTTAGATCATAAATTTTATCTATCAATTCGTCAGTTTCATAATGCAATTTCTTTGTAAAAAATCGGCTTATAAAAGCATTTAGATATAAAAACAGTCGATAAAATCAACACTGGTTAAAGAAAAAGCAAAATTTTGACCTAAAACAATAGCAGTTCTTCATTACTTATTTTATAATGCGAATTAATGTTTCGGTACATCGTAAATTCCAATAACTAGGGGCACAAAATGAGACTTATCCCGTTAACTCGAGCAGCACAAGTAGGTAAGTGGGCAGCTGCGCATATCGCTAAGCGTATCAACGACTTTAAACCTACTGCTGAGCGTCCATTCGTTCTGGGTCTACCAACTGGTGGCACTCCTCTAGCAACCTACAAAGCCCTAATCGAGCTTTACCAAGCCGGCGAAGTGAGCTTCAAAAACGTCGTGACTTTCAACATGGATGAGTACATTGGCATCCCTGCAGATCACCCAGAGTCTTACCGCTCGTTCATGTACAACAACTTCTTTAATCACATTGATATCCAAGAAGAAAACATCAACCTACTGAACGGTAACACTGACGATCACGACGCAGAATGTAAGCGTTACGAAGACAAAATTAAGTCTTACGGCAAGATCAACCTGTTCATGGGCGGCGTGGGTAACGACGGTCACATCGCGTTCAACGAGCCAGCGTCATCTCTGTCTTCTCGTACTCGTATCAAGACACTGACTGAAGACACTCGCATTGCGAACTCTCGCTTCTTTGACGGCGATATCAACCAAGTGCCTAAATACGCACTGACTATCGGTGTGGGTACACTGCTAGACGCAGAAGAAGTGATGATTCTGGTAACAGGTCATAACAAAGCTCAAGCACTTGAAGCAGCAGTAGAAGGTTGTGTAAACCACCTATGGACGGTTTCTGCACTTCAACTTCACCCTAAAGCAGTGATTGTATGTGACGAGCCAGCTCAACAAGAACTGAAAGTGAAGACAGTGAAGTACTTCTCGGAGCTAGAAGCGGAAAACATCAAAGGTTTTTAATCCATAGGATGACAGCCTAGATGCACGCTAAAAATACGAAACCCGTGATCAATCACGGGTTTTTTCTTATCTGAACAGCGGGCTTAAGTCGTTAATAAGCTTTAATACCAAACTGACGAAGACGCTTAGGCAGCACTTCATCTAACTTGTCTAGTTCACTCGGTTCGACTTCGATAAGGTTAAAATGATGCTGCTCATAAACAGTACGAATGGTTTCACGGTCAGCCTCAGCCATCTCCCCAGTATCACTTCCCCAAAACTGTAAATAGACTTTACCGCCTGGCAAATAAAAATCACTGGTGACATCTTGGTCAATCGGCAGCTGACGTTCATAAGCGTGCACCACACCAGCCAAGTACAGCCAGTTGTCGATGAGCAACTCCCCCTTAGAGCGCACGTAATGCCCATCTAATGTTCGGTGTTTGGCTTCAAACTTTTGGCGAAAGCTTGAGTACGATTTATCCGTGGAGTGTGACTCCGCATCTTGCCCTAAAAATTCAATGACAGACTGCTTAAGACGCTTATTACGCAGCACCACATCGTGCCATACGACAAAGGTATTTTGTATCTCTTTATCGGTTCTTTGCTGGCCACCAGCGCGTATACCAGCTTCAGTGACACTCCAACCTTCTTCAGATTTGGCGATCCACCCCAACTCACTCAACAGTTGGTTCATGCGCTTCGCATTCAGTTTCAGCTTTTCACCCAGCTGCGTGGCGCTTAATGTTTTCCCTGAGCTGGAAGTCAGCTCAATATGTAAATTGGTCGGCCAGACGATGAACTGGCCAAATTTAGGGTGATCCACATACTCGCCGCCAAACTTGGCGCCTTCTTCCGTCATAATCCATTTTTCGTCTTGGCGAACAATGTAGCCAGCACGTTTGAGATCGGCAAACAACAGCTTGGCTTCAACCTTACGCATTTTCGCTAATGCCGACGTCGATATTTTTTCAGACATGTGGGTACCTCATGCTGCTGTAAAACTGAACACTATGTCATCATAGTAACGTATTGATTTCACGGCTTGAAGTCAGAGAAACAAGATTTCGTGTGACAAATAACAAAGCCAATCTCAAGGGACTGGCTTTGTTATGTTAAGTTGAAAGAAGCGGGGGCTATTTAATAAAAGCAATGCAGCCTTGCAAAATCACTAAGTTCACAATGTCGATGAAGAATGCACCGACAATTGGTACTACCATAAATGCTTGTGGTGATGGACCATAACGACTCACGATAGAGCCCATATTCATGACCGCAGTCGGTGTGGCACCTAAACCGAAACCACAATGTCCACTGGCGATCACCGCGGCATCGTAATTACTGCCCATCATGCGGAATGTTACGTAATAAGTGAACACCGCGAGTACGGCAGACTGAATAGCAAGAATAATAAGGAATGGGATCGCAAGATCAAAGATATTCCACAATTTCAAGCTCATCAGAGCCATGGCAAGGAACAGCGATAGCGAAACCGTACCAAGAATATCAACGGTTTCTAAATCAACCTTGCGCACCTTGGTCACTTCCATGATGTTGGTGATGACAACACCAATAAACAGCGCATAAACAAAATCTGGGATCATCAACCACTTGATGCCAAAACTGCTCACCCAACTCTCCAGATAGCTCGCGCCTGTCACGCAAAGCAAAATAATGGATAAGCTTTCTACAACTCTTTTCGCCGTGACACGATCTTCTTCATGTTCGTTATAGGTCACCAACTCAGGGAAACTCTGATGGCTTTGGTTGGTGCGTCCGTATTCCGATTCTAAGTTGTGCTTGTTGAGTAACTTTTGCGCGACAGGGCTGCCAATAATCCCGCCCATGACCAAGCCAAACGTAGCAGAAGCCATCGCCACTTCTAGGACATTGTGCAAACCATACATTTCTTGAAAAGTTTGCGACCACGCCGCACCAGTTCCATGTCCGCCAGAAAGCGTAATAGAGCCGGCGATCAACCCCATGAGTGGATCTAACCCCAATGCGGTTGCTAAGGATACGCCGACCGCATTTTGGATAAGAATGTAGACCGATGCCACAACAAGGAAGATGAAAACCTTCGCACCGCCTTTAATCAGTTGGGTGTAATTCGCGGCTAAGCCAACCGTCACAAAAAACATCAACATAAAGGTGTTTTGCAGTGGCAAATCAAATGATACATCCACACCATTTAAGTGCATCGTCGTGATCACGCAAGCCACAACTAGACCACCAACAATTGGCTCTGGGATATTGAATTTCTTTAAGGTTGGTAATTTGGTGTTAATGAACTGCCCTAAAAATAACACGCAAATTGCGACGAGAAACGACTCTTGTGGGCCGATAGATATTACCTGATTCATGAGACCTCTTTACTCTCCTCTTTCTCATTCATTGAGCAAGCGCTCAACGTGAGATAGGTGCCTAAGTCAATCAGATTGCCTCTCGAACCTTTTGTTTTCTAGGGTGTATTTGCCAAAAATTCTCATCAAGTAAGAAATGGATGTTCCAAAAATCCCACTGATTATCATTATATGAGAATACCAATACCAAGCTGGTGGTAAATACCTTGATTGGATTAGAAAAATAACACTTCTCAACTTATGAGAAGTGTCTAATTTATGTTCACACTAAAGTCTTCAAAATAGCTATCACATAGGTAGATATTTAGGGAAAGCGAAGGCTGGAACATACGCTTAATTTTAAATTATTACTTTCTCTCCGGCACACTAGGTGTTATACCTATATATAACACCATTTCAGCCAAGAGATTCACTCATGACCAATTGGCATGATCGCCAACCGATTTTTCGACAGTTGGCTGACCAGATCACTCAACAAATACTGCAAGGTATCTGGCAAGAAGGCGATGCTCTACCCTCAGTTCGTAGCATCTCTGCGGATATGAAAATTAACCACCTCACCGTCATGAAAGGCTATCAATTGCTTGTTGATGAGGGGTTAGTAGAGAAAAAACGCGGTCAAGGTATGTTTGTCGCTTCAGGGGCAAAACTAAAATTGCTCGCAGACGAGAAGGCACGTTTTCTTCAACAACAAATTCCGCAGATAGCCGACACAATACAGCGTCTGGATATGTCACTCGACGAATTCATTCAACAACTAAAACCACATTTGAAAGGTGACCAATGAGCGCATTAGTCAGTGTAAACAACGTCTCCAAGCAATATCAGCAACAAGGAGAAGCACTGCATGAAGTGAGTTTCGACCTACATGCAGGACAAGTACTTGGCTTACTCGGCCATAATGGCGCAGGTAAATCAACGCTTATTAATGCCCTACTCGGCGCACATGAATATCAAGGCACTGTTCGTATCAACGGATTTGAACCCATTATGCAACGCGACAAAATAATGCAGAGCTTATCCTACATCTCGGATGTGAACGTTCTGCCAGATTGGATGACTGTCGCTCAACTGCTTAACTATACCGAAGGCGTGCATCCAGGGTTCAATCGCGCTCAAGCAGATACGCTGCTTCGTCAAACGGACATCAAACCTCGTGCGCGCATCAAATCTTTATCCAAAGGGATGAAGGTGCAATTGCACCTCGCGATTGTAATCGCGACTAACACCCAAATCCTCATATTGGATGAACCGACACTCGGGTTAGATCTCGTGTATCGTGATACGTTTTATCGTCACTTATTGGAATGGTTTCACGACGGCGAGCGCGTGTTGCTCATCGCCAGTCATGAAGTATCAGAGATTGAGCACTTGCTGACAGATGTTCTGATTCTTAAGCATGGTCGCCCCGTTCTGCAAACCTCGATGGACACTATCAGTGAAGACTATTTCATTCTTGAAGCCAACGAAGAGCACCGCACACAAATTGAAGCGATGAACCCACTGTCGTCACAAAAAGGACTCGGTTCAACGAAATGGTTACTCACTGCCCAGTATGCCCAACAAGCAGAAACAATGGGGGCCATCCATGGGGTGAAGTTAGCGGATCTATTTTTAGCATTGCAGAAGGAGGCAGCGTAATGCGTTCAGTTGTCGCGATGTTGCAAAAAGAGTGGTTGGAAAACCCTCTTGTTTTACGTATTCCACTGTTTGTGTTGGCATGTGGACTTATTCTCTTTGTCAGTTTAATGAGCAACGACACTCTACAACACAATATGTTTTTCCAAATGAGCTTTGGTGGCGATGTCAGTGACATTCACAAAGAGCTTGGTGACGATGTAAACATGTTGATCACCGGCGGGGCGGGACTGCTGTCTATCTTATTAGCCGTTCAATACTTCCCGAGAACACTGCGCAAAGAACGCGCGGAGGGCAGTATTATGTTTTGGCGTAGTATGCCGGTCAGCGACATAAAAACTCACTTAGTGAAGCTAGGGTTTGGCTTATTGGTGATTCCGCTCGTTTGCTCGGCGCTTGTGCTCGCAGCAGATTTGATGTTGTGGTTGCTGAACATCTCTACCGATCACCAATTGGCTTTATTGTACCGCCAAGCCTCGTTAGGTTACGTGCTGCTGCATTGGGGAGAGTTTTTAATCAGAATGTTGTTCGCCGGTATTCTACTGTTACCGCTGGCATTAACCGCAATGGCTATTTCTCAGAAAGTGAACTCACCACTGGTCATTTTGTTTATCGCCATTTATGCGCTGCGCTGGATGCCAATCGCACTATTTGGCTATTACGGCCTAGATCAGTTCTTCTCCGAAGTGCTTTACCTTCCACTGCACGCCATTGTTGCACCAAGCCCATTTAATGCAATTCCTCAAGCGGGTTGGTTAAACGTTGGCATTTACGCTTTCGTCGGCGTTCTTGGTTGGACAGCTAGTCTCAAGTTCAGCCGAACCATTCAATAATCCGTCGTTCGATAAACGGCCAAAATCGAGCCATAAAAAAACGGTCACAACCTGTGTTGTGACCGTTTTTATTTCGACCTCAGGAGATCATGAACTTAAATTTAACCAAGGAATGAAATGTAACCTTGTAAAATGATTAAGTTAACGATGTCGATAAAGAAAGCCCCCACAATTGGCACCACCATAAATGCCTGCGGCGACGGGCCAAATCGGTTAACGATAGAGCCCATGTTCATCACGGCTGTTGGGGTTGCCCCCAAGCCAAAACCACAGTGACCACCCGCAATAACCGCAGCGTCGTAATTGCGTCCCATCACTTTGAACGTGACGTAGTAAGTGAAGATAGCTAAGACCACAGACTGCACAGCCAAAATGACCAAAAATGGAATCGCTAAGTCAAAGATATTCCATAACTTCAAACTCATTAATGCCATCGCCAAGAACAATGACAAAGAAACAGTACCGAGCATATCGACGGTTTCTGCATCTAACTTACGAAGCTTGGTCACCTCTAAGAAGTTCGTGATGATCACACCAATGAACAGCGCATATACAAAGTCTGGAATCATCAACCATGAGATTTCATACGTGCTGACCCATTGCTCGACATACTTGGCCCCTGTAACACAGATCAGTAGGAAGAAGAGTTTCTCCACCACTTTTTTCGCCGTTACTTTATCTTCTTCGTATTCGTTGTAGGTCACCAACTCAGGGAATTTTTCGTGAGTTTTGGCATCTCGACCACCACGACCATACTCCGATTCAATGCTGTTTTTTTCTACGAGGCGCTGTGCCACTGGGCTACCAATGATACCGCCGATGATCAAACCAAAAGTGGCTGATGCCATCGCAATTTCCAAAACGTTATCCAATCCATACACGTCTTGGAAGGTTTGTGACCACGCTGCACCTGTACCATGGCCACCAGACAGAGTAATCGAGCCAGCAATTAACCCCATCAAAGGATCTAAACCGAGCGCCGCCGCGAGTGAAACGCCAACGCCGTTTTGTATGATGATGTAAAACGATGCGACAGCTAAGAAGATAAAAACCTTCGCACCTCCTTTCATCAACTGAGTGTAATTTGCGGCCAAACCAACCGTCGCAAAAAACATTAACATAAACGTATTTTGTAACGGCAAATCGAACTCCAAGTCGATGCCGTTGAAATGAAGAGCAGTAATCATGCAGGCCACAATAAGGCCACCTACAATCGGCTCAGGTATGTTGAACTTCTTTAAAATCGGTAGCTTAGCATTAATAAAATGCCCCAGGAAAAGCACACTGATTGCGACCAAGAAGGACTCCAGTGCACCTACAGATATTAAATGATTCATATCGCCTCTTATTATTGTTCTCTTCATCCTCCGTAATGATCGAGTGTTAATTTAACCTTCATTCAATAGCAAATGTTCTCGCTTTACTGTTTCGAAAATACTCAAAAGTTGGTGTAGATGCGCCTTAGGCTAGTTTAAGGGACGCTCCTTTAGCGATGTGTCAGTTTTCCGCTGTTAGCCAGCCCTTAAATGTGAAAGGAGCCGATATAGCTCCTTCAAATGCCCCCTCGCAATACCTGTGCGTTACTGCTTGGGGTATAGTGTTGTGAGTAAATTCTGGGTGACACTTTCTGAACCACATTGGGCTCCCTTACTTAAACAGAATGTGTCAATTACTATCAAACAAAGTTCCTTCCCGTTGTAACCTCTAAACGCCGAGATCGCGTTCAAAACAATTGGGTTTGCTTGTTCCTGTCGTAGTTTTTTAACTCTGGCTCATGGTGTGTAAACGAGCCGAATCCAAGGAAACTCTCAAGCTGCAACAAACGTTTTCGTCACAACGGAGCCGGATTATAACATATTGCTGATAATTTTCTTCAATTCAGTGACATTCACCAACCCCATGGTTTCTTTCCATAATGATTAACTGCTGAATAGCATTTTTACAGACAAAAGAGCGAAGCGAATTCAGCTTAGCCTCACCAAGAAATAAACCTTAAAAGCCAATCACTTATCTATCGTCTCCTGAGTAAAACGTGTTTTGATAGGCTTTCTTGAGGGTCCAGCAACCAAAATGTACGGTGTTGTCATGGTAGTCTTTCGAGGCTAACTACCCGGTTCTGGGTGATAAAAACAATCCCAATTATGCATCACACAAAAACATGTATAATTTTTATGTAAGTTATTAAAATAACAAGAGCCCTACATGAAAATTCATTTGCTTTTCCCTGTGCTATTACTCTGTGCCATCTCATCTGCCACTGCAGCGGAAAATATCCGTATTGAATATTCTCCCGTGGAAACAACCCATGAAAAAATCGCCCTGCAATCTATCCAAAACAGCGATGTAAGCCCAATTTTTCTTGAGCTATCTCAGATCCACTTTCCATTTCGCAAACCACTCACACTGGTTTACGGCGGAGAAGATGGCCCAATGTACGATCCCGATACGCACACGATACACATTCCTTACACTTTTTATTTGGAATCACTCAATTACTTCTCCAATAACCAGTATGAAGAACGCCTTGGAAAATCCCCAAAAACAGGGGCGTTAGATACGTTATTACACACCTTGCTTCATGAAGCCGGGCATGCTTACATCGAAGATCAAAACATCCCTGTTCTCGGAAAAGAAGAAGATGCCGTCGATAATTTTGCCACGATCTTAATGATTGACTTCCTAGAAGATGGCGCAGAGATGGCCATTAGCGCCGCCGACATGTTCGCATTTGAGTCCGATGACAGACCGGACTACTACGACTTCGGTGAGTACATTGATGAGCACAGTTTTGATTTGCAACGCTACTTCTCTACCTTATGTTTGGTGTACGGCAGTGATCCGGAACAGTACAAGTCGCTTCTCGATGAAGTTGAAAAAGACTACCTACGAGATCGCAAAGACTTTTGCCAATACAACTACGAGAACATACGCGCGAATTGGAACCACTACCTGCAACATAATGAACCAAAAGAAAAATCGCCACGTAGAACTCAGTAAGCCAAATCAAATAATAAGACGATCGCAATGACAAAACTCACCATATTTTATGACGGAACTTGCCCACTGTGCGCCAAAGAAATGCACGCACTTAAGCGACGAGATGTAAAACAAACGATAAAAATCGTCGATATCTACAGCGATGAATTTTCTGATTACCCACAGATAGACGCGCAAAAAGCCAATACTATTTTGCATGCGCTGAATGACAACAATGAACTGATACTTGGTCTTGATGTGACTCACCGAGCATGGCAGTTGGTAGGACGAGGTTGGCTATATGCACCACTACGTTGGCCATTACTCAAACCAATTGCCGACTGGCTTTACCTGCGCTTTGCCAACAATAGGTATCGTGTCTCATACTGGCTTACTGGTAGCTCCCGCTGCAACTCGGGCCAATGCTCTCGCTAATTGTGATCCTGCTTAAAAATGTGAGTCTCTCTCGTCCACGATCACCAACTTCCTGTACTTCTCACCCGCCAACTCGGTTAATCTGCAATCAGTACAAAAATAATTATTAACACTTTTATTTGGTAAAGCTATTGAAGTTTACCAGTTTGTAACGCTGCGCCGAGACGTAAGGAAGTACCTATGAATCTAACGATAAGAAAGCGACTTTATATTCTTTCCATCATTCCCGTGTTAACGATTGCTTTGGGTATGATGTGGTTTACCTACCTCCAAACCAGTACCTACAACCAACAACAAATCAATCATACGCACACGACGATGATGGCGATGAAGAAAGCGGAACTGAAAAACTATGTGCAGATGGCTCATTCCGCACTCAAACCATTATTGGATCGTAATGCCTCATTGCAAGAAGCCATTCCAGTGCTCAAAGAGCTAGAGTTCGGCCAATCAGGTTATATTTTTGCGTACGACTCAAAAGGTGTGCGTGTTGTTGTCGGAAAAAACAACAAAGGGGTTGGAGAAAACTTCTATAACCTTCAAGACAAAAAAGGCAACTACCTGATCCAAGACCTGTTGAAAAACGCCAAAACGGGTGACTTCACAACCTACTACTTCCCTAAGTTAGGGCAAACCGAAGCATTACCAAAACTCAGCTACTCCATGTTCATTCCCAAGTGGGATATTATGATTGGCACAGGTTTTTATACTGATGACATCGATGCGATCATTACAGAGATGGAAAACACAGCAAACGATGAGCTAAACAATACCTTAGCCGCTATTGCTATGTTTTGTGTCTCTATTGCCGTTGTCGTGGCCATTTTTGCCGTACTCGTCAACCGTAGCATTATGCGCCCTATCGAACAGTTTGACAGCTCAATCCAATCTTTCGCGCAAGGTGACGCCGACTTAACCGCGCGTATGGAAGAATCTAGCGTGCCAGAATTTAAGCAGCTCGCGCATAACTTCAATATCTTCGTTGAAAGCTTGCAAGGAATTATTAAGAGCGTCAGCCATGTCGGACAAGAGGTAGTATCAGAAACTAACAACATGTCTCAACGCGCCTCACAAGTGGATGAGTTGGCTTCTGGTCAACGTGAGGAAACGGAACAAGTCGCGACCGCAATGACAGAAATGACGGCTACCGCTCACGAGATCTCTGGCAACGCAAACCAAGCCGCCGATTCCGCTAAAAACGCCGATGACAACGCACAACAAGCGAAGCATATCGTGGACTCCGCCGCTAACTCCGTTGAAGCCCTAGCGAATGAGGTGTCTGAAGCAAGCACTGTAATTTCACGTCTAGAGAGTGACGTGCAGAACATCTCATCCTCACTTGAAGTCATCCAAGATATTGCTGAACAAACCAACTTGCTTGCGCTAAATGCCGCCATTGAAGCAGCACGAGCGGGCGACCAAGGACGCGGATTCGCAGTTGTAGCGGATGAAGTGCGTAAGCTTGCAAGCCGCACTCAGGACAGCACAGGTGACATTCACAAGATGATCGATCAACTTAAAGCAGGATCGGATGCCGCAGTAAAAGCGATGGAATCTAGCCAAGCACGTGGCGAAGCGACAGTAGAGGAAGCACGTGCTGCATCGGTTGCGCTGCAAGATATTCAAGCAGCGATTGCGAATATCATGGACATGAACACGCTGATCGCTACCGCGACCGAAGAGCAAAGCCAAGTTGGACAAGAGATTTCACAACGCATCGAAGTCATTTCTCAGCAAAGTAGTCAATCGGCGCACCTTGCCAATCAAAATCGCTCGGGCAGCCAAAACCTCAATCACAAAGCCAACGAGCTTTACGACTTGGTGGGACGCTTCACGGTTTAACTTCCTTAACCATACTTAATAGTAGAAACAGCGACGCCTTAACGTCGCTGTTTTTATTTCTGCTATCCTCAAGCGACTTAGCTATAATGCCGCCAACTAAGCACCCATAAGGGCAAAACCAGATGATTATCATGACCACCAATTTCGGTGACATCGAAATTGAATTGAATCTAGAACGAGCGCCAGTTAGCTCAAAGAACTTCAAAAAATACTGTGAAGATGGCTTCTACAACGGCACCATTTTCCACCGCGTTATCGATGGTTTTATGATCCAAGGTGGCGGTCACACCGAAGACATGGCAGAAAAGCCAACGCGCGCCCCGATTGCGAACGAAGCAAACCGTGGTCTAAAGAACCTTGTTGGCACTATCGCAATGGCGCGTACCGATGCACCGCACTCTGCAACGGCACAGTTCTTCATTAACTTGGAAGACAACGATTTCCTAGACCATACCGCAACCACCAACCTAGGCTGGGGTTACGCGGTATTTGGTAAAGTGACCGCAGGTATGGAAGTCGTAAACCGCATCGCGAAAGTGAAAACAACTTCTAAGCTTGGTCATGATGATGTGCCATGCGATCCAATCATTATCGAGAAAGTGACGATCAGCGAATAAGCCCATTCATCTCTTCGGAGAAGTCATCACTATAAAACGATAAAAGCGCCTAACGTCTTATGACTTAGGCGCTTTTTGTTTTTACAACTCAGCCTATTAGTTTGGCTTGTGCCGGAGTTATTGATAGAAAAGCTCGGCTTTTGCTCCAACCAAATCCAGTTCAGAGCCCTGAGAATCAGCCAGATATTCCGCGACAAGGTTGTACCCGACCCAATACCCCATGTACTTCGGCCAGCGGCTTTCATCACTGCCAAGAAAGTAAGCATCGAAGTTGTAATCTAAACTGGTCAGCTTGTCTTTCATCTCAGCATAGAAAGGACGCCAATCTTGATCTTTGATATTCTCAAACAAGCTCGGAGTGACGCCACCATTTACCTTGCGTTCGAAATGACAAGCTAACCCTTCCATAATCAGCACATCACCAAGCGCAACGCCATTCTCTCCCGCTCGCATACGGAACAGGTGATGCAACTCATGCGCTAGCACCGCAGCTAGTTCTTTATCAATCACGTTTTTAATATCTGCACGTTGAGTATCAAGAAGAATCTCTACACGATGGGCGCTTAAGCAATAGCCACCAATCCCCGTCTGCGGTACGTCATTGCGATCAAACGGGCTAATGGTCAGGTCGACGTTACTTAAATCGAGGTTACTTAAATCGATGTTACTTAAATCAAAGTAACTAGAAAGTAGTGAGCTCAGATCATCAAGTTTCTGATGCAAATACTCAGAGATTGGAGACAACTCTCCCGTCGCATTTAACAGGGTTACGCGATAACTCATTTATCTTCCTTGATAATGTAGGTTAAGAGCAGCGAGTTTACAGTGTAAAGAGTGAGCAGTTCTAGCGATTACATCCCTTTGAACAAACTTTGAGATGCACGACTCACAGGGAGCTTAGTTTCTCCAACATACACAAACATTCTTCCAGCAAAGTCTTTGTTTACTTTGTTAATTTTGCACACTTGCACCACGCTTGAACGGTGCACTTGCCAGAACTGTTCTGGGTTAAGCTGCCCTATCAACTCTTTCAACGATGTACGAATCAAATACTCCTGCACTTTGCCTTGTCCTTGTTGGGCATACACAGAAACGTATTTTTCTTCCGCTTTGAAATACAACACATCAGACGTGGCGATCAGATGAATATCTTCCCCTTGCGTCGCTTTAATCCACTGTAAATACTGCGGCGTTTGTGGCGCGGATAATTGCTGCAACTGCTCTAACAGGCTGCTCATCTGCACATTGCTGCTCTCTTGTGTTCGCTTAGCAAGGCGTGCTTTCACTCTTTCACACGTCGTCAGGAGGCGCTCATCAGAGATAGGCTTAAGCAAATAATCGGCAGCATTTTGCTCAAAAGCTTTGATGGCGTAATCATCGTACGCGGTAACAAAAACAATCAAAGGTGGATTGGCGAGTTGATTGAGCTTTTGTGCTAATGTCATGCCATCCAAAACTGGCATACGAATATCAAGAAACGCAATGTCAGGTTGGTTTTGCTCAATGGCTTGCAACGCTTGTTCACCATCCGCGACTTTGGCTATCACCTCTAGCTCTGGCCACACTTCAGCTAGGCTTTTATCAAGATGACGCCTCAATAGCGGTTCATCATCAGCAATAATGGCAGTAAACCCTGTATTCATTCCTTTCTTCCTTGATTACGATTCCATTGGCCAGCTCAGGTGAACACATACGCCACCCTGAGCAGACTCACTGATAGAAGCCTCTCCTTGCCCGGCGAACAAAGCTTCAACTCGCTGCTTGAGATTACTCAAACCCACGCCGGAGCCCATGTGCCCACTAACATGATTCAAACCAACACCTGTGTCTCTAACTTCAATCTGCAAGTTCTGTTGTTCGCACTTGATGAGTAAACTGAGTTCGCCGCCTTCTCGCTTTGGCTCAATACCGTGAACAATGGCATTCTCCACCAAAGGTTGCAACATCATCGGTGGCAGTTCTGTTGTTCCTAAACCGTCTTCTACTTCAATTTTGTAGCTTAGACGTCCATCCAGGCGTATCTTCTGAATACTCAAGTAGGCTTCAATTAAGGCAATTTCATTCTCAATCGTGGTGTGCTCTTCACGTGAGCTTTTTAGCGTCGCACGTAATAGTGCGGTAAGTTGATCCAACATCTGCTTGGCCTTATCAACGTCCTGGGACATCAACGCGCTGATATTTGCCAAGGTATTAAATAGGAAATGCGGTTCAATCTGGCTTTGCATCTGTTTAAGCTGACTTAGCAACAGTGCACGTTCCTGCTCTGCCTTTTCACGCTTGATACTCTCTAATTCACGCTGAGCAATCGCTTCTTTCTCTCGTGAGTGGAAATAAAAGTAACACATGCCGCTGAATAACAAGCCCATCAACAACACTGGCAGCATGCCCGAAATGCCGAAGTATTCACCGAGCCAAAACTGCGCATTAATGACGCCAAACAACAAACAGGCGGTCAGTGACAAAGCAATTTCTAGTCTACGAGGGATGCTAGGAAACAACTTGTCGACTAACCAAGAGAAGAACAAGGCGGAGTAACCAAAACCAAAACTCACCAATACATGCACATAGTAAGGACCACCCCAAACAGACAATGTCATTACCGAGATAAACAAACAGAATAAAGTCGTGACAACCACACTGCGTAGCCATCCACTTTCTACCATTAACTTAGCTGAATACATTTAGAATTTCCCTTTGATGTTAAATACAATCATATGCTTATCATTGATTTGTGCGTAAGTAGATTGGTCGTCTCCGGTTAAAAAGCGTGCGGCAACTTCCACTTCTACACTTTGATCGCCGGTATCAATCCATTGGTAATTAAGCCACTGCGTGACAATCACACCGCCACCTTGTGGCGACAGCATCACATCCAACGTGGGGGTTACATCACTTAGCCAGCCGATATCCGCTTTGCCGTTCCATGCAGCCCACGCTTCCACATCCCAACTCCAGTGCAGCATTACGTTATGCTGAACGATATTGGCATGCTGAAACCCTTGGGCATAGCTTGTCGCAAGTAGAGATACATTAGGATCAGGGATCTGAGAAAGTAATTCGCCACGCTCTATTGCTTGTTGCCATTCGCTTTTCGACCATGCTCGGCTGTCGTACCAATATTCAGCAATCACGTTGTGTCCGGCTTGGTTTGCCCAGTTCACCCCAGCTAAGGCTTGGAATGCGCTGCCCTGCTCCTCAACCGAAATGGGTCGGTAAAGATCATCCTGCTGAAACTGATAGCCGACACTTTGCTTTTGCCACAGCATGGAACCGTGCATTGCGATGGATTCATCCCACACCGCAATTACACTGGCTCCAAGTAAACCTCGGCGCACATCATCGTAATAACCAATAAGTTGATACTCGGTGTCACCCACCAGCGCATAACGACGAATACCAACACCTTGCTGCTCTGCGGCTTGATCAAGTGCACTTTGGTCTTGTTGCCCCCAGCTTGAATCGGTCGCAATGACGGTCCATTCGCCGGCCATATCGTAGTGTGAAAGTGAAAACACACCCGCGCCCTCTTCTGCCACTAAGCCAACAGGGTTTTGTCGATACGGCTTAAACAGATCCAAAGGTCGGTAGCCATAACCTACGCCCCAATCCACGCGCAACTTACCTAAGCTCACATCAAGAGTGGTATCACCGACTTGCCACTCCCCTAGCCAAGCCAGCTCTCGAATCAGCAATTGGTTATCAGCTTCACTCCACCAATCACTCTCTCCTTGTTGATTGAGGTACAAACCTTGGCTGTACAGAGCAAACAAGCCACTGAAGTTTTGATAGTTCACCTGCACATCCAAGAGTGCATTAAGTGAATCACGAGAACTGCCCTGCGCCTGCATAAATCCGCTGTCACGCTGCTTTGCAGTTTCGTAACTGACAGCCCAATCCCACTCAAAACTCAGTTCGTCATTGGCAAAAGCAGGGGCTGACGCGCCCACACACAATGAGGCAGCAATCAACAAACTGGTGCTTTTGTTAAGGTTAGGCTGGCGCGATTTCATGTGACTTCCTTGCTCGTTTTCATGGTTCTATTTACGAAGCTCAGACTAAAGCTGAGTCGTATTGGCTTTAGGCAAATAGCTTGGGTTGTAGAACTTGTTATCCAGCTGCCAAGGCACGATTTCTTGATACTCGATAACGGTCTTTTTGCTCGGCTGAATGCTATCAAGCAAGGTCATCTCACTGACGTAGTCTTCACCGTTGTCGCTTGCACGTCCGTACTCCGCTTGCTTGGCGAGTTTGCCAGAGCGCAAGTAAAGATCGGCTTTGATTGGAAACGCATCTTGCTCAGACAACCATAAGTCGATCTTCTGATAACTCGCCCCTTTGGTTTTCGCGGTTAAAGCAAGGTGATAAGCCGCAACACTTTCTCCATTCACCGAAACAGTTTCTGTCGCTTTCCATTCACCTTGATAATCTTGGCTCCACGTCAGGGTTGAGATGTCGCCGATAGACGCTTCACCAAGCAGCTTCTGCATTGGCGTAATGCGAATCGGACGGCGGCTCTTTGGCATTTGCAGCCAGTAGTTGTCGCCCATCATCAGCATCTTTTGCCCAGCTTCGACTGCTGATTTGAACACCACCAGCGATTCACGATTTGGACGCGTGTACACGTGGTAAAGGCGGGTTTTATCTAACTCTTGGTCTTGATATAAGCGCACCAGTGACACCACTTTGGAGGAATCATCGTGCAAGCGGTAACTGTCCGCTTTTTCAATCAATTTAGCGACTTGCTGTGCATCTAGCGCTGATTCATTCGCACTGGCATTCATGCTTGCCATGCCGCTAACCGTCAGCAATGCAATTGGTAATAGTGATTTGAAATTAAACATAAATCAGTGCCTCCGTAATTGGCTTGTTCACCCCTTTGCGCGCCGAGAAAAACGCCGCAACCAAACAAATCATCAATACTGCGAATCCTGCGACAGCCACCAACTCCCAAGAGAAGTAAATCGTTAGTGGGTAACCTTCCGTGCGGCCCGGCGGTGGCGGCATTTGCACATCCACGACCATCAGTAAGACGGTCACTAACCCAGTAAACAAAGCGCCGATTAAGCTGCCAATCACCGCAAGTAACCCTGCTTCGCGCAAGAACCCAGCAATGATTTCGCGAGGGTAGCTACCAAGAGCCGACAAGGTGCCGATTTCACGGGTGCGCTCGGTGACCGACATGGTCATGGTGTTGAACAGCGCAACAAAGACTACCAGCGCCATCACTGCCCCCATGATGCCGAAGATACGGTCGTACAAATCTTTCACTTTGAGATAAAAGAACGCACGTTCTTGCCAAGGCGTAATTTCAATATCTTGATCACCAAAGTTCTGCTTTTGCTTAATCAGAACCGAAGCCACTTGTTGCTCGACTTGGTTAGTTAAACTGGTATCGAACAGAAAGACAGATAACGCGCTGACTTTGTCTGAACCGAGCAGCGATTGCGCGCTGTTGACGTGCACGTACAGCTGGCGTTTATCAAGCTCAGGTACGCCTGTTGAATAGATGCCACGAACTTTGAAGTCATACGCGTTCAATGCGCCGTCGGTAGTGGTCGCCAGCAAGGTAATCCAATCGCCAACGTGCACGCTTAAGTTGTTCGCCAAATCAACGCCAAGCATCACTTCTGGCTCTGCTGGGTCATAACGCGATGCATGAATGTTGGAAAGTGTTTGCCCGTCGCGCACGTCCAAAAACGGTCCTTTCATATCGAATTCTCGTTCGTTAACACCAATACCGATAAAGATCGAGGACTTGTTGCCGTTGGAAATCAAACCGCTGAACTCAACTCGTGGCTGCACGCCTCGCACTTCATTCAAGCCAATCAATTGCTTGGTGATGTCGTCCGCATGAGTTAAACCGTTACTCAGTGGCATCTCTTCTTCTTTGGCAAAGTAACCCGGCGTGGTTAACGTCAGATGCCCCGTGTCGCGCGCTGTCGACTCTTTCAAACTGTCGTAGGTGTACAGACCAAAACCACCCGCACTGGTTAACGCAAACACGGCAATGGCGATGATCAGCATCGATAACAAACTGCGGCGGCGATTGCGTTGCAGGTTCAGCCAAGCAAGGCGAACCGAAACTGGAATTAGCTTGCCCATGAAACCTCCTCCACACTTGCGTGCGTTTGGGTGATTTTGCCGTCCACCAATTCAATGGTGCGATCACAACGAGATGCCATACGAGGGTCGTGTGTAGCGACGATAAAAGTGGTGCCAAGCTCGTGTCCAAGTCCTTTCATGATGTCGATGACCTTGTTGGCAGTTTGGCTATCAAGACTTGCGGTTGGCTCATCAGCAATCACCAACGCTGGTTTGTGCACTAAGGCGCGCGCAATTGCCACGCGTTGTTGCTGACCGCCTGATAGGTTATCGGGCATGTGATGAATAAACTCGCCCAAGCCAACGTGTTCTAACATTTGTGTGGCGAGCTCGGTTTGTTCCGCTTTTGAAAAACCGTTGAGATGCAGCGGATACGCCACGTTCTCCAACGCTGTCATCACGGGGACAAGATTAAATTTTTGGAACACAAAGCCAAGCTTTTCACGGCGCATTTTCGCCGCCTGCATTTGCCCAGTTGGGTATGGGCTGCCTGCAAATGTCACCTGACCTTGGTATTGAGTATCCAGCATGCCAAGCACGTTAAGTAAGGTGCTTTTGCCTGAGCCAGACGGCCCGCACAGAGCCACCATTTCGCCGGAAAACACTTCACCAGAAACGTCTCGCAATGCACGCACCGTTTGGCTACCAAGGGCGTAATCGCGGCTAAGTTGATTAAAAACGATCATGACGCCTCCCTAATACTTGGCTAGCAGCGCTTTCGCAGTTTGCGTTTCTAGATTGCTGTCGCCCAATTGCTCCATTTGCGCTAACCATGTTTTGGCTTGTTGAACATCTTCAGCTCGTAGTGCTGCTTCAATGGCGTAGCGATAAATCCAAGACGTTGCGGCGAAAGGTTGCTGACTAAAACTCGGCTCAACGAGCAATGAAAGGTACAGCTCGTAGCCACGCTCAAAGTGATTGAACATGTCAGGTAAAGAGGTAAACGTAGTGGCTGCCATGGCGGTGGCTAGTTGGTATTCCGGCAAGCCTTGTAAACGTTGTTGTTCTTGCAGTGGTACTGGCTGATTCGCCATTAAATCCAAACCCTTTTGGATTGTGGCAAGACCGCGCTCGGTGAACTTCATCTTGTTCCAAGGCATAAACGCCTCACGACCTTGCAACGTCTCAGCACTGCCTAAATACACCAAGGTCACCGGCGTTGCGCCCTGCTCTTCGAGTTGTTTGGATAGTTCGCCGTAAACGGTATCAACCAAACCAGAATCACCCTGCGCTGCTTGGTTGAACTGACTGAGTGTGCGCTCGCTTGGGTTAGCTAGAGCCAGATTGCTGCTGAGTGCAAATGCGGCGATAAACGTACTTGCCAGTTTAAGAGCTTTGACTGAGCGAGATTGAGAAACCATCATGTACTGTCCTTAGTTGAACGTGATTTGATGGTTTCAGATTAATGGAGAAGATCGCACACTGCTTTTGCATGCGACCAATGGCAGTTATTTAGAATGAACGGTTGTTTGCTGCGATGAATGACATTCCCTTCTTAAAGAGAGCATATATCCCTGCTTGTTTGTAAGCGTCCATCTTTCACCACAATAGGAATAAAAATACTGGCTTAAAACCTGCGTCTAGTGTATTTATCCATTCCACAGCTTTCCAAGCAGCTTACCCATAACAGACGACATCGACGCTCCTCTCATACACACCTTTGCATGGTGTCTGTTATTTCCAAATAGGATTCTTAGCATCGGAATAGTTCGAACTCTCGAGTTCTGGTTGTTTTCGCGCTCGAACTGGGTGCGTTATTAGGTCGTAGAAAATGAATAAGCGTTTTTTCCCCAGGGTCGATTTGCCACTGCTGATGGCGATCATTCCGATCATGCTATTGAGTACACTAACACTTTGGAGTGCCAGTGGCTTTAATGAGGCCATGCTCTTCAAGCATTTAGCACGCTGCGGACTGACCTTGGTTTGTATATTGGTCATGTCATCGATTCCCGCCGCTAGCTATCAACGCTCAGCTCCATATCTCTACATTATTGCGGTTGCGCTGCTACTTGCTGTCGCTTTGTTTGGCGATAGCACTAATGGCTCTCAACGTTGGCTCGATATTGGCTTTTTTCGCTTTCAACCCTCGGAGCTAATCAAACTCTCGATTCCAATCATGATCGCGTGGATGCTACATATTGAAGGTGGCAGACCAGATAGTAGAAAAATCGCATTCTGCTTACTCATCACAATGATTCCTGCTGGGTTAATCGCGCTACAACCGGATTTAGACGGTGCAGTTTTTACCGTCATTTACGCCTTATTCGTTTTATTTTTAGCTGGCATGAGCTGGAAAATAATCGGTGGCTTTGTCGCGAGTATATTAACGTTGGCGCCTATTTTGTGGTTCTTCGTCATGGAAACGTATCAAAAAAGCCGCGTTACTCAGTTCTTGCACCCAGAGTCGGATCCGTTAGGTTCGGGCTACCAAATTATCCAATCTTTGATTGCGATAGGCTCCGGCGGAATGAAAGGCAAAGGTTGGATGAATGCTACGCAAGGAACACTTGGCTTTATTCCAGAAAGTCATACGGACTTTATTTTTTCGACTTATGCCGAGGAGTGGGGTTTTGTTGGTAGTTTAGTCTTGCTCGCACTGTACTTGTTTATTACCGCGCGCGTCATGTTGCTTGCATGTCAGTCTGACCACTTTTTTAGTCGGCTTGTGAGTGGTGCATTAGCGATGAGCTTTTTCCTGTATGCTTTTATCAATACAGGCATGGTGAGCGGCTTGTTGCCTGTAATGGGAAGCCCTTTGCCGTTCTTTAGTTACGGCGGCACGGCCATGCTGACGCAAGGCATCTGTTTTGGTGTGATCATGTCACTGTGTTATTCCAAATATCGCAACGCATAATGCTGCTAGCAAAAAGTACGATCAAAAAAGGCTTCCCGAGGGAAGCCTTTTTACAACGGTGGAAGCTAAGAAATTATAGCTCTGCGTTGTGGTAAACCTGCTGAACGTCGTCACAGTCATCTAGAAGATCTAAGAATTTCTGGAACTTCTCAGCATCTTCACCCGCTACTGGAGTGTGAGTTTGAGGAACGAAAGTGATTTCTTCCACATCGATCGTTAGATCTGGGAACGCACCATTTAGTGCTGTTTTCGTCTTGAAGAACTCTGTATGAGGAGCGAATACAGTAATCACTCCGTCTTCTAGCTCAACGTCAGTTACGTCCACATCTTCCATCATTAGCGTTTCTAGGATGATTTCATCATCGTCGCCTTTGAACTGGAATACCGCTTGGTGATCGAACATGTGAGAAACTGAGCCCTCAACACCAATTTTCGCACCCACTTTAACAAAGCATTGGCGTACATCTTGGAAAGTACGGTTGCCGTTATCGGTCAGACAGTCAACGATAACACTAGTACCGCCAGGGCCGAAGCCTTCGTAGCGCGCTGGTTGGTAATCTTCACCACCGCCGCCACTCGCTTTGTCTAGTGCTTTGTCGATAACGTGCGCTGGTACCTGATCTTTTTTCGCTTTCGCGATCAGGTGGCGAAGAGACAAGTTCATGTCTGGGTCACTACCGCCGTTTTTCGCGCACATGTAAATTTCTTTACCGTATTTGGAATAAACTTTAATTTTCGCGCCTGCAGTTTTCGCCATAGAGGCTTTGCGCACTTCAAAACTTCTTCCCATCGGGATGTCTCTCTAAATTCAAATTTAATGCGAAGGATTTTAGCAAAAAGCGAAACCTTTTCAATTTCGCTTAGCAAAGGAATGGGGAGGTTACCTCATTCGCCACATAGTTTTATACCGTTGTCACGATTCGCGTTAAGCGACACCCATTACTCGTTTGTACTTTTCGACCGATTGCTGAAAAAACGCTTTTTCATCAGCATCGTTAATCTTGGACAACTGTTCTTCTATTGCTTCAGGACCAGATTTGGCCTCTCTGAGCTTCCAAACCAAAAACGACGCTTGTTTATCCAGTTCGATTTTGTTTTTTTCATCAGGCGGCAATAGGGATAGATTGAACGACATTTACAGCCTCAAGGTACTTTAAATACTAGCCGCGCACTATAGCATACAGAGTTACAATTGCAGAATAGAAACGCACTTAACTTGATCAATTTCAAGTTAACTATTTGGGACCCGCACTGATTTTCAGCGCTTTTGGTAAAAACTGCTCGAATATTTGATGCAACCGATCTTTGGTCACAGGTTTGGCGACAAACTCATTCATACCGACGTCAAAGCAATGTTGTTGATCTTCTTTAATAACATTGGCACTCAACGCAATAATGGGAACGTGTTTCCCCCACTCTCCCATTTGTCGAATACGCTCAGTAGTAATGAAGCCATCCATCACTGGCATTTGGCAATCCATAAACACCAAGTCAAAAGCTTGCTTCTCACATAGCTGAAGCGCTTCTTCACCATGATTTGCGACGCTCACTCGAACGCCGAGCTTTTCCAACATAATACGGACGACTTTCTGGTTTACGATGGTATCTTCAACAATCAATACCCAAGGTTGATTGTCATGCTGGAGGCTGGTTTCATTATCTTCAACTTTTGGAAACGTCAAAACATTAGGTCGTTCCGTGTAGGTAGACCGTGCTTTTACTACAACTGGAATCGAAAACTCAAAACAACTACCAAGCCCCAACTCACTTGTCAGTTGGATTTCTCCTCCCATTAAGTTCACCAACTGAGCACCAATCGCCAAACCAAGGCCGGTACCACCGTACTTTCTGGTTGTACTGCCATCGGCTTGTTGGAAACGTTCGAAGATAGCTTGTTGGTTTTCTTTCGCAATACCAATGCCAGAATCAACGACGCGAAATCGAATCATGGCGACATCATGCTCTTGACGTGTTAACTCAACAAGAAGCTTCACATGACCACGATCAGTAAATTTGATCGCGTTGCTCAACAAATTGTTCAATACCTGTTTTAAGCGTGCAGCATCACCTTGCACTTCCGCTGGCAAGTGAGGATCAATATCGCTAAGCAATTGCAGATTCTTCTGCTTGGCTTTGACAGTATGTAAGCTGATCACATCATCCAAAATACGGCGCAGATCATAGCTTGCATTTTCTAATTCGACTTTACCTGCTTCGACTTTAGAAAAGTCGAGAATATCGTCGATGATCGTCATTAAAGAGTGAGAAGAACTATCGATGATCTCTACAAACTCTTTTTGCTGAGGATCGAGTTTGGTGTCACCCAGTAATGAAGCGACACCAATAATACCATTCATCGGTGTTCGAATTTCATGGCTCATGGTGGCAAGAAATTCACTTTTTTTGCGATTGGCGACTTCCGCTCTATCTCTTTCTTCTTCAAGCTCAGTCTGATGTTCACGGACTTTCTCAACGCTTCGGTTGTATTTCTCCGCCAACACACTCACTTCATCAAAACACCAACGCTTTGGGAGCGTAACTTTGCTTGGGACCTTCCCGCCACTAAAATCGCTCACGGCGCCAGAAAGCAGTTGGAGAGGATTGACCAAGAGGCGGAAGGCGACCCAAAGCACGCCAATTATGAGTAATAGGATCTTGATCGCTTCTGTCGTGAGCAAGAAAAAAAATTGTTGCCAAAGATCTTCATAAATCGAGCTCAGATCCGCCTGAACAGTCAATGTCGCCAGATCATAGGTTTTATCACCAACACGATATTGCATCGGCCAACTTCTTTCTACGACATCCTCAGAAAGAGCGGTGCCCAATTCGACGATAACTTCATCTTCATTAGCGATACGTAAATAATCCACAGAGGGCATGCGCATTGCACCCTCTGCTTGAGTGAGTAACAGCTCCCTATCCTCCACCCATAAGCTGGCAGAAAAGCTCGATAAGTAACTGGATTCGACCTGCTTTAGCTCGACGTGCAAATGGGCTAAATCTTCATTAAAAACTCGATATAAACTCACAGCGGAAATGATGACAGTAAAGATTAAACTCAACGTTAACACCGCCAACATAAGTTGGTTGCCGATACTAAATCGACGTTGAGATCGCTCTTTTTCATCCATATGAAATCGCTCCGATAAACTTGCGCTACTCTAAATATAGCCACGCGTAAATAATAATCGAGGATACGATGAAAAGACTTCTACTTAGATTGGCTTTTAGTTTTATTGCGATAGGAACTTATGCTAATGCCGCTGAAGTGAACTATTACGTTATCGCCGACCAAGCAAGGCCATTTCAAATAGAACAACAGGGGCAAATGCATTCCGGGATTGTGACTGACATCGTCAGTGCCATTTTCGCTGAATCAGATTATCAGGTGAATTATCATACTTATCCGTTTAAACGAATGATCTCCATATTAGAAGAAGGTGGCGAACCAAACTGGCTAACTTACGGCAGCCCAAATTGGGGCAAGGTGCAATCAGAAAACTTGTCTGAAGAGCCCATTTACACTGTAAAACATGTATTGGTCTCTAGTAGTGAGAAACCGTTAGAGTTCAAGAATATGGACACCATGCATGGCCGATCTATCGTATTACTACTCGGTTTTGATTATCCGAATTTAATCCCATTCTTTGAGGATGGTAGTGTGAATGAAATACGCGTTAAAGATTATGATGCCGCATATCGAGTGATAACCCGAACACCAGGAGATACAGCCTTCGTCGAAATGGAATCACGCGTTATGTACAACTTAAAACGCCTCAATTTGTCGCTAGAAGATTTTCAGATCCAATCTTTCAGTTCAGTTATCCCCGACTACTCGATCTATTTGGCCTTTTCGCCCCAAATGCAGCCAGAAACTCAGGACTACATCAATACACGTTTGGCTGAGTTAAAAACATCGGGCGAAATTGATGAGATCATTCAAAGGTATCAATAAATGACCTAACTAATGAAAACGCCAACGATTCTATCGTTGGCGTTTTCATCTATTGAGACATAGATGATGCTTTACTTGGTGTGATTGACAAACTTAGGATCAAACATGTGCCCTAATTTACTCGCCTTTGTTTGCAAGTAGTGTTGATTGCTCGGATTATTACCTTCTTGCAAGGGCACACGCTCAATGACGTTGATATCAACCGCTTTTAACGCAGCCAGCTTACGTGGGTTGTTCGTCATTAGTCGCACCGCATCAATGCCCAAATGCTCTAACATCCCTTTACAGAACGCGTAATCACGCATATCGGCAGCAAAGCCCAAACGTTCATTGGCTTCTACAGTATCGGCGCCATCGTCCTGGAGGTGATAAGCTCGAATTTTATTAATCAAGCCAATACCACGTCCTTCTTGACGCAAATAAAGCAGTACACCACATCCCTCTTCGACAATATTTTGTAGCGCCCTGTTGAGCTGAAAACCACAGTCGCAACGCGTACTAAACAAGGCATCGCCAGTAAGGCACTCCGAATGCAACCGAATAAGCGGTGCAGCGCTGTTTGCAGGCTCTCCATACACGAGGGCAAGATGCTCTTTGTTCGTGGCAGTTTCAACGAAGCCATACATCATAAATGTGCCCCATTGGGTCGGCAATTTGGCTTTATCGATGAACTTCACGAGATTGTAGGGCTCGACATGTCTCAGCTCAGCCCGAACGTTCATCAGAATTTCTCCTAAATGATTTTCTCCTTTACCGTCTCCCCCATCCCCCCAAAAGGCATCTTTGTGAGAATGCTCTGTAAGACAAGCGTTACCCGTTCTCATTAACTGCTGCGCTAAAGGTGGATTTTGCAGAAACTTTTCTCTAACGATAAAAGCCATAACGGCCAACTTCATATCCTCCCAGTCACTTCTGACAAAATGTTCGTATTTTCGACTTAAGGCGAATGCTTCATCGGGAGTGCTCGCGTGTTGAATTTTGCTCTGTAACTGCGCATCGAGGAACTTTTGGGCTTGATAATAATGTTCGCTGGTGGGCCAAGTTTGGGAGGATATATTGACTGGGGCATGGCAAAAATTGGAAAGAAAACCGTGGGGCTCATCGGGCTCATAAAAAAAGATTTGGTCAACCATACTCGCGCTCCTTGCTTTGTGGTCGCGATAATCAACAAAAAGCATATCACTATTGATATATCTTTTAGTAACGCTAGGTAAGATTGTCAAACTTCTACACAGATGAAAATGAGTTTGGATCTAGAACTTTTTAGGTGAAAGAGAGGTGAATTAGAACGTTTGGATAAGAAAAATAAAGAGATGTGAGATGTTGTGGTGAGACGCTATGACTAAAATGGAAGGAAAAATAAAAAGGGCAGTCCGACGACTACCCTATGGATTGCTATACCAAACTAGAGCAATCAGTGTATCAAGCCAAGCTCCCTTGCTTCTTCAATGGTCAATCCACTTTCACGGATTTCACGTAGCGCTTCAATGCGTCTTCTGGCTTCTGCTGATTTCACTGTTTTCTCAGGCTTCACAACGGCTTCTTCATCAGGTAATTCCCATTTGTGAGCGATGTTGGTCATCTCGTCATGGTCGATAGAATTAATGGACATATTTCCTCCGAACACACCATGTTTTCGATGCGTAATCTATAGCAAAACAGGAACGAGGTGGTAAGAAAAACTGTAGGGAAATGTGACCCCTCCCGCCCTTTCGTTAACTCCTTAATAGATCCATCATTTAAGTTTTGCCAAGGGGCAAATTTACGATTAGATTTGAATAATTACCCCTAAGAAACGTGTGCTGCTCCAGCTCTCAATTCTCGTCTTCCTTGACTTCATTAACAACGCCGGATACCACTTTTTATTTCGCCTAACTTTCGAGTCACTTCACTGATTCACCGCTTGCCACTTTCTAAAAACCATTACACCTGATAATGATAATAATTATCTTTTACATTAGTAGGGTGTTTATATGGATGGTATTAACTTAAATCATGCATACCACAATAATCCGGTCATCCAGATCCGAGATTTATGCGTCGATTACATCACCGATAATGGTGATTTCAATGCGGTAAAATCCGTCAGCTTCGATATCGGCAAAGGGGAAGTATTTGGGCTTGCTGGTGAATCGGGATGTGGCAAAAGCACGATCGCATTCTCGATCAACCGTCTCCATAAGCCGCCAGCGTTCATTTCTGGCGGTAAAATATTGTTTGATGGCAAAGACATTCTTAGCCTCTCAGATTCTGAGCTAACCGCTCTGAGGTGGAGTGAAATCGCCATGGTGTTTCAAAGCGCGATGAACTCACTCAACCCTGTCTTAACGATCCAAGAGCAATTCGCAGACGTATTGCGTCATCACCAAGGACTCACCAACGCTCAAGCGAAAGATCGAGCAGAAAAACTATTGGACTTGGTCAATATTCCACGAGAACGGTTAACGGAATACCCTCACCAATTTTCAGGTGGAATGCGTCAGCGCTTGGTGATTGCCATTGCTTTGTCTTTGAACCCTAAGCTGATCATTATGGATGAGCCCACAACCGCTTTAGATGTGGTGGTACAAAGGGAGATTTTACAACAAATCTATCAGCTTAGAGATGAATTTGGCTTCTCAGTACTCTTTATTACGCACGACTTGGCGCTGATGAGCCAATTGTGTGATCGCATTGCCATCATGCGGCATGGAGAAATCGTCGAAGTCAATCAGGCATACGAAATTCGCAATAATCCTCAACATCCCTACACACAAAAGCTATGGGCTTCTTTCCCAAACATCCACGACGTCCACAAACAACCAGAGCAACCAGAGCAACCAGAGCAACCAGAGCAACCAGGAGCGTAATCATGAATCAGCCTATCATCCAAATGAAAAACGTGATTAAAGAGTTCAGAGTAGGCGGTGGTTTAGCGAAAGAGGAAACCTTCCTTGCGCTCCAAGGCGTGAGCTTTGATCTGTATGCAGGAAAAACGCTGGCTTTGGTTGGAGAATCAGGCTGCGGTAAAAGTACGTGTGCTCGCTTGATCACTAAAGTCTATCCGGCAACAGAAGGCGAGATCCTTTTCAATGGCACTAATATCAATGAGATTACGTCACGCTCAGCGCTCCAAGAGTATCGCAGTAAAGTACAAATGGTGTTTCAAGATCCGTTTGGTTCACTCAATCCAACTCATACCATTCGCCATCATCTCACACGCCCTTTAAAGATTCATAAGCAAATCAAAAGCGAACGTGACATTCCTGCCCGTTTGGAAGCGCTTTTAAATTTGGTGGAACTACCTGAAGAGACATTAAATAAGTTTCCTCACGAGCTTAGTGGTGGACAACGTCAGCGAGTAAACTTAGCACGTGCTCTCGCCGTCGGTTCGCAAATCATTCTTGCGGATGAGCCAACATCGATGCTGGATGTCTCCATTCGCCTCGGGGTACTGAATCTAATGCAGCGCATGAAGCAAGAGCTAGGAATCGGCTTTTTGTACATTACTCATGATTTGGCGACCGCACACTACATCGCGGAAGAAACAGCTGTGATGTACAAAGGGCAAATCGTTGAATGGGGTGATACACACTCAATACTGAAGAATCCGCAGCACCCGTACACCAAACTATTGATTTCAGCCGTTCCCGATCCAGATCTTCCTTTTGGTAACTTAGTGAAAAGTGAACCAAACTATTCGATAGATGCCGATGAAATTCGTAGTCGTAGCAGCATCATTGTCGACGAATTTGATCAAATAGGACCCAATCACTATGTAAAACAATGGACTGAGGCTGCGTAATGGAATTGAGGACTTGGCAAGATCAGATCGCCATGTGGTATGAACATCGGAAGCATGATCAAGTTGAAAAACTGGAAACGATCTTATATCAAGCGCCCGACGGCGTGTTTGGCCCAGAACTAAACGAAGTTCAAAGCAAAGCGATTGCTTGCTGGCTAGACGGTTGTTTACGTGTGTTTCAACATGCTAGGTACCAAGATCCTCAAAAAGCGTATCAAACCTTGCTTTACACGAGCGCAAAGCTCGAGCAAGCGGCATGTCAGGTATCGACCGATATTCTGATCAAAGATTGGTGTTTAAAGCGACTTCAGCACCTTACCGTTTTAGCTCTAGAGTTTTGTAATCAGCAATGCGATCAAAATGAGTGGCAACAACAAGCACATAACTTGATCGAGTCGCATGTTGCTTTGATGCGTTCTTTACACTGGAATGAAGCCAAGAAGCATGATCAAGGTTTATCTCATTAATCTGGAAAAATGATCAAGGCTTACTTTGAGGAATTTGAGGTAAAAAAAAAGCGAGTTTCCTGAGGAGAAACTCGCGAAGTCTATTCAGAATGAATGTAACAATATGAGCCAATCTATTAATCATCAGAAAGGACAAAAGGTTGTCTATTCGTGATAAATAGTAGTCTCAGGCTTGGCTCCTAATGTCAGTGATTTGTTAGAGTTAAGTCTGTTTTTTATCATCGAAAGACATTGTTACATTTCAAATCAATACGCCACGCCTATTGCTTGATGTGTATCAAGCAACGCTTTTAAATCGCCATTTCATCCAGAGCGCGGAATACCATTTCATCCATGTGGCCATCGAAGATTTGACGGCACACCTTCCGACGTACCGCTAATCCAGCAATCAAGCGCTCAATGGTAAGATGCTTGATATCATTTTGAGTGTTAAACAGCTCGACGGTTTTGCTTAATGTCTCATAAGGAATTGGCTCATCCCCTACCCTTAGCCAATCAAGCTTCTCTATGTAATCAGAGCACTCTTCTTTGATTGAGGCATACGAGTGCCCTGTCATCGCAGATAAAGCCGTTATACTGCGTTCTAGGGCCTCTGGTGAGGTATATTTAGATAAAGTAATGGTGATCTCGTCTGCATTGATCTCTACCAGGTGTTTTCTTTGCTTCACGCGGCGGCCTAAATTCCCTCTTGGAGATGGCGCTTTGCGTTGGATAGGCTCAAATTCGCCGTCTATGATGCCTGAGAGCTCTTCAAGCTGTTGTCGGGTAACCATCTCATTACGAAGTGGGTTTGGCAGCGTAGGCGCCATGTTACGCTTTCCTGCGTTGGTTGTTCGCGCACGTGAATAACGTAAGACTTCTTCCACATCGCATTTAATATCGATCTGGTAGTCCATCACTTTGTCATTCTCGATCATAGTTTCGATCGTCAGGTGATAACCCCACAAATTCACGACAAACAGTTCATCCGTTCCCTTACCATCCGATAAACGCTTCAGCTCTCGGATCAAATCCATCGAGAATCGTCGCCATTCGATGTTACGTGCCAGCTTCTGGTTTAATTCACTCAGCAGCATGCAGTCAGTATGACGACGCACCATGCGGCTACGGAAGAAAGAATACAGTTGGAATACCAAAGTATGTTGCTTCAAGATCTCTGGTGGGAACAAGAAGAAATAATCACGCGTTAATAGTTCTTCATAAAACGAAGGCTCCCAAACCAAAATGTACAAGTTTGGCTTGATACGAATTTCACCATCGCTTCCCTCTACAGGCGCTTCTTCAGACGCAGTGATGGTTCGAGCAAGAAAACGAAAACGATCACTTTTGAATCCTTCTGGCATGTTTTCACTTAGCCAACGACCAGTAAGTTCATGCAGCTGGAAATCGGTAAACTCAATACGATCAATACTGTCGCGAATAGAATCACGTGCTGGACCACTGTCTTTTTTGCCTCGAAGCGACAAAATATCAGTAATGTATAACGGCGTCTTGTTCGGCACGTGTGCTGCGTCGAGTTGATACTGATCTTTGTGATGATCATGGTATTGCACGGTCAATGTGAACAGAGCAAACAAGGTCATCAGATCATCCACAGTCATGATATTTTTGGATGATCGCGTTTCAATAACCGCTTTGGTACCAGAGATCGACACCATGGATTTCTGATAACTTTTTCGAGTTCTTGGTGGTGCAAGTGCTTGGTCAATGATCCCAGCCCAATTCGTTGGAGACACGACAAATTGATCGGCTTCATCTTTCATCGTTGGAGGGGTATTCAACCCATGTTCATTCAACAAACGCTTGTTCACTTGGGTTTGAGCCAATGCTTTTGAACGTTTTTGCTTTTCGTTTTGGCGTACTTTGTCTGTAACAAGACTTGTTGCACCCAACACTGAAATAAGCTGATTAGGATTAACAAACTTATGTAACATCGTCTTACCAGCAAGTCCTTCTTCAAACCGCACTGGAGTTTGAGTAAACAAACCAATGTTTACTGCTGCACGTAAGCGTTGTTGCAGAGCTGCACGAGTGAGTTGTCCGTCCGTCGCTTCCACAATCTCTGTGGTGGAAACCAATCCATCTTTGCTGCTGAAACCTCGCAATGAGATCAGATTAAGCAACTCTAAGATGCTTTTGGTCACCCCTTTGAAATGTTGGTACTGCTCTACCCAATCTGCAGAGGATTCATGTACCTCAAAAAGATGGCCATCCTTATGGCTTCTAGGTGCTTTAATCAGAATTTTTTCATCAGCCGTCATTTTAGATCCAGATCACACTAGCCGTAGTTGTGCTATGGTTCCGAAGAATAAAGAAAAACAGATCATAAATAAAGAAAAAAGATTGTTTTTTAAATAACTGATCTTTTTGATTAATCTGATCTTAATTGATTATATGATCTAATGATCTGGCTATCGTTTTGCCGCTAAGTACATGTTCTATAAAGTGATTATTTTCATGCATGTCGGAACTATGATCATGTTGATTCTGAAACTATGATCAACAATAGCCTGAAAGCATGATCACATTTGCTCGTAAGCATGATCATTAAGTTTATGAAAAGATGATCAAAAGAGTCTTGAAACGATGATCATGATGTTTTTACAGGTTATCCACAGATGCTGTGTTTAATAATGATCTTAATGAGGATTTTATTGAGCATTGTCGATGTTATTGATACTCGGATCGATGATCAAGAGCTGAGATAGCTATCGTTCTGGAGACAATATTGATGATAAATTACTCATGTGATGAAAATGCATCCAAGTAGCTCTTATTCCGCAGTAAAACCTAGTTTCGGACTATTCTTAGGAAGCATGATCATGAGAGTAAGATTTATCATAGTCACTTGAACAATTTCATTGTTCCGGCTTCTCTATCCACTAATTTCTTCTCCATCCCCCATTCTGACTGCATTCAACCGTAAATTAGAGACAAAAACTCATGCTTCCGAGAGATTCTATAGCTTGATCATATTTCCGATTGATGGATCTTATTTAATCCGCGTGTTTACACCCTCGTCTACTCTATTTTTCCATGATCATGCTTTCGTATTTGTGTTTTATCATGGAAGCATGATCATAAGCATACCTTGATCATACTTCCATAGGAACATCACTTGAACTGCCCTTTTTGGCTCGGATACATGATCAAGGTTGTTATTAGCGTTCATGTTGAAAGATTGCTTTCTATTTTTTGTTTAAATTAGGTTGGCCTAACATAATCCGTAATTTAGCTTAAGAATATAATCGTTCCGGTAGAAAATTGATTTACATTGTAAATGAGTGACGCTGTAACACTTTTATTTTTAAGTTTAAGGTGTCCATTTATTCGAAGATTATTTAATTAAAAATAGTTATGTTTTTTACCATAAATCATAAAAGCGTCGATTTGAGTGTTTTTTTATGTGATGGTTATTCAAAATGTTCGTGCACCTTTTTGTTGTTTTTGGTCTTTACTGCTGTACAATTGCAAGCATAAATCCTTCCAACGGAATTTGGCATGAAAAGAGAAAAAACGATTGAAAACCTTCTTGAGTTGGCGGAGCTGACTCAGCAGGTTCAAGCTGACCGTATTGAAATTGTTTTAGAAGAGCGAAGCGATAACTACTTCCCACCAATGTCTAAGGCGATGATGGAAACCCGTTCAGGTTTAACTCGTCGTAAGCTCGATGACGCGATTGGTAAGATGGAAGCGGCTGGCCATCAATTTACTAAAAATAACGCGAATCATTATTCAATTACGTTAGAAGAAGCACATATGCTTATGGATGCGGCTGAAGTGCCTAAATTTCATGAGCGTAAGAAGAATTCAGGTAACAAACCTTGGATTATTAACGTGCAGAACCAGAAGGGTGGTACAGGTAAATCAATGACAGCGGTCCATTTAGCGGCATGTTTAGCGCTAAATTTGGATAAACGCTACCGTATTTGTTTAATCGACTTAGACCCACAAGGCTCGCTACGTTTATTCCTCAACCCACAAATCAGCATGGCAGAGCATGACAATATCTATTCTGCTGTAGACATTATGTTGGGTAACGTGCCTGATGGTGTAGAAATTGACAGTGAATTTTTGCGTAAAAACGTATTACTGCCAACGCAGTACCCGAATTTAAAGTCAATTTCAGCGTTTCCAGAAGATGCAATGTTTAATGCTGAAGCATGGCAAACGCTATCTGAAGACCCATCACTCGATATCGTTCGTCTGCTAAAAGAGCAACTGATTGATAAAATTGCTGATGACTTCGATATCATCATGATTGATACCGGCCCACACGTTGACCCACTAGTATGGAATGCGATGTATGCATCAAATGCATTGTTAATCCCTTGTGCGGCTAAGCGTCTGGATTGGGCTTCAACAGTAAACTTCTTCCAGCATTTGCCTACGGTATATGAAATGTTTCCGGAAGACTGGAATGGTCTTGAGTTTGTTCGCTTGATGCCAACCATGTTTGAGGACGACAATAAGAAGCAAGTTTCTGTTTTAACTGAAATGAACTATCTTCTAGGTGACCAAGTTATGATGGCTACTATCCCTCGTAGCCGTGCGTTTGAAACCTGTGCCGATACCTACAGCACAGTATTTGATCTGACAGTAAGCGATTTTGAAGGCGGTAAGAAGACGCTAGCCACCGCACAAGATGCTGTTCATAAAAGCGCACTGGAATTAGAGCGTGTGCTGCATTCTAATTGGCCGTCATTGAATCAGGGGTAATAAGTAAATGGCTTTGAAAACGTCTGAATTAAACGCGAAATTATTTGGCAAAACGAATAAACGTCGTGTTGTGACTCCACAAGAGGCGCAAACCGCGGCAAAAGAAAAAGCTCAAACGATTGAGCTAGCTGTCGCAGGTGAAAACATTGTTCAGTTTGAACTTGTTCGTATGCCTGCAGAGAAAGTCGCGACAGAAACAACGGTGTTTGTTGATAACGCTCGTGAGCAATCGTTCTTAAACGAGCATGCTTTATCTGATGTTTTAGTCACACTCAAAGAGCGTGGCCAACAATATCCAGCGGTGGGTCGTAGAACTAAAGATGGCAAGATTGAAGTTTTAGATGGTAGCCGTCGTCGCATGTCTTGTATCCTCGCGGAGCAAGATTTTTTGGTTTATGTTGCTGACAACATCAATACTGACCATGCAAAGTTTTTGTCTGATGTGGCAAATGCTCACAAGCCGCTCTCTTTGTACGAAAAAGGTAAAGAGATGCAGGCTAAACTAGATAGTGGTGAAGCTGAAGATCAGAAAGCATTGGCGAAAATGTTCCAGTGCAGTGAAGCGTTAGTAAGTGGCGCTTTAAAAGCGGCGGCATTACCGTTAGAACTGCTTCAAGCGTATCCCAATGTCGGCGATCTTGGTCGTCCAACTATTGTGAAACTGCACAAACAGTTTTCAACGTTGACGCCAGAGCAGCAGCAAGAGCTGTTAGATAAGTGTCGCTCTAGCGAAGGCTTTTTATGGCAGCGAAGCACAGCTCAAGGCGTTGCTCGTCTGACAAAAGAAGTCACGGAAAGCATCGAAAACTGGATTGCTGAGCTTGCACCAGCAAAACCTAGCAAGAAGACCGAAAAAGTCGACTTAGTAAAAGGTCGAGCAAGCTACAGCCGAAAAGGTAGCAGTCTGGCGTTGAACTTGAAGAAAGTTGACGACAGCTTGATGGAAGAGATTCTTGCCTTTGTGCAAAACAAGATGCAATAACAAAAGATGATTGAATCAACCGCCTCCGGGCGGTTTTTTTATATCTGAGAAGCGTCAAATTAAAGATGTGATACCATTGCGTCAGTTCAACGTTGGATAGACAAAATGCAGACACAATCTGATTTCCTTTCATCACTTCAACAACAAGCTCATCAATCTTTCCAAAGATTCGGCATCGTCATTCAAGGCGAGTCTTCTTGGCAAGATGCATTGGTGTCAGAGTTCCATAAAACACAGATGTATCAACGTTGGTTTTGTGTCGGCGATTTTGGTTTGGAAAACGCATACAGTGTTTCGCCTAAACAAGGGCACATGTTGTTAGGCAGAGAGTGTGACGTTCTATTGTTTGAAGCTCGAAATGGTTTTGACGCAAATAGCTTTACCGCCGCGCTTGGCTCATTGGTTGGCGGTGGTCTTCTTATTGTCATTACTGAGTCGCGACAACCTACGAATTTTGCTCAGCAATGGATGCACAAACAATGGGAGAAGCTCGTTGTTATTGAGCAAGACAAAGCATTGCCAACGGCTCCAGACATCAAGCAAGCAGAAAAAGAAAGCCACTACACGGAACAAGAACATGCCATTTCTCTAATTGAAAAGGTGGTAACTGGACATCGAAAGCGACCGTTAGTTTTGACCGCTGATCGTGGGCGCGGAAAAACAAGTGCCCTCGGCATTGCGTGTGCGAACTTATTACAGCAGAAGCCACTTAGAATCTTAATTACGGCACCATCTATAAAAGCTGTTGAGCCTGTTTACCAACATGCTTTGCGGTTACTTCCTAATGCGCAGCGTATTAGGAAGGACAGATTAGAATCAGGGCAGGGAGCCATTCAATTCATTGCTCCTGACGAACTTCTATCGAGCCGACCTGAATGTGATTTGTTACTTGTCGATGAAGCGGCTGCAATTCCAGTTCCTATGCTTAAAAGCATTACCGAACATTATCATCGACTCGTTTTTTCTACGACTATTCACGGTTATGAAGGTTGTGGCCGGGGCTTTACGATTAAATTTGTTGATTGGCTTCAGAAACAGCGTTCGGGAATGAAAACATGGCACATGACACAGCCCATCCGCTGGAGCATGAATGATGCGCTCGAATCATGGCTCTATGACGCGTTTTTGTTGGATGCGGAGTTAACGCACCATCAACTTAACCAGGTCGACTCAATTTCCCTTTCTAAAGCCGATAAGGACGATTTGATATCGCAGCCTAGTTTGCTGCGCGAGTGCTTTGCTCTTTTGGTTAATGCTCATTATCAGACCTCGCCGAATGATTTAATTCACCTTTTGCAGGATGACAATAGTCATCTCTATTTTGCTAAACAAGACAATATGGTTGTGGGGGTAATATTAGCGGTCGAAGAGGGTGGGCTTGACGATGAATTGGTTGAAGGAATCCAGCTTGGTAAGCGTCGTCCTAAAGGACACTTAGCCCCAATTACGATTGCAAACCACCTAGGATTTCCGAATGTCGCGAAGTTATCGACGCAGCGAGTCATGAGAATTGCTGTTCATCCAGCATTGCAAGGAAAAGGCATTGGTCAAAAAATGCTGCAGAAACTTGAGCAAATGGCTGCTAAACACATTGCTTACTTATCCACGAGTTTCGGTGCGACGGAAGAGTTGGTCCATTTTTGGCGACAATCGAACTTCCGTACAATTCGCTTAGGATCAATGCGCGATGCTGCTAGCGGTTGTTATTCAGTCTTGATGGTCAAAGCTTGTGATTCCAAACAGACGGCTTGGGTCGATGAATCTCAGGCGCTATTTGAAGAAATGTTGTCTAACAATGTGGCTGACGTCTATCCAAAATTAGAAGCCTCAATTTTTCGAGCTCTATTACCGCAACCTTTGGGAATGAGTCCACTTCATCCCGCTAAGTTATTACTAATTGAATGCTATGCTGATGGTGGTAACAGTTATGAGTCCGTGTCTGCTTGGCTTCAGCAGTGGTTACTTAACTTAGGTTTGAACTCCGCTTCCGACTTGATGATCAGTAAGCTTTTTCTTAACCGTAGTTGGACTGAATGTGCTCAGCAATTTGGGCTACCTGGAAGAAGGCAAGTTGAGCATCAGTTAAGGGACGAAGTAAAGCACATTTGGAACGATTTACACTGTAAACAATAAAGGGAAATTTACACTGTAAATGAAATTATTAGGAGCTGATTTTACACTGTAAATCCAGCTCCTTTTTATTTCAGTGTGTATTTTGATTGAGCTTTAGGTTAAATCGAAATGTTCTCTTAATATCTGTTTAACCGTTATTGATGGATTACTTTCTTTAGTGACGTGAGCCCTATAATAAGAAATGCGAGGTTTGTTCAGAAAACGGATTTGGGTAGACTGAAAGTGTTGATGGGAAGCAAAGTGGTAAGGGTATGTGGAAGCTGTGTCTTGAGTTATCTGAAGATAAGACCAAGGTGATAGCCCGTCTTCCGGGAGAAGTGGACCTCGGTGGTGAGCTAAATCAAAATGAATTAAACGAGCAGCTCGTCGCAATGAACGCTGAAAAGATGTTTGTTGTTGAGGGGGAAGTCGTGAGATTCATTAACTGCGCTAAAGAACGTAAAGCCGAGGCCTACGAAGGCATCGTCATTGCGGAAAAACGCAACGCGCAAGTTGAGGTTGAATTATCGAATAATGACATGCTCGCCAGTATGAACGTTGTCGGCGCGTACGGAGGCCGAGGTTTACGTGGCCCCGAGATTGTTCAAGCCCTTGCTCAAGCGCGAGTTTCGAAAGGCATCAACAAACTGGCTTTGAAGAAAGTGTTGGTTGTCAGCACTCAGCTCAAACCCGGCGAAACTTTTTCTCAACCTGTAGCGGTAGGTAAGCAACCTATCAAAGGCAAAGACGCTCTTTTTACTCCTCTCGTTAAAGACATCACCAAACGCATCCTCAAACCCAAAGACGGCCAATCTGCTAGCGACAAAATTGATTTACGTAACCTCGGTGAAACTATCGCGGTTGACGTAGGCGATGAGGTGATGCGCCGCACGCCTGCGACCAAAGGTACGCCAGGTTTTACTGTTCAAGGGCGAGTGATTCCTCCGCAAGCCGGAAAAGACAGCCCAATGAAGCCGGGCAAAGGCACTGAGATAAGCAAGCAAGACCCAAACCTATTGATTGCATCGGTATCCGGTACGCCTCTAATTAAAGACAAAACCATTGAAGTTGATAACGCACTCTGTCTCAATAGCGTTGGCGTGAATACAGGTCACGTGAAATTCAAAGGGAATGTGATTATCGGTGGCAACATTGAATCCGGCATGATTGTTAAAGCGACGGGCTCTATTACTGTAGGCGGCTTCATTGAATCGGCTGACGTACAAGCGCAAGACGACATTCAAGTTGGTAAAGGTATCATTGGCCACACCGTGAGTGATGGCCAGCCAAAAAGTTGTCACGTCAAAGCCAAAGGTTCGATTCGTGCCAGCTACGCCCAATATTGTGATTTGCAAGCCGGCGAAGATATTGAATTGGCGGTGCACAGCATGAATAACGATATTGTTTGTGGGCGCAATCTGACGGTGTTGGATGCGAACGGTAGGAACGGCACGCTCAGCGGCGGAGATGCAAAAGTCGGTGACAAAGTGGTGTGCTTACAATTGGGCGTAGAAGGCGACACCGCCACTAAGGTAGAAGCGTTCGCGCGCTATTCTGCATTTAAGGAGCGATTAGCAGAGCTCAAAGATCAATATAAACGCGCTCAAGAAGGAACGATGGATGTGATTCGTAAAGAGCTCGAATTTAAGAAACGTCCTAAAGCCGAACGTACCGACGAAGAACAAGCTCAGATTGATGTGATGAAAACACAAAACAACGAGCAGCTTGAAGCGATAAAGCAAAAGCTAGAACAAACGGAACATGACTTTGAAGTCGCGTTAGAAGAAAATATTGTCGAAGCCAAAGAGCGTGTCTTCACTCGCGTGACGGTGCAGTTTGGCGACGAACAAGTAACGACAAAGCGCACTCATGGCGGTTGTTCGTTCCGTTTCAATCAATACGAAATTAAAGTCTCGGCGAACTTGGAAGAAGAGGACGTCGCTGCGGTTTAAGCTTTCTTACTCACTGAGCCCACACGTCGCAACAAGATGTGTGGGCTTTTTTTATCTACAAATCGACAATGTGCTCTTGATAGTAGTCCGCAAGCGCACCAACTTGGCTGCTACACATTACTTTCATTGCTTGTTTAATGTGTTCTATTGGCCAGTTCCACCATTGGATATTGAGTAGAGTTTCAATCTCTTTATCGCTAAATCGTTGACGTACGACTTGGTTGTTTCCAACCACCACCGAATAAGGTTGCACGTCTTTCGTCATTACGGCGCGTGCTCCGATGACGGCTCCATCGCCGATGTTTACTCCAGGCATGATCATCGCCTCACTGCCAATCCAAACATCATTCCCCACCACTGTATCTCCGGCACGCTCGAAACCGTCTTGTACGCCTTCTCCAAATTCTTCAGGAGAAAAGGGGAAGGCCGAAATCCAGTCAATGCGATGACCTTGGTTGCCTGCCATCATGAAGGTGGTTCCAGAAGCGATGGAACAAAACTTGCCAATGATTAATTTGTCGATGCTATCGGGTTCTCTACTTTGCCATTCTTGAAGTGTGACGGGGTCACCCAACAAGTAGCGTACCGCTTGCTCTTCGAAGCTTTTTTGATAATAGAAGCCCGAGTAATAGCTGTAATCGCCAACGATGATATTGGGATTTGTGATGTGATCTTTAATGACTTGACCTTTTAACCACGTGTCGAAAACACTCATAACTCATCCTTTCAAATTTAGGTTGTACAGAGTTTAGATGCTTTCTATTATTTCCAGTAGTTTGATTTTAGAGATTCAGAATTACTGTATGGAAATAAAATGGCTCAGCTACGTACCACTTTACGTCGCTTTGTGCGAAGAGCGAAGTATTGCTGGCGCGGCAAAGTGCCTGAATTGTTCGAATGCGCATGTAAGTCGGCAACTTAAACAGCTTGAAGAGATATTGTCGGTGCAGCTTATTCAGCGAACTACGCGCCAGTTTAATTTGACCTACGATGGTTTGCGGTTTTATCAGCAGGTAAAGCAACTGCTCGAAGGCGCTGAGCAGATCAATGAACAAGTCATGGCAAACGAGATCGTATCGGGAAAATTGAGAATAGCGGCGTCCGCTTCTTTCGGAGCTGCGATACTCAGCCAAACATTGATCGAGTTTCGATTGCAACATCCACAAGTGAGCGTCGAAGTGATCTTCACAGAGAAACCTCTCGACTTGATTGAGGCCGGGTTTGATATCGCATTCTACTTTACCGATACTCCTCCAGAGGGATACATCGGCCATCAGCTACGCACTTTACACTGTAAACCGATCGCTCATCGCTCGTATTTAGCTGATAAACCAAATGTAAGTACGCCAGAGGAGCTTGGTGACTTAGAGCACATCCTTTATAAAAGTCGTGACTTGGTGTTAGACAAGTGGACGTTTACGCATAAGCAAACTCAACAGCAGTGCAGCATTGAGTTAGAAAGTACGCTGAGTTTTAATCTTGTCCAGTCCATGTTGGATGCTACTTTGACTGGCTGTGGTGTAGCCATGTTAGATGAATTTGCACTGGCTAAACTCGACCCTGCACAAAAAGAACAACTCGTGAGTTTGCTGCCAGAATGGCAAACGGATGCGATTTTGCCGCTTTATCTGCTTTACCCAAAACGTGAGCACTTACCAAGAAGAACGCGAGCGTTCATTGATCACTTTAGGAACATATATTCTGTCGGCGAATAGCGACAACAAACTTAGCAACTATTGAGGAAGCAAAGGAATGCGAAAACACTGTATTGCGATTGGTGGTGGTGGCTGGATGATGGGAGAGAATCCGAGTCCGCTCGATCAATACATTTTGTCTTTGTCTGGTAAGGAGAATCCAAACATTTGTTTTCTACCGACAGCCACGGGAGACGCCGATGAAGTGATTGAACGTTTTTACGATGCGAAGCTTAGTGAGAACGCAACCCATTTTCCGCTGTTTAAGTTTGATGCTGGTTGGAAAGAAACGCTATTTGAACAAGACATCATTTACGTCGGTGGCGGTAATACGCGTTCGATGTTGGCCATTTGGCGCGAATGGGGAATCGATAGAATACTCAAGCAGTGCTATGAACAAGGCATCATCATTTGTGGCATGAGCGCTGGTGCAATTTGTTGGTTTGAGTTTGCGGTGACAGACAGTGATCCCGAAGCATACCAAGTTATGCGTTGTCTCGGATTAATTGACGGTTTGGCTGCGGCGCATTTTTCTCATGTAGGTGAGAAGTTCGAGGTTTTCCAAGCCTTTGCTCGTTCTCAACCGAGCATCACTTGTTATGGCATTCACGATTATGCGGCATTGCACTTTGTTGATGGAAAATTGTTAGCTACTGTCACCAGCTTTCCTGATGCCGGTGTGTTGGTCAAAACAGGTAACGAAGAAAACATATTGCGAGGGTGAGCTTCTTCAAATCAGCATTAAAGGCAATAACTGCTGACCGGACATAGAAGAAGCTCATGGATTCAGCTAACTTACATTAAGTATCGTGCTTACAGCTCGTAACGCAGACCTAAGTGGTAGTAGCTTTCGTCTGCGTGCGCACCGCCAAACGAGACTTCTTGTCCATTGCTGTAGCCACGCGAGCCGTTACGATCAACGTAGTTTGTGTAGATAGAAGAACGAGGCGTCAGTTTGTATTGCACTTCTAGCGTTGTATCTTTCAGCTCTAGCTCGTCACCATCACTGTTTTCTAAAGAACGATAACCAGCACGCAGTACCCATTTGTCATTTACACTGTAAACCGCCGTTAGTTCCATCACTTTGTCGGTACTGGTTTGCGAGTAATAGCCCTCTAGTTCGTCTTCCGAGTACAACGCACCCAACATCAAATCTCCTACGTAGTAACGTGTACCTGCGCCCCAGAAGGTGTAATCGGTGTCGTTGCTTTCACGAGCATCACCTTTATTTTTCTGCAGCGCCACCACTGGTGCCAAGGTACCCAAATTCCCCATATCTAGCGTATAACGCAGTGCAGTGTTGTAACCGTAGTCGAGTTCAGAAGTGTTGTTTCCTAAAATGTACGCGACAGAAAAATCGAAATTACCTAGGCTGTTTTGGTATTGCAGCGTGCCATCTTGACGGAAAACTTGCGTCGCGGTTTTGTCGACTTTATTCGCTTGGCGCGCCATAGAAACATCGGAAGAGGCGAACACATCACCAATGTCGGTAAACATAATCAATCCAGATGCCACGCGACCACCAGTAATGCGACCATAATCTTTCGCATCAATACCCGCCCATACATAACGTGCAGTCAGAGACGGTTTGTCGTTTACTTGGTTTGCGTATTCAGCGGCACCCACTTGGTATTGCGCTTGGCCGATGATCGACGCGTACTCGTTGATGGTTTGTGAACCGTTTAAACCAATACGGCCATCAAACTCGCCATTTGCATCGCCGTGCTCATCATTTTTACTGGTGACATTGAAACCAAGACGAGAGTAAATATTTAAAACTGACCCATCTTCCGCTTGATACAGCTGTGCTGCCATTGCGTTTGATGCCATCAATGTTGGGAGAAGTAGAGTCAAAATGTGCTTTTTCATGATTAACGACCTTTCATTTCTATTGTTTTAGGTACGACAAAGCTCCTTCCGAGTAACGGAATAAGAAAAATTGTCGTGAAGTAGAGAGAGGGTGCGCCCTTGTTTGCCAAGGGCGCGAGCTAGTCCATTCCTATAGGGGAAGAATGATTTAGCTTAAATCGACGTCTTTGCAGCCAAAGAAGTAAGTCGCGAGGAAGCCGACGATGTAAGAGATAAGCAGGCCAGCAACAAACACCATCATGCCCGGGAAGATGCCATTTTCAGATGTCATGAGAGGAATCGCCACGATACCGGACGGGCCAAACACCGTATTAAGACCAACTGGCAAGCCAAGGTAAGAAACTAAACCGATAAAGAAGCCGCCTGCAGCACCACCAATACAAGCGGTAACGAATGGTTTTACGCGTGGTAATGTCACGCTGTAAATCAATGGTTCGCCAATGCCTAGAAGACCCGGAATAATAGCGCCTTTAACTTGAGTGCGTAGTAGAGCGTCTTTTTTGGCTTTGAAATACAGCGCCATTGACGCGTCAACCTGACCGCCACCAGCCATCGCCAAGATAGGAAACAGCGAGTTAAAACCCTGTGCTTCCATCAATGCGAAGTACACTGGAACAAAACCCTGGTGGATGCCAAATACCACAGAAATTAAGAACAAACCTGCCAAGATTGCAGCGCCTAATGGGTTATCGTTCAAGTTGAGGAACAACCAAGACATCCCTTTAAACAGCTCGCCGCCGATCGGCATGATGATCAAGAAGGTTACCGCACCCATGATCAATAGAGTAATAACGGACGTTAAGATCATGTCCAGATCATCAGGCATGTATTGACGGACTTTACGCTCGACTTGCGCACCGATGATCGCCGCCAAAAGTACGCCGATAATGTTGCCGCGCGGATCAATCGCAAAGCCGAAAAACTCGTTCATGCCAGAGTAAATGCCGGATGTAGCCTCTGGGTTGTAACCCAGCACAAACAAAGAGGCGAGAATGGCACCATTAACACCAGAGCCGCCAAACGCTTGCTGCGCGTTGTAACCAATCAGAATACTTAAGAAAGCAAACAGACCCTTACCAAAGACTTTCATGTAGGCGATCAAATCCAACATAAACTGGCTTGGTGTCTGGTCGAGAACAAACATCTGTTCCAATAGCGTCGCAAAACCTAGCAACAAACCAGCGGCAATAAAGCCAGGGATCAACGGCGTAAAGATGGTGGCAAACTTGCTTAAAAAACGCTGAACAGCACTGGTTTGTTTGCTCTTCATCTGTTTTTTCTGCTCGGCCGCGACAGCAGAAAGATCTTGTTGCGGCATATCTGGTTCTTCACTGTCACCAGAAGTTAAGCTGTCGATCAGTTGATTCATCATCTCAGCCGCTTGTTGAGCTTTTCCGGGACCGAGAATGATCTGAAACTGCTCATCGCTTTCCACCACACCCATTACACCGGGAATTTGCTTGATAACTGACTGATCAGCCAAGCCATTGTTAGCTAGTGATAAACGCAAACGTGTCATACAGTTACCACATTTGCTTACGTTGCTACTGCCACCCACTGCGGACAGCAACTGCGATACTGTGTTTGAAGTTATTTTTGCCATAGGGTCTATCCTTCAGAACTCGGATTATTTAGTTATTATTTAGTGCTGCGCGAATAAAACCGTTGTGCGCGGCGAGGCGTGATTTAGCTTGTTCGGCATCCAAATTGGCCAAAATCATTAAGATGGCGGTTTTACAGTGGCGATCGCAGGCATTTAATGCTCGCTCTGCTTCTTCTTTTGAGGCGTCGGTTGCTTCCACAACAATGTTGGTTTGGCGTTGAATGAGCTTGTCGTTGGTGGCCTCTACATCCACCATTAAGTTACCAAACACCTTGCCGCTACGAATCATTGCGCCTGTCGTGAGCATGTTTAACACCAGTTTTTGTGCAGTGCCGGCTTTCATGCGAGAAGAGCCAGTAACGACCTCTGCGCCAACAATCGGCAGAATCGCGATGTCGGCCGCTTTTGCCATGGCACATTCTGGATTACAGGCGATAGATGCGGTCGTAGCTCCGATGGATTTAGCGTACTCCAAACCACCTATCACATAAGGTGTGCGGCCACTTGCTGCAATGCCTACAACCACGTCATGCTTGGTGAGGTGAAGTGACTTTAAGTCGTCTTGACCCATTTTCGCGTTGTCTTCTGCGTTTTCTACCGCTTTCAAAATCGCCTGATGTCCACCAGCAATTAAGCCAATCACCATATCTGGGTGCGTGCCGTAGGTAGGAGGACACTCGCTCGCATCAAGAATTCCTAAGCGGCCTGATGTGCCAGCTCCCATGTAAATTAAACGGCCACTATTTGCAAAAGCTTGGGTAATTGCATCAACTGTCTCTGCAATTTGTGGTAGCACCGCTTTTACCGCTAGCGCGACCTTTTGATCCTCTTCATTAATGACTTGCAGCATCTCGATGGTCGAAAGCGTATCGATCTCGGCACTGGCTGGGTTACGGCTTTCTGTCACCAATCGGCTTAAATCAATTTTCATGTTTTACACTCTTCGTAATGTTCAATCTGAGGGCGATTCTATGGAATAAAATATTCTGTTTTGGTGATAAAAATCACACTTGAGGTTATTCTTTGTGCAGGCGAAATTTGGAATAATGAGAGAAAATATACGTCCATTACATCCGGTATAAACTGGCTTGGTTAGAATAATCATGGAGTTAAATCAAACTCCAATTATTTTTGTTTTGGAATAATTTATTTAAATTTTTTGAGGTTTTTGTTGTGTCAGTTATCAATAAGATAGTCGCGAGGCGTACTCAGCTTTCGCAAAGTGGTCGTTTGGTCGGCGATTGGATTGTTGAAAACGCAGAAAAGGCCGCGCTGCTCACTAGCCAAGAACTTGCGGCGCAAGTAAAAGTGAGTCAATCGAGCATTGTGAAATTTACTCAGCGTATCGGCTTTAAAGGCTACAGCGAGTTTAAGTTAGCTCTGAATGAAGAGATTGGCCGTAAGCATGCGATGCAGTCGACACCGCTGCACAGTGATATTTTGGCAGACGATCCCATCGCGGTTATTTCACAGAAGCTGGTGAAAGCAAAAACAGATGCTATGTTTCAAACCACCAATGCGCTGTCTTATGAAGCGTGTCACCAAGCGGTGAAATGGTTGAGTGAAGCGCGTCGAGTGCAAGTGGTCGGGATTGGGGGATCCGCCCTGACCGCGAAGGATTTAAGCTTTAAACTGCTTAAACTTGGTATTACGGCGCTTTCTGAACAAGACAGCCATGTGCAGATTGCTGTTGCCCGCACGCTTTCTCCAGAAGATGTTCAGATTGCGATTTCGTATTCGGGCGAACGCAAAGAAATTCTCGTCGCCGCAGAAGCGGCAAAAGAGCAGGGCGCGAAGGTGATTGCGTTATCTGCGCCTGGAAGAAGTCGCTTGCGTGGTATTGCCGACATTACGTTTGATACGATTGCCAATGAAACGGAACATCGCAGCTCATCCATTGCTTCGCGCACCGCGCAAAACGTGATCACCGATTTGTTGTTTATTGTTTTGGTTCAACAAAGAGACGACAGTGCCCGTCAGTTGATCAGCGATATCAGTACCGATATCAAGCAGATCCTCACATGATCGCTTGTTCAACAGCGGACTAAAGATCCGGATCGTGCATCAGCAAAGCAATAAAGGCGGACAGATGCTTTTCAATGGTGAGATCAGCAGAAATCGCCGGTAACTCCAACGTGATGCAAGGTAAATCACGTTCACTACACCAAGTGCCGAATGAGCCGGGCGTTTCGTAGTCGACATCGTCAACGATTGGCAGTTGGAACTGCTCGCCGAGCCATTTGGCAAGGTCGGAATGTTTGGGATCATCCACAAAAGCAAGCGGTTCATGAAACGACACAACAAACTTTGGCTTGCGCAGTTCAATCAAGTTAATTAATGCGCTAACTTCAGGCTCTAGTTGGTTTTTAGTGCCAGTTTTCACCTTTACGTCTCGAACGGGTGTGTGAGAGCTCCATCGATACACTGTGCCATGCTCAGTCCAATTTTGGGTTGGAAACGCGCGATTGAGATCCACTTGGTTTGCATTTGCGCGTGTGCCTAGTTGGTTGCCGTCGGGATTCATTGACAGAATCACATCATGTCGTAAGTTTTCAGCAGGCAAGCTTCTTAGTGCGCAGGACAAACCTGCAATCGAGGCCGTCTCATCCCCGTGAGTGCCTGCCAAAATCAAACCTCGCGAAGCACCTTCGACTTGTGCCGGAAAATACAGTAATGGCGCACCAAGTACGGATTGACCGTATGTTGTTGGCCGAATTAAAAATGCCGCTCTTTCCGTTCTTGGAATTAGACTCACCGTAATCTCCTGATTGATGAAGTAGTATCAATATCTAAGCTAATTAAACCTAGCTAAACCGAACCGTTTAAACTCGTCAACGGTTGAAATGTTAATTGTGGCGCTTGCTTCACAAGACGCGTTAGGAGAACGAAAAACGATATGGATTTTAAAAAACATTCAACGGCGTTGATGATTTCCTCTTTATTCACCCCTTTTCTTGCTACATCAGTTGCTGCGGAGACCTTACCTAAAGACATTCAACTTGCCGCAGAACAGCATTTAGTACGTGCGAATGACGCAGAGGCGGCGACGCTTGACCCGGCAAAAGCCGAAGGTCTGCCAGAAATGCACGTGATTCGTGACTTATTTGAAGGGCTTGTTATTCAAGATCGTGACGGAAACATCATTCCCGCTGTGGCAGAATCATGGGAAACCAAGGACAACCAAACCTTTGTTTTTCACTTGCGCAAAGACGCAAAATGGTCGAATGGCGAGCCCGTGACGGCGGATGATTTTGTCTATTCACTGCGCCGAGCGGTGGATCCGAAGATCGCTTCTCCAAATGTTTGGTATCTCAAACTCACCAAGATCAAAAACATCACCGATGTAGCAGAGGGCAAAAAGCCTTTGGACGAGCTCGGTATCAAGGCGGTGGATAAATACACCCTACGTTTTGAGTTGGACAGTCAAGTTCCGTACTTTGTTGCCATGACTGGGCACACGTCCATGATGCCAGTGCATCAAGCGACAGTGGAAAACCGCGACAAGCCGTGGAGCGATCCAGACCAATTTGTTAGCAACGGTGCATTCACATTGGATAAGTGGGTCGTGAATGAGCGCATTGAACTGGTTAAGAGTCCAAGTTACTGGGACAGCGCAGATACGCATCTAAACAGAGTGACTTACATTCCGTTTGAAAACCAAAACGCGTCGATCAATCGTTATGCGGCAGGAGAGCTGGATATCACGTCAGATGTGCCGACTCATATGGCGCAGAAGCTTAAACAAGATTACAAGCAGGCTTACACGGTGGTGCCATTGTTGTGCACGTATTACTACGCGTTCAATACCACTCGTCCGCCATTTGATGATGTGCGAGTGCGTCAAGCGGTGTCGTACTCCATCATGCGTGATGTGATTACGAATGGTGTCACGCAAGTGGGTAACCTTCCTGCTTATACCTTTGCGCATCAGTACACCGCCGGGTTTGATGCGACGCCGCCTGAATACAGTAAGTGGAGTCAGCAACAACGTGACGAGAAAGCGCGTCAGTTGTTAAAAGAAGCGGGTTACAGCAAAGACAAGCCGCTCGATTTTAAATTGCTGTACAACACCAGTGAGGCAAACAAATCGATCGCGGTTGCGATAGCGTCGATGCTACAAAAAAATCTCGGTGCAAACGTGGAGTTAGAAAACCAAGAGTGGAAGTCATACTTAGTGGCGCGTAAACAAGGCAATTTCGATGTGATGCGTGCTTCCTGGTGCGGTGATTACAATGAAGCGTCTACTTTCCTGAGCTTACTTCGCTCAGGTTCTTCGGGTAACTTTGCACGTTACAGCAATGCAGCGTACGACAACGCGATGAACAGTGCATTGGCTGCAACCGATGAGAAAGCGCGCCAAGGATCTTACGACCAAGCTGAACAGTTGCTGGCGACAGATATGCCTATCGCACCGATTTACTACTACATGCAAGCGCGTTTGGTTCGTCCTACGGTTGGCGGTTTTGCCAAGAACAACGTAGAAGGTCGTATCTACTCGAAAGACCTCTACATCAAGAAGTAGCGCTCAAAACAAGCGATAAATATGAAGCCCCGAAGATGTATCTTACGGGGCTTCTTTTTATTGTTAGCGAGTGGAGAGCTTGTTCACGAGCATAGCGACTCGTTTGCCAAGATACTCTGCTGTTGCAACATCAGAAGCATGCAACTGACCACCTTCACCACCTTGTGCAACAATACCACCTTGTACACCATAACGATTCAGGTTTTGCTCCCCAGAATTGCTGATCTTATCCAACCCGACCCACATCATGCCGTGTTGGTTAGCGAGCGTTTGTAGATATTGTAATGTGCAAGATTGGTCGCCATTCATTGCCCCACCACTGGTAAAGCCAGCCGCGATTTTGCTCGCCCATTTTTGGTAATACCAAGATTCACTGCTTGCATCTGCAAATGCTTTAAACTGCGCTGCTACACCGCCCATATAGGTCGGTGAGCCAAAGATAATCGCATCACACTCAGCAAGTTCATCCATTAGTTTAGGGTTCACAAAACGTCCCTCAATAATCTCACTGCCTTCAATTCGGTGAGAGAGGATTTCACATTCATCTTGCTGCTTAATGCCTTGTTGTTCAACGCCTGCGGCAATCGCGCGAGCAAGCTGACCAGTAACGTCGGTTTTAGAGAAATAAATAATCGCAATTTTGGACACAATGGTTCCTTTTTTCATTGTTGATTTTTAATCGTGCGACTAAGGCTAAAACCTCAAGCTAAGTTGAGGTCAATAAGAGATTTGAGATAGATAAAGTACGAATTGGTATCTAAAGAGCTTTCTTATAGGGTAAGTCGACGGCATAACTACAGTGAATGCAACGACGATGAATGTCGTGTATAAAAGCGTTAAAGGAAGATCTTAAAGATGTAGAAAACTCTCTTGGAAACAATGATAAAGGTACCGATGCTAGTGATGATTAATAGGCGGAAAAATAGATTAAAATATGTAAACTCAGACCTGATCCAAGGCGGGAAAAGTACATTTCATCGTTTCTTAAGGCGAGGGATTATTATCATTATGGTAGGAGGCCTTTCTACAGCCTCTTCCACGGTATTTGCACACTTTATAGGGGGGGGGGTGATGTGGATATGAATGTTCATCCAGAGAGCTTAGAAGAAAAAGTGCATGCACTACTTTTTGTTTCGGTCAGTCTTGTTTTTTACCTCTTTTCTGCCCTTATCTCGCTAAATATTAGTGGGTGGCTCATAATGAAGCTAAAAATATAAGCTTAACTAAAACCATGTCCTTGTATTTTAAGGAAGATGGAACTAGTGACGATTTTTTCTTTGCTTGCACCATCTCTATTTTTTGTATTTATTTAAGGTTCGTAAAGAAGAAGCTTACTTTGGTTAAAGTGGCGCTTTTGGTTTCGGCGATGTGTCATGTGTTTATCATGAAAGAATACAGCGGTGACCTTTCAGTTTATACGTTTTGTCTCTTCACTGTTGTTCTCCATTAACTTTGGGTTATTTGTGACTACCAAGTGATATTAAAAAGCCGATGTATCTACATCGGCTTTTTAGTGGGTTATTTCTTTCTGCGAGTATAAATCCGAGATTTTGCTTTACTTGGCTCTGGCTTGTTTTTCGCCAGCTTTAGTACCGCTTTTTGCAAAATCTGGTTGTTTGGGTAAGTGATCAAGTTACCGTTATCGTGCTTAATTAACACGTGAAACATACTGATTTCTTGAATCTCGCCGCTGATGTCTTCGTCTTTGTCTACGACTTTAATGCGATCGCCCACTCGGTATGGGAAGACAAAAAAGATCAAAAAGCTGGCAGTGATGTTGCTCAGAATTGACCATTGCGCAATAAACGCCACACCCAATACGGCGAAAATGGACGATAGGAACAATGACACATCGCCATAGCCAATCCCGGTGATAATGGCAAAAACAGACGCGGTTAAAAATAACAGCACGACGTTAAAACAACGCTGAATAAAACTCAGGCGGGCCTTTTTTACACCTTTTGAGGTCGCTAAGTTTAAAATGGCTCGATTGACGATTCTCTTCAGAATGCGATAAGCAATCAGGACAATAATGCCCATTAAGACTTTGTACCCGAGAAAGCCAGCGGTGAAATACTGGCTCACTTGATCTAGATGGATCCAATCATTCATTTCTTCAACTCGACGATATTAAGAAAACCGCTGTTATAGCTGATTTTCTGATGTAAGTAATCACAAATTTTCTCTCTCCATTTTTCGTCTCTCTACCTAGGAACTTCGCCCTAGAGCCTACGGAGAGTTGTAGAGTTTTATCAATAGTGTGAAGAGCTTTGCTTCTGTTTGCGCTCACCGCATATATTCAACCAAAGTTGATGCGGTTTTAAAGTGTTTAATGTTTGAGCTGTATCTCATATCCGGTATTGTATGAGGCTAGGAGCGTATAAACGTGCTGAATATGATTTTTGTCCTGATAACCTAAGACGTGTTGAGTGAAATGGCTTGCTAGGATATCTATCAAATGGAAGAAGATGAAAAGGCGATTATGATGTTGGTCGTGATTGTGGGGCTAGTGCTCGTTTGGATAGCGCTTGAAGAGCTTAACTATCTTGGATTCTCAATAAAATAAGCCCCGTTAAACATGAGTCAAACGGGGCCTTTCTCTTTTGTAAATGCTAATTTCGGTTAGCTAACCGCACGTACTTTGCCTTGCTTCAGGTCATTCAGCACTTGCGCTTTAGGACCATCAGCAATGATGCTGCCTTTCTCCATCACAATTACTCGATCAACGATGTCGAGCATCGACGTTTTATGCGTAATCAGTATCAATGTTTCGCTCGGTTTGAGCTGAGATAGCTGGTGCTTAATATGCATTTCAGAGCGGTTATCCATCGCGCTGGTCGGTTCATCCATGAGTAGGACGGGAGGACGGCCCAAAAATGCACGAGCGATCGTGACGGCTTGACGTTGACCACCAGAAAGCATCGCACCACCTTCACCTACTTGACGTTCTAAACCAGCTGGATCCGATTGTGTAAATGAGGTCACGCCTGCACGGTTTGCTGCATCAAGCACGTCTCGGTCATCCGTTAGTGGACGACCCAAGGTAATATTGTCGCGAATCGAACCGAAGAATAGATTCGAATCTTGAGGCACACAGCCGATGTTACGTCGAACATCAACGTGGTGAAGCTGTGCAATATCAGTATCATCGATACGTACGTGCCCCTCTGTTGGCTTATACAAGCCCATAATCAAGCGCTCTAACGTTGTCTTACCCGAACCAATCCGACCGATGATCGCGACTTTTTCTCCAGGATTTATCGTGAGAGAGATGTTACGTATAGACGCGACAGGAGAGTCTGGGTAATGAAATGTTACGCGATCAATTTCAATCTTACCTTGGATTATTGGGCGATGGATGTAGCGTTTCCCTTCTTCTTGCTCGTCCGGCATTTCCATGACTTGATTGATAATCGTCATAGAAGACTTCGCCTGGTTGTAGCGCGTTGAGAGCAAAGACAACTGAACCAAAGGCCCTATGGCGCGACCACTCAACATGGTTGCGGCAATTAAGCCACCCATGGTGAGTTCGCCTTCTGCAATCAGATAAACACCGAGAATGATCATCCCAACGTTACTACTTTGCTGTACGAAGCCAGCCGCGTTCTGGATGCTGTCGGTAATGCGGCGGCTTTTGATGTTCCAGTTCGCCATGTGCGTCACCGCTTCTTCCCAACGGTATTGGAATTGGCTTTGCGCGCTGAGCATTTTTACGGTTTCTAGCCCCGCTAGACTCTCAATTAAGTTGGCGTATTTTTGCGATGCTAAGCGTGACCCCTCCTCTATAGAGCGACGTAGCGGTCCTTGAATCAGTAGTGAATGAACAATCAAAATGACCACACCGACCATTGGAACATACACAAGATCGCCAGCCATTAGCCATATAATCACCAAGAACAGAATGGCAAAAGGCAGGTCAATTAGGGCACTGACGGTTGCAGACGTGAAGAATTCTCGAATAGATTCAAACTCTTGAAGATGGCGAGCGAATGCGCCGACCGAAGGCGGCTTGGACTCCATTCGGATGCCCATCACTTTGCTGAACAGCTTGGAGGAAATCAGAATGTCAGACTTCTTTCCTGCGACATCAATAAAGTAGTTTCTCAACGATTTGAGTATGAAATCGAATAGAAAGACAACAAAGATGCCGCTTGCCAATACCCATAAGGTTTCAAACGCGAGATTCGGTACCACTTTGTCGTACACCAAACGAGTGAACAGCGGGGCGGCAACGGCAAAGAGGTTGATGAGAAGTGAGGCGATTAAAACATCGCGGTAGATACGTTTTGACTGCCACAAGGTTGACCAAAACCAGTGACCTTCGTTGGTTTTGAGCACCTCGGGAGAGCGCTCATCGAAACGGAATTGCTTTTTAACTAAAAAGTAGCGACCAGTGTACTGCTCAAGTAGGTCTTCTAATGGAATGGAGATTGGCACCATTCCACTTTCTAAGGTGGTGACTTCGGCTTCGCGTGTCTCCGCGTTAATGCTGTTGAGAACGCATGAGTCACCGCCTTTAAGAACTAAGATTGCCGGCAGAATCAGGCTGGAGATGTTCTCCAGCTCTGCACGGTTTTCCTTGGCAACCAATCCGGCCCTTTCCGCTGCTCTTGGTAGCAAAAATGGAGTTAGCTTGCCGTCTGAAAGCGGAAGGCCATTGACCAGCGCTTCTGGCGAGTTAGCTAACCCATAGTAACGGCTAACGTAGATGAGCGAATTCAGTAAAGGGTCTTTCATCTGTGGTAAACCTTTTTATTCCTTGTCGACGATGAATCCTTGGAATACCTCAACAAAATGCTCGGTGAGGAAGTCCAACTGGATTTGAGTTTCAATACGCGACGCGATAGTCGTAATGCCTAGGTTATGGGCAGTACGAGAAATCGACGTTAGCGTGAATTTCTGTTTTTCGTCGTGTAAGTTGTGTGTGAATAGGTAATCGAGCTTCACATAGTTAGGGCGGAACTCTTGGATGTACTCCAATGACTGGAAGTTACGTCCATAGTTATCTACGCCAAACTCAGCCCCGGATTGGCGAATGGCATTACATAACAGCGCCGTGTGGTGAGGCTGATCAATAAAACACTCTTCTGGAATTTCAAAGTGTAGCTTAGAGGCCACTTTTGCGTGTTTTTCTAACATGCTGGTGGTCCAGCGAATGAACGATGGCTGAGACAAGCTGCTTTGCGCAATATTGATCGCGACAGGATCAGTTAGCTCGCCACTTTCTAGCATCTTAATCATCGACTCAATAACGTATTGGTCGAAAATATTGGTGGCGTCTAGCTGCTCTAGTGCGAATAAATATTGGTTGGCACGGAACGTTTCGCCCTCTTTTTCGATGCTTGAGAACACTTCGTTATGGAACACTTTACCCCAAGTGTTCTTCGCTGCTTGGAAGCGGAATTTAACCCAATCGCTATGAATCGCTTCTTCAACCAGCGCTTTCCACTGCTGTTTACCCATTAAGTTAGAAGGTGTGTCACTGCCGATAAAGCCGTAAGCTTTGTCTGGTTGAGCTTTGGCTTTCGAGAGCGCATTATCTACCATAGATAGGATTTCAGAGCGCGTTTTTTGGTCTTTACTATGCGCAACACCTAAGGCTGCTTTTGGTTTGGCTAGACCTGTTGGATCAGTGTTCAACCCGTTAACGCAGTTCACGATGCTGTCCGCCAAAATGCGTAGTTCGCTTTCATCCATGTGTGGGAAAAGCAGACCAAATTCATCACTAGACAGGCGTGCAATGGTAGCTCCCGGCACATCAATGGTGTTTTTCAGACGTTGAGACAGTTCTTTTACGTGGGCATCGGCGCGTTGGTAGTCTTTTGTCTCGTAAATGTCACCAATGTATTCTGCATGGAGTAGCGCGATACCCCCTTGCGTTTGCTCTGCCAACCATTGGTCGATTTGGTTGATGTAGAACGAGCGATTACCCAGTTTGGAGATAGGATCGAGGTAAGCTTGAGCACGCAGTCGTTGTGCCTCTTTCGCTTGCTCTTTGAATGACAGCTCAATTTGAGCAGACATCATGTTAATGCCATCTACGACCGCGATCAGATCTTTGGTTCTTGGACGAGCAAGTGGTTCACCAAATTGGTTATTAGCGATTTCATGCATTTTCTTCACGATGGCCGCTAATGGTTTTAGTGAGCGACGGAGGATGTACGAAATCGCAATTAAACCAGCCAGGAAAATGACACTGAACGCAGATAACAAACCAATAAAGCCTTGCCAGAGCTGCTCGTAAGCAGCTCCTGGGTGGCTAATGATTTCCACTTCAGCAAGTTGCATCCAACCACTGGTTACTACGCGCTTATCGTGAATGGCTTTGAATAGATTCATGTCGATAAACCATTGTGGCACCGTACTTGGTTTTACCGGGTAAGTGCGCACGATTTGGTAGTCAGAATCTAAAGCGGTCAGGCGAACAACCGAGTAGGTGCTGCCGTCAAACAGAGCATTAATCACGGATTCTACCGCGACTTTATCTTTGTCTTTAAGGTAAGGAGCCAATGCCAAACCTACGGTGTTAATGGTGTTGTTGACCTCTGAACGTTGCTGTTGTTCCAAGCTGTCTCGAGTCGTGTTGAATTGGATTACGAATACTGATGCCAACAAGAGTATAAAGACCGTAACCATTCCCACTACAAGCTTCTTATATAGGGTCATGTTTCTCACTCGTCATAGTTAATTTTAGGTTTATTTAACTGCAACTTACGTTCGCGCGAGCGTAAGTCATTCCAAAGGCTCAACCGTGATGCTTTCCCTGCCAGCTCTCCAGTGCTAGCAGAAGACTTCATCAACCACAGGTTTGTACCATTAAAACTGTATATCGGTAGCAAGTCGCTACGTTTAGAGGCTCGGACAATATCAGGGTTGATATTGTCGAGAATGAGCGGCTCAGAGCTTGGGGTTGGGTAGTAAGCTAATACCATGTGAAACTGATTCAGTTCGATGGCTTTTACGTAGATCAAACGCATCTTAGAATCTGGTATTCCTAGCTCGAGTAACGAGAAGTACTTGGCGATGGTGAAATCCTCACAATCCCCTGCATTACTCCCTAAAAATTCGAGTGGCGTAGCCCAATAATCTGTCTTTCCCCACAGTTTTATGTCGTCAACAAAATACAGCTGGTTAAAAAAGTCGTTGACGCCAGCGAGCTGTTCATGTGTCTCTAATTGTTTAAATAAGTCGAGGTTTTTTCGCCATGTATTTACGCGCAATCCCGCACGTTCGCCGTACACCGCTGTGACCGTATTGACCCATTGTTGTTCTTTACTGCTTAACGCACCAATTTGGAACGAAAAACAACTTAAACTGATTAATAATGTAACTTTACGCTTCAAATTGGATCGCATATTCGACTCATATCACAAGTATACTCTTCTAAAGGGTTCGTCAGTGAGAAACAAGTGCTTTTTATTTAATCACTTATCGCTCAATACTCGCCGTTGTGAGTACCTTGGTGTGATTTACTCCTTCAAGGCGTTCGTTTTGGCACTTAAAATCGGTTTAAGTAGATATTCCAAAACGGTTCGCTTCCCTGTGATGATATCGACCGATGCCGTCATTCCTGGAATGATTGGTAAATCTGCATCTTGACCAAAATTCGTTTTATCGGTGCGGACACGAACGATGTAAAAGCTATTTCCTTCTTCATCTTGGGTTGTATCTGCGCTGATGTGCTCCAATTCACCCTCTAAGCCGCCGTACTTAGTGAAGTCGTAAGCCGTAAACTTCACGATGGCGTGTAGGTCTGGGCGCAAAAATGCAATGTCTTTTGGCGCAATTTTCGCTTCTACTAATAACGTATCTTCAGTTGGTACAATTTCGACGATATCCATGCCTGGCTGGATAACACCCCCAACGGTGTTGATGTTCAGCGTTTTGATTTTGCCTGTGACTGGCGAGTTCACAACGGTTCGATTGACTCTATCTTCTAAACCCACTGCTGATTCAACCAAGGCAGATAACTGGTCTTGGGCGCTGTTGAGCTTTTCTTGCTGTTCTGAACGGAATTTGAGCGCAACATCAATGCGATTAAGCATGGATTCTCGAATCGCTGACTTTAATACCGGGATTTTGAGCTCACTGGAAGTCATTTCGCGGCGGGTGTCGTTGACTTGGCGTTGTAACTTGAGTAATTCAATACGAGGCACAACACCTTCATCAGCCAACGGTTTGGTGATGTCTAATTCTTTCTTCGCATATTGATAGCTTTGACGTAAGTTCCTTACTCGCGCTTCAATCTCTACTAAGTCCTGCTGCTTTTGCTGAACTTGTTGGTCAATCACCGAAAGTTGGTTGCGTAAATTGTCTAAATCTTCGCGGTATTCTGCTTTCTGGCGCTGAGTGAGTTTCGGCTTAGTTTCTTCTAAAATTGGTGGAAAGGTCAGTTTGCCATAATCGAGTACTACGCTTTGGCGCCAGTTTTCCGTTTCAAAATCACGCTTCACGGCAACACTGTTGATTGAAGCTGAGAGTTGCAGCACAGACGCAGTTAGGTTGGCAACTTGTTGTTCACGCTCACGAAAATCAGAGCGAAAGCGAGTGTCATCGATCAGAAGTAACTGCTGACCTTTTTCAACCAACTGACCTTCTTTGACTAAAATTTCTTTGACTAAGCCACCTTCTAAGTTTTGGACAACTTGAATCTGTGAAGAGGGAATGACTTTTCCCTGACCAACAGTGACCTGGTCGATTTCAGCCCAAGATGCCCAGCCTATTGCAGCAATAAAAAACAACACCATCACCCAGAGCATCAAACGTGCGCTATTGGGGGTGTTGAGGAGCAATGCTGCAGTTTTGTCGTCAACAAAATCCAACTCTTCATTGTTGAGTTTGTTGTAGTTATCTCGGCTCATCACAGTCCCTGCTTATATAAATGCTGATTATCTTTTTGATCTTATTATTATTAACCGATCATGTCAGTATGCTCGGCGAATAAAAATATGAGACGAAGACCATTCTCTCTCCGAATGAGCGTTTTCAATGCTTCTCTAGCAAAAGAAAAGTGAAGATATCGTCAGAGTATGGCTATTGCGCCTTGAACTTGGTTTTATCCAACTGATGTTTTTTTAGTTTGTCGTACAAGGTTTTGCGTGATACCTGTAATTCTAGTTGAACCTCTTTGAGTCTGCCTCGGTGTCTTTGTAGTGCATCGAATAATAAGCAATATTCAAAGTATTCTGTGCGCTGAGTCATACTCTGAATTTCGATACTTTTTTCACTGTTCCAATCTTCCATTCGGAAGGTATCTGGCTTGAGTGCGCGAAGTTCTGCAAATTGGCGCAGCTGCTTTATATTCTCTGGCCATTCTAAATCGGTTAGATGTTTGACTTCTTCTAAGCTAATGTGTGGCGGTTGAAGCTGATAACGACTCGCTGCGTGGCGTACAAAATGCTTGTATAAAGGTCCAATGTCTTCTTTTCTTTCATCGAGTGTCGGCAAGTGAATTAGACTAGCCAGGGCTTTGATAGACGGATCAACTTGGGTTGTCGCACCAAAAACACGCTCAAGTTTCGGGTGCTTAAACAAGCATTGCCATTGTTCATGTGACACATGTTCAGCACTATGTAAGTACAAGCTGCAATGGCTTTTTCCTTCAATCAAGCGATGTATGGCTTTATCGAGGGCTTCTAATGAAAGCTCATAGAGATCCTCACCAGAAGCGGCGATTAACTCGCTGTCTGGCGTTGCATGTATGTCGTGGGCAAATTGTGCGGCGAGCCGGCGACCTGTGCCATCTTGACCAACAAAAATGATCGGCTGGTTCGTTGGTGCGCTGATCAAAGCGCGACGAATGCTCACCATGGCTTTACTGTGACCAATCATTTTCGGACCAACATGAGTTTGCATGTCGAGCTCTTTTTTAAGCCAGATGTTTTCCTGCAATAGATTCAACTTATCACCAGCGTTATTGAGCGACTTCATAAGTTGTTCCGTTGAAAAAGGCTTTTCGAGAAAGTCGTACGCGCCGCTTTTCATCGCATCTACCGCGGTTTTCACATCTCCATGTCCGGTAAGTACGATAAATTGAAAGTGATCGTTTTTGCTTCGCAACGTTCGCATGAACTCCAATCCATCCATCACAGGCATATGGATATCGGTGATGATGATCGCTGGCGTATTTGGGTCGATAACGCGCAAGGCTTCCACGGCGTTTGGTAAGCAGGTGACGTCTATCCCTTCAATAAGCAGTGCTTGAGCGACGGCATCACGAATATGTGGTTCATCATCAACAAAGAAAACGGGATTATTCATGGTTGTTTTCTACTTCTGGGTTGCGTTGGTTTTGGATAGCGATTGGCAGCGTCACGATAAAGGTCATGCCTCCTGCTTGTTGTTCCGTGTTCTGATGTTTATAAGCACTGAGTGAACCGTGATAGCTTTTTAAAATGCGTTTGGAGATGGTCAAACCTAATCCTAAGCCCTCTGGCTTAGTCGTAAAAAATGGGTCAAAGACTTTTGCTAAGGCTTCGTCCGACATGCCGGGCCCGTTGTCAGAAACAAGAATGTCACAGCTGTCATCATGACACTGAACGGCAATAGATATTTGCGGATCAATGCAGTAGTTTTCCATCGCTTGTGCAGCATTATGGAAGAGATTGATCAGAACTTGCTCTAACTCAACGCTGTGAATTGCTAGCTTCACATTATAATCGATGGCTGGGACTTTTAATGTCACCCCTTGTTTAATGAGTTTGTTGCTCAAAATGCTGGTGGCAGTATGTACTGCGTCGTGCAGTACCGCGATTTCATTGTGTGAATCGTGCGTGGCTTTCCGAGTAAATACTTTTAAGCGTGCGATCACTTCCGAAATGGTGTCATTGAGTGTTAGCATTTTGCCCAAGTTGTCGGCGACCATTGGGTATTTTTCCATTGCCAACAAACGCTGCGAGTTTTCGGTATAGGTTCTTAGTGCGGAAAGTGGCTGATTTATCTCATGATTAATACTGGCAGACAGCTCGCCCAACAGTGCCAATTTCGCGGCTTGAGTCAGTTCTTGTTGTGTTTGTTTAAGCTCTTGTTGGCTTTGCTCATATTGGCGGATGGTCTGTTGTAGCTTTTGGTTGGCTTCACTCAGCACTAGTGTCCGTTGCACCACTTTTTCTTCTAGGCTCACATTAAGGTCGGCTAGGCGTGCCTTGTTCACGAGTGTTTGGAACCACGCCAACGCAATCAGCGCAATGAGCGCATATAGAATCAGGAAGACGATATCAGCCTGTAAAACGGCGGCAAGGACGGTGTTGTGGTTTATCAAGGCAACGACGCGAAATCCTTTATCCAATACATGTGTCGCGTATGCGAGGTAATTGGGTGAGAGGAGCAATTGATTATCAGCAAACTCGCTGACGCCACTTTGTGCGGTAAGCTCACCAAAATACTCTGGTAAGGTATCGCCATACTGACGCGTTTCGGTAAGCTCGTTTATCGCACTCGGTGACAGCGGGAAAAGTGCACGATAGCGCCAGTTAGGCAAATTGCTCATAAACACGACATTGTGTTTATCCGTGATGAGTACGTCCGTCGTGGTTTGCGAAAGACGCTGTTCCAACTGCTCCAAATTCACTTTTACCGTGATCACGCCAACGACCTCATCATTTACCCAAAGCGGAGATGAGAAGAAGTACCCACGTTTATTTGAACGAACGCCTAACCCGACATATTGAGCAGGTTCACCGCGTCGCGCATTTTTAAAATAGGGACGATAGCTAAAGCTGGAACCAACAAACGTATCTTCTTGCTGAAAGTTACTTGAGGCAATGACCAACCCTGTGCGGTCATGAACGTAAATCGTATCGGCCAAACTTTGTTTCAACCAATCTGCTAACAATAGGTTGAGCTCGTGAGAGGGCGCTCCGCGTTCTACTGCTTTGAGTAATCTCGGATCGTGACTTAATAGGTTTGGTATCTGTTCAAACTTTGCCAGCTCGTAGTCGACTTCTTGCGACACTTGCGCTGCTTGTCTCTCTAGCTTTTGTTGCCACTGATCATGTTGGTATTGAGTTGCGTAATGATGAGTAAGCGCAAGCCCTGAAATGCCAACGGCACACAGTAGCAATAGAAAATGGCGTAGGGCTTTAGGGTTGAGTAAGTTCACGATCAGCTCACTGGTTTTTTGTGTCATGGTATCAAATGACACACTGTGATGCTGTGAGCGGCAACGATAACAAGCACAATGATGTCCTTGTATTTCCTCAGTATCGGGAGCACAATCGACAAAAACGAGTGAAGGAGTAAAGATGGAACTTGCTGATATTCGTCGTGAGTACACCAAAGGTGGGCTACGTCGTAAAGATTTGAAAGCTGATCCTATTGATCAATTTAATCTGTGGCTAGAGCAAGCAGTTGAAGCGGGTTTAACGGATCCGACTGCGATGACAGTTGCAACGGTTGATGAAAATGGCATGCCGTTTCAACGCATTGTTCTATTGAAAAACGTCGACAAAAATGGCTTTGTATTTTACACCAACCTAGGCAGTCGCAAGGCCCAGCAGCTTGAGCATAACAGCAATATTAGTTTGCACTTCCCTTGGCATCCGTTAGAGCGCCAGGTTCATATTACAGGTGTGGCGGAAAAGCTCACCGCCGTAGAAAATATGAAATACTTTACTTCTCGTCCAAAAGAGAGCCAATTAGCCGCAATCGCGAGCAAGCAAAGTAGCCGTATTTCTGCTCGAGGCGTATTAGAAGGTAAGTTTTTAGAGCTAAAACAGAAATTTGCGAAGGGTGAAATACCGGTTCCAACCTTCTGGGGTGGCTTTCGCGTAAAACCACAGAGCATCGAGTTTTGGCAGGGTGGTGAACATCGTCTTCATGACCGCTTTCTTTTCTCCCAACATGACGGAAGTTGGGACATTGACCGTCTAGCGCCATAAACTCTCGTGCCTCATGAATAAACAAACACCGCCCACTTGGGCGGTGTTTTTGTAGGTGGAAAGTGGCGCGAATTATCGCTCTCCATTCAACACTACCGATAATTGATGCTTAAGCAGCGTTTTGGGTACAACAGAGCCGTAGCCTGCTTCCATGGCTTTATCTATTAGTTCGTTCTTGCTGTTCGCTGCAAACTTATTACGTAAGCGTGCGACGTGTCCTTCAACGGTTTTTGTTGATATGCCCATGACCTGAGAGATGAATTGTGGCTTCTTGCCGTAGAGCAGGAGGAAAAGCGTTTCTTGCTCGCGACATGTGAGTTTCTCTGGTTTTGGCTGTAAGTCAGAGAAACGAAAGATAGATTGCTGATTAGGGTTGGTGCTGATTGCACGACAAACCCAATACCCAACTTCAATCACGGCGGTGTCGGTGAGTTCTCTTCCGTAGAAAATGGTCCCTACGATGTTACCATTGTCATCTCGCCACGGTGTTTTAGTAAAGATATGCGCTCGCCAGCGGCCATCTGGATAAGGGTGGATATCAAGAATTTTGAGTGACTCACCAGTTTCGATGACGTGTTTATCTTGGCGTTGAAATTCTTGTGCACATTCAGTGGTTGGGCTTGCCATCTCAAAATCAGTTTTACCGACGCACTCCTCGGGCGACGTGTGTCCCAACAGTTCTGCGTATTCCTGATTTACGTAGCGGAATACCGAATCTTTATCTTTGCATCCCCAACAACCTGGTAGCTGTTTAAGGACGGATTGTTCTATGGTATCGACTGAAATATTCACAAAAGGACTCACTACATACTGCTTTTACCAATACAGAGACGTCCGTGTTGCGTTGTTAATATTGACATTGCCAAGTAGGCAGTCACGTTGCTAGAACACGTTCGTTGATTGGCGCTCAATCCAATTAAGTTCATGGTGTTCGATATTTTCGTCACACAGCGACAAACAACAACGAAATTGAACGAAGAATTTAATTGGGAAAATGGTCTGTTTCATTACAGATATGTGCGCTCACGGATGTCCGCCTGATGTTCGGCTTACAACTCGTATCGTCCTTGATCATGCTTCCTACAACTCAGTTGTAATTTAGTTAGCGTTCATATCACTCATCGAGAGGGAGAACGGTGCCTAAGTCATATGAGAGGGACAGTGAGGCGAAAGCTATAATATCAGCTTATGCCATTGTTTTCATTGTTGAGAAGCGAAAAAAAAGCCAGCCTGAAGACGGGCTGGCAACACAAGATATAATCTTGTCGACGTGTAGAAGAGGTTCTAAATTACCTAGCGAGGGTCTGCTAAGTAAGTTAGAGGTATCAATGAGATACCGAGAGCTTTAGATCGTATGCATCTTAAAGCTCGAGGACTAATGTATTGAATCAGAAGCATATTAGTAAGGGGGGAAATCCCTCTATGTTGATTTCAAGAGGTGGCTTTGATCTGTTTATGAGGCGATTTATCTATTTTGAACCGCAGTGTTCTACCAAATAACGGATTGTTCGGTAACAAGGATCTTTATATCTATTGGTTATGTATACGTAAGGTGCTTCTATCTATCCGTTTTTGTTAATAAAATTGGTTGCTCATTGACCGTAAGTTAACCTCGCATGATCATCGTTCCGGAACTATGATCATGTAAACGAACTTGATCATGCTGTTTTGATCTTGTGCGATTGAGTTGGGGAAAAGTTGCAACCCAACAAGGAAGGTATATGATGCCAAGACGTAAGCTGACCGTGTAAAGACGACTGTTTAAAATGAGTGATTCAGATAACCCCAAAGCCCTGCCATATCAAGAGATTATGCTGCCTAAGCCAGCAGAACTGATCACACTTCCGTCTTATATGGATTGCCATGATCATTCTTACACACAGATCGTGATTGGTTTAAAAGGACAAGCCGAATTTGAAGTGCGTGGACGAGGTAATCTAGTCGGTCCTGGCCAAGGTTGTGTGGTAACCGCATGCTCTGATCATGCTTTCGGTGGCGTTATTAATCAATCGGATATTTTGGTGTTGAATATGCCAAAACCGACAAATGATGATCCTGAAATGCTGCAGAAAATCAATAATCTGGAGAGAGACCATGTCTACTTTCAGTTAGACGGTCAAATTCAGAAGCTGATACAGATGTTGGTTCAGGAAATGCGAAACCATCCGGACGACCTGCTGTTAAGTCGCGCGTGTAACGATACCGTGATTGCATTAATGCAGCGCCATATCTCGGCATTTGAGACTAGCCGAAAAGAGTCACGCTTTGATTTGGAGGCGATTGATCGCTACATCGAGCAGCACCTTAGCCATAAAATCAGTGTGGCTCAGTTAGCGGGACGAGTGTTTCTTGGGGAAAGTCAGTTCCATTGCTTGTTTAAGGAGCAGATGGGGATTACACCTCATCAATATGTTCTCGGAAAGCGTATCGACATGGCTCGTGAATTAATCGAGCAAGGCCACCTTTCTTTAGGGCAAATTGCCGAATTCACTGGTTTCTCAAGCCAGAGTACGTTTACTCATACTTTTACTCGCTTACAGGGAATATCGCCATCCCGTTATAAAAAACAAGTTGGATAACAACGCGTATTTTTAGGTCAAATTAGCAGCAATCAGAAAAAAGCCATGCAATGTGCATGGTTTTTTTGTGTTTTATTCACGTGACCTATCTCTCGTTTTGTTAAATTCTCTGTCCTTTGGTGTGACTGATATGCCACTTGATCCTACATTTTCTCTTAGAACGAACGCTTCACAAAAATCTTATTGATATTCTTGACATTTTGTTGTGATTGCAATGAAAAAATTAAAATTTACAACACAAAATATTACCTATTTGAATGTGACTATGTGGATGTTTTGTTATAAAAGCGAGTTTTTGGCAAAAATGTCGTAGTTTTTGACAAGTATTCTTATCGGCCTCAAAATACACTGCCAGCCATTGATAATCCTCGAAGCGGTTTTCGAGGAGTGAGATTGAGGAACACACATGTTTACAGCTACGAACGTGTTGACACCGGAATTTATCGGGCAGCCGCTTGATAAGTTGTGGTCACTGATCTCGCCATTGTATATGGTGGACGAGTCTCAATGGCTAGAGCAACTATTGCCACTAGCGACGCCGACAGAGGATGAAAAATCGGCGATCACTACCCAAACGACCCAACTTATCGAAGCCATTCGTGCCGATAAGAAGTCAATCCAGATGATTGATGCTCTATTGTTGGAATACAGCTTAGATACTCAAGAAGGTATCTTGCTGATGTGTCTTGCAGAAGCATTAATGCGCATCCCAGATGCCGCGACAGCAGATTCTTTGATTAAAGATAAGTTGAGCGTCGCAGACTGGAAATCTCACCTGAAAAACTCTGACTCTGTGTTTGTTAACGCATCAACATGGGGCCTCATGCTAACAGGTAAAGTGGTTGGTCTTGGTGAGCAAGGCACCCAGAGCCCAGGTCAGGCTGTAAACCGTCTGGTAAATAAATTCTCTGAGCCTGTGATTCGTAAAGCCATGTATCAGGCAATGAAGATCATGGGTCACCAGTTTGTTCGTGGTCGTACGATCGAAGAAGCGCAAAAGAATGGTCGCCCAATGCGCGACAAAGGTTTCACCTACTCATTTGATATGTTAGGTGAGGCGGCGTTAACTACAGCGGACGCGAACAAGTACTTCAAAGATTACCTAATGGCGATCGAAGCGGTAGGTCGAGAGACTTACGGCAATGACACCAGTCCTGCGCCTTCGATTTCCATCAAGCTTTCTGCATTACACCCGCGCTACGAAGTCGCAAATGAAGAACGTGTAATGACAGAGTTGTATGACTCACTAATGCAGCTATTGAAACGTGCAATTGAAGTCGACGTTGCAATCACAATCGATGCAGAAGAAGCGGATCGCCTTGAGCTTTCTCTGAAGCTATTTGAGAAAGTGTACCGTAGCGATCTTGTGAAAGGTTGGGGCAAGTTTGGTTTGGTTATTCAAGCCTACTCAAAACGTGCTCTACCAGTCTTGGTGTGGCTAAACGCACTCGCAAAAGAGCAGGGTGACCTTATTCCGCTGCGTTTGGTTAAAGGCGCGTACTGGGACAGCGAAATCAAGTGGTCTCAACAAGCGGGTTACGCTAATTACCCGGTATACACTCGCAAAGAAGCGACGGACGTTGCGTACCTAGCTTGTGCTCGTTTCCTACTTAGCGAAGGTGTTCGCGGTAATATCTACCCGCAATTTGCAAGCCACAATGCCCACACGGTGACGGCAATCGCCGTTATGGCTGAGCACAAAGAGTACGAGTTCCAGCGTCTACATGGTATGGGTGATTCACTGTATAACCATGTTATGGAAATGTATGGTCAGCCAGTACGTATTTACGCTCCTGTCGGTAGCCATGCTGATCTTCTTCCGTACTTGGTTCGTCGTCTGCTTGAAAATGGCGCAAACAGCTCGTTTGTACATCGATTGGTTGATGCGCGTTGTCCGATTTACGAGTTGACTCATCACCCTGTTGATGTGTTGACGGGTTTTGACACGCTACACAACGACAAGATCCCATTACCTGCCGACATCTTCCCTGAGCGTAAGAACTCATACGGCGTCAACATTGATATCGACAGTGAGGCGAAGCCATTTGAAGCGCAAGTAGAAAGCTTCATGGACAATCAGTGGGTTGCAGGCCCGATGATCAATGGTGAGCGTTTTGCCGAAAGCATGATCAAGGAAAATGCGGCTGAGATCATCACCGCACCGTACGATCGCCGAATTGAAGTCGGCAAGGTGGCATTTGCAACACTTGATCATGTTTCCGCTGCAATTGATGCGGCGCAAACCGCTTTCTCTGATTGGAAAGGCGTTCCTGTTGAGCAAAAAGCGGCTTGTTTAGAAAAGCTTGCTGACTTAATGGAAGAAAACCTGGCTGAGCTGGTGGCGATTTGTCACAAAGAAGCGGGCAAGACGATTCACGATAGTATTGATGAAGTTCGTGAAGCAGTGGATTTCTGTCGTTATTACGCGAAACAAGCGCAAAACCTACAGCCATTTGAGCTAGAAGGTTTTGACGGTGTGAAACGCATTTCTAGCCGTGAAGGTCTTGGTGTGTTTGTGTGTATCAGCCCTTGGAACTTCCCTCTGGCTATCTTCCTTGGTCAGGTAACGGCAGCACTGATTGCGGGTAACACTGTGGTTGCAAAACCTGCTGAGCAAACAAGCTTAATCGCCGCTCGCGCTATTGAATTAATGCTTGATGCGGGTTTCCCTGCTGGTGTGATTCAGTTACTTACTGGTCGCGGCGCTGAGATTGGTCATGCACTGACTTCTCATGATGCTATTGCTGGTGTGGCATTCACTGGTTCAACGGTAACTGCGCAACGCATTAACGTCACGCTTGCGGAGCGCAGCGCGAAACCGGTTCCGTTTATTGCGGAAACAGGTGGTCAAAACGCAATGATCGTGGACAGTACTGCATTGCCAGAGCAGGTGGTGCGTGATGTGATTCGTTCAGCGTTTGCATCTGCCGGTCAGCGTTGTTCTGCCCTTCGTGTTCTATTTGTACAAGAAGATGTAGCAGACCGTATGATCAACCTGATTCAAGGTGCGATGAATGAGCTGCATGTTGGTTTACCTTACCTACACAAAACGGATGTTGGTCCGGTTATCGACAGCAATGCAAAACAAAAACTCCTTGCTCACCTTGAGCAAATGAGCAAAACACAGACTAAAGTCGCTCAGCTACAGCTGGATGAATCGTGCCAGCATGGTGACTTTGTCTCACCAAGTGCGTTTGAAATCTCGGGCATCGATGTGCTGAAAGAAGAACAATTTGGTCCAATCTTGCACATTGTTCGCTTTAAAGCCTCTGAATTACCGAACGTGGTTGCGCAGATCAACAAGACGGGTTTTGGCTTGACGATGGGTATCCATAGCCGTAACGAAACCACGTACCGTTGGATTGAGAAACACGCTCGAGTGGGTAACTGCTACATCAACCGAGACCAAGTTGGTGCTGTGGTTGGAGTACAGCCGTTTGGTGGTCAAGGCTTGTCGGGTACTGGCCCGAAAGCTGGTGGTCCACACTACCTATTCCGCTTTACTCAACATCTTCTTGCTCAAGCAGAAAACGCATAAGGAGTCGCATTATGGTTCATCAGATCACCTATTTTAAAGATGCATTCTCTGCGTGGGAGCAGTGGAATCTGACTGATTTTGATTACAAATGCGAGCATGTTCTGGCATTTAAATCTGCATTAGAAGGGCAGCAGTCTACCGTTGCCAAAGTGGTTTCTTACCACTTGCAACAAGCATCAACTCTTCTTGCAGAAACTCACCAGTTAGTTGGCCCTACAGGGGAAACTAACGAACTGTATGCCGCAGGACGCGGTGTGGCTTTGGTGATTTGTGAAAACAACATCGAGCCTGCTGATAATGCGTTATACAGTGCTTTTGCGATGATCACCTGTGCCTTAATTGCAGGCAACAGTGTGGTCGTTTGCAGTGACAATGCAGAGCTAAACCAACTGGTTAAGCAAGCTGTAGCGTTGGCAAACTTCCCATCTAACTTAGTCCAGGTTGTTGCGTACGATGCGTCTACCCCGTTGCTTGAGAGCGATGTACGTAGTGTGGGTTATGTTGGGCGTTCACAGGTTGAGCATGCGCTCAATCTTCAACTAGCTAAGCGTGACGGTGCAATCGTCGGCTTAGTTTCTGAAACGGATTTAGAGTCACCGAAATTGGCTCATGATCCTCATCTCTCGTTGCGCTTCATTACCGAGCGCACTCGAACGATAAATATTACCGCGGTGGGTGGTAACGCGACTCTACTCGAGTTGGGGAACGAAACTCACTAACCTGACTTGTGATACCAATCTGGAGTAACTGGACTGAGAGCCGGTCCAGATTGGTTTCTTATACTCTGATGTATTGCTGAGACGGTAAAATATCAGGGCAGGCAAGGAAGGAAATAATTATAACGAGGACTATCTAATGATAGAAAATAGCTTTGCTATCACGTCCACTTTTGTGGCGTATTTACTGATTATGGTTGCTATTGGCGTTTACGCGTATAAGAGGACTTCCAATTCATCTGATTACTTCCTAGGTGGCCGTAGCCTAGGTCCGTGGCCTGCTGCATTATCTGCAGGTGCTTCAGACATGAGTGGTTGGTTGCTGCTAGGCTTGCCTGGCTATGCGTACGCTGCGGGTATCGAGGCCTTCTGGTTAGCCGGCGGTCTACTTCTTGGTACATGGGCAAACTGGCTCATCAGTGCAAAACGCCTACGTACCTACAGTATCCAAACTGACGCGTTAACGTTGCCAGAGTTCCTGTCACGTCGCTTCAACGATAAGTCGAAACTGATCCAGACAATCTCTGCGTTTTTCATTCTTCTATTTTTCCTTTTCTACACCAGCTCAGGTTTGGTCGCAGGGGGCAAACTGTTTGAGACGGTATTCGGTCTAGATTACACCTACGCTGTTATCATCGGTACGGTGTGTGTGGTTTCTTACACACTATTCGGTGGTTTCCTTGCGGTATCTTGGACTGACTTAGTGCAAGGTTTGCTAATGGCGGCTGCGCTAATGATTGTTCCTGTTGCAGTCATGGACGGTGGTCTAGGTCAGCTAACTTCTGATCTGCATGACATCAACCCAGAACTTGCAACGCTATGGAATGACGCCAAAGGCGAACCACTGTCTGCGATTGCTATCATCTCTTTAGCGGCATGGGGTCTTGGTTACTTTGGTCAGCCACACATCCTAGCGCGTTTTAAAGCGTCTCGTTCAAACAAAGATCTAACGACTGCACGTCGTATCGCTGTGATTTGGACTGCACTATCTATGGTTGGTGCAATGCTTGTTGGTCTTGTCGGTCTGGTTTGGGTTACGGGTCATCCGGGCACTCAACTAGAAGATGGCGAGAAGATCTTCATGCTATTGGTTAACGCAGTATTCCACCCTGTCGTTGCGGGTATGTTGTTAGCAGCAATCCTAGCGGCGGTAATGAGTACAGCAGACTCACAGCTTCTTGTTTCATCTTCAGCGCTTGCAGAAGATTTCTACAAGCAAGTATTCAAGCCAGAAGCCTCTTCTGAAGAAATCGTAATGATTGGCCGTATCGGCGTTATCGTGATTTCGCTTGTTGCGCTATTCCTAGCAATGACACCAGATAGTTCAGTACTTGGTCTTGTTTCTTACGCTTGGGCTGGCTTCGGTGCTGCATTTGGTCCTGCGGTTGTACTTAGCCTTTACTGGAGCGGTATGAACCGTAATGGCGCACTAGCAGGTATCCTTGTTGGTGGTATCACTATCGTAGTTTGGAAGCAGCTAACTGGCGGTTGGTTTGATGTGTATGAAATCGTACCGGGCATCATCTTCTCTACGCTTGCTATCGTTGTTATCAGCAAAGCGACAGGTGGTGCAGCGCAAGACGTATTAGACCAACATCAATCGTACGAGAAGAAACTAGTTGAACTAGACTAATTACTTCCTTTACGAACACAAAGCCCGCTTATACAGCGGGCTTTGTTTTATCTGAATTTAATAAACGTTAATGGTGATTGCTTGAGGCCAGACTGTCACGTCGCTTTATTCTTTGTGAGTGTGTCAGTCACGACGAACTTTGGCGTAAATGACGGTGTTACTCAGCTCGCCAGAAGGCGCACGCCGAGCATTGCGTAGCTCACCTTCAAACTCATACCCACAGCGCTCAGCAACCGCACGACTTTTGCGGTTATTCGCATCGGCTAAAATCGCGATTCTTTTCGCGTCCAACGCTTCGAATGCATAGTTTTCAATCGCCGCTACCGCCTCAGAGATATAACCGTAGCCTACCGCGCGATCATCAAGCCAATAGCCAATCTCAAATGCCGGTATCTCTTGATCATGGATCATTAACCCAATGGCGCCGAGTAAACGATCGCTTTCCTTGTCGATTAGGTAGTAGCGCAACTCTTCTTCGAAGTTTTCAAAGTTTGCGATGGCTTTCTCTGTCCCTGCAATCATCGCTTCTAAAGTGAGCACGTGAGGTACCCATGGCAGGTAAACTTCAAGCGTTTTTTGGCTACGAACAACGGCCTGATGTGCTTCTTCTGCACGTTCCAAGCAAGCTGGGATGAGCTTTAAACGTTTGGTTTCCATGTCGAATCTCCTAGGCTTTTATACTCCAATCGTCTCGTAATGCAGGATTCAGAGCGTTATCACTAAAAATCATTTAAACAGAAACACTTAGAGACATCTAGCCTTCGCAAGAACATTATTCACTTGGTTTGTAAGGGAGAAGCTGAGAGAATTGAGGCGTTATAAACATAAAATGGTTTAATATGAAACTTCTAGTAAGAAACTTAGCTCGTGAGACGACAGAGCAAGACATCCGTACTCTGTTCTCAAACTACGGGAAAGTTGAGCTTTGCACCGTCGTGCTTGATCAAGAGACGGGTTTATCAAAAGGGTTTGGTTTTGTGATCATGCCGGATGAAGCCGAAGCCGTTGCGGCGTTGGAGGCACTAAACCTGTCTTCAGTACATAAGAGCAAGATTCGTGTGAAAGTCGCACAAGACTAGTATTTTTGCCTTTCAAGGTGAAAGATAAAACCAGCTGAGAGGCTGGTTTTTTAGTGCCTTAATTTTGAGAGGTTGCTACGGTTACTTGAGGCGAAAATATTTGCTGGTATACGCAGACTTCTCGTTCTTTTCCCTGCATTTTGATGATGTGATTGTCGATATACGTCATGCCCAACTTTTGAATGACTGATTGGGATTGTCTGTTTTCGACCAAGTGCATCGCTTTTAGGCCCGATAACTCAAAATGTGGTCTGGCAAACTGAATTAAAGCCATTGACGCTTCTTGAGCAAACCCATTCCCCCAATAATCGACGCCAAGCCAATACCCTAATGTGCCGACTCCCTCCGAGATGTTTAGCAGACTAACAGCACCAATTAACGCTTCGTCTTGACGTTGAGTAATGGCATATATGACCCCACTACGTTGGTGATATACGCCAACATGGCTCTTAATCCAAACTTGTGCCATCGGCTCTTCATAGGGATGAGGAATATTTGCCGTCATATCTGCAATGCTCTTGTCTCCTGCGAGTCGTGCGACTGTTGCGCTGTCTGTCGGATGAAATGGGCGAAGAATAAGCCTTTGTGTCGTGAGCATTGGTTGAAGCGTCATCGTGCGTCCTTGAGATGAGTCAGTATCGTGGAAATTGCAGATTCACACTGTAAATCAGGCATGTTTAAACAACCAAGTAATGCCTGAATCGAAAATGTGAGTGAAAGCCATATTTAAAACGCCATAAAATTGATCATTGCAGATTGAAATAGCGAGTAGCAACAATTGCTTATGTGTGATGTGTCGTATTATTACGCACATAAGCGCGTTCGTTCATAATAATGGTACAAAAGTTGAGGTCTGACCAATGTCTCAATTTTTTGATACTTTCGTCCAATTTTTTGAAGATAGGACACAAAAAATTAAAGGGGCTTTTTTATTGTGGAATTATTTTGAACAAAATATGTCAATTGTCAGTAGTACTGAAAAACAGGGAGAAGAGAAATGCCGGATATATATTGCGCAGCTTGTAGAAAATCAACGCAACATAAAGTGATCATGAAGCGTTGCGAGCCACAGCCCGTTGATTCGTTGACAGGTAAAGTGGTGAGTTTTACACAGCTGATGGCGAAATTTGTATCAGGTGAACACTACTACGAGATGGAACCACAATACTACTGCCGATGCTGTAATCATCGTGCAATTGGAGAAGTGATTCCTCATCCTACCAGGCATACGTCGGCAGCTCTCTAATTCAGAGCGATAGCTATGATTAATAGCTAAACAGGGCGGCTTGCCCCGCACGCCAGATCTATAAAGGCGTATCACACGCTTTCAAATTTGCGACTCTACGGGAGCCGCTAGATTACTTTTGTTCTTCATACTCGGTTATGGAGAGAGCGGCAGTAATCGCAGCCCTTTCCTTCCTTAGTTATTTTCTAATTATTCTCTGCTGAATTTCACATGCTGTGCATTTGATGGTTTGCAATTGTTTAAGCAACGATTAATGTGATGCTTCCTGAGTGGTTACAAGGATGTGGTTAATGAGTTACCAATTGGACCGGATTGATTTACACATTTTGAGAGTGCTTCATTCAAGAGGCAGAATTCCAGTTGTTGAACTCGCAAAGCAGATCAACTTAACGACCTCGCCGTGTTCTGACCGCGTGAAGCGGCTAGAAAAAGAGGGGTATATCAATGGCTACCATGCGGAGCTGAATGCGGAAAAATTAGGGTTGGATGTGCAAGTATTCATCCATATTCGCTTAGACCAAACCAGTTTTTCCATTTTTGAAAAGTTTGCGAAAGCCGTCGAATTGATGCCGGAAATTGAAGAGTGTTATTCGCTCTCTGGGGACTTCGATACCATGATAAAGGTTCGTGTTAAGAGCATGAAAGCGTATCAGGAGTTTATGTCGAGTAAGTTAGGCACGCTTCCGGGGGTGATCCAGACTCGTAGTGAAGTGGTAATTGAAGAACATAAAACAGGATTTGGCGTGAACCCGGAGCTCCTTGATTAGGCGAGGCTGATGTCTATGACTGCAGCGCTTATGCGTTGAGCATATTATTTAGCGTGACTTGGCGTATTACTTTTTCAAGATCAAAAAAGGAGCCGAAGCTCCTTTTTGATAAATCGGTGAGCGACTATGCGCCGATGAAGGTGCTGATAACACCAATTAAACCGCCAAAAACACCGCCCCAAACGACTAGCCAGCCAAGGTGTTCTTTAATCATTTTTTGCACCATTTCTTTGACCAGTGCGGGTGTTAATTCGCTCAAGCGCTGATCAATGATGCCTTCAATGTTCTGCTTTATCTCATCCATCATAGCAGGAGACTCGAACTGCTCTTTCAGTGCTTCTTTGATGTTATCGCTCTTGCTCAACTCAATAATGGATTCTTGCATCTTTTCGACGAAAGGCTGCCGCATAGGTTGTAATGCCTCCGCGCCGCCAAACATTGCTAGCATGCCGCCAAATTGAGAGCCTTCGATCACTTCTACCAAAGAGTCAAACGCTGGGTTTAAATCCACTTTCTCAATCACAGGTTGAAGATCGATGTTTACACCGCCCGCCATTTCTTTGTTCAAGAATCGATCGATGTTCGCTTCGGTAAAGAACTGCTCCATCATCAAGTTTTTGATAGCCAGTTTAAACTCTTCAAATCGCGCGGGGATCACGCCAGAACCGTATAATCCAGGCACTTTTTCAAACAGCATGTGGATGGCAAGCCAGTTAGTGATGGCGCCTGAGAACGCAAACAGCCCCGCATACCAAAGGTAGTCGTTTTGTAATTGATGACCTCCAGCCATCAAAGCGATAGCGAGGACATTCGTTAGCAAACTTTTGTTCATAGTGACCAGTTATATGTGAATATCGGAATAAATAAGTGGGCCTGATTCTATACCTAAGTAACATTGAGATGCTAGGTTTTGCCGTGATGAGTGACCGTGTTGCGAAGGGATAAAAATGGATGTGCAGAAAAACAAAACCCGACAATTACTGTCGGGCCACTGCTTTTTCTTAGAAAAACTAAGATTCTATTTTTAATTTTAGATGCGGTAGATCTTACAACAAAGTTGGCATTTCCATCTTTCTGAGTAGCCGAATAGCTTGTCAGCCCAACTTGGTTTGAGTTGTACGATCTGCATTGAACCACATTTACACATAAGCTAATTACCTTATTGTTAATCTAATAACTAAGCCATCTATTGAGTATAGCTGTTTCTCAAAAAGTGAAATGACAAATGAAGACGGCTCAAAACTCTGTATTGTGTTCATTGCAATGGATACGCAACGAGGCGGTATATTAGCAGAAAAAATGTGAGCTTTATCATGGAGGGTGTTTCATATATGAGAAACTATAATGGCTATATGAGTATAGGTTTATTAATAAAAATGAAAAACGGCGCTTCATGCGCCGTTTTTATTGGGTTTCTCGCTAATTAAGAAACGTGTTGATTTTCTAACTCTTCAGCGATAAATCCGCCAGTTTGATGCGCCCAAAGCTGGGCATAAATACCGTTGTTCGCGATGAGCTCTTGGTGAGAACCTTGCTCAACAATACTGCCTTTATCTAGCACGATGAGGCGATCCATTTGTGCTATGGTCGACAATCGGTGCGCAATCGCAATAACGGTTTTTCCTTGCATTAACTCATTCAAGCTTTCCTGGATGGCTGCTTCGACTTCTGAATCCAGAGCCGATGTTGCTTCATCCAGTACCAACAATGGTGCATCTTTGAGTAGCACACGAGATATTGCGATACGCTGACGTTGGCCGCCAGACAGTTTCACACCACGTTCACCAACTTGCGCATCGTATCCGACATTACCAAATGGGTCGGTCAGAGTTTCAATAAACTCATGGGCATGCGCTTGCTTAGTGGCTTTCAGCAAATCTTCTTCTGTCGCATCTGGGTTGCCATACAAAATATTGTCGCGAATAGAGCGGTGCAGCAGAGAAGTATCTTGGGTCACCATACCGATCTTTGAACGCAAAGAGTCTTGTGTGACTTCAGAGATGTTCTGTCCATCGATCTTAATGCTGCCGTCTTCGACATCGTGGAAACGAAGTAACAAGTTCACCAGAGTTGATTTTCCGGCGCCGGAGCGCCCAACCAAGCCGACTTTCTCTCCTGGTTTGATGTTGAGATCGAGATGGCTAATCACGCCTTTGTTCTCACCGTAATGGAAGCTGACGTTATCAAAGTGAATGCCACCTTCAGTGACTACTAAGTCTTTTGCGCCTGGTTTATCTTTAATATCAATAGGCTTAGAGAGCGTTTTCATTCCATCGACTACGGTTCCCATATTTTCAAAGAGGGCGCCAACTTCCCACATGATCCACATCGACATACCATTTACGCGTAATGCAAGGCTAACAGCAATCGCAATCGCGCCAACGCTGATGGCACTATCCAACCACAGGTAAATCGATAAAGCAGCAACGGAAAAGACCAAAATATAGTTTGAGATCTCTACAGCAACGTCGAAGCCGGTCACTAGGCGCATTTGACGATAGACCGTGTTCAAAAATCCCTTCATGCCTTGCTCGGCATATTGGGTTTCGCGCTGGCTATGAGAAAACAGTTTGACGGTTTGAATATTGGTATAGCTGTCGACGATGCGTCCTGTCATTGTCGAACGTGCATCGGCTTGCGCTGAAGCGACGTCTTTGAGCTTAGGAACGAAATAGATTTGGATAGCGATGTAAGCGAGCAGCCAGATGATCATTGGGATCATCAAACGCCAGTCTGCCGTCGCTAACATAATGATCATGCTGGTGAAGTAAACCGTAACATAAACAAACACATCCATAGCTTTCATGACGGTTTCGCGCACAGCTAGTGACGTTTGCATGACTTTAGTTGCAACTCGGCCTGCAAAATCATCTTGATAGAAGTTTAAGCTTTGATTGAGCAAATACCGGTGTGCAAGCCAGCGGATAGACATTGGATAGTTGCCCAATAATGTTTGGTGAACGAGCAACGAATACACGATCACCAAAATGGGCATGACAACCAACAATAAGGTTCCGTAAAAAATCAAATCTGCTTTATTGTCTTGCAAGAACGTTTCTGGATTGCTGGTGGACAACCAATCAACCAATTGTCCCATCGCGCCAAACAACATAACTTCAACGACAGCAACAATCGTGGCCATCAAAGACATGATGATCAAAGGCTTTTCGTAGCCGCGAGTGTAATAACGTAAAAAAGCGAGCATCCCTGAAGGAGGCTGATCTGGTGTGGATTTGGGGAACGGCTCTGTAAAGCCTTCAAATCGTTTAAACATAACTCATCCTAAAGTTAAAACAGTGCCATTTGGGGTGGCTAAATCCATCGATTCACGTTGCTTTGGACGAAGCCGCGTGTATAAGGGTTTTTGGCTGCTCCTCGAGAAAGCAGACGGATTGACGAGAGGGGCGAAAAAATAGTCTAACCGATTGTGTTTTAAATGTAACTAGTTGGTTATGGGTGTGGTTGTCTATAGTTCTGATTCTTATGATGAATTCTTCGCATGTTCATCGCGATGCCATAAAACCTTAAACCTGCATAGTGACAATAAAATTTCGGGATAAATAAGCTAAGTGCAGTGAAAATTACTTCTAGATAATTAAATTAATTGTGAAAACAGCAAAACTGAAGTTAACAATAAATTTACAATCTCCTCATTCTAGTGATAAGGAATGTATTGGATGCTATTACACGAATCAGTAACCCAATTTGCTAATGGGAAAGAAGAAAGCACGCAAAGTGCTCAGCGCCAAACCGCAAACTGCGTAGTGATGGTGCCACCGAAAGAGTTTCGTTTTAATGAAGAAACCGCACAAGATAATGAGTTCCAACATAAAGTGTCACTCAGCCAAGAAGAAGTCTCGCGTAGAGTGATGGCCGAGTTCGCGAGTATGGTAGCAACGCTGCGTCAAGAGGGCGTTCAAGTTGTTGAGTTTGATTATCCAGCGTCTGATGTTGCGACGCCAGACGCGGTATTTCCAAACAACTGGTTTAGCACTACGCCAGATGGCACGTTGTACACCTTTCCAATGGCCTGTGAAAACCGTCAAAAAGAAGTGCGTCCCGATGCGCTTGTGGCGGCACTAGCGCAAGCTGGGCGAGAAGTTCATCGACGTAGCAGCCTAACTGAATATCTTGATGAGCAAGCGTATTTAGAAAGCACGGGTGTGATGGTCTTTGACCACTTAAATAAAACGGTCTACGCTGCACTTTCACAACGTTGTGATCGTCTGGTTTTAGAAGATTACGCCGATCGTATTGGCTATGAACGAGTGATCTCTTTCCAAACTCGTTTGCCATCTGGTGCGCCTATTTACCATACCAACGTGATGATGGCTGTGGGTGAGCAGTTCTGCGTGATTTGTGACGAAATGATCCCAGAATTTGAGCGTCGTTTTGTTCTGAAATCACTAGCCAAAGATAAGCAAGTGATCTCCATTTCGATTGAGCAAATGAACCACTTCTGTGGCAACATTCTTCAGTTGGAAACCATCAATGGAGATAAAGTCATTGCGATGTCGCAATCGGCATACGATGCTTTCTCTCCTGCACAAAGAAATCAACTTGCGACGCACGGTAAATTGCTGCCATTCGATGTTTCTACCATAGAATCTATTGGTGGTGGCTCGGTTCGCTGTATGTTGGGTGAGGTATTTTTGCCTAGTCGACAAGCGGTGTTATAAACAATATTGCGCAGTTTTGCTTGCAAATGCAGGTGACGTTCATTCTCTCCCAAATAATAAAACCGTTAGCCTCGAGGCAGTACGAGGCTGACGGTTTCACTTTCTAGCTTCTTCCTAGGATATTCCGAGCTTAACCCATACTCTCACGCAAAGACTTGATGTCTTTGGATGGTGGCGCACCAAATAAACGGCTGTATTCACGGCTAAATTGAGAAGGGCTTTCGTAACCCACTTTAAACGTAGTCGCCATGGCATCGAGGTTTTCTGTCAGCATTAAACGCCGAGCTTCGCTGAGTCTTAATTTCTTTTGAAATTGCAGTGGCGTCATAGATGTCATAGAACGAAAGTGGGTATAAAACGCCGATTTACTCATGCCACTGTAGGCGGATAACTCACTGACACTTAACGGTTTTACGAAATTATTCTTCAACCAATCAATGGCCTTCGCGATTTGATGGCTGTGACTTCCTGCAGTCACGATTTGATTAAGACGAGCGCCCTGTTTGGTGATTAACAGTCGATAAAAAATCTCTCGCTTAATGATCGGCGCTAAAATTTTGATGCTTTGTCCTTCATCCAGCAGCTCTATTAAACGCAGAAAAGCGTCAAGTAATGGCTCCGACAACTCTCCAACCGCTATGCCTTTTTGTGCTTCTTTGCTTTGATTAAACGTCAGCTCACTATCGACAATAAGTTGAGATATTTCAGTCAGATCCAGCTCCATAATCACCCCTAAATAAGGTTTATCTTCACTGGCTTCAATGATGTTGGCGATAATCGGCAAGTCGACAGAGGAAATCAAAAAGTGGTTAGCATCGTAAACAAAGCTATCTTCACCCAACAACACGCGCTTTCTCCCTTGAGCAATTAAGCAAATACTTGGGTTGTGGGTGTAGCTTGTCGGTGGTGTTGGGGTTGCCCAGCGACTGAACCTTAATCCTGGAATTTCTGTGTCATATTGGTTCGCGCCATTTGCCCATTTCTCAATGTGCTTGGCAAGCTTTTCTATTGCACTGGCCAGGGTTGACGAAGTGTTTGACGGTACCTCTTGCATAAGTCAGTGCTCTCCTCTGGTTGGCCTCAGGTTCGGGGTTAACGGCATGCGATTTCTGCCTTTGTAGTTAACGCCTCTTCGGAGTCAATTAAGCGACTTCATTAAGCATAGTTATAACAGTTCATTTCTTTAAGTAAAGAATATTGGGCAAGTGTCTATTTCGAGGTTAAGCGATCAGAGTGTGATCTTTCTGGTTGGTTTTTGAGCGGGTTAATTGTCTGTCATGAATTTTACTATTTAATAGTCAACTACTTATGTATAGATGAGTTTTTATTCCGTTTTTTCTAACCGGTCTCAAGTATGGTTGTCTTTTGTATTGGTTTGGAATATTGGGCAAGTATTAGCAATGAATAGGCTAACGGTCATCTATCAAAGCGCAATACAGTGAACCCATGGTTTGGTGAGTTGTAAGCACTCAAGAACACTATTTGGAGTCATGATGAATAACAAAAGCAATACTCAAATCCCTGACGTACTGCAAGCCGGTGTATTTCAAGGTCGAGGCATTTTCGAGTTTGGTGAAAAGAATGAAGCGTATGCGGATTACTTTACCGGTACGAGTTATCTGGCGTTGCTCAATCAGCCTGGTCTTATCGTGGCGAATGTAACGTTTGAACCAGGGTGTCGCAATTTTTGGCATATTCATCATGAAGGTGGGCAGATTCTGTTAGCGACAGGAGGGCGAGGTTGGTATCAAGAATTTGGCCAACCAGCACAAGAGTTGAATGTTGGCGATGTCGTGCATATCGCGCCAGGTACTAAGCATTGGCATGGCGCAGCTAAAGACAGTTGGTTCTCACATGTTGCAATAGAAATACCGGCTGAAGGCGCAAGTAATGAATGGTGCGAACCAGTCTCTGATCAAGAGTACATGCAACTAAAGTAGCCCGAGCAAGTTTTCAGTGAGAAAAGGGAATCTCGATGAGACAAGCGTACCGTTTCAATCAGTGGGTGAGATGCGTTTTGGTGAGTAGTGCCTGGATGTTCCCCTGCATTGTAAACGCAGAAGTTAATAGCGCTGGATTGGAGGAAAATATAGTGAAAATTCGTTTTATTTTCGATGATTGCAGTGTTTTAGGCACATTGAAGAGCAGTGCGAGTACAGACGATTTTGTTCGTCAATTGCCTCTTACATTAGATCTACAAGACTACGCAAATACAGAGAAAATTGCTTACTTACCGAATAAGTTAACTCGCGAAGGCGCACCTTCTGGAACTCAATCAAAAGCGGGTGACATCTCTTATTACGCCCCTTGGGGAAATTTAGTTATCTTTTATAAAGACTTTGGTTACGCGTCTGGGTTAATTAAATTAGGTCAAATCGATGATGGGATTCATTGCTTTATTTCGAAAGAAACAAACCGTGTCACGATCGAAAAAGTAAATTAATGACCCAGTTAACAATGTGAATTATTAATGTAGAAATCAGAACGCTAATAAATATATTTCTAGAACTTCTATGGATTAGAACACCGTTACATAATGGAATTTTGATATGAAATCATTAAACAAATCTGTTAAATCAATATTAATATTGGTGCTCACTATGACAACGCTATGCACAACGAATATCGCTTCAGCATCAGAAATATTCAGTGATAAAGAGCGAGCTATTATTCCTATTTCTGCTTTTACTGCGAGTGGTGAAATAGAAAAACTAACACAAAGCCTTAATGATGGGTTAGACGCAGGCCTAACGGTCAACGAGATAAAAGAAGTGCTGGCTCAGTTGTACGCGTATGCTGGATTTCCGCGCAGTTTGAATGGACTAGCAACATTTATGACGGTGTTGGAGGAACGTAAAAGCCAAGGTATTACTGATACCTTAGGGCGAGAATCAAGCGCGTTACCTAACGATAAAACCAGCTTAGAATTTGGCGCTGAAAACCAAATACAACTTGTTGGTGCAGAAGTAAAAGGCGCGCTATTCGATTTTTCTCCGCAAATTGATGAATACCTAAAAGCACATTTGTTTGGTGATATTTTTGAACGCGATGTGCTCACTTGGAAAGAGCGTGAAATTGCTACGATTGCAGCATTAGCAAATATGAACGGTGTTAATAGCCAATTAGAGGCTCACTATAATATCAGTGTGAATAACAATGTTTCTCTTAAAGAGTTAGAGGAATTTATTGTTGTATTAAGTGAGTGCTGTGGTGAAAGTGTGTCTAACAATGCTCAATCGGTCCTAAAAACAGTTTTGGAAAAATAAATATTATTTGGCCAATCATATCAATTAGAAAGGAATTCGTTTTATGAAAAATAAATCATCATTGTTTATTTGGTCTGTGCTGTTGTCGACGGGATTTATGCTTCCAATCGCTCAAGCAGCCGATGGTAACTCATCTTCGCAGCAAGTTTATCGCTCTGCTGATCAGAAATCGTTTCAAGGACCTGAAAACCTATTTACCGGGAAAGTTAACGTCGAGATGTTGTTTCCTGAAAACGAAGTTGCAAACTACAGCGCCGCCTATGTCACTTTTGATGCAGGAGCTCGAACCGCTTGGCATACTCACCCTGCAGGACAACACATGATCGTCACTTCCGGTACCGCACTTACAGGAACGCGTGATGGGCATGTAATTCGATTTGCTGCTGGTGATAGTGTCTGGTGTCCTCCTGGTATCGACCATTGGCACGGTGCAACACCAAATGCGCCAATGACTCACCTAGTGGTTACGGCGTCAAAAGACGGTGAAAACGTTATCTGGAAAGAGCAAGTCACCGATGGTCAGTATGCAGCAGGACAGTAATAACCAAGGCCACGTTTTTATAGTGAGCGCAGAGATTTTACTCTGCGTTTTTTATTGTCTTGTTGGGCCAACCAAGCGCATTTCCCAATCCTCGACTTCGCCAGTTTCTAGGCGGCGCTCGACCAACTTGCCCCAAGATTCGACTAACGGCAGTTCAGACAGCTTAGTGAGTTCTTCTCTATCTAAACAGCCAGTGAAAACCGCGCCCATGATGCGAGCCAGTGGCCATTCTGGATAAGGTCTTTCACACAGAATAATCTCGTCACCTGCACCGATATCGCCTTCTTCCAACACTCGGAAATACCAGCCTGTTCGAAGCGTATCTTGCAGTCTTCTCGCCATGTCGTGTTGGTCAAAGCGTACGTTAAGTTTCCAACAAGGCATGCGACCTTGCGACACTTCCAGTAGTGTTGAGCCGATGCGAATTTTATCTTTCAAGCAAATCGTGGATTCGGTTACGCCTTCGGAGCTGATGTTTTCGCCAAAGCCGCCGGCGGATTGGAAAATTGGTCTTTCACCTAATTGTTGTTGCCAGATTGGGTAGTGCTCGCTTGGGTAAATATGAAGCGCTTTTTGAATCCCACCATGAAAGCGCGGATCGCCTTGCTCATCACTGGTAAAACCAAGCTCTGTAGCGTGCTGGCGCTCAGGCAGCACTTGTTTGTTGATTGCGCTTTGAGCTCCATGAGCATAAGGGACAGTTTTCCCTGCTAGCACAGCTTTTACGACGCCGATTTTCTTCATGTAACCTCCTTATTGTTTGAAAGAGAGATAAAGTGTTTATCTTCATTCGCGATGCGGAGCATGATAGCCTAGTGAACTTGTGTCGGAATAGGGATGAAAAGACAATCAACAATGCTAACTCGCCAAATTGATTCGAAGTCAGGCGTCATGACCTCCAATGAGATGATGGCTGCGAATCCCCATTCTCCTGTTTTGGTGAAAACCATCGACATGCCAAAAGGTTACATTGATGCGCTGCACCAACACACTTGGCATCAAATCATCTTTCCTATCAAAGGGTTATTGCAAACAAAAACGGAGCATTATCAGCATTTGGTTCCGCACACTTCTGCGTTATTTGTTCCTGCGGGTGTTCAACACGAGTCGATTGCTCTGAGTAATACGATCTTTGTTGGCATTTACCTTAACCCTGCGTTTGGCGCAATGTACGAGCCACAAGTGAGAACCATTGCTGTAACGTCATTTTTAAATGAGCTTTTACAAGAGATCCGCAGACAGTGTGAAAATGAGGCAAGCCATGAAGAAGTGCTGCATTTGCTGGCGGTGTTGCATGATCAAATTTTGAAAAGCAACGTGCAGACATTTCAGTTATTGCTGCCACAAGATCGCCGACTCAAACTGATTTTCGAGCAACTGACTGACGAACCCGCGTTGAGCTGTTCGCTAAAAGAATGGGGGGAGAAAATTGGGGCGTCTGAGCGCACTTTATCACGGTTGTTCGCCAAGGAATTCAACACTTCATTTCTGCTTTGGCGACAACAAATTCGGCTGATTTACTCGCTTTCTTTGTTAGATGAATCGTTGCCAATCCAAGCCATTGCAGATCTAGTGGGTTATCAAAACGATTCATCCTACATCAAAGCATTTAAAGCCTATTTTGATATGACGCCACAACAGTTTAGAGTGAACGGCGCATCGCGCAGGTAGAAATACAGAGCTTCGACTTCACTTAATGCGTTTGAGTAGAAGTCGCGAAACTTCCTTTTTGAATTTCAATTACATGGTATGAATAACAATGGCACCAACGATAAATACTCGAGTGAACCAATTCTGCTTTGGTCAGCCAAAAACGTCGCTGTCGTTGGAAAAAGAGCCCCTCAAATCGCTTGTTCAGGGCAAGATTCGGGTGAGGCTCGAAGCTACAAACATTAACCCAAGTGACTTGCTTTCCATTTATGGTGTTGGGCAATACCGCCGCGTTCACGTACCACCTCGCGTGCCGGGATTTGAAGCGGTTGGGCGTGTGGTGGAAGTCAGTGCTGTTGGTCAAACTGACCTTCAAGTTGGGCAAAAAGTGTTGGTGGCGATGAGTGGTACTTGGCAATACTACATAGATGCTTCGCCTGAGAATCTTTTTCCGCTACCTGAGAGTTTGGATAACGGCTATGCCTGCCAGTTGTACATCAACGCGTTAACCGCGTGGGTGATCACCACTAAAGTGGCTAAGTTGAACAAAGAGGATGTGGTGATCATCAATGCGGCAGGGTCAGCGATCGGTAAGATATTTGCCCAGCTCGCTCATTCACTGGGTTTTACACTGATTGCTGTGACTTCAAAGCCAGACGAGTATCCGTACGATACGATTCCAGTGTTGGATGCGAAGAAAGACTTACACGCGCAACTGCAAACACGCAAACTGCTACAACCAACGGTCGCTTTGGATGTGATAGGCGGTGAGGCTGGCACGGATCTCATTCGTACCTTGAAAGAAAATGGTCAATACATCAACTACGGGACGTTATCGTTAGCGCCTTATACGCCCGTGTTTTTTGAATCGATGAAGACCAACAACATCGACTTTAGCACCTTCTTTTTACGGTATTGGGAAGAATCGGTAGGCAAAGGCGGGAGAAAGAGGGTATTCGCTGAAATGTTAGACCACTTTATTGCCAACGATATAAAGTTAAATGTAGCGTCTGAGCTGCCGCTAGAGGATTTTCAAACTGCGATTGAAATGGTTGAGCAACGCTCATCGGCGGCGTCAGGAAAAATCATTTTGACGCTATGAATTACAGTGAGTCTGTTGAGAAAAGGGAGGATAAAATCCTCCCTTTTTGATGGGTTATTTGTAATGATGGGACTATTTTAGATGGAAAATTTGTTCTGTTTCGAGCGATGTCATCGTACGTACTTGACGCCAAATGTAATAAAAAATACCGAACATCATCAACATACTTGGGATGGCAATCATTGGGTAACTGTAAAGCGTCATCTTACCCAACTCTTCATTAAAGGCAGCCGTGCCCGAAGGACTGGTCACGATCCAAGTCGCAAGGAAGTAGTTCATCGCGGATGAGAACGCAAAAGTACTCGCAAACAGATAGTTTGATGACATTAGACAACGTTCAAATGCCTCTGATTGACCGTTCTCTTTCAAGCGTTCGTTAATCAGCGATAAATTCAATACCGTGTCATTCAGTACTAACTTCTGCATCAGTGGGTAGCGGGTAAACGTTGAGCCCAAAACCGCTAAACCGATCAGGCCAGGGATCAGGGCTTCTTTCAAGGCTAACCAACGTGTATCAAGCTCTAACAAGCCAATGCCGCCAGTTAATAAAACACTGATAAAGCCAAGTGCAGAAATAAAGTTAAATTTCTTGTTCCGGACAAGGTCCATACCGCCGTAAATGATAGGAAATAGCAAAGCGACAACCAGCGCCATTGCTGTTCCTAGGTGTTCATCGCCGCTAAACTTCATCAAGATAAAGGAAGGGATGAATACGTTAAAAAGAATCTCGAATAGGGGATTCGGCTTTTTCGCCGTTGTGTTACTCATAATGTTTTACTGACTCTACTCTATGTCGGCTGTTATTGTACTTTGACGAGAAGTGTTCACCTAGTCGCGCTTGATGTAAAGCGTTAAAGCGCCGAGTTGTGTAACGACTTATGAAATAGACCGGAGCATAGCCAGTTAGTTGACATGATTGACTACTTTTTTTGTGTCTTAATCGCTCTCCCTCTGCGCAATGATCTGATTGCGTGCTCTGAATAATCGAGTCGCCACGGTGTTGTGATTAAGCTCTAATACTTGAGCAATTTCATTATGATTAAACCCGACTACGAGTTTTAAGACCAATGGCTCTCGGTATTTGGGTTCGAGAATCATCATTTGTTTTTGAAGCCAATCTTGTGCCATGTCGTGGTCACTGCCAGGGTAGGTTTTTGCCTGTATTACACACTCATCAATATCGACAAAATCGTACTGCTTTTTATCAAAGCGCCGAGCATTCTCACGACGCAAAATGGTGATGAGCCAAGGCTTCGCGGCATTGGGATCATTTAAGTTATCAAAGAATCGCCACGCTTTCAGGAAGGTGTCTTGCGCCAAATCTTGAGCAAGGTGATGATCTTTGCATAGCCAATATGCGAGACGATAGATATCTTGGTATCGCTCCTTCGTCAGTGCTTCGTATCGTTTGTGTTTTTCCATAGGATTAAGATCAGAAGTGTAGAGCTGGGTAGTAAGGTAACCTCTGAAGCTCAAAGGTTACCTGTGGTTTCGTCCTTGCCCGCTTAAAATGGCTGGGTAGAAAAACGTGAGTATTGAAGGGCGTCTGCGACTTCTTGAGCTTTAGATTCCGAAGTCATGAGATGCAGCAATTTAAGGGCGGCCTGATAGCTGACTAGGCTGCCGTTTGAGGTGATGACTCCATCATCAACCACAAAATTCTGGTTGAACTGTACATCAACTGCTGGATAGTCTTTTTGTAATCCGTTTTCACCTCCTGCCCACGTCGTCGCTTTCTTACCGTTTAAAAGGCCAGCCTCGGCCAATAGATACGCACCAGAGCAATTACTTGCCATCCAATCTGCCGCCTTTGATGTGGTTTGAATAAAGTGAATGAGATCCTTGTTTTCGATTAGCGCATCCATGTCGTAGCTTGATGTTAAAACCAGCACGTCGAGTTCCGGTTGATCGCCAATCCAAGCATCCACACCAATTTTTAATCCCTCTTCAGTGGTGATGGTTTTCTGATCAGAGACGGAAATAGTGACTACTTCATAATCGCTAAACCAAGTCAGACGACTTGCGACGCCAAAGACCTCTAAAGGCGCAGTAACATCAGAGGTCAGTACGCCGTCGTAAACTAGAATGCCAATACGTTTATCCGCCGCATGTGCCGTTTGAAGCATCCCAAAGAATAGGACTAAGGTCGCTATCAATAGTTGTAGTGCATTCTTTAATCCATTTTTACCCATTATTTTTTCCTCGCTAACAGAGCATCAAGTTATTGAGATTCATTATATTTGGGCTGATTGGTGATTGAATAGCCACTTTGTCTTTACTAAAGTGAATAAAGTTCACGAATGGAGTGCACGAGTTTTATGGATAAGATACGGTCCCTACGATTTTTTATTGCCACTTTAGAAGGTGGCAGTTTTGCTGCGGCCGCCAAAGCGTATGGCACAGACCCTTCTACGGTGAGTAAGGCCATCCATCGTCTTGAAAGCGACTTGGGAATACAGCTTTTCCAACGTTCTACGCGACAGATCCGTCTGACAGAAGCCGGTCGTCGATACGCAAATACCGCTAGGTTTGTACTGGACGAACTGACGGCGTGTGAGGATTCATTGAAAAGCCACAATGATGCGCTTTCAGGACTGCTTAAGATTAATGTGCCGGTCTCCTACGGTCGCCTTTACATTCGCCCTTTATTAAAAGAGTTTTGTCGCCGCTACCCCTGCATCACTATCGATATTCATTACGATGACGCCTACGTTGATATTATTGAGCAAGGTATTGATGTGTCGATTAGATCTGGTGTCGTTCAGGACAGCCAGTTGATTGTGCGCCAGCTTAGTCCTATCGATTTTATTATTTGTGGCAGTCAGGATTACTTAGCGCGGCATGGTGTTCCGAGTGGCCCGGACGCATTCAATGACCATTCTTGGGTTCGCTTTCGCTTTAAACAAACGGGGAAACTGTTGCCTATTCGGATGCCAGAACCAGACGGTGCAAGTGAGTATAACCCCGAGAGAAATTTTATTGTAAATGACGGCGAATCCATGGCAGAGCTTTGCGCAGAAGGCTTAGGGTTAACTCAGATTCCTCACTTTATCGCGAGAGATTGGCTCAAATCTGGGCGTTTAGTGCCGATATTTCCGAGTATGCGCCAAGCAGGAAATGGCGTGTATCTTCTCTATGCTAACCGGGAATATGTGCCTGCCCGAGTGAGGGTGTTCATCGATTTTATCACTCAAGCAATACAATATATGGATGAAACGCCATTCCATACGTGGGCTGAAACGTTGCCGATTTACCAACCGAACCAAGGAGATTGAAAACTTCATGTGAGTCTTTGGTTAAAACACTCCAAGCCATATGGTGCTTTTATGGGTTTTTGTTAGGTTATTGGGCGTTATTATCGACAAGCGCAGTTTGCTCTTCGTCACTCATAAAGGAAAGACAATGCCAACTAAGATCTTAGTGCCTGCTTTGGCCCTACTTCTCAGCGCATGTGGCGGCGATGGGGAGTCGTCAGCACCTGTAGAAAACGGCTCTCAAAACACAGGTTCCACATCGTCACAAGGCACATTTGCTGAGCAGATGCTCGAAGCGGTCAACAGTGCTCGCTCTACTACACAACAGTGTGGCGCAACCACCATGCCACCTGTTGGGGCCCTGACTTGGAGCTACGATTTGGAAAGCGCCGCTTATCGACATTCAAGCGACATGGCGAACAGCGATTTCATGAGTCATACAGGCTCTGACGGCAGCAATATGTCAGATCGAGTCAACGCAACGGGCTATGCTTGGAGCGCTATTGGTGAGAATGTCGCCGTAGGGCAAAGTTCCATTAACGCCGTCGTTAATGCTTGGTTATCGAGCGAAGGTCACTGCCTAAATATCATGAGTTCGGATTTTGATCAGATGGGCGCGTCGCTTGTCGAAAATCACTCGGCAAGCTACGGGTATTACTGGACTCAGGTTTTTGCCAAACAGCGCTAATGCGATAAAGAAACCTGATAGATAAACTAAAACGCCAGTAGTCACCATCTGCTGGCGTTTTATTGTTTACGTCTCTTTTAGCTTGTCAGGTTACGAAGTTTTGGATCATCCGTCAGGTATTCAACAAATTCGATCTCAAAACCTGCAGGGTCAACAAAATACACATTCTTGCGGTATGGCTCATCAGCCCCAGGTTGGGCAATTGAATAACCGGCATCGGTCAGTCTTTTTATGATGGCATCGACGTTGTTGGTCACATAAGCAAAATGCGCTAGCCCTACTTGGTGGCCGCCCAACTCGCGGTTCTCACCTTCACCGTGGTCACTCATAGCAATGTATTGATACTCGTCGCCAAAATGTAGCCAGTTTCTTGGCTTACCACTCCATTCGCCTTTCCCCTCATCACGCACGTACCAATGTGGAAATGCAGTTTGATAAAACTTCAGCATTTCAGGGATGTTTTTCACGACTAAATTAATATGTTCTAGTTGGATCATGATGTGCTCCTTTTTGTCATTTCCTAGCCAACGATGAACATGCTAAAACCTCAAGTTAAGTCGAGGTAAAGGGCTTTTTTAAATTTTTTTAGGGTTGGTGTCTTTGGAGCTTGATACATGGAGAGATTCGGTGGGGTGGTACTTTGAATCTGCGAGTTGGGTTATGTGCTTGCAACCCTCATTCATCTTTTGTTTGTTCGTGCTAATCATTTTCGAGCGAGTTTGTGGTGAGTAGATTCCCAGTCTCACCTAGCTTCGCGATGTATGGACTCCCTCCCTCAGGGGGGAGCTAGAATTTATGGTGTCAAAGCCTAAATCTAAGGAGTCCATACATGAAAAAGTCTACTACTATCGCCATTGATTTAGCAAAGCACTCTTTCCAAGTTTGTAAGCTTCATGGAAGTTCTGATGAGTTTAATAAAGCATTTACTCGCGATAAATTAAAAGCTTGGTTAATACAACAACCTCCAACGACCGTGGTTATGGAGGCATGCTCTACTGCCCATTATTGGGGACGATTCTGTTGCAATCATGGGCATTCGGTTCGCCTCATTGCCCCAAAATATGTCACGGCATATCGAACGGGGCAAAAAACAGATAAGAATGATGCAACAGCGATTGCTGTTGCATCTCAGCAAGCTAACGCCCGTTTTGTCGCTTTAAAGTCTATTGATGAACAGGCACTACAATCGATCGATAGAATAAGACAGCACTTAACCGATTCGATGACAGCGACAAGTAACATGGTTCGTTCCTTGCTTTCAGAGTTCGGCTTCAATATCCCCAAAGGACATAGCGCCTTTAAAAGGCACATTATCGAAATTCTGGAAGATGGTCAGAACTCACTTCCTGATATCTTAAGAGAGCACGTAGCAAACGCATTTCATTTACATGAGACCTTGGCAAAAAAGAGGGCAGATTTAGAAACAAGCTTAACCCAACACCTCAAGCACCATGATGCATGTAGAAAACTTGAAGCTCTAGAGGGCGTTGGTCCAGTCAATGCTTTAGGGCTTTATCTTTCGTTAGGAGCCAATGGCGGTAACTTCAAAAATGGTCGAGAGGCTTCGGCTTGTATTGGACTTACTCCAAAACAGCATAGTACTGGAGGAAGAGTTACCCTTTTGGGTATCAGCAAAAAATTTGGACAGAAGAAGTTACGTTCAAGCTTGATACAGGGAGCGCTTGCTGTTGCGAAGGTTGTAGATAAACGAGAGCCAAGGAATGTTAAAGAGACTTGGCTCAAGTCACTGATTCAGCGTGCAGGGTTAATGAAAGCCGCGGTTGCTTTAGCAAATAAGACCACAAGAACGGCTTGGGCGTTGCTTCATTATGGCAGTGAGTATCAAGCGCCTCTAACTTACGAGTAGTAAGTCAAAGACGTTATTTACATCTTGATATAGCGAAGAACAGGTAAGACCGACCTTGAAGAGCCAGCTCATTCCTTTGGATTATTTCCGCGCTCGCGAAATGGCATCAAGGTGCGAATACATCTAGGGTCGAGTTAGCTACTCATTAAAACCCGAATATACGCATGCATCTAATCTATTCTCGCTAAATAAGTTGTAATAACTAGGGAGTCCATATACGGGAATGACGTGAAGAGAGCGCTAAACGAACAGTGTCATTCTGAAGGAGCCTAAGCGAGTATTCAGAATCTATTCGCAGCGCGTTGTGATGCTGGTGGAGTGAACCGAATTATCCGTGATTGTAGAGCCATGCCCTCCAGTTTGAACTCGGAGTGCTGGGGGATGTACTTACACCCCTCCCCAAAAACCAAAAAAGCCAGCAGTTAGTACCTGCTGGCAAAGTCTTTGGGCTTCTAGGTTTTTTGCTTTTATTTCTTGTTACTCATCGCTGTCACGGTGCCCCGATTGGTTTTCAGGGGAAGAAAACACAGCACCGTGCGCTTTGTGCTCAAGAAATTGGAGATTAACCTTGCTTACGGATTAGGTAGTCAAACGCGCCTAAGCTTGCTTTTGCACCTTCACCCATCGCAACGATGATCTGTTTGTAAGGAACCGTCGTAGCGTCACCGGCTGCGAAGACACCTTCTAGGCTGGTTTCACCACGGCGACCAACTTCAATTTCGCCGCGCTCAGAAAGCGCTACTTCTGAATCTTTTAGCCATTCTGTGTTTGGTACTAGACCGATTTGGACAAAGATACCTGACAGTTCAATCTCTTTGATTTCATCTGTGTTGCGGTCTTTGTACTTCAAGCTTGTTACGCGAGTATCGTCACCCACTACTTCTGTGGTTTGTGCCATCGTGATGATGTCGATGTTTGGTAGTGAGTTCGCTTTGTCGATAAGTACCTGGTCTGCGCGAAGCACGTCTGCAAATTCAAGAACGGTTACGTGCTCAACAATACCTGCTAGGTCGATAGCCGCTTCGATGCCTGAGTTACCACCACCGATAACCGCAGTTTTCTTGCCTTTGAACAGTGGACCGTCACAGTGAGGGCAGTACGCGACCCCTTTGTTGCGGTACTCTTGCTCACCCGGAACGTTCATTTCACGCCAGCGTGCGCCAGGGCTTAGGATGACACTCTTACTTTTCAGCGTTGCACCGCTTTCAAGTTGGATATGAATCAAGCCATCTTCTGTGTGTGCTGCGCCCATCAGTTTTTGCGCTTGTTGCTCAGTCACGACGTCTACGTCATATTCTTTTAGGTGCTCTGCTAGGTCAGTCGCCAGTTTTGGACCTTCAGTACGCTTTACCGAGATAAAGTTCTCGATTGCCATAGTGTCCATCACCTGACCACCGAAGCGTTTAGCGACAACGCCAGTGCGAATACCTTTACGCGCTGCGTATAGTGCTGCTGCACTACCACCAGGGCCACCGCCGACAACTAGCACGTCGTATGGGTCTTTTTCGCTCAGTGCTTTTGCGGCTTTCTCGCTCGCTTCGTCATCCACTTTGTTTAGGATTTCAGTTAGAGACATACGGCCTTGACCGAATAGCTCACCGTTCACGAATACGCTTGGTACGGCCATGATGTCGCGTTGTTTCACTTCATCTTGGAAGAGTGCACCGTCGATCATGGTTGCTTTCACTTTCGGGTTGATTGCCGCCATCATGTTGAACGCTTGAACAACGTCTGGACAGTTTTGGCACGACAGTGAAATGAACACTTCAACTTCCAACTCTTTATCTAGCGCTGCGATTTGTTCAATCACTTCCGGCTCTAGTTTGATTGGATGACCACCAGAGTGCAGTAATGCCAATACCAGAGAGGTAAATTCGTGACCCATTGGTAGGCCAGCAAAACGAAGTGCTGTGCCTTTTACTGGGTTCGTCACCGTCATCACTGGTTTACGTGCGCTTGCGTTGTCGTCACGTTCAACGGTGATAAAGTCGCTCATCTCTGCGATTTGGTTCGCCAGAGACAGAATGTCATTCGATGCTTTGCTTTCATCTAGACTAACCACTAGACGAACGTCTTCTTTTACATTAGCCAGATATTGTTTGAGTTGTTGTTGGATCGCTTGGTCTAACATAGTTGTTGTTACCTTAAATAAACAAAAGAGTGGTTACTCTGGATAAAATCAGTAGGGAGAGAGCAAACCAGGCAGAAGGTCGTCAAGGTATCTAACCTGGAATGCTCTCTAAGTTAAGCGTCAATTAGCATGTCAAATTGAGCTTAAATTCAGTGGCTTAGATTTTGCCTACTAGGTCTAGAGAAGGAGCTAGCGTCTCTTCGCCTTCTTTCCATTTTGCTGGGCAAACTTCGCCTGGGTGTGCTGCTACGTACTGAGCTGCTTTCACTTTGCGTAGTAGGTCTTCTGCGTCACGACCGATACCTTCAGCAGTGATTTCCATTGCTTGGATAGTACCTTCTGGGTCGATTAGGAACGTTGCACGGTCTGCAAGACCTTGGCCTTCACGCATCACACCGAAGTTGTTTGTGATGTTGCCTGTTTGGTCACCAAGCATGTAGTACTGGATCTTGCCGATGGTTTCTGAGCTATCGTGCCAAGCTTTGTGAGTGAAGTGTGTGTCTGTTGATACTGAGTACACTTCAACGCCGCGTTTTTGTAGCTCTTCGTAGTGGTCTGCTAGGTCACCTAGTTCTGTCGGACATACGAATGTGAAGTCTGCTGGGTAGAAGAAGAATACAGCCCATTTGCCTAGAACGTCTTGTTCTGTTACTTCAACGAATTCGCCGTTTTTGTATGCTGTAGCTGCAAATGGTTTGATCTTTGTATTAATCATTTTTACTTTCCTCAGAATGTTTTAGGGTGAGCAGTTCTTGCTTTCGGAAAGTATATTCGCATTGGATTGTGTTTAAGGAAAATCGCTTGTAACTATCCTATTGATAGTCATTTCCTATCTTTATTAATAGGGAAGCCCGATGTAAGTGAGTTTGCTTTGATAGGTTTTATTGAAGATGAAGGCCGAGTGGTAATAGAGAATACCGATGATGACCTTTAAGATATCGTCTGGCTAAGATCGAAAGAACCTGCATTTCGGCAGGCTCTTTCTAATAGGAAGTGGGGAAGCTGATGCTTTTATTTTTTAGTTCAGATTGTCGAGCACCTTGCCGCACAACTTCTTCAGCATGATCATTTCATCCAGCTCTAACGTGATTTTACACATCATGGCGTTTGGCACTGACTTGGCTTGCTCTTTGAGGTCAAGACCTTGCTCTGTAAGGTTGAGTACGCGAACGCGCTCATCGGTGTCACTGCGACCACGTTCTACATAGCCTTTTGTTTCTAATCGTTTAAGCAGCGGCGTGAGCGTGCCTGAATCCAAATGCAGTTGCGAGCCCAGTTCTTTAACACTGGCACCGTCTTTCTCCCACAACACCATCATCACTAAGTATTGCGAATAAGTCAGATCAAGTTCGTCCAGCAAAGGGCGGTAAGCTCGGATCACCGCATTTGCTGCACTATAGAGCGGGAAGCAAACTTGGTTTTCGAGTAAGAGTTTATCGTCGTTGGTCATGGTGTTGTCGGTGTAACACTGGCTCATTGGCGTTGCCTACCTGCTTACAGAGAAAGAGAGTAACAAAATAAATTGTGCACAATATAGTTGCAAACGATCTTTACTTCGATATAAGATTGTAAGCAATTAAATTGTGCACAACTTAAATTAAGAAGGACAATCGCATGACTACTCTATACAAAACTCAAGCTACTGCTTTGGCTGGTCGTAATGGTCAAGTAAAAACAGATGACGGTCTTCTCGATCTAGAGCTGTCATACCCGAAGGAAATGGGCGGCACAGGTGCGGCAACTAACCCTGAGCAGCTTTTCGCAGCGGGCTATTCAGCATGTTTTTCTAACGCTATTCTGCACGTAGCACGTGAAGGTAAAGTAAACCTGAAAAGTGCACCCGTAACAGCGGAAGTGGGCATTGGTCCGAACGATAACGGCGGCTTTGCACTAACAGTGAGCTTAGCGGTAGAGCTAGATATGCCACAAGAACAAGCATTAGAGCTAACGCGCATTGCACACCAAGTTTGCCCATACTCAAACGCCGTTCGTGGCAATATTGATGTTGCTGTTACAGTAAACGGCGAAGCGATCTAATCGATTTAGACATTATTTCTAATAGAAGGAAAGCCTGCGAACGTGCAGGCTTTTTTCGATTATTTGATGGCAGTGCAGAAGCTGACGTTTGCATGGTGCGTTTGTGGATCGTAGCTATGATAAAGTTCGAAGCAAGGTCGACAGTCGTTCTCAATACCAGATTCAACCACTTTGCTCATCAAATCATCCCATGCTTTAGGGTATTGGCTGAATTCGGTAATTTGCTGGCGCATCACCGCATATTGACCGCCGGGGAAGTCTTGCAGCTCAATGCCTTTTGGTACTTCGGTATCTTCTGGCACCATTAGACAGATGTCAGTACGACACTTCTCGTCTGGCGTGATTTCTGGGTTATCGTGATAAATGAAGATACAGGTATTGCCCGCCAAACCTTTCATTCCTGCCCATTGATACAAGCGACCTGATGGTTCTTCATAACCTCGGCCATAAGGGCCGTTAACGCGAATGTAAGCCAATTTTGCTTTATCAAAGTTTTGCGTTTCCATATTGTTGCTCCATGTTGTGAGTTCAGAGTCAGTATATGAATCGCTTAGGGTTCGTTCGTTTCCATTCTTGCGCAGTGCGTGTCCAATCTTGCTGTTTCGCGCGAGTTCAGAAAATTGCTGGTAGTTTTTACAGTCGCGAAAGGCGGTTGGTGTTACGCCATAATGCTGCTTAAACGCTTTAGCTAGGCTTTGCGAACTAGAAAAACCGTACTCTAACGCGATGTTCAGCACTGGTTGCTTTGATTTGAAAAGGTCGTCTGCTGCCGCCTCTAGCCGTAAACGTCGGATGAAGTCGGCTAATGTTTCGCCTTGTACCGCCTTAAAGGTACGGTGAAAATGATAGGGAGAGAGGTTGGCTAACGCTGCCACTTCGAGCAAATTGAGAGGAGCGTTAAAGTGCTGTTCCAGATAGCGAATAACAGGAACGAGTCGTTGGTGATAATCGACACGCATGAGAGGGGCCACCCTTGTTTGATTTGCTCAAAGCGTACCGCAACGAAGCAAGGATTCAAGGCTAGTATCGAATAAATGCGTCGTAGTCATTTATTTCTGATTGTGATGCACTCTGTTGCGGGTAGGAGATGGTTCTTAAGATGGCTTCTCAACGGTAATTGAAATCCGTTCAGAGCGCTTAATATCCCGTCAGCTCCATATAACCAGTCCCAGAATGAGAGCCCTCAATACGCACAGGGCCTTCCCAATAAGGCACAGAAAGGGGCATTTTCGCGTTCGGGTTGAGTGCAGAAATGGTAAGTTCAATTTGCTGATTTGGAATCGACACTTGCCACTGGGTTGGATACTTTCGCCCTTGGGTTTCTGTTTGCTTGGTCGCCTCTAACCGAATGTCTTTTTGTGGGATAGCGATGCCAGAACCATCTTGCTGCATCAGCCTTGCGTTGGCGTAACTGGCTTGTCCTGTTTTGGCATCCCGCAATTGGAACACTACCAAGCTGGTTTCGTCACTCAACCTTAGAGCAAACCAGTCCCAGCCTTGTTGTGAGTCGAGTAAGAATTGCGAGCTCCACTCTCGGTCTATCCAACCTTTGCCCGACACTTGATGGGTTTTGCCGTCGATCGTAACTTCACCGGAGACATCAATAAATGGTTGGCTGTAGTAATACGAAGCCACCTGACCATCGGCACTTTTGGTGCTGTAACCGTGCTCGCCTTGCTTTTGATAAGCTGCGCTGCTGGTAAGCGTCAGCGAATAGCCAAACTGTTCCGAGTTTGCCTTCAATGTGGCAGGGAAGAGGTCGTTGGTTGAAGAAGTCCACTGCCAATCATCGAGATAAACCCGAAATGGAGAATCATCGACGCCAGCTAAGGACGCTTGATCGCGTGACCATTTTTCATCGGCGTAGTGTTTGTCTGTGGTCGTGACCGCGCTGTGCGCCATATAGATTTGCTGCGTTTGCCACTCGGTTTTCCTCACGTCATCTTCGTCCGTTGGCGGCGCAGCAGCAAAGCGAAATTGTGTCCACTGGACGCCAAGTGGGTTGCCGTCTTCATCGATCAAGTTAGCGGTTAAGTACCACCATTCATGGCGAAAATTCGGGTGCGCTTGATGGTCTGCTGGGAAGGTGAGTTCAATCCCTTTTTCTACGGGTGTGAATGGGTTGCTCTCGCTTTGCGTATCTCCGCTTCCCAGCAACGTGCCCATATTTTTTTGTTGGGGATCTCCACAACCGAACAGGAACAGACTACTTAAGAGTAGAGTAAGTTTGCTTGCCAATCGAACCATCACAACACCTCGCTTTGCAAACTGGACACGAAAGGCTTGCTGACCAATCGCCACAGCGGAATCAAGGTCGCAATCACCGCCACCAAGATGGTGATCGCCGCGATGCTGAGGGCATCACTCCAATTCCACAGATAATTTAAACTCCAACCAAAAGCGCGCAAGGTGACGATGTCTGTCAGCACATAACCCACCATGGCTCCTAAAGGTAGGGCGATAACCAGGGTAAAACTGACCAAAGCGACGATCTGTCCGACTACCATGATCATTAATTTACGACGACTAACACCAAGTGCATACAGCCTTGCAATGGCAGCTTTGCGCGCGTCGAGCAACATGAAGCAAGCACTGAACAAACCAATCACCGCCACCATCAAAGTCACGCCGTTGAGTGCGCGTGTAATGGCGAAGGTCTGCGAAAATATATCCAACGCGATGGACTTGATTTGCGCCTGATCGTAGAGCTGACTTGGATGCAGATTCAATTGCCCGCGCAGTTGCTCGTAGACGATTTGTGGGTCCCCCGAGACTTTAATACCAAGGCTTGTCGGCAAGTCGGTAAATCCGCTCTCTTGCCATAGCTTTGGTGCTAATAACACTTCACCGTTGGGTGAGCCGTAATCGTGGAATATCGCACCCACAAGTAGGTTCTTATTTGGAATGGCATAAAGCGTGAGTTCGCTACCCAGTGATAAACCCAGTTTGACCGCAGTAGGTTCACTGATGGCGACTGACTCACCTTGGTAAAAGCGTTGCCAGAAGTTCTCCAAATGCGATTTGAACACCATGGTTTGCTCTAAGGTGTCTTTGTCTTTGGTGCCAAGCAAAATCGGTAAGCCTTGCAGGTTATCGTCGACGTAGTATTGCTTGTAGACGGTCTCAACTTTGTCGAACTGCCCTAACGCGCGCTCTACATCAGCGATTTCTCCTTGCGCAGGACTGACGTAAATATCGGCGTGTAGCCTTTGTTCTAACCACTGTTTTAGGGTGGACTCAAAGCTACCAACTAGCGTATTCATCCCCATATTGGCTGTAACGGCGAGTAGCAGTGCCATCATGGCGAGAGAAAGCGGAGAAATCAGCTCACGCAGCTCTGCAAACAGATACTGCATCAAACCAGAACTGGTGCGTTTTTCACACCAATTGGCTAATACGCTGAGTGTTTTGGGTAGGTACAAAGGAATCGACACCACAAGTACGCCGAGCCACGCCATGGTGAAGCGGTGATGCTCACTCAGCCATAACCCTGCGAGTGCGAGAGCCGTCAACGCAGCACCTATCACGAACAATTGGTTTTCGTTAGAGGCTTCAGGCGCTTGATAAAAGCCGCCATGAGAGGAAAGCGGCTGGCGCACTCGCTGTTTAAAGTGCTGCCAACACGCCAACAGGGTTGCGGCTAACGTGAGCAGCAGTGCTTGCGCCCACCATTGCCACTGCCAAGTTCCGGGCAGAAGTGTCGCGCCATAAAGTTGTTCTAGAGTCAGTGCCACGGTCGGATGTAACCAGTGGCTAAGCTGCATGCCCAATACAAAACCGAGGGAAGCGCCGATGGTAACGAGAGTAGTGAGTTCAACTAACAGCGCAGAGAACACAATGCTCGGCGCAACACCCGCCTGTTGAATCTGCACTAACAGCCGATTGCGTTTAAGCAAGCTGTACTTTACGCCGTTGTAAGCGATGAACAACCCGACTAAAAACGCGAGTAAGCTCATTGCCGTGAGGTTGAGGTGAAAGCTATCGGTCAGCGAGCCAAGGTCTGTACTTTGATTATTGGAAATCCATTGTCCTTGCTCACCAATGATGCTTTGCCATTTTGCTTGCGTGTCTTTATTCCCTTTATCACCCGAATGGAAAACTGCAATATAACTGAGCTGTCCTTGTTTATTGAGCAGTTGCTGAGCAAAGCCAATGTCCATCAACATTCGGCTGCCCAATTGCCAATCATCGGGTAATACCGCCACTTGGGTTGGGATGTCGTCTAAAGTTAGGGTTTCTACTTCGCCTAAGTTCTGATATTGCGATTGGCTCATCATCACGATTGGCTTGCCGGCTAAAAGCTCAGGCAAAGGTAAAGCACTGTCGAACAAAGACACGTTCTGCTGGTTTTCTGATGAATAGCGAGAACGTGAAGAGATGGCGGCAATCAACTCGCTACCTTGTACTGACCAGCGACGCCCTTGTTCGTCTCTCACTCTCCCTTCGATTATAGGTAGCGCTGCACTGAGTCCGTTTTGTCTAAGGGTGAAGTAGAGCGATTCGGGCAGATAGTTTTGCCCTGCTGGTGGAATAATTAAGTTCTGAGCTTGTGCGCTAAGCTGCTCGGTAGACTCAGCATAACTGCGCTTGGCATTGAGGTTGATGGCTTGCACCGCAACAAATAAGGTCACAGCAAGTACGATACCGATCAGAATCGCAGCGGCTTGCAGCGGCGCTTGTCGATAATGTGCCGCAAACAGGTTCAGGGCGAGTCGAGTATGCGTGAATCTGGTGTTTGGGAGTTTAGCTTGCTTCATGATGTTGCTCATTTACATGGCGCTGATTTTGCGTCAGTCCGCTTTGCAAACGACCATCCTTCAAACGCCCATCTTTTAAGCGTAATTGGATTTGCATGAACTCAGCGCAGTCTGGGCTGTGGGTCACCAAGAGCACAGCGGTATTGCCTTGGGTGGTGATTTCATTCAACAGTTTCATCACTTCTAAGCCCGCTTTTTGGTCAAGGTTGCCTGTGGGTTCATCGGCAAGCAGAAGTTTGGGTTTGTGGGCAAGTGCACGGGCAATCGCGACGCGTTGTTGTTGACCGCCTGAAAGAGCAGAAACATGCCTGTCGAGAAGCTGGCTGATGCCTAACGTTTCGACCAGATAATCGCACCAGTCATTCCATTTCTGTTGATTCAAATTGAGAGGAAAGGCGATGTTTTGCTTTACGTTAAGAGGTGTTAAGAGGTTGAATTGCTGAAAAATAACCCCGAGTTTTTGATGGCGGAAGCGGCTCCATTGTGGGTCTTTCCAAGCCACCGTGTTATCGCCATCTAACCACAACTCACCTTCGGAAAGCGGCTCAAAGCCAACGATGACATTGAGTAAGGTACTTTTGCCGCTACCACTTGCGCCTGTCAGCGCAACACTCGCTCCTGTGTTCAACGTAAAGTCGACGCCTTCCAACACGCGATGTGTCTCTTTACCATCGACAAAGCTTTTGCTGGCGTGTTTGAGTGTGACAAGTGGGCTTTCCATTTCCTCTCCCTACAATCAAAAGGTGTCGTTTCTTTTGGCAATGGCTATTGCAGTTCCTTCTTTAGAAACTTTAGACAACAATCAGATAAAAACAGCGATTTACATCGATTTCTTAATAACTTGTACTGAAAAGAAGAGGGAATAGATTAAACGAGGAGGGTATATGACAAGCATTAAAAAAGCCCGAGTCAGACTCGAGCTTTCAAAGAAATTCAGCGTGGTTAGCTTACACGTAGTACGCTTCAACTTCGCCTTTAAGTTTGATTAGCATTGGGTTACCGAAACGGTCTTTTGCTTTAGGAGAAGCAATTTTTACCCAACCTTCGCTGATGCAGTATTCTTCTACGTCAGTACGCTCTTGGCCGTTGATACGAATACCGATTTGGTGCTCGAAGCATTCTTTGATGAAGAATGGGCTACGTGGGTTACCCGCTAGGCGATCTGGTAGAGCTGGTTTAGCTGTATCTGTCATGTTTGTGACCTAAATTCCGTAAAAAGTGCGCCATTGTAGTCAGTGCACAGTGAGTGTTCAAGATATGTTGAGAGACTTAATACTAAAGCCTTTTGAAATAATGCAAAGTTTCCCGCTTTCAAAGTGTGGAATAAAAACACGGTCTCGTTGCTCAAAGGTGTTTTGCTCTCGAAACTTCTCCTGCCACCCCTTATTTGGTTTTGAATCATGACTATACTCATTACTGGCAGTTCTAACCTTATTCATACAACTTAATGTCTCAGAGCATGCCACTAGTCGAGAAACGATTAACAAGGAAGGGTGAATGGAGACTGTTGAACAGGTTAATAAACGTCATTTATCGGATAGAGATACTACCTCTAGCACTTCTATTTTTCTTTGTATTCTAATCGTAGTGGCTGTAATCGCTCGGTTTTTTGTTGCGTTTAATTACGAAGTAAATTGGGACGAGTTTTATTACCTATCTTTTGTGCATCGGTTTATTAACGGCGAGGTGATTAATAGTTTCCAAACCTTTCACACTCACTTCTTTACTTGGCTGAGTGGTGTATCAGATAACGATGTTGACCAGATCATTGTGGCGAGAGTCGTTATGGTGTTCTTTCAATTACTCACGGGATTTTATCTATACAAGTTATGTCGATTGTACTGCAGCAAATCGGCGGCACTTTTTGCGGTGCTTGCCTATTTTTCTTTTGTTTATAATGTTCGTATGGGGGCCAGTTTTCGTACTGATCCTATCGCGACATGTATGATCATGGCGGCGCTGTATTATGTGTTTAGTACAAAATTTTCTTGGCGTGTATCCATTCTTGCTGGTGTCCTTACGGCTGTCGCCTTGCTCGTCACTTTAAAGACCGCTCTGTATATCCCGACTTTTACAGGCATAGTTTTAACCTCGCTTTATTGGTCGCGAAATCGCAAGCGTTACTTTAGGCAAGTTCTCATGTATGGAGCCGCGATACTGGTTGCCTTTGCGATGCTGTACAGTTGGCATTACTTCTCTATACATGGAGCGAGTTCGGTTGGTGATGCAGGAACGATGTTCGGTGCTGCGGATAAGACACTAAACCAGCGCGAGCTTTTTCCTCGATTGTTTTACTTTGTTCATTCAGTTTCGACGAACTCATGGTATTGGTTAGCTCTTTTCATTGGTATTGGTACTGCTGTTTATGCGTGTTTTTCGCAAAAGCTATTAAGCCGTGAGTCATCGATTAAGTTTTTGTGCCTAAGTTTATTACTCTTCACTTTGCTCTTTTATCGCAACGCTTTCCCATACTATTACGCTTTTATGCTTGCTCCAGTGAGTGCTTTGTTTGCTGTGGCTTGGGGTGGTATCCAGAATTTCACTAACGCAAGAGTTGCACAATTTTTTAATTTTATTGTTCCCTGCTTGTTTGCGGTATCCATTGTGGTGAATGGTTTTGTTTTACCGATAAAAAGCAACTTGGCCTACCAGCGTCAGTTTCTTGATGAAGTACATAAAATCTTTCCTCAGCCTGTTGCTTATATTGATCGATGCTCCATGGTTCCGACTTTTTCAAAACAAGGTTTTTTCATGAGTACGTGGGGTTACGAAGATTATATTGCGAGAAACATCCCCGTTATTCGCAATGCTATAGAGCAAGACAATCCGGCTTTTGTACTGGTTAATTCGCACTATTTAGATGTGTTTGGCCCTGACAAAACCGATAAAGGGCTATTAAGGCTAGATATTCAAGCGTTAAGGCAGAACTACATTCATCATTGGTCGCACCTGTATGTTGCAGGAAAGACGTTTGAATTGACGCCCAACTCTCTTAATCGGGAAGTTATGGTCAACATCGAGGGCCTATATACGCTTGAAGCTAGCAATAGTCTTATGATTAATGGCAAGGTTTGGTTGGCAGGTCAAGCTCGATACTTGGCGCGGGGTGTCTATGAATTAGCGTCGAAAGAGCCAGGTAAAGTCGTTCTGCGTTGGGGAGATAACCTGTACCGACCTCGCAACCTTGAAGAGAAGCAGAGGTTATTTACCGGCTTCTAATACGCACAGTAATGTTGATTCAGAACATGAGGAGCAAGCATGAAGTTAATTGTTCAAATTCCGTGCTTTAACGAAGCGGACAATATTGCTGATGTTATTCGCTCAATACCAAAGCGCGTTGATGGTATCGCTAAGATAGAGATTCTAATCATCGATGATGGTTCTACGGATGGTACTTCAGAAGTCGCACGCAAGTGTGGTGTTGAGCACATTATTACTAACCAGGGCAATAAGGGGCTTGCTTACTCATTTCGAAGAGGGATTGAGGAGTGCCTTCGTCTTCATGCTGATATCATTGTGAACACCGATGGCGATAATCAATATAATGGGGCCGATATTCAGCACTTGGTTAAGCCTATTATCGAGCACAAAGCAGAAATTGTTGTTGGTGACCGAGGAGGGTATAGCAATACACATTTCTCTGTATTTAAACGATGTTTACAAGTGTCGGGGAGCTTTATTATTGCCAAAGCGACGGGATTGGATGTTAAAGATGCTGTGAGTGGTTTTCGCGCAATATCGAGAAGTGCGGCACAACAACTTAATATCGTATCGGATTTTAGCTACACAATAGAAATGTTGATTCAAGCAAGTGCAAAAAGGATTGGTGTGGTTTCGGTGCCAATCCGAACTAATGAAAAAACGCGAGAGTCCCGTCTGTTTAAGAGCATTCCGCAGTTTCTAAAAATGTCGCTCTCTACTTTGGTCAGGGTTTATACCATGTACCGACCTCTGCAAGTGTTTTTGTTTATTGGCTCTGTGGCGATGATTTGCGGTGTGATTCCCATTATGCGATTCCTGTATTTCTTTTTAAATGGAGCGGGAGATGGCCATATTCAGTCATTGGTCTTGGGGTCAACGCTACTTATCTTGGGTTTCATCACTTTATTGATGGGGTTGGTGGCCGATCTAATAGGGTTCAATCGAAAACTGACCGAAAAAGTATTGCATCGAATTGAGGTGCTGGAAGAAAAGCTGGAACATCAGAAAAAGTCGCCCACTTATCAGTTTGAAACCAAGCGAAAACGATCTGGAGAGTAATAGCGAGTTACCTCGATACTTTAAAGAAGTGAGTTATTTGATACGGCTTGCTTAGGCCTAAATAGACTCGAGATAGCGAAGAACAACATATCTCCTAGAACCGTGACGATTCTGGAAATAAGGACGGCAACTAAGAGTGTATCTTCAATACTCGGCGAATCTAGGAGTGTGATTAAAACAGCCTCTCGGACACCCAACCCCGCAGGAGAGCCTGGGGTGGCAAACCCTATTAACCATGCGATGATGAAGTAACAAGATGTTTGTAAAAATGTCTCTAAAGTTGGAGTTAGATTGTCGTTTAGCGTAAAAAATATGAGTGAGAAAATGCCACCCGACACCAAAAAAAAGCAGAGATAAAGCCCACAAGCTTTTAGGTAATTGCGACTGGCTATCAAGCTTAATATTGATCCGGAGATCACGATAAGTCCAGCGAATAAAGTCATCTCGTACCCCATTAAATTAGGGAAGTACTCATTCAGCAGAAAGACGCCAAACGAACCAGCCGCAATACCCATCAACCCTATTTCCCATAAGGTCGATTTCAGTAATACATTATTTTTAATTCCGTGTTGTACACCAATTACTTGTCGGCTAGCGAATTGGAAAATGTTTCCAGGTAGATACTTAGCAATTTGAGACGCGCCAAACATCCAAATGGCAGTTGATGCAGACAGAGTATATTCACTGTTCGCGACTAAAAGTCGCCACGCCATAGAAAGAATATAATTGCCAAAAGCGTAGAGACCTATACAAAAAATAAATACCAGATAGGAGTAAGAGGGAATATCCTGAATATTTAGTTGCTGCGAGTATGTAGAGAGCTTGATTAATACAAAGGCGATGGAAAAAATAGTAATGATTCGCCCAACCCAGCGTAATATGAATTTACTCTTATTATGTTTCATGATTCACACGCTGGCATAAAACCATGGTCCAAGGAATGGGAGAGCGTACTTCGAGAATCTCAAAGTGTTGATTGAGCAAAGTCAGAAAGGCATTCTTGGACCAGTGTTGGATATGTCCGGGAGTATTGCCCCAACTGTTTAAATATTTACCTCTTGCCATGTTTAACGCACACCACAACGGCTCTCTTGGAACACTAAAAATGTAATAGTCAGTATCGAGCTCTTGCAATGTTGCTAGTGCTTGCTCGGGATGCTCCAGGTGTTCCAAGACCTCACAACAAACAACAAGGTCAGCAGAATCAGTCTTTCTAGCAACGTCATACACACTTTTTTGTTCAAACAAAATGTCTTCCAAGTTGTGTGCTTGGGCATTGTCTCTTGCTAGTTGAATCACTTGTTGGGAGAAGTCACTCCCTTTCACACGGATCCCTTGTTGATGCCATTTAAGTGCCCAGACTCCTTCTCCGCAGCCGATTTCGTGTATCGACTTTGGTGTGACCATATCAACCAGTTGCGATAAATGATGATCGAAATTGCTCATCATTTTTCTGGCGATGGGGTTCTGAGTATTGTATTTGTCGTAATAGTTTCCGACAGGGATCCCCTGCTCTTCGATACCTTTAGATATTTTCATAGCGTACTCAAATAAATTATCTCAAATGGCCAGGAAGTTCTTCTATTGATGAACTATGTTCTTCAGCCAACCATCTGACTTACAAAGCGTTACGCTTCCCTCTAGTAGAGTGTAGGATAATTTATTGTTTTGTTTGCCTCGTTAGAAAAATTCTACAACCCCTTTAAATACTGCGCGTTGGCTGTTGGTTGAATCATGGCATTCAGCGTTTGGACGGTTTGTTCGCTGTGTTCTTCAAGTAGAGCTAAGAACGCGTCAATCAACTCAGGTTTGCTTGCTGAGACTTTCGTTTCGGTCTGGATATCACGCAGATCGATCAACACATCGGTAAATAATTGAGGCAGATCGTGCAGCACTTGCAGGTTTAAGACGTTGTGTTCGCTGTAGATCGAATTGTGGCTGCCTTTCTGTTTTTGCACCACGTAAGGATTGTCTTTTAAGTTGATGATAGACGTGCGTTTATCACAGTGTTTCAAACAACCTTTGTTGACCTTCACCTTACGGCATCCTTCGGTTTGTTGGAACAAACATTGGCGGCTCGTGAGTAGGGTATTTGGATTATAAATGTTGTAGAAGCTGCGCATGTTTTTCGGACGCTTGATATGGCGCATCTGCTTCATATTCAGCTCGTTAGAAACAAACGCGCCACTTGCCGTGAACTCGTCTTGAAGGCATTTAAACGCGTATGAGTTCACCGTGTTCATTTGTGGGCCTGCCACCCAGCCTAAGCCGAGCTCTTTTGCGATCATGCCGACGCCTGAGTTGTTGGTGATCAACAACTCAGGTTGGATGGTTTCCAAAAATACGCGCGCGGCGTGGTAGTCTTCGCCAATCAAAATGGCTGGGAACCAAGGTTTGAGCATTGGGTTGGCTTGGAACAACTCAATCATCGCGCTCAGTTCGCCAGACAATCCCATTGGCAATTGATAGTAAACATCAATGTCGTGGTATTCGCACAGCATGGCTTCTTGTGCTGACGAGATCAGAACCGATAATTTTGGCGCACCTTGGCGAGGTTCTGGTTGAGGTAACGCTGGCAGAGTTGGCACATCAATCGACCCTTTCAAGCTGCTGCCGGATACTTGTGTCGAAGCGACATCGAACGACTTAGTTTGCTCTGCCACTTTCTCAATGATCGCGGTTTTGTCGTCGTAGAGTTTCTTTTTCACCGCTTGCACATCATCAGCAGACGGGCATTGATAAACCTTCGAAAAATGCTTTACAGCGTGGTCGCGCGGGTTGTCGATGTACATCGCCTTGCCGAAATCACCTTGCAAAAATGCGTTGGAGAAATCGCGGTTGAACACCGTGTATAACTCGGTGGTGTCTTCAGAGAGTTCCAAACCCTCGCACAAGCGATCGATTTGCTGACGCCAATTGTCGACCACGGTATAGACGTAGTGCGATTTCTTGATTCGTCCTTCCACTTTTAATGAATACACGCCAGCATCGGCAAGCGCTTTCAAGTCCCCAAAGGCGGAATTGTCTTTCATATTGAGTGGGTAGTTGTTGCCCGTTTTGGTCGTTTCGTACTGTTCGCGACAAGGTTGACTGCAGCGTCCACGGTTTCCTGATGCGCCATTGCGAGCGGAACTGATGTAGCAAATTCCGGAGAATCCGATGCAGTATGAGCCGTGGACAAACACTTCCATCATTACGTTGTGCTCGCGACCAAATTGCGCCAGATGTTTTATTTCATCGATGTCAAGTTCGCGAGATAAGTTTACTCGGCTTGCGGTGAGCTGGTTGAGAAAGAGGATCTGGCCTTCGTTATGCGTGTTTAGTTGCGTTGAAGCGTGCACATCCAAATCGGGAAAGTGATGTTTGAGAATGTAGGCCAGACCGAGATCTTGCACGATCACGCCATCGATTTTGGTGGTGTTCAGTTGGCTGAGTAAGCGAACAATCGCTGGAATTTCACTTTCTAAAATCAGCACATTCAACGTTAGGAAAATCTTACAGCTGTGCTGATGGGCCAACGTTAACACGCCATTTAAGTTATCTAAGGTGAGGTTGGTCGCTCGGTTACGAGCATTGAAGCGGTCGAGCCCACAGTAAATTGCATCGGCGCCAGCGGCAATGGCGGCTTTGATGGAATCTAAATCACCACCGGGTGCTAATAACTCAAATTGATCGCGTGTCACTACTTTTATCTTTCTTACTAAAATAGGCTGCAAATGTTACGTATTTCACGCTTTTGATGCTCGGCTAGTTAATGCTTTATTAATCTGAATCAATTAATCCGTGTTACACGGTCGACTCTTGAGTGGGTAGAGTGCAATTCGCGATAGCGGAATCTGACTTCTATAGTTTTCCTACACTTGGTTTTTCTATATCTAGTTTTCGACTCAGAGAGAGGAAGGGACGACAAATGAAAAAAGTAATCATCGGGTTGGTCGTGGCGTTGACGTCATTGAGTGCGTTGGCTGGTGAGGGGGTGGTAACCGTTGCGAGCACGCATTCAGCAAAAGATACGGCGGATAAATTTGTCGCTATCGCGCAAGAAAAAGGGTTGAACGTCTTTGCGCGCATTAACCATCAAGAGAACGCCACGAAAGTCGATATGACGTTGCGACCAACCGAAGTTATCGTGTTTGGAAACCCTAAAGTGGGCACGCCACTGATGATCTGTGCGCAGGAAGTGGCGCTCGATTTACCCCAAAAAGTGTTGGTGTATGAAGATGATGAAGGCAAAACGTGGTTAGCTTATAACGATCCTATGTATTTAAAGCAGCGCCATCATATTGAAGGCTGTGACGAGGTATTGAACAAAATCAGCGGCGTGCTGGGCAATTTAACCAACGCGGCGGCGAAGTAGGCCTGGTTATTGGCTTCGCTTTTTACCTCCGAAAACGAAAAAGCCAACCTCACAAGGAGGTTGGCAAATCTTACCTAGATTGGGGGAGGTAAGATCAGGAGGTGGCGAGTACGCTGTGCACTTCTGACTTGATAGAGTCTGACTGCGTACCGAAAATCGCTTGCAAACTGTCGCCAATCACTAACACATCTCGCGCGCCGAGCGCTTTTAGCTTAGCAACATCAACGTTGGCAATGTCTTTCACCGAGACACGCAGACGGGTGATACACGCATCGACTGACTTAATATTGGCTTTGCCGCCCAATGCAGCTACTACATCCACCGCAATTTCATCAGGTTGTCCGGCAATCTTCACTTCTGCAATGTCGGTTTCACGGCCCGGCGTTTTCAGATCCAACTTCACAATTAGGAAGCGGAACAAGCCGTAGTACAGCGTCGCCCAGATTGGACCGATGATGATGAACAGCCATGCGTTGCTCGACATTGGGTAGTACAAGAAGAACTGGATCGCGCCGTGAGCGAAGTCTGTGCTGTGTTTGATTTCCAAAAATGCGGTGAGCGCAAACGCAATACCAGTCAAGAAAATATGAATCACGTAAAGCACTGGCGCGACGAATAGGAAGGTAAATTCGATTGGCTCTGTGATACCAGTTAACCAAGAGGTAAACGCCGCTGACAGCATCAAACCGCCGACAATTTTCTTACGCTCTGGAGATGCGCAGTGATAGATTGCTAATGCCGCTGCCGGTAGTGCCCACATGGAGTACATAAAGCCACCAGAGAGATAACCTGCGGTTTTATCACCAGCGAAGAAGCGTGTTAGCTCACCGGTAAACTCTTTACCGGTTTCTGGGTCGATGTAGCTGCCGACTTCAAAGAAGAACGGCGCATTCCAGATGTGGTGCAAACCAACTGGGAGTAAAGAACGTTCGCCCGCGCCGTAAACCGCCCACGCGAGTACCGGGTTTTGGTACGCGGCCCAGTGAGAGAATGCATCAAGAAGTTGTCCGACAGGTGGCCATGCAAACGCGAGAATCGCACCAACGACGATCGCCGATAGACCGGTGACAATGGGCACAAATCGCTTACCCGCGAAAAAGCCCAAATATTCCGGCAGTTTGATGTTGTAGAAGCGGTTGTACATGATTGCCGCGACCGCACCAATAAAGATGCCGCCAAACACCCCGGTTTGCAGCGTCTCAACGCCCATGATGGTGGCGTCAGTTTCTAGGCCGCGCAGACCAGTCACGATACCGAGCGATGCGTTCATAATAATTAGGCCAACTAAGCCAGCGAGCGCAGCCGCACCGTCATTGCCTTTTGATAACCCGAGCGCCACACCGACCGCAAACATCAACTGCATGTTGCCGAACACGCCTTCACCGGCGGCGAGCATCACTTTGTTGACCGCGTCTGGAATAAACGCAAAGCCCGCGTTACCAATACCCAGCATCAAGCCGGCCACTGGTAACACCGCCACAGGCAGCATCAACGACCGTCCTATTTTTTGTAGTTGTCCAAATATACTTGCAAACATGGTTTCCTCCTGACGAATGCCAGTGTTGTAGGACCTGATTCCTTCAGGTCATGTTGTTTCACGTAAGGTCAGGATGATCATAGCGAGCAAGGCGGCGCCTAAGGTTACAAAAGGCAATCAGTTTGTAAGTGGCCGCTTACAAATCTCTTACACCGAGAAGTGAAAATTGCAATCGGCTCGATTGTGAATGTGCGTTTAAGAATGCATCATATTGGCCAGCGCCAAACTCAGGACGGACACAGGGAAAGTAGGATGGAAAACAAGCAGATACTGGTCGTCGATGACAACCTAGACCTTCGCGAAGCGTTGTCAGATTACCTTGGCCGCGCTGGGTTTGAAGTGCTTTGCGCGGAAAACGGCGGCGTGATGTGGCAACTGCTCAACGATCACCATCCCGATTTGATCATCCTCGATATTATGATGCCCGGTGAAGACGGCTTTACCCTGTGCCAGAAACTGCGCAAAAACTCCGATGTTCCTATCATCATGCTGACCGCCGTCACTGAAGAAGCTGACCGAGTCGCAGGGCTAGAAATGGGCGCTGACGACTACATCACCAAATCATTCAGTCCGCGTGAACTGCTCGCGCGCATCAAAACCATTCTGAGACGCAGCCAATCGACCGCCAATAGCAAACTGACGCGTAAAGTGCGTTTTGACGATTGGTTGTTAGATACCGTAACCCGGCAACTGACCCACGTCGCTAGCCGCGAAGTTAAGCAACTTAGTGGCGCGGATTTGTCGCTGCTCGGTTTGTTCGTCAACCACGCGCAATCAATATTGTCTCGCGATGACATTGCGCGCGAGATCTGGGGACGCGATGCCGACCCATTTGAACGCGGCATCGACGTGCAGATCAGCCGCTTGCGTCATCACCTTGAAGATAAAGACCGCTCGCTGATCCTAACGGTGCGCAATAAAGGCTACATGCTGACCACGGACGTGCATTATGAGAATTAAACGCTGGACGGGGTCACTGGTTGTTCGCACCAGCGTGTTCCTGCTGCTGGTGATCATTCTGGCACAGGTATTATCCGGGGTTATCTGGTATCAACACGCCAGCGAGCGCGATAAAGAAGGCCTGACCACCACGGTCAAAAGCTTAGCGCTGAGCGCTTCTTCCACCATCGCCTTCTTTCAAACTCTCCCATCGGAATATCGCCACTTGGTGCTCAATCAACTACGCAACATGGGTGGTACGCGCTTTTTCGTCTCACTCAACAATCACCAGATTGAGGTCGACCCGCTGCCGGAGAGCGAACGCAAAACGTTGGTCATCAACCAAGTTCGCGAGGTATTAGAAAGCGAGCTGAGCGGCATTCCTAATATCGAAGTGGAGTTCACCCAGCGCGACAAACTCAAAGTATTCAACAACGAGCTACCTATCGACGAACTGCCGCTATTGTGGGCACATTATTCGCTTTCGTTTGGTGACCTCAATCCACCCATTCTGGTGATGCAGGTCGAAGTCGCGCAGAACGAATGGTTTTATCTCGCGGCGGTGCTACCCGCGCCTTACATCAACCTAGAGACTAACTATTTTGAGTTGCGCCAATGGCTGACGTTATTGTTGTCCGCGCTAATGCTTTTGCTGTGTACTTGGTTTATCGTTCGCAAAGAAATTCAACCAATTCGAGAGCTGGCAAAAGCCGCAACCCTGATGTCGAGCCGATTAGACGTGCCCGAAGTATCCGAGCGCGGCAGTAACGAACTGAAAGCGGCGGTACGTGCGTTTAACAAGATGAACCGACGCATCGACAGCCACATTAAAGACCGCGAGATGCTGTTCAGTGCCATTTCACACGATCTGAAAACGCCAATAGCCTGCCTAAAACTGCGGGCGGAAATGCTGGATGACGACGCCGACCGAGAACGCTTTATCCGCCTGAGTAACGACCTAGACTTGATGGTCAAAGGCGCATTGCAATGCATTAAAGAGACCGATATCCACGAGGAAATCGAGCCGATCAATTTCACCCAACTGATTCAGCACATTTCCACCAATATCGCCGATGCGCCGGACACAATTCGCATCCACGGTGAAATCCGCACCCACTTTGCTGGTAAACCGTTAGCGATTAAGCGCTGCATTCAGAATCTGGTCGATAACGCGCTCAAATACGGCCATCAAGCAGATATTACGCTGAGTGAAAGCCCAGAGTCGATCCAGATTGAAATTGAAGATCACGGTGACGGTGTTGACGATTTATTACTTGAAAAGCTCTGCCAGCCATACTTCCGCGCTAGCAACGATAAAGAAGGCAGTGGGCTGGGGTTAACCATTTCACAGAGCATTGCAAAGGCTCACGGCGGCAGTTTGTCGCTGAGCCATTCTCAGTTTGGCGGCCTCTGCGCCACGCTGACTTTCCCGAGAGACTGACTATGAACAAACTGGCATTCTTGTTCCCACTGTTGCTCGCCCCTTGCGTCGCTCACGCTGAGTCGCCACAAGGGGTAGAGTTTTTACATTGGTGGACTTCTGACGGCGAGCAGCAAGCGCTGCAAACACTTAAAGCTCAGCTAAAACAGCACGATATTGAGCTGCTACAAAGCCCGGTGTTAGGCGGTGGTGGCGACAGCGCGATGACGGTACTGCAAGCTCGAGCGCTTGCGGGCAATCCACCGAGCTTCGCGCAAATCGAAGGGCCAAGTATTAAAGCGTGGGATGCCATCGGTATTTTGCACAACGTCAACGCGGTTGCCGATGAGCAGCGCTGGGACGAGGTGCTCTACCCGCTGTCTATCGAAATCAATAAAACACAAAACGGCTATATCGCCCTGCCACTTACGCTGCATCGCTTGAACTGGCTGTGGGTCAACCACAAGCTACTTAAACAACTGAATCTGTCCGCGCCGAAAAACTGGCAAGAGATGTTCGCTGCCATGGAGCTTGCTCAGCAAAATGGTATCGTACCGATCGCGGTCGGTGAGCAGCCGTGGCAAGTCGCCCAACTTTTCGAGAACTTAGTGATCTCCACTGGCGGTGTTGAGTTCTACACCAATGCGATGGTTAAACTTGAACGAGACAGCATCGACAGCGACACCCTGCGCCAAGCGTTGACGCAATTTCGTCGCCTTAGTTTGTTGATCGACAACCAATTACCCGACAGTAAGTGGGATACGGCGACCCAAGCGCTAGCCGACGGTCAGGCGCTGTTTCAAATCGGCGGTGATTGGATTTTGGGTGAGCTGCTCGCCAATCAAGTCTCGGTTCCGCAAGAGGTCGGCTGTTACCCAACGCCTGACAGCGATGGTGTATTCCTCTACAACATGGACAGTTTGGTGTTTATGTCGAGCAAGTCGTTTTCTACCGAGGCGGCTCAGCAAACCGCAAGCGCGCTGGCAGACGTCGAGTTTCAAGCCAAGTTCAATAAGGTAAAAGGCTCGATTCCGGTACGCACCGATATCGACATCAGCGATTTTAATCCGTGTCAGGTCCAGTCATATCAAGACTTTCACTACGGCGTAAAACACAACCTCGCCGTGCCGAGTATGATTGATTCGATGGCGGTCAATCCGGTTGCTCAGCAAGCGATAAACTCGGAAATCTTCCGTTTTTACCGCAATCCCAAGATGGAACCCGACGAGCTGATAAAACGCATTATTGCTATTTCGCAAAGCAGTTGATGGCAATGAATTTGTGCCGAGTGGAATAAAAAAGCCCCAATGATTGGGGCTTGAGTGAAGCGAAGTATGCCGTTTAGAAATAGTGGAAGATCGGCGGTTCATGCATCAAGAAGTTTTGATGGGAGATGTTCCACGCATAGGCGCCTGCTAAGGTAAACACAACATAATCACCAATATCGGCGTGGGCGACGTGTTGATTGCGTGCCAGCACATCTTTGGGCGTACAAAGTTGGCCGACAAAGGTCGCTTGTGCATGCTGAATTGGATGAGAAATCTCATGGTGTTGCTCGCTTTTCAGGATGACAAATGGATGATCATGGCTCTGTGCTGCTGGCGTGCGGAAATGGTGGGTTCCTCCTCGCGCGATGACAAAGTTTTCGCCAAGATTTTGCTTAATATCCAGCACTTCCATCACGTAATAACCACATGCCGCCGTGATGAACCGTCCGCATTCAAAACGCAGTGTCCAATCTTGCACTTGCTCTTTGGCGATCAGGAATTCCAACTTGTCGCAAAACTCCATCCACGGAAAGTGTTGCTCAGGCTTTTGGTAGTTAATACCCATGCCGCCGCCCAAGTTGATCATCAGCTCACCGAGTTCAAACTCTTGTTGCCACGCTTTCACGACTTGGAAATAGCGCTGCATCAACGCTAAGTGACGTTCAACATCGAGCTGATGCGACATCAAGTGAAAATGGAAGCCTTTGAGTGACACTTGCGGGAAATCGCGCAGCAACATCAAAGCATTACTCAGTTCGGACTCGTCCAAACCAAAAGGAGTCGGCTTGCCGCCCATCGCCAACTTGCTGAGCGTGATGTCGCCGATATCAATGTTCATACGCAAAAAGATCGAAGTCGGGCGGTTGAGGCGCTCGGTTAGTGCTCCAATGCGTTGTAGCTCAGTGAGGCTTTCGACGTGAATCGCATCGACATCAAGTTCAATCGCTTGTTGCAATTCATTTGGCATTTTTCCTGGGCCGCCGAAGATCAATGGCTTATCGAGTTGTTGCTGGTGGAGGTGTGCCAACTCCCCGCCAGATGCCGCTTCAAAACCATCGACATACGGCGCGAGCGTTTTGAGAATTGGGCCAGATGGATTGGCTTTGGCTGTGTAAAATAGCTCGACATTTTTCGGCAAAACGTGACGCAGTTGTTTGATGTGTTCTTCTAAGGCTTTTAGGTCATACAAGTACGCGCACAAGGGTTGATTTTGCTGCTGTGCGAGCGTGTGAACTTGTTGGCTAACGCGTGTCGGTAGGGAGAGTGAATTAGACATGTTGCGCTCCTTTTTCGTATTGCTGCCAAGGTGTGGCGACTTGGGTATAGCCCGACTCTTTATCGGCTTTTTGCATCAAACGTGTGGTGAAATTATTTTTGCTTGGGAAGTGACCGCCATTCAGCAACGCTTCTAGTTCCGGCTGTTTTCCATTCACGGATTGCCAACGCACAATGGCACTTTGCACCGCATTCCACAGCGTTTGCTCTAGTGGCTCATCACCTTCTGCGATGAAGAAAATCGCTTCGCTGATGTTGTTGATAAAGGTGCAGTATCCGATGCGATTCCAGCCTTGTTCGCGACTGTAGTAAACCGATTGTCGCGCGCGTTCAGACAAGTCAGTTAATGTTTCTGCTGGCCAAAACTCCGGCAGTAACTTGGTGCCTTCCAAATCACGAATCCAAACACAACACGGCATCTCTTGCTCAAAGCCAATCAAGGTGTTTTGCAAATGCGGCTCAAACGCCACCCCGTGTTTGAAGTAGTAATTAAACACGCCCGGGATCAGGCAATGCAAATAGCGTTCAAACCACAGTGTCGCGATGTCGGAATAGCGGCCTTGCGTTGTACGCGCTTTGTTTTTAAGGCGTTGAGCAATGCAACTGTTGCCGTTTTTGTCGTAAGCAAACAGAGCGTCAGCGAGGGTTGGTTTTAAGATGTCGACTTCGCTCAGCGAGAAATTTTCGCGGTATAAAATCCCAAACGATTCGCGCGCTTTGGTGTTGTCGTCCCAGTTGTGCTCAGCGACACTTTCTAGATTCAACGTGGTGGCGTAAGGCTCAGTCATCACTTTAAATACGGGGTTGTGCAGCTGTTCGTTTTCTCTAATTGGTTTGAGAATCGACGTGAGCTGCACGGCGCTGTCGAGTTCGTACCACGCGTTTTTGCGCACGCAATTGGTTAATCGTACGTTGATGGAGAATTTCGCAAACCAGTCCATATCTGGGTGGTAGAGGGTACGAACTGAAGAGGTCGGCTGCATCTTTTCACCACCTAAACCCAGTGGCGTGATCTTGCCTTGTTCAATGGCACGCTTCACGCTTGGGTTGCTCAAAATGGTGTAGCTTTCCCAAGGATGACAAGGGTAGAGGGTCTTCCCATTGCTGGTGGCGTGTTGTGGCGCGAGCTGTTGTAGCATGTGCTGAGCAGGGTTAGCTTCTCCGTCGGAACTCAGCACATCAAGTAAGGACGTATCCACTTCAAACCAGTACAGCAGGACTTGCGCGCCGACTTCTGGAGAAAACGCCAAGAGATCATCCATGGTGACGCCCGAACGACTTTTTGGGGTCGGATGGAAAGTATGCCCCCAAATCAGAGACTGTTCCGAAGCGATAAACTCGTTGTGATGCGATTTGGGCGCGACGTTGAGAAACTGCTCGGTAACCAGCACGCTATTTTCCAGTTGTTCGATCAGCTCATGGTTAAATGGGATCGCCAATACCTGCTTGAGATAGTTAAGCAAAAGCGTAAGAGTTTGCGTGGCATCCAATTTCGCCCAGCCAGATCCCGGCATTTTCGCCCACGGCAGTTCTGCCAATTTGATTTTGCCCAGTTTGCTCGCGTAGTGAATCGGCAAAACCAGCACGCCATTTTGTTGAGACAGATGAACGGCTACCCGTTGCTTGGCGGAATAGTTGCGTTTTAACGTTTGGGGTAGCGATGTCGATTGGTAGCGCCATTCCACTTGTTGATTCGGTAGCGCAAATTCACGTAAGTAACAATTAAGAACACCCATTATCGTGTTGAGTTGGGCCTTCTCCCGATTGAGCTGCACATCATGCGCGCGCAACTCGCTAGTCTGAGAGGATTGAGTTTGTAACATGTTGATTTCCAAATTTTGAATGGAGAACCAGCGCGATCAAGGTGATTACGCTGACTATCGCAGAAAGTAGGAAAGGAACCTCAAGTAGCCCCAAGCTAGAAATGAAAGAAGCGCAAAATCCCGCTGCCACGCCACCCCATTTGGACATGGCATCAAAGCGAGAAAATACTTTGCCACTGAGTTTGCGATCCAGATTGCTCGCAAGATGCTGATGCAATCCGTGATAACAACACACCATCGCGATGCCGAAGATAATTCTCGCAGCAATGAGTGCGGTTTCGGATGCAATCAAATGCAAGGCAGAGCTCACGGCAAGCAATGCAAACCCAAGCCACAACGTGCGCAGCGGTTGATGGCGATTCAGCCCATCTGACAACACGTGGATTTTGCCTGCCAGCAACAGATAGACACCATGCGGCAGTGCGTACAAAAAACCGATCCATGCGTGGTTAGTGATGCCATATTGCTGCACAAACGGCGAGAAATAAGGAAAGGTCACCACCATAGAAAACGCAAACCCGAACTGAGCAAAGAAGATCCAACGAATGGCATGCATTGCGTTTTTCTGCGCAACAGGTTGTTCTTGCTGAGATTCTGAGTTTGGCTTTTCGAAGTTTCGTTCGGCGGGTTTATCCACTGGCAGTGTTAGCGTGATGCCCATCGCAATCAAAGGCAAAACGCATAACCAAAGGTACGCGTTGAGCGGGTTGGTCTCTGACAAGCTCCAGCCGAGCCCAATAGGCGCAACGATCAGCGCCAAGCGAGCAGATAGCTGGGTTTTATTGAGTGACTTGCCGAGTGTTTTGGCTTCTTTAATTTGACTAGATAAGTAGCTGTTCGAGGCGGCCATGGTGCCGCCAAAGGTTCCTTGAATAATAAGACCAAACACAAACATGGCGAGGTTGTCTGCCAAGCCGCACAGCGCAAACCCTGCTGCAAGGCCAAGTTGCGCACGCAAGAGTGAGCGGCGGCGACCATAGCGATCGGCAAAGCTACCCCAAAATCGTGCCGCCAACGCAGTACAAAAAGTAGGTAGGATAAACAATACCCCTGCCCAGTCCGCATCAATTCTTGCGCCTAACGTTGGCAACACGACGGGTAGAAATAGCGGCATACCTAACGCGGCAAACGCAGCGATAAAGTGGCACAACAACACACTGTAGATGAGTTTGGTCATAATCGTTTAACGTACGCTTTTTTTGATGGCTTCTATGTAGGCGCGTTGCGCTTCTTCGCTAGAAAGCAGCAAGAAGTTCGGAGCCGACAAACCATAGAACTTATTGATGTCGCTCGCGCCGGAGGCTTCTTTCGAGAGCAAACTGCCAGAGCTCAACAAGTACTTGGCGTACAAATCAGGCGCCTCTTGCAGTAACTCGCGTGCCAGTTTTGTCTCTAACCCTTCGCCTTCCAATCGGTTGAGTTGCTCTGCAATGCTTTTGGCCACGATGGCGTAAAGCGATGCTGAAGAGGCAATGCCCTTTGTAGCCATGGCTTCTACAATCGCTGCGATATCCAGTTGTAATGTGATGGTGGTAAACATCTGACCGAGCGCCAATTCATTGTCGACTTTGATGCGTTGGTCGAGTAGTTCATCGCAATTCACAGGAGTTGTTCCTGCGCCGTGTTTTTGGGCAGCATGCTCTGTTGCAAAGTGGAAGCGCTCTGGCCAAATTCGCGCCGCGTCGTTGTCTTTCATCGCGAGCGTCATTTTGCCCTGTTGATCAAATGCAACGATGGCGTTTTGCTGGTTGGACTCTAATGCGATGCCATAACGAAGCCACAATGTGAGGTGCACTTGGCATAATAGGTCGACGTAATCTTGGAACCACGCCAGCGTATCTTGTTGATAGTACTGCTCCGCCAAATGTTCTAAGAACAAGCGGTCGTCAGGCATTGGGCTTGCCAGAGCGGCAACCGGAACTAACGCTTTATCTTCGCAATGAGTAAGTGGGTACTCACGTACGATGTACGCGAAGGTTTTATCCTCGCCGACGTGTCCACCGTGTTTTTCGTTGCAATGGAACAAGCGAGTGTTTAAGTCGGCATCCGTTTGTTCAAGGTGGCTGAGTAGACGTTCAAACCAGTGGCCGTCATACAGTGTTGAAGGCTTGATTAAGCGAATGTTTTTCGTGCCTAGCGATCGCATGATCAGCGGAACTTTGATGTGAATATGCGGCGCGTCGTTGACTACCACAGTACGAACGGAAAGCGTTGGCGTCACGTCTAGGTACGTAAACGGCGCTTCTATCATGCCTTCGGGTAAGGCTTCTAAAGAGCGAAGGGTGAGCGGATGCGCAGGGAACAGTACGTGGCTCAGTGTAAAATCAGCAGGAAGCCCAACTTGCTCCATCGTCGGCCAGCAATCAGGTTGTTCGCTGGTTAATGTCACCAGTGATTTTTCAATCGCAATCCAATGCAGAGCAAAGCTTTGTGCGAACTCGGGCGCGTACTTAACAAGGTCTTCATCGCTCAGACCAAACTTCGCACGCGCAGTTGGATAGTACGGGTGGTCAAGGTAAGAAGCGATCTGGTCGGCAAGCAGTAGCTTTTTATGCCAAGAACCAAGCTCGGATATTGGTTGAGAAATGTGGTCGGCGTGGTGACGAAACGCTTGGTCACACAGTGCTTTGTGTTTCTCTGCGCATTCCAGTTCTTGAAGATACCCCGCCAACAATTCGTGAGAGCTCTCATGTGCCAGTGTCGTTAGTAGCGCAATCCACTCTTGATAATGCTGCTGATGCTCGACTTGGCCATTTTTCTCCACCCACCAACCTAGCGGCGCTTCGCCATTGGTTTGGCAGTAACACCAATGCTGCATGTAATACGTTGGCACAACAGGTAAATAGAGCGTGAAATCCGGATTATCAAAGGTTAGCCAGACTTGCTCGACTTGAGGAACAATTACCCCTTTTGGTGTGGCGTTACTGAACTTGGCGTTCGATAAGATGCCAAACATGTCTTCGCGCAAGCAAGTATCGATCAATCGTTGGGTTAGGTATAAAGCGTCGTGATTCATGCTGCCACCTCGCGAGTCGGAGCTAGATTGAAATTGCTAAGCGCGTTCTGCAGCGCTTGATCGAGTTTTCGCCCCGATGGCGAGACAATCGAAATTCGGGCGAGATAATCCTTGTTGGAATAACTCTGTTGGAAGAGTTCTCCCGCGTTTTTTAGTACCTGTTGCTGGGTGATGACATCGCCATCGTGTTGGATGAAGGAGGTCGAATCTCCATCAATCACACCACTGTGTTCCGCAACCACATAGTGCACGTGTGCTGAGCCATGAATTTGGTAATCGCCGTCCAATCTTCGGCCCAAATGCAGACCCAAAATTGTGCTAAACCAACCGAAGTGAGCGAGATTGTTGAGCAAGAATTCGCGACCATCCCCAATGCTGCGGTAGTTAATTTCCACTAGGACTGGGCCGTTTTCAGTGATAATAAATTCGCTGTGGCAAACACCAAAACCAACGCCAAACGCTTTCAGTTGAGCCAAGCAAGCTTCTCGGTGAGCAATGCCGTTTGGTCCGTTCCAGTCTGCGGCGGTTTCGATAAAGTAAGGCGGCTCAGAGAGCGACACATCAAAACCGCCCACGGCGATAAGTTGGTTACCGTCTCCTATAGTTTCGAGCGTAACCAACGGTCCTTGAAGAAACTGCTCCACCAGAATGGCGGCGTTTGGGTGCTTTTGCCAAAATGCCTCGCAGTAAGCATCGAGCTCGCTTTGGGAGTCACAGCGCTGCACATCTAAACTTGCCACGCCTTCTTTGGGTTTTGCCACGACAGGAAAGGCTATGCCTAATGCCACATTCGAATGGCGATGCAGCAAACAGCTTTTTGTGTTGGGTAAGGATTTTTCATTTAACACTTGTCGAGTTAAGTGTTTGTTTTTGGCCTTTAACGTGACAGACCAATCTTTAGCCGGTAGACCAAAAAATTGTGCGCAGATGGCGGTGGAAGTTTGTAAGTGATCACTATTGCTGAAAATAGCGTCTGGCTTTAATTCATGCTCCGTGATGGTTTCGATGAGTTCTAATGGGTTGAAGACATCACATTCTAGAATGGTATCCGGATTAAAGTGACTATCACGACTCGCCAACTCTAAATGGCTGAGCTTATGGTCGGTGATAAGAACGACGTGAAGGTCCATCGCTTTAGCTGCAGGCACGAAGCCGTGAGTGACTGCATCGTTAACGACATGACTTACGATAATCATCGTAGATTTCATGAGCTTTCCTAATTTTCTAACATTTTCTTCTAACGTTGATAAAGTCGCTCACGGTCGTCTTCCAATGTGCCTCTCGCGAGACGGAGGGCAGAAGTTCTAGTGTTTATTGTTATTATGTTTGGTTTTTTTTGTTGTTAGTTGTGTTTTTAGGGTAAATAAATATAGAGCATAAAATTAATATTGCAAATAGAAATAATATTTGTTCTTATTTCCATCCGTTGGCTTTATAACAACTAAACGGAATTATGGAATGAATAAATTATTGACCCTGACCCCCTTGGCGGTCGCGATTGATTCTTCACTAGTAGCACCAAGCGCAGTGGCTTCAGAAGAGACGAACTCAACCTCATCAGCAACTGAAACGATTCAAGTCTTCGGGCATCAGTATGAAGGTTATGCTGAACACATGCCTCAATCAGGCACCAAAACCGATGTGGAATGGCTTGATGTGCCACAAGCGGTATCCGTAGTAACGAAAACAGAAATGCAAGATCGAGGCGCGGTGCGTTTAGTGGATGCGCTAGATGGGGTGGCCGGGGTCAATAACACCTTGGGCGAAGGCAGCCGCGATCAGTTCATGATCCGTGGTTTTGATTCACTCAACGATATGTACCGTGATGGCTTGCGAGATGACGGTACGTTGCAGTCTTACCGCAGCTTAGCGAACGTTGAACGCGTTGAAATTGTGAAAGGCCCTGCGGGTGCTTTGTATGGCCGTGGTTCGGCAGGGGGCATCATCAACTTGGTGACGAAACGCGCTAACGGTGAGAATTTTACTCACGTAAACGGCAGTGTAGGTAGCAACAATCAGTATGTCGGTCAGGTCGACAGCTCAATGGCGTTTTCAGATAAGGTCAACGGGCGTATTAACTTGGAATACCGTCAAGCCGACTCGTACGTTGATCATGTTGATTCAAACGATTTCTTCATTGCACCGACCATTCGTGTGTTACCAGCGGATGGTCACACCATTGATATTAACGTGGAATACGCCCATCAAGAACTAGTGCCGTATCGTGGTGTGCCATCAAAAAATGGCAAGCCAGTTGATTTGCCAGTAAGCACTTACTTTGGCGGTACAAACGACTATCAGGAGTCAGACAGTCTCCGTATTGCGGTGGATTACGAATGGCGTCTGAATGATCAATGGGTATGGAACAACCGAGCGGCGTTCAACCATATCGAACTTGAGCAAAAAGGCACGCGTCAGGGCAAAGTGACGGGTAATGAAGTGTCTCAAACCGTCAACAACTTTGGTTACGATCCACGTACTACGACCACTTTACAATCTGAGTTGGTTTGGGAAACCAGGGACAATCAATTGATGGTGGGTGCAGATTTCAACCAGATCGATATCGACCTAACGTTGGCAAGTGACAAAACGCTTCCTCCGCAAAATATCTACGACCCAGTCGTTGGTCCAACGCCTGATCCGGGCTTTAAGCCATTTCGTGACAATACCACCACCACAACAGGTTTGTATGTGCAAGATGTCTATACGTGGGGCGACCTTTCTTTGATCGGTAACGTGCGTTACGACTCGATGGAGCTCGAACAACAAAAAGCGGGCTCAGATAAGGAAAAATTGGATGATGACAAAGTCAGCTACCGTGCTGGTTTGGTATACCGCATCAATTCCGACACATCCGTATACGCCAGTTTAGCGCGCTCTTGGCAGTTACCGTACGCTGGTATCTACATCAATCCAAAATTGGCGGAATTCTTCCACACCGACTTAAAAGAGGTGGGTGCGAAAGCGTACCTTTTGGATAACGCATTAATGTTGAATGCGGCACTGTTCCAGATTGATCAAGAGCAACCACAAACTAACGTGGACGGCGATGTGATCGATAAAATTGAAGTGCGTCACCAAGGTATTGAATTAGAGGCTCGCGGTCAAATCACCAAACAGTGGGACATCTCTGTGGGGTACAGCTACTTGGACGCGGAAGACAAAGCCACAGGCAAAAAGCCGAACGATGTATCAGACCACTTGTTCTCTCTTTGGAGCACTTACCAATTGGATGACAACTGGCGTTTAGGCGGTGGTGTGAAGTACGTGGGCGACCGTTACGCAGGTAACGACGAAGCTGTCGCACTTGGCGATTACACAACGGTGGATTTGATGGCGGCGTACACCACTGGTCGTCATAAAATCCAAGCGAACGCTTACAACATTTTGGATGAGAAATACATTCTTGGCGCAACAAACGGCACGTCTGGCTTAAACCAGATTGGCTACGGCGCACCAGCCGAGTTCATGCTCAGCTACGGATATCAGTTCTAGGCTTTTTGTGCGTAGTTAGCGCCTGTTAGCCGATTTTTTTCCTCATATTGAGGATGTTTTAGCCCCGAGAGCCTACGGGATGTATTCTGCCCGAGGCTCAATTTCTCGCAAAGGAGATCTTAATGTCTTACCAGAATTTGGATGGTAAAGTGCGTGTACGTGCTGGTTTGTCTACCACTTACAGTGTGCTTGCGATTGCAATCGCTTCTGCCACATCCATGAGTGCGGTTGCCGCTCCTGCTAAAAAAGAACAAACTACCGCGATGGAAACCGTAGTTGTCACTGGTAGCGTGATTGGTAAATCTGAAATTGAAGACGTCAAAGAGTACCCAGGTGCTCGTACCGTCATTACCCGCAATCAAATCGAGAAAACCGCCGCAGGCTCGATTGATAACGCGCTACAGCGCGTACCGGGTATTAAAGTTCAGGATGAAAGCGGAACGGGCGTATTGCCTAACATTTCCGTACGTGGTTTGAAAGCAAGCCGTAGTGGTCATGCTCAGTTCTTGATGGATGGTGTACCGCTAACACTTGCGCCATATGGTCACACTGGTCAGTCTATCTTCCCAGCAACACTGTCGATGCTTGATCGTATTGACATTGTACGCGGTGGTGCCGCAGTACAGTACGGCCCAAACAACGTCGGTGGTGTGATCAACTTAGTGACCAAACCGATTCCACACACGTGGCAAACTGAAATCAGTAACCGCCTTACCGTGTTTGATGGCGGTGATGCGCCGCTGAATGATTTTTACCTACGCACGGGCGGCTGGTTAAGCGACACATTTGCACTACAGTTGGAAGGTAACTTCCTAAAAGGTGAAAGCTTCCGTGAACATTCCGATACGGACGTGAAGAACTTCCAAGCCAAAGCACAGTGGCTACTGAGTGACACTCAAGAGATTCAAGCATTCCTGCAACGTTACGATGCTGAAACGCAAATGCCTGGTGCACTTTCGCCACAAGACTACGAACAAGATCGTCACCAATCGAAACGTCCTTACGATGATTATGAAGGTAAGTCGACACGCTGGAGTGTTAAGTACATCCACGATTTGCCATTTGCCGACAGTGCTGAGCTAGAAGTGCTAACGTTTGGCCATAAGTCAGAGCGTCTTTTTAAGTGGGGCTTTAACAGCGCTGGTGGCCATTGGGCGGATCCGGCTCTGCCTTCTACGAAAGTAAGTACTTCACCACGAGAGTTCCGTGTTTATGGTATCGAACCTAAGCTTGCTGTTTTTGTTGATGGAGGTGCCATTACGCAAAACTGGATTATAGGGACTCGTTACATTAATGAAGACATTCAATATAAAGTGACACAAACACCAGTGTCAGGCGGAGCCACAAATGTACCGCGAAACTGGCACCTTGATACCGATGCGTACGCAGGATATGTGAGCAACGAAGTCGGGTTGTTTAATGGTGCGTTAAAAGTCACGCCCGGACTTCGTTATGAATTTGTTGATATGTCCTATAAAGATTTGGGCAGCGGGCAAGAATCTGGAAACAAGGTGACTGAATTATTGCCTGGTGTGACGATCGCATATAACTGGAATGAACAATGGCTGAGCTATGCCAATGCGCAGAAATCTCTTCGCGTTCCTCAGCTTGTTAATGTTCGAGGGGTCGGTAAGGAAAGCAGTGAGTTGGCTTGGAACTACGAACTTGGCGTTCGGTATGTTCAAGATTCAACAAGCTTCAATGCAGCTTTGTATCGCATTGACTTTAAGGATCAGTTGCAGTGGCGGAGTGCGACAAATACGTCTGAAAATATAGGTAGAACCCTTCACCAAGGTTTAGAGCTTTCTGCTCGTTACGTGCCTGAAGCACTACCTGCACTGAGTTTAGGCGCAAGCTATAACTATCTAGACGCTACGCTTGAAGAAGAAGGTGAGAATAAAGGTAATCAACTGCCTTACACCTCTAAGCATCAGCTTGGTTGGGATGCAACCTACGCATTTTACGGCATGGACACCACGCTATCGGGCTTCTACTTCAGTGACTCGTATACCGATAACGCCAACACCAGTGCCGAAGATGCAACAGGCGCAACGGGTAAAGTACCATCTTACATGGTGTGGAATTTCAACTTGGGGACGGATTTATACAAAGACGACAAAGGCAAGTTACGCATGAATGTTGCGGTGAACAACTTGTTTGACGAGGAGTATTACTTCCGCGGGATTGATACAAGCCCAGTTGGTCGGTACCCAGCTCCAGGACGCTCTTACACGCTGGATCTGAACTATCAGTTTTAAGCGTTTCGTTCACCGAGTTTGAAAAGAAAAGTCGCCAATTTACCTTGGCGACTTTGCCGATCTTAGGTACTGGAAAACTCTAGCACTGGAAAAAAGCAAGATGAAAAATAAAAAACAATTTACGATCAAACACTTTTCAACCGTTTTGCTGATGCTGTTAAGCTCAGTTTTTATGTCATTTTCCGCAAGTGCTCAGGTGCGTAGCGTGCAAGATGAGCAAGGCACTTTTGAGCTAGAAGCGATACCTCAACGTATTGTGGTTTTAGAGTTTTCGTTTGTCGATGCATTAGCGGCAGTCGATGTCTCACCGGTAGGCGTCGCCGATGACAACGATGCCACACTAGTCATCCCTGCTGTTCGTGCCAAGATTGAACCTTGGCAATCGGTCGGCATGCGTTCACAACCGAGTTTAGAGGCGATTGCGGTGCTCAAGCCTGATTTGATCATTGCCGATGCCGAACGTCATCGCGCGATTTATCAAGATTTGCAGCGAATTGCGCCAACTTTGCTGCTAAAAAGCCGTGGTGAGACATATCAAGAAAATCTCGAATCCGCACTCAAAATCGGCGTGGCAATTGGCAAGCAAGCGCAAATGACGCACCGAATCGATCAGCACAAACAGACCATGGCGGAGTTCAAACAGCATTTTGCGACACAAGAAACCATTCAGTTTGGTGTGGTTTCCGATAAAGGGATGTGGCTGCATAGCCCGGTTTCTTACGCTGGGGGCGTTTTGAGTACGCTGGGCATCCAAAGTCCGCTGGCTCCATCTGAGCAAAAAGCGTATATCCCAACCAGTTTCGAACTTTTACTAAAAACCAACCCTGATTGGTTGTTAGTTGGACTTTATTCTCAACCAAATATTGTGGATGAGTGGCGCAAAAATCCATTATTTAGGCTGCTAACTGCTGCGAAAAAACAGCAACTTGTTGAGGTCTCTCCTGAACTGTGGTCGTTAAATCGCGGTATGTTGGCGGCGGAAGAAATTGCTCGCAACCTTGAAGCGTTATTGGAGCGCTCATGAGTGCGGCGATAAGCTCAGAAAGCGCGTCTTCGGTTAGCAAATCGCATTGGAAAGCGAGCTTGTTTGTCTGTGCTATGGCGTTGTGTACGCTGTCAGGCTATACCGCTTCAATGATTGGCTGGTCTAACTTTTCCTTGAGTGTTAATGACCTGACAAGCCATTGGTTTGCGTTTGATGAGGGCAATATGCTGCATCAAATCCTCGCGACGCTGCGTGCGCCTCGTGCCTATGCTGGGTTATTAATTGGCGCTTCGCTTGCGGTATCCGGAGTGCTGATGCAAGGATTAACTCGTAACCCTTTGGCGTCGCCATCCATTCTCGGCATTAATGCTGGTGCGGCGTGTTTTATGGCCTTGGCGTCCATCGGCGTACCATTCTTTAGTCAATTGAACCCAATCATCAACGCAGTACTCGGCGCGCTACTAAGTGGTGGTGCGGTCATGTTGTTGGGCGGTTTTTTCTCCGCGCGTTCTCACCCATTGCGTTTAGTGCTAGCGGGCATTGCCATCAGTGCACTGCTGATAGGGTTAACTCGTGCGTCGGTAATTTTGGCGGATGACATGGCTTACAGCGTGTTGCATTGGTTAACGGGTTCACTCTCTGCGGTGGACTCTCAGCAGTGGCAGCAACTGTGGCCTTTTGCGACTTTAGGTTTGGTGCTCGCCATGGGCTTAGCGCGAAACTTAAATTTACTCGCGTTGGGGGACGAAGTTGCTGTTGGGCTAGGTGGTAACATTCGTCTTACGCGATTAATCAGTGGTTTAGCGGTTGTGCTGTTGGCAGGTACTAGCGTAGCTATTGCAGGGCCAATTGGCTTTGTCGGGTTGTTAGTGCCGCACTTGGTACGCCCGATTGTTGGTCACAACTATCACATTCTCATTCCGGTTTCCGCCTTGTGTGGCGCGGCACTGGTGACGTGGTCAGATGCTTTATCACGATCGATTGCCTTTCCGGCTGAAACGCCAGTGGGCGTGATTACCGCGCTGTTGGGCACACCTTGCTTTATCGCGATTGCAATGAGGAAATCATCATGATGAATCAAACCAAACTGTTTGCATTAGTTGGATTGTTGCTGATTGCGTCTTCTCTCACGCTGTTTGTTGGCGCGGCGAACATGTCGGCTCAACAGGTTTTTGCATTGCTGTTTTCTTTCTCTGATTCGGACTTTGTGATTCACCAATATCGATTGCCGAGAATGTTGCTCGCCATTGGCGTGGGCGCTGGGTTGGGGCTGTCAGGCGTTTTAGTGCAAGGCGTCATCCGTAATCCACTTGCCTCACCAGATTTAATGGGGATAAGCGCTGGAGCAGGACTGGCGGCTACCGCTTGTTTGGTGCTGTATCCAAATGCGCCAGTGGCAATGTTGCCGATGGTCGCCATGGCGGGAGGCTTGCTTGCTGCTGGCTTTATTGCTGTGCTGGCTTACTGGTCAAAACCAACACCTGCACGTTTGGCGCTGATTGGTGTTGCTGTCAGCGCATTTTTAGCCAGCGGTATCGATTTTCTTCTGATTGTGCACCCTATCGAAATCAACACGGCGATGGTATGGCTAACCGGCAGTTTGTGGGGACGAAACTGGCAACAAGTGCCGTTTATTTGGAGTGCTCTATTGCTGCTACTGCCATTGGCGTTTTGGCTGGCATGGCGGTTAGATGTGATGGGACTGGGAGAAGAAAGTGCCACTACACTTGGCACGAAACCAAGACAGATCCAAATTCTTGCGTTGATTGCTGCCGTGCTATTGGCGAGCATAAGTGTGTCTGTGGCAGGCACGATCAGCTTTGTTGGCCTGCTTGCGCCGCATCTAGCGCGTTTGCTGTTTGGTCACAACCACAAGTTGTTGATTCCTGCTTCTGCAACCCTTGGCGCGCTGTTGGTGATTTGCGCCGATGGTCTAGCGAGAGGCTTACAGCCACCAATTGAGCTGCCAGCGGGTGTGCTGACTTCTGTTATTGGCGCACCATATTTCATTTTTCTTTTGTATCGTTATAGGGGTTGGTAAGCATGTTACGAACGCAGAACTTATCCGTCGCGTACGGCAAACAGACCATCATTCCAAATCTCTCTTTGTCGATTCCTCAAGGTAAAATTACCGCGCTAGTTGGCCCAAATGGTTGTGGTAAGTCGACACTATTAAAAACCTTGGTACGCATCAATAAACCAGCTTCTGGCCAAGTGTTGTATGACGACAAACCGCTAAGCAACTACGGCGATAAACGCTTGGCACGCTCGTTGTCTTTGCTGCCGCAGATTCTTGTCAGTCCTGAAGGTATTACAGTCAGAAAACTGGTCGAATATGGCCGCTCGCCTTATCTCTCTCATTGGGGCCGGTTAAGTCAACAAGACAAAGCCTTAGTCGAGCAAGCAATGCAAGATACTGGCGTGATTGAGTTCGCTGACAAGCCAGTTGAATCGTTGTCTGGCGGTCAAAGGCAAAGGGCGTGGATTGCGATGGTAATGGCGCAAGATACCGACGTAGTGATGCTTGATGAGCCAACCACTTACTTGGATCTCTCTCACCAAGTTGAGCTGATGAAACTCATGAGGCAGATGAACGACAAAGGCAAAACAGTGGTGGTAGTGCTGCACGATCTAAACCAAGCGTGCCGTTACTGCGATCATTTGGTGGTGTTGGAAAAAGGTCAGTTAGTCACGCAGGGAACGCCGCAAGAGGTACTGACAGAAGGCATGTTGGCATCGGTGTTTGATTTACAAGCGAGAGTATTTAACGATCCAATCTCAGGCACGCCGATGTGTGTGGCGGTGTAGGTCTTACGTCTTTCGAAAGCTATCTGCAATAAAAGCGTCGAGCCATAAAAATAAACCCCGCTAGTTATACATTTGCTAGCGGGGTTTGTTGTTTTTAAGTGCGTTCCTAGCGTGGCGTTTAAACCAGTTTAAACGTCGCTACTTTCGAGTTGAGATCCTCGGCTTGTGATTTCAGCTCAGCAGATTGATTCATCGATTCTTCGGCACCAACCACCAAGTGATCAGTCACATCTTTAATTGACGTGACGTTTTGTGTGATTTCATTGGTTACGTGCGTTTGCTCTTCGGCTGCGGTCGCGATTTGCGTTGCCATATCGCTGATCAATGCAACGGCCGCGTTGATTTCATCCAGAGCCAGTGCTGCGCGATCGGCATCTTCCACTGATCCTTGGGCAAGTTGAGAGCTTGTATCCATGATGGTCACAGCGCGTTGTGTGGTCTGTTGCAAAGTCTCGATCGTCGAGCGAATCTCTTCGGTTGAGGTGTGTGTGCGTTGTGATAGCACGCGAACCTCGTCTGCAACAACGGCAAAACCGCGACCTTGCTCACCGGCGCGTGCCGCTTCAATCGCCGCATTCAGAGCCAGTAAGTTGGTTTGCTCTGCGATGTCTCGAATCGTTGATAGTACTGTAGAGATGTCTTGCGCGTGCTGGTTGAGCTCGCCGATGACAACGCTCGCTTGGTTGACTTCGGAAGACAAATTATTGATGGACGATTTGGAGTTGATCACTAACTCATGACCATTTTGTGTGCTCGCTGAAGAGTCTTGTGCGGCTTTGGCCGTCTGCTCTGCATGCGCTGCAATCTCTTGCGTTGCCGATGCCATTTCGGTCACAGCGGTTGCCACCATAGTGATTTCTTGTTGCTGATGGTTCAGATCGGAAACCGATTGATTTGCGCGAGTCGTGCTCAGCTCCGATTGTTGGCTCAGTTCTTCCGCTTGTTGACGAATGTGGCCAATAAGTTGCTGCAAACTTTCAACGAACTGGTTGAAGTTTTCAGCCAGTTCACCAACTTCGTCACGGTTTTCTACTTTGATGCGTTGAGTTAGGTCACCGCTACCGTTGGCGATTTGTGCGAGCGCATTCGAAACGTTGTAGAGCGGACGGAACAAGATGTTACATAGCAGATTAAACAAAGCTACACAGATAACGACGACGATGGTGGTTGCGATGATCTGATCCCAAACAGCATCGTAGAGTGGGGCAACCAACGAGTTTTGATCTAACACCGTCACTGTTGTGAGCTTGGTACCCTCTATGTGGCGCGCGTAAATCACATATTCGGTGCCGTTAATAGAGACGCGACGCTCTGTACCTGAACGTGCGGCAGACGTAATGTCGTTGTTGTTGAGGCCTAACTCGCTAACCGGTTGATTCAGCAGTTTACCGTTGTTATGAGTGAAAATATTGCCCTGTTCATTGGCAATAAACATATAACCTTCACCCGGTAGGATCACTTGGTTGAGGCTGTTTAAAATATCTCCAATTTCGACATCTGCACCCAGAACGACGGTTTGACCATGTAGTTGCAGGGCTTTACCGAGCGACACGACGTTGGCCCCCGTGGCCGCTGCGACGGTTGGGTTATCCATAAAGACTTTCGATGGATTGGCAATGGCGTTGGTGTACCAACCCCATTTGCGTGGGTCGTTATTACCTGGTGGCAAAACCACCCCATTAGCGTTGTCTTGTGAGCCGTCTGGGTAAGCGAGAAAGACGTTATCAAACGCGCCAGAGTCTCGGACTTGTTTCAAGTGCGTAACCAGAGAACGCTTCTCTGAATCGGAAGAGAGTGACGTCAGTGCTCGCTCTTTTGAGAGTAACCAGTCCTTTACGTATTGATTGTAAGATGCGCTGGTGCTTTCTAGTCGTTGCGCGACTTCGACATCCAGTCTGTTTAATGAATCTCGAAAAGACAGCCCTTCTACCAGCACTCCCCCGAGAATGATGGCAGCACTGGCAGAGATTGCCAGTTTATTTTTTAATGATAGATTTTTGAACATAAAGCGAATAATAGATCTTTGAATAATAGTTGTTGTGTTTTTATTCTCATCAGGACTCACCGAGCCGTTGAATATGCAGCAGAAAGTCAGATTCGAATCTGTTCAATAATTATATTTTATTGCTCAAAATAAATACTGACTCCATGTCGCGATTTTGAGTTTTACATCAAATAAGAAAAAGGCTTTTAAGCTGTGTTATTTATCTATTTGTAAAGTAAGGATTTGTCTATTTTTGTAAATGATAATTGATTTCATTAAAAGGTGATTTGCGTCACGTTTGAGTAGTAAATAATCCATTAAAAATGTGAAGGTCATCGAACGAGGATTATATTGATCGGCTTAATCATTGTTATGGGCAATAGTTATGCGCAGTATATTGTTAGTCCCCGCGTTATTACTGTCAGGGTGTGCTCTGACACAACAATCGACGCCGATTCAGCTTGACGCCAATTGGCATGCCGACCAGTTATCGAACGGTATGAAATACCATCTTTACCCAACAAAAGACCAAGAAGTATCGGTCCGTTTGGTTCTGAATGTCGGCTCATTCCAAGAAGAAACCAATCAAAAAGGTTACGCTCACTTTGTTGAGCACATGGCGTTTAATGGCAGCACGCATTTTACCGGCAACGACGTTGTTAAACTTTTCGAGCAATCTGGTGGTAGCTTTGGTGCCGATATCAATGCCTTTACCACTTATCAGCAAACTTCTTACCAACTTGATCTTGCCAATAATACAAAGCTGGAAGATGCCCTGAAGTGGATGAGAGATATCGGAAACGGACTTCAGTTTGCTCCTGAACAAGTAGAGAAAGAAAAAGGGGTGATCCTTGGTGAATGGCGACGTGCTAACCCGGATGATAAGTCCTTTTCTATGCATGCTTATCAAGCGTCGATTGAAGGCACTATGTATGGTGAACACGACCCAATTGGTACTCGCGAAGCGATTCAAAATTCCTCATCAATCAAGCTAAAAGCGTTTTACGACAAGTGGTACCAACCACAAAATGCCGAGTTGATTGTGACCGGTAATATCGACGTGGATTCACTGTCCAATATTATCAAAAACAAATTCTCTAACTGGGAAAGCACCTCGGATACCGTAATAGAGAAGCGCCGCGATATTCGAGTGAACAACCAAAACCGAATCTTGCCAAGTAACACGATGGAATCACCAAGCCTTCATTTAGTGATTGAGCGTGGTCTAAGTGGCAGCACTACGATTGAACAACAGCATCAAGTGTGGCGTGATGAAGTCGCAACACAGCTAATTCAACAACGTCTGATTCGTGTACTTAATGATGCCGCTGAACCTTTTCAGTATGCTTATGCCCAGCCTTACTACTCCAACTACCAGCGCATGATGTCGGCAGGTATTTCGTTTGCGCCTGAGCGTCGTGAACAAATGCATCAAACTTTTATCAGCACGTTGGCGTCACTGAGAGATTATGGTGCGACTCAATCTGAGTTAGAGAGCATCATGTCAAATTGGCAAGGTGAGCTCGCAAATATTGATTCAGACTGGGACCAGCGTAAGCCAAACAGTTATGCAGAAGCGCGCGTTTTCCAAATTGACCAAGGCAGTGCGAGTCAATCAAAAGAGAGTTACGCCCAGAGTTTGTCTGAATTCATCAACAACGAGAATCTAGAGAGCATTAACACGCAATTGAATGCCTTGTTGTCTGAGCAACCGATCTTTGTGATTGGGTTGGGGAAAAGTGAAACGTCAGCTCAGTTCAATGATGTATTTACCGATCTATACAGTGCCTACCTCCAAACGGGCGAAAAACCGTTAGAGATGTATGACAAAGTGGATGGATTCTTACAGCCTACTCAAGAAGGTACCATCACTAGCATGCGTCAGGAAGTGGGTGGCTTTCAAGTTTATACGCTATCAAACGGTGTCGAAGTGTGGTTCCAAAAAGATGCCAAAGCGGGTGGTCGAGCTTATATTTACTATGCGAGCCAAGGTGGTAAAGCCGCCGTTGAACCAGCGTTATATGCTGCGTATGAAATCGCCGCAACGACGGCGATACGCAGTGGGTTAGGGGCATTTTCTGGTTCAGAGTTAGACAGTTACTTACGCAAAAATAACATTGCGCTTAGCGCGATTCTTGATGCGACCAGTCACGGTTCACAAATTACCGCGCCAACAACGCATTTAACTTACGCGTTGAATGGACTATACAACCTAGCGACGGAGATTAAAGTCGACGAGCGCCAGATGGCGGCAGCAAAGCAAGAGTTTAAACAGCAGAGTGGCGCTTTTTTTGAATCGCCGATGGGAAAACTGATTCAGAAAGCAAACGGTAATTCTTATTTGCCGGGTAGTCGTCATCGTATAGTGTCCAGTGATGATGTTGAACAAGTGACTTCCGAGCAAATACTGGCGGTGCATGAGCAACTTTTCAAAACCAATGATGGTTTTAAGATGGTCATTGTGGCAAATGTCGAGCCGGAAGAAATTACGCCACTCTTGCGTAAGTATGTGGCCTCCATCGAGATGAAACCGGGTCGTTCGATTGATTACCATGTTGCGTTCAACACCGACGTGCCGGCGCGAACAGTCGTTGCGGATGGTCATGAACCTTCATCCTTGTATGTAATGCGTTTGACTAACACGAACGATTACCAACGTACGGCAAGGGATACGGTTATCGAAGATATTTTGCAACGTATCAGTAATGCGCGTGTCTTGGATATTGTGCGAGAAGAGTCTAGTCTCGATTACAGCCCAAATATTTACACCGTGACGCAAGATCGCGAACCAATCTCTGATTGGCTCTTGGAATCTCAAGTTGAGCCCGAAGACGTGGCAGTTTTAGATAGCAAGTTAGGCAAAATGTTTGATGACCTAGCTTCGAACATCAAGCAAAAAGAAGTGGATACGGCAGCGAAGCAATTGGCGGTAGCGATGCAAGGATTAGATGATAACCCTGCTCAGCGCGCATGGTCGTATACACGCTACTTGGTGCATGATTACGGCGTCGATGTGTTACTTGACGTTGAAAACGCGGCTAAGAGTGTGACATTAGAAGAAGTGAAAGCGCATGCGAGAGCGGCTTTTGGTCCACAAGCAAAGCGCTCGGTGATGATTTTAAACCCGGCCGAATAATCACTGTAGCTTCTGACGAAGCTCGTGTCTCTAGTAATAAAAAAGACGGCGTGAAAGCCGTCTTTTTTATGCACTTTAACCAAAGAGTTTACGCTGATTTACGCGCAGGTCGCTTTTCATTGTTGGTATTGTTTTCTTTCGTGCTGGCGTTTTCTTGAGCCTTTCCTTTCAGTGTCACCACTTCTTTTTCAGGTAATTCGGCCGCTTCACCAAAGAATTTACCACCAGGTTCGATGCTGAGGTTATTACTCCAGATCCTCCCACTTACACGTCCCTTGGCAAGTACTTGAATGTGTTCTGCGTGACAGTTACCATCCATCATGCCATTGATGATCAGTTGTTTAGCGTAGATCTCACCGTTTACTCGGCCGCTTTCTGCAACGACGAGAGTGCCTTCTACATTAATTTGACCATCGACGATGCCATCAATCTGGACATCGTTTTCTACTTTGAGTTCTCCGCTAACAGCACAGCCTTTGGCGATGAGAGTTGAAGCTGCTGAGCTACTCGTTGTTCCACGGTTTTGATTAAAGATTCCCATCGTATTCTTCGCTCCTTAGTAAAAATGTCTTCGAAATCATTGAGGCTCCAATCGACAAATGGCTTCGGATTCAGTGCTCGCCCAACAAAACGCACCTCGTAGTGAAGGTGAGGGCCAGAAGAGAGCCCACTGTTGCCGGAAATTGCAATCAGTTGCCCTTTTTTGACGAACTGACCGCTTTTTACTTTGAACTTTTTCAAGTGCGAATAAGAACTCGAAAAACCGAAAGAATGTTGCAGCCTGAGGAAGTTACCAGAGCCTTTATTGCTGCGGCGGGTGACTTCCACAACCCCATCTGCTGGGGCATAAACCTTAGTACCGGTATTCACGGCAAAATCGAGCCCGCGATGCATCTTAGCGACTTTTGTCACCGGATGAATGCGCTTACCGAAGCGAGAAGAGAGCCGCGCTTTACCGACCGGAGACCCGCTTGGTATTTGGTTTAACAACACCATGCGAACGTTCGACGTAATCGCCGCCGCATCAAGTCGGGCATCCAAATTATCCGTGGTAGTATGTTCTCCAACTCCAAGGACTTTCTCTAACTCTCCCAAACGCTCCGAAACAAGTTGTACTCGTTCTTCTCGCTCTGAGAGATCACTTTCCAGCTCGGATTTTAATGCTTTCAGTGTGCTGAGCTCTTCACCCATAGTGCGCGAATGTTCTGTCAATTCAGCTTGTTTTAACGCGGCATTATCGACGCGAGTGTACAAGTGATGAATTAAGATCGCGGTTGCGGCCAGAGCAATGACAAAAAAGCATAAAAACGTTTTTAGATTGCGTTGCATCCTTTTACTGAAGTACCAATGTCTGGAGCCATTGATGGTTGATATAGAGATCGTCAACTGGTCTTTCATCGTCTTCTACTGCTCGTATCTGGTATACGTCTCGTCACTGAGTTAATGGGAATGTAAGGAAAACAAACGGGGACCGCTAGAGGCAAATTGGAAAGAAGTGTCAGGCCGTGAGGCGTTTTCAGATATTAGATAAAAGACTCAATAAAGATTTAATATCCTAGTGCTTTTGGTCGTAGTTACTCCAAATCGCTTTATTGAACTGAAGATTTTGATTTATAAGGTGGTTATCCGAGAAATTAGATTGTGAATATTGCCAATAGCATCCTCACGCAATTCAACTTACTTCACGGTTTACCTTATAAATGTTGGATAATTTATCAAACCGACATTCATTATATCGATAACTTGTTTATGATAGCGGTCGATATAAAAGTGCTATTCAAAGGCTTTAAACCTAAGCGTGATCTTTCGCTTAGGAACACATAACTATGACAACGGAGTTGGTCGTGAAAAAACTACTATTGGCTACAGCAGTGGTCGCAGCTGCAGGGGGCGCTGGCTACCTGTACCAAAACAATACTACCCCGAGTGATTCAGTATCACTACTTTCGCAAGTTCCTGCGGATTCGCTTATGGTGACGTATCAGACGGAACCTTTTAATCATTATAAATACATGAATGCATTTGGCACGGCTAACCAAGGCTCGATTGCTGAACTTTTTGCCGATGAACCACTTTCTCCACAGCAACAGTTTGCCGTTAACTTGTTTGATGGATATCTGGAGAGCGCTGCATCGCCAGAAACGTTAAAAGCCTACTTAGGTACCGGAGAAAACATTAATCCTGTGTTGTACACAATCGGTATGGTACCAGTGTACAAATTGAAGATTGAAGACCCTGCCGCGTTATGGAAAACATTGGATCACGAAGAGCAGATGAGCGGTGCTAAGCACGAGCTGGTTAAACTCGGTGAAGTTGAGTTTCGTCGTTACGAGATGACAGATTCGGTTGACCCGCAAGATGGCATTGGCTTGGTTGTTGCCGTGGTTGACAACGTACTTACGTTAACGGTTGATATTCTGCAACTGGGTGTTCAAAACCCGCTTAAAATGGCATTGGGACTTGAGTCACCAAGTCAAAACATTGCGGAGAGTGGACGCCTAGCGGCGTTGCAGGCTAAATACGGCGAAAACAATAACTCTTTCGGTTACTTTGATCACCGTGAATTGGTTAAAGGTTTGACGACGAAAGATGGCAATATCTTTGCGCGTCAAGTCAGCATGCTGGATGCCATTGATCCTGAGCCGACTATTCAGGAGATGCGTTCACCAGCCTGTCATACTGAACTTACTCAAGTTGCAGAAAACTGGCCTCAATCCGTCGCATTTGCGGAATACAAGTTGAAAGGCGAGCAGGCATTCATTAAAGGTGCTTTTGTTGTTGAATCGAAAAATAAAGTGATTCTAGATGCGCTTAAGTCGATTCGTGGTGTTTTGGCAGAATCGAACAATGATAAGAGCTTCTTTAGCATGGCGCTTGGTTTAGACATTAATACGCTAGCGCCATCGATTGGTCAGATTTGGAGCGACTTGACTCAGCCTCAGTACCAATGTTCTTTATTGACACAAATGCAGCAAGAGATGGGTGGCCAAAACCCAGCCGCAGCTGTGAGCATGGGCTCCGGCATGGTTAACGGCTTGAAAGGATTAAGCCTGCAAATGTTTGATATCCACGTTGACACTAATGCTCAGCACGGTGAAGTATTTAGCCAGCTAGATGGTATGTTGTCTCTATCTGCCAATGATCCAATGATGCTGATTCAAACCGCGCAAATGTTTGTCCCTGAACTTGCTCAATTACAAATTCAGCCGGATAACCAGCCAGTTAATGTCAGTGACCTACTCGAAATGCACACAGGCTTGAAGATGGATGTGTTTGCTCGCTTAAACGAAAACCATTTTACGCTCTACAGTGGTGAGAATGCCGAAGACGCGAGCAAAGAAGTGATGGCACAACCACTTTCTCCAAATGGCTTGTTCAGTTTTGACTTCGATTCAGAACGCATTTTGGAAGTGTTGGAAAGTGCGTCAGCCGTGACTGGTGAGCCGTTACCTGATGATGTTATGAAAAGCTTACAAGGCGAGCTTGTTGGTGGTATGACGATGGATGTAACAGATCAAGGTATTGGTTTTGAGTTTGATTACCGTGGTGCGACCAAACCCGTGACGGTTGCACAGCAGTAAAACATCGAGTAGAAAAAGGCGGCGCAGTGCCGCCTTTATTTCATCGTCGAACTCAGGTTTGTTTACCATCGAGTCGGACTTCCATCAAGACTATGACTGCAACCAAACAGGGTTACTCCAGGCCGTGCTGCCGTCTTTATCTTCGACTTCTAAACTTATCCATCCCTCTGCGTCGCTAGGTATAGGTAGCGACAGCTCTATGCGTTGAGTATCAACTTTCGGGTTAATCGTCAGGGTATTCAGCACGTTGCCGCCTTTACCGATCAATCGAATTTCTTTTAGACCATCGGCTGCAACGACGTGGATGTCCCACGTATCGCCAGCTGTTGCTGTTTCACCAAACATAATGTTTTGCGGATAAAGAATAGGGCCTTGTGTTGCGTAGCCATGGCCGGCTTTAAGTGCTTGCGCAAACTTCGACGGCGTTAGCTCGCCATCGACTCTTGCCATCATTCGAATCTGCCCCGTGAGTTGGTTCCACGCATCGTGGGTGTCGGTTCCCGCCGTAAAGTACATTGCTTCACCCAGGTCCCAGAGTTTATGCGCTTTCTTCAACGTTGGTTCATTGTCTACGCGCGCATTAAGCTCCATAAGGTCGAAGCGATCCGTTTTACCACCAGGGACTGCATTTTTAGCGATATTCGTAAAGTAGCCATAATCGTTGTATGGATGGTTCATCGGTACGACTTCAGCCCCCATCTCATGTACGGCGTTAAGTAACGTGTGAACGTCAGCAGTGCCAGGATCGACCGTTAGCTCGGCGCCATTATCGATAGGAAATGGGTTCATATGTCCCCATGATGGCGAAACTTCGATCGACGGGATGAAAGGCACGCCACGTTTCGCAGATAGTTCTGCAAACTTCTGGTGGTTAATGGTTGAGTCATGATCGCTAATGAAAGTCAGATCAAGATCCGTTGCCAATTGAGCACGCACAACAATTTCTGGCGGAGTAACGCCTTCCAACACGTTGCCATGATGGTGTAAATCTGCGCCATACCAATGCTGACGGTTAGGAAACGTCACTTGAGGCACTTCTACTCGTTGCTTCGTCGTTTTACCGGACGTTAGGGTTACGTCTAATGTTTGGGTTTTAGCTGTAAAGCCTCCACCAGAGTTGATACCTAATTTGTATTGACCGGGTGCCAGTTTTAGCTCCGCATGACCTGCAGGCAGCAGATCGGTAAAGAAGGTGCGTTTACCCAAAAATTCAACCGGTGGCGCTTGACCTTCAAGGATGGTGATTCTCGCATCTTTGGCCAGACCTGATGTTGCCTCTTCAACTTGAAGTGAGAGAGTTGCTGGGCGTTTTAGAGACGTAAAATCGAGTGTTTGCTCGCTATTTCTCGCCACTTTAATCGATTGCAGCTTGCTGTTTGCGTGACCAGTCGCTGTGCCGTAGATTTGGTACTCACCCTCAGGCAGCGCCATGCTGTACTGGCCATCTTTGGCCAATGTCCAGGCATAGGGTTGTCCTTCTTTTTCGATCATCACGATGGCATCTTCAGGAATACGACCATTATCCGCGCGTAATTGGCCGTTGATGGTGCCTGTCGCTTGTCCTAGTCGGTCAGCTTCTGCCTTAACAATGGGAGCCATGTCTCCATTCGGAACTACTTGTAGTCGGGATTGGAAAGTGCGGCTTTCACCTGCTTTCAAGGTATGCCCCAGGTACATGTCACGACCATTGTATTTGACGCGATCAAAATAAGGAGCATGAAGTGCAAAGGCCCAGTCTCGATCATAAGCGACCATGCGATCGGCGAGGGCATGGTCGGCCATGGATTCTTCTTTCCCTTCCAACCCCGGCACGGCAAATTGGTAGCCAGTGTCTGGCCAAATGGTGTGCCCTGATTCTAACGCGAGATCTTTTTTACCTTGGTTGGTCATGACCGTTTTAAGCGCAATTGAGTCAGATCCAGAAGCGAGTGTATACCACGTTGTGATATCAACGTTATCGAAGTTGCGGCTCACTTTAATGACCGCTTTATTGTCGCTGTCTTCGATAATTTCAATGGATTTGCGATCATTCGGCCATGCGGACCAGCTGTTAGGAATGAAGTCAGCAAAGGCAACACGGTCAAGATCTACTTTGCTATTCTTTACTGCTGCCAAATCGACCAATGTTCCTCGCGGTACGCCCCATGGTGGTGCGGATTCAATAGCGAGAGCGAAGGCGACATGTTCGTTTTGAACGGTAATGTCTTGAGCGTGTGTTGCTTCGCCATCGGGGATCGTGGTCTTTCCTTGTGTGATACTCACTCCCGCATGCGCTGAAGTTCCAAGCAAAAGGCCAGAGATTAAAGTTGCCACTGCACTTTTTGAAAAATTATGCATGAAGACACTTCCTTTTTTTCATGATTTATTATGTGAGTTGTCGAAGGCATTGTGCGTTAATTTGATTAGACGTTCAATTAAAAAAGCGAAAGAGATGAAGAGGTTAACTCGTTGCTATTATTGTTTTACAATTGACTTTTAATCATTAAATTTTGATTTTAAAGGTTTTTTGTTGTTTGGTTTGTTTTTGCGTAGAGTGATAAAAATATTTAGAACACTAATTATTTTGGGAGAGGTGTGAACGATTTTTGGCAGCATTGAGCAAACAAAATGATAACAATTACATTGTGTATGTGAGAAAAAAGGTCAAGATAGTTCTGAGAACGCATATAATATTTTGAGTTAAATTTGACTTTTTATTCTTTATGTTTGGGTTTTTATCTTGTCTCTGATTAAAAGACCTCTAATAAAGATTGGAGCAAACATAGAGACAATATGTTTTTTGAGTGAACTATATGCGGTGGCAATATGTCGAAGACATATCAATTGATTGCTTGAGGTTTAGATGGGGTTTATTCGTAAATATAAACTGAGCGTAGTTTTATTTTTGAGCGGTGTGGCATGTTTAATTGCTTACCACGCTCAGGGCTCTTACGTAGATGAAAATGGCTTATTAGTAGAGTCATTTGGGTTTATCCCTTTGTTTTGGCTCTTTTTGGGGTTAGCCTTCGCCTCTTTTGTGGGCTCTTTTGTCAAACACCGTAATCGTAATTAAAGAGCAAACGTGAAGTTTACTCCTTTATCTGAGGATGGGAGTATTGCTGATATTTTGGTAACTCTTTCCTTAGATTACTAAATGTTGCTCGTGCACTTTGTTTTGATAGTTTGTTGATTAGCCAGATTGGCAAAAGGCCTCCGGGGTCAGCAAACGCTTTGTAGTCAATGAGTGTCGTGCCATTAGTGAGCTTTTGTAATTCCCAAGTTGCATCAACCGAACGAATGCGAACATAGCCCTTTTGTTCAGCAAGATATGAGTCTGGTGCGCTTTTGATTTTTATCGTGAACCCAAGTTCATCGACCCAATATTTAGAGTAGGTGAGCATATCACGATTTTTTGCAGGCCATGGCGCCGTAAATCGGGTATAAACGATGTTTTCGGTGGCTGATATTTGATTTAAAACCCGGCTATGACTGGCATTGTCAATCCAGTTCGGGATATTGTCACTATCTTCTAATAGCGTTAAAAATGCGCCATAGCTGGTGGGTGTGAACATCCGAGCACGAATCTCAACTAAACCGCCGGTATGCTCTCGAGAGTAGATAGTGATTCCGTTATCGTCACTATCAAATTGCCAGTACTCGTTGGCTTTCGCGGCGGTGCCAGCGGATATAAAAGTGGCGAGTAGTAGCGCGCCAATTCGTAAATGCAACATCATGTTAGTACCCGCCAACTTATCCTTAGTTAAAGCTTATACGATGTGTTCTTAATTATAAGGACAATAGTAAGTCTTTTCGTTACTGTTCTGAAGGTTGATCTGCTCCAAAACCTCGTTGAATATTGGTGAGCGTTATTGCTGCAAACACCACAATAACGATTGATAGATGCCAGGCTTGGCTTAAACCAAGCTGTACCAATGTTAAGCTGACCAATGAGGATACGATCATTTGTCCACCTCCAGACATGGCTGCTGCAGCACCAGCCTGCTTTTTGTAGGGTTGCATTACCATGGCTTGCGCGCAAGGTAGGGCAATGCCGTTACCTAAGATCATTAATAGTTGCCCCAACATTAAATACAGCGGTTCTACCGGGCAGAAGAACAACCATATTGCAGCACTGAGATGCAGGAATGGACTACAAAGTAGCATTCTTTTGTTGCCGATAATTGGCCTTACTCGGTTACAAATCGTGGTGCCGCCTAACATACCTAAAGCGGGAATGAGTGCCCACATTGCGTATTGATCGGATGTCATGCCAATTTGGTCTTGCATGATAAATGGCATCACGGACACGGTCGTTATCATCAGGCTGAAGTTTAACCAACTGATGCTGGCAAAACTCATAAAGTAACGTGACGTCACCAAGTCTCGATACTGGAAAAGCATGTTGCGTGGTGACGGGATAACAGATCGTTTTGCAATGGTTTCTGTAAACTTAAAGGCGATGATTACCCAAGCGAGTGAGACATAACCTAACAGTGAAATGAACACCATACTCCAACCAAAGTGGAAGTTGATAAAACCGCCAATCACAGGTGCAATGAGTGGCGTGATCGAAGCTGCCATAGCGATGTAAGACATGGCGACAGGGAGCTCATCACCGCTAAATCTATCTCGAGTCGATGCTCTCGCGAGTACCGCGCAGCACCCTGTTCCTAAGCCTTGTAGAAAACGCCCCATCACCATGCCTGTGAAGGTGTCACTAAGGAAAATGATCATCAATAGACCAGACATCGCGATGAGCAAGCCCGTCAGTAGCACTTTTTTTCGACCCAAAGCATCCGATACCGGACCGTAAATGAACTGAGAGGGGCCAAAGCCTAGTAAGTAAATACTCACGAGCAGTTGGGCTTGATCAAGGGAGATAGAAAAGTCTTTTGCGATCCATGGCAAAGAGGGCATAACAAGCCCCATGCTCAATTGGCCAACACTGATAATAAGACAGGCGAGTAAGATAGTGCGAAAGTTGATTGGGCGACTCATGATGGATCACCATCAGAATAACCTCTTTGCTTTCGTGTTCTGAGGCAGCCTTCATCATCCACTTCATTTAACTTAGATTTGACGCGTTTTACGGTAGATAAGCTGACATCACACTGCTCCGAAACACTCTTCAACGTATAGCCTTCTAACAGCAACGTTGCGATCTGTTGGTGTTTAGTTTTGTCTGCTGGGCGTCCGCGAAATTTCTGTTTCCACAAATCTGGTTGATCTTTAATGGCTTGCCGTCCTTGCTCTGCTGCAAACAGGCGATGTTCAGTCTGTACTTTTCCATATCCAGATAACACGGTGAGTAGCGTTTGAGTTTGAACAGAATCCGGTTCAAATGTGAGTGGTTCACAAACGGTTTTCAGTGTGACCCCTTTTGCTAGTAACACTTTGATTGTATTTAACGCCTGACTAAAATCTCGACCAAATGCCGTTAGCCACCAGAGCACAATCGTATCACCTGCTCTGACGGAATCGAGCAGTTGTAAGAATGCCTCTCTCTCGGTTGGAGGCATGCAACCACGAACCTTATCCTCAAAATGCTGAGCTTCGGGCGCAAAAGCTTTTAGAGTATTAAGGTGCTCTTGGTAAGCTCGATTTTTTGGCGAATAACGTGTGTAAAGATAAGTAGCCATATGGACTATACGCCTTTTAAGTTTGGTTCATATACTGTAATGGCTCATAAATATACAGAGGTTCATTAATGCTTACAACACTAAATGGACCATTGAGGTTGAGCAAAAGCAAATAAAAAAGCCAACCGAATGGTTGGCTTTAGTCATTCAAGCTTTCGTTGTCTGCCGCTCGATTAGTTTCACTGGTACCATCATTTTGACCAAGCTACCGTTTTTAGTATTGATTTGATCAACAATGATCTTCACGCATTCGCGAGCGAGACGACGAAAATCTTGGCGGAATGTGGTTAACTGATAACTCAACCACTCTGTCTGCGGAATATTATCGAAACCAATGACTTGTAAGTCTTGCGGGATACTCAATTCGCATTCGATACGCGCAATATCCATAACAGCCATTGCAAGGTTGTCGGTCGCACAGAACACGGCTTCTGGTCGGTTTTTATCAGCGAGTATTTCGCGGATTTTGTCGAGTGAGCTAGCGTAATCATAAGTGGCTTCAACGATGCGTGGCGTATTACTAGTTAGGTCTTCAAATTCAGAGCAGAAGCCGCTTTGGCGCTCGTCGTTGGTAAATGTTGGCACTTCACCCGTCAGGTAAACCGCGTTCTTCACGCCACTTTTGTGCAAAAGTTGCGCGGCTTGTTGGCCAGCTTCGTAGTTGTCACTGATAACGTAACTGCTCTTAGTGCCTTCTACGACGCGTGCATACTGAACGATAGGGATATTGAACTCTTCACACTCTTCATACAGTGATTTGTTGAAAGTAGCGGAAGCGGCAATGACACCATCTACACGGTATTGGAAGATGTTCGGGATTGAGTGGTTGTCTTCATCATCCACTTGCCATGGAATCAACACTGCTGAGTAGCCTTGCTTCTGCAATTCACTTGAAATCAATTGGAGTGTTTTCATGTGGATAGGGTAATCCGCATCGGGGAATACCAAACCGATCAACTTAGATTCGTTGGTGGTCAAGCTACGTGCAAAAGCATTTGGACGGTAGTTTAGGGCTTTCGCAGCTTCAAAGACCTTTTGCTTGGTCTTCTCAGATACTGAGCTGCCCGGAACAAACACACGCGATACAGTAGATTGAGAAACGCCAGCCAGTTTGGCAACGTCCTTCGATGTTACGGTTTGTTTTGCAGGATTCATGTGAGTTGATTCATAAGTCAGTTTAACTGTGACTAGGTTAACACAAATAGGTACGTACTCATAAAGAGAAATAAGCAAGATTTAGGCAAATAAAGGATTGGATTGTCTTTGGTGGCGCAATTTGGGTAGTACCCAAGTCACATTGCATGTTTTGCATACGAAAAAAGCCTTACCCAAGAAAGGTAAGGCTTGCTCTTATTTCCCATTTCCACTAAATCGAATAAGTTACGTAACCGGAATAACTTATCTCGTGGTTATCAGAAGTAGTAGCGAATACCTGCCGCGAATTGATCATCACGGTTTTCGAATTTGCTGCCATCGTACTGATCTTTACCTAGGTCGAACTGGTATTCAGTCCAAACTAGGAATTTGTTCTTCTGGAAGTGGTATTCAAGACCAGGAATCAGCAAGTTACGCTCGTAACCTTGTGTCTCGTCACCACGATCTTCCATGTAGTTGTAGTTCAACGTTGGGCGTAGGCCGTTGTCGAAGTGGTAGTAAGTGTAGATTTCACCACCTAGGGTATCGAACATTACGTCCGTACCGCCTTGGCTCACTGCTTCCCAGTTTTCGCCAACGTGGAAAGTCGCACCCGCGTAGAAGCCACCGTTGCTGTAGTTTGCGCCCAATAGCATGATGCGCATGTTGTCGCTGTTTTCTACGCCAACCACGCTTGCGTCTAGATCCGCAACTTCATTTTGATGGTAAGCCGCACCAAGTGTTACGCCATCAACGGGTTTGTAAGTGATAGACGCACCCATGCCGTTTTTCAATGAGGCTGTCGCATTGCTTGCTAGAGCAACATCTTCACGCGTGGTTTGGTAAGTAAAGCCGTAGCTCACTTTTTCATTAATTGAATTACGGTACGTAACTGAGTTTTCTGCACGACCTGCACCGGATGCGATACCCCAGTCAGCTAGGTTGTAAACACCTGAGCCACGAGTACCGAATACACGACCTAAATCGGTGTACCATGCTACGTCGTAGAAGGTAGACCACTGCTTAGTACCCGCAGCAATCTTGCCGTATTTTTCGTGATCAACACCTGCGTATAGCAAGCGGTCGTAAATGTTGTCGCCGTTCGCGCCAGAGTTGTAGCCCCATTCCGCGTGACCGAAACCAGTCCAACCGTTATCAAGACCCATTTGGCCTTTCAAACCGAAACGTGAGCTGCCGCTGTTCCATTCGCCGTTGTCATCACCGCCACGGTCTTGGTAGCGAAGATCGAAACGGCCATCGATGGTTAGGCTGTCGCCAGCGTCATTAACAAAAGTGTGTGCAGCAAAGGCTGAGCTAGAAGTAAGCGCTGCTAAAATCACTGCAGAAAGGGTCGACTTTTTCATCATCAATCTCATTATTCAGGGCGCAGAAAGCCACCGTGCGTTCTGCCCGTTTTGATTAAGGGTTCTATCTTGAGGTTGTGCCCCATCCTTGAGGCACGAGTTGGGAGCATGTCGCCTGAACCGAGAGGGGACTCAGGCAACATAAAGGCGGGTTGACAATCCGCCCCTAGGACTTCTTATAGAGAAGGGTTTAGGATCTGTTGAGTACGCTCGAACACGTCTAGACCTTGCTGTTTTAGCCAGTAAGGAAGGTCGATCAGTACCCAGTTCTCAGATAACTTGTCGCCGTCACGGTAGTAAACGTCAACCACTTGCATGTCTGCACGTACTTCACCACCTGTCATACCTAGGAAACCACCGATTGGCGTGTTAGATAGGTTTGGCCAGCCGAAGAAACAAGAGAAGTTACCTTCTGCGAAACGACATACGTGGCCGTTAAACTTCTTGTCTTTTAGGTTGTTACGGAACGGCAATTGATGCTGCTGTTGGTAACGAGGGATTGTGTAAGACGCACCGATACCACATGGACCGTACCAGATCATGTCTTTAGACCAGCTCTTCTCAAGAACTTCTGGTGGGCAACCCATTGCGCCGCTGTCGTTTAGTGCAGATAGGTCATCAACCATCTTGTTCACTAGTGCTAGTGTTGCTACGCCTTCTTCTGGTGCTGCGTCTTCGAACAGTAGACCGTCGTGGTTACGAGGGCCAGGGTATACGAAGTGCTTACCTGTTGATGGTGGTAGTGGGTAACAACCCGCTTGGTCCATTGCACCTAGAAGGTCTAGGAATAGGCCAGTCTTAGTGATCTTGCCGTTTTCAACACAGTTAAATTCTGCGTAACGGATGTTCATGATCTTGCCAGTTGGGCGCATGCCTAGGTATTCAGCGTCGAATAGACCCATGAAATGACCCATGCTCATTACCCAGATTTCACCTGATGTTACTTCGTTCTCACCACCGATGAAGATGTCTTGACGACGCTGCATGCGAGTCATTGATTTCATCAAAGGAGCCCAGAAAACGTCAGCCGCTGCTTGAGCGCCTTGTTGCTCACGGAATGGGTAAACACCACGCCATAGGTAATCTTCTGAAGTGTGTGCTTTTAGTACTTCTGCCACGTTCTCGTGAGTTGCGTTTTCCATTGCGCTGAAGTATTCACGTACAACGCGTTTCGCTTCTTGATATTTAGACATAATAAACTCTCTTATTTGCTGTCGAGTCGGCTTTGGGAACAGGACTCGAAATTAAGTTTTTTCATCCGGCCGGGGAGCCAGCCGGAGTTTTTGAAATTCAGTTACGCTTTTGCTGCTTCGGCTTTTTTGCTCTTATCGAGCACGCCGCCTTTTAGTGTCTCTGGCAGTGATAGCCATAGAAGACCAGCAAGGATCCATACGATTGGTGAACCCCACATTGCGGTTTGTAGGTCGGTACGTTCTTGGATGAAGATAAGTACCATTGGTGCCCACATACCGAGGATACGACCACCGTGGAATAGCGCCGCGCCGTAGCTACGTAGGTGTGCTGGGAACAGTTCTGAGAAGTAACCACCCCATACCGCTGAAGAAGACAGACCGAAGTTGTAAATCAGACCAAGTAGAGCCAGCATGTTTAGGCCGCCAATCACCATGTCGCCAGGTGCAACAAAGAAGATTGAAACCATGATGCCCGCTAGGATGAAGCCAAATGCGTTCACCTTACGACCGAATTTGTCAGCTACCCAACCCCAGAACCACGCACCAAACAGTGAGCCAAATGCTGAGATAGAGAAGATGAGACCGATGGTTGCACCGTCGAACATACGTACATCACGTAGGTAAGTGGTTACGAAGCCACCAAAGAATTGGAAACCGTAGAAGTTAAGGCCAGCCAGTAATAGACACGTTAGTGTGATCTTACGGTAAGGCTTGCTTAGCATTTCTCCCCAAGAGCCTTTTTTCGCTGGTGCATCTGATTCTTCCGCTTTTGCTTGCTCTTCTTCACCGTAAGCGATCACTTTGCTGTCGCTAGGTAGTACGAAGATCATGACCACAGCGGCTGCCAATGGTGGGATACCACCAACAAGCATTAGGCTTTCCCATGGTGCATCGATGCTTGCAATAAACGCTGCATACGCACCCATTACCATCAGTGCTACAGAGAACATAGAAGACGCGAATGCCGTCAACTTACCACGTACCGTTGGCGTAAATAGGCCGATCATCAGGCTTACTGCTACGGTGAAGTAACCACCCAGTGACAAACCAATGATGAAACGCATTGCTGCCCATGTTGTGTAGTCGGTGAACATCATATTGATGATCGTTGCACCACCGTTTAGGGCTGTGATGGTAATAAGAGTGGATTTCTTACCAAATTTTGTTGCGAACCAAGCACAGCTCAATGCACCGATGAGTGCACCAACCGACTGCCATGTATAGAACTGGGCAGTGTCTGACAGGCTAATACCATCATACGCTTCAACGATGTATGGGCGTACGTAGTCAATAATTACAAAGTTATAACAATAGAAAAAGTAACCAACCAGTATCGCTAGATAGGCAGCTACCCTTTGAATCATAGGAACTTCGCTCATGTGTCTTTTGGCATTCATGACCGATAAACCTCTATTTCACTTAGGATTTGTTGCTATTCAAACTTAAAGAACACGATCTTATTGGGATCATCTTCGATTTCGTGTCGTGGTGAATCATAGTTTTTTTAAGGTCATTAGATCCGTGATCAATATCAATTTTAAAATGAATGCGTACCCAATTAGTGGTTTTTAGTGATGGGAGTCTCATTAAATCGGTCTTTTTGGCATTTTTGAATATATAACCGTCTATATTGGTGATTGTAGTCACAGTTATGGCGGGATTATCGTTTAGATATGCTTTTTTAAAGTAATATCCAAGCACAAATAATTAGCACCCAGAATTATGGAAACCCTTAAATGGTTACGTACTCAAGCTTTGTGGTGATTGCGTTATACGTGTTAATCACCATATTAATCAGCTATTTAGTGAATAAGCGCTACAGCAATGGTGGCGACTTTTCTACGGGTGGAAAGCAATTTGGCTGGTTTACGGCAGGTGTTTCGATACTTGCGACTTACATTAGTGCGATGACGTTTGTAGGGATGCCTGGTTGGGTTTATAGCTCTGGCATGGAAGCGATGAGTATTCACCTTAACTATCCCATCGTTATCTTTTTCACTGTCATTTTCTTTGTACCTGTCTTCTATAAGCTGGGTCTGACTTCGATTTATGAATATCTTGAGCACCGCTTTGGGGTGTATGCAAGAACCATCAACTCGATTGTGTTCATTGTTGTCCAATGTATATCTGCGGGTGTGATTCTGTATGCCGTGGCGCTGATCTTAGTGCAAGTTCTGCCTATCAGTATTTCTGAAGCCATTATCTACATCAGTATTTTCACCGCTTGCTATACCTATGCGGGCGGGATTTCCACGGTTATCTGGACCGATATGTTGCAATCTGCAGTATTGGTGGCAGGCAGCATCGCTATCTTTGCCATTCTAATGACAGAGATTAATGCGGCAGATTACCTTTCTCGTGATCACTTGAATATCATCAACTTAGACTTTGATTTGGGCGTGGATACCACACTCTGGGCTGGCGTGGTTGCCGTGAGCTTTTTGCATTTGAGTGTGTACGGCACCAACCAATTGATCATCCAACGCACGTTAGCGACGAGATGTGAAAAGACGGCGCAGAAGTCAATGCTGTTGTGTGGTTACGGTGCGTTTTTCGTGTACTTGTTCTTCGCGGTACTCGGTGTTCTTTTGAGTGTTTTCTATCAAGATCAATCGTTTGAAAACAGCAATGAAGTGATTTTGGATTTCGTCTTCAACCACACTAACCCAATCGTCGTTGGTTTGATCATTTCCGCGTTGGCGGCGGCCGCAATGTCGACCTTGGATTCGACCTACAACTCAATGGCGACCGTCGCAACGTTCGATATCTACAAGCGTTTCGTTCGCAAAAGTGCCGATGATGAGCACTACGAAAAAGTCGCAAGAAAGATGAGTTTGCTTGCGGCGGCCATGGTGGTAGTGCCAGCTCTTCTGGCGGTATCGAATGAATCGGTACTCAAAACCATCGCTAGTCTGACTTCTATCTTTGTTGGTATCCGTTTGGGTTCATTCGTGCTTGGCTTATTCTGGGCGAAAGCCAACGAAAAAGGCGTGATCGTTGGCAGTATCATGAGTGTGATTGCGGTGTTTACTGCGATGTATCTCGACGTGGCTTGGCCGTGGTTCGCGCCAATTGGTACGTTCGTCTTCCTTTTGTTTGGTGTGTTAGTGAGTCGTCGTTGGGGCGCTGTGACTGCCGAACAACAAATCTTTATCAATAATCAAAAACATCTTTTTGCAAAGCCAACCGCAAGCCACTACGGGCTGTTGGTGTTCGCTGTGGCGACCATCGCTGCTTGTATGGTTCTCCCTGATTGGCTTTATGCTGCATTGTCGTAATAGGTAAGTTTATGCTGTCCATCTTTGATATTTACAAGATTGGTGTGGGCCCTTCTAGCTCTCACACCAATGGTCCAATGATCGCGGGTTACCACTTCACTCGTTTGATTGAATCGAACCTGGCAAAAGTGGTTCGTATTCAAGTCGATTTATACGGTTCACTCTCGTTAACGGGGATTGGTCACCATACTGACCGTGCAACGATTTTGGGTCTGTTGGGTAATAAACCAGATACCATCAAAATCGCTTCTGCGAACAAAGCGATGCGCAAGGCGATTGAAGAGGGCATGATGTCTGTCGATGGCCGTCATGAAATCGAATTCAACTACAAAACGGATATGTTGTTCCATGAAGAGAATCTTCCTCTGCATGAGAATGGCATGACGATTACTGCGTTAGATGCGCACGGCAATCAGGTTGGTTTTGAAACTTACTATTCTATCGGTGGTGGTTTCATCGCAACGGCGGATGAACTGCAAAATGGCAGTGCGACTGCACCCGTAGAAGTTGAGTTTCCATTCTCCAGCGCAGACGAAATGTTGGCACAGGCAGAGAAGAATGGCATGAGCCTCGGCGGTATGATTCTGAAAAACGAACAAGCGTTTCAGGATATGGAAGCTATCAATCAACGCGCAGAACAGATCTGGCGTGTGATGACGCGTTGCATGGAGCGCGGTTTTGAGACAGAAGGTATCTTGGATGGTGGCTTGAACGTGACCCGCCGTGCGCCAAACTTGTTGAAGAAGCTTGAAGCAAATGCAGCAATCGAAAACGATCCAATGGAAATCATGGATTGGATTAACCTATTTGCTTTTGCTGTAAGTGAAGAAAACGCTGCTGGTGGACAAGTGGTGACGTCGCCAACCAATGGTGCGGCGGGTGTGATTCCTGCGGTATTAATGTACTACCATCGCTTCATCAAAGAGCTCGATACTAAACAGCTTAAAGACTTCCTTGCTGTATCCGGTGCGATTGGCATCTTATACAAAACTAATGCGTCTATCTCGGGTGCCGAAGTGGGTTGTCAGGGCGAAGTTGGCGTGTCTTCTTCCATGGCGGCAGCTGGCTTGACGGCGCTGCGTGGTGGTAGCAATGAACAAATTTGTATTGCGGCCGAGATCGCCATGGAGCACTCACTAGGCATGACTTGTGACCCAATTGGTGGCTTAGTGCAAGTGCCGTGTATTGAGCGTAATGCGATGGGTGCAATGAAAGCGATCAATGCTTCTCGCATGGCATTAAAGCGTAATAGTAAATGTTTGATCTCGTTGGATAAGGTGATTGAAACCATGTACCAAACGGGCAAAGACATGAACAAGAAATACCGCGAGACGTCACTGGGTGGATTGGCTCTGGTTCACCTAGCGCCACCTTGCGAATAATGAGTTAAGTAAATCTAACCAATAAAAAAGCCGAAGCACAGAGATGCATCGGCTTTGCTTTTTTGGAACGTTTATAACTTAGCTATGCGGTTGCTCACCTTTTGGTGTGCTTTGGTTTGGTTGGTAATGCAAAATCACCATCGAAGTAGGTGATAGCAAAACCTCGCCTTCAGCATGCCCTGGGTTGAGGTTACGTACGTTTGTGTCGCAGATCGTTACCCATTCTTGCTTTCGCTCATTAGGGAGCTTAAAGCGCGCTGTAGCGTTAGTTTGGTTGATGAGGTAGACCAGCTCTTGTCCTTCTTTACCGATGCCAAGGTGAAGTGCGACAGAGCTTAAACGGTTCCAATCATCATGCTCCATTAAGCGACCGTCTGTTCGGCGCCAGAAAATGCGGTTGTTATTGCGGTTTTCGCCACTGAAAGCTCGGATAAATGGCACCATGTATTGATTTCGGTTGGCGACCATTTGTGACATCCACGTTTTGAAATGTTGCTTACGCTCCGTTTCTCCCCAGTTAAGCCAACTGGTTTCGTTATCTTGGCAATAGGCATTATTGTTACCGCCTTGGGTGTGAGACAGCACGTCAGCAGTGAGGATGTGTGGGATTCCAAAAGCAAACAGCAAGCTGGCAATAAGGTTGCGTTTTTGCTTCTCACGCGTGGCGATGATCATCAGATTTTCCGTCTCGCCTTCGACACCGTAGTTTTCTGAGCGATTGTCACCGTGGCCGTCGCGATTTTCTTCGCCATTAGCTTCATTGTGTTTGTGCTTGTAAGACACTAAATCTTGCAGTGTGAAGCCATCGTGATACGTGATGTAATTCACCGTGAGTTTGTATGGCCAGTTCGCTGCACTATAAATGTCACGAGAGCCCATTAATCGAGTGGCAAACTCTTTTAAATAGCCTTGATCACCGCGCCAAAAACTGCGGGAAATATCACGCAGTTTGTCATTACACTCGTTCCAGCCAAATGGAAAGTTACCCACTTGGTAGCCATTTGGGCCAATATCCCAAGGTTCGGCAATCAATTTGGTTTCACGCAAAATTGGGTCTTGCGCGACGGCTTTAAAGAAAGCTGCTTCTGGGTTGTAATCATCGCCCTGTCGACCTAACGTTGCAGCCAAGTCAAAACGGAAGCCATCGACTTTAAATTCGCTAACCCAGTAGCGCAATGTATCCATTACAAGGTTTAAAGCGGGTTGATAGGTGAGATCGACCGTGTTGCCACAACCAGTGTAATTTGCGAAGTGGTTGCCATGTTTGATGTAAAAACGGGAATCGAGCGCTTTCAGGTTGAAAATTGTAGGCCCTTCCCCCCCCTCTGCGGTGTGGTTGTAAACTACGTCGAGAATCACTTCGATGCCGTTTTTGTGCAGTTCTCGAATCGTTGTTTTGAGCTCTGTGACGGCGTCTTTTTCTGCATAGCGCGGATCAGGCACCATAAAGAGATAAGGGTTGTACCCCCAATAGTTGACCTTTTCCATCTCTAGTAGGTGAGGCTCATGCATACACGCAGCGACAGGTAGCAATTGCAGCGTGTTGATGTTTTGCTGTTCATAAAAGGCCAGCATTTTAGGTGATGCAAGACCTAAATAGCGCCCCTTCAGCTTGTCCTCAACTTCTGGGTGAAGTTGGGTAAGCCCTTTGACGTGTGTCTCAAACAACACCATCTCTTCTCTGGGTATACGCGGATGATCCGTATCTTGCCAGTCAAAATTATCTTCGATAACGATGCACTTCGGCATATCGAAACTTTTGGCTGGAGAGTAGGGAGGGTGGTAGTGGAGGGCTTTATCAATTGACTTTGCGTAAGGGTCAGAAATTAATAGTGGCTCTTCCTTGTGCGAGACAAGGTAACCGTATTTTTGCCCCGGCTTAATATCCGGAATAAAAGTATGACGTATGCCAGCGTATTCATTCGGTAAATCATGAAGCGCGTAACTGCCATCGTCTGCAAACAGGGCGAGTTTTATGTCTTTATTCCCTGGTGCGTGAATAGAGAAGTTACAACCTTCTTTATTTACAGTTGCACCCAAGGGGTATGGGCGAGAGAGAAGTCGTGTCATCGGAGATACTTTATTTAATACTTATTGCTACCTTTAGGAAACTATAAGTTAAAAACTTTGTCTTACTAAGGTCAACCACCCTAAATATAAAAATATTCATGTAATTTAATTACTTTATGTGACGGCTTAGAGTCAAAAATATGAAATGGCTATCACTTTGTAGCGGCTCAAAACCGAATAAACTTACTAATTCCTCCCTAGATTGGTGATCTGACTCGAAAAAACACCATTCGGTAAATTTTCTACTCCCTTCTCATCCCCCCTAAATTAGTTTGGGGCGGAGGAAGTCATCCTTGTACGCCTCGGGTAATCTCATAACTGTTGAAACAAACGGGGATTCGTTCCCATCTTACCTCTCTTTCTTTAGGTGTGTTTTTACTGCCTATATTCACCTAAAAGAGTGAGCAGGGAAGACAGAATTATAAATACCCTTAATGGAGTTAAGAATGAAAAAAGTAAGTGCAATTGCTGCTGCTGTGGCTGCAACTTTAGCTGCTGGTTCTGCGTTCGCAGTGGATTTCCACGGTTACATGCGTGCTGGCGTTGGCGTGAACGCTGACGGTGGTCAACAATTAACATTCGAAAAGAACAAGATCGGTCGTCTAGGTAATGAAAGCGATATCTACGGCGAGATTCAACTAGGTAAAGAAGTTTACAACAACAACGGCAAAACGTTCTACGTAGACTCTATGGTTGCAATGACTTCTAATGGTTCAAACGACTGGGAAAGCACTTCTGCTAACTGTGGTTTGGATAACGGCGAAGTGAAATGTGTTGACGATGCACAATTCGCACTACGTCAATTCAACGTTCAAGCTAAAGGCCTACTAAACTTTGCTCCAGAAGCAACACTTTGGGCTGGTAAGCGCTACTACCAACGTCACGACATTCATATCTCTGACTTCTACTACTGGAACATCTCTGGCGCGGGCGCTGGTGTTGAAGGTATCGAAGCTGGTCCAGGTAAAGTTTCTTTCGCTTGGGTTCGTAACGACCGTGGCGATATCGCAGATCCAGGTAACGATGGCGGCGATACAAACGTTAACACTCTAGACGTACGTTATGCAGGTCTTCCTCTATGGGACAACGGTTCTCTAGAAATGGGCTTGAACTACGCAATCCTTAACGAAACTGACGCTGCGCCAAACGGCACTAAAGATGCGAAAAACGGCGTAATGTTCACAGCAGAATTGACTCAAGGTCTAGACGCTGGTTTCAACAAAACAGTGCTTCAGTACGGTACTGAAGGCTACTCAAAAACAATGGCATTCTACGGCGACGGTAGCTGGTACGGCGCAGAAGCTGATAACGGTGCATCTGGTTACCGTCTAATCAACTGGGGTGTAATCGGCATGGGTGACAGCTGGGAAATGGGTCACCAGTTAGTTTACGGTGTTGGTGAAGACATGTGGGCTGGCCAAGACAAGTGGGAAACAATGTCTGTTGTAGTTCGTCCAATGTACAAATGGGATGACAACCACAAAACTATCTTCGAAGCTGGTTACGCTATCGATGATAACGACGGCGACGAAAACAAATACGGTAAGCTAACTGTTGCTCAAGCATGGTCTGCTGGTTCTAGCTTCTGGGCTCGTCCTGAAATCCGTGTTTACGCTTCTTACCTAACGGCTGACAAAGAAGACAACTCTAACACATTTGACAACGGTCGTTCAGACGATACGTTCCAATTCGGTGTACAAGCTGAAGCTTGGTGGTAATCATCTAACCACTAAGTCCTAAATTGTCCTAGAATGATACAGCCAGAACTTATCTGGCTGTATTTATTTAAAAAACAATAAAGAGTCGAGGTAGACAGTAATGAAAAAATGGCTTGCTCCCGTACTGCTGGGCATGTTGGCTACTGGTTGTGCGTCCGTAGAACAAGTAGAGATGAGTCCAAAAGGTCAGCAACAAGTGATCACTCAATCGGGTGATATTCAATGGGTAACGGTTGATGTACCTGTGGTTACTGAATTCGCTTTGACTGATAAAAGCCAAATGCTGTTGGATGGTAACAGTGCTGGCGCTATTGCAGCGTTTGCTCTTCCGGGCAACCGTGGCAGTCTCGATATCAAATTAGAGACATTCGTAAGTAAAGAACTTCAATTTTATGCTCCTAATGTCGCAGTGATGAACTCGGCAGGAGAAACCATTTACCAAGCAGATTTCTCAAAGTTTAAGTACGAACCAGCAAAACTGTTGGACAACGATAAATTCGTACTTGATCTCAATGTGATTCCAGACATGACAGGTAACGATCTGCATGTATTGGTGTACACGACTTCCGCTGATCTAAAAGGCAGTACGCAAGTTCTGCATCCTGCAAAAGCCTTCGCCATGGCGCGCCACACTCAGCCGCCAGATATTGCAGACCCTTTAGCGAAACACAGCCCACTGGGTCAGTTCCGTTTGTCGGTATCCGCAAATGATATCGTGAATACCAAGATTGTTGCGAAAAACGACAACATTCCTCAAGGTACGGATCTCACTAGCTACTACCACAGCTCAATTGAAGCGGCAGTGGCAGCGAACGATATTCCGAAAGCACTCACCTTGCTCGATGAAGCAAAAGAGCTGGGTATTGAAGGTGCGCAACAAGTGTTTGTGAAAGCCGTAAATAAAAAATAATTGAATATAAAAGGCCAGCAAAATGCTGGCCTTTTTTCATAGAATATAAACCAATAAAAATACCCCTACATAGAGTTATCTTATTCACATAATTATTTTTATTGTTTTGTTTTTTATATTGGTTAGATCAATAATTATTGACAGTTCCTAACTTATTTTTTGTACTTAGGAAATAAATAAAATTCTCGAAGTAATTTAAATTCGCAATCCGAAGATATTTATTTAGCGTTTGATATTTCCATTTTAATAACGATTGATATTTCTTTTAAACGTTGAGTTTATTTTGCTTTGGATATACTAAAAAGGAATTACGTGAAATGAACATGATGAAGACCTCTCTTGCTGCTGCCCTACTTGTTGCCTTAGTGGGTTGTCAATCGACTGTAGAACCAGAAGCGGCCGCAGAGCCCGTTGTGAATATGTCTCAAGACGAAGTGGTTGCTTTCATGAAAGCGTGTGACAACCCAGATAGTACGGCGAAAGGACCAATTTCTAAACCACTGTTTGTGGTGGGTACGTTTGCGGATTCCGACTGGAAACACGTGCCTCAACGTCAATACACCTACAAAGGGAATAACTTCTACCAAGCTGTAGTTCAAGAAAAAGTAGGTTCCTACAAAATGCAGTATGCGACCGAGTTGTGGTTCCCACAATTTACCGCTAAAGGGAATCGAATGAACGTTGGTGAATTAACACCACTAACATTTGGTGGTTACGGTACAGATACTTCAGTTGATATTAAAGAAGATGGTAAATATGTCTGGAGCCTTCAATTTGAAGGAAAAGGCAAACCGCTTCATGTTATGGTAAATAAGTGTCAATAATATTCCATTCAGTTATTTAAAATCTGTTTTTATTTATTAACCCCTACATGGGAAGCATGTTGGGGTTAATTTTATTACTCAACTTTTTTTACTTAATTTGAGTAAGTTAGGGAGAATAAAATGCGTAACGTTCGACGTAACCATCGCCTGTATCGATCGCTGCTTGCATTAAGTATGATTGGTGCTTTATCTGCGTGTAATTCTTCTGGTGGTGGCGATACTAATAGCAGCACTCCGCAACCGGATACCAGTTATGCTTGCCAAGCCAATGTCATGGCGCAAAGTAACCAACTTCGTACTTATCAAATCATGGTCGAGAGTTTTGTGGATGGCGATGCGAGCATTGGTCACGGTACGGGCTATGGCACCAGTCATCATAATGGCGATTTGCAAGGGGTGATTGATTCACTCGATTACATCCAAGATTTAGGGATGAACGCGATTTGGTTGACGCCAGTTTTTGAGTCTGAAGCGATAGCAGGACAAGATCACTGGGCCGATCGTTTGGATGCCACGGGCTATTTTGCTACAGATTACTTTAAGATCGACCCAAAATTTGGTGATTTAGCGACCGCGAAAACCCTAGTTGAAGAAGCACACAAACGTGGTTTGTACGTATTTTTTGATGGCGTATTTGGTCATTACAAAGATGGCTTGATCAAACCCTCACCTTCCGGTTTGCTGCCATCTGGATCAAGCAACCCGGTTGATTATCCGGCCAGTCTCGATTTCTACAAAGAGGTGGCGACGTATTGGATCAAAGAACTCAAAATTGACGGTTGGCGTTTAGATCAAGCCTATCAAGTTCCGACAGACGCTTGGACACAACTTCGTAAAGCTGTCGATGAAGCCTCACAAAGTGTGACGTACACCAATAGCAAAGGTGAACAAGTGAATCCGTTGGGTTACATGGTGGCAGAGATTTGGAAAGGGGAGTCTGAGATCGCGAATGAGGCGTATGGATCGAACAGCGATCCAGCATTGTGCTCTGCATTTGACTTCCCGATGCGCTATCGCATCGTAGAAACACTGGCCGTGAACGAGAGTGGCGTGGGTGGTCGCGGTGTGGATTGGCTAGACAACGGCTATAGCACACACAACCAATATCCAACGCATGCGCAGCCGAATTTGATGATCGGCAACCATGATTTAGTACGCTTTGGTGACTTGTTGCAACGCGGAAACTTGGCGGATGTGAATGATGCAGAATATTGGTTACGCCATAAAGCCGCGTTTGCCTTCCAAGCTGCGTACACCGGGCCAATCACGTTGTTCTACGGTGATGAAATCGGGGATCAAGTGGATGGTTTTGCCGCAAAAGAAGACAACAACACCTGCGCCATTCAAGGTTTGTGCGATGATCACGTTGCGCGCAGCAGTGCAAAAATTGAAGGTATGACGGCGACACTTGACGCAAACCAAGCCGATCTCAAAGCTTATGTGAAATCGCTGATGACGATGCGCAGTGCGCACCCAGCATTGTATCAGGGGTCACGCATGAATTTAGTTGCGAGTAACGGCAGTTATGTGGACTTGAAACAATCTGGTTCAGACAAAGTCTTGTTTGCGCTAAATACCTTAGAGAGCGCGAGAACCGTCATTCTTGCTCAGGAGAATGTTGGAACTGGTGAGTTGGTGGATTTGCTCACGAATGAAAAAATTACGCCAAGCAATGGTCAATATCAAATTCCGATGTCGCCATTACAAGGTCGATTCTTTGCGGTTACACCCTAAGGAAGTATCCAGAATCACCGCTCATCAGTTGAGCTGACCAGAAGCTTTTCTCATACACAAGCCAAGTGTTGTTGCTGACCCCCATAGGCGCACACTTGGCTTTTTTCCGTCCGTTTTACTTTTCCCTTAATGGTTTTCCAACGATGTAGCCAACAGGTTGCTTCGCTTTTTTCATTGGCGTTTGTTTTCGGCAGGCAGATATTTGTGAGATAAGCTGCACATTAAAAAGTAAATTAACACTTGTGCAACGTAAAAGTGTGACCGAAGGATTACTTATGCCTTACTAATATGTTTATCGTGTTTGGGATTTACATAACTAATGGAAAAGTATAATGAAATCCATAACGAAACCCCTCTGTCTTCTTGCTGTTATTAGCTCTCCGCTTGCATATAGCCAAATTCTCAATGGTGACTTTGAACAGTGGAATGGCAGTGCGCCTACGCAGTGGTCAGTGATTGACGCTGGCATCGCGGTGTCGCCAAGCAGCGAACAAATCAAATCGGGCGGCCTGGCTGCTCAAGTCGTCGTGAATACAGGTACCCAAAGCAACACTGACCTTTTGCAAACCATTAATGTGGAGCAAGGGAAAACCTATCCGTTTTCTGTCTCGGTTTATCACACCGAAGGAAATGTAAAAGCACGTCTGGTGGTTGATGGTTATCACAATTACTCAGATCCGCAGCAGGTAAACCAGTGGCAAGAGCTCGCGCACAACTACACAGCGAGCTCGAACAAGACCATCAATGTCGGGTTGCGTTTTTACGATGAAGCCAGTTTTGATGGCTCAGAAGTTGTCTACGTCGATAATTTTCAACCGACTGAGACGAGTACACAACCTCCTGTAGAAAGTTGTAGTGATCATGAAGTGGTTCTTACACTCACGACGGACAACTATGGCTCAGAAACTAGCTGGGAGTTGAAAAATAGCCAAGCGCAAGTGCTTTTCTCTGGTCAGGGGTATGAGTCGTCAACCACTGTTGAAAAGACCATGTGTTTAGCCGATGCTAACTACCAATTTACGATTCAAGACAGCTATGGCGACGGCATTTGCTGTGGCAATGGTTCGGGGTCTTACGCGTTGAAGGTGGGGGATAATACACTTGCCTCTGGCGCTGAATTTGCGAAAAACGAAACCACCGACTTTACGTTAGGTGACTCAACCACGACCCCACCAGTAGTTGATGGTTACTACCAAGCGGCGTCTGGCAAGACGGGCTACGCTCTAAAAACGGCGCTGTTTAACATCATCAACAACCACACTAGCCGAGGTTATTCTGCGGTGTGGACCTTGGTAAAAGATGCTGATATTGATCGCTATTACGAAAATGATGGCTCTATTCTCGATATGTATTCAGAGAAACCTGCGGGCAGTGATGCTATCAGCTTCACGAAAGTGACAGACCAATGTGGTCAATATAGCCAAGAAGGGGATTGCTACAACCGTGAACACTCGTTCCCGAAAAGCTGGTTTGGCGGTAAAGTTGAGCCGATGAACTCCGATGGTCATCATTTGTTTGCGACCGATGGCTATGTGAACGCGAAGCGCAGTAACTGGCCATTTGGTGAAGTTGCCACCGCGACGTACGTGTCTAGTAATGGCTCTAAACTTGGTCAAGCAAGCACAGGCCTAGGTTATTCCGGTACGGTGTTTGAGCCGATCGATGAGTTTAAAGGCGATTTTGCTCGTGCCTATTTCTACATGGCAACCCGCTATGAAAATGTTGTAGGTAACTGGGAAGGCAATTCAAGCAATGCGGATGCTGTCCTTGATGGTTCAAGTTCAACGGTTTTTGAACCTTGGATGTTAAACATGCTGAAACGTTGGCACAAAAATGATCCCGTTAGTGAAAAAGAACAAAACCGCAATCAACAAGTGTTTGAGTTTCAGGGCAATCGTAATCCATTCATTGATCATCCTGAGTTTGTTGAACAGATTTGGGGAAACTAATACCTTCTTGATTTTGGTATCCACCATTTAGTGACGCCAACAAAACAAAGGGGAAGCGTGATGCTTCCCCTTTTTCATTACGGATGTTTTTAAATGAAACTAGTTTTTCGTTACCGTCACGATTGGCGCCGACTTGTCAGCCGCGTTGAAGTGGAAGTTGTAATTTCCCGCTTCTGCAATCGCAATTTTCAGGTTTGCACTACCGCTACCGACTTCCATCGTCAGCGCTTTACCAAGCTCAACACTGCCTTCGCCACCGAAGTTGGTGTCTGCTGCCCAGTCTGCGCTCGCAACTTTCATCTCGTAGTTGCCCGCCGCTAGGTCAATGTCTAGCGAGTAAACGTCATTTGCTACATAGCTGAACTTCGCAGTTGAGTCTTGCGCTGGAGTATCCCATGTGGTGATAGTGCCACGTAGGTAAAGTGCTGTTTCACCGAACGTTGGTGCATCTGCTGACTTCGTCACTGAAACGACAGGTTTTTCTACGCTTTCATCTTGAACATGTAACGCGTTCAGAGTGAAGTTGTACTTACCAGTTTCAGCGACAGACAACGTACAGTTCCCCGCAGAGCCTAAGTCTAGTGAGCCAGAAGCCAAATCTGCAGCATCACAACCGATGTTTGGATTTGCCCATCCTGAGTCCGCAAATTTGAACTCGTGTTCACCTGCTTCAAGAACGCCAGTTACAGAGTACATGCCGTTGCCAATAAAGGTCATCGCCCAGTCACTGCTATCAGACCACTCGTTCATCGTGCCTTTCACGTAAACCACAGTTTCGCCGTAAGGAGGAATGCTCGATACGTCTTTGTTATCCGTGTTTACTGGTAGGCCAGCACCTTGCGTGCCGTTTTGTGGCTGCACGAATACCGCTGTTGTCAGTGCTGGTACTGTGAACGTTTCATTGGCGAAGCTTGCACCTTTCACGATGTCATCCGCAGAGTTTTGTTGAACTTCATGCAGCTCGAAACCAGTTGCGCCAGCAACTTTGAAAGATTTCTCAGTTGATGTTGAGTTAACAACGGCCACGATAGCATCGTAGTTCGAATCCAAATCGGCACCTGCTGATGTGCCATCGTCGATAGACATCACAATCAAGCCTTCTACTTGGTCTTGGCCCACGTTGCGGAAATCAACACGATTCATCACTTCTTGCGCGGTGTCTAAGCGGAACAGTTCGCTTGTACTACGGATTTTTAGTAGCTCTAGGAATTGTTGCTTCGTCAGCTCGATGTCCGTTGAGTCTGGTTTCGCCGTGCTGTCACCGACGATGGTTTTGATCAACTCCCAGTTTGCACCGTCTTTGTCTTCACGTGGTAGACCAACGTTCCAGTTATTGTCGCTTCCATCGAAGAATACACGGTTGAACCAGTCACCAGAATCGTACGAGTCACGCTGCATTGACTTAGAGCGCAATAGCTCAGAACCCATGTGAATGAACGGAATACCTTGACCTAGCATCACCGTTGATAGTGATACAGACTGCATTCGTGCTCGCTCAGCAGATGAAGTACCTGTCGCAATCTTGTAAGCGTTGTTGTCCCACAGCGTTTGGTTATCGTGCTTAGACACGTAGGAAATGTTCTCTGATGGCACTTTTGTGTAGCCTGCTGGAGCACCATTGTAATCAACATTCTTACCAAGTTTGGTTTCGCCTTTGTAATCCAGAAGGACGTAGTCAGCTAAGTTACCAGCCATACCTAGACGAACCAGATCTTGGTTGTGTAGGCGGCCATTCACAGATTCTGCATCAGTTTTAGTTTCTTCGTTCGGGTAAGCAGCGTTACCAAAGCCTTGGTTGAAGCGAAGCGGGTGCTTACCTTCTGAATCTACACCGCCATCAAACGGGCTTCCGCCACGAACTGCGTCACGCAGACGATCAGAGAAAGTACCGATTTCTGTCCCCGCCATGTTGACTTGTGTAGCTTGATCGAAGCGAGCGTTTTGCGCGACTTCACCGAAGTCCCAGCCTTCGCCGTAGAATAAAGTATTCGGATCAATTTCACGGACTTTTTCAAGTGCGTAAACCATGACATCTTTCGGCTGGTGGCCCATAAGGTCAAAACGGAAACCATCGACTTTATAGTCATCCGCCCACACCATCAATGAGTCAACCATCAGTTTACCCATCATTAGGTTTTCGGTGGCGGTGTTATCACAACAGGTTGAGTTTTCTACGCCGCCAGTGTTGACGTTTAGGCGGTGGTAGTACCCAGGGACAATCTTATCCAGTACTGATTTTTCGTTCACACCAGATGCATTTGTGTGGTTGTACACGACGTCCATGACCAGTTTCAGATCCATTTTATGCGTCGCTTGAACCATTTCGCGGAACTCAAGAATACGCTTAGACCCGTTAGGATCGGTCGCATAACTGCCTTCTGGCACGGTGTAGTGGTATGGGTCGTAACCCCAGTTGAAGCTGTCTAGCATGCGAAGATCGTTCATCAACGCTTGTGCTTTGCCCGTTGTTGGGTCGTAGCTGTTTAATACCTCTTCAATCACTTTGCCGTCATCTTCGGTCTCACAAATGGAGGCTTCTGGCTTGATGCCACAAAGTTTACCCACGGTGTCGGTGATATCGACTCGCTGGTCAGCGTCTTCATCCACGGTTGCAATATCAAATGCTGGCAGGATATGCAGCGTTGTTAGGCCTGCATCTTTTAAGGCTTGTAAGTGAGAAACAGACTCACGCTCAGATTCTGTAAGGGCAAGATATTTGCCATCAAGACTTGGCGTGCCTTTGCTGTCGTTAAAGCTGAAATCACGAATGTGTGACTCGTAAAGGACGTGGTCTTCGTCTTTTTTAACCGTTGGGCGTGCGTAGTTTTTCCAATCTTGAGGCATTAAGCTTGGATCATCTAAATCAACCACTTGCGAGTATCGTGAGTTTTTAGACAAGCTCATTGAATATGGGTCTGTTACCAAACGCGTTTCAACGACGCCAGTTGTTGGGTGGTATACCTTAACTTGGTAGCGATAGTATTTGTTAACGACGTTGCTTTGTGCCTCAGAAACCCAGATACCTGTTGCTGGGTCTTCCGTCATGGCAACGGTCGCTTCTTCTGCTAAGTTTTCATCGTAGATTATCAGATCAACATCTTGGGCAGTTGGTGCCCATAGTTTGAAGGTTGCGGCACCGCCTTCCACAATCGCGCCGAGTTCTTGACCAATCGCGTTACCAGCCTCGGAATCGGCAAATACTGCATCAAGAACCCCCGGTTTTTGCACTTCAGTTGCAGAAATGACGTCACCATTTGCGTTGTAAGCTACCATAACGATTTGTGACTTCAGGATCGTGCGTAGGGTCGCGTCATCGACATCAATGCCTGCAGCTTGGAGGCTAGCAAGGTGACGGAAGCGTGATTTCAGACCATCAGATAAATCACCTGCTTTCGTCAACTCAACCGCTGTGCCACCGGAGATTTGCTTGTCTTCATCCATTTTAATGTCGTTGCTGAGGCTGTAGAACAGCTTCATGGAATCCGCATTGGCCGCCGCTTCCCACGCGATGGTGTTGGCATCTAGCCAATGCGCTTTTTGACCATCAATATCAACAGGGCGTTCTTCGATTGGCTCGTAGTAAAGTTCACTGCTGCCGTGGAAGCCAAACAACCCTTTAGATTCGCCGATTTTCGTCAGCTCTACTTTTGAGTTTGCACTGCCGAATGCTTTCTCATCACCTTTGTGCAGAATGAAGTTCATGCATTCGTGTGGGTCAGAGGCATCTGGGTTCACTTTCAGTACGTAGTAAGCACCGTAGGTGTCGTTGATGCCATCGAATGGATGCGGTGCCGACCAATCCGTTCCTGTGCCAGGAATGCCCATTGCGTCTAAATCTGTGCTGGTACAGCCTTCACCGTTCCACAGGTGCAAGCCCCAACCTTCGTAGTCGCTGGCCGTTGAAGCGGACGCCACATCGCGTTTGTAATAAATGACGACCTCGTTCTCTCCCGCAGGGTACAAGCCTGAGCCTGGGTTCGTCGTATCTTCGTTCGTGCTATCACTACCACAACCGCTGATGACTGCGACGGAAATCAAAGGCAGTACGGTTTTGGCAATTGTTGATAATTTAAATGTCTTATTGTCCACGTTTACAAATCCATTGTTATTGAATTGATATTGAGCTGCGCGCTGCCTTCGCTGACTCAGTCATCAAGAAGGTTTCGCACACGCTAGAAAGGCAGATGCCGAAAAAGGAAATGTTCAACTAGATGCTAATACACTGAATCATCAGCAAAATGTGAGAGCAGGCAGTTAAGTTTTTTACAAGTGAAAATTTTCTGTCACAGTCGATTTTGTTCACAAATTAAATAATAAAACAGACGCATAGTGAGAGCTTCTGCACATCATTAAAATGTAAATTTTTATAGGAGGAGCAAGGGGGGATGATAGGGGAGGAGAATATCTCAGCCCCAAAACCGTGATTAAGTTCTATAAAAATCGCAGTGATATTTTTTAATTAAAAATAAGTTGCAGTGATATTGAATAAAATACCGCCATTAAGTCTTGGCAAGCTTCAGATTTTCGCTAAGTGGTCGTTATATAATGAAGGTAGTCGGCGTTATGTCGGCGCGTGATCTTAAGATTTCCCTGAGAGGGAGATGAATTGGGCCCTGAAACCAAAAGAGGCTATTTATGAGTAGTATGGGCATTGCCATTGCGGCAACTGGCCTTTCACTCGTCCTGATATTTGTGTGGATGATCTCGTTGTCGATGCGGAAACAGAGACTCGAGGCAGAGAGGAAAGCTCGCGAAGCCGCTTATCGAAAGGCGATGCAAAAAGCGCGAGAGCAAGAGCGTAAAGAGCGTGAGTTCAAAGCAGAAACCGGGCATATCCCCACCATTTTATTTCTAGCGAAAGAAGCTGAGAAGGACAACATTCGTCAAGCGCTGTATTGGTATGATAAAGCCGCTAAGTTGGACAATGTGACGGGAATGTACGGTATTGTTCGCTTGAGTGAGCGCATGCGTGAAGATGTGATTTTAAAAGAGCAGGCAAACTTTTGGCGTACCGCCATTGCCGGAATGGAAGGGGATACCGAAGCGAAATTTGCGACAGGCAAAGCGTTGGTTTTTGGTCGCGGAACGGAAAAAAATATTCCCAAAGGTAACCAACTGATTGAAACTGCAGCCGAAGAAGGCTGCATTGATGCCATGCTTTACATGGGTGAATGGCAACTTTCACCAGACAATAGTGCAGGACGCAGTGCAGATGCGCTTTATTGGTTTATGAAAGCGGCTGAAAAAGACAGTGCGGACGGAAAGATCCAAGTTGGCTTATGTTATCTAAATGGTGTTGGTACAGAAAAAAGCATGGTCAAAGGCTGCTATTGGCTTGAAAGAGCCGCAGAAGGTGGTAGCGCCGAGGCGATGTATCATGCTGGCGAAGCGTGGAAGGACAAAGGTAAAACAGGCAATGCGATTGCTTATGTTTGGTTGTTTCTTGCTGCCAATATGGGGTATCAGCCAGCGCGTACGTTGCGTGACGAAGTGGCAACCAATATTGGTGTTGATGTCGTCGTTGGATTGCAATCCATAGCGAAACCGTTGCAAAGAAAGCTTGCGTCAGGGATGGTGAGAAAGCATTCCATTATTCGGGCGCTGAACAAGGTGTACAAACGCGAAGCGTATTTTCCTGCAGAGGAGGAGCTTAACGCGGTGTTGAGTGACGAAAATAAAGACGATGCTAACGCATGGGATGAAGCATCGGCGCCGAACTTCCAGCCTGACATGACGACCGCAACGACGGAGGGACAGACAACCACATCGTCCACCGAAAAAAAGCTCTCTAAAGAGGCGCTCGATTTCACGCAGAATTTCCTTCAACCATAATTTATCTTATCCATAAGCCTCATAATTGAGGCTTTTCTTTTGCCTTTCTGTCTCAGTATCTCTGTCGATCACAATTACAGAGTGTAAACTTATCTAAGCGATTTATTTACTGGATTGCATACTATTTATGCGATTTTTCAACACATTTTTAGTACTTCGCTAAGGCGGGATATGTTTATCTTCAAATAGAGGGATTTCCCTCTTTATCTACTTCTCCTGTTGGGCTCAAATCAAGTCTCTTCAATTGATAGCAATAATGATTGAAGAGCAATACTTGATGCCCAGAGTAATAGGTGAATAGTATTCATTACTTTATCTAATAATGTAAATTAAAAAATTTATTATAAATCTTAAATTGTGTTTTTATATTTATGCATGGATTATTGATTTTATAATTAATTAGGCGCAAGATGACGTACAAATAAAATAGCATAGATAATATGCAGAATTACACTAGGAAGTAACTTTTTCATTACATGTTTCAGCAGAAATGGAGCGAATTAGTTTGCTCTGTTTTTATTTCTATTAGAGATTTGTGTATGTTGAGAATCATTAGTGCAGATAAATTCATCTCTTCAAGATTTATCTTAGAGTACAGTAAGGCTGAGTTCGCTTCTTTATTAGGCGTTTCCGTTGCTAAGATAAGTAATATTGAAAGTGGAAAATCTTCAATCCCTCCGGTGTACGATTACGCCATTAATTATTTACTTAGTGAGCATCCTTTTAAAGATAGTGCTGTTGACGCTTTATGCTCTCACGAAACGTTAAACTTTGCTCGGCGTATTGACGTCAACACCAAAGTAAAGCGCCTGTCCTGCAAGCGCTGCGATAGCCGAAGGCTGCACGTTATGGCAGGAATGAGTGGGTTGTATTTTGTTGAGTGTATGGATTGTAAACATACCATGTACTCGTCAGGCATGTCTGTAAAGCGTTATCAACAATGGTCGAATGGTGGAGTCAAGCTAGATAGTCATTTATTCAATTAAGTTGTTTTTTCTTTATATCCAAAGTAAAGAGCCATCAATACATGTGTTGATGGCTCTTTTATTATGTGTTTAAATTTAGTTAAAACTGGAGTGTTTTAAACTGCAATAATATAATTTAACTTATTATATAGTGATGGAAATCTCAAAACTTTATTTTCTTATAATAACCTTCTTTTTAATAATGGGTGTTGTCACATAATTATTGAAGTTTCTTTCCTTTTAGGTGTGTTTCAATATCATTGAGATAGAAATTGGAAAGTGATGAAAGTCTCTAAATTTTAATTCGATAAGATAAGTCTTTTAAATATGAAAATTTAATCACGAAATTTGTAATTTGAATTTTAAATAAATATTTCGTTTGTAATATCTGTCCTTGTCATTTTTAAAGAAAAAAGAGATATTTCAAATGAAACGTTTAATTATAGGTGTTAGTAATTATATGCCTGAAGACTTTAGCTTATTAGCTGAATCTTTAGATGAACAATTTAATCGTCACTTACTGCCTTTAGAACAAGTTGAATTAACCGACGTTGGTGCAGCTATTATTACGTCAGCAGACATTAAAGCGGGTCTTCATAGAATGATTTCGGAAACAGGGTACGGAATTCCTGTTTTCTTAGTGACCGATGAAACTCCAGTTTCAGCAGAAGATTACGTTTGGTTAACGGGTGTTATTGATTTAGAAAGACAATCTATCGATTACTACTGCCGTCAAATTAATGAAGCCGTGACTAAATATGAGTGTCGTCTGCTCCCTCCTTTCTTTAAGCAATTAACGCACTACGTTGAGATGGGTAATTCGGCGTTTGACTGTCCGGGACACCAAGGTGGTCAGTTCTTCAAAAAACACCCTGCTGGTAAACAATTCTACGATTTCTTTGGCGAAAACTTATTCCGTAGTGACTTGTGTAACGCGGACGTAGACTTAGGTGACTTACTGATCCACGAAGGTTCTGCACATCAAGCGCAAACACACGCTGCAAAAGTATTTAACGCTGACAAAACTTACTTCGTACTCAACGGTACTTCTGCTTCAAACAAAGTGGTGTGTAACGCGCTAGTAACTGAAGGCGATTTGGTATTGTTCGACCGTAACAACCACAAGTCGAATCACCACGGCGCGTTAATCCAAGCGGGTGGTATGCCAGTTTACCTAGAAACGGCGCGTAACCCTTGGGGCTTCATTGGTGGTATGGATGAGCACTGTTTCGATGAAGAGTATATTCGTGCTCAAATCGCGAAAGTATCTCCAGAGCGTGCACGAGATGAACGTCCGTTCCGCCTGGCCATCATCCAGTTGGGTACTTACGACGGTACAATTTATAACGCTCGTTACGTCATGGATAAGATTGGCCACCTTTGTGACTACATCTTGTTTGACTCGGCATGGGTAGGCTATGAGCAGTTCATCCCTATGATGAAAGACTGTTCGCCACTGCTACTGGATCTGAAACCAGAAGATGCGGGTGTGATCGTGACTCAGTCTGTTCACAAGCAACAAGCTGGCTTCTCTCAAACATCGCAAATCCACAAAAAAGACCGCCATATCAAAGGCCAAGCTCGTTACTGCAATCACAAACGCTTTAACAACGCGTTTATGATGCACGCATCGACATCTCCGTTCTATGCGTTGTTTGCTGCATTGGATGTGAACGCGAAGATCCACGATGGTGAAGCAGGCTTACGTTTATGGAGCGACGCGGTTAAGACAGGTATCGAAGCGCGTAAAGAAATTCTCAAAAGTTGTGAGTTAATTCGCCCGTTCATTCCAAATGAAATTGAAGGTCAACCTTGGGGCAGCTACGACACTGATGTGATCGCGACCAATAAGAAGTTCTTCATGTTTGAGCCAGATGCAAACTGGCACAAGTTTGAAGGTTATGGTGAAGGTCAATACTTTGTTGACCCATGTAAATTGTTGCTAACCACGGCAGGTATTGCCGAAGACGGCAGCTACGCAGATTTCGGTATTCCGGCAACGCTATTGGCGAACTTCCTTCGCGAAAACGGCATCATCCCTGAGAAGTGTGACTTGAACTCCATCTTGTTCCTACTCACTCCTGCCGAAGATATGGGTAAGATCCGTCACCTTGTCGCGCAAATCAACCGATTTGAAAAATTCATTCGTGATGATGCACCTCTCAGTATCGTGCTACCAGGCGTCTACGAAGCGAACAAAGAGCGCTACCGTGGTTACACCATCCGTCAGCTATGTCAGGAAATGCATGACATGTACAAAGAGCTGAACGTGAAACAGCTACAAAAAGCGATGTTCCGCAGTGAATACTTCCCACAAATGGTTCATAAACCAGACGTGGCAACACGCAAATACTTCCGTGGTGAATGCGATTACCTACCACTTAAAGAGGCCGTCGGCCGCGTAGCCGCCGAAGGTGCACTACCTTACCCTCCAGGCATCATCTGTGTGATCACTGGTGAAATTTGGACTCAACAGGTGGTGGATTACTTCTTATCTCTAGAAGAAGGCATCAACCGCTTCCCAGGCTTCGCGCCAGAAATTCAAGGTGTGTACCTTGAAGATGTCGACGGTCGCACTACCGCACATTGCTATGTCCTAAAAGATTAATCTACCCGTTCGCACCACGCTCCGGCGTCGGTGCGAACCGCTTATTCGTGGAGAATAATTTATGAGTACTGAAACTAAAAAAATGTCGGTGGTGCAGTTAACCATTCTGACATTCATCAACATGGCCGGCTCCGGTATCATCATGCTGCCAAGTAAACTGGCGCAAGTGGGCACCATTTCTGTGTTGTCTTGGCTGATCACGGCGGCGGGCTCTTTGGCGTTGGCTTATGTGTTTGCAAAATGTGGTCGCTTTAGTAAACGTGACGGTGGTATGAACGGTTACGCGTCTTACGCATTCGGTAAATCTGGTGCGTTTATGGCGGGCTGGACTTACGGTTTGTCACTCCTTATTGCGAACATTGCGATCGCGATTACCTGTGTGGGTTACGGCTCCGCATTTTTTGAAGTGACCTTATCTCCGGTCGAAACCTGTTTGTACACCATCGCCATTCTTTGGATTTGTACTTTCGCTAACTTCGGTGGCGCGAAAATTACAGGCCAAATCGGTATCTTCACCGTATGGGGTGTGATCCTGCCGGTATGTTCGCTAGGTATTGTTGGTTGGTTCTGGTTTAACCCAACCATGTACATTGAAGCTTGGAACCCACACAGCTTGCCATTTGGTGAAGCTGTGAGTGCTTCTATTGCCATGACACTATGGGCGTTTCTTGGTCTTGAATCGGCCTGTGCGAACTCAGAAGCGGTAGAAAACCCAGAGAAGAACGTACCAATCGCAGTGCTAGGCGGTACGTTGATTGCTGCTGTAGTTTACATCGTATCGACAAACATCTGTTCTGGTATCGTTGCAAACTCTGAGCTTGCCGCTTCTACCGCACCATTCTCAACCGTATGGTCTGTGATGCTTGGCTCAGCAGCAGGTAAAGCGGTTGCTGGTATGGCGGTATTGGCTTGTGCGGGTTCTCTATTAGGTTGGCAGTTCACTATCGCGTCAGTGTTCAAATCATCTTCTGATGCGGGCTTCTTCCCTAAATTGTTCTCTCAAGTGGACAAACGTGGTACGCCAATCAAAGGTATGGTGGCCATCACGGTTATCCAATCGGTGCTGTCTTTAATGACTATTTCTCCAACGCTGAACGAGCAGTTCGAAGCGCTGGTTAACCTAGCGGTAGTAACGAACGTTATTCCTTACATCCTATGTATGGGCGCAATTTTCATCATGCAGCAAGTGGCGCACGTGCCAGAGCGCGAGATGAAAACCACCAACATTATCGCTCTGATTGGTTCCCTATACAGCTTCTACGCGCTATATGGTTCTGGCTACGAAGCGATGATGTGGGGCTCAATCGTCACCTTCCTAGGCTGGAGTGCTTACGGTCTGATTGCTGCCAAGCATGAGCCTTTAGCAAATTAAAAAATAATAATGAAAGAGCCTTCCCAAACGCGGTGTGGAAGGCTCTTTGTTTTTAGGCGCTTATGCCAAGCCCAAGTCAGAACAAGGCTCTTGGGAATAAATATCCAATGATGTGAAAACTCATTTTCGACATTTGGAGGACGAAAGATGATAAGTCAACCTGTTAAAATCGGTGACGATACCGCCGTAGTCATTCCAAGCGTAATCCTGACTCAACTCGGGATAAGGGAAGGAGATACCCTAGAAATCGCACTGAATAAAGACAAAATGGAAATCAAGAAGATGGTGTTGAAAACCAGCGCTCCAACTTACTCTGAAGAAGTTAACGAGAATTGAGTTAGAGAATCTTGGTTTGTCGGATACACTACTGGTTTCGCAAAACTGGCGCTTGCCGCTGTCTTTGAACTATCGATAACAACAATAAGAGGTAAGGTACTATGCAAGGTATCCTCTCTATACAATCTCATGTTTCTTTTGGTCATGCTGGTAACAGCAGTGCCGTTTTCCCAATGCAACGCATGGGCTTCGAAGTATGGCCGATTCATACCGTTCAATTTTCTAACCACACGCAGTATCAAGAAGGCTGGACTGGGCGAGCGTTTGCGGCTGAAGACATCAGCGAGTTAGTTCGTGGTCTTAGTAACATCGGTGCATTGGAAAAGTGCCAAGCGGTGTTGACGGGCTACCAAGGCAGCGCAGAGCAGTGCCTTGCTGTTGAAGAAACCGTGACGAAGGTGAGGCAAGCGAACCCGAAGGCACTTTATGTTTGCGACCCTGTGATGGGCGCGCCAGACAAAGGCTGTATTGTGGCGCCGGGTATTGCAGAAAACTTGTTAAACCGTCTGATGCCAATGGCAGATGTGATCGTGCCTAACCAGTTCGAGCTAAGCCAATTTGCAGAGATGGAAATCCACTCGTTAGACGATGCGATCACGGCATGCCAACGTGCACTAGCGAAAGGTCCAAAAATAGTGCTAGTGAAGCACCTTTACTGCCTAGAGAATGGCAGCTTCAACATGTTACTGGCAACGCAAGAAGGCATTTACTTAGCGAAGCGCCCTCAGTTTGAGTTTGCCAAACAACCTGTGGGGGTAGGCGATCTTATTTCGGCTATCTTCACCGCTGGATTATTGAAGGGCTGGTCTCCTAAACAAGCTTTCCAACACTGCCATGACGCGTGTTACGGGGTATTAAGCGCCACTTACCATGCAGGGGAGTGGGAGCTGCAAACTATCGCGGCACAGCAAGAGTTTGTTGAGCCAAGTAAGCATTTCTCAATTAAAGAGGTGGCTCTGGCCACCGCGTAATTGAGCGCAAATAATTAGTATATAAAAAGGGGAGCCATCATCGGCTCCCCTTTCTATTTGTTCTGTCAGTCTTACTGAGCTTTTTGCTGTTCTGATTTACAAACTGCTGCTGTGAAGACAACGTCTGTTGAACTGTTTAGTGCAGTTTCAGCAGAGTCTTGAATCACGCCGATGATGAAGCCAACCGCTACAACCTGCATTGCTACGTCGTTTGAGATACCAAACAGACCACACGCAAGTGGGATAAGTAGTAGCGAGCCACCTGCAACACCTGATGCGCCACATGCAGAAACCGCAGCCACAATACTTAGCAGTAGCGCAGTCAGTAGATCAACTTCAATACCCATAGTGTGTACAGCTGCAAGCGTTAGCGTTGTGATAGTGATTGCAGCACCAGCCATGTTAATGGTCGCACCTAGTGGGATAGATACTGAGTACGTATCTTCGTCCAGTTTTAGCTTCTCACATAGTGCCATGTTTACTGGGATATTCGCCGCACTTGAACGAGTGAAGAACGCGGTTACACCACTTTCACGTAGGCAACGGAATACAAGTGGGTAAGGGTTTTGCTTAGTTTTAACGAACACGATCGCAGGGTTTACAACAAGTGCGATGATCATCATAGCGCCAAGAAGAACCGCCAGAAGGTGTGCGTAGCTTGCTAGTGCGCTAAAGCCTGTTGTTGCGAACGTTGAAGCAACCAGACCAAAGATACCAAATGGTGCAAGACGAATGATAAAGCGAACAATGTGAGACACGCTGTGGCTGAGATCTTCAAACACGGCTTTCGTTGTTGCAGATGCGTGGTGTAGCGCAAGACCCAGACCCACACCCCAAGCAAGAATGCCGATGTAGTTTGCTTCTACCAGTGCGTTTACTGGGTTGTCGACCAGTTTAAACAACAGTGTGCGTAGAATTTCAGCAATACCTTGAGGCGGCGTTGCACCTTCAGCGCCGGTGACAAGCGTTAAATTGGTCGGGAAAAGGAAGCTTAGAACCACTGCTGATAGCGCCGCGAAGAACGTACCCATCAGGTACAGTACAACGATTGGACGCATGTACGTGTGCTGGTTTTTCTTTTGGTTCGCAATTGAAGCGGCAACCAAAATAAACACAAGGATTGGCGCGATCGCTTTAAGAGCACCAACAAAAAGGCTACCAATTAATCCTGCACTTTCGGCATGGCTTGGGGAAATTGTGGCGAGCAAAATACCAAAGACAATACCGACAAGGATCTGGACGACGAGGTTACCACGAGCAAATCGGGCAACGAGGCTGTTGTGTTGCATACATCATTCCTGCAATTTTATGCCAGAGCGAGCAGGGCAATAGTCCATCATTACACGGCGATAATGCCCTTGTATTGCAAGGGGTGAGCATTGCTTCTGGTCACTAAGACACATGATTATCAATTATCCTGTTTTTATAAATTCAGCCATTTTCTTGCTGAATATCACATATCTTAGCTTGGTAATATTTTGTGTCTAGTTTTAGTTTGTTTTTGGATTAAATGTTTGCTCAATGTTATTTAAATAAGATTTTTATGTTGAAAATTATCATTAGTTATGAGTAATGGTTTTTAATAAAGTTGTTAAAAAGGAGACTTTCGTCTCCTTTGATTTTATTGACAACTCAAACGTAACAAATCAATAACTTTGTTGGCGCCTGCGCTTATCACTCATGGCATTTCGAGTGAGTTTCCCGAACTGTCGACTTTGAGCTCTTTGTTCTGCCAAAGTCGCGCCGTTAAAGGCTTGTTCTCGCAATAGTTTTTGATAGTTATTGAAACGACGAACCTCCAGTTTGCCATTTTCAATCGCAGCTTGAACTGCGCAACCCGGCTCAGTTTGATGCTGGCAATCACCAAAGCGACAACGCTGAGCGAGAGCCTCAATGTCAGAAAATGCCTCACTGACGCCCACTTCGCAGTCTGCTAGTTGAAGCTCGCGCATTCCCGGAGTATCAATCAAGATGCCGCCATCAGGTAATAGATGGATAGAGCGCGATGTGGTTGTATGTCGCCCTTTGCTATCGTCTTCACGAATATGCCCAGTCGCCTGTTCTTGCTGCCCGAGTAATGCATTCACAAGAGTTGATTTGCCAACGCCTGAAGAACCGATAAAAGCGACGGTTTGTCCTTTTTCGCACCAGCTCATGAGTTTAGAAGCACTCTCTGTTTCTAAGCCGTTGACTGTCTCTATGACTAATAGAGGGTCGAGCTTCTGTACTTGGCTTTTTAGTTCATCAATGTTGCCACACAAATCGGCTTTGGAAAGCACGATGACGGGTTCGACTTCGGCTTCATGAGCCAAGGCGAGATAGCGTTCAATACGACTTAAATTGAAGTCGTCGTTAAGGGAACAGACGATAAAAACGGTATCCACATTTGCGGCGATGAGCTGCTCTGCCACTTTGCTGCCTGCTGCTTTGCGGCTAAAGAGGCTCAAGCGATCCAGTAAGCGAACAAATTGCTGATCGTCATTTAAGATAACCCAGTCTCCGACGGTCATATTGGGTAGAGAGTGGTGGGCATTGAGGTGGACTTGCCCCGTTTCTGTCGCCAATAGGTAACCACTTCGGTGATGCGCAATCACACGTGCAAAGATAGTGTCGTCGTAATCGTCTAGTGTCAGTTGTTGCTGAAAAAATGGTTTCCAACCCAATCGTTTTAGTGGGTTTGAAGTTGAAATTAATGTGTCACAAAAAGTATGTGTTTGATTCATTGTTGAATTATCCCAGACGCAAAAAAGCGCCTTAATACAAATCGCATTAGGGTCTAATTCGGATAGAGTTGACCCCGGTGAAGACCGGGCAGAGAAGGGGAATTGTGGCTATGCCACGCAATTGGTGCGGTTAGGGTTACCCTTGCGATGCCCAGTTAGTGTTATTCAATACAATCATCATTTGTCCTCTTCGTTGGTTAATAAATAAGTGAATTAATTAAGCCAAGAGAGTATAGCCGCCCTTTATCTTAGAGGGTAGCTATACTGCGAAAATATTAGCTTTGTTTGTTGATGCGCTCTTCCATTATCTGCGAATACGTGTTGGCTTTTAAGCCGTATATGATTTGGACATGACGCTCATCCAGTATCACGACGCCATGTGCGCCATGATTTTTGAGTGCATTTTTATCTATGATGGACGTCGTTCTGAGGGTAAGACGTAGCCGAGTCGCGCATGCTCCAGTTTCTAGCAGGTTTTCTATCCCCCCAATGGCGTCAATGATCGTATCGACGTCTTGTTCGACATTGGGGTTGGTTTGAGTTAGGAAACTGAAAAACTGTTTCAGCACTGACTTAACTGTCATTTGAGGAGCCTTCAGTCGTCAGTTTTGAAATGGCTTCAACAATCGGTGCCGGCGAGAGTGTATGCGGTACCTTGGTGATTAACGTGCCATCCGGCTTCAAGAAGTAAAAGTAAGAGCTGTGATCAAGCGTGTATTTGAGCTCCGAGCCTTCCAATTCGGTTTTGCGGAAAATAACACCATAGTTGTGTGCCAAAGGTGTGGTTACATCAAGCGGTGCCGATAGGCCTTCAATCATTGGATGGAAGTAATGGGCATATTTCGCCGAGGCATCGGCCTCATCACGCTCTGGATCTAAAGAAATGAACATTGGGCGCAGTTGCGCTTTTTGCGCTTCATCGATCTGATTTAGGGCTCCTGCCAGCATAGCAAGCGAAGTTGGGCAAACATCTGGGCAGCGAGTAAAACCAAAATAGACGACTCGAATGCGAGGGTCATTCACATCGAAGATATTGACGGCTTGGTTATTTTCCCCAAACAATACCGTTTGTTGAGAGGTGGAACTATCCACTTGCTCTGGCTTCGTTTTCTGATTATCTAAATAGCTTTTTACGCCAAACCCGAGGGCGAAAGCAACTACGAGAAATAGGGACCAATTGCGGCTCATAACGATTCCTTATCTTTGCATTTTTATAGCAGGGTAAACGGTACTCTCTCCATCACTGAGTTCACCAACCCAGGTCATGGCGTCTTGAGTGCAAACCGGCAGAATGATGTCACCTTGATATCGACCGGGAGCGACTTGCTTCAGTAAAAACTTGGGTTCTCCCATCTCCATTTCTCTTCCTGAAAGGCTTAGGACGAGTTGCTCAGCATCGCTTGTGTGCCACTCAACATTCAGAGTAGTAGGGACCAAGGGTTGAGCAGTATCTGCGTTGAGCGTCATCGTAACATTCTCTTGAACGCACGAGGCAGTAGAGAGAAAGCAATACTCATCTATCGGTTTGATCGGAGTGGATGAAGAAAAGCTTTTTAGTAAAGTTGGGGCATAAAATCCCGCAACCAGTGCGGCTGAAACAGCGGCGATTTGTAACACTTTCATTAAGGTTCAGCATTTATCACTTAACATTACCTGCATCGTAGCACAGAAGCGTCATTCGCCAACTCATGGCCTAGATAAATTGTGCGTTGTGCCTCGATGACAGAGATCAAAATAACCGCGCGGTGTAGGGGTTGTTGAATCAAGCCCATAAAGATTTTCAATTGCGATGATTTTCTCTTTGCCAACAAACAAGAACGAAGCCAATTGGCTCCGTTCTTGTTTGTTGATTCCGTATTGATTCGATACCGCAGTTACTTGTCTGAATCTGCAAATTTTTCGAGGCTCAAAACCAGCACAATGGCAGCAAGCATCATCACAACGGCAAGCACTAACTGAGAAGGTTGTGACGTCACGTGTTCAAATTCAAATGGTGATAGGTTGTGCTGTAGCAAGGGCACTTGCTCACCCTTTGAATTGGTGCGCCAAGTGATGGTTTCTTTCCAAGGCCAAATCTTTGGCAACGTACCAATCATTAATCCAGTCAAAAACATCAGAGTGAAATCGCGGAACTTGCGTAGTAACCACGACAATAGATGCGAAAAGGACAGCAAACCAATCACACAACCTGACAAAAACAGCGCCAATGTATCGACTTGGAAGCCTTTCACGGCGGCTAATACTGGCGCATACATCCCAATCAATAACAAGATAAAGCTGCCAGAGATGCCCGGTAAGATCATCGCGCAAATCGCGATAGCCCCAGCGAACAATGTGTTAATGGCTGTTGGTTCCATGTGCAGAGGTTTAAGCACGGTGATGCTGTAAGCAAACCCGACACCAACAAGTAGAGTCACAAAGCGGATAAGATCACGTTGTTCAACCTGACGAATAATGTGATAGACCGATACCAAAATCAGACCAAAGAAAAATGACCAAAGTGGGATCGGGTGTGTGTCAAGAAGCCAAGTGATCAACTTTGCTAGCGTAGCAATGCTGGTGAAAATACCGGCAAACAGAGCGATAAGGAAGAAACCGTTGATGTGATTAAAGGCGGCTTTAACCCCTTTTTTTCGCCAAATAGAGAAAAGTGATGGGTTAATGCGTCGAATGCTCTCAAGCAGCGTATCGTAAATGCCGGTGATAAACGCGATGGTGCCGCCTGATACGCCAGGAACAACATCTGCTGCGCCCATGGCGATTCCTTTGAAGAAAGTAATTAAGTAGTTCATTGCTCTAATGCTAAGTCGTTTCGATGGCACAGAGTATACAAACATTGCGACGAAAAAAGTATGAAATAGTGCTGTAGCTACTGGGTTGTATATCCAAGTAATTGCTTATTTTTGTTACAGGTTATGAGGTGATTCAAATACAACGATATCTTAATATTTGGTTTACATTATTGAGATGATTAACTGTACTATCAATGGCTACGTTTGTTGCATTATGCAAATGCAATTTGATAATTTAATTTGCGTTTTGCTATATTTTATATAGACAAATTCACTTTATATGAGATCCTGTGCCCAAAAATAAGTCTTTGCATTTTGGCATGATTAATGCATAATACTGCTCGACCCTTCTTAAGCCGAGGGTCACCTAGCCAACTGACGTTGTTAGTGAATACAATTTGTTCACACTAAATATAAGCCAATCGCGATTATTGCGGTTGGCTATTTTTTTTATATGAACAACGTTGCTTACGTGCTTTGCAAATTGCACTTCCCTCGTTCTAGACTCATAAAAAAGGGCTGACGCATCACGCCAACCCCTTGTATTTCACTTTAGGTTTTAATCTGTTTTCTTGAGCTGATCAGTACCCCATCAACTGGAGTAAATTTTCAGCTGTCACAATGGCCTCTTTACGATTGGCGATATTGAGCTTTTGGTACAAGTTGCGAATGTGGGTTTTAATCGTGGTGCCTGCCACATCAAGCTCTTGCGCGATTTGCTCATTACTGAAACCAGAATAAATCAAACCAAGCACCTGCCACTCACGTTGAGTCAGTGGGCTTGTGCGAACCAGTTCAGGTACGTTAGGGTGGTTTACCAGCTTCTCAATGAAGTCTTCATCAAAGTGAATAGAGCGGCTGCGCTGATTGGACGAAATATCCTTCATCAATTGTTGAGCGCGGTGACGTTCTAGATCGCCTAACTCATGGCGTAGGCTTAACTTCTCCAGTAGCCCGCCAATGGTGGCGCCATCAATGAGGAAATTACCTACCATCCCCGTCTGGTTTGTCATCACTAACGCTTCTTTTAGTAATGCTTTTGCTTGCTCTTCGTCTTTTTGGCGAGCAGCAAACACTGCTTCGACCACTAAGTTGCGATTAGTATCTGTGATCAGGTTGGTTCGACGAGCTTCACTTTGGAGGAAATCCAATGCTGCGCGCGCTTCGATATATTGACCTAAGTTGATGTGCGCTCGTGCAATGTTGCGCCATTGCAATTGTGAAAAGTGGTTGCATGCCGATTCAGGACGAACTGCAGTGTTGAGCCATTCTTGCATTGCATCGGTATTCCCGCGCGCTTGCCAAAACAGGATCAACGATAGTGAGGCGTTTGCTGTCCAATCTACGTGGTAAGTCGACTGCTTCATCAAATGTTGAATGTGCTCAATGAATTTACCGGCTTTGTCTAGCTCGCCACGGCCAACCGCAATACGCGCCAGCATCGAGTAGCTGTGTAAGTGCTTACTTGGCGAATGGTTTTCGAGAATTTGTAGACCTCGGTAGGCACATTCTTCTGCTTCATCAAGTCGGTTCCAGCACCAAAGCACTTGCGCTCGAATACGCAGCAAAAACTCGTGCAGAGGAACATGTTGAAGTTGCTGATCTTCAATCAGGCGGAATGCGGAATCTTGCAGCTCAAAGGCGGCTTGTACGTAACCTTGCGCAATCAAAATCTCGCTTTGTTGTAAAATCGCCCATAACGCTTGGTGGTAAACTTGGTACTGACGCGCCAATTTTTCGGTTTGTTGCATCATCGGTAACGCGCGGTCGAGTTTACCTAGCACGTGGTTAACTTCGCCAACAACCGAAGTTGCCACAATGCGGCTACGGTAAATCGTGTTATCAAGTTGGCTAAGTGCTAGCTCCGCTAATTCGAGTGCTTTCTCTGGCTGGTTGCTGTTGATAGCCACTTGAGCAAGCAGCGCGTTTGCTTGACCTTGATAATGAATATCTAACTCAATGTTACGCTTTTTATGCTCCTCTTCCGCTTCTTCAAGCAAGTGGCCTACTTGGTTATAACGGTGTTGACTTTGAGCCAACCAAGCTCGGAGCATTGTAAGTTTTGGGTGGCTGAACAGAAGCTCAGCATCCAACTTATTAATTGAGCTTTCCAGTGTGCTGAGCTCGCCTTGGTTAAACATCTGCCAGCCGAATTCGTTTAGAATTTCTACCACCAAGTCTTTATCGTTCGACTTTTGTGCATGGTGAATCGCTTGGTGCGGTGCTTTTTGTTGTAACCAGGCAACAGCTGCATTGCGGTGGAGATCTTTTTCTTGCTGAGGAATACGCGCTTGGCGCTCATGAGACAAAAACTCACCAAATAAGTTATGGAATCGGAACCAGTTTTGCTCCCCTTCGAGCGGGTAAATGAATAAGCCGTAGCGGTTTAATGATTCGATCAAACCAAGCGCATCTTCGCGTTGGGTGAGGGCAAACACCAACTCATCATTGAAATGGTCAAGCACGGAAACTTGCATCAAGAAATGACGAGTTTCGTGATCGAGTAGGTCAAATACTTCTTCGACCAGGTAATCCCACAAATGCGCGTGATTGAACTGCGATACCGACTCTACGGTTTGTGCCAATGTACGGTTTTGATGTTGCGCTTGCAACGCGATCAACTGCATCGCCGATGGCCAACCTTCCACATAGGTTCTGAGGCTGTTTGCCATGTCTTCGTCGATGCCATCGGCAATACGCTGATTAAAGAAACGAGTCGTTTCTTCGGTATCGAACGCCAACATCTCGTTGCCGATTTCGATCATTAAATCACGAACACGTAAGTTTGCAGTACCCAGAGGCGGCGCTGCACGACTTGTTACCACAACGGTGAGGTTGTCTGGCATGTGTTTTAAGAAGAAACGCATGGATTCATGAATTTCATCGTTGGTGATCAAGTGATAGTCATCAAGCACCACATAGCACTCTTGATGAAAATCAGCCATTTCCGCGAACACTTCGCTGAATAAAGAACGTAGAGAAGAGATCTGGCGTTTTTCCGCCAGTTTTTGTGCGTTAGAGCAACTGAAGTTGGTGGCTTTGTTTAATGCTTGAAGCAGGTAGTTCACAAAACGAAAGCCGTCGTTATCGCTGTCATCAATGCTGTACCAACCGACGTTTGGTTTATCGGATAGCCACTGCGCTGCCATGGTGGTTTTTCCGTAACCTGCAGGGGAGCGGAATAAAACCAATTTGTAGTAAGGCGCTTGCTGTAGTAAGTCCAACACTCGTGGGCGCACGATGGCATTGTGCAGGCGTCCTGGTCGAGTAAGCTTAGATGGAATCCACATTAGTAATTATGTCCTTATTTATGTATACCCAAGTGATTGCGACGTGATCATTTCAGTAAGGCCCCCTCGAAAGCTTCGTCTTACTGAATGATGTCATCAGCATCAAAAACTGCTTGAATGCCGGTTGATGTCGCCTCTTGTTGGGGCTTGCATCCGTCTGAAAAACCATTCCATACGATCACTTAGATATAAAAGCTAGCGAAAACTAGAAATAACTCACACCGCCTAATTCTAGTTTGTATAGAAAGCGTACAATCCTGTGAGCCGTGTGGGATGTTACGACATCAGAAATGTCCGTTACTTTGATCCACTTCCTAATTCTCAAGGGTTGATGGATTTACCATCAACTACGCCCTTTATTTGTGATTCTTGTCACTTAAATATCTTTTGTGTCGAGTGTATTAAGATCTCGTTGCACATCGATTATGAAAAATCTTTCCATGTTAACCAAGTTAATGTGACCAATATTACAATTTTCACATCATCAGATGAGTGGGCTATAAAAAGCGTCATGAACGGGTTTTAACCTTTCTCATATTCCATTGTGATCAAAATCACTAAGAACTGGAGCAAAGCTCACTTTGTTGAGATTTGGATCACTAACCTAGCAATGGTACCTCCTCTACGCCCTCAGCCCTCCTCCTTCAAAGGAGGAGAATTAGGAGGATGTTTATTCACAGAGGTAAATGCACGATGTATGGCAGATGAATTACCAAAAGACGTGAGAATTTCGTAATGAAACCTACTCAACAAAAACAATTTGACAAGAAGTCGTTCCAAGAAAGCGTAAAGAAACACCTATCTGTAACTTACGCTCACACGATTGAAAACGCAGACAGCCGCGCTTGGTACCTAGCAATGGGTCATGCACTGGCTGAGTTCACTACTTTAGATTTGCTTGCTACTGAAGAAGATCCACGCATTAAAAGTGCGAAGAGCGTTAACTACCTTTCTCTAGAGTTCCTTATCGGTCGTTTGACGGGTAACAACCTAATCAGCATGGGTCTGTACGAACAAGTAACAGAAGCAATGGCTGAACTGGGTTACAACCTAACTGACCTGCTAGAAGAAGAACGTGACCCATCATTGGGTAACGGTGGTCTTGGTCGTCTAGCGGCATGTTTCATGGATTCATGTGCGGCACAAGAATTCCCAACCGTCGGTTACGGCTTGCACTACGAATACGGTTTGTTCAAACAGTCTTTCAAAGATGGTCGCCAGCAAGAAGCACCTGACGCATGGCGTGGTGTAGAAGGCTACCCTTGGGAAATTGCTCGTCCAGAACTTGCACAAGAGATCGGTTTCTACGGTCACGTTGAAGTGGTTAACGAGAACGGTAAAGAAGTTCGCAAATGGGTTCCTGGCATGTCTGTAAGAGCAATGCCTTGGGATCTACCAATCGTAGGTTACGAATCAGACACGGTTTACCCGCTACGTCTTTGGGAATGTCAGGCAATTGCACCGTTCTCGCTAGCAAGTTTTAACAACGGTGACTACTTCGAAGCGCAGCACGCACTGATCGACGCAGGCAACATCACTAAAGTGCTTTACCCGAATGACAACCACGAGAAAGGTAAAACACTTCGTCTAATGCAACAGTACTTCCACTCAGCTGCGTCTGTACGTGACATCCTACGTCGCCACGAAGCAGCTGGCTACTCGCTAGCGGATCTACCGAAGCAAGAGACTATCCAGCTTAACGATACGCACCCAACGATTGCGATTCCTGAGCTAATGCGCATCCTGATGGACGAAAAAGGTCTAACTTGGGAAGCGGCTTGGGAAATCAGCTCTCAAACCTTCGCGTACACAAACCACACGCTACTTCCAGAAGCACTAGAGACATGGCCGGAGTCGCTAATTCAGCACCTACTACCACGTCACATGGAGATCATTTACGAGATCAACCACCGCTTCCTACAAGACGTACGTGCAATGTGGCCGGGTGATGTCGCAAAACAACAGAAGCTTTCTATCATCGAAGAAGGTTTCCACCGCATGGTTCGCATGGCAAACCTATGTGTAATTGGCTCATACGCAGTAAACGGTGTAGCGGCACTTCACTCTGAATTGGTTAAGAAAGACCTATTCCCAGAGTTCCACGAAATGTACCCAACACGTCTACACAACGTAACGAACGGTATTACGCCACGTCGTTGGTTGAAGTTCTGTAACCCAGGTCTTTCTAAGCTAATCACAGAGAAAGTCGGTCCAGAATGGCCAGCGAAACTAGAGCAACTAGAAGGCATCGCTAAGTACGCCACTGACGAGAAATTCCAGAAAGAATTCATGGCAGTGAAGAAAGAGAACAAAGAACGCCTAGCTAACTGGGTGAAAGAGAACATGGGTATCGAACTCGATACTAATGCGATCTTCGATGTTCAAATCAAGCGTCTGCACGAGTACAAGCGTCAGCACTTAGACCTTCTACACGTACTGTCTCTGTACCATCGCATTATTAACGAACCAGGCTTCGAATGTGTGCCTCGCGTTGTGTTCTTCGCAGCGAAAGCGGCACCGGGTTACCACCTAGCGAAAGAAATCATTTTCGCTATTAACAAAATTGCTGAGAAAGTGAACAGCGACCCTCGCATCGGCAACAAGCTGAAAGTGGTCTTCATTCCTGATTACCGCGTGAGCATGGCTGAAATTATTATTCCTGCGGCGGACGTATCACAACAAATTTCACTTGCGGGTAAAGAAGCATCAGGTACTGGTAACATGAAGATGGCGCTTAACGGTGCCCTAACGATCGGTACGATGGATGGTGCTAACGTTGAGATTCGTGAAGAAGTAGGCGATGAGAACATCTACATCTTCGGTCTAGACGTTGAAGGTGTGAAAGCGCTGAAAGCTCAAGGTTACAACCCATTTGATTACTACAATGCGGATCATCTACTCAAAGCGTCTATGGACCTACTACTGGGTGAAGAATTCACTCCAGGTCAACCAGGCTTACTGCGTGCAACGTACGACAGCCTACTAGATGGTGGTGACCCGTACTTATGTCTTGCGGACTTCGCATCTTACGTGAAAGCGCACGAAGACATGAGCGAACAATACAAAGACCAAGCTGGCTGGGCGAAGAAAGCCATTCTTAATACCGCCCTTGTCGGCAAGTTCACCTCAGATCGCTCAATTCGCGACTATGTGAACAACATCTGGAAACTAAAAGCGGTTCACCGTTAATAGAACAGAGTTAAGACCAAGGTAGCCAAGCGCTACCTTTGGTCATTTTCCAAAAGAAGTTATTGATAACAATAAAACCCTACATGGAAGGTGTTGGTATTACCTTCGGAGAAAGCGATGAAAGAACAAACAGCATTAAAGAAAGTCGCGGAAATGGCGAGATTGGCTGATAGCTATGTCAGTGCTTGGGGAGATGAGGCAAAAGTGTCTGAGGAGACGCTACGCCGCTTGCTCGCTTCGCTTGGCTACGATACTAGCAGCGATGAAAAACTATTGGCTTCTGCTGAAAAGAAACATAAAAAAGACGTACTAGCCCCTGTTCTTGTTTTACGCGACGGCGAACCAGTCGAAGTGGAACTAAACCTAGGTACGAGTGCTCGTGAGAGTGAATTCAGCTGGCGTTTAGAAACAGAACAAGGAGAGGTACTTGAAGGCTATCTTCAGTCCCAAATTGTTCGTGATGAGCGTGCTGAGGGTGGCCCTCTAGTGTTTGCATTGCCAAAGAACTTGGCTTGGGGTTATCACAAATTGATTGTCAGCCGTAAGCGTCGTAAAACGCCTTACGAGATGTCATTGATCATCACGCCGAAAGCGTGTTTCAAACAAGACGATCTAAACCAACATAAAAAGCTATGGGGTCCTAGTATCCAGCTTTACACACTGCGTACTCAGCACAACTGGGGTATCGGTGATTTTGGTGACCTAAAACAGTTGGTGAGCGATATCGCTTCTCGTGGCGGTGACTTCATTGGTTTGAACCCGATTCACTCACTGTTCCCAGCGAACCCAGAAGGCGCGAGCCCATACAGCCCGTCTTCTCGTCGTTGGTTGAATATCATGTACATCGACGTAAGTTCTGTACCTGAATTCGCACTGAGTGCTGAAGCTCAGCAACGTGTTGGCAGTGCAGAGTTTCAACAGCGTCTACAAAAAGCACGTGACTCTCATTGGGTGAACTACACAGAAGTTTCGCAACTGAAAATGAGCGTTCTTCCGCTGCTGTTTAGTGAGTTTAAAGCTCGCCATTTAGACAAAAACACCGACCGCGCTCGTGCATTCTTGGACTTTGTAGAAAAAGGTGGCGACAGCTTGTTACACCAAGCTGCATTCGATGCGCTTCATGCTGATTTACACGCAGAAGATTCAAACATGTGGGGTTGGCCTGTATTCCCTGAGAAATACCGCACATTCGACGCAGCCGGTACTCAGAAATACATCAAAGACAACCAAGACCGCGTTCACTTGTACATGTACCTACAGTGGATCGCAGACGATCAAATCAAAGAAGCGCAGTCACTGGCAGAAGAAAAAGGCATGGCTGTGGGCTTGTACCGCGACCTTGCTGTCGGTGTTGCCGACTCAGGTAGTGAAACTTGGGCCGACGACGGTAACTTAGTGTTAGACGCCAGCATCGGTGCGCCGCCGGATGTACTTGGTCCTCTGGGTCAAAACTGGGGTCTGCCACCGCTTAACCCTCAAGTTTTAGAAGCGACGGGTTACGACGCGTACATCAAGTTGTTACGTGCCAACATGAAGCACTGTGGTGCACTGCGTATCGACCACGTACTTGGCCTGCTTCGCCTTTGGTGGATTCCAAAAGGCGAGAAAGCGACAGAAGGCGCTTACTTGTACTACCCAGTGGAAGATATGCTCGCAATCCTAGCGCTTGAGTCGCACCGTCATCAGTGCTCTGTGATTGGTGAAGACTTAGGTACTGTGCCAGATGAAATCGTCGATATCCTTCGTGATGCAGGTGTGCACTCATACAAAGTGTTCTTCTTCGAAACTTCGAAAGAAGACGGTGGGTTCATTTCTCCGAAGCACTACGCAGAGCAATCGATGGCGGCACTGTGTACGCATGACATGCCAACCCTGCGTGGTTTCTGGCACTGCGACGATTTGAAAATGGGTCGTGAGATTGGCCTGTACCCAGATGAAAAACAGTTGGAAGGCTTATTTGCTGATCGCTTGAAGTGCAAGCAAGGCATCTTAGACAGCGTTCGCTGGCACGGTTATTTACCAGAAGGCATTGGTCATGATGCTCAGTACGTACCGATGGACTCGTACCTAAGCGAAGCGCTGCAACTGCACGTAGCAGCGGGTGACTCTGCATTGCTTAGCGTTCAGCTTGAAGACTGGCTAGAAATGGATCAACCGGTCAACATTCCTGGCACGGTGGATGAGTATCCAAACTGGCGTCGTAAGCTGTCGATGAACCTAGATGAAATCTTCAGCCGTGAAGATGTGAATCGCATTTCTAAACGCCTCACTGAAGTTCGCGCACAGGCGAGCAAATAAGATGCGTAGAGTGACGTAGATGAATGAGCGGATTACCAATTTTGTTAGCTCAGAGGTACGAAAGTTCCGTCTAGGTCACTCATTCCGAAAACACAATCCGTTAGGATGAAGTACCGTTATTATGCCCGCGACAATAGCGGGCATTTTTTGTTTTTGACATCGCTTGATGCATACATGTTTTAAGCGAAGTCTTTTGTGAGTTCACAACGTTGGCTGTGGAGAAACCGATGTTTGATTCAGATTTCTGGTCTTGAAAAGGATATTGGCTCTAGGGAGAAAGATTTGAAAACCACCAAAACCAAGAAAATAAAGAAACAACACGAACGCGCATATGAACTGCTTGCTGAGGCGGCTTACTCAGACCCACTTTCGGCGTTGGGGCCATTCATTGATGATGGTGAAGGATCGCTGCGAGTGTGGATGCCGGGCGCAAACAAGGTTGAACTGCTTGTTAATGGCGAACCTCGTGTGGCGCTTGAGCGTGATGGTGACAGCGGTTTTATCTTAAAAGAACAACGCGATTTACACCTGACCCACTACCGTTTGGCGGTCGATTGGAATGGTGTTGAACAAATTATTGATGACCCGTACCAGTACCACAATATTTACCAAGAGTACGAGCATCTGCATACGCCCAAAGACATGTATCACTATATGGGCGCACACTTTGTCACGCTAGAACGTGGCGGTGAAAACATCTCCGGTGTTCGCTTCCTTGTCTACGCACCGCATGCATCGGCTGTTAGCCTTGTGGGTTGCTTCAACCAATGGGACGGTCGTCGTCACCCAATGCAACGTTTAGATTATGGCATTTGGGGTTTGTTCATTCCTGGCTTAGAAGAAGGCGTTCAGTACAAATTTGAGCTCAAAGGGCCAAATGGGGAAGGGCTGCCACACAAACAAGACCCTTGGGGTTTTTACTCTGAGCAGTACCCATCGTTCGCGTCCATTACTTACGATCACAAGCGTTACCAATGGCAAGATGCCAAATGGCAAAATCGCGCAGTGACGCAAAAGCGTGATGAAGCGTTATCATTTTATGAGCTGCATGCTGGGTCATGGAAGCGCAACGAGAAAGGTGATTTCCTCAACTACCGCGAACTCGCGGAACAGTTGGTGCCATACCTTGTGGATATGGGCTACACCCACGTTGAGCTGATGCCTGTGTCTGAGCATCCATTCTACGGTTCATGGGGCTATCAACCCGTTGGCTTGTTTGCGCCAACCAGCCGTTTTGGCTCACCTGATGATTTCAAATTCTTCGTGGATGCGTGTCACCAAGCTGGTATCGGTGTAGTGCTGGATTGGGTTCCGGCGCACTTCCCATCGGATGATCATGGCTTAGCGAACTTTGATGGTACGCCTCTGTTCCACGACCCGGATCCGCGTCGCGGTTGGCACCAAGATTGGAACTCATACATCTACGATTTAGGCCGTGAACATGTGCGTCGCTTCCTTGTATCGAATGCGCTGTACTGGTTTGAACAATTCCATATTGATGGCATTCGCGTGGACGCAGTCGCGTCGATGCTCTATCTCGATTATTCACGTAGCCACGATCAGTGGGTACCGAACGTCGACGGTGGCAACGAAAACTACGACGCAATCGCAACCTTAAAATGGATGAACGAAGAAGTGTACAAGCACTTCCCGAATGCGATGACGATAGCGGAAGAGTCAACGGCGTTTCCGGGGGTGTCTGCGCCAACCTTTATGGGGGGGTTAGGTTTTGGCTTCAAGTGGAATATGGGGTGGATGCACGACAGTCTTTCATACATCAAAGAAGATCCTGTTCACCGCAAATACCACCACAATACCATCACATTCCCGCTGGTTTATGCGCACAGCGAAAACTACGTCTTGTCTCTCTCTCACGATGAGGTGGTGTACGGAAAAGGCTCTATCCATAACAAGATGCCAGGTGATGAATGGCAGCAAACCGCAAACCTACGTGCATACTACGGTTATATGTATGGTCAACCGGGCAAAAAGCTGAACTTCATGGGCGCGGAAATCGGCCAAACGGCGGAGTGGAACCACGATGATCAGTTGCAATGGTTCTTGCTGGAATACGAACGTCATCAAGGCGTTCAAAAGCTGATGCGCGATTTGAACCACTTGTACCGCAATGAAGCGGCGATGCACGATCAAGATTGTGTTCCTGCTGGTTTTGAGTGGCGTCTACAAGACGAGGCAGATGCAAGCATCCTAGCGCACGAGCGTATCAGTAAAGAGGGTGAGCGTATTCTCATCATCACCAACTTTACGCCCGTACCACACGAGCGTTTCCGTTTAGGTGTTCCAAATGCAGGTCAATACGAACTACTGCTGAACACGGACGACAGCAAATACGGCGGCAGCGATTTTAAAGTGCTGACTAGTGTGAAAACGGAAAAAGTCGAAAGTGAATCACTGCCTCAATCACTTGAGCTTCGTTTACCACCACTTTCAACCGTGTTCTACAAGCTGAATAAATAATTCAGTATAATCAAATTCTAAGCCCGTTTTACATTGTAAATCGGGCTTTTTTTGACCTGTTTTTTACCTCAAAAACTTGTTGTTCCTGATTGAATCAGGCAAGCTCGCTGGTTTGTTTATCATCAATCGCTAATGCATTGGGGAACCACTCATGTTGAAAAGGCTTAAGTCATTTCTATTTAAAATGGTGTTGATATTACTGATTGCCCCAATCGTTTTGGTTGGTGTGGTGAAATATGTCGATCCACCAATATGGGGATGGAAGTTAAGCCGCATTGTTGTGCCACCAAAGAACTATCCAGATAGCAGCCAACACGAGTGGGTATCCTTGTCGCGTATTTCAAAAAATATGCAGTTAGCGGTGATTGCGACCGAAGACCAAAAATTCCCTCATCATTATGGTGTCGATTTCGAATCGCTATTCGACGTGATTTCCGAGGCAGATGGTAATGGTCCGTCGAGAGGCGCGAGCACCATTACCCAACAAGCTGCGAAAAATGTGTTTTTGTTTCCTTCTCGCTCCTACGTTCGCAAGGCTTACGAGCTTTACTTTGCCTTGCTAATGGAGCTGATGTGGAGCAAAGAGCGCATTCTCGAAGTGTATCTAAATGTGGTTGAATTTGGTCCCGGTATTTACGGTGCTGAAGCAGCGGCGCAGAATTATTTTGGTGTCAGTGCAAAGGAACTCTCGAAGTGGCAAGCAGCGCGTTTAGCCGTGGTGTTGCCAAACCCATATCGAATCAAAGTCTATCCGCAAAGTGATTACACTGCTCGCCGCACAAGATGGGCGATGAACCAAATGAGCAATCTTGGCAGCGTGCAACTTTAAGTCCCTCAATCCATTGCGCTTAAATAGAACTACGCCCCTATATCAATAAAATGTGAAGCGTCACAACCTTTGGGGCGTAGGCAGTTAGAATGATGTGTTCAGTTTCTTATCTAGGCACAATTAGTGTGAATAAAACTAATAAATGTGCATGGTTACCATGTGCTGCCAATGGACTGAACGATGAAACTGAACCTGATTACCACTACCTTACTGCTTGCGTCGGCAAGTACCATCGCCGAGCCTAACATCACCATTTCTACCACGACCAACAGCCGTGACTTCCCATTAAGTGCAGAACAGCCTTTGGTTGTGCCTCTAACCAAAGACGGATACACGCTAAAAATCACGGGCGTTGAAGGTGACTGCGTTGCACCCGATGGTCAGAAAGTGAAGTTCAACAAACCTCTTGCGCTGAACTGCGGAAAACCAACGGAACTACCGTTAAAAATCCGCTTTACCGGCGATTACTCTTTCGCTTTTGATGCGGAAGCGAAAACACTGCGCTTTAAGCGCAAACCTAAGAAAGCCGCCAAGAGTGAGTTCAAACGCCCAATTCCACAAGTGCAATGTGAGGTTTACCAAGGCGGCGAAGTGACGATCGCTCTGGGGGATAGCTTTCCTGAAGGCACCAAGTTACGCGATGCTTATTCAGATCAAATGGTTGAAGTGAAAGATCAGCAAGTATCGTTGACGCCAAGTAAAGACTCAGGCGGTTTGGTGCTACTAGAGCCAGTGAAGAAAACCAAAGACGCGGTGCCATTTGATTACCGAAATGCGAACATTTACTTCGTGATGGTTGACCGTTTCAACAATGCCGATACGAGCAATGACAACAGCTATGGACGCAAGAAAGACGGCAAAGAAGAGATCGGTACTTTCCACGGCGGTGACCTTAAAGGCGTGATTGAAAAACTGGATTACATTAAGAGCCTAGGTACAGACGCGATTTGGTTGTCGCCAATCGTTGAGCAAGTACATGGTTTTGTGGGTGGCGGCGATAGCGGCTCATTCCCATTCTACGCTTACCACGGTTACTGGACGCGTGACTTCACAAAGATTGATGAGAACTTCGGTAACGAAGAAGATTTAAAAACGCTGGTGGAAGAGGCGCATAAGCGTGGCCTTAAAGTCTTGATGGACGCAGTAATCAACCACACTGGTTACTCAACGTTAGCCGATTTGCAATTTGACGGTATTGAGGTGTTAAAATCTAATGCCGAGCTGCCCAAGAAATGGGGCGACTGGCAACCAAAAGCGGGTGAAAATTGGCATAGCTATCACCAGAATATTGATTATCAGAGTCCGAACTGGGCTAAATGGTGGGGCGGCGATTGGGTAAGAACCGGCTTGCCAGGTTACCCAGCTCCGGGCAGTAGCGACATCACCATGTCATTGGCGGGTTTGCCTGACTTTATCACCGAATCAGACAAAACCGTGAAGCCAGCGCAATGGTTATTGGATAACCCTGGTACTCGCGTAAAGGCGCGTGACAATTACACCGTCTCGGATTATCTAATTGAGTGGCAAACTGATTGGGTGAAACGCTTTGGCATTGATGGCTATCGCGTCGATACGGTGAAGCACGTTGAAGGTGATGTGTGGAAACGCTTGAAAGAAGAGGCATCAAGCAGTCTTGAACAGTGGCGTAAAGAAAATGGCAAATCAGGTCAGCCGTTCTGGATGATGGGCGAAGTCTGGGGACACACCGCGTATCGCAGCCCTTATTTCGATGATGGTTTTGACGCGTTGATCAACTTCGATATGCAGAAGAAGCTAGACAAAGGCGCGGCGTGCTTTAGCCAAATGGCAGACACTTACCAAAGCTATGCGGAAACTATCGCTAACGAGAAAGACTTCAACCCAGTCAGTTACATGTCTTCTCACGATACGGAGTTGTTTTTCTCACGTTTTAAAGATTACGGCATGCAACGTAACGCGGCGAACGCATTGCTTCTTAGCCCAGGTGCGGTTCAGGTTTATTATGGTGATGAAGTAGGTCGTAACATTGGTCCTTACGCGGATGATTTCCACCAAGGCACACGTTCAGACATGGTTTGGAAACTATCGGATGAGAAGCAAGCGCTGCTCAAACATTGGCAAACCCTTGGTCAGTTCCGTCAAGCACACCCTGCCATTGGCGCAGGTCAGCATCGAGTGATTGAACAGGAAGGTGCGTACGTTTTCTCTCGTTCGCTTGGCAATGACAAAGTCGTCGTGGCGTTTGTAGGACGTGATAAGTAACTAAACGCTCTTTATGTCGATAAATAAAAAGCCCTTCCTTGAGTTATCAAGGAAGGGCTTTGTTGTTTTAGTTCGCCAGTTCTTGGTCGATGACTTTTTCTAGCTCGTCAAACGGCACATAGCCAGGAATAACTTGATCATTAATGATCAACGCAGGCGTGCCGCGTAAACCAAGTTGCGTGAAATACTGATAGTTCTTATCAAGCAGTGCTTTGGTCTCTTTGTCGTCGACAAGCTGCGCTTCTGTCCCCGTTTTTTTCGCGATTTGTTTTAACGAACGTGCATCATGTGCGCCCGGTTTTTTCACCAGTAACTCATGCACTTGTTCGTACTTATCTCGCTGGTTTTGCCAAACATTTAATGCGTAACTTGCCGAGTTGTAGCCGTTTTTCTCGTATTGTTCTTTAAAAGAGACATTGAGGTTAAGCACTTTTATCTGCGGATATTCTTTGCCAACTTTGACCAGTTCTCCTTCTAAACGTTTACAAAAAGGGCAACTGTAGTCCGTTACGTTAATAATGGTTAACTTAGGGTTTTCAGCTCCAAAAGAGGAATGTTTGCCATCACTTAGATAGTGACGAACCTCCTTCAAGGTGTCTCCAAATGACTGTTGATACGCAATGTACTCTTGAAGGTTTTGGTGCAATGAATCAAGAATTTGAGGATTCTCTTTTAGTATCTGAGTAACTTCCTCTAGCTTTTGTTCTGCGGTCTTTTCTGATGCGAAAGATACGGCAGGTACGATAGCCATCATTAACGTCAAAAGTGTACGAGTGAATGTCATAATATTTCCTAAAACTTTTAGATTTCGTTGTTTGTTATGTGAAGTGAATAAAATACGTAAAAAAGTCAGGCGAGAAGGTCTCTCGCCTTGCTAGGTTTATTCTCTAAACACACAAAGTTTTAGGTGAACCCGACACTTTTCCGGTATCGGTTCTGTGTATTCCAGATAATGAATTGCTGTGGATGCCATCGGCAGCGCCACAATCAAAGCAAACAGAAAAAATGGAATAAGAATATGGTCCAACTGGTGTTGGTACGCTTGAACCAGCTTCTCTGAAAGGTCGCAAGATGGTGATAAATTCACGCTTTCATCTTGCTGACTCTGTATTTGGTGAGCCTTAGGGCAGCTTTTCGAGAAGCCGGAATTTTGGCTTAAACATACCATCACCACCCAAAACACGAGGGCGAGTGTCCACTTGGCTATTTTAGGTTGTGAGCGTAACAATGGGCTGCCTAGTCCTGTTGATTCTGGTTTATGCCGTTTGCATATGACCGGACAATCCTAACCTAAATTTCATTATGGAATGTTACTTTCGAGTTAATCGATATCGCCTCAATGCCAAAGTATGAAGTACGTCATGAATGTTGTAGAAAGCAATATTCGTTGGAATCATTGGTCTGATTGATGAAGAAGTCCAGAGGTATCGATATAGATTAATATACCTAATTGTTAGCACAAATTTTTATTATCTTTCAAATGTGATTAAAATCATAAAACAAAACTTCATAACTGAGTCGCTAGAATGTTCGGCAGGCGGATTGATTTTGATCATCTCTCTAGCACTTTATTCGAGTGAACATATGTGTCCTGTCCCACATGTGTAGGTAATGTTATGAAAAATCCTGTTCAAACCGAGCGCAAGGTTACGCTGGGGTGCTACGTTGCACTGGCGTTTGCGGTCGTCTTCTTTTCTGGTCTCATGCAATCGAACGAATGGTATGGCGTATTTGATTTCACCACGTTGAATGGCTCTTTCGGCAAGGTGGCTTATGGTGTCACCGAAACGGCTGACGGTGTGCAAGTTGCAACAACGTCGCTTCGTGGTACTGGTGGTAGCGGTGCACGTGACGGTTTCATTTTTGCACTTACTTTGATTCCTACCGTTATGTTCGCACTGGGTATGATCAATGTACTTGAGCACTATGGCGCACTAGAAGCGGCACGCAAACTGTTAACGCCGCTTCTTCGTCCAATTATGGGTATTCCGGGCAACTCTGGTTTGGCTCTGATTGCTTCTCTGCAAAGTACCGATGCAGGTGCGGCGATGACTCGTCAGCTTAAAGATGAAGGCCATCTTACCAAACGCGAAACCGATGTGTTCACTATGTTCCAGTTCACCGCTGGTGCCACCATTGTTAACTTTTTTTCCTCAGGTGCGGTGCTGTTTACGCTGACGATGGCGGATGGTTCGCTTGCCGTAACGTCTTCTATTGGTTTGGCGGTTGTGGTGATGTTCTTATTTAAAATTGTGGGCGCGAACTTATTCCGTATCTACCTAAACATCACAGAAGGTAAAGAAGACAAGCAAGATCAAAACAAATCTGAGAACTTAAAAGAGGAGACGGCGTAATGAGTGACGTAAAAGCAAGTAAGCCGATGGTGACGGATATTTTCGTTGAAGGCGCTAAAAAAGGCTGGGTTATTGCGACAACATCAACCGTGCCTAACGTTCTTATGGCGTTTGTCATCATTAAAGCGTTACAGATTACTGGCGCGTTGGATTTGATGGGCTCGGTATTTTCTCCAGTAATGGCAGTTTTTGGTTTGCCAGGTGAAGCGGCTGCGGTGCTGATTGGTGCTTGGATGTCGATGGGCGGCGCAGTTGGCGTGGTTATCACATTGTTTGACCAAGGCATCTTGAATGGAACGCACATCGCGATTCTTGCACCTGCAATTTACCTAATGGGCTCACAGGTTCAGTACATGGGTCGAATTATGGGACCTATCGGTACTGAAGGTCGTTATATCCCAATTATGATTGCGATTTCCGTATTGAACGCATTTGGCGCAATGCTAGTCATGAACTTGTTTGTTTAGGGGGCAATCATGCAGTTTTCTCTCAATGAATATCTCGAAGAACTTCGTCCTCTCATTAATGTCGATTGTGGCACGTACACCACTGATGGCATTGAGTCCATCGCTTCTCAATTTGAAGGGAAGTACCAAGCGATGTCAGGTTGGAGCGTAAAACGCATCGACTGTGGCAGAGCGGGTATCGGTCTTGAAGTTCGAAACAAGCCTGAGGCTGAGCAAGTTGACGTGATGCTGATTGGTCACATGGATACAGTGTTCCCTGTCGGTACCGCTGAGTTACGTCCTATGTCTCAAGACGCTGAAAAAGCGTACGGTCCGGGTGTCTCGGACATGAAATCTGGCTTGCTGAATATTGTGTACGCGATGCGTAACCTCGACCAAGCGGTGTTGGATAAACTGTCGATTTGTATCTGCATGAACCCAGACGAAGAAACCGGATCGTTAGATTCGGTCGAGTGGATTCAATCTGTTGCAAAAAACGCGAAGAACGTATTGGTGGCAGAAGCAGCACGTGCAGACGGCGGTTTAGTCAAAGCGCGCAAAGGCATGGCGCGTTACAAAATCACGTTTAACGGCGTGGCGGCCCACGCTGGCAACGAGCCAGAAAATGGCCGCAGTGCAATTACCGAGATGGCGAACTGGATTCTCGCAATCAATGCCATGACGAACTTCGAATCTGGCACCACATTAAACGTGGGTATTGTGTCTGGCGGTAACGGCGCAAACATCGTCCCTGAGCACGCTGAAGCGATCGTGGATGTGCGTTTCTGGAGTAATGAAGAATACGATGAGGTTGATAGCAAGCTAAACGGCATGCTGGAAACACCATTCGTTGATGGCGTTAGCATCGAGTTGGTTCGTGAAGCTTACAAACCTTCTATGGTGCCAAGTCAGCAAACAGAGCACTTAATGGCATTGGTGGAAGAAGCGGCAAATGAGTTGTCTATCGACATCAATTGGAAAGAAGTGGGTGGCGGCTCTGATGCAAACAATACGGCAATTCTTGGCGTTCCAACTTTGGATGGTCTAGGACCTATCGGTGCAGGTTTCCACAGTGACCAAGAGTACTTGTTGCTTGAGTCTATCGAACCACGTATCAAAATGCTGATGCGTGTACTGGATAAGATAGCTCAGTAGCGAACTCGACAACTTAGTTCCCAACATCACGATCCCCAGACTTCGGTTTGGGGATTTTTCTATCTGTGTTTTTGTTTCACTTTACTATCATTTCTTGTTATTAATCTTGCGTTCAGGTTCGATTTATTAATATGTTGGCCACAGTCATAAATTTCGGAGGCAACGATGAGCACAACAATGTCTGTAAAGTCGGCGCCGAAAGACGCCAAAGATCAAACGATGCAAGCGCCAGATGAGAAAACATTCTGGCGCAAAATGAAAGGGTCGGTTAAGAAAGCGGGTGAAGAAATTGCCGTTATGGGCATCAAATCATGGCTCGCGATGACAGATTCCAACACCGCTGTTCACCATAAGGCGATTTTAGGTGGCGCATTGGCTTACTTTGTATTACCCACCGATATGGTGCCAGATGTTCTCGCAGGCGTCGGCTTTACCGATGACATGGCAGCGCTTACCTTAGCCGCTAACTCAGTCGGCAATGCCATTACTGAAGAACACGAAGAACAAGCCAGAGAAAAACTGAATTCGATGGCGGATTAGAAAGAGCGTTTCTAGACGCTGAGAAAACAAAAGCCCCGACGTTTCCATCGGGGCTTTCTTTTAGACAGGACTATATAATTTCAGAATGGTAATCGTAGAACGATTTAGGCGTCAGCGCGTTTAAGATGCACTTCTTCTTCGGCAACGCCTGCCATTGGGTCGTTGAAGCGAGCTTCATCCAATGCACCTTCTGATTTTGCGACAATGACGGTAACTGCACTGTCACCAGTAATGTTTACCGCAGTACGAATCATATCAAGTAGACGGTCAACGCCCATGATGAGCGCGATACCTTCAAGCGGCAGACCAACTTGGTTCAATACCATGGCTAGCATTACAAGGCCAACACCAGGGACACCCGCAGTACCGATAGATGCCAATGTAGCTGTCATGATTACCATGAGGTAATCGCCCATAGTTAAATCAATATTGAAGGCTTGAGCAATAAAGGCGGTTGCGACACCTTGCATGATCGCCGTACCGTCCATGTTCACGGTTGCACCAAGTGGTACTGTGAACGATGATACGCGGTTCTCAACCCCCATACGGTGCTTAGCCGTTTCCATTGTCACTGGAATCGTCGCGTTTGATGATGCGGTCGAGAAAGCAAACATGATCGCGTCTTCCATCTTACGTAGGAACGTAATTGGATTTAGACCAGTGAAACCTTTTAACATTAAGCTGTAAGTGACTAGGCCGTGCAGGACAAGCGTACCCGCCAGTACTAAGAAGTACTCTGCCAGATTGACGATCGCGCCCAGACCAAGGCCTGTAAATAGCTTCGCCATTAAGAAGAACACACCATAAGGCGCCAAGTTCATCAAAATCGCAACCAGTTTCATGATCACTTCGTTCAGATCAGAGAAGAACGCTGCAATACGTTCACCAGGTTTGCCTGCTGCGCTGATCGCGATACCAAATAGCACCGCAAACACAATAACTTGCAGGGTTTTACCTTCAGCCATCGCACTGATAGGGTTGGTTGGGAACATATCGATGATCACCTGACCCAAAGATGGTGCTTCTGCTGATTTGAATGAACTTGCTGCGGTTAGGTCAGCACCAGCACCTGGCTGGAACAGAGTACCCATAGTTAGAGCAAGCGTAATCGCGATAGCCGTTGTCGTAACGTAGAAAGCGAGGGTTTTACCACCCATGCGACCCAGTGTAGAAAGGTCTTTGAGGGAGCTAGTACCACAAACTAGTGAAACAAACACTAGAGGGACTACGAGCATTTTTAAGCTGGCGACGAAGATCTGTCCACCAACTTCAAATAATCCATTAACAATGTATGCGTCGACAAATCCGTTGCCGGCAAAAAGTGTGCGAATTGCAAATCCTGTCAAGATACCCGCTACCATACCCAAAATTACGCGGCTGGTTAGCGACATCGGTTTCTTGGTATTCATGAGAACACTCCTTATAGTTATGCACCTTGAGTTCACTTCAAAGCGGCGAGCAGAGTAGCAGTGGAGTGAGAAAATACGAAAGAATAATCCTCTAAATGGTTAATAGATGTGAACTTTATCACTAATGAAAATAGAGTTTTAACCAAATCTTAACTATTTGACTGGTCGAAAAGTTTGTATTTTAACACTTTTATCGAACATACAACCAATAAGAAAGAGTATTTACATTTATTTTTAGTAGTAAATGAAGTGCATATTATCTTTAAGGAGTGTTGCTCTTGCATAACTATCTAGATTTTATTCAGGCTAGAAGCCGTCTCTTTTTGACTGTTTTTATATTGGGCTGAACACAAGGGGCTAACGAGCCGTCTATGCCCCTGCTTATGTTACCTATCCGCTGAATCAATGATGGTTGGTCAATGTAGATAATTGGAGGTGATCCCAACTCCAATAATTCTGATTGGTATTGCTAATACCCCCAACCCAATAGCATTGCTTCGCTAGCATGAAGCCTTCCAAACAATGCTGACCAGCCTCAGTGATATGGACGCTCTGTTCCCACCAGTCCCTTTCACGTGACTCAATCGTGATTAAAGGCGTTTGGCATTGTGCTAGAGGGAGGAGTAAGGCGTAAAACATCACATCGCCCAAGTAAGGTAGAGGTTCACGTTGTTGATATTGCTCAAACCAATCTTTGATGAGAATTGAACGATTTTGAGAACTTAGGACCTCTAATGCAATCTGCTGAGTCAAGCTTAATCCTGTTTGTGAATGAGGTAACTCTTGCATATGGCGTATTAGCACGTTGAGCATATTGGGTAAGCAATCTAGATCATGCTGCTCGATCAAATTAACCATAGAGATGGGTGTCGGTGATGTGACAGCGTGCCAGGAATGTTTAGCCTGACTGAATAATTTGGCTGTCACGGGTTTACGGTATCGCCAACAAGAACGAATAGCTTCTTCAGGCAACTGCCCAAAGCCGATGAATCGCTCAGTGCCCGGAAACTGGTTCAACTCAATGATCTCTATCACCTTGTTTTCTACATTCTCTAACAACGTTAGGGCACGAAGCAGCATTAATTGGTCATAGCTGTCATGTTCGACCCAAAAGACGATTCGTTCAAATGTATCACTGAGCAGCGTATCAATATTAGCTTGCTCAAATTTGACAATATCTTGCACTGAATCCTCACGCTTCATCACGGGCAGCAGAGTCTCTACGACATATTGGGCACGAATGGCAAGGAAGTTTTGTGGTGTTGCTGGTATGGGGCCAATACAAAGCGGATCTATTAGGGCTAAAAATGCTCCCTCGAATCCGCTGTCTTTAAGCCGTTGCTGAATATCATGCCCACAGCGGACATGGAGCGTTTTTAGCTCGCTATCAAGAGGAGGGAAGTGTTTTTTGATGGCGTCTTTGTGAGCTTCTAACTCTTCGACATGCGCTTTTAATTTACTCCAACTTGGTAAACCTAATTCTCTGGCTAGCGAATGTTGAACGTCAGCTAATTGAATTGTATTGGGAGCTAATGATTCTGGTTTGGAGTGAAATCGCTTAACTCGATCCAACATCTCATCATCGTGTTGACGTATAGCTTTGAGCCTTTTTTTAGCAACGGATTTTTGTTGGTTAATGTTGATTAAGAAGCTATTTGTAGAGTTCATTTTTCACCTTTCTTATCTCTTCCACACTCGCCTAAATAGAAGCTAAAAAGAAGGTAAAAACAGATTGTTCCTGCTATACAGAGCAGGGTAGAAGAGTTGCCGTGAACCAAGTTCTTTCCGCGAGTGTTGGGGGCTTTAGGCGTGAACAGACTGATAGTAGGGTTTCACAATCCATCATGCAACTATTCATGAGAGAACCGCATCACAAAATATCAGCCCCATTAAAGAAGTGCTGAATAGTTTGACAGCCAATGCCTATGTAGATGTGAACGACCATCCGTTTTCTAGTAGATATGCATTACAGGATCCAGTAATAAAAAAGCCCTGCTAGGTCTAGCAGGGCTTTGTAATGCATGTAGATATTAATTACTCGCTCTTGTAAGCGTAGTTATAGTAACCGTAACCATATCCGTATGAGTTTGACGCTTTCTTCTCTACGGCGTTTAGAATTACGCCTTTTACTTCCACGCCGGATTGTTCAAAGCGACCTTGTGCGACTTCAATTTCCTTCAAAGTCGTTTGATCAAAACGAGCTACCATCAGTGTTGTTCCTGCGATTGCACCAACAATGCTTGGGTCGGTAACCGCGAGTACAGGCGGCGTATCGATGATCACAAGATCGTACTGCGCCGACATTTCGTCAACAAAGCTCTTAAAGCGAGGATGCATCAAAAGCTCTGACGGGTTTGGTGGTACTTGGCCACGAGTAACCACATCTAGATTGTCGATGGATGTTGATTTAATGATATTGCTATGGGATGTCTTGCCGCTCAAATAATCAGAAAGACCGTTATCCCAACGTAAACCAAAACATTGTTGCAAATAACCTTTACGCATATCCGCATCGATAAGCAGTACTTTCTGACCTGTTTTCGCAGCGACGGCTGCAAAGTTTGTCGATACGAACGTTTTACCGATAGATGGTGCTGGACCTGAAATCATAAGAACGTTGTTCTTCGCTTCCATCATCGCAAAGTGCAGGCTAGTACGAAGACTACGCAGGGCCTCGATGGAAAGATCGGCCGGGTTAGCTTCAGCAAGAAGGACTAGCTCATCGTTGCTGCCTTTGTTTCGTTTAAGCTTGTTTGCAAATTCCAGTTGTTGAATAGATTTTGGAACGCTAGCGTAAACAGGCATACCAATCTGCTCAATTTGATCTGGTGTTTCTACACCACGGTGGAATGCCGCACGAATTAATACGAAAGCCACGCCTGCCATGCCGCCAAGCAGTGTTGCTAGCACAACGATAAGCGCTTTTTTCGGCTTTATTGGCTTAGAGAACGACTGAGCGTTATCTAAGATTCGAACGTTGCCAACAGTTCCTGCTTTAATGATGTTGAGCTCTTGAACCTTGTTCAATAGCTGGATGTAGATTTGTTGGTTTACTTCTACATCGCGCGTCATGCGTAGAACTTCACGCTGTGTTTTCGGTAACTTTTGAACTTGTTTATTAAGACGCTCTTTCTCTTTGAGTAGCGTCTCACGTTTATCAAGCAGAGACTTATAAGCCGGGTGATCTTGTGTAAAGCGCTGGCTGATTTCACTCTCTTTGAATGTAAGCTCATTTAACTGCGCTTCTAATTCAACCATCACTTTCAGCGTTGATTGAGCTTCAAGGCCTAAGTCGATAGATTCATTTTCTTGACGGAATCGATTTAAAACGTCTTCAGAAGCGGTCAGTTTTGTTTTGATGTCTGGAAGGTGGCCTTTCAAGAACTCGAGACTTTGCTCTGCCTCTGCTGAGTTTCTTTGAACGTTTTGCAAGAAGTAGTTCTGGCTAATGTCGTTCAAGATAGCTTGAATCTTAGCGCGATCTTCACCAGAGAAGCTTAAAGAAATAATCCCGGTTTGCTTACCACGTTCGCTTATCGATAAGTTTTCTTGAAGTTTATTAATTGCATCTAACTTGCTGACTTTACTCACGGTAAACGATGCGCCGTCTTGCGCTATCATTTCTGTAGCTAAGAATTGATAGCCGTTCTTTTCAATGAGCTCGCCAACCTTACCTTCTAAAATGACGTTATTGTCATCTTCTATAAGTCTGAACGTCTGTTTTTCAGAATCAATAACTTCGAGAGTTAGAGGAATTCCAACTGCGTAAGAAGGGGTATTAAATCGTGAAACGCTCAGACTGATTTGTTCGCCTTGCAGTCGAGCTAAGCCCTTACCGACGATAGGCATGTAATTCGGAGAGACGACCGTGGTTAAGTTGAACTTATCAACGGTACCACCCAAAATCATACGAGATTTAATGATCTCAATTTCTGTTGTCGCTGATGACTCTGCTGAAAACAGCTCTCCCATATCACCAACCATCGCTGAAATACCACCGGAGCTCTTACTTTCAATTTGGATAAGAGCGTCAGCTTTGTAGATAGGTGTTGATAGAATGGCAACGCCGACGCCTATAATTGAAAATAGGATTACGGTACATAGAATGAGCCATTTGGCATCAAGAATGATCCCAAATAACTTTCCCAAATCGATCTCATCGTCGGCTTGACGTGATTGCTTAATAGTTTGTGTTGTCATTACTTTAACTTCTTAAATACCTTGCCATTGGCGTTTATTTATTTAGCCTTGCGGCTTATAGTTTTTGAGACCACGCTTTTGCTGCTTTTTCTATAAGCGTATAAGCATGTTCGAAGGCTTCTCTACTTTGTCTGTATGGATCAGGGATGTTTTTTTCATTTATCCATTGTCCAAACAGCATCGTTTTGCCTCGTGCCTCAGGAGCGACTTTGGTTAAGGCTTCTAAATGACCTTTCTCCATAACCAATATCAGATCGTATTGAGCGCAAAGCTCAGGTGTTAATTGTCGTGCTTCGTGTCCATCTAAGCTTACGCCATGTTCGTTCGCGATGGTGGTTGCCATATCATCAGCAGCCTTTCCTGTTAAATGACTTTTATCCACCGCGATTCCCGCTGACGCGACATGTTTGTTTGGTAGTAAAGACTGCAAAAGCCGCTCTCCTGTTGGAGAGCGGCAAATATTGCCTACACAGACGACAAGAATATTAGAAAACAAATGCTTACCCTATTTTAAATTGTATGCCTATGATCCCAACTGAATTGCTTGCTTCTTTATATTGCACAATTGAGCTACGTAACTATTGAATGCATGCCGCAAGAGATAACTTTCTTGCGGCACGTCGTTTTTACGGCCAAGTGCGTACTCGTAGTACACCTTCGGTTAATTCGTTAAAGCCGGAAATGGTTGGAACAAGTTGAGCAATAACGCGGTTCCAACGGCTAACAGGCGCGGCTGTTACATAGACTATGTCGTATGGGTTGAGATCAAACTCTGTTCCAATCACCAAAGCAGAAGCATCAGAAACATCCAACTGATAAATGTCCGCCATTTTAGCTTCTTCTTTTGAACGTCTGATGACGAAGACGCCAGTAGCATCGGCGGAGATTTCATTAATACCACCAACGCTACTTAGAGCTTCAGTAAGGCTCATACCGCTGCGATCAATTTTGAGTAGCTTCGGATCGTTAACTTCGCCCATAACAAATACTTTTTGCGCATCGTTACGGGGAATATGAACAATATCACCTGGCTTTAGAAGACGGTTTTGAGTTAAGTCGCCTTGTTGCATCAGAGCGTATAAAGAGACATTTTCAACCACACCGTTTCGCGTCAGTGTTGCATTACGCCAATCGGCTTCGGCTGCCAGTCCGCCTGCTCTATTTACGGCATCAAGAAGTGTAAGAGGAATGTTTGTGATTGGTTGTTGCCCTGGCTTGTTCACTTCGCCAGTCACATAAGTCTTTTTAGAACGAAAAGCTGCAACGCTTACATCGACTTGCGGGCTCTCAATGTATTTTGCAAGACGGTTGGCAATGTCTGCACGAATTTGGCGAACGTTTTTACCTTCAACGTGTACAACGCCAATGTAAGGGTAGAAGATCGTGCCATCTGAGTGCACCCAGTTACCTGCTTCGGCTGAGCTACGATATGAGCCAGCTGGGATCGTGAGCTCTGGGTGGTCCCAAATAGTAATATTTAAGATATCGCCAGGTCCTACTTCGTATTCATACTTGGCGATTTCAATATCTAACTCTGGATTTGGCTTTGAAAAAGGATCTATTGAATTTAAAGAGGTCACTCGCTCCAAAGTTAAAGGATAAACCGTAACCTGCGATTCTATATCACTCGATTCAGTGCTCATTACTGTTTTGTCACTGACCGAAAGGTGGCTACCAGGCAGAGTACACCCTGTAAGAAGGATAGGAAGTACTGATATCCCCAAAAATTTATTAAATGTGTTCATTGGTTTATAACTACCGAAAGAAAGTTTGCCGACTGAAATTGGTTCATTCTAATTGAACTGCATTTCATCAATGTTGACGATTTACTGCAGTTTTAAGCCTTTAGAAAGCGAGTCCATTCAGAATTATTTGTGTAATAAACACTCCAAATGGCTGCTAGCGACTTAGAGCTCTTAGTTTCATTTATGAAGGTGAAAAATCTACCCCACAAAAATAGTCAACCATTATCCATCTGGTTGCAATAAAGGCAACTACATACTTAAAAAATACTTACGAATACATGACAAAATTATGTCTATTTAGCGTTATTGAGATGAATGCATGATTTTGCACATGTAAACAGGCAGGAATGTGAAAAAACTCATGCCAAAGTTGTATGCATCCTATTTACACCATATGCAACTGCCGTTATGCTTCCTGTTGCGGTCGGATATAACAACAAATATTGGAGCTAATTTTGAAAATCAAACTTTTAACGGCAAGTGTGGCTGCAGTCCTACTAGCAGGTTGTGGTAGTGACAGCGATCCTGAGGTAAAAACATACTCAGTGCAGGCTTATGATCCAGCTGTTATCGGCATGGAAGTCTCTTACGACTGTGGTGGAGATTTAAAAGGTAAGGCTGATGAACTGACAACAAACTACAAAGGTATGGTTGGCTATGCGCGCATTAGTCACATAGATGTAGTTAGTGCTCCAAGTGAGTGTACTTTCACATTAAAGCACACTGATAAGAGTGTAGATGCATCTAATGGTAAACGTATTACAGCTGATTACAAAATTCCAAAAGGTCTAGCGCAAGCAGATGCACCTGTAACAGGTTCACCGTTTACTACTCTAGTAACGGATACTTTGGAAGAAGGTGCAATTTACACGCCAGAGGTTGCAGAGCAAGTGTTTGCTGACTTAGGTCTTGATGTCAATGCGATGGGCGTTTCAGTTAATGATTTGCTTCGTAATACTGAAAGTGTAGTTAAGCAGTTAGATGAGAGTAGTGATGCTGCAACAAAAGCATTAGCGACTAAACTGGTTGCTACAGCGAATGTAGTTTCAGATGTCATTAAAGCGAACCCTACGGCTTCTCCGAAAGCAATTTCAGTAGCAGCTAAAGCTGTAACTGAAGAGGTAATTAAGAAGAACCCAAATTACCCTAAAAATGATTCTGGTGATGTTATCTACGTAGAGGTATCTGAAGAAGATACTAAAGATGTTGTTAACCAGGTTGAAAAAGAGATCGAAGCAGGAAAACCTGTAGATGATTTCAAACCGGTAGTGCCACCGATTCCAGATGCGAAGCCAGGCAAACCAGTTGATCCTGTTGATCCGCCATCAGGTGGTTCAGGCGGTAACTAATTAACTGTACTGATAATTAAAAGGCCTCTTCAGAGGCCTTTTTTGATCCTATCGTACTGTGTTCATCACCTTTTAGTGAGCCCTTTACTGTTTAAGTAAGGCAGGATGTGCGGACGTGATTCGCCAGCTAGTTTACTGGTGACTTCTTGTGACCAAGTGCTTTGTTTTTGATTGCTCGAGCGGTTTGCATAGTAGTTTTGCATGGTTTGGTCATAAGCCTGAATATCATCCAAATTTAGGTCTTGATATTGATTCTCGTGCACCACGACATGAGCAGGTAGACGTGGCTTAACTTCAGGGGCTTGATCTGGATGACCAAGACACATACCAAATAAAATGGCTGTATTTTTAGGTAAGCCTAGTAACTCGTCGACTTTTTGAGCATTGTTTCGTAAGCCACCAATATACACGCCTCCTAGTCCCATAGACTCTGCCGCAAGTAAGCAGTTTTGTGCCATGATGCCAGAATCAACAGCACCGATAAGTGTTAACTCGGTGAAATCAGCTTGCACATCAGGATTGATACTTGCGTGGCGCTGGTAATCAATGCAAAACACCAAAAACTCAGCAGCGCTTTCAACGTACCCTTGATTCCCCGCATATTGTGCCAATAGCGTACGCTTTTCTTTATCGGTCACGCGGATAATTGAGACGACTTGCAACATACTTGATGAAGACGCCGCAAGGCCAGCTTGTAGAATCGTTTCTAATTGTTCGCTCTCAATAGGTTGTGAGGTGAACTTTCGAATTGAGCGGTGATTGAGAATTGTTTGTATCGTACTGTTCATGGTGACTTAACACCCCCTGTTACATGTAAAGGCTGAAGCCTCACCTTAGCGATATTTGATGAGTCGGTAAACTATCTCAAAAGAAAAACAATGCTTAGCGCATAAGTGTGAAGATGAATAGAGAATACATCACTCGTTCTACTTGAGAGCGTATATACTGTTTTTAGAATCAACAATTTAACTGCAGTGGAAAATATGAAAGAACTCATCGTTCATACAGTCACGGTGTTTATGGGCTTCTTTGCGATCATGAACCCCATTGCCAATATTCCTATCTTTTTGAGTTTAACGGCTGATGAGGATAGAGAAACCGTGCGTTCCATGGCGCTTCGTTCGGTTTTTATTGCATTTGTCATCATTGCGATATTTTCGATCGCCGGTAAATTAATTTTTGATTTGTTTGGTATCACGCTGTACGCCTTGCGAATAACGGGCGGTATCTTGGTGTTTTTGATCGGTTTTAATATGCTTCAAGGTGATTCGACGCATCAGAAAACTAAAGAGAAAGCGTATTCTCCAGCGCAGCAGCAGGCGGCGTTGAGCATTGCCGTTTCTCCACTTGCGATGCCGATATTAGCAGGGCCTGGAACGATTGCTACCGCGATGAACTTTGCTACGGCGGGTGGTTTTGATCAAACCATTATTACCATCGTTTCTTTTGCTGTGTTGTGTGTTATTACCTATATACTGTTTTTATTTGGAGACAAATTGGTCAAAGCAGTTGGACCGAGTGCTCTGAACGTCGTGACGAAAATGATGGGCTTAATCCTAGCGGTTATTGGTACTCAAATGTTTATTGATGGCGCGGGCGAAGCCTATAAAACTGTTTTCTCATAGGCGTCTCCATCTCGTCTAAATCCACACCTACATTTCTAGCTGGTGTGGATTTTTTGAACTTTAGTTTTCACTTTCTAAGAAAGAAATAAATAGACTTCACCTATTTCAATAATAAGAATATTCAATTGTTTTGATTGCACAAATTTCATTACTCTTTTGGCAAGAATAATGGGGGAAATATGGCAACAAAAGCAATTGTAGTGGAAGGTGGCGCGATGCGAGGTGTCTTCGCAAGCGGAGTGCTAGATGCGTTTTTAGAGCAGAGTTATAAACCGTTTGATTTTGCCATTGGTGTATCTGCTGGCGCATCAAACTTGATTGGTTATTTGACCGACTATCCGCATCGCAGCATTAATGTCATTACTAAGCTGGCAACGAGTAAACGCTTTTTTGATCCGACTCGATTCGTTAAAGGTGGGGATCTCATTGATGTGAAGTGGCTGTTTGAAGAGTCTAATCGTTTGTATCCCGTCGATGAAAATAAACTGTTTAATGGTATTCCTTTTCTGGCAGCGACGACGAATGTAGATACAGGACAGGCAGATTATTATCGCGTGACGCGTGATAATTTTCATCATGCGATTGAAGCGACGACAGCGTTACCCATTGCATACAAGCATACCCCTTGCTTTTCTGGAGGTTGCTATACCGATGGCGGGGTTGCAGATTCTATCCCGGTGCGTGAGGCTTATCGTCGCGGGGCTCGCGACATAACCGTTGTGCTTTCTCACCCGCTAAATTATGCCAAGAAGCCAGTAAAAACCACATGGCTGATGAAGAAGTTATTTGCCGAACATCCTAAAATGGCGGACGCGATGTTAAGACGTGCAGATAACTACAATCAATCGTTGGAATTTATTCGTAACCCTCCACCGGGAACGCATGTCAGAGTGATTGCACCACCAGATAATTTTCCTGTTCAGCGCTTATCAATGCGACAAAACGTTCTATTGGAAGGTTATGAAATGGGGCTGATTGAAGGGCGGGCTCATTTGGCTAATTTGTCAGGTGTTCATGGTTTAGATCGGGAAAACTGCCATTTTTGCGTTTGATAATGAAAGAGCCTCATAGCGAGGCTCTTTTTACTTAACGTTCAAAGGGCGATTTAGTTGACTTTATCCCAAGCCATTTCCCAGTGTGAACCTGTTCCTGGTTCGTATTGGTTTGCGCTTTCTTTCCACTGTACACAGTAACCAGAGTATGGGAAGGGTTTACATTGGTAAATGGCACCGTCGCTTGCAAGCACGTTTGTGCCCGCCGTGTAGCTAGATAGCCCTTCAGGGAAGACAAAATCGTACTCGCCAGATGGTGGTGGCGTTACTGACTCTTCTTTTAAGTGAAAGTCGAGCGTTTGCTGATCCACCAAGTTGCCATCTTTGTCTTTAATACGAGTCACGAGCATATGGTGACCAGGCTCTGATTTGCTTAAAGCGAGCGATACAGCCTCCACCGAACCGTCTTTCATTTCATCTGCCCAGCTTGCAAGTGGCTCACGGTGGTGATTGTACACGGTGAGTTCTGCGTTTAAATCGCCTTCAGCAGTTAGTGTCAGATCCAACGTTGTCGGTGTTGACTCAATGATATACTCGTCTGTTAAGCCATCTACTGTGAGTGAGTACTCTGGAGCGGGAGTTTCTATCTTGTAGCCGATTTCTACACGCTCAAGGCCGCTATTAGCTTGCAGGTACACCGGGTTAGTACCATAAACAGGAGTGAATTTATCCTCGGCATACTGTCCAGCTTGCAGTTTAGTTTGCTCTTGGTTGATCTTCGTTGCTAGAGCGTAAGACCAGTTTTTCGCTTTGCCCATGACTGCATCGGTAATTTCTAGCTCGGTTCGATAAGCTATGTTTTCACCCGCCTGATCAAATACGCGTGTATAAACCGAATCTCCAACATTTAAATCCATCGTCGGAATAATTTGACCGCCTTGCGTCCAATCTGGAATGACTGGACTGTCACCATCAAATTTCACATCGATCACGTTATAAAATGAAGCCGCTGTGTCACCAACATCCCATACCGCCAGAATGACGTGATACCCCTCGCGAGTAGGCACATTACATTGGTGGCTCACCTGTTTTGGAGGTTGAACCATATTGCCGTCGACTACGCAGAAAGGAGTCAGATCAAACGAGTCGCGTGATAGTGAGGCATTTGGGTTCCAATCAGGTTTGGTGATGTAATATTTCCAGTCACGCGTCACATGGTTGGCTGTAAATGTCCATTCAAAAGTCTGTGTACCTGATTGAATAGGACGTTTAACCCAGCGGTCGGCAGTTTGTTCATCAAGAGCGGCAGCTAGAGCGGTTTCGGCGCTTGCTATTTTTCCATCGCGAGGCCCTGTTTGTGGAAAACCATCAGGACCTTCAACACTTTGTGGCTCGTATTGAATGGCACCGCAGTTATTATTTTTTTCGTTAGTATCAGGTGTTGGATACTTACATAGTGCCGCGCGACTTGCAGCGACACCATCATTGGTTTCTGATACGTAGCCGTGAGCCGCTGCACCTGAGCTAATGCTTGCAAGTGCTAACGCAAGTACGGATTTGGTTGGAAAGGATTTCATCACATGTCCTCTGTTATGGCTGACAAATTAATGTCACACCTCGGCGCATGCTGAGCACGAAGCAACGCTGCATGAATCCTTACTTTGGATAATGTAGTGTTGCAACATGGCAACCCCGCTATCATGAGCATTACTTTTGATGATGGAATGCTGACAGACCGGAAGCTTTGCGTCCCACCCTTTCGAATGGTTTGCCGAAATGTGATTGAGCAGCCAAAATTTAGCTCAAGAATTTACATGTGGAAAAGTAAACGACACTGACATGGAATCATGTTCTCAAATTGAAAGGTAACGGTACGCCAACCTCGCTGATACTATGCTGTTTTGTTTCTAAGGTATTGGTTTTGATGTTGTTTTTGTCTTTTTTGATAGCTGGAGTGAATGAGTGATTGGTTGTTGGGTCGAAGGTGGGAAGGGGCAGGATTAAGGATAGAAGAAGCACCGTTTAAATAAAGGGCGGAATATACCGCCCTCTGAATCATTTTATTTAGGCATAATGACGGTATCAATAACATGAATGATGCCGTTTTTAGCTTTCACATCGGTTGCCATTACATTTGCATCGTTGACCATGACTTTGTCGCCCATGGTTTTAATCATCACATCTTGGCCCTGAACTGTAGCTGCTTTGTCCAGCTTAACAACATCGGCAGCCATCACTTTCCCTGGAACGACGTGATAAGTCAAAATAGATACTAACTTGTCTTTGTTTTCCGGCATTAAGAGCATATCGATTGTACCGTCAGGCAGTTTTGCAAAAGCGTCATCCGTTGGTGCAAAAACAGTAAATGGGCCTTCTCCTTTGAGTGTATCGACTAGATCAGCCGCTTTCACTGCAGCGACAAGTGTATTGAAAGAGCCGTTTTCAGTGGCAACGTCGACAATATCAGCCTTCATCATGCCGTGCTCATGAGCCTTGACGGGAAGCATAAAAGATAAAGTCGCCATCAATGTAGCCGTGATAACCAAGATACGTTTAAACATAATGTGTTCCTTACGAGTTGGGGGTACAACGGTTTCCCTAGAGAATGTCTTCGTTTGTACGCATCTAAATGAAAAGATGATCAACGAGCCCTGCTTTCTTTCGATGGCCTCACGTGTCGCGTTAAAATCCGTTTGCCTTCTTGTTTTACATCGGCCCGTTTGCGCCATGCCCATAGACGCTCCCTTGCGTCTTTAGCTGCGCTATTTAGGTCGACAATAGGCGCTAGGTAACGGCTATCCGGTTTCAAGTGGTACATGACGGTTTCCATCTGTGTCATTTTCCAGGGCTCGAACAATAGTGGGGTGGGGACCATTTGCAATTCAGGCACCCATTTATAGATGAACGCGCCATCAGGGTCATGTTCTTGGGCTTGCTTAACCGGGTTGTAAATCCGGATTGTATTGGTCCCAGTTACCCCGGCTTGCATTTGGAATTGTGGGTAATGAATACCAGGCTCAAAGTCGAGGAATAGTTGCGCTAAATGCGTCACGCCAGTTCGCCAATCCGTGTTCATGTGATGAGTGAGAAAACTAACCAGCATGGCACGCATGCGAAAGTTTATATAGCCAGTCTGATGCAAACAGCGCATACAGGCATCGATCAAAGGTATGCCTGTATATCCAGATTTCCATGCTGCTAACTTTTCTTCATCGAAAGTGCTACTTTGTTTAATCAACGGTTCGTAAGCCCGGTTAAGACAGTAAAACTCCATGTCGTATTCCGACTCGAATTTTTGGATGAAGTGACAATGCCAATGCAGCCGTGAAGACAACGCAATTAAGCTGCGACGAAACCCAGCTACTTGCCAGTGTTTCAATAGGTATTGATAAACTTCACGCAAGGATATATTACCCCAAGCGAGGTATGGAGAAAGGCGAGTACAGGCTGTACGTGAGGCCGTAGGATTAGAGATGCTTCGATAATAATCGCGACCTCGTCGATTGAAAAAATCTTCCAGTGTTTTCCAAGCGAGTTGGCTTCCTCCCGTTTGCATTCCTTTGCATTTTGATAGCCAGGATGAAGGTGGCGAAAACGCGCAGCCGAGTGATTTTGCATCCAATGAATGCAACAAGTTGGTTTGCAGCTCAAGAGGGCTTATGGAGGCTCTCATGACCAAATCCCAATGTTTGTCCCAACCCTGCCGGTCTTTTGCTCCTCTAATAACAGCACCGTGCTCGAACTCAAACCACGTGATGTTCTGCTCATGCAGCCAGTCGGCAATTTGCTTATCGCGCTCAAAGGTGCAGTTGAGCCCTATTTCCTGATGAGAAAACACAGCGTTGATTTGATATTGCATTTGAATTGATTGAAAACATGCTAAGGCATCGCCAAACAGAACCGTGATGCGGTGTCCATAGGCTTTGAGCGTCTCATTCATGTCTTGCAATGATTGCCAAACAAATCGCCAGTGACGCTCAGAATAGTGAGGGTTGTTTAACAGCAACGGTTCAACAATATATAAAAGTACCGTTGGGTGCTTTGACGACAATGCTTGTGTTAAGGGCTGGTGGTCAGTCAGTCTTAAATCTCGTTTTAACCACACGACATTGATTGTTTGCATCGGAATCCTCTTTGTTTCCGATGTTGTACGCAAGTAAACCGAAGAAATCTCATCCAATGATCGGTTTTATTCCACAAAACGTAGAGGTAACTTTTAGGGAGGTGACACATGGCAATACCATTGAATAAGTTACAAAAATACTTCTATGTAGACAAATTGGTCATTCATTCGCTTGATCTCGCATTGTACCAGGCATCTGTCGTGATTGATGGAGAAGCGCAATTTATCACTGATGACAACGGTATCTTTTTGAGGGCTCATTCCCTGATCGAGATGCAAAAGAAGTGCAGGAATATCAAAGCAAATAAGCAGGTTTTAGTGCATCAAAGTGCTTATGATGAAATGGTGGGGCTACCCGAAGGCAAAAGAGACAATCAACTAGAGGTATTGGTGAGGGATACAAAATTGTATTGAAAGAGTATTGGTGCGTAGTAAAAGCGAGCCACCTTATGGCAGCTAGCTAAATATAAGGAGAGTTGGGCTTAGTCTTGTTTACGCTGCGCTTCTTTTTGCGCGTACTTAGCGGCACGTCGAGCTTCTCTTTGCTTGGCACTTTCGCCACCAACATGCTGCTCGCCTCGTTGTTCTGCAAGAACAATTTGTTTTTCACGTTCGCGGAATCGAGCAATTTGTTCTTCTGAGTGTGTGCCGTGACATTTCGGACAGCTCACGCCTTGCTCGAACATTTCTGACTGTTTGTCTTCTTCAGTGATCGGTAGACGACAAGCGTTACATAAATCGTAATCTGCTTTTTCTAGCTGGTGGTTGACTGCAACACGACCGTCAAACACATAACAATCGCCTTCCCACATACTCTCTTCCTCTGGTACCTCTTCAAGGTACTTTAGAATGCCGCCTTCTAAGTGGTAGACCTCATCAAAGCCCTGTTCTTTCATGTAAGCAGTTGATTTTTCGCAGCGGATACCACCGGTACAGAACATCGCCACTTTCTTATGCTTTTCCGGGTCCATGTTTTCTTTTACATAGTCTGGGAATTCACGAAAGGTTTCAGTATTTGGGTTTACAGCGCCTTTGAATGTGCCGATCTCGATTTCGTAATCATTACGTGTATCGACAACAAACACTTCAGGATCAGCAATAAGATCGTTCCACTCTTGAGGTTTCACGTAAGTACCCACTACGTGGCGAGGGTCTATGCCTTCAACACCTAATGTTACGATCTCTTTTTTCAATTTCACTTTGGTGCGATTGAATGGCTGGGTCTCAGAGTACGACTCTTTGTATACGGTGCCTGTCAAACGAGGCTCGTTGTTTAGCCACTCCAGTAGCGTATCAATACCTGCACGATCAGAGGCAACAGTGCCGTTGATGCCCTCACTTGCCAGCAGTAATGTTCCGCGAATATGGTGTTTTTCCATCAACGCAAGTAATGGCTCGCGTAGTTCTTGATAGTTATTCAGCTCAACAAACTTGTACAGCGCACAAACTACATACTGACTCATGAGGTTTCCTTTAAAAATACAGGTGGTCAACGACCTTAAAATTTTAGCGGCACGAAGTATACCTGACTAAATTAGTCGGAAATACGGACAAATTATGCGGATATTATGGCTAGGCAGGATGTAGCGGTGTTTTGATGCGGCAAAGCGTCACGCGGGTAAAATCGCTATGTGTTCAAATTATAAGCATAAATTGTAGAGAACAAGGTAAGTTGAACTCGACACTTTTGGTTTAAATTTGTACTGTGATTCCTTCTTCGGCTCTTCATTAAAGTTGTGCGCAAGAGCTACAAAATAATAATCGGATCAGTTGGCAAGGAAAGGACATGCAGCAGTTTTATATCAGGCGGCTGAGGGAAGAAGATGTTCCCTTGCTCAAACAATTACTCGTTGAACTCGATACATCGCACTATGAAGCTGAACCGAACTTCTATCGTCCACCCAAGGAATTGGCGCAACTAAGAGAATCATATGGCACTTTCGAAAAGTATTTTGACGGCAGCGTGAGCGCTTTTATTGCTTGTTCGCAAAGAAAGGTCGTCGGTTTTATCTCTGGTTCGGTTCGTAACGTTCAGTCGCTGATTTCACCAGAAAAACGCGTTGGTTTTATTAATGAGCTTATTGTTTCAGAGAGCCATCGAAACTTAGGAATAGGTTTATCGCTGATGGATAAGATGGAAAGCGATTTGTGTGCTCAAGGAATAGAAGAAATCGGCTTAACCGTGGCGTCATTTAACCATGAAGGTGAGGATTTCTATCATAAAATGGGCTACCGGGTGATGACGAAACGTATGACCAAGCGCGTAAAAGATTCGTAAAAACAAGATGGTAGGAATGAAACGCCTCTTACCTCTAGAAGAGGCGTTTTTATAGTATTTATTTCAAATTAGCGGCGGTTTGATTCCCCATCGCAATTAACTTATCTAAAACGCGCTCACCGTCGGCACGTAAACCGTTGTGCTCGTACTCGTTAGTGATCCACGCTTTTGAGTTTGGGATTAACGCGAGCGTTTCTCGGCTGATATCCATTTCCACAAACATATCATCGGCGTAAACGGCGCAACTGACAGGCACTTTGTTTTGAGCCAGTTGTGTTTGATCGTACAGCGCAGTCCAATCTTCTTTCGCAGCCAATATTTCAGCTGCATCTTTTAGTGGCTTGAGGTTGACGTATTGATCGAACATCCATGGGAAGACCATTTCCCCCGTAAAGTAAAATGGCTTGCCAGGTTCATAATTAAACTCTGGTCGGGTTTGGCGAACACGGTGTGCACTCCAATTTGACGCAAAACCTTGGCAATAAATCGATTCATGCAAAATGGCGTAAATCGGGTTGGTTTGGAAGTTTTGCTGCGCCAACATATCGTTCAAGAACTCATAGCGAAGTTGTTGTTTGCCGTTCACTTCAATCAATGCACTTTCTAGCCAATAGTAAGTTGGCAAGAAAGTATCACTCACACCAAAGTTGATACCGATCTGCTGAAATTGCTCCACTGTGAAGCGTTGACCATTTGGTAGGTACTCTTCATTTTCCAGCAAGTGATTCGCAATGTTTTGGCAAAGTTGTTGCGCTTTTGGGAATTGCTGGAAGAACGCTTGGTTTTTCTCCATGGTACGTTTGAAGGTGGCTTCATACACATCGTCGGCATGACGCGAGACTGATGGCACGCCACCCGTGATGTAGCTTTGCAGCAAGCTGTCTGGGAACAAAGACAAATAGGTGAGGGAGCAAAACCCCCCAAAGCTTTGACCTAAGATCGCCCATTTTTCGACGCCAAATTGCTCACGAATGTACTCCGCGTCGCGCACGATGTTATCCGCTCGGAAGTGGCTCAAGTACTCGGCCTGCTTCTGCGGCGTGAAATGAGCCAGAGTCTGATGATTAATCACCGAACTATTGCCCGTACCGCGCTGGTCGAGAAGCAAAACTCGGTACTCTTGCAGCGCGCGTTTTACCCAGCCGTTATTGCCGTTTTGACGCGGAGAGGGAAAGCCTGGCCCGCCCTGAAAGTAAACCAACCAAGGTTTGGTCGATTCTTCATCGCCAACTAGGCAAACTGCACGAGCGAAGACTTCAATGGTGCCTTTACTCACGTCTTGGTAATCCAGAGGAACGGTAAAACTGTGGGGAGTGTAATGCAATCCTGCGTCGATAAATGATTGAGCGTTCATTGTTATCTTTATTTCCTTATTGAGGGGTAGCGCTACTTTACTGCGAATGGCGTGAAGAACCAATGCTATTTCCAAATCGCTTCGTCAGTTCTATACCTTGGTCAAATCAATGTAAGTTCAAGAAAATGAAACGATTAGCGACTGGTGCAACTGGTTGAGTGAGCTATGCTCAATAGAGTTGCGACAAAGTGAGAGCATGGAGGAAGTCGGATGAAAGTGTCACTGGCTCGATGGATTATTGTGACTTGTTTAATAAGCGTACCTACTTTTGCCGTTGTTACGCCCAACCCACCTCAATTAAAGGCGAAAGGTTACGTATTAATGGACTTTCAATCCGGTGCCATTATTGCCGAGCATAACGGGCGAGCAGGCCTTGCTCCGGCGAGTTTAACCAAGTTGATGACCGCTTACGTCGTTGGACAAGAAATCAAAGCGGGGCGTTTGAAATGGGATGATGTTGTCACCGTGAGCGAAAACGCGTGGTCGGCCAAGTTTCCCGGATCTTCTAAAATGTTCATCAAACCGAAAGATGAAATTAGTGTTGCGAACTTAATGCGCGGCGTGATCATCCAATCGGGTAATGACGCGTGCGTTGCACTGGCTGAACACGTTGCAGGCAGTGAACGCGGTTTTGTCGCCTTAATGAATGGTTGGGCGGAGAAATTAGGACTGCAAGACACCTATTTTGTGAACTCCCATGGTCTCGATAGCGAAGGCATCCAAACCTCACCCACCGATATGGCAAAACTCATGCAGTCGATCATCAACGATGTTCCCGCTGTGTATGCGCTATATAGTGAGAAAGTCTTCAAGTGGAACGACATTACGCAGTACAACCGCAATAAATTACTGTGGGACAATTCCATTGACGTCGACGGGGGCAAAACCGGTTACACCAGCAATGCGGGATACAGTTTGGTGAGCTCGGCCAAAGAAGGGAAAATGCGGTTGATTTCGGTAGTGATGGGCACGCCAAGTAAACAGGCTCGAACGAGCCAATCCAAGAATTTGCTCAGTTATGGTTTTCGTTTTTATGACACCAAGCAAGTTGCTAAGCAGGGCCAAGTTGAGTCTAAAGTTCGCGTTTGGAAGGGAAATGCCAATCAAGTCGAAGCGATCTTCGCTAAAGATGCCTATCTCACTCTGCCTCGTTCAATGACGGCAGGGCTTGATAAGAGTGTGGTGTTAAATGAACCGTTGATTGCGCCGATCGCGCAAGGAGATGAGATTGGTAAGGTCGTTTGGAAAAGCGATGACAGTACCGTGGCGAGTTATCCCCTGGTCAGCAGCCAAGCGGTAGAAGAGGGCTCGTGGTTCGGTCAGCTTTGGGACAGTCTGGTGCTGTGGGTGAAATCGTTCTTTAACTAGAATAAAAACGAGCAGAAGTGTCTTTCTGCATTCTTTTGTTGATGGCCGCCCAGCTAAACGCTGGGCGGTGTTTTATTTAACGGTTTATTCCGACAAGGTTATGATTGGTAAATCGTCCCAAATCTTACTTTCATCCGATGCGCCACCGGAGAAGTTCCAAGGGCCTTTGTCTTGCTCTAGCGGACGGTAAGTTGCCGAAAGGCCGTCTAAGTCCCAAGTCGTCACATAGAATCGAATGCCATCCAGTGAATCAGGTCGACCCAGCGCGTCACTCGCAAAGTCCATCGAAATAGTGTTATTGGCTTTGTCTACCGTGACCATTGGTGCTGGCGTCACCGCTTCTCCCCATGTCGTCGCATTTGATCCTTTGGTGTTGTAAATCGAGCTTTGCCAGCCAAAAACAACCGCATTGCGACTCCAGGTTCCGCTTGGCATAGAAGCGTTGATCTTCGGTAGCTCAGACAAGTTAGTTGCGGCTTCTTCAGGTAAATCAATAAAGATGGTGAAACCCACGTGGTCGAAGCCGTTTGGTGGCAACCAAGTGTCGGTGATGTTGTCCATGGTGAAGGTCAAACGTACGTTACTGCCAACGGTAAACACTTCTGCTTTGTTGATTGCGAGCTGGCTGTTGTCTTTGTCGAACGTTGGATCGGTTGGTAATGAGTAGTTACCGTTTGGACCGCCCATGCCGTCTTGTGCATCCCCCGCATCATCAATGGTGTCATCCGGCGAGCTTGACCAGCTTAGGTTCGAGATAAAATTCACATCCTCGATGCCTGCTTTTTTCTCGGTGGAATAAATTGCAAAGCGATGCTGTTGTTCGCCAATCGCAAAGTGACGAGTCGACAGCGTGACACTAAACTGACCATCAGCACCTACAGTAATGGTTTGCGCTGTTTCCAAGTTACCATCGACGACGAGGTTCAACTTCTCGTTTGCATTAGCAGTACCAGCAATCACGATGTCATCTGTGATGGTTTGCCCTTCCCAATCCTGCGCTAGTTGGATGTTGAGGTCTGGTGTATCTACCGATTGGGTGTCGTTAGTTTTCGAGTAAATCACGGCAGATTTGGCTGGTAGCTCAAGGGTTATGTGACCGTTTTCATCTGCGACTAACTGTTCTGGAGCTTCTGCCCAGTTCGACATGATTTGTTGTTTGAAGACGGTGCCGCCAACTTGTTCTACATCGAGTTGGTTCATCAACATCGGCGAGTTGGATGTATTCATCACAACCAAGACCTCGTCGTTATCCAACGTTCGGGTAAAGGCGAAGACGCCCGCGCCCGCTTTATCGCTGCCAATCACTTTTATTTCGCCACGTGTCATGACTTTGTTTTCAGTGCGTAGCTTGGCAAGTTCTTGAATAAACAAGTACATCTCACTGTTTTGGTCGAACGAGTCTACGTAGTTGCCATCTTCACGGTACCCTCCGGCAAACATCGCATCACGCGCCGCTGACATTGCTTGCTCTGTACCTTGGTAAATCACAGGAATACCCGGTACGCTCATCATGGTGATCAGTGCTTGTTTCATGTCATTCACGCTACCTTGCGACAGAAAACGCGGCATGTCGTGATTATCAATGAAGTTTGGCATGATGTATGGATTCGGGAACATCTCCTTCATTTTCTCAAGACGGAAACGCAAATAGTCGGTCGGTTGCCCTGATGCAAATACGCGCGTCATGGTCGCTTGCAATGGGAAGTTCAGTACCGAGGTTAGCTGTTTCGGCGAGCCTCTTTCACCGATGTAAGTCAGCATCTTCTCTTCGCCTTCGGTGTGGTAAGGCGTAGATGTTTCGAATACTTCACCAAAAGTGAGGAAGTTGTCACGACCGGTATCAACCGCTTGCGTCATCACACCATCGTCGGCGTGTAGGAAATCGTTCCAGAAATCGTGTTCAACAAACTTCACCGTATCGATACGGAATCCGTCGACGCCGACTTCGCGAATCCATTTTCGGTAGCTCTCTTTTAGATAAGCGCGTACTTCAGGATCGGACGTATTAAGGTCATCCAAATCAGAGAGCTGCCAGGTTTTTTCTTGTACCGGATCGTTGTGGTCGGTGATGGTTGGCGTCCAGTGGTAGCTGCCTGTGCCGTCTGTTTTACACTCCTTCATGTTGAGTGGGTACGGCAGTTCTTGTCCGGCGGGTAGTGCATTTTTAATCAAACGGAAGCCTTGGCAAGGTAGGCTTGGATCATAACTGTAAGGATCATCGTATGTGAAGAAGTTGCCTACATGGTTAGTCACGATGTCCTGAATTAAGAACATGTTACGCGCATGCACTTCGCGTGCTAACGCTTGGTAGCTTTCCATGTCACCAAAGTGTTTATCCACTTTTTGAAAATCGCGCGCCCAGTACCCGTGGTAGCCGCCGTAGTTTTGCTCTGCATCCCACCATTGGTTAGCAACTGGCGGAGTAATCCAGATCGATGTGGCACCGAGATCTTCGATGTAGCTTAACTTATCACTCACACCAACGAGGTCGCCGCCGCTGAATTTTTTATCCGAAGTCGGATCGAATTCGTTTTGCCCTTGATCATTAAGAGCGCTGTCGCCGTCGTTAAAACGGTCGATCATCAGGAAGTAAATGATTTGATCTTGCCAATCAGGAGATGCCACGTGGCTGCCTGTATCGACTGGTGTGGTTTCGTCGCTTCCACAGCCAGAAAGGGCAAGAGCGATCGCGAAAGGAAGTATTTTTATTTTACTCATTGGGTTAGGTAGAGTTTCAAACACAGTTTTTGCCTCCGTTATGCAGCAATGCAGAAACGATAAAGCAAAGGTTTGAAATTGAGAGTGTCATTTTACGCCAAAAAAGACGTGAAATGATGTCACGAAGCGGCGACTTTGATCTGACCGACAGTTTTAATTGAGCGGTTGCACAATAGGATATTGTATCGGGTAATGCTCTTTCGCGAGCTCGTTGCCGGATTCATCATAAAGGCGGAAACGGCACTGCTTTGCAGTTTGAGTGAGCGATAATTGTAGCACCCAACAAGCATAATGTAGCGAGTGTTGGGTCAAGCGCATTGCGTGAGGTGTGGGGCCATCATCGACGTAACAGTCAATCCTCGCAACGTTTTCAAGTCGGCATGCCAGTTCGATAAAGAGCGTATATTGCGCCCCAATGTTAATAAGTTGCCGAGTCGGGACAATATATTCCGTTGCGCCAATTAAAAGCCCCTTAGAAACTACATAATCACGCTGGTGGTTATTCTCAATGTAACGTTCCCCATCGACTTCATAACACAGGCGAAAGGTAAGGGGATGCGCCACCGGAAGTTCGGTCGTTGCCCAGAGTTCGGTGCCATGACTTAAAAAACGCTCGAAGAAGGCGGGGTAGCGCCGCCATGCGCCATCACGGTCACGGCATTCTACCGAGACCACTTTCTCAAACGCAATATTGTCCACTTCCATCCAGATTTTGCCGACAGGTTGGTCTATGTGGTTATCGTCGAAGGTATTGGCTTTGGCGTAGTACAAGCGGATCGGTTGCTGATTTAGCTGAGTTCGGTTATCCAAACATTGTTGGCGATACTGCATGGGTGAAAACGGATACCAACGACGAAAGGTGCGGTGAAAGTTCGATGGTTCTTCATAACCAAGTTGATAGGCGATTTGCTGCGTTGTGAGTTGGGTGTCGGCAAGCAAAGTGAGTGCTTGCTTTCTTTTAGCGAAATCAACGCATTGAGAGTAGCTCATTTGCTTTTCTTGCAGTCGACGTTGCAAGGTGCGTTTGGAGACGCCCAGTTGCCTTGCCGCTTGCTCTAACTTGAGCGCGTAATTGCTGTTTTTGATGAACAAGGCGTTCAAAACACTCAGTAATTCTGGTTGCTCAATTGGCTGGTGAGAAAGCAGCAAATAAACATGTTTCACCAAATCAAACACGCTTGAACTCGTTTTAGAATCTCGCGTTTCCTCTAGAAAAATATCGGCCGCGAGTGGATTGTTGGCGTGAACTTGTACCTGTATTGATTCGCTTAGCTCAAGCATCTCCAACTGCATTTTGAGCAAGCCAAACACCGACTCCGCCCAATTTGGCATATCGGCCGTTCTGCATTCGACTTGCAGATGGATTTGGGCATCACCATGTTGAAATGTGACGTACAAACGGCGGTCGAATAATGAAACACTTTTACTCCACCAAAGCAGCCCTTCTTGGAGGTTAGGCGCTTCTTTCAACATCATGCATTGCAAGGCAACCAACTTCTCAATGTGCCAATATTCGCCGGCAATTCTCAGGTGATTGTGACCGAGCTTTTTGCACAGAAAGGATGTAATAACGTTATCTTGAGGCAGCATGAGTTGAGTTTGGTTGCGAGCAAACATGCATTATTGCTGAAAAGATGAAGAAGTTCAGTGAGAACGTTCAAAGCCTTTCTTATCGTTTTATTTTCAAATTTATTTTGAAAATGTTTTTAATCGAAATCGGTTTTTCCCTTTATCTCATGAGGTTATGCTGTTACACAGCTTAAATTCATTAATTGGAGAACCTCATGGATATCGTACAAGCTGCAAAATCTCGTTACTCAACGAAAGTGTTTGACCCAACGCGCAAGCTACCTCAAGAAAAAATCGATGCAGTTAAAGAGCTGATTCGTTTTAGTCCATCGAGTGTGAACTCTCAACCTTGGCATTTCATTCTGGCAAGCACAGAAGAAGGCAAACAGCGCATCGCTAAAGCGGCGCAAGAGAACTACGCGTTTAACGCGGCGAAGATTCTCAACGCTTCTCACGTATTGGTATTTTGTGCGAAAACAGGCATTGATAACGACTACATTGAAGCGCTAATGGCGCAAGAAGAAAAAGATGGCCGATTCCCAACTGAAGAAGCGAAAGCGGCTGTGCGCGGTGGTCGTAGCTACTTTGTGAACATGCACCGTTTTGATCTGAAAGATGCGAACCATTGGATGGAGAAACAAGTTTACCTCAACGTGGGTACGTTGCTGTTGGGTGCTTCGACGCTAGAAATCGATGCAGTGCCAATTGAAGGGTTTGATCCCAAAGTGCTGGATGAAGAATTTGGCTTGCGTGAAAAAGGTTACACCAGCGTTGTGATCGTGCCGCTTGGCTACCACGCGGAAGATGACTTCAACGCGAAAACGCCAAAGTCTCGCTGGGATGCAGAAACCGTATTCACCGAGATCTAATTCGAGCTTACTTGCAGGTGACGTAGAACCTCGCAATCAATATATAAATCGCAAAAGAGTGATAAAACGATGATCCACTTAGTTGCAGAAGTGAAAGCCTATCCAGATAGTAAGGATCAGGTGGCGAATTTGCTTGCTGGTTTACTAGAGCCAACCCGCAAAGAAGAAGGCTGTTGCCAATACGAGTTGTATCTCGACGAAAAAGTTGAAGGCCTATTTATGTTCCAAGAAATTTGGGCATCGCAAGAGGCCTTGGATAAGCATTTGCAAAGCCCGCACATGGCGACGTTTCTTGAAACATTGGAAGAGAACGATTGGGTTGAATATACCCAGATTCGTCCTCTTCGATTTATCGCCTAATGACAGAAGGTTGCCAGCACGTTGGCGCGTTGCTGGCAGCATTTTTGTTGGATAAAGTCGCGGAAAGTCCGAATCGTTGGCGTCAGTAAGCGACGATCGGCGCACACCATGTAGAGTGGCACTGGGCCGCAATCCCACTCTGGTAACACTCGCACCAATCTTCCCTCGATTAAGTCTCGGCTGATGTCCATCAATGATTTATTCGCAATGCCTTTGCCTTTGATCGCTAACCGGTGTGGCAAGTCACTATCGTTGCTCATCAAGTTACCGCTGACCACGATTTGTTCTTTCTCGCCGTCACGCGTGAGCGTCCATTTGTTGTAGACCGAATCCGCGACCATATAGCACAAGCAGTTGTGTTGCGTTAAATCGGCAGGAGAGGTGAGTTCTGGATGTGTAGCTACGTACTCTGGCGATGCACATAAGATCCGTTCGTTTGACCCACACAAAGCCAACACGACCAGATTGGAGTCGGCCGGCTCGCCGTAGCGAATCGCAATATCGACAGGCTTGGTGTACATATCCGTCAAGCTATCGGACAGCTCTAGTTTGATGGAAACATTTGGGTAGAGATCGATGAACTCATCTACCCAATCGAGCAACATATTGCGACCAAAATCGGAGGGCGCAGTAATGTGCAGTTGACCAGATAACTCGCCACGCGCACTTGAGATCTGATCCAGCCCCTCTTGCAATGTTGCCAATGCTTGCGTGGTTTTGTCTAAAAACAGTTCGCCCTCTGAGGTTAAACGCAGGCTTCGGGTGGAACGCACAAACAGCGGGAAACCGATTTGCCCTTCAAGACGCTTAATCGATGCGCTAATGGCGGCAGGTGTCATGTCCATGCTGTTGGCGGCTTTTGAAAAGCTGCCTTGGCGCGCGGTTTCGACAAAAATATTGAGGTCGTTGAGGGCTTTCATCGTGAAAAGGATGTTTGTGAAGTTTGAGCTACTATAGGGGAGATGAGCAAAGTAATTCAAGCTAAACGCCTTTGAAGGTGAAAACATTAGGTTAAGTGGTCACTTTGAGTTAGATTAGCCCGCCACTTACATCGTTACTGGATCAACAACATGAGCAACGAACAGCCGAATAACCCTCTGCATGGGTTGAGTTTAGAAAAAATCGTCACCCGACTAGTTGAACACTTTGGTTGGAATGGCCTGTATGAGCGCGTTCGAGTGAACTGTTTTAAGAAAGATCCGTCGATCAAATCTTCTCTGAAGTTTTTGCGTAAAACGCAATGGGCCAGAGATAAGGTGGAAGCGCTGTATATCGAGACGTTTTGCTAATCGCTCTATGGCCTGCAGTCAGCCGTAAGTAGACTCTTAGTCTCGCTATGGCTCGCTAGAATGACGCAGTTTTTCTTATCGCGTAGGCTTGAAGAGTGGCTCTGCTGTTACGTCTAGCGAGATTCCGAATGACTCGCTTGTGCTCGTCTGGGATGGTTTTCTTAGGTAGTATTGTAGAGCTCAGAACCTAAACGAGGTTCGTCATTCTGAACCGCGAGGAACGAGCGTGATTCAGAATCTACCCTCAGATTGTATTGAGTTTATTCATCGCTCTATGGCCTGCAGCAAGCGGTATGTAGATTCTTAGTCTCGCCTTGGCTCGCTAGAATGACGCTAGTTCTCTTATCGTGTAGGCTGGGAGAGTAGCTCTACTATTACGTCTAGCGAGATTTCGGATGACTCGCTTGTTCTCGTCTGGGATGGTTTTCTTAGGTCGTATTGTAGAGTTCAGAGCCAAACTCGAACCGTCATTCTGAACCGCGAGGAACGAGCGTGATTCAGAATCTACCCTCAGATTGTATTGAGTTTATTCATCGCTCTATGGCCTGCAGCAAGCGGTATGTAGATTCTTAGTCGCGCTTTGGCTTGCTAGAATGACGTAGCTTTTCTTATCGCGTAGGCTGGAAGATTAGCTCTACTATTACGTCTAGCGAGATTTCGGATGACTCGCTTGTGCTCGTCCGGGATGGTTTTCTTAGATAGTGTTGTAGAGTCCAGAACCTAAACGAGGTTCGTCATTCTGAACAGCGAGGAACGAGCGTGATTCAGAATCTACTCTCAGATTATATTGAGTTTATTCATCGCTCTATGGTCTGCAGCAAGCTGTCAGTAGATTCTTAGTCTCGCCTCGGCTCTCTAGAATGACGCTAGTTCTCTTATCGCGTAGGTTGGAAGATTAGCCATACGTTATTCCCGACAGCGATGAAGAATCGCTGTCGGGAACCTCGCCTTTAATCTCTCGTTTCTTGCTACTCTAAATGATGCGTGCTACCCACAGTTCCTTCCAAGTCTAAAATCGACTGGCGCACATGGTCAGGAATCGCCGCTTTTACGTTGTTCTTAAAATCAAACATCACACCAGTGGCGGTCGCGATGGTCGCAATCTTACCCCACTTCTTACTCAGTACTTGGTATTCCATCGTGATTCGATCTTCTTGCATGTCGATCACGCGCGAGCCGACTAATAACGTGTCTGGGTAAGTGACAGGAAGCTTGTAGCGGCATTGCGTCTCGCTCAGTACTGGCCCAATTTGCGAGGTTTGCAGGTCGACTAGCAGATTAATTTTGTTGAAGTAATCTAAACGCGCCGTCTCGAAGTAGCGAAAATAGACCACGTTATTGACGTGTTGCAGAGCATCCATTTCACCCCATGCGACTTTGATCTCTGTGATAACGGGAAAGTCTTTTAACAGTGTGTCCATTTTTAGTGCTCCTTTTTTATCTGCATTGCCACAAATTGCGACGCGACTTATCACTTTGAGCATTTATTCTAGATGTAATTATTTAATATGTAATAAAATTGTTTTTAAAGTGTGAAACAAAATGGCAATCTTATTATGTAAACTAGAAACTTTACATAATCGAGTTGAAGGCGTAAGTTTAACTAAGAGTAACCAAATAGGAGGTGTCTCATGACTGAGCTGAAAGGTTTCAATCTAGCCAAGGTGGAAAAACGCATTGACTGGACTGGCGAGCTGTTCAGTTTAAGGGTCTCAGGCGCGCCTCTTACCTTTAAAGCCGGCCAGTTCACCAAGCTTGCTTTGCTTGATGATGAAGGCAAGCTGATAAGTCGTGCTTACTCTGTGGTTAATGCGCCAAGCGAACAGTTCGATTGGTTGGAGTTCCTAATAGTAGCCGACCCTCAAGGACAACTTTCCCCAAGGCTCCAAAAGCTTAAATCTGGTGATAGTATTTATGTTGGTGAGACCGCACATGGTGACTTAATCCACGACTCTATTCCTAAACAGGCTCATGATCTGTGGCTGCTATCTACAGGTACAGGTATTGGACCGTTTTTATCGCTACTGGATGATATAAACTTACCACCTCATAATGAGCGAATTGTGCTTGTTCATGCGGTTCGCTACGAAAAAGATCTGGTCTACAAATATCTGATTGAGCAACTACAGCAACGATATGAAGGCAGATTAAAGTACATCCCGATAGTCAGTAGGGAAGTGGTGGATGGTCAGTTACAAGGTCGAACTCCCGAACTCATCGAATCGGGTAGATTGTCCAACGCTGCTGATGTGCCATTCTCTGCTCAAAGTAGTTTTGTCATGATGTGTGGGAACCCGCAGATGATCAAAGATACCTTGCCAGTCTTACAAGGGCTTGGGTTGGAAAAGTATCGTCCTAAAACAGGAGGCAATATCATCTATGAGCGTTACTGGTAGCGTTTGGTTAAATTGATATAACCATATTGAACACATGATGATCACCAATACCAAAGTCGTTCAAGCGTCCTAGCTTGTTCGATCAAAAAAGCCACATGAAGTGGCTTTTTTAATATCGATAGAGTTAATCAGACTTATTGTTGATTAACGTACGCTTTAAAGCGAGCTTTGGTTTCTGCGTCTGCTTTTTGGTACCAGAAGTGCAGCATCTCTTCTGCTGTCGAACCTGATTTAACCGCAGTCTTCATATCTTCAGGAATCTTTGCTGGCAGTGTTACTGGTTGAGCAACGGCTGCACCAGCAACAGCGATAGCAGCAACGCCGCCTGTTTTGTTGTAGCTTTCCACTTCACGCACGTAATCACGACCGATTTGCATACCCGGTTTGATCAATTTGTCTTGTTCAACGGCGACGGTGTTGCCTGAATCATCAACCAGTTTCCAATCTAAGTCCTTGATCTTTTCTTCCGCGTCGCGAAGGTTGCGGTATTCTGGCATTTGTAGCGTCAGCTCGGCATTGGCAGCGTCAAATCGTGTAACGATAACATCGCTTTCAACACTTAAACGGTCATTGCCTTGGTTAAAGTAAGGGGCGAAGCGAAATACGACTTGGTTAACACCATCAGGTAACGTTAGTGTTCTTTCCGAGGCGAAAAAACCACCCGAAAGGTCTGCTTTTTCACCGTTAGCCGCTAATACTGAAACGTTGTCAGGAACACTCACGGTTACATCTGCGAATGCCATGCCACTCATTGCGAGAGCAAGCGCACAAGTTAAAGGCTTGATCAATTTCATTGTTTTTATCCTAAGCAAATTAGTGGTCATCGAGAGTGCATCGTTCATTGCCCGATTGCAACTCCCAAGTGTAAGAAGTATGAAAATTTAACAAGAACGTCATTTTTATCGCATTTATTACGGGGAAACTGTGATCCAAATAGAATCAAACCGCTGCAATAGAGCGGTTTGATATCATAAGTTATAGATTAAATTTCTTTCTAACTTATTGATTTGTTATATGCCTGCACCGTGTCCAGGCTCTGATTGGTCATCGGAAGCGTCTTGTTGTTCTGCCATTTCTTCTTGCTGTTGTGCTTTCTCAATGCTCAACCACCAAACAAATAACTCATACCAAATCGCCAGGATAACGGCACCTAAGAACAGACCAACGATGCCGTAGAAAAGCATACCACCGATGGCACCGAGCAGAATCACAGGCATTGGTACGTCGACACCACGTCCCATTAACATTGGTTTGAACAGGTTTTCAGAAAGTGCTGCAACTACTACCCAGACAGTAAACATGGTTGCTGTCGTTGTATCTTGAGTCATGTACATGAAGCCAATCACTGGTAGTACGGCAAGCAGCGCTGGTAGCTGAGCGATACACAAGATCATCAGAATCAGAGTGAGCAAACCAGCTGCCGGAACGCCAAATACAAAGAAACCAGCACCGATCAGTAGCGCTTGAATCGCCGCCACACCGACTACGCCAAGCAGTACGCTTTTAATGGTTGCTGCGATAAGCGTGGTCCAGCTTTTAGCGTTTTCACCAGCGGTACGAATAGCGATGGTTCTTAGACCTGATGCTGCAGATTCAGAGTACGTCATAAAACCTGCTGCAATCGCAAGTGACAAGATTGAGAGCAATAAACTTCCCAATACACCGCCAAGTGTGCCTAGCAAAGAAGTGAGCGCGGACTTTATCTGCGGCATAAAGGTTTGAATCGCTTGTTCAAGGTTAGTCGCGAATAGGGTCCACACCTCATAGAGCTTATCACCTACGACAGGCCAATCCGCAACGGAAGGTTTTGGACCTGGGATCTTCACTTGTCCGTTTTGCAATACTTCAAGCGCATGCGTTGCACCATCCACAATGGAGCCTGACACCATAACAAGTGGTGTGACTAAGAGTGCAATACCAAGTAAAGCAATCGTTGTGGCTGCCAGGCCTCTACGACCGCCATATGCACGCTCCAGCTTTTTTGTAAGTGGCATTAAAGCGACGGCTATAATTGCACCCCAAATAACGGGAAGAATGAAGGGTTTGATGATGTCGTACGTAAACATCAGCAAGACGAAGATCAAGCCAATGCGTATTGCTGACTCCACCATATTACTGATGAAAAGCTTACTGTCGATTTTTACCGATTGTTTATCCATTTTTGTTTACCTGATGATCAATGTTAGAACTGACGAGACTTGAAACAACAATCGCCATATAGAAAACACCTGTAATGGCCTCTAAATACACCACGACTTGAGCCAATGGCGTTAGAGGGCTGATATCGCCATAACCAAGCGTGGTTAAGGTGACGAAACTAAAATACGCCGCATTAGAGAAATTCTGCCCCCAAGAAATGGCTTCCATACCAGTGAATGAGGTTGGCGAGAACTCTAGAAGAATGAGATAGGCAATTGCCCACATCAGACCAAGCAGCAAGAAAAGCGCGACTGAGCCAATGACTTTGTTGCTATTGACGTGGCCAGTGAAAAGAATCTGCCTTGCGATGGATTTAAAAGTGCCGAAAAAGAACGCGAAGGTGAGGGCAAGCATCACTACATTCATCTCTCGGATGTTGAAAACGGTCTTGATCACAATCACAAGAACCCAAACGCCAAACAGGGTATAGAGGAAACGAGACCACATTTTGTCGAAGCGAAGGCTGGCAAAACAGACAATGAACGTCAGAACCGTGAACGCCTGCAGTATGTGTTCAATCGTCCCTTCACCCACCACTTGTGCCATCGCACTCCCTAGCAACAAAATCACCAGCGCTAAAGTTAGATAGAAGAAGTTGTTTTCTTCATTAATGTTTTTGAGTTTTTTGCCAATGACCATGGTTCTTCTCACTTAGTTACTGTTCATTTTCTGCCGATGAATCTTTCATCACCATGATGGACGCAGAAAGCCCGAATCGAAGATCAACATCTTCTGGAAGTTCTTGGATTGAGATTCGTACCGGAATACGTTGTGCCAAGCGAATCCACTGAAAAACAGGGTTCACGTTTGGAAGAAGGTTGTAGCCGACCGTGCCGTCTTTCGGCGCAATACCCCAACCGATAGAGTCAACCGTTGCGTCAATTGGCGTGTCTGGGTGAGACATCAAAGTGACACGTGCTTGGCTACCCGGTTCGATTTGCGCGAGTTGGTTTTCACGGAAGAAACCAAACACCCAGAAACTGTTCTTGTCGATCAGCGCCAGCAGTGGCTGGTTTGCGACCGCTTGCGTACCGTTTCGAATATCGAGGTTAGACACAAAACCATCGACGGTCGCATAAACTTTGGTGAAGCTGAGGTTAAGGCGCGCTGACTTTAATTGCTCTTCTGCAGATTTGATTTGCAGTAGCGATTCTTCGTAAGCGATTTCACGACGAATCAGATCCTTGTGAGAAACCGCGCCGCGGTCTTTCGCGCGAATATCTTTAAGGCGGTCGTATTCGATTTTTTTACCGCGAGAGCTAACAATGGCGCGTTCTAGTGCCACTTCGGCTTGAGACAAAGCAACTTCGTAAGTCGCTGGGTCGATTTCAAACAGTAAATCGCCTGTTTTCACTTCTTGGTTGTCTTGCACCGCGACATTTACAATTGGGCCTGATACACGAGGAGCTACTTTGATGACGTTCGCGCGCACTTGGCCGTCGCGTGTCCAAGGGTTATTAAAATACTCTTCAAATTTTTGATAGCCGAGCCAAGCTGCGCCACCAAGAATGACAAGATTGAGTGCGATTACGAATAGTTTTTTCATCTTGTTTGGCACCTAAAATTGAATATAAAAGCTGTCGATGGCCACCACATAACCGACCATGATGGCAATAAACGTCAGAGACGGAAAAGCAATGAAGCGAGACAGACGTGTCTTGTTCAATATCATCACCGTTATCCACGTTGCCGTGACGGCGAGAAAGAGCACCAGTAACGTGGGAGAAAAGTAAATGTCTCCCCAAGAGAGTTCATGAGGCATTAGAGATCCTCCGTTTTGTTCTCATCTCTGGTCTCATCCGGAGTTTCGAGGCGCAAAGGCGGCAATACGCGGTTTTCTTCATTTAAATAACCATCCCAGTCAGTTCGTTCTGTCATTTGCTTGGCAATAGATTCACTGAGGAAGGGTTTTCCTGTTTGGGTTTGCCAGCCTCCACCTAGGGCTTTGTAGAGCGCTACAACTTGGTTCGCGACGTTCCCTTTGATCGTTGCGTAGCTGTCTTCCGCACGGGTCATTTTCTCTACCGAGTTGAGCAGACGTTCAAAAGAGATTTGGCCGTTTTCGTACTGCGTCATGGAGATGTTGAATGCACGAATGGAAGAGTTGACCGATTGCAAGCGTAAATCTTTTTGTTGCAAATACAGGTCATACGCTTCGATTGCATTGGTCACTTCGTTCACGGCTTGCAGCACTTTTTTGTTGTAGTTGGTCAGCGTTTCTTGGAAGCGAGCATCTTCGAAACGAATGTTATTTTTCACGCGTCCGTATTGGAAAATATTCCAACTGAACGTTGGGCCGACCACCATGGTGAGCGAATCGCTAAAACTGAAACTGCTGCCATCGGGAACGGTACTGTCGATACCGATGGAACCTAACAGCGAAAAGCTTGGATACAGAGCGGTTTCAGCCACGCCAATTTGCGCACTCTGCGCGCGAGCTTGCATCTCAGAGACTTGCAAATCTGGACGTCGCATCACTAAGTTCGCATCCACTTGGGTATCCAACAGCGGTGGACGCGGCACAATGGAGCGCTCGTCGGTGCCCGATAACGCCGATTTTCTGCCTGTCGATTTGAACTGTTTTTCGTAGTCAGCAATTTGCTTATGCATTCCATCTGATTGCAGCAGCTCGTCTACTTCTTCCGGTAATGCACCTAGTAATAACGCCAACGCGGTACGTGATTGTTTCATCGCGACTTCGAGACTCGGTAATGCCGCTTTGGTAGTATAGAGTTGGTTTTTCGCCTGCTGAACGTCCAATTCTGTAACGTTGCCAGAGTCGAACTGCACCTGTGTAATGCGGACGACACGCTCTTGAATTTCGATGTTGCGACGAGACAGCAAAATGCGCTCTTGGAACGTGCGATAGTTAATGTAGTTACGCGCCACTTCTGCGGTGATGGTGACCATTATGTCGTGATACGACGCGATGGATGCGTAATAACCGGCTTCTGCCGACTCAATACCGCGAGCATACTTGCCCCAAATATCCATTTCCCACGCAGCATCAAACGACAGAGCGGCGTTGTTTACACCCTGATCATTCACGTAGGCACGCGCTAGATTTCCTGACACGGTTTGAACTTGCGGGTATTGCAAGCCGGTCGAAATGCCAAGTAATGAACGCGCTTGAACAATGCGCAGCCCCGCGGCTTCGATGTCTAGGTTTTGCTCATTCGCCAACTCGACTAATTGATTGAGCGTCGGGTCGTTAAACTGCTGCCACCACTGTTGTAATTGTTGCTCGGATTGCTGCGTATCTTTGGCTGCTTTTTGCACCGACCAATCGCTTGGCAATGGTGCTTGCGGTGGGTGGACGTAGTCTGGCCCCACAGTGGTACACGCACTGAGCCCGAGCAGGGAAAGTATGGCGAGGCTTGGTTTGGTTAGTTTTGGAAGCATCATATCCCCACCTTTAAAACCGCTTCTGTTGTAAGTTCACCCAATCGATATCCTCGTAGGTTTGCTTGCAATGCTTGAATGCTTCGAACACGTTCCGTTTTAAATTCAGCAAGATATAAAAACCGGCTATCTCAGAATAAGCGTAGTCAGATAAATCCAACTCACTAAAAAAATCTTCCAGTTTATCTTCGAATGATTGGTAATCCTGACTGTATTGGTCGAATACGGAGTCGAGTTCTTGTGTTGCTTGGTGGCTGGCTAAAGCGCCCGCCATCAAAGGAATGATGGAATCGCGGTGTTGTTGGCGAAGCTGAGTGATCAGCGGATTGGTCATCAACTTTTTCTCGGCGGCCATTAAGATGTTGATGTGATTACTGAGTACATCACACGCTTTGCTAAACGCGCCAATCGCTTCTGGCGTGGTTTTGTCAAAGTGTTTGTGGTTGATTTTCGAACCCCACACCTTGAGCTTTTTCGATGAAACGTTGAGCGTCACCAAGTGCAAGGCCCGTTTGAGCGGAGTGATAATCGAGCTGGACTGCTTCTGATAGGAGTCAAACAGATCCCGAGTGTGCCTAAAATAGCGCTCTTTTATGGTCAAAAAGAGGTGTTCTGGTCGTGAGCTAAACGGGAAGTAGTGCGCGAAAATGATCATGAATACCACCATGTAGAACAGCAGCATGATCGTCATGAGGATCCCGAAGTGATAGAACATGTTGTTGTCTAAACCAAGAACAAACAAGCCCACCATGTAGAAAATCGTCACTGGCCCGTTAAACAGATAAAAGCCGATAAAAGTGTAGATAAAGATGAATAGGCCAAGCTCTAACCCGAGATCCAATTGGGGAAGAATGAAGACGTAAGAAGGTACCGCGAACAAAAAACCGAAAGTGAACAGCACAAGCAACAAAATCGGGTGCACAGGCACGAACGACAGCAAAGACATAAACATGGTCGAGAAGACCACGAACGAGTAGCCGCCTGGTGGATTGAAATAAATCCAAATCAGTCCTGCAACCCAATAAGTGACAAAGGTTTTGACCGCGGTTTTAAAGTTTTCTGCGTCCCACCATAAAAACTTGCCTTTCGGTTTCGGCAGCGGTACGTCAAAGGAGACATTGTTCGTCACAGAGTCGATGCAGCTAATGCTCTCCGCCAAACGCGACAAGTTTTGATGCATGAGCCCCAAGAGGTGCCCCAGCATAAGCGCAGAGCCTTTCTCTAGGTGCGCTGCGTCTTCAAGCAGCGCCTGGTTGTATTCGACTTTGAATTCTTGAGCACGAAAAGCGGGCTCTTTTTCGTCCCAGACTTGTTGGCAGGTATCAAATAGCGCGTCAATTTCCGCAACGGCTTGATCAAAGTTGCTAATGCTTTCACGGTCTTGCTGGTGGCTAAAGTGGCTGTGCGCCGCAACGGTCAATTGTTGCGTTACTTGCTTGTTCAAATGAACCGCCAAGCGCCACTCTTTCATGTAGGCCGACACGTCGCTGCATTCCACACTGACTGTGGCAAAACGCTGTTCGAGCGCATTTTGGGCGGCAAACATCTGTTCGATAAGAGAATCCACGCTAGGTTGTGGCTCTCCTGCTTCTGGATTTTCGACTCCCTCTTCTTGAGGAGAAACTTGCCCTGCCGATTTTTGCTCGAAATTTTGCAAGATAGCGGTGAACAACGCGCGTTGTGCTTGGTTGAGTTGTTCGATGAGCTGTCTTAGATTTTGTTCTGTTTTGGTCGGGAATAAGAAAGTCCCCACGAGCGTGTAAACCACCACCCCAAACACCGTCATATAAGCGCGGTCAACGCCATAAAGAAACGCACCTTCTGCGTCACCGCCATTGGACATCATCAGCGTCATCACACCGGTAAGCATGAGTAACGTTGGATCTTTTTGATAGGCATTACGGAAGTAAAAAATGAAAGAGACCACAACCGACACGCTCAGCATGTACAGCAAGCGGTCTTGAGCAAACAATCCCACTAGTAACAAGCCAACGACGGCGCCAACCAACGTACCGAACACGCGTAAGGTACCTTTGGCGAGGGATTCACGACGGCTGCCTGTGGATGCAATCAACATCACTGTGGTTGCGGCCGTCGATGCTTGCGGCCAACCCATGGCAAACGGGATCAGATAAGCCAGAGTCAGGCTAAGCGATACTTTAATAGCGAATTTTATTTTGTCGTTCATAGTGTCAAAGTTTGCTCAGGCTTATCGTTATAAGTTGATGAATTTCTTATATGAATAATCAGAATCTTGTTCTGAATAAATTCGGGGGGCGGAATATAGCGGGTGAAAAAGTGTGCTTTGTAAACCCTTTGTCAAAACACAAAGTGCGTATTTGGCTCGATCTCGCGCTAGCCCTTGGTGTTATTGACGAAACGCCTAAAACGAGCAAAATCGCGATCTGTGACGATTCTCACTTTTGAAACAAAATCGTCGTGTTGCGTGAGCCAATTCTCACCTTATATCCTTCGCCTGATACTAAAGCAGGCCACTCGTACCATCTGCAATGAGCTTTGCTGCTTTAAAAAGCATAGATGATGAATGGGTATTTGAGAGGGAAAGTTATTATTTTTTATCGGCTTGCCGATTGTTCGCTTGTTTTTTTGGATCGAGATAAAAAAACCAAAGCGATACCACCAAGAATGATGCCACTGGTTAAAAGTGTATGCAGCGAAAGAGGTTCGTGGAGTACGACGGTACCTAGTAGCAAAGCAATGGCTGGCACGGAAAGTTGGCTGACGGCGGCTTGAAGTAAAGAGAGCTTACGCATGACTTGATACCAAAGCGTATACCCAAGGCCAGATGCAATGGCGCCAGACGTGATAGCGAGCAAGATTCCGCTCAAAGAGAGATAAATTGAGGACAGCATCAACGGTGATAGGAGTATGCCAATCATAGATGCAGCGATAAACCCCCATGTGATGCCACTACTTGGAGAAGGCGCTTGTTTGCCGAGCGCAGTAAACGCAGCCCAACAAACGCCAGAAATCAACATGAGAAGTGCAGAACTGATGTCGGGGCGAGTGGCAGATGGCAACATTAACCAAACAAAGCCAACAATCGAAAGGCCGATACCGATGATTTCGAGAAATTGAAAGCGCTCACCTTGCCACCAATAGATGGCCAGTAAAGTCAGTTGCACGGCACCAAACAAAAGCAAAGCACCGGTTCCTGTCGCCAGTTGTAAGTACGCGAAAGAGAAAAGGGCAGCGTAACCAAATAAAGCAACGCCAGCAAAAAAGCGAAAGCGAGAAGTTGGCCGATCGGTTTTCCACTGACCTCTCACGACAAGCAATGCGATTAAGGTAATCGCACCGGATATCAATCGAACGAGAGTGAAGCTTCCTGCATCAATCAACCCTTCGGCCAATGCAAGTCGGCACAATAATGAATTGGCGGCGAACGCCAGCATCGTAATAGCAGTGAGTAAAAAGGTCGACATCCTTGGCCCTTAACGCAGAAATATGGATTGAGTGTAGCGTCAAACGACCTTTTTCATTAGTTGATAAAGTGATTAGTTATAGCTGTCAGAGCGAGAAAATCAGCAAAAATCACCAGAGAAAACCTGACCTTAGCCTGAGTGTTACTGTGGTAGGGATGGTTGTTCGTACAATGACTTGATGGTGTTTTTCAACCATAGCAATTTGGGATTGTACGCATTGCGTTTATGCCAAATCATGGTAAATGGAATCAATAACTTGTCTTGTTGAGTTTGGTCTAACGGAATTGGTAAGCACACCAAATCGAGATGCAGCTTTTCTGTGTAGCTTTTGCAATAGTGCGGCGCGGTGGTGATCATGCCATGCGTCGGCTGCGCAGCCATAAAAAGGGATTGCTCAAAGTTGGACATCGTCAGCCCGATAGAGCGTTGTCGCCCTAGCTCCGTTAACACTTCATCCAACGCCCAAGTTTCACTTTTTTCCCAAACAATATTGATGTGTTGGTAGCTCAGAAAGGTCTCGAGATTCCACTCTTGCTGTAATGCCGGATGATCTTTATGTAAATACACCATCGGCAGGTCATAAAATAGAATCTCAAAATCCAAGAAATACGGCAGAAGATCCAACGACTCTTTCGATCTCGGGTGACTTTCTCGGCCGGTAAAACCGATATCCGCCTCGCCTCGAATGATGGCGTCGAGTGAATCGTAATCCCAGTTACTGGTTTTTACTTTCGCTTCAGGGTATCGCTGGTGGATAGCGACGATGAGTCTGTCCAGCACCGTGAGCACCAATGGCGACTCAATCGTGATATCAAAACGCACTCCTTTAGGTGTAATATCGCTGCGTTTTTCTGCAATCTGGCTGCCAATTTGCAGCCATTCTGCAAGATCTTGCTCCATGCTTTGCGCCAAAGGCGTTGGCGCAAGACCTTTAGGTGTTTTGACAAACAAAGGATCATCGAACCAATGACGAAGTTTGTTGAGCGACTTACTTACGGTAGAGGGCGTAACGTTCAGCTTTTTCGAGGCTTTCGAGACGCTTTGCTCTTGCAGCAATAATTGCAGAGTGAACAATAAGTTTAAATCAAGTCGCGCTAGGGATTTCTTCATAATGGGTATCGTGAACAGGCTTTGGAATCAATAGTATTAGAGCAAGGCTGATTACGCTACCTAACACTAAGATAAACACCAACATATTCAGTGCACTAACGCCGATGAAACCCATAAACCAAATATAGAACGCGGAACTACAAACTTGAGCAATGCCCAGTAGTGAGCTCGCCACGCCAGCTTGTTGAGAGAATGGGCTGAGCGCTTGGCTCATGGCCACGCCAAAGCCACAAGCGAAGCCAGCGCAAATCAGCCCAAGTCCGAACACATAGTAATGAGATTGTCCATCATGGAAATGGGCAGCACTGAGCACGATGCCTGCACAAGCGAGCAATACTTGAGAGGTCATCATTAAGGTTCGCTGCTTAAAAATCCCCAATGCCAATGGCGCCGAGAACGAAATCAACATACTGATCGTCGCAGTCCCTGCCATGATGGAAGAATAGCCACCGCGATTAAAACCAAGCATGCCCATCACGACAATTGGTGAAGCGTTAACAAAGGTCAGAATGGTGGTCACTCCAAGTGCAGTAATGATCAGCCTACTGATAAAAAATCGCTCGAAGAAAGTCTCTTGATGGCTCTCTGGCGCTGTCTGCTCTTCACCTTGTTGGCTGGGTAGTGATTCCTTGAGAACAAAAATGGCCAATACACTGACGAGAATGCCCATTCCTGCCATTGTGGTAAACAAACTCGGCCAAGGAAATTTCAGCATAATCAAGTGACCAATCACGGGTGCGATCACTGGAATGATACAGGTGATGCCATTGAGCATCGACAATACTTTCGCGCGGCGTTCATCGTCTAGCGTGTCGCGTAAAATCGCGAACGCGACGACATAGCAAGATCCAGCCCCGATGCCTTGGCAAAAGCGAGCAATCAAGAAAGCGTTTGGTTGCTCAGCCATCCCGCCGAGAAAGGATGCGAGCACGAAGATCATCGCGCCGATGACGGCAACAGGCTTTCGTCCCACAGAGTCTGCAATTTTCCCCGCGAATAACATCGTGGTAGCCATGCCAGCTAAATAGATCGAAAACGCAATATGCAACTGTGATTCACTGGCGTTGAGATCTGACGCAATTTGAGGCAAACCAACAAGATACAAATCAATGGCAGTAGGGTAGAGTAAAACGAGTGCAAAACTACAAAGTAAAAAACGGGACATGGAAACCTCTCTATCGAATGGCGAGGATAATAGAGTGCTAAACGTTTGCCTGCGAGTGGGAAATACGACACTAGGTATTTCTATTTACGACATACCCTGTATGAATTGAGCATAAAAACAACAAGGAAGATTATGATTACTATTGAAAAGTATTCGCCTGAGCGACATGAACAAACTTGCGAACTTAGCGTGCTAGAAGAGCAATCGCAGTTTACGGTCGCGGATGTGGGTGAAATGCTGACACGTCTTGAACCCAAAGAGCTTCCGCATCTGATTTTGGCGGACGATGACGTGGTTGGCTTTTTTCTATTTGATGCTGCTTACAGCGAGAAATACGATTTTTGCCCGAAAAACAGCTTAGGCGTACGTGCTTTGCTGGTGGATCACCGTCATCAAGGCAAAGGCATCGCCAAGCAAGCCATTCAACAGTTTGCCGATTTCGCCAAACGTCATTATCCCGAGTTTGATGCGCTTTATCTCACCGTGAATTGCCGCAACATACCCGCTTATCAGTGCTATTTAAAATCAGGGTTTGAAGATACCAATGAGCTTTACCACGGCGGCCCCGTTGGACCGCAGCACATTATGAGACAGCCGCTTTAACTAGGAAAACACCAAGGATGGAAATATGAGAATTGAAATCGACGATTTAGAACGGCCGCAGGTGCTTGCGTTGTTGGAAGAGCATTTGCAGGACATGTACGCTACATCGCCACCAGAGAGCGTGCATGCGTTAGATGTAAGCAAGTTGAAGCTGCCTTCAATCACGTTTTGGACGGGGTGGGATGGTGAGCAGCTATTGGGATGTGTGGCAATGAGCCAACTAGAAGATGGTCACGCAGAGTTGAAATCGATGCGTACGACGCCGTCGGCGAGAAAACAGGGCGTGGCATCCCGCTTACTCAATCACGTGATTGAGCAAGCGAAACATCAGGGGATACAACGTCTAAGTTTGGAAACTGGGTCGATGGCATTTTTTGAACCCGCGCATCGCCTATATGAAAAACATGGCTTCGCGTACTGCGAGCCGTTTGGCGACTATCAACCTGATCCAAACAGCCGCTTTATGACACTAGCGTTGTAGCCCGTCGCGACTAAAAGTTAAAGTAGTAATTAGCTCCTGGCGAGATGAGTGATGCACGCTCACGCGCCAGTTGTTTTCTTCTCTCTCTAATACGCTTCGCGTTGTCTTTATCTAAGTTTGCATCCAATTGATGATCAAGGCGTGATATCTCCGCATCTAACGCATTAATGCGTTGTTGACGCTGATATTCTTGATGGCCTAACTGATAGTTTTTAAGGAAAAGATCGTTAGAGCAAACGCCATAGTAGGTTTTTCCTTCTACACCCACCGTGTAACCATTGTCTGGCGAACAGTAAAGAGTGGTGCCTTTATCAAAACCGTCTTGCCACTCAACGTGATTTGGCGTTACGCCTGCTTCGCGACAGTCTTTAATGTATTCGTACAAAATGTTTGGGTTGTTGCCTGAGCGGCCATCTTGGTAGCCGACGCGATACCAATCTGCGGTTTGGCATTGTTCTGGCGACATGCTGCTACAACCAGAAAGTAATGCAAACATGGCAAAGAGAAGCGCAATGCGTTTCATGAAGTGGATTCCTTGTTACTGCGTTAGGTTCGCTGATTATAAATGAACAGTGTTCATTTCCAATAGATAAAATTAATAATTGCCGACTTATTGATGTGTTGCGCTTGTGAGTTTGTCGGCTTGAAGCAAAATTTTTTGCTTGTGGAACGAACGTTGTTCGTCAGTAGTGATGTTACGAATAGAGTACTTTGCGTGAAGGGAGAGGCGAGACTAGTGGGGTGGGAATCTCTTCGTAAGCTGCATCTATAAACAGTTGCCTGCGCGAATGTTACTTTTTCTCAGAGATTCCCATATCAAAAGCCCCTCGATCGAGGAGGAACAGGACTTGCGATAATTTTATGCTTAACTTTCAAATGAAAGTTTGTTGCCAAACGCGGATTTCCAGTCTTTATCAAATTGATCAACAGCCGGCTGAACTGCTGGATGAGAAAACATCTGCGCGGCCACATCGACAGGCAAGGTGATCGCTTCAATGCCCAACTTCATCACTTCCATCGCTTGTTGGGTATTTTTAAAACTCGCTGCCAAAATTTTTGCAGGCAGTTGGTTTTGATCCAGTAGCAATTGCAGGTCTGCGACCACTTCTACACCGTTTCCGTTCATCGCATCAATACGGTTCACATAAGGCGCAAGATAGTCAGCGCCGCACAATGCCGCAAGGAAACCTTGCTGAGCAGAGTAAATAGCGGTGGCGAGTACTTGAATTCCCTCTTTTTTCATTAACTTAATTGCCGCTAAGCCTGTTTCGGTTGCTGGCACTTTGACGACCATATCATAAGGTAATTCATGGATTTGGCGCGCTTCTTCCACCATGCCTTCTACAGTTGTGCTCACCACTTGAGCATGGAAACGGGGTGTGCCCCCTAACGCTTCTTGCATGCCAGCTAAGGTTTGGTTCAAGCCTTGTTTTGATTTCGCCAAAATACTTGGATTTGTTGTTACCCCTTTCAGAGGTAGGCATTGGTTAAAGCGATTTACTTCTGCCACGTCAGCAGTATCTAAATAGAGTTCGATCATGGGTTCTACCTTATACAAAATCTTCGTTTTGATGATGGGATCACTATAGATCTGACAATCCGCTGAGATCTTGATTTTGATCAATTGCAATTTCAATTGAAACTATAATAATTTCACAAAGTGAAAGTTAAGTGCCAATATTTCATCATCAAGTGAAGCTTTCAGCAAAAGAAAAGCGTGAAAAGTAGAAGAGCAAACCAAGAGGCGGACAGTAATGTATTTCAATATTCAGAGGTTCTCGACCCACGATGGTGATGGTATTCGCACCATTCTGTTTCTGAAGGGATGCAGTCTGTCCTGTCCTTGGTGCCAAAACCCAGAAAGCCGCAGTGAAAAGCACTCTCTGCTGTTTGATGAGCGCAGTTGTATGGCGGACTGCCAGCTTTGTGTGTCGGCTTATAAGCAAACCGTAAACGGCGACATGGCAAGCGATGGTATCCGACGCATTGACGATCAAATCATCATCAATCGAAAAGCCATGAGCGAAGCGCAGATCATTGCGCTGCGAAACGTATGTCCAACACAAGCGCTCAGCATATGTGGAGAAACGGCGAAATCGGACAACCTGTTTGAAGTGTTGATGAAAGACAAGCCTTTCTACGATCAAAGCCAAGGTGGCGTGACGTTTTCTGGTGGCGAGCCGCTGATGCAGCCAAGTCTTGTGGCAGAACTTGCCGAACGTTTGCATCAAAACCATGTGTCTACGGCGGTGGAGTCGTGCATGCATGTTCCGTGGAAAAACGTAGAAAAAGTCGCGCCGTATATCGATTGCTGGTTAGCGGATCTTAAACACACCGACGAAGAAAAGTTTCTCTGCTGGGCGAAGGGATCGTTAAAACGCATCAAAGACAATTTTAGAAAATTGGCACCAATTGCCAAACGCATTGTTATTCGCGTGCCGGTTGTGCCGGGCTTCAATGACACCATTGATGAGCTCAAAGCGATCATTGATTTCGCTGCTTCATTAGAAAGCTGTCAAGAACTCCACTTGTTGCCGTACCACACCCTCGGCATCAATAAATACCGTTTGCTCGATATGCCTTACGAGTGTTCTGACAAACCATTAAATAATCCAGAACTGCTAGAAAATGCAATGCAATACGCAAGCGAACATACTCAACTTAACGTGATTGTTAGAGGTTAACCATGGACTTACATACCCTTCCTGAGCGAATCAAAGCCCACAAATCTGCACTGGTCAACATCGTAACGCCGCCTATCTGTACCGAGCGCGCAGAGGCTTACACTCGGGCGTATCAGGCAAATGAAGACAAACCTGTGATTGTGCAACGAGCGCTGGCGCTACAAGAGCACTTACGCACTCGTACCATTTGGATTAAGCACGACGAGCTGATTGTCGGTAACCAAGCGAGCAAAGTACGCGCTGCGCCAATCTTCCCTGAATACACGGTGCGTTGGATTGAAGCGGAAATCGACGAACTGGCCGACCGACCTGGGGCTGGTTTTGCGGTAAGTGAAGAAGACAAACAAAGCATTCACGCCATTACGCCATACTGGCGCGGTAAAACGGTTCAAGATCGCTGCTATGGACTTTTTACCGACGAGCAACAAGAGATCCTAGCCAGCACTATCATTAAAGCCGAGGGCAACATGACTTCGGGCGACGCGCACCTTGCAGTGGATAACGAAAAAATCCTGAAGATCGGTATGAACGGTCTGCTGGATGAGGTTCGTCAGCATCGCGCTAATAACGACGTGTCGACGTATGAAGGGTTGAAGAAAGAGCAGTTTTATAAGTCCGTCGAAATTGTCTTGCTTGCGATTCAGGAACACATAGTGAGTTACGCCGATCTCGCTCTGGAAATGGCACAAAACGAAACGCGACCAGAGAGGAAAGCGGAACTGGAGACAATCGCAGAAAACTGTCGTCATGTGGCTTTCCATGCGCCAACCAACTTCTGGCAAGCTCTGCAACTGAGCTATTTTGTGCAGTTGATGTTGCAAATTGAATCGAATGGCCACTCTGTTTCATTCGGTCGAATGGACCAGTTCCTAAACGACTACTACGTGCGTGATCTTGAAAGTGGCGCGATGAACAAAGCGTTCGCCCTTGAGTTATTGCAAAGCTGTTGGTTGAAATTGCTTGAAGTAAACAAGATTCGCTCTGGTGCGCACTCAAAAGCATCGGCAGGTTCTCCGCTGTATCAAAATGTCTGTATAGGTGGCCAAAAGCTGAATGAGAATGGAGAACCTGAAGATGCCGTAAATCCGCTATCTTGGGCGATTTTGGAGTCTTGTGGTCAGCTACGTTCCACACAGCCGAACTTGAGTGTTCGCTATCATGAAGGTCTGAATCAAGAGTTCTTGATGGGTTGTATTGAAGTGATCAAATGTGGATTCGGTATGCCTGCATTCAACAACGATGAAATCGTCATTCCAGAGTTCATCAAGCTAGGCGTTGAGAAAGAAGACGCTTACAACTATGCGTCTATTGGCTGTATTGAAACCGCTGTTCCAGGCAAATGGGGTTACCGTTGCACGGGCATGAGCTTTATTAATTTTGCGCGTATTTTACTGGCTGCGCTTAACGAAGGTGTGGATGCAACGACGGGCAAAGCCTTCTTGCCGCATGATAAGTCGCTAGCAAAAGGCAACTTCGAGAGTTTTGATCAAGTCACCGCTTCTTGGGCGGAGCAAATTCGCTACTACACACGTAAATCGATTGAGATCGATACCGTAGTCGACAGCGTGCTTGAACAGCAAGCGCAAGATATTTTCTGCTCATCGCTGGTGGATGACTGTTTGGCGCGTGGTAAAACAGTAAAAGAAGGCGGAGCGAAATACGATTGGGTATCTGGCCTGCAAGTGGGTATCGCCAATTTGGGTAACAGTTTGGCGGCGATCAAACATTTGGTGTTTGAAGAAGCACAAATCAGCCAAACGGAACTGGCAAAAGCATTAGAAGAAGACTTCGATGGTATTGAGAACGAACAACTTCGCCAACGCTTAATCAACTTCGCGCCAAAATACGGCAATGACGACGATTATGTCGACCAATTGCTGGCTGATGCTTACCAAGTTTATATCGATGAGTTGGCGCAATTTGTCAACACACGTCATGGGCGCGGTCCTATTGGTGGCGGCTACTACGCAGGAACATCGAGCATCTCTGCCAACGTGCCATTTGGCGCATCCACGATGGCAACACCAGATGGTCGAAAAGCGAAAACGCCTCTGGCGGAAGGCGCAAGTCCAGCATCGGGCTCTGACCGTTTGGGACCAACGGCGGTGTACAACTCAGTCGGTAAAATTCAAGCCAATAAAATCTTGGGTGGTGTGCTGCTTAACCAGAAGTTAAGCCCAGCGGCTGTCGCTTCAGAAGGGGATAAGCTCAAGCTATCGATGCTGATTCGTACCTTCTTTAATCACCACAAAGGTTGGCACGTGCAGTACAACATCGTCTCTCGTGAAACCTTGCTGGCGGCGAAAAAGAACCCTGAGCAATATCGTGACCTTGTCGTACGAGTTGCGGGCTATTCAGCCTTCTTTACCGCGCTGTCATCAGACGCGCAGGATGACATCATCGCTCGTACCGAACACGAGTTGTGATGGCCTCAACCCCTGTTAATGCAGAAGGCACCGATAGGTGCCTTTTTGTTTACTCTTCAATGGTTATGTCACTAGAACCGGGAAGCTGCGACACAAAACTGGAGCCCATGAGCTTAGAGGGTGTGTATACACCGGCTTCAGGCTTTGTATGTAGCAGGTGTTCTACAATCGCCAGAGATCCCGTTACGGTTAAGCTGTAGCCATTGGCCGTTTGTACTCGTGCTGTTTTGCTTTGTCCGAGTTTGTTGCTTGCTTTACCCCACACATATGTGGGTAATTGGTTTCTTTGCTCCTCATTCGGTCCTTTTACGGTTCTTTCAATACGGCTTTTTATGAGGTTTTGTACCCAGGTTATACCGAGAAGGGGGCGAACCCAATTCGCTCGTTTAGCGTTTTTTATCATGTTCGGCGATCCGGGAATAAAAACATCAATATTCTCAATCCCCGTGGTGTAATAGGCGGTTGAAACATCGCCCCACGGAATGGTCATAGCAAGTTTTTCGCCGTCACCAAAATCAATGTTGCGAACTTTATACGCTAGCGGAACGGTGGTGATTTTTCCGTTAAGTCGCACTTTTCCGCCTTGAGCCAAACCTTCGACAGACGTTTTCGCCGTGCCCGGAGAAAAACCAGAGCGAGAGTCAAAACCGAGAGACAAGTGTGTTGCATCTGGTAGCGCAGCTTTCAATGTGGCTGCAATGCAATCCGTTGGAATAACATCAAAACCAACACCGGAGCACAATACGACACCAGCTTCGTTTGCTTGTGATTGCAGCGTTTGTGCAAACTCAAATACAGAGATCTCACCTGTAATATCGAGATAATGTGCGCCAGCTTCTAGGCTCGCTTTCATCATCGGTTTTGCCGTCGAAGAAAAGGGCCCTGCGCAGTTTAATACCAGTGAGGAACCCGAAATATGTTGGACCGCGCTGCTTTTATCCTCAAGAGAAAAAGCAAGACTTTGCAGCCCTAGTTCAGCCGCTAGGCTTTGTACTTTCTCTAAACTTCTACCTGCAAGGATTGGGTGGTGACCCCGTTTTACGGCCTCTCTCGCAATCAGCGCGCCTGTATAACCATTGGCTCCGTATATGATCCAACGATCTGGGGATGATGCCGGTGTGTTATCTTTCATCAAACAGCTCCTATCAATGCCTGCTTAAAGAGGTTTCTGGTCATTGGCTTTTTCTTGTTGAATTGTGGTCAAGCCTTGTTCGAATGTGGTGATTTTAAAATCTGGAAAACGAGTCTGAAACTTATCCGAAACAAAAAGGTTGTCAGATTCGTAGCGAGGCAAAAGCTCGGCTGCATCTCGAATGGTTTGATTAAATCGCCCAGCTAGCCACAATTGCCAGCGCTTGATGACTTTGTATTTCGGTTGAACGTTAAAAACCTTTGCTGCAACAGCGATAAACTCCCGATACGTCAGTCGACGATCATCGCAAGGCAAATGCCAAGTTTGTCCGTAAGCATCGGGCGTATTCCCAATTAGCGCCATCGCTCGGCTTGCGTCTGGCGTATAAATTAAGCTGCGTTTGGTGTCATCACGTAAAAACACTTTTGCGCTCTTTTGGTTAAGTAGATTATCGATAATGGCGGAATTAGTGATGCTTTGCGTTTTCCCCGGGCCGTAAAACTCCGGAGCGCGACAGATAACGGCTTCGATTTCTCCTTTATTCATCGATTCTAGCAGCATGTCAGTAATGACCGCACGAATTCGACCTTTTTCTCCATTGGGCTGAAATGGTGCATCTTCTTGTTGAGGTGTATCCGTTTGCGGGTACATGTAGGTATTATCAAAGTAAACAAGCTTTGCTTGATGAGTTTTACATGCGGCGATGACATTACACATCATTGTTGGCCACTGTTCCACCCACTGTTGAGTATCCATCGGTAGCCCTGCAGTAAGGTAAATGATACTAGAACCTTTTACGGCATCTGATGTTTGTTTCGCGTCGAGCAAGTCCGCTTTTACCAGTTGATCCGTCTCGTTGACTCGATGTGGATTGCGGCTCACCAATCGGATGTCGCTCGTAAAGTCTCGTTTTAGACTTAATGCCAGCTCACGGCCAATTTGCCCACTTGCACCCAATATCGTTTGCATTCGCCAGTCTCCTGCTGTGTTACTTTGATATTCATCCTAACGTTAAAGTTAGGTTTAAGGTCAACCCGCATTTTGAAGATAAATTGGATTGATTTTTTATTGATTATAGAAACAAGGAGGTGGTACACCTGAGCTAAGGGCGAATGGTTTTTACAGACTCAATTTAGTGGCGGGCAGGGGAATTGGCGAATCTTTAACCCAACATCAAGAGTAAGGCTTCGCTTGTTAACATTGCCTTGACTTGGTGACGGTCTTATTTTTTATTTGAGGGATTTTCTTTGGTCAGAATCGTTTGACCAAGTTGAGACATGACGCGTTTTGCATTCATTGCACAGTCCATGTCATCTGGCTTAGCTTCAATCTCTTTAAGTACTTCTTTTAACTTGCTTTTACTCTGCGCGATTTTTCGCTCAAGCTCGTCGAGCTCTTGGACTTTTTGCTGCAAGGTTGTCAATAACTGATGATGATCCCAGTTAGAAAGGTCGGATGGCAGTAACGCACTTAGTTCATCCAAACTGAATCCAGCTTGCTGACCCGTTGTGATCATGTCCAGAATCATTAATGCTTCTTGCGGATACTCACGGTACCCGTTGGCTTTACGGGTCACGGTTTTTAGCAGTCCGATGCGCTCGTAAAATCGAATACGCGAGGGAGCAAGGCCCGTTTTTTGCGCCAGTTCGCCAATTTTCATATCAAGCGTGTCTCATTAGGTGGATAAAATAACCTTACCATTTCTGAACATTCTCGCCAGTTGGTGCTTGGTCGTTTCGTTTCTTGATTTCTTACCGTTACAGCTTGTGCAAAATTTCCACGCATTTCTTTGTGACGTCGTCGTACTCTTTTGTCATGTAAGCGGTGGTGATGGCACCTTCTTTCATGATGCAGATGGCATCGAGTAATGATGTGTTGTCTGATTTGAGATAGCGTTGAATTAGCTCTCGAACCTGTTGTTTATGGTGGCGGCAATACGTTGCGATCTCGCCGCTGTCGTCACTGAATTCGGCGGACGTGTTGATGAAAAAACAGCCGCGAAACTCGCCCAATTTTTCCTCAGAACCATGAAACCACCCGCTAAGCGCGGTAAACAACTGGTCGATCACGTCTGTGCTCGATTGTGCTGATGACAGTTTCTCCTCTAGCCACGCCATGAAGATTTGGTGGCGTTGTTCTAGTGCGGCAAGGATGAGCGCTTCTTTGCTTTCAAAATGGCTGTACAGCGTGCGTTTAGCCACGCCAGATACTTTAAGGACTTCATTGATGCCAATGGAGTTGATGCCCTGTTTGTAAAACAGCGACAACGCGGTATCGATCAATAACTGTTTCTTTTTGTTCATAACTACGTCCTCAAAAAGTTCTACAAACACATATTGACAAAGGTAGACAGATTTGTCTATTTTAATTTGTAGACAATTCGGTCTACTTTGAGGTGTTTATGAATAATTTAATTTTATCGTTGGTCGCGGGGCTTGGTGCGACATTGGCTATTGGTGTGTTGTCTTACGCCGAGGTATCTCTTACTGAGGTTGTACTTCTCATGGCGCCATTTGGTGCTACTGCGGTGTTGGTGTTTGGGGTGCCTAGCAGCCCTCTAGCTCAACCAAAAAATGTGATCATTGGTCACTTCATTACGGCATCTATCGGTATTGCGTTTAGCCAATACGTTGAGATCACGCCAATCACGCTCGCGATTGCTACTGGGTTAGGAGTGTCAGCAATGCTGATTACGAAGACAACTCATCCACCTGCGGGCGCAAATCCTATCTTGATCATGGCATCTGGGCAGGGGTGGAGCTTTTTGTTCACGCCAGTACTGATCGGCGCGGTGGTGATTGTGCTGGTTGGTAAGGCGTTGCAGTTGCTACAGAGTCAGTACTTAACCCCTCGTTTGAACGGTCAAAAGACCTAATTGGGATGCAAGTAAGGCCGCATTAGGGGATGACCTCTTTTGCGGCTTTTTCTTTTCGTGGAGGCTTAAAAATAAAATCTGATTCTCTCTTGTTATTCAGTCGTATACATAAAGATGTTAGTTAAATTGGTATACCACTATGAATAAAATTCACCCCAAGAAGCTATTGCACAGCAAATGGACGGCGACGTCACCTAAAAATAAAGAGAAGCACTTTGTCGTAACAGAAATGGAGCTGGATGAAGAAGGCAATGTTGTGAAATGTGTCATTGAGGCGGTTATGAGTAAACGTGAGCAAGAGATGAACTGGCAAGAGCTGAAAGACCCAGAGCTATGGCGGCAAGGATGGAAGTAATGCACTTTGTTGAATTTTTTCCTAGGTTTGAAATCGAAAGATGGTACTTAGCTGATAGGCAACGGTCTGTGTATCTGCTACGTTGAGTTTGTTCGCTATCAACTAAAAAGGAATGACTATGATCGATTTCGACAATTCATCAGTGTTTAAGCTTAAACCCATTGAGGTATCAAAAGTTAGGGAAGATTTTCACAAGTTTCTTATTGATGGCGAGTCGGTATTTGCGGGCTTTAAAACGGTTCGCGACCAAGTGGTGTTTACCAACAAGCGAGTGATTGCTGCGAATGTGCAAGGGATTACGGGCTCAAAAGTGGATTACACGTCGCTGCCTTATAGCAAGATCAATGCATTTTCTATCGAGACGTCTGGTACTTTTGACTTAGATTGTGAAATTGAGTTCTTCATGAGTGAGGTGGGAAGAGTACGTTTTGAAATTAAAGGTTCGTTTGATCTGATTTCTTTCAACCGTATGGTTAGTGAGTATGTACTAGCGTAAGGGAATAGAAATGAGAGCTTCATTGAGAGACAAAATAATAGAGGTCTGTGACAAAAAGATCGAAAGCAAAGGTGAGCAGGTTGGACTCTCATTTTATGCGTTTTTCGCCAACAAAAATGATGATCCTGAACAGTTGATGGAGGCGGCTACGTGGTGGATTCAGACCCATCGGCTCGACCACTTCGAAAAAGCATTAAAAATCAAATCAATGGTGGAGTCTGGTATCTAAATTAAAAAAAAGAAATAAAGAAAGCAGACAAATGCCAACAACGTCGCGGATAAAACAGGGTAGATAATATAAGAGTCCTGTTTATTGGTTCTTTGAAAGCACAGAGAAACGAGTAAGACGTTGTAGACGACGAGCAGCATACTAATCATGGTCCCACTGTTAAGCGTTAAACTGGACAGCTGAGTTAAGAAAAACGCCAATAAAAGGTAGTCGAAGACAATTAACCATAAAAAGGCTTTCTTCAATAGATCGCGTTTTTTGTTTTCGGATGGTGTTATGTGCATATAGAACTCAACTAAAAAGTCACAGTAACAGAGGTTTCAGTTAGAAAGGTCACCATTAGGTGAGGTGACCTTTTGAGGTTATAATTCTTGAATATTTACTTCGTTGGTGGCCGTATCACCCGAGTAATTGATGACTTCTTGTCGAATGACTGGTTGGTTAAATTCGGCTTTATCTTTCGCTTTTTGCAGTTCACTTTCTTGGTGGTTACCAAAAAGAGTTTCGAGTACTTTGGCTGCTGGCGTCGTTAAAACGAACAGCTCGATACGGCGGTTTTCGCTTGAATCTGGTTCATCAGGGTTAAGCAGTGCTCTATCCGACATGCCTGTGACCTGCATGACTCGATCATCCGGCATGCCACCTTCAACCAGCGTATTTCTTGCGACATCAGCTCGAGATGCAGATAGCGCCCAGTTTGATTGACGACCAAAGCGTTTTTTAAATGGAATCGCATCCGTATGTCCGCTGATGATCAGTGGGTTGTTCACACGCTGAAATACAGGCGCAAGTGCAAGTAATAAGTCTTCGAAGAAAGGGGTCAGCTCTGCGCCTCCACGACTGAACATATGCTGTTTGTAATCATCTTGAAGGACGATACGTAGGCCTTGTGGGGTCACGGTGACGTTGACATTTCCTTGTGCGTTAATCTGAGCGGTCATTCGTTCAATGACTTTCGCCAGCGCTGCAAGTTGCTCCTGAGTATCGAAGTTACCAGGAATCAACGAGTCGATTTCTGGCCCATCGCCGTCACCTCGAAAGTATGAGCTTACCACGTGGTTGGAATTGTGTTTACTTGGCACAGAAGAGTCCTGTGCCAAGTCAATAGGAGAGATACTTTGTGAAGTATCAAATGGATTACCGGAACTCTTGTCGAATACGCTTGAGCTATGTAAGTGGGCGACAATTGCTTTACGCTCTTCTTTGTCTACCACCTGCATAACCCAAAGCACAAGAAACAGCGCCATTAGGGCGATCATGAAGTCAGCAAACGCGACTTTCCACGCGCCGCCATGAGGTTCATCATGGCTGTGTGCTTTGGCACGTTTGAACACTACATGCTCTTGTTTTTGCATTATCCCTCCTGTTCAGCTAACCACTTCTCCATTTGGTTGAATGTTGGTTTGATGTCTAGCTGAATATGTTTACGACCAGCGTCGATGGCGAGCAATGTCGGCTTCTTCGCTACGTAGGCAACCAAGGTTGCGCGTACGCATTCAAAAGCAGTCATATTACGTTTTACTCGCTGAGCCATGGCGTTACTTAGTGGGTCTAAACCACAGTAACAACCGAAAATACCAATGAATGTACCTACGAGAGCTGCTGCAACGTGATAACCAATCATAGCGATTGAGCCATCAATGGCCTGCATGGTGATAATGATGCCACCAACTGCTGCAAGAATACCGAAGCCAGGTAGTGCTTCTGCTGTACGCTGTAGTGAGCGTGAAGGCAAAAGCATTTCGTTTTGGATAGCTTCAATTTCTTGCTCTAGCAGTCCCTCTAATTCATGAGGCGACATTTGTCCCATTGCCATTAAACGTAAATTATCAGTAATGAAAGAAATTAGGCGATGATCCTCAGCAATCGTCGGGTAAGCGAGAAACATAGAGCTCTGTTCTGGCGACTCAATGTGAGAGTCGAGAAACTTATAACCACGGTTGCGCGCTGTCTCAAGCAAGTTATTGAGTAGCGCCATTAATTCCATGTAGTACTCATGCTCTTCTGTCGGGCCTTTAATGGTCGCAGGCACTTGGCGACGCATTTCTTTCAGTACGTGAGGTGGGTTACCGATGATCAAAGAACCAGCAGCAGCGCCAATGATGATAAGGAATTCGGCTGGTTGCCAGATAGCGCCTAAGTTACCGCCGGCCCACATGTATCCACCGAAGACGCACACCAGGATAGTGAGGACTCCAAAAAACTTTTGCATCTTGTGACTCCTAAGAGGACATTAATTGGTTGAGTTGTTTCAGCGCTTGTTTGTGAAGCTGACATATACGAGGTGGTGTCAGATCCAATACCAGAGCTATTTCGTGTAAGTTGAGTTCATGTTGATAGAACAGAGTAAGCAGCAATTGATCACGCTTCGGCAATTTGCCTAAAGCGCTATCTAAACTACGACGAATATGCTCATGTTCCATGCCATCATATTGCCCGCCAATATAGCTATCACCACTGCTTTCCATCAGTTGGTCAAGGCTTTGCATCTCTCCCGCAAGGGCGGCATTTTGGCGGTTGTAATAGTCCTGCTCATTCGTCCCCAAGGCTTGGATGATTTCTGCATCCGTAGGCATCCGACCTAAAGAGCGTGTGAGATCTCGAGTCACGTCGTTGAGTTCGTGAGCCTGTTGGCGAGTTTTACGTGAGCGCCAATCTAACCGGCGTAATTCGTCTAAAATTGCACCTCGAACGCGACACACGGCAAAGGCAGGGAAATGAGGATCGTCAACATCGCCGTATCGGCGTCCAGCTTCAACTAGAGCGATAAGGCCAATTTGCTGCATATCTTCAATACTACAGTGAGAAGTGGCATGAACACGTAGCTGGTTAACGACGCGTTTCACCATAACTTGATGACGTTGCAGCAGTGCATTTTCGTCAATTGGGCGTGATGGCGTCGTCACTTCCTCTTCTGTGGTATAGGTGTCTTGTATATTCATGTCTAACATGGTTGTGCTCCGTTATTGCACAACATATTTAGTCAACAAAACATCGTCGATTTCGCGAACGATGTCTGTCTTAGCAAAAGCCAGTAAAAGCGTTTGTTTTACTTCGTTTTGCAGAATATCGATGGCACCCGCTTGCTGTAACTCATCAAATGTTTTGTCGCTAAACAATTTTAATAATGAGTTTTGTACCATTGGCATGTATTCATCAATGTCTTTGATACGCTCAGGACGGCGTGTTTCAATTGCTAGTTCTAGCATGACAAAGTGAGTTTGCTTTTTACCTTTTACGGTTAAAACGACTTTGTCTAAAGGATGGAAGCTAGGACCTTTGCTTGTCGGTTCTTCTGTGACTAAAAATGACAATGGAGAATCATCGATCAAGGAACCAGAGTCAGGTGACTCTTGAGCGTGTTTGTTTAAGTACCAGATTCCGCCCATAATCGTGGCGGCCGAAACGAGGGCGCTGGTGATGATCATGGCGATAAACAGGGCGATCATTTGTTGTTTGGTCATAACCTTTTTCCTCGAGGATTAACTAGGCTTGAGTGTTCAGCCAGTGTTCTGAATAGTTTGTTGTTGTAGTTTGGAATGCACCAGATTCTCGTGCTGCGAAAATAGTGGCGTCTTCTTCATTTGTATGTTGGTCATTGCGACTCTGGCTTTGATCAGAGCCCACGTTGACATCGACATGGACGAAGTTCTGCTCTTGCAGTTCTGTGCGTAGACGTTCAGACACTTGCATTAAAGCTTCTCGTGTTGCGGCTGCATTGGCATTGATGTGCACGCTTAGTCGGTCGCCTTCAACGCGTACAAGTAGATCCAGTTTACCTAAATCCGGTGGGTCGAGGCGGATTTTGGCTTCTTGTACATTTTGTTGCGCTTGAAGAGTCACGCGGTCATGCAGAACTTGCATCATTTGCTCTCCCCATTTCCCAGTACTGGTGTCAACGCGCACAGCCGCCCATTCGGAGCCTTGAGTTTGAATATGACTCGTGGTAATGCCGGTGTTCGGGGCTTGTGGCGTTGGTGTTTGTCCTTGGAGTGGTGAGGCCGTTGGTTGCCCTTGAGCTGGTTGACTCAATAGGGTCTGAAAGTCGGCACTGGAGATTGATAGACGCGAGTTCGATGACATCGGTTGGCTTTGTTGCACCTCTTGTTGCTTTAGAGGGGTGTTTAGCAAGGCGTTATTTGAGTCTTGTGTTGTAGACTTGACGTCGTTAGCTACCGATAAAGGCGGAGTTTTTCCGAACTGACCCGACTGCTTTTCTGCCATAGTGAGCATACTCTGGGTTAGAGCCTGAGCTTGCATAGCAAGATCAGGTGATTCTGTTGAACCCAGTGTACTTGTCAGGTGAGTATCTGCTTCAGAAGCCGAGTGTTCGTCAGTATCCAAACCACGAGCATGCGCTTTTTCTTCGCTGTCCAAAGCTGGAGCGGTAAGATGAAAACTCGGCACGGTTGAAGCTGAGGCGAAACCTTGGCCGTCATACTGGCTATGTTCAGACATAGGGTTATGAGAAAAACCGTGTACAGATCTTGCTTGTTTTATGTTGCCTTCATGGCTAGGTGATGCATTGCCGGATATTTTAGTTGAAGGAGATACGATCATTGAGTTAGCTCCATGGTCATCGCTAATTGATAGGCCATAGCGCGCTCTTGATGGTCATTGACCATGTTCATCTCTTTTTCTAACTCGTTCTTCGACTTTTCTAATCTAGCGAATGCATCAGCATGAACGGTTTTGGCACGTTGAATTTCAGGTGCAAGCTTAGGATCCTTCAAAAAAGGTTTGTGACTGATCAATAGCTCTCGCAACTGCAAGTCATAGCGCTTAAGCGCATGCCAATCTGCTGTTTTTGTAGCGAATTGGATGAGCTGAGATAAATGACGAAATCGCTCTGGCGACACTTTATGCTTGTTGTCCAAAATTCATCCAACCTTCACGAATGTTACCCATTACACGCTCGACATTAACCAAGCGATTCGCATCGTTCTGCACGCTGGCGTAATAAAGCTCAACTTGGCAGAAGTCATACAGCTGGCGTAAGTTTTCAGCAATTTCGCCACCATTCTCATCATCTAGAGCGCTTGTGAGCCCAATCAAGATGTTCATGCATTTGTTGATTCCGTTACCTTTCTCAGCCAAGCGATTCGCAGCCAAATGGCCACGAATACGTTCAACTTCATCAAGTAAGCCATCGATCAACATAATGACTAATTGGTGTGGGTTTGCTGCTGCCGCTTGCGCGTCGAGATCGACTTGTTGGTACGAGTCATAGCCAGAGTCCATAAGCATGAGATATTCTCCTAAAGCCTTAGCCAAACATTGACATGGTTTGGTTCATTTGGGTCATTAATGTATTCATTTGAGTGAACTGTTTTAGGTAACGCTTGTACGACATGTCGTATTTACGCTCTAAAGTAGTTTGTTTATCTGAGATGCGATCAATGTTTGCTTGTAGCGATTCTTTACGAGATTTGAACGCTCCAGAAGAGAATTTGAGGAATGGTTCGACCATAGCATCAATAGAGTCGAGCAAAGCGCCGTCGCCATTGAACATCGCTTCCAAGCCCGCACCGTTGTTTTTTTGTGCCTCGGCAAACTTTTCTTGGTCCACTTTCATTTTGCCATTGCGGTCCAATGTCACACCGATTTCGCTCAAGCGCATGCCGCCGTGCTCACCTCGAACCAGGCTGGTTAACTGGCTTTCAATCGAACGCATAGTTGGATCGCTTGCCAAAGCGCCTCGCTTTTTATCTTCGCCGCCGATTTGCGTGTGCTCATCAATCGCAGATATCAATGTGTTGTAGGCTTCTACGAACTTATTGAGCTGCTCTTTTGTTGCTTCGTCGTCAGCTCCGATACCTAAACCAATAGCGGTTTCTCCTGAGGTTTGAGCCTTGGTAACGGTAATATCTACGCCATCGATAACACCTTCAAACGTATTGCTTGAGTTTGTTAGTTTTAGCCCAGTTCCTTCTGCTCCTAACCAAATCACAGCATCCTGTGGAGCACTTATCTGATTGAGGTTTGTGAATGCATCTTCAAACCAGGCTTGGCCAGTACCAGACGCCGATACGTTGATTTGGTTAGCAACACCAGTTTCAGTGCTTGAAAGCATAAAGTGAGTCTGGCCGTTTGAGCGCACTAAGGTTGCATTTACACCTGGGTTATCGCTGTCGTTATTAATTGCAGTCGCTAAGTCACTTATTGTTGCTGTACCATCACCGTCGGTATCGACTGTTGATAGATCAAGTGTCATCGTTTCACCGTTGATGGTGAATTCGAGAGTTCCTGAAGTCGGAACCTCTGTAGTGGCGTCAAGGTCTGCAGGCATGCCTGTAGAGACTTGATGTGATGTTGCAACTTGTTCAACGAAAATCTGGTAGCTACCGGATAGCGCTTTTGCGTCAGCATTAGCTGTAAAGTAACCTTCTTGAGAAATGCTTGTTGAGTTTTTAATGATGCTGCTAGTACTGCTGTTCATCTCTTTGAGAGCAGTTCGGAACTCACGCATTGCACTTTCAACTTTGCCCAAGGCAGATAACTGAGATTGGTATTTATCGGCTTGTAGCTGATAGCGCTGTTTAAATGGTTGAACGTCGTACGTAGCCAACTTAGTTGCCATGGATATTGGATCTAATGAACTCACGAGCTTATTCCCTCTCTCATCGGTAATTGGCGTAACTCTATGCCTGGAATATATGTCTTATCGCAAGATACGTGCCCAATTAAAATGAGCTTTTAAAACATAAACTTACGATGTTATTTGGATTTGAGAGGAAGTAGATTTTCCACCTAGTGTGTTCCGCCTTCCTCTAGAAAACATCTAGTGTTTCCTTATAAGACAAGGCGACTAAAAAACTAAATTATTTAATCCACTTTAGGGGGAGGGAGTTTAAGTAAACTATCAATAGTGCGGTATTTTAGGTTCTTCCTGCTATTTTATTGGGACTATTCCTACATAGTGGAATGTCGCTTTTTGGTATCTTTAACTTGGTATGTATTTGGTGTTTGAAGATATTTTTCCAACGTTAGTTTTACACTTAGATAAGAACGGCAGAAATGAATGAATTTGTTTTGCGGCTGATGAAATGTGCTCGATCTTACGAAACGTTTATTAGTGCTAAGTTACTGAGCAAACAAAATATTAATTCAGATGAACTAGCAAGTCTCCTACAAGAAGCGATATCCAAGTTCCCTGAGTTGAAAACATATCAGCAAGGACAGGGAAGCGAGACAGTTGAGTTGGAGCTATTTAATAAAGTGCTTCATAATATAATGCGGAAAATAGGTTTTAGAGTACCGGAAGAGCAACGTGGGAATAAAAGCTATATTTATATTCGCAGGTGATAAAAAAGCCTCCCATAGGGAGGCTTTTTATTTTGGTATATTTTATTTCTAGTTCGTTATTAACGAAGTAGAGACATTGCCATACCAGGTAGCTGGTTAGTTTGAGACAGAACTGTCGTACCAGCTTGCATTAGCATTTGGTTCTTAGTCATGTTTGAAGATTCTACAGCGAAATCTGCGTCCATGATACGGCCTTTAGCAGCAGAAGTATTCTCAACCATGTTACCCAGGTTAGTCATAGTGTGCTCAAGACGGTTGATGTTCGCACCAAATTGAGCACGAGTAGCACCGATATCTTCCACTAGACCAGCTGCGCCACTGATTTTATCAAGAGCTGCTTTCGCTTTAGTTGTATCACCGATACCGTCTGTGATTGCTGCGTCAGCAAGAGTCGCTGCAACTTTCTGGATGCTTGCAGATGCGTCAACATCTAGAGTTTCAGCAGAAGAAGCACCGATTTGGAAGGTAACTGCACCAGCTTCAAAACCACCACCAGTTGCTAGTAGTTTTTGGCCACCAAAAGAGGTGTTGTCCACGATGTTCTTTAGTTCAGCTGTAAGCTGTTTAAATTCTGCGTCCATTGCCGCGCGGTCTTTATCGCTGTTTGAACCGTTCAAAGACTGTGTTGCTAGGTCGTTCATACGGTATGTGATGTTAGTCATCTCATCCATTGCGCCTTCAGCTGTTTGCATCATAGAGATGCCGTCTTGAGCGTTACGCATTGCTACTGACATACCACGCGTTTGTGCTTCTAGACGGTTAGCAATTTGAAGACCAGCAGCGTCATCTGCAGCTGAGTTTACACGGTAGCCTGTGCTTAGACGTTCCATTGCGGTGTTTAGAAGACCGCTTGTGTTGTTCAGAGTGTTTTGAGTTACAAGCGATGCGTAGTTAGTGTGCATTGATAAAGCCATCTTAGTCTCCTTAGTTAGTCACTATATCTTTCAGGCCTCGGGATATTCCCTAGTCACTAACTAGAGGCGGTCGGTCAGCTTTAATGATTAATTTGAAAATTAAAAAATTCCTAAAAAAGATCAAAATTGATGATTTTTAGTGACTTGTATTCCATGAAAATACAGATATAACATCAAATAACCTGAATAAGCCTGACTTAATCAGGGAAGCAGTCATCTATCAATATTGTCGTTCTTCGTTATAAATAAAAAAACAGCGCGAATAATTCGCGCTGTTTTATAAAGATTAATAGTTAGGATTCTGTCATTCCTCACCAAAAGATTGAAAAGAGAGGGAGGTCGGGATGTCACTGAAATAACCAAAGTAATAATTGGCCCCTAACAAGCGATAGCGGTTTAGCTCTGTTTGGCTCGCTACCCGCCCGGCTACCCAAGGGTATTTGTGCTTTCTTAAGAACTTAGCAATCGGTAGGAAAGCATGTCTTTCTTCTTTATCCTCTAATGTGACCGATAGTTTGATCATATCGGGGCTAAAGTCAGCGACTCGCTCGAAGTTCACTTGTGATGTCGCGACTTCAAACCAAAGTGAGTAGGCGTTTTCTCTTAACTTCTCTATCAGCGCTGAGACTTTATCATAGGCGCATAGCGTTTTGTCTGCTTGAAGAGAAGGAATCACATGTTGAAAAGCGGAAGAGTGAAACTGAATCATCTGTTCGAGAAAGTATATGCCTGGTTCCCATAGTAATGCGTCAATTCTTATCGGCACGACGACGTTACTGATTAAGTCGGGATGAAAGGCTTCTAGCTGAAACTGTGTTTGTCGCAATGCGAGATAAAGGCTGAACAAATCTAGGCAGTACTGCATTTGTTCAGAGAGTTCGAATTGATAGACGCTTTGTTCTCCACGCGTGCCAAATCTCAACGTTAGGTGTTGGAATTCTACCTCGCCTGATTGAGTCTCGCGAATGGCTTGGCACGCGTGTTGAATGTCATTGTGCTTTAAAGCATCAAATACTAATTGATCGTCATCCGTGACGATATGTTGTACTGCGAGACCAACCAAATGTTCGTACATCGCATGTGTTGAAATAAGATTAACCAAGGTTTCCTACCACATTGATTTGTTTGTTTTCTGGAATTTCGTTGTAAGACAATACTGCCAGTCCTTGCGTAAATGTGCGTGCGTAACGAGCCAGAAGTGGACGTAACTGAGGCATAACGAGAAGAATCGGAGGTAATCCCTGTTGTTTGAGCTGTTGTCTTATCAGTGGCAAGTTTTGTTGGAACTGACCAAGAATATTCGGCTCAATTGGGAAGCTGTCTAACATTACTGTACCAGAAGATTGTGCTTGTTGTAGCGAAGTCAGTAGCATTTGTTCTAGTTCATCAGAGAGAGCATAGACATTTAATTCGTTTTTCTGTCCCGCAATCAGGTTTACGAGCGTGCGTTTTAGTGCGCAACGCACATCAGATGCCAGTAAAATCGGGTCTTTAGTGTTTTCTGCGGATTCCAACATCGTGTTAGCAATCGTGCGAATATCTTTTAGTGGCACTTGGTCTAGTAACAACTGGCGATATACTTTGAGTTGCTGCGCAGGGTTAAGTGCCGCGGCTAGGGCTTCGGCTAACTTCGGTGCTTGCTGTGTCAAACGTTGCGTCATGGCTTCAACATCGTCGTGCGTAAACAACTCAGCAAGGTTTGTTTTCATTATCTTGCTAATATGAGTCGCGATGACCGTGCCATCATCGACCACTTGATAACCCATGTTCAGCGCTTTCGCTTTGTCTTGATGTTCAATCCACACTGCTGGTAATTGGTAAGCAGGATCACTGCCCAAAATACCATCTACTTCACCGTACGTTTCGCCGACTGCAATCGCCATCAAACGTTCTGGCTCGATAAAGCCTTGTTCGATCACTTCGCCATTGAGAGAAATTGTATACTGATTCGGTTTAAGGCTTAGGTTGTCTCGAATACGCACCTCTGGTAATAAAAAGCCGACTTGTTCAGATAGGTTACGGCGCACACCGCGAATACGCTGTGATAAAGGTGCACCTTGTTCTTTGTTGACTAGGTGAACGAGACGGTAACCCAGGGAAAGCGACAACGTTTGAACATGAGGAATATCTTCCCACGTAAGTGGTGTATCGTCCTCTTGCATGGCTTGTGAAAGTGCTTCGACCTCCTCGATTTGGGAGTCCTGCACGGGCTTTTTCGTTTGACGCCAACCCGCGAAAGCTAAAGCACCCGCGAAAGCAAAAAAGGCCAAATGTGGCATGCCTGGTACCATGCCTATCACAGCCATGATGCCTGCGACGGTAAACAGTGTCGCCGGGGTTGCCAGCAATTGTTTTTGCATGGTTTCCGACATGCCATTATCGCTATCATTAATTCGCGTAACGATAATCGCTGCAGCCGTTGCCAATAGAAGTGACGGAATTTGAGCTACTAAGCCATCACCGATTGTAAGTAGTGCGTAGGTTTTAAAGGCGTCAGATGCTGCGAGTCCATGTTCAAAGACGCCGATGCTGATACCACCAATGATGTTGATAAACAGAATCAGCAAACCAGCGATAGCATCGCCTCGCACAAACTTTGAGGCACCGTCCATCGAGCCGTGGAAATCGGCTTCGTTAGCGACTTCTTTACGACGCAATCGAGCGGTTTCCTGATCGATAAGACCTGCATTTAAGTCGGCATCAATCGCCATCTGTTTGCCCGGTAAGGCATCCAAAGTAAAGCGCGCTGACACCTCAGAGATACGTTCGCCACCTTTGGTAATTACGACGAAGTTGATGATCATCAAGATAACAAACACCACCATACCAACGACGTAGTTACCGCCAATAACGACTTCACCGAACGCTTGGATGACTTTACCTGCCGCATCCCCCCCATTATGTCCTTCTAGGAGTACGATTCGTGTGGAAGCGACGTTTAGTGTAAGACGCAATAATGTCGCGACTAACAAAATCGTTGGAAAAACTGAGAAGTCTAATGGTCGCTTTGCGGTAGTGCTGACCAGCAATACTAGGATTGCCAAGACGATATTGAAGGTAAATAACGCATCCAATAGCAGGGGAGGCAAAGGTAAAATCACCATTGCCAAAATCATTAGCAAGACAATTGGAATGCCAATGTAGCCTTTGGTTGATGTTTGAAGTTGTTTTAACCGGTTAAGCATACTTTCGTGTCCTTGGATAAACGCGGGTTAATCAGTGCTGCAAATGCTTTGGAATCGAAAAATGAGGCAAAGGAGTTGGCTCTTTTCCTTCACCTTTACGGAAGGCTTTCAATTGCAAAACGTAAGTAAGAATATGTGCCACGGCAATGTACAGTTGGCTTGGGATTGCTTGTTCAATCGCCGTGGTGTGATAGATCGAACGAGTCAACGGTGGTGAGTTGATGATCTCCACCTTGTTTTCTCGGGCGATTCGTTGAATGTGCATGGCTGTTTCGTCTACGCCTTTTGCAACCACAAATGGAGCATCAGAAAGTGAAGGTTCGTACTTCAGAGCGACAGCGTAGTGAGTTGGGTTAGTGATGATCACGTCAGCCGTTGGTACCATCTTATCGATTTTACGGCGTGCAAACTGCTGTTGAATTTGACGGATTCGCTGCTTTACTTCTGGGCGGCCTTCGTTGTTCTTGAACTCCTCCTTCAGCTCTTGTTTGGTCATACGCAGCTCTTTTAGGTGCTCCCAACGTTGGTAGGGAATGTCTACAACACCAAATAACAATAACGCAAACCCCATCAACAATAAGCCTTCAAAGAGAATAGACATCACCAGGGAAAAGCCTTGGCTTAAAGGTAAGTTTTGCATACCTAGCAGAGGCTGTAAGTGGTTGTCTAAATAGCCATATAAGATGCCGAAAATAACGGCTACTTTGAATGTGGACTTTAAGAGCTCAACCACTGAGCGTGTCGAAAAAATGCGCTTTATCCCACTTAAAGGATTAATTTTGCTCAGCTTTGGCATAACGTTTGCCGGACGGAACATCCAACCGCCTAGTACAAGGCTGCTACCACAGGTCACGATAATAATGACGGTAAACAACGGCAATAGCATGTCGATGATTACCGCTAAACTTTGTCCCAATTGCTCGACAAGCTGTTTCGGGTTTTCTAAGTCGGCTCGCGTCAGCATCATGTTGTAGCGAAAAATACCTGACATACTTTCCCAAATGCTATTGAGCTGAGAGTAAAAGTAGAGCGCCACCGCTAGAAATATCACCGCAGTAGTAAACTCTTTAGCACGAGGAATTTGTCCTTCCTGACGTGCTTTTTTTACTTTCTGCGGCGAGGCTTTTTCAGTTTTGTCCTGAGACGATTGATCGCTCATGCTCCCCCCAACATAAAGTTACTCAAGTGTCTGATGGTGTCGTGCACAAGTGCGGTGTAGCGACCCGGCACACCAGATACTGAAATTAATACGCTGAACAGGCCAAGAAGCATCGTCATTGGAAAACCTAATGCATACACGTTGAGTGAGGGGGCGGCGCGATTCATCACACCAAAACTTATGTTGGCTAAGAGCATTGAAACAATAGCAGGCAACGCTAGTGCTAAAGCAGAGGCAAACATCCAGCCGAAAATATTTACAACGCCTTGCAGAGAAAGCGATGTGATGCCAGAACCGACCGGCCACACGACAAAACTTTGAATCACGATATCAATGACGAGCAAGTGTCCTTCTAGCGCGAGAAATAACAAGGTTGAAAATATAAGAAATATGCGGCCCAAAATGGCGACGGAAAGTCCGTTGATAGGATCATTCATCATTGCCATACCCAATCCCATTTGCAGAGAAACGACCTGACCAAGCATGGTGAAAACGTTAAAGAGCATGTGCAAAATTAACCCAAACATCACGCCCCAAATCGCTTGCTCAAAAGCAAGGAATAGAGACGTCATGGAGAATAATTCGACTTGTGGCATTGGTGGCATCAATGGTGCGGTAATCACGACGATCGAAAGTGCCAGTAAGGTACGGATCCAAACGGGAATGATTGCATCACCAAAGAAGGGCATCGAAATAAATACGGCTCCCACACGAAAAAACGGCCACCAGAGTTGACCGAGTATCGCTGAGAGCTCTGCAAATGTGATGGCCATTAGCCAATCATCCCCGGTATGTTGTGGAATAAGAAATCAAACAGTTCCATGATTTTTCGGAGCATCCAATGACCCGCAAAAATCACCATCAATAGCGTAACGAGCAAACGTGGTAAAAAGCTGAGTGTTTGCTCGTTGATTTGTGTGGCGGCCTGGAAAACGGCGATACACAAACCGACAATTAAGCCAGGAACAACCAGTACCGCAACCATTAAAATGATCAGCCATACTGCATCGGAAAATAACGTTACGGTTAGTTCAGGGGTCATAGCATGCTCCTATTTAACCGAAACTGGCAGATAATGTGCCAACCGTCATTGCCCAGCCATCCACGAGTACAAACACTACCAGTTTAAAAGGGAGTGAAACAATCAAAGGCGATAGCATCATCATACCCATTGCCATGAGCACACTGGCGACAACCAAGTCGATAACTAAGAAGGGGATGAAGAGCATAAAGCCAATTTGAAAGGCGGTTTTTAGTTCACTGATGACAAACGCAGGCAAGACAACCGCAAACGAAATATCTTCAACGTTTTGGTCGAGTGGTTCATTGGCAATACGCAGCATTTGCTCAAGAGAGCTTTGATGAGTTTGTGCCAGCATGAACTCTCTCACTGGTTTCTCTGCTACAGAGAATGCTTGTATTAGCGTGATTTCACCATTGTCATACGGTTGAAATGCATTTTCATGAATATCGCTCCAAACAGGTCGCATGATCAGCAAGGTCAATGCCAAAGCAATCCCAACCAATACGCGGTTAGGAGGACTTTGTTGAAGACCAAGGGCTTGGCGCAAAATCGCGAGGACGACGATAATCCGAGTAAAGCTCGTTGCCATCAGAATGAATGCTGGAAGAAAACTGAGCGCCGTCATCAACAACAGAATTTGCAATTTAACGCTGTATTCTTGCTGTGTGTCGCCATCAGAAACGGACAAGATAGTTAAGCCGTTGTCTGCCGCCATGGTTGGGAAAGCAAACAAAAGTGACACCAGTACCAAAAGAGGTAACCAACGGTGCCAAGCGCTCAGATTTTTCATTGTGATGCCTACCTAAGATTATTGACCAACGCCACTCAATGCCGAGTCATGTACATCGATCAGACGAAGTCCGTACTTATCATTAACGACGACGACTTCAGCGTGACCCATTAGAGAGCCGTTTACCTTTACGTCTAAAGGCTCACCATTGAGCTTTTCCAGTTCGATAACCGTGCCTTCTCCGGCTTTCATTAAGTCCCCAAGTGGGATTTCTTTGCTTGCAACTTCCAGCGTGACAGTGACGGGAATACTTTTGAAAAAGCTAAGATCACGTTCCGCAGTTGCTGGTTCTTGTTGGAGCGTACTTTCAGCTTCAAAGTCTTCTAATTGAAAGTCGTCAAAGTTCAATTCTTCTGCGTCGAATGCATTCGTTTCTGGCGCTTCGCTCATCGCTGCGGTTCCTTATCAGGGTTAAAGATCAAAACAAGTTGGCCGTCTTGCTCAGCAATACGACCTGTAAATAAAGATTGGTTACCAATGCTGACTGGAACCGTATTAAGAAGCTCAATTGGTAAAATATCGTTAGGTTGTAAGCCAACAACGTCGCTCAACGGTATCTTCTTTTTACTTAAAACAACATTCAGTCGAACAGGCGTTGCCTCTAAAGAGCGACAGAATGGTTGGTACAAATCCGTATCGGGCTGCAGTTCAAGCTGCTCGATCAGTGTTTGAATAAGGTGGCTATCTAGTTTGAGATGAATTGAGCCTTGGTGATCGTCAAACGCGATGTTTAATTGCACGTTAATTCCAATCCCTCGGGGCGCTTCGTACTCACCCATTTCCCACATCTCACCTGGTGCAAGCCAACCAATAATGATACGACTGATTCGCTCTTGTAAGCGGAGGTCACTTGCTGTCAGTGTTGTTGCTGAACGCTCAGTGCTGGCGCCATAGAACCGATCTGCCAGTTTTATTAACGTGTGAGAATCTCCATGAACAAATACCATTCCGCCTTCTTGGTGTTGATAGGTTGACGTTTGGTCTTTATCCATTTTTATCGGTGTAAAGCGATGCAAGTCTACAGAGGTTAAGCTAGCTTCCACTTTACTCGTACTGAGCCAATTTTGTAATTCAATCGTAAGGCTGGAACAAGACTCTGAAATCAAGCCTTCAAGCTTTTCACGAATGATATGAATAGGTTTGCCTAATAATTCTACATCAAGTAGTTGAATATCAGAAATAGGCTCGCTAACTCTATTTTCCATTTATATTTTACCGTGCGTTAACAATCGAAACTGTTTTAACTTAATGGCGTGTAGTCTACACAGAAATTTTAATGATCTTTTAGTTTCAAACTCTAAGATTGTGACTTTAGTTCACATGTTGCCTTGAGCATATAGTCTTAATCTTTTAATAAAATTTAAAAAGGGTTAGTTTCCTTTATAAATTGCTTAATAAGAAAATATAAAAATATTAAGCGTTTTTTAGTTGTTATTAACTTTTTAAAACCATCTTCATGGTGTAACGGCTAATTTAGATAATTAAAATATAAGACATTGTTTTTAAAGCTTAAATCTTTATTTTTAAGGTTTGGCTATGCTCTTGTGAGTATTTTGTAACCAGTTTCAATATTCAGAATAGGTAATTAACATGATTAGCTATGCCAGTTATCACGGCTTAGTGGCATATTTAATTAAATTGATAAGGTCATGGAATTGTAAGATATACATGAACCCTAACGGTTTAATAAATTGTAAAATATTTATTTTTGTCAGTTTGCTAGTGTCTAAGGTGACATATTCAGGTGAGGTTGTGACCATCCCCATGGACCTTTCAAAGTGGACATATAAAGGAAACAACTTTGAATGCAACTTATTGCACTCAAGCACGCCGTATGGGAAGTTTTATTTCCGTTCGGAACCTAACAATAAAACTTATTTTATTTCCGATATACATTATGAAAATAATAAATGGAAAACGATTGCTCTAATAAGTCAAAGTGCCCCTTGGTCTAGTGAGCTTTATAGAAAAGAGTTTGCCACCCTTGATTTTACTAAGCCATCCCAACGATTTGTCTTCAGCAAAGGTGCTGATGAACTCATGGATTTAATTGCTACTGGTAATTGGGTGACGTTGTCACTAAAGGGAAGTAATGCTTCCTCTTTGTCAGAGATTGTGATTCCGACTATTCAAATTCAAAACGCGCTCAAGTCATTTAATGCCTGTCGAGCGCGTTTGCCTAAGCTTTCGTTTTCAGAGGCACGAAATCTTGTTCTGTCTTTTGACTTTGGTCAGAAGGCGCTAAGTCGTAAGCAGCAAGAAACGCTCGCAGCGTTAAATAGCTATGTATCTGTTGATGATCGTGTGACCAAGATTTTAATTGACGGCCACACGGATAACGTTGGTTCTAGTTTGGCGAACCTTTCAGTATCACGTACTAGAGCAGAGCAAGTTTCCGAGGCCTTAGTTGAACTTGGTATTGATAAATCGATGATCGAAACAAGAGCGCATGGTTCTCGTTACCCAATTGCCAGCAATAATTCGACGAAGGGCCAAGCGAAAAATCGACGTGTAACGTTGCGCCTAGTTAGAGATAACGAGCGAACGGCAGTGAAACACCACCCTGATGTACAACAACAAAATCAACAAACGAAAGTTAAGGTTCAATGATGACGAAAACGAAAATTTTGTTGGTTGAGCCGAATGAAGCTCTTGCTCAACCAGTATTGGATGTGTTGCAAAATGCAGGTTACACCGCAAAACACACCCGTACTGGCCGAGGCGCATTACTTGAAGAGCGAGCAGAAATCACTCTTGTGAGCTCTACTTTACCGGATATGTGTGTCCGCGAGTTTGTTGCTTGCCACCAAAAGCAACGTAACTCTGGTGTTGTTATCGCTATTGTCGATCAAGAGCAGGGAATCTTGGCGGCTGAGACGATGAAATCGGGAGCAACCGATTATCTATTACGCCCATTTGAAGCGAATCAGCTGCTCAATTTACTGAAGCGCGTTGAAGCGTTAGGTAAGCCAATGGCCAACATTGTTGCGGAATCTTGGCGAAGCAAGCAGGTACTGCAATTGGCGCATCGTGCCGCTTGCACCAGCGCCAGTGTGTTAATTACAGGCGAATCGGGAACGGGTAAAGAAGTGCTGGCTCGATATGTGCATGAGCACTCTCCACGTATTGATGGTCCATTTGTGGCGGTTAACTGCGCCGCCATTCCAGAGTCGATGCTAGAAGCGGTTCTATTTGGTCATGTAAAAGGTGCCTTCACAGGAGCGACTAACTCTCAAAGCGGTAAGTTTGAAGAAGCGAATGGCGGGACGATTTTGCTAGATGAAATCGGTGAAATGTCCCCTGCAGTTCAAGCCAAGTTATTACGCGTTCTTCAAGAGCGTGAAGTGGAGCGTGTAGGTAGCCACAAGGCGGTGAAGCTTGATATTCGTGTTATTGCGGCAACCAATAAAGACTTACGTGAAGAAGTTCAAAAAGGCACATTCCGTGAAGACCTTTATTACCGATTGGATGTTTTGCCTCTGCACTGGCCGCCTTTGCGTGAAAGAAAAGAAGACATTTTACCGATCAGCCAATTCTTTATTGAAAAGTATCAAGATAGCAGTCGCTGTCATCTATCCCAAGATGCGATCAGTGCGCTGAGTCAGTATCACTGGCCAGGCAATATTCGCGAGTTGGAAAATGTCATTCAGCGTGCATTGGTCATGCGTCATGGTGACTACATTACTGCCCATGATCTGATGCTGCCTATTGAACTTGTTGCGCCAGTTCCATCCGCTGAGCCAGCTTCAAGCTTTGGTCATGTAGAAGCGAAGAAGCAGGCCGAATATCAATTTATTTTAGAAAAATTACGTCAGTTTGGTGGAAACCGAACGAAAACCGCAAACGCGCTTGGAGTATCAACTCGAGCGCTACGCTACAAACTCGCAGCCATGCGAGAACATGGTATTGATTTACAGTCGGCACTAGGCTCGGCTGCCTAATAGGAGAAAAATAGATGGCAAGTCAACCTACTCATGCGGTCTCGGCAGAGCAACTTATGTTGTCAAAAATGCAGGCGATGCAGGCACAAGTGCAGCCGCCAGAGTTTATCGTGAGTGCAAATCCTTTAGATCAACAATCACTAAACGCACCATTATCGTTCTCACAAGCGATGACAAATGTGTTGGATACAGTGAATCAACATCAATCAGTGGCTAGTCAAAAAATGACGGCCGTAGAAACAGGAAAAAGTGATGACCTAGTTGGTGCGATGGTCGCTAGCCAAAAAGCCAGCTTATCATTTAATGCTTTGATGCAAGTGCGCAACAAAGTCGTGACCTCATTTGAAGATATTATGAAGATGCCGGTGTAATTCATGTCAGAACTAACCCCCCAAGTCGCCGGAAATACAGCCATGACCTCCGGCTCAGCACAGACATTTTCTACTGCGAATAGCATGGACGATGTAACAACGAAGCTGAAGCAAATCTGGTCGAGTAGCCAGAGAAACCTAGTGTTATCTGCCGTACTCGCTGCGATTGTTGCGGCAATCATTGTGGTCGCTCTTTGGAGTTCCTCACAAAGCTTCCGTCCACTGTATAGCCAACAAGAACGTTTTGATATCGGAGAGATTGTCTCGGTATTAGAAAGTGAAGGTGTGAGCTACCGTATGCAAGAGCAAAATGGCCAAGTTCTTGTGCCAGAAGGCGAAGTTGCGAAAGTTCGCATGTTGCTTGCGTCAAAAGGTGTTAAAGCCAAACTGCCGACAGGTTTGGATTCGCTTAAAGAAGACAGCTCTCTCGGTACAAGCCAATTTATGGAAACGGCGCGTTACCGTCATGGTTTAGAAGGTGAGTTAGTACGCACTATCATGTCTCTGAATTCAGTGGCGAATGCGCGTGTTCACTTAGCTATTCCTCGTCAAACCTTATTTGTTCGTCAAAACAGCGAGAACCCTTCAGCGTCAGTGATGCTTGAGCTGAAACCTGGCGAAGACCTCAAGTCTGAGCAAGTTGAAGCAATCATCAACCTAGTGGTTGGTAGCGTGACGGCGATGAAGCCTGAATTTGTATCTGTTATCGACCAATATGGCCGTTTACTCAGTGCAGATGTTGCTTCGGCGGAAGCAGGTAAAGTCAATGCAAAATACCTTGAATATCAAAAGAACGTTGAGAAGCAGATCATTCAACGCGCAGCAGACATGCTTACGCCAATTGTGGGTCCGAGTAACTTCCGTGTGCAAGTTGCTGCCGATATGGACTTTAGCCAAGTTGAAGAAACGCAAGAGATTTTGGATAACGCACCTGTCGTACGTAACGAGCACACCATTCACAACAACTCAGTTGACCAAATTGCGCTAGGCGTACCAGGTTCTCTAAGCAACCAACCGCCGGTAACTGGTGAAGAAGTAGAAACGAACGATAGCCAAAACACCAACGCACGCTCTGAAGTAAACCGTCAGTATGCAGTGGGGAGTAGTGTTCGTCGTACTCAATACCAACAAGGTCAAATTGAGAAAATGAGCGTGTCGGTACTGCTGAACTCGAAAGCCTCTCCGGATGGTGTTGCTTGGAGTGAAGCAGATAAAGAGCAGATTTCAAATATGATCATGGATGCCGTCGGTATTTCTGCGGCACGAGGTGACAGCTTAAGCTTGATGAGTTTCAACTTCACTCCAATTGAAATTGATGCGCCTCCTGCGCTGCCGTGGTGGCAAGACCCTACAGTACAGCAGCCAATACGTTACGTTATCGGTGGTTTGTTAGGCTTGGCGATGATCTTCTTCGTACTACGCCCATTGATCATGCACCTCACTGGCGTTGATAAGCCAGTACCAGAGTTAGACTTTGCAGAGCCGCAAGAAGAGCCTGATTACGACAACCTGCAAACGCGTGAAGAGCGTGAGCATGAAGAAGTGCTTGATCGCCGTCTATCAGAAAAAGGGATCTCAGCCTCTTCCGGTTTAGATGTAAACAGCGACATGCTGCCTCCAGCCGGTTCGCCACTAGAGATTCAATTGAAACACCTACAGCTTATTGCCAATGAAGAGCCAGAGCGCGTAGCCGAAATACTGAAACAATGGGTAAACATCAATGAACACAGTTCCATCAAAGCAGACGCTTAGTTATGTAGAACAAACCGCGCTCGTGCTATTAGGCATGGGCGAGGATGCCGCTGCGAAGGTTTTACAGCACTTTAGCCGTGATGAAACCCAGCGGGTGACTCGTGCAATGGCGAAGTTGAATGGCATTAAGAGCGATTCCGCTCGCGGCGTTATTCAAACTTTCTTTGAAGACTTTCGTGAGCACAGTGGCATTCGTGGAGCTTCTAAAGAATATTTGTCTAATACGCTACGTAAAGCATTGGGTAATGATTTGGCAAAAGGGCTGCTGAATACGCTGTATGGTGATGAAATTCGCAACAATATGCAGCGCTTACAGTGGGTAGAAGCAGAAACGCTTGCTCGTTTCATTGTGAATGAGCACCCGCAAATGCAAGCGATTTTTCTTGCCTATTTGCCAGCCGATAGCTCTTCAGCGGTGTTGAAGCACCTGCCACAAGATTACCATGACGAAATCTTGTTCCGAATTGCTCAGCTGCAAGACATCGATCATCAAGTTGCTATTGATTTGCATGAGCTCGTTGAGCGCTGCATTGAAAAAGTATCTGCAAGCCAAAGCACACCGCTATCTGGTGTCAAGCAAGCTGCTGACATCATTAACCGCTTTGAAGGTGATCGCGGGTCGTTGATGGAAATGCTGAAGTTGCATGATGAAGATGTCGTTAATGCCATTGAAGAGAATATGTTCGACTTTATGGTTCTTGGTCGTCAGCGTGAAGAAACCATGGACATGCTGGTGCAGCAGATCCCACTAGAATTGTGGGCAGTTGCACTTAAAGGTTCAGAAATTACGTTACAGCAAGCCATTAAACGTTCTATGCCTCAGCGTATGGTGAAAGCACTGGAAGACGATATGGAAGCGCGCGGGGCTGTTGCGCTAAGTCGTGTTCAAAAAGCGCGTCAAGATATCATGCAAATGGTGCGTGAATTGGATGAATCTGGTGAAGTTCAGTTGCTTCTTTATGAAGAGCCAACGGTGGAGTAACGTCATGGTAGAGACAAAATCAAGTACGATGCGACTGCCGCCGAGTGGATACCGTTTGCACCGTTTTCCGCCTTTGGCGCAGCCTAAGGCTATAGAAGACGAATTCGGGCTAGATAACCAAGGTTGGCAAGAGCCGCAAGTTGATATTCAACAGCAGCTTGAAGCCGGTTTTCAACAAGGTTTACAACAAGGGCATGAGGAAGGCTTACGTCAAGGTATCGAGCAGGGTAAGCAACAAGGTCTACTAGATGGGCAAAAAGAAGGCTTCCAAAAAGGCTTTGTGTCTGGTGAGCAGTCAGGAAAACAGAGTTTTCTAGAGGCGGCGAAACCCGTGAACGAGCTCTTTCATGCGCTGTCTCGCTGGCAAGACGAAAAAGAGCAACAGCAACGCCATATGATTTGTGAGCTGGTACAAAAAGTGGCTCAGCAAGTGATTCGTGCTGAGCTCACTTTAATGCCTCAACAGATCCTTGCCTTGGTGGATGAGACACTGTCTGCCATGCCTGGCAAAGCGGAAACCGTAACCGTGCATTTAAATCCGCAGGATTTAGAACGAATTACTCACATTAATGCTGATCTGCCACAATCTTGGAAACTGGTGGCTAATACGGAACTTCCGATTGGTGGCTGCCAACTAATGACCGATGATGCAGAGGCGGATGCAAGTTGCGACTCTCGTTTAGAAGCCTGTATGGACAATGTAAAACAACACCTTTTGGATGAAGTTAGTATTCCGCAGGTAGAATCAGAGCATGAGTAATACCTTAAGCCATGAGCTATTGAGTGAGCGTTTGAGCGAAGCATTGGCTTCGCTCGATTCAATCCCTGTTGCTCGCGTGACAGGGCGCTTGATTAAAGTAAACGGCTTAATGTTACAAGCCGTTGGGTGCCGGTTTAAACTGGAGCAGCGCTGTCTCGTAGAAACCGCAGAAGGCGACATGATCGAAGCGCAAGTGGTGGGCTTTGAGCACACTATTGCTTACCTAATGCCTATTCGGCGCTTAGGTGGCTTATTTGCTGGTGCGAAAGTCATTCCTCTGGACGGTGACAGTACCGTGCAGTTAAGTGCTCAGTGGTTAGGGCGAGTGCTGAATGGTTTAGGTGAGCCGTTGGACGACGGGGCACCGCTAAAAGGGGGAGATCGTGTTTCACTTGAACCAAAACCGATTAACCCTTTGAAGCGACGTCCTGTTGATACCCCACTCAACGTTGGGGTGCGCGCAATCAATGGACTCTTGACCGTCGGAAAAGGTCAACGCATTGGTTTAATGGCGGGCAGTGGTGTCGGTAAAAGTGTTTTAATGGGGATGATCACCAAAAACACCGAAGCCGATGTGATTGTGGTCGGTCTTATTGGTGAGCGAGGCCGAGAGGTACGCGAGTTCATCGAACGAAACTTAACCCCAGAGGCGCGCAAGAAGGCGATTATCATCGCAGCTCCTGCTGATGAATCCCCGCTGATGAGGTTAAGAGCGACACTGCTTTGTCATCGCGTTTCCGAGTATTTTCGAGACCAAGGCAAAGATGTTCTGTTGTTGATGGACTCTCTCACTCGATACGCCATGGCACAGCGTGAAATCGCTCTTTCGCTTGGCGAGCCTCCGGCATCTCGCGGTTATCCGCCCTCTGTCTTCAGCGTGTTACCGCAACTCCTTGAGCGTGCGGGCAACAGTGAAAATCAGCACGGTAGCCTAACCGCAATTTATACCGTGTTGGCGGAAGGGGACGACCAGCAAGATCCTGTCGTGGATTCTGCGCGTGCTATCTTAGATGGGCATGTTGTATTATCGCGTCAACTTGCCGAGCAAGGGCACTATCCTGCCATTGATATTAATGCGTCTATCAGCCGTTGTATGAGTACCTGTACACAGGAGGCGCATAGCACGATCGCGAATAATTTCCGCCAGATGTACTCCAACTATCTTCAGGTGAAAGAACTGTTGCCGTTAGGAGGCTATCAACCGGGGCAAGATCCTGAATTAGATCAATCTGTTGCTATGTATCCAAACTTACGTGCGTATTTACAACAAGCCGCCAATGAGTCAGTGGATTACCCAACCAGTTTGACCGAGCTTGCGCAGCTTTTTCAAAGTGCTTAACCAAATGGGAGTGGTATCGTTGAGATGAAATCCAAGTTAAAAGCAGTGGGTAAGCTGCAACAAATGGAAGAAAAGCAACGTGATCGTGTGGGTCAACAACTTGATGCCATGCGTCAACGTCACTCCCATCTTTCAATGCAGTTGGAACAATTGTCAGCATTGAAAGGCCATGCGGGACAATCAACCAGAACTGTTCCAACACTGACAAGCGCAGCACTGATGAACTTTAATCGTGTCGATCAAATGCTGCAAAAAATGCTTCGCCACCATGAGCATGAACAAGCCGTCATGCAAGCGGAATGCGCGTCTGTACAAAAAACGCTGGAGCACAAACATGCTCGTGTTCAAGGGTTAGAAAAAGTGCTCGAACGATGGCGTACTAAGCAAAATTATGAAAAAGCGAAAAAAGAGCAAAAAATAATAGAAGACATCATCAACTCTCGTGTTAAGCGCAAGATATTATGATGTCTTATCGAAGCTATTAGGAGCGCGAATAAGTTCCGCGGCGTCTTAGCCAACCAAACCAGCCTCCAAGCATGATCATCCCTGCGCCAAGTGCGCCACCACTACTGCCATTATCCTCAAAGCCAGATGTGTTGGTATCTTCTGGTTCAAAGCCGGAATCACCTTCACTATGATAATCTTCTGTGCTTGCTAAGAGGGCATTGTAACGAGTCTTCACTCCCGAGCTGGTTTGGGCTTCAATCCATGTTGTGTAATTTAGAACCTCAGTAAACACACTCGGAATCGCAGCGGATTCACAAACAGAAGAACCATAGCTCACAATACCGATTTGTTGATACATTCCGTTATTGTCTTGATAGGTGAGAGGGCCACCAGAGTCACCGCTGCAAATACCGGTATAACTGCGCTCAGGAAACCCATTGGCACATAAGCTTTCTTGAACATTAAACCCCGTCACTAAAGAAGCACATTGCGCATCAGTGAGTGGTTTTACTTCCGCCCATCGCAAATAATTTGGTCCACTTTCATCGTTGGTCGAGGTTTGCCCTAAACCGAATATCTGATAAACCGATTGGCTGCTGTAATCACCAAAATCTTGCGGCAACGTAATGGATTGAACGTTGTCGGTGATCGGGTGGGTAAGTTCAAGTACGGCGATATCATTAATCCATAAATCACTAGGCTCGTAATTTGGATGAATAGTGATAGAGCGAACATCTTTGAATTCCTCAACAAACACATCGTTCATTGTCGGGTTTTTTACTAAGACTCGCAGATCATTGATTGTCCATCCATCAGAAAAAACACTCGGCTCTACACAATGAGCGGCGGTTAAAATGAAGCGGTCATTAACAATCGTGCCGCCACAGATGTTGGCAAATTGATTAGCGCCAGTTTTGTGTAGAATGAGTCGTGCGAAAAAGGGCAATTGATTTTGAGTGGCTTGCTGGCCGCCTATGATTGCCGTTGAGATACCTTGCTCTGAATGAGCGTCTTCACTTTCAGCGACTGCACTCATGGGTACTGTGAGGCAGAGTACGCTTAACCATATTTGATACCGCTTCATAAACCATCCTTGGATGAAAAGTGCTCTTTCTAACTTTATACTAATTTTTCAATGAATGTGCTTAACAAAAGGTTTCTTTAATTGAATGATTGTTGCAACCACGAGCGCAGAAGGTGAAACGATTCCAGCTTTAGCTTGTGTGGCGGGCATACAAAGTAAAGCTGTTGATGAGGATTAATTACGGGTTCGCCCAGCTCGATTAACTGGCCATATTTGATGTCATCTTTCACAAACAAGCGATGAGTGACCAATAACCCCAAACGACGAGTTGTGGCCTGGACGGCTTGTATCGACATATTAAAAGTGATTGGTTTTTTGCTTTTAGGTCGCAGGATGCCAGTCGCATTCTGCCACACGTTCCAGTCATTTTTTCTTCGTTCGTTAGTGACTTCAATGATGGGATACTGCTTTAACAGTTGAGCGATATTTGAGTCTTTCGTCTTAGCTATCAATTCAGGGCTACACACCAAAACCAGTTCATCTTCACTAAGCTTTTCACAGTAATAATCTTGCCATTCATCGGTGTTTCCATGCACGAGGGCTGCGTCGATACCTTCTTGCTCTAGATTAAACCTGCCAGACAGGTTGGATAAACGAACGTCTAATTGTGGAGCAAAGTCCTGCAAACTCGACATCCGCGGAATCCACCAATGCAGCGCCAACGAATTCACCATATTCAGCGTAATACGTTGCAAGTTTTGGTCTTGGATTAGCGCTTCTGTGGCATCGACAATTTGTTCTAAAGCTGGCGCAACCTTTCGATAATATTTTTTACCGTCAGCATTAAGTTGAACTTGTCTGCCTACGCGATCAAACAGAGGTTTGTTGACCTGAGTCTCCAGTGATTTTATCGCCTGACTCACCGCCGAATGACTCACACTTAATATCTGCGCTGCTTCTGTCATGCTGCCAGATTCCGCCACGGCGACAAATGCATAGATGGATTTTAGAGGGACTAATTTACGCATATTTTAGAAACCATAACATGATGAGAGATAAGTTAACCTGTAAGTTTTTCTTACATTAATGGTTAATATTACTCGCTATTTACAATAAGTGATATCTCATAAAATACTCCACATATTAAGGAGTATCGAATGAATGCAGTAAATAAATCTATCCTTTTCATGCTGATGTCTACGTTAAGCTTATCTGTTACTGGGTTGTTAGCAAAGCAGTTGACAGGTGAACTTTCCGTCACACTGTTTAGTTTCTTACGCTTTTTGGCTCCTGCACTTATTTTGCTTGTCTTACTTCGTTTCAAAAATCTTACCTTTCCTAAAGCTGGGACGTTAAAACCGATTTTGCTTCGCGCCTTTTGTATCGGCTTATCACAGTTGTGTTTCATCGCGTCATTACAAACGTTAACGCTGGTAGAAGGGGTGGTATTGTTTGCCACTGGCCCATTATTTATTCCTTTGGTTGAAAAGCTGTTTATGGGAGGCCACATTCGCGTTTCAACATTGGCGGCTTTAGCAATGGCGTTTACTGGAGTGGTTATGTTGGCGGGAGTTGGTGGGGAGTTTACTTGGCGCTCGGATTTATTACTCGGTCTAGCTGGTGGACTCTTCAATTCCGGCTCTCAGCTTACGCTATATAAAGTGAGTAAAACTGATATGTCGCCATTAGAAATCAACTTTTGGGCGTTTGGGTTTGCTGCCGTATTTCTGTTACCGCTAACGTTGTTTAACGACATCGATGTTTTCCTCAAAGCCAATGTGATGGAATCTACTGTTTCTTCTAATATGCTGTGGCTCGGTGTAATGTCCCTGATGATCATTAACACCCAAGTTTTCCGCTCCAAAGCGTATCAACTGGCAAGCAGCGGCTCTCAACTTGCACCACTTATTTTTACTAACCTACTGTTCACCGCGGTTTGGCAGAGTGCGTTTTTCGATGACCGAATGAGTCAAAGCCAAATTATCGGGATGAGTTTAATCGTGCTCGCAACCATACTGAACACATGTTGGGTTCGCTTTACGGCGCATCGTGGTGGTAGGTTACAAGCGAGAACTTCTTAGCCTGTCGGAAAATAGAGGATTAAGTAAGGCAAATCAGAGGTGAGGTTTGATTTTTTCTGACAATGAACTAGCGTCAAGAAAGGTTCAGGGAGAGAAATAATGCTTACGCTAAATTATTACGTTGAGATTTCAGCTACACCGCAACGGGTGTGGGAAGTGCTAACCGATGCTGAGTTATACAAACGCTGGGCACAGGCTTTCTCACCCCAGTCTCAATTTGATGGGATATGGGAAGAAGGGCAAGACATCACTTTTTTTGATCCCGATATGGGCGGAACGCGAGCGACTATCGATATCGTGCAACCGCAACAGCGTCTTGAATTTCATCACATTGCTATTTTTAATCTGGATAATAGGCAGCAATTGGATGGGGATTTAGCATCTAAGTGGATTGGATCACGAGAGATCTATCAGATCGACACCAATAGTGATCGTTTGTTACTCAATGTCACCATTCATACGCACAGCGACTTTGTTTCTATGTTTAATCACGGATGGGAAAAAGCGTTGCCCCTAATAAAAGCCATCAGTGAGGAGCAAGCTTAAGTCTGATACTCATCTTGGGCTGACGGTACGTCACGTGTAGGTATACAATAGCACGCAAGATAGCGCACCTAAGAGAGTGGATGATGGAATTTAAAGTTGATACCCATACACATACGTACGCCAGTGGTCATGCGTACAGCACCTTGATTGAAAATGCAAAATTGGCGAAAGAGAACGGCTTGGATATGTTCTGTACTACCGATCACGCAGAATCAATGCCGGGCGCGCCGCATTACTGGTTTTTCTCCAACCAAAAAATCCTGCCTCGATTTTTGGACGGTATCGCGATCATTCGGGGTGTGGAATCCAACATTCTTAATACCGAAGGCGACATCGATATTCCGCTGAGTGTCGATCGTAACCTAGATTGGGTTATTGCAAGTTTCCATGAACCTGTTTTTCGTCCTGCAAACAAAGAAACTCATACGGAAGCGCTCATTAATGTGATTCAAAACGGTCGTATTGATGCGCTTGGCCATCTTGGGAATCCAAATTTCGACTTTGATTTTCAGGCCGTTTTAACGTGCGCGAAAGAGCATAATGTTGCGATTGAAATCAATAACACCACGCTAAAAGGGAATAGCCGAGTGGGTAGCGTAGACCGTTGCCACGAGATTGCACAAATCGGTAAAGATCTCGGTGTCTTCTTCACAACAGGAAGTGATGCACATTTCTGCCATGATGTTGGTAATCTGGATTTGGTTGGAGAGCTAATGGATAAAGTGGGTATCGATAGCAAAAAAGTGATTACTCACACCGCTCAGCAGTTTTTGTCTTTCTTAGCTCTGAGAGGCCGTAAGCCAATTCCAGAGTATGACGACATTCGCAACGCATAAACTTGATTACATTTTAGGTATGCACCTGGCGTAAGATTGCTTTACACTGCGACCCGGAAATACTCAACTAAGCTAGTTTGTCGCCTTTTATGGCGTGGGTTATTTGGGTAAATAAAGCCGACACAGAATTCGGCACTATAAATGGAGAAGTGAAAATGTTACGTCCTTTAGTCCTAGGGTGTGCGATTGCGTTTGGCTCAACATACGCAATGGCGGAAGCGGTTGATTTAAAACAAAACATGAAGCAGATGAAGATGGAATTCAAACAGGCGGCAGAAGCGTCGGATGTTGAAACCATGAAGTCTGCAATTGATAGCTTGCAAGCAATCGTCGAGCAATCTAAGCGCGGTAACTATCCACCAGAGAAATTCGATACCTACTTAGAAGGCTTTAATAAACTAACGGTAACGTTAGACAAGATTGAAGCAGACTTAGACGCTGGTAACCTGCAAGACGCGAAAGCGCAATTACGTGAAATTGATAGCCTACGTGAAGAATACCACGACAAGCGTAACCCAAGTATTTGGAGTAAGCTGTTCGGCTAATCGCGATAAAAGCTGACAATAGAATATGAAAATAGCCTGCCGTTTTGGTGGGCTTTTTTGTGTCTGTCAATTGCGGTATTGAAGAAAAGCTGTGAGGTGGCAACCACTTATTGATCCTGTTTTTGAGCTAGCACTCAGAATTAGTTACGCTGAATTAAATTTGTTAAGTCACCGTTATGCGTAGATTAATTCCTTTTTATCGCTCCATGCTATTTGCTAGTGCTCTAAGTTGGGTGCTAGTGACGCTGATGCCTGTTATCAATGCTCATGGTAACAGCATGGGGGTGTGGGCGACGCTATGTACGCTTAACGGTTTTGAATTGGTTCAAATCGAAGAAAGTGACAATGCCGTCAGCCATAAAGGCAAACCGTGTCCTTTTAGCCACTTCTCGACCTTTCATCATGATTCACTTCCAACTACACCAATACTTCCACAACTGAGCTTGGTCATTTCTGAAAGCTACACTTTTTTGGCTCTAAGTGTACGATTTGAAACGCCAGTTCCTCGTGCCCCACCAAAGTTAGCGTTGATAAACTTCTAGCGGCAAGCCATCTGGATCTTTGAAAAAGGTAAACGCTTTGCCTGTAAATTCATCGATGCGAATGGGCTCTACCTCAATTTCTCTCGCCTCTAAATATTCTTTAACATGCTCGACATCATCCACTTGAAAAGCAAGGTGGCGTAACCCCTGAGCTTCAGGAAAGCTCGGTCTCTCTGGTGCGTCCGGAAAGCTAAATAGTTCAACTTGGCTACCGTCAGGTAAAGCGAGGTCAAGCTTGTAGGAGTCTCTGGCTTCACGATAATTTTCAGCAATGACTTTTAGCCCTAACAATTCGGTGTAAAAGCGTTTTGACCTTGGATAATCACTGCAAATGATCGCGACGTGATGAATGGCATTAAACATGGTTAGTGTCCTCGGAGACTAAATGCTCCTTAACGAAGTCGATAAACACGCGCAGACGAGCAGGCATGTATTTGGTTTGCGCATACTGCATCGCGATAGCACCGTGGTAGTTACTCTTGATCATCCAGTCCGGTAGCACCTCTACCACTTCTCCTTGCTCTAACGCGTCTTTGATCACGAAGTCATGGAAGATCCCAATTCCCAAGCCAGACTTAACCCCGTTCAAGCGCATTTGAGAATGGTTGACGGCGTAACGCCCGCTCACTGCAATGGAGTGGAATGCTTCCTCTTTAAAGAACGACCAGATGTTGTCTTTGTCGTTTTCGGCAAGGTAAATACAATCGTGCTGCTCAAGCTCAGTCGGATGCTCAGGCATACCGTGTTTGGTGAGGTAATCTGGAGAGGCACATAAGACAAGATTGGTCTTGCTGATCTCTTTGAGTACCAAATTCTCATCGGGTTTGTCGGTGAGCTTAAACGCGACATCAATACCTTGGCGGAACAGATCGATCTCACCATCTGCTGCACGCAGCTTAAGCTGTATATTTGGATAACGTTCTAGGAATGGCAACACAAACGGTTGAAGCACCGAATTAAGAAATGCTTCAGGGGCTGCTACTGTGAGTGCGCCTGTTGGCTCGGCATGATCTTCCGCCGATAATTCAACGGCTTGCTGCGCGGCATTCACCATTGCGATGCTTTGGTCGTAAACCTTTTGCCCTGCTTGAGTGATGAGCAACTTACGAGTTGTGCGCTCAAACAGTTTCACTGAGAGGGCTTGTTCCAACCGTGTGATCAACTTACTTAAAGCCGATGGCGTCACGCCGAGTTGTTTGGCTGCAGCGGTAAAACTGCCTTCGTTTACCACCAAGATAAACGACGCAAGATCAGGAAGTAGGGCAATGAGTTTTGGATTAACCATAATTGTTCAGTTCTGCGCTGCGGAATAACGATATTGTCTGGTACGGTTTCACGAGGTTCAAGTGTCACCGTCTCGCTTTAACGATATTTTGCCAAAAATGCATTGAGTGCAGGCAAGCCAGATTCACCAGTATGGTATTGCTGCCAACAGTGATAAATGGCCGTTTCGTGGTCTGCAATCAATTCGATAGCTTCTCGCTCAGCGATTGAATACTGTTTTGAAGCTTTCACTTCTTCATGCCACTCTCGATATTTGACCTCATAAGGCTCCACCCATTTCAGAAGAGTCGCCACCAACTCTTGCCATGGTAAACCAATCCACTTGGTTGCATCTGCCAAGCCTTTATCCAGCATCTCTTGGTGTCGACTTTCGATATCCATGCCATTTGTCAGCAGTACAGGTTTGAGCTTTTCTGCGGTGAGTTCTTCCACTTCAATCAAGGTTTGCCACAGTGTTTGTTGTTCACTTTGGGCGTAATGGCTCAAGTAGTGGTTGAAAAAAGCGATGCCGTAGATTTCGCCATAGTAGGCAGACAGAACGTTATGAATCATGGTGAGAATCGTGATTTAAACAGGGAATATCGCATTGTAGGAGGGGAAAGCGCGACGTGTAAATAGCTGATTAAGAGTAAAAAAGTGCTGCTGACAGAATTCGAACAGAACTTGTGAGAATTTTATGAGAATTCGATGAAGTTGCTGATAGATTTGCTCGTCATTCTTAGAGGCAAGAACGCAAAACGTTCGAAACGCAATGCTTAACCTACTCAAGTCACGAACAAAGAAGTAAAGCCGTACAGATGGGCTTGGGTAGTTCAACCCTCATTAAAGGATGGAATCACAATGAAAAAACGTACCCAACTCGGACTCGTCATGACTTCAGTCGCTATGGCACTAGGCTCTGCATCAGTGAATGCGGCGGAATTGGAAATCACCGTGACAAACGCAACCAAAGGCATCTACTTTACGCCACTTATTGTTGCTGCACATGGCTCCGACCTTCAAATGTTCAGAACGGGTCAAGCAGCAACGCCAGAACTAGAAGCAATGGCAGAAGGCGGTGATATCTCTGGTCTTGCTAGTGTGATTGGTAACGCTGGTGGTGTGGTGGTTGAGAATCCTGCTGGTGGTATTTTGAATCCGGGTGTTGCAACCACCTTCACTTTGGACAGTGGTGACCACGGTTATCTTTCTCTGAGCGCTATGTTGCTGCCAACCAATGATGGCTTCGTCGGTCTGGATAGCTGGAAGATTCCAACGGAAGCGGGTACATACCGAGCAACGCTAAGAAGTTACGATGCCGGTACAGAAGCGAACGATGAACTTGCGTCTAGCATGCCAAACCCACCTTTCATTACCTTTGGTACTGGCGGCACAGGCGTTGAAGCAACAGTAACTAACGACAAAGTTCACGTGCATCCGGGTAACCTTGGTGATAGCGATCCAACCGGCGGCATCAGTGACCTAGATAGCAGCAGCCATCGTTGGTTAAACCCAGTTGCAACCATCACAATCGTTGTGAAGTAAGGGGGATGTATGAAAGTCAGAATCTTACTAGTAGCAGCTTCAGTCGGTTTGCTCGCCGGTTGTCCAAGCGATGATGATAACGACATAGTGAAATCGTACCGCTACACCGTCAACGTGGCGAACTTGACTGCGAATCAACCAATGTCTCCGCTTGCGGTACTCACTCACAATGGTGACTACCAATTGTTTGAAATTGGACAAGCCGCATCTGTTGAACTTGAGCATCTTGCCGAAGGCGGTAGTAACGCAGAGCTGATTGAGTTGATGAACAGTAATGACAGTGTTTACCAAGGTATTTCGGGTAATGGATTGGTGTTGCCGGGGGAATCGGACGAAGTCACCATCACGGTTGACCCTAGTCGTTACGGTTACTTGTCTGTGGCGTCTATGTTCGTGAATACCAATGATGCCTTTGTTGGCGAAACGGGGCTATCGCTCAAATCGCTCGCAGTGGGTGAAAGCTATGAAATGAGCATGAACGTTTGGGATTCTGGCACAGAACTGAACGATGAGCTTGCCGCAACCATTCCAGGCCCAGCAGGTGGCGGTGAGGGCTTCAATGCCGCGCGTAATGACAGCAATGATGTCGTTGCCTTCCATGCGGGGGTAGTTAGCCAAGGTGATGGATTAGCAAACTCAGCACTCTCTGCGAACCATCGTTTCTTGAACCCAGGTGCGAAAGTCACCATCACTCGAGTCGAGTAACACAGGCTCCGATGACTTCTCCTTTCCAAAGCGCTTGTAGCCGAGCGCTTTATCCCTCATGGCGTCATCGGAACCTTTTTTGAAAGAATTTCTAATTTGTTCCGGTCATGTGCAAAGTGAGGATACTCGAAGGCAAGGAAAGGACCATGGAACAACAGGCAATCAATTTAGTCGCTAACATCTTGTTGGTGGAAGATGACGATGATTTGGCAGAACTGGTTCAGATGCATCTTAAGTTTCAAGGACACCAAGTGTCGCGAGCAACAAATGTCGCCGATGCTAAAGCGCAATATCAGCAACAACCCTTTGATTTATTGATCCTTGACCGAGGTTTACCAGATTGTGATGGTCTAGACATCTGCCATTATTTGCGTCAGCAACAAGATTGGAGCCCAGTGCTCATGCTGACAGCCAGAGACGGTGAAATGGACAAGGTTGACGGTTTAGAAGCGGGCGTTGATGACTACATCACTAAGCCATTTAGCGTATTAGAATTCCAAGCACGAGTGAGAAACGTGTTACGCAGAGTCAGCCAAACCGCAGAAGCAAAGGTCGCAAATGAGGTCCTCGACGATGCGATGGATTTTGGCCCGCTGAGAATCATTCCGGAGTTGCATCAAGTATCCCTCAATGACAAAGATGTCACTCTTACCGCGACAGAGTTTACTTTGCTGCAGTTTCTCGCGACTCGTCCGGGCAGAGTCTACAGTAAAGATGAATTGCTCGATCACGTTTGGAACACCAGTCATTCTGGTTATCACCACACGGTGTGTAGCACCATAAACCGTTTACGCAGCAAGTTGTCTTTGTCTGATTCTGATCATCACTTCATCCAAACCGTGTGGGGTGTAGGGTATAAGTTTCAACCAAGGCACTAATGCAAGAAAGTAAGTCAAAACATCAAGCCAAGACAGTAGGTTGGCAGTTGTTTTCACCGTCATTTTTTAATCATCACGGGTGTTTCAAAAACATCGCTGTTTAAGGAGGCGATAAGATGAGCTTCAAATCTCGCTTGGTAGTATTTACTAGCTTGTGGTTCTGCCTCGCGGCGGTGGTGATTGCACTGACTTACAATTGGCAAAAAGAAACCATCGAGTTACGCACTAAGCAAAGTTTGCACAAAGAGCTAGCCAGCCACATGCGTGATGATAATCCGCTGATGATCGGGACGGATTACAACCCTAAAGCGCTAAAGTCGATCTTTCACACGCTCATGCTGATTGGCCCTGATTTTGAAATCTACTTCCTCGATAGCCAAGGCAATATCACCACCCATGCTGCGCCAGATGGGGCAAAGCTTATGGACTCGGTGGATCTGAACCCCATTCAGCAATTCTTAAACAACGAACCGCTTCCCATATTAGGCGAAGATCCTCGTAATCGCGGTGAACACAAAGTGTTTTCTGTTGCGGCGATAGAGGAACTAGGCTCTACGGTCGGTTATCTTTATGTGGTGATTGGCAGTACCCGACATGACGCCATTGCCAATGCGCAAGTCGATACCCCTTACATCGCGCTGGCAGGATTGGTCTTAGTGTCCATTTTAGGCTTTGCTCTCGGGGCTTATGTGCTGGTCAAACGTAGCCTATTGAACCCGATTGAGCGTGTGACCAAGCAACTTCAACAGCAAGCCGAACATGATTTTCACCTGCAACCTGACTTTACTTACCAAGTGCCGGAGCTCGTGCCGATTGCGCACTCTTATCAGATGATGGCGAAGCACATTCAGCAGCAGTTTTTACAGTTGGAGTATCAGTCTTCTCATCGCCGTCAAAGCTTATTGCAGCTCAGTCATGACTTAAAAACGCCGTTATCGAGCGTGCTTGGCTATCTGGAAACGTGGCGTTTGCAGCATCCGGGATCCGATCCGCTGATTGATGTCGCGTTCCGAAATTGTGAGAAGCTCTCAACTCAATTGCATTCTTTATTAGACGCCGCGCGTAAAGAGGAACCAATGCCAAACTACGAGTACCGCCCCATAGATCTTGGCGCATTGATGGCAGAATGTGCCGAGATGATGCAGAGCCAGCTTTCTCGTAAAGAAGTGGTGTTGAAAGTGGATATGGATAGCGAGATCCAAACTGTGGGTGACAAAGGACTCTTAGAGCGGTTGGTATTGAACCTGCTTGAAAATGCGTTGCGCCACAGCCCACTCGGTTCGGAAGTGCATTGCCAAGCGCATTTGAGTGAGGATAAGTCGCGAATCCTGTTCACTTTTGTCAATCGAATTGATAAAGATGCCGTCGGGGGCGCATTAGGAATTGGTACAAAGATAGTGCAGTCAATTTTAATGTTGCACCACAGCTACTTAGAGACGTGCGAGACGGACACTGAGTATCAACAAAAATTCGCACTTCTCGCTACTTGAGGAGAAGCGCGAATTTGGCTTATCGAATGACTACTTAATAACGCCACATACAACGCGCGCACCGCCGCCGCCTAATTTAGCAGGATGGTCGGAATGATTGTCACCACCAGCATGAATCATTAATGCTCGGCCTTTTAAATCTGATAATTTTAGGCGAGGCGCGACAACGGGCTGATTAGCATTGCCATGCATGTCCACGTAGAGTGGAGGCAGGTCGCCTAAATGATTGTCATCGGTCCAAGGGTAGCCATGTTTCCCTGTGTTGCTGGGGTCATAGTGACCACCTGCTGCACCGCCAAGGACGGTTTTGCCATTCTTCTCCGCGCTATCGCACGATGGATTGGTGTGAACATGGAAACCGTGCACCCCTGATGACAAACCTGATAACTGAGGCATAAATACCACGCCATAGTCACTTTGTGAAATCTCAATGGTGCCAGCGCTCTTCTTGCTGTTGAGATCGGTCATCGCGACAGTCTGCGCAAGTACGTTAGGAGCGGCTACGAGAGTGGCAGCAACTGAAATGCATAGCAATCCTTTTAACATGGGACTTCCTTCTTTTTGGTTGTACGCTCAAGCACATATTAGTGAAAACTTCTCTTCCTTATGTCTGTTGAGCGGTGGGTTTATGTCAGAGAGTGATGTGTCTCACTCTATGGTCTTAAACTGGTATCTATCTGCGAAACCAGCTCTCCATTATTACGACTTAACATATTGAGATTGTTCAGATATAAAAAGAATAGACGTCAATCAAAAAATAGCCTGAATATATTTAAATTAACGCAAAGTTAAATTTTTAATGACTTTATAACAAAGCTCATAATTGTTTTATAAAGAAGTTGTCGGAATTGTCTTCTATAAAAAATAATCAATTTAATGAATATTTTAATGTGAATATGGTTGTTTATAGGTTTGTGGTCAAACTGTTGCTTATATCATCAAATAAGATAAAAAATTGGAACTAAAGTCACTTAATGGCAGAGGAAAAAATTAAACTCTGGTTTTAATGGGTAATAATGTTTTAGTAACAGATAGTTACGCACTTAAAATTAATAATATGGCTAATTTCCGACAAGGATTGAAAAAGATGAAAGACAAGGAATCTATTCAGACTAATAGCAGCCGCCGTAATTTTCTGAAAGGCGCAACAGGAGCTGTTGTTGCTGGTGTGAGTGCTTCCGCTTTCTCGGGCGCAGTTCAAGCACGAGAACAGAAAATTGATTGGAGCAGCCGCGGGCTAGGTAGAAAACACGATAAGCGCTTTTGGCGTAAAGTGCAACGACAGTTCGTTTTGGATAAACGTACGACTTACATGAACATTGGCACAACGGGTTCTATGCCAAGACAAGTTCTTCAAGATTATGAGCATAACAACAAGTTGGTGGCTAAGTATCCTTGGGATATGAAGGGCAAATTTGGCTCTTGGCCTTATGTCTCTGAGATGGTTCAAGAAGTAGCGCCTGGCTTTGGTGCTAACCCAGAAGAAATCATTCTCAGCCGCAATACTACTGATGGTCTATGTTCGATCATTAACGGCTTACACTTTGAACCAGGCGATGTGATTCTAACGACGCACCATGAGCATATGGCTGCAACATCACCGATGAACGTCGCAAAACATCGTTTTGGCGTCGATGTTGTTGAAATTCAACTACCAGTATTTACCGGTACTGAAGACGTTTCTGAACAAGATTACATCCAAGCTTTCCGCGACGCGCTTGATGCGCATCAAAACGTTCGCCTCATCATGTTCTCTCATATCACCTATAAAACGGGAACGGCGTTACCAGCCAAAGCCATTTGTGCTTTAGCGAGAGAATATGGTGTGCCTACGCTTGTAGATGGAGCGCATACTGTCGGTATGTTTGACCTCGATTTCCATGATATGGATTGTGATTTCTATGCAGGTTCTGGCCACAAATGGCAGTGTGGTCCTGGCGCAACCGGTATTTTGTACGTACGTGATAACGCCAATCGCTTGAATGAGTATTGGAGTGATCGTGATAACCCGTTGTGGTTGATCAACTCTTCACTTTCTCATGCGGATTACTTAGGCAAGCAGTTACAGATGCAGTACATCGGGAACGACAACTATCCTGCTAAACAAGCGTTAGTTGATAGCTGTAAAATGTGGGATGAGATTGGCCGTGACCGCATTGAGGAACGTGTTCTAAGTCTTGGTAGTTTGTGTAAAACCTTACTTCAAGAGTACTTGCCACAAGCCCAAATGTACTCACCAAACGTGGAAGGTTTAACGAGTGGCTTAACCACAGTTAACCCATTCTCTGATGTGACGAATGAAGACATATTGACTGAATTCAGAGATCGTCTGCGTGAAGAATATGGCTACATCATTCGAACAACCAGCTTTAAGCTGCATAAAGATGATGACTTTGATACTTACGCACTCCGTATCTCCACGCACTTGTTCCATGACGAGCAGGATGTTGAAGGGCTCGTGGTGGCGATGACGAATTTGTATTACTCGTCGTTCTAACATCGTTGTTTATCACTCAAGCGCCCATGATTGGGCGCTTTGTGAAAGGTAAGGATATTATTATGTCAGTCAAAACATTCAAAAGAACTTTAGCGGCGATGGCGCTTATGGCGGCCTCTGTTATGTCCTCTTCCGCTTGGTCAGACGACTTACAACAGATCCGTGATCGCGGAGTGTTGCGCCATATTGGTGTGCCGTACGCTAACTTCGTTTCTTATATTGAACAAGGTGAAGTGGAAACCTTGACTGGCTTAGATGTAGAGATAGTAAAAGGCTTTGCCAAGTCGTTGGGCGTCAAGTACCAATATGTTCCAGCTCAGTGGAGCGATATGGTAGGTAAGCTGACGGGCCAAGATGTTCAATACCATAATAAGCAAGCTGTTGTGGGAGAAAGTGTTCCAATCGAGGGTGACTTGATCGCAAATGGCGTTACCATTCTTGACTGGCGCTCTGAAGTTTTAGACTTTTCACAAGATTACTTCCCGTCGGGCGTTTGGTTAGTTTCCAGAACAGATTCCACGCTGAGTCCGATTAAACCAAGTGGTTCGGTTGATGAAGATGTAAAAAACGTCAAGCAGCTTATTAATGGTCGCGAAGTGTTGGCGTTGGAGCACTCTTGTTTGGACCCTAACCTTTATGACTTATATGACACAGGCGCAAAAGTCATACTGCCTGATGGGGCTCGTCTTCTTAATGAGATGGTGCCAGCAATAATGAAAAATGATGCGGAAAGCACATTACTAGACGTCGCCGATACGTTAATTGCATTAGAAAAATGGCCAGGTGAAATAAAAGTCATTGGTCCAGTATCCGAAAATCAGAAAATGGCTGTTGCATTCCGGAAAAACTCGCCGGAATTACGCAAAGCATTTGATCGTTATTTAGATTCAATAAAGAAAGATGGAACCTACGAAAAATTAGTAAAAAAATACTATCCATCTATTTACTACTTTTATAACGATTACTTCATAGAAGATAGTAAGAAAACCCGATGAAAAAGGCCGTTAAAAAAATATCCAGTAAAAAATTTATTGCAATAAGCGCAATATTAGTCTCTATTTATTTAGCTATGCTTATTGTTGTGACTAGTTTGGGGCAAAATAAATTAAAAGAATCCCAGCATAGGGAACTCGGTTTAAAAGTAAAAAGCTACGCAAGCACACTCGATAATTTATTTACCATTGCCAGTGAGGATGTTGATAATTTATCTACAGATAAAACAGTACAAACATTCTTTGCTAATTTAGCCTCTGGCATGTCAATGGAGTACGGATTAGGAGCGAGTTTAATTAACTTGAAGCGTCGTTTCGATGAAAAGATAGATGGTAAGTTAATTAATAGCAGCCAAATCTATAAAAAGCTCACACTGGTAGGCAGTGATGGCACAACGATTGTCACGACGGGCTCTGAAGACAACATAGAGCATAAGATGGATATCCAAACCTTAATGACTCAACATGGGCATCCCGAAGAGGTTTGTGCAACTCGATATAACGACGATGTGCGTATCCAAGTCATCAAGCAAGTTAAGTTCTCTGGAAAGCCAGTTGCCTTTCTAATTGCAGATCTCAATAAAAACATTGTTATTGATCAGCTTACTAATCAAGAGCACGAAGACAGTTATAGCCGGCTGGTGCTCAAAATAAAAGACGTTGAGATGGTCGTATGGGATACAATAAATAAAACGTCTTCTCATAATAAAGATGAGAATTATTTAATATCTGAAGCCGTTGATGGAAAAATATATTTTGAAGTGCCTGTTGAAAAACATCACTTCAAACTTATGGCTTGGTTTGAGCCTTTGAGTGAGCGAGATATTTTCACATCACGGATCTTCATTCTCGGTTTGAGTATTCTTGCTGTTATGGTTGTTATTGCGCTGTGTTATGCGTTCATTACAAACAATAATAGAATTGAATTGAAAATTAAACTTGAAGAAGAGAAAAAGCGAAAAGACATTCTTTCTCAACAGAACCGAAAACTAACTAACGAAATTGAACGCCGAAAAGCGTCTGAAAAAGAACTCGCCTTCCAAGCTAAATACGATACGTTGACTAACTTGCCTAATCGCAGCTACGGTTCTGAGAGACTGGCTTTGGAGTTGATTAGAGCGTCACGTAGTGGTTCAAAAGTATTGGTCATGTTTATTGACTTAGACCACTTTAAGCAGATTAACGATTCAATGGGTCACTTTGTTGGCGACGAGATCCTTAAACTTAGTGCTCAACGACTGCATCAAGTCGCGAGAAAAACAGACTTACTGGCGAGAATTGGTGGGGATGAGTTTTTATTAGTGATTCCTGACTTGCCTGATAATGACACCGCGAAGCGCGTTGCTTCAAGCGTGCTTTCGGCGTTTAACGATCCATTTGTATGGAACAACCATGAATTCTTCTTGAGTAGCAGCGTCGGAATGTCTGTATTTCCGGATGATGGAGATAATGCCGAGCAGCTCCTCGCCTGTGCTGACATGGCGATGTATCGCGTGAAGCAAGATGGACGCGATGCCTTCTGCTTTTATAACCACAATATGAACCAAGACTTGCAACGCTATTTGGATTTGGAAAATCGACTAAGAAATGCCATCTCCAGCCAATTACTAGAGTTGTATTATCAACCTATTATTGATCTGAGCAGTGGTAAAATTGTTGGCGCAGAAGCGTTAATGCGTTGGAATGATGAGAAGTACGGATTCGTAAATCCTGAAGAGTTTATCTCTATTGCTGAGAAAAATGGCTTGATTCATCAAATTGGTGAATTCGCTATCCAGCAAGCGTGCCGCCAAGCGGCGCAATGGCAAAGTCTGACGCCGCTGTTTGTTTCTGTGAATTTCTCCAGTGTTCAATTTAGGTATTGTGATCGCTTACTTGCGTTTATTAAGAAGAGCCTTGAGGAATCTGGTCTTCCATCAGATAAGTTCGATATTGAGGTGACAGAGAGCCTTCTCTTTAACCACGACTCAGAGCTATTAGACATGCTCAATAACTTAAGAGCGTTAGGCACTAAGCTTACCATCGATGACTTTGGTACTGGCTATTCTGCGTTGAGTTACTTACAGAAATTTCCGTTCGATCGCCTTAAGATTGATCGCAGCTTTATGCAAAATATGTTCGAAAACGACTCCGATCGTGAGCTCGTCAACGTGATCATTGCAATGGCGAAAGCGCTGAACCTTAAGATTGTTGCTGAAGGCATTGAAGAACAGCGTCATGTCGATTATCTAAAAGACTTAAACTGTGAGTTCGGGCAAGGTTTCCACTATAGCCGCCCGTTACCAGCCAAAGACTTTGAAGCACTACTTAAACAACCAACTGGGCGATAACTCCTTTTATTACAATATTATAGGAAAGCATTAATTGAATTCGTGCCTTGGATTCATTAATGCTTTTCCACCTTAAGGGATAATCCTTCTTCCTTCCTTGAATTACACTACAATTAATTGATGAGTGATAGCCCGTGATGCCCGTCACATAAAGGCTCAACCTAATTCTAAACGAGTAAATACTCGCCAAAATAACCAGGAAGGAATTTCAAATGTCTTCTGCATTCTACCAACAGATTCAGCAGCAAATTGAAGAAGTGAAGGCTGAAGGTCTTTACAAATCAGAGCGTGTAATCACGTCTCAGCAGCAAGCGGCTGTTAAAATCTCTACCGGTGAAGAAGTATTAAACTTCTGTGCAAACAACTACCTTGGTCTTGCTAACCATCCTGCGCTAATTGAAGCGGGTAAAGCGGGTATGGACGAGCACGGCTTTGGTATGGCGTCAGTACGTTTCATCTGTGGTACTCAAGACATCCACAAAGAGCTTGAGCAGAAGTTGTCTAAGTTCCTAGGTAAAGAAGATACGATTCTTTACACCTCTTGCTTCGATGCAAACGCAGGTCTGTTCGAAACCATTCTTGGTAAAGAAGACGCAATTATTTCAGACGCACTAAACCATGCGTCAATCATCGACGGTGTTCGTCTATGTAAAGCAATGCGCTTCCGTTACTCAAATAACAACATGGAAGAGCTAGAGCAACAACTGATTGCTGCGAAAGAAGCAGGCGCACGCCATATTCTTATCGTTACAGACGGCGTGTTCTCAATGGATGGCGTAGTGGCGAACCTTCCGGCTATTTGTGACCTAGCTGAAAAATACGGCGCACTGACCATGGTTGATGACTCTCACGCGGTTGGCTTCATGGGTAAAACGGGTGCAGGTACGCACGAATACCACAACGTGGTTGACCGTATCGACATCATTACAGGTACGCTAGGTAAAGCAATGGGTGGCGCCTCAGGCGGTTACACATCAGGTAAAGCGGAAGTGATCGACTGGCTACGTCAGCGTTCTCGTCCATACCTATTCTCTAACTCTGTTGCACCAGCAATCGTAAGCGCTTCTATCCGCGTTCTAGATCTACTAGAAGAGAGCGGTGACCTACGTGACCGTCTATGGGAAAACGCAGCACACTTCCGCGCACGTATGGAAGCTGCTGGTTTCACAATGGGCGGCGCTGACCATGCGATCATTCCAATCATGCTAGGTGATGCGAAAGTGGCAGCAGAATTTGCTGAGCGAGCACTAGAGAAAGGCATCTACGTAATCGGCTTCTCATTCCCTGTGGTACCAAAAGGCCAAGCGCGTATCCGTACTCAAATGTCAGCAGCGCATTCTCGTGAGCAGCTAGATCGTGCAATTGATGCGTTCATCGAAGTTGGTAAGGACATGGGTCTTATTTAAGACTCTAGGTCCTAGATAATAGGGCCTTTAATTAAGGTTACATTATGAAAATTAAAGCATTATCAAAGCTAAAGCCTGAAGAAGGCATCTGGATGACTGAGGTTGATAAACCTGAAGTTGGCCATAACGATATTCTGATCAAAATTAAGAAAACCGCTATCTGTGGTACAGACGTACACATCTACAACTGGGACGAATGGTCACAAAAGACAATTCCAGTTCCTATGGTTGTCGGTCACGAATACGTGGGTGAAGTGGTTGCGATTGGTCAGGAAGTTCGTGGCTTTGAAATTGGTGACCGCGTATCTGGTGAAGGTCACATAACTTGTGGTCACTGCCGTAACTGTCGTGGCGGTCGTACTCACTTGTGTCGCAACACGATCGGTGTGGGTGTAAACCGTGAAGGCGCATTTGCAGAATACCTAGTGATTCCTGCATTTAACGCGTTTAAGATCCCTGACGAGATTTCTGACGATCTAGCATCGATCTTCGACCCGTTCGGTAACGCGGTACACACTGCGCTTTCTTTCGATCTAGTCGGTGAAGACGTGCTCATCACTGGTGCTGGCCCAATCGGCATCATGGCCGCCGCAGTTGCGAAACACGTCGGCGCTCGTCATGTGGTTATCACAGACGTAAACGAGTACCGTTTAGAGCTAGCTCGTAAAATGGGTGTAACACGCGCAGTAAATGTTGCTGAAGAGAAGCTTGAAGATGTAATGGCTGAACTAGGCATGACAGAAGGCTTTGACGTAGGCCTAGAAATGTCTGGTAACCCAGCGGCATTCAACTCAATGCTAACCACAATGAACCACGGTGGCCGTATTGCATTACTCGGTATTCCACCATCAGATATGGGCATTGATTGGAACCAAGTGATCTTCAAAGGCCTAGTTATCAAAGGCATCTATGGTCGTGAAATGTTCGAAACATGGTACAAGATGGCTTCACTGATTCAATCTGGTCTGGATCTATCACCAATTATTACGCACCACTACAAGGTTGATGACTTCCAAGAAGGCTTCGATGTCATGCGTTCAGGCATGTCTGGCAAAGTTATCCTTGATTGGGAATAATCTGCTCAAATAAGAAAGCGCTCCGAAAGGGGCGTTTTTTTTCGTTTTTTAAACGCTTAGATTTTTTATTATTTAGCTCACACCCTATCTCTTTTCGTTTCTAAAAGCTGTCTAATTCAGAAAAAACTGCCTTCTTCGTGTTTCAACGTATGCAGAACACACTAAAGACCTTTTATTTAATATGGTTAATTGGTGGTTTTATATTCCAACCTAAAAGAATATCTCGGTTTAAAGCACTGCTTTTCTTTTGACAACTACAATGAACTGACTTCTTTTTATCTTTTTAATCTTGATATGCACTTTGTTTTATTTGTTGAGCTATAACTAATAATACAATCATCTGTATAGAGTTCACAGAGATAGAAATGGAGCTTCATATGAAAATTTTTTGTTTGATTATTCCCTTGTTATTTACAGTGTTGAGCTTACAAACGAGGGCAGAGACAATTAGCGGTACGATAGACGTTTCGATCAATTTAGTGGAAGGCTGTGTCATTAATGGCAACAATGCGGTGAACGGTTCCAGTAATATTGGTTTTGGCTCATTAAATTTTGGTGACGTTCCGGCCATTTTTACTGAGCAAGAAGCAGTCTTGACTGGGGAAGGTGGTACGGGGATCGAAATACTTTGCAGCAATGGAGTCACGCCTACTTTCTCTTTAGTCAGTGGTGCCAACGATCCCAGTTCGACGACAGGTAATCACGCAATGACCAACGGATCCGAGTTTGTGGATTACACTCTCTTCACTGATTCAGATCGTTCTACCCAGTTTACCTCGAGTAACCCTATAGCACTCTCTACATTTAATGGTGTTGATTCAGAGACCATTAATTTGTACGCCACGGCATACGGTACCAGCAGCGTCGCAGGAAATTATGTTGATACACTAAACGTAACTCTGAGTTGGTAAGTGAACTCTATATTACTCAAAGCATTTTTATTCACCGCCTGTGCCACTTTTTCCTATCCTATTTTTGCAGCGCAGAGTGAAACTTTCCAAGTGTCAGCGACCATTGATACGGGATGTCTGATCAATGGTGCGCTGACAGAAGAGAGTAACACTCAAATTGGAACAATAGGAGAGTTAAACTTTGGTGAACATTCTGCTATTTATGCTGCGGAAGTAGAAGGCAGCATCACCTACAACGGTGGGCTTACGTTAAGTTGTACCCCTGGCATAGCCATGAATATTAAGATTGACGGTGGTTTGAACGCTTCGCTAGGGGTACGCAAGCTGAAGCACACAGAAAAGTCGAGTACGGTGGATTATTTATTATTTGAAGATGCAGAACACTCTCAAGTATTAGACATTGATACCCCCTATTCTGTTGGAACTAATGAAGACCCTGACAACATTCAGGTGCCAATTTGGGCAAAGGCGATATTAAATGGAAATGAAATCGCTGGTATTTATACAGATACTCTTACCTTAACGCTTGAGTGGTAAGCGCTGTTTCGAAGAAATGATAACCTTCGGAGAAATTAAATGGATTTAATAATAAAAAGACTGGTTTTCGTCACTATTTTCTTATCAACGTTAACTTCACAGGCCTATGCTAATTCTCTCCTTATTTGGCCTATTTACCCTAAAATATCTTCTGAATCGAATGCGACATCAATTTGGATGGTTAATCAAGGCACTGAAGATTTTTATTTGCAGGTTCGTATTTTTCAGTGGGGGCAGAAGGATGGGCAGGATACATATGCGCAGCAACGACAACTGATAGCTACGCCTCCTTTTGTGAAAATTGCACCTGGTGCCAAGCAACTTATTCGTATATTAAATCAAGATGGAGCGCTTTCGAATAAAGAGTACGCATATCGTATTATCATCGATGAACTCCCGCCAGCTAAAGGGCCTCAAGATGAAAATAAAGAAAATGATCTGGCAGTAAAAGTGAGAATGAGATATTCCATACCATTGTTTATGTACGGTAAAGGGATGAAAAGACAATCCCAAGGAACAAATGAAGTTTGGAGCGGACTACAGGCAAAGATTATAAAGAGTAAAGATAAGAACCTTATTCATATAGAAAACACCAGTAATCACTATGTCAGATTAGTCAACCTAGCAGTGACCGCGCCAAACCAATCGCCTTTTATCGTTTCGAAAGGGTTAGCAGGGTATATATTACCTGATCAATATAAAACGTGGCCTATTTCTTACTCCAATATGAAAAATATAAAAGTAAAGGCGGATATTGAAGGTAAGCGTTACGTTATTCCACTCGAACAAAATGAATAAGATTTTATATCTATCTTGTTTATTTACCAGTATGACGCCTGGCGTGGGTTGGTGCGACAACGTAGTGACCCATTTATCGCAGTTACCTAGTCCTGAAAACTTTTCTTATGAGAACTTTGAAAATATTCATTTGTCGTTAGAACTAGTAATTAATCAACGACCGACTGGTTTAATCGCGGATGTTGAACGTAAAGGCGAGCGTTACTTCGTGTATAGAGACGATTTACTGTCTGCTGGCGTGGTCGAGGATGTATTACCTGGGACCCAAGAGAAGTTAGACATAACATCAATATCGGGTGTAGAGGTCGATTATTTGCAATCGTCACTGCAATTATCAATCACAGTGCCTCCGAATTGGTTGCCGATGCAACGCTTTTCTGCGCAGAACAGGAGGCGTTTTTCCCCCGCTAAATTCGGAACTGGTGGGTTATTCAATTACAGTATGTTTGGTGTTTATGATCACGAGAGTAGTCAAAAAGAAGTATCTATTAACCACGAATTGAGAGCCTTTTCTGAATTCGGCGTACTTTCTACGACGGGAATATTTAAATCTAACCTTCATCGAGATGTTCAAGCGCAACAAAGTAATAAATATACGCGCTTCGACACGAGGTACGAATATGTTGATCAAAGTCGTCGATTGCGCTTTGAAGTAGGGGATTACATTGTGAGGCCCCTTGCGTGGAGTCAACCAGTTCGAATGGCTGGTATTCAACTGTCACATGACTTCTCTATGCGTCCAGATGTGGTTACCGCCCCTTTACCTGCATTTTATGGCGAAGTAACTGCTCCCACGACGTTAGATTTATTTGTAAACGGATTAAAAACCGATTCACTGTTTGTGGGGCCGGGACCGTTTGTTATCAATGATATTCCAATGGTATCGGGAGCTGGTGAAGCCACAGTGATTGCAACGGATGCCCAGGGAAGGCGGACTGCAATGACCAGTCCATTTTTCCTTTCAGCTAACTTGCTGAAGGCTAACTACACCTCTTACAACGCCAGTTTTGGTGCTTTACGCCAAAACTATGGCAACGCTTCAAATGACTATGGCGATGGTGCTGTTGTCGCAGCTGCGAGGCACGGAATGACAAACTGGCTAACGTTGGAGGCACAAACCGAAGCGAAAGATGACTTAATTGTTGCGGGAGTCGGTTTTGTTACCAACCTATTCAATATGGGAACGATTGATGGGGCGGTAAGGTTTAGCAATTATGAGCAGAGAGCGAGTTCCTATTCAGTTGGTTATAGTTATCAATCTCGAATGTTTAGCTTTTCCGCTCGTACCCAAGTTGAGAGCGAGGGATTTTACACGCTCTCCCAAACACCAGAGAACTTGAGAAGTGACGACACTAACGAGCGAGAGAATTTATCTCGGCATGTCTCTCAGATAAATGTTGGCGCCCGGCTGAATGAGTGGGGTTCGTTATCAGGGGGATACTTTGATGTTCAGCAAACCGACTCTCGATCGAGAATACTTAATGTAACTTACAGCCGCTCGCTTCCGTTCGATATCAACATGTCATTATCGTTTAATCGGAGCATAGGTGGAGAGGCCGTTACGCTAGCACAATTCTCATTACCTTTGAGTGCCTTCTCTGGTAGCGCGGGATTAACCATGAAGCGTGAAAGCGATGGTCATATTGGTGGCCGTGCTAGTGTTAGTCGACTTGCGCCGATTCGAGGTGGTTGGGGAATCAACTTAGCGCATGATATTAATGAAAAGCCTGACAATAGAAAGCAGGCCGATGTTACTTACCGAGCCTCTTGGGCGGAGTTCCGAGCGGGCTTAAATGGGACGAGTGGTAATTACGATTATTTTGCCGAAATGTCGGGTTCGGTTGCGTCACTCGATGGTGAAATATTCCCTGCAAATAATGTGTATGATAGTTTCGCTGTTGTCAGTACTAGCGGTTTTGAAGGTGTGCCCGTCAAATATGAGAATCAAGTTGTTGGATTGACTGATGATGACGGTTACTTACTTGTGCCTTGGGCAATGGCATATTACACCGCAAAATATGAAATTGATCCGCTTAGATTACCAGCCAATGCTTTTTTCCCAACAACAGAACAATACGCGTCGATACATTCTGGGTATGGCTATTTGCTCGAGTTCCCAATAGCTTTGCAAGTTGCGTTAAGCATGGAGGTTGTTGATGAAAATGAAGCCTACTTGCCGTTAGGAACTTATGGTCAATCAGATACTGGAGTGGTTGGGCAAATTGGTTGGGATGGAGTAACGTATTTTGAGGGGCGTAATGTAGGTGAGTACATTATCTTTTACCCCGAAGGCTTTCCACCATGTAAAGTGTTTATAACGGGACTCTATCAAACACGGAGCGAGAAGATACAGACATTAGGTAAACAAGTCTGCACGAAAGAGCAAAAAGCAGAGGTACAATTATGAGTTGGTATTCTCGTTATCTTTGGTTTTTTCTTCTTTTTATATCGTCCGGTAACATGGCTTGTGAGCTCACTGCGCCGACGCCTTTGATTCAATTTGGAAGCGTTTCCTCGTTTACCGTTTCAACTATTCAGCAACAGAGCTCAGCCCAGCCTCACGCAGGGATAACGTGTGACTTTTCTACACTTGTTTCTTTGTTGAGTGGCGATTATGTGTCTGCAACGTTTAACAGCGCTAACGATGGGCGGTTGCTTAATGCGGCGGATATCAGTTCGGAACTTAGCTATCAGATTTTTGGAGACCCAAGCCTTTCGCAAGAGTACATTTTTGGCCAAACTTACAATTTTTTTGAAATTGGGCTGCTCGATTTACTAGGTTTATTTGGCACTCAAGCTGAATTTCCGCTTTATGCCCGGACAGGAGCTGGTAGTAATCTCTCAGCAGGGACTTATCGAGACCAAATTACGGTGTCTTGGATTTGGAATTATTGCTCAGGAATTGGAGTTGGAGGCGTATGTCTTGGGCGAGAAACAGGCAATGCACAAAGCTTGATTACGGTAGAGTTGGAAGTCACTCCCGATTGTATGATCACGGCGCCAGATATTAATTTTGGTTCATCGCCATTGGTGGCAGGTTTTGACCCTGTCAGTCAGGTTATATCATTAACCTGCACCAAGAACAGTGCTTTTACCATTGGTTTAAACGACGGTGTGAATGCCTCCGGAGGCCAACGACGCATGGCATCTGGCGGTAACTATTTGGAGTATGAAATCTATAAATCCTCATCGACGGAGCGGTGGGGGGGTACTGGTTCTGAACGTCGTGAACAGAGCGATGTGGATACGGGTGACACCATTCCCGATGGCATCACTCCGCAGAACTTCAATTATCGCGCAGAGATAATAACAAGCCAAACCACCCCTCCAGCTGGTATGTATACCGACTCGATAATCGTTGATGTTCAATTTTGAGCATCATATCAATTGCATAACTAGAGGCATCTATTCCAAAAAACTTTTGTAATCATAGTTTTCACTCTATTCCCGCTTAATTCTGTGCGATTAGTATGGTTTTGTTTTCACAACATTTAACTTGAAGGAATAAGGAAAACTATGAAGAAGTCACTGGCAGCACTAGGTTTGGCGTTGGTATTTACAGGAACAGCTTACGCAGCAAGCTGGGGCTACGAGGGGAGTCACGGGCCTGAGCATTGGGGCGAGTTTGCGTCTGAATGTTCCAAAGGTCAAAACCAAAGCCCAATTAATATTGTCTCCGCAGCAGAAGCGAAGTTAGACAAATTGCAGTTTGACTACCATGGCAAAGCAATCTCATTGCTTAATAACGGCCACACCCTGCAAACCAGCATAGAGGGTGACAACACACTGTTGATTGATAGCAATGCATTCACGTTAAAGCAGTTCCACTTCCATACTCCGTCAGAAAACCATGTGGATGGCAAAGAATACCCATTAGAAGCGCACTTTGTGCATGCTGATACAACTGGCCATTTGGCGGTTGTGGCAGTGTTTTTTCAATCCGGAAAAGCGAACCCAGATTTAGCTAAGTTACTAGCAAACATACCAAGTAAAGATCAAGATGTAGAGATTAAATTGCCATTTGAAGCGGATGCATTGCTTCCAAAAGACAAAGCGTATTATCGCTTTAATGGATCTCTAACGACACCACCATGCTCTGAAGGGGTACGTTGGTTAGTGATGAAAGAAGCACAAACCATTTCCCCTGAGCAGATTAAAGCGTTTACGAAAGTGATGGGGGAAAACAATCGTCCCATCCAACCATTGAATGATCGTATGGTGTTAATGCAACACTAACCAATCCAAGCAAATAAAAAATGAAAAAGCCCGCTTAAATAAAGCGGGCTTTGTTACTGGTATTGGTGGAAATTAGAAGCCGTGATCTTCTTGCTCTTCAGCTTTTATCATTTGAACTGGGTCGAGCTTGAGTGTTTGAGTTGGGAAGGCGATATCTGCTTCGTGTTCTTTAATGATGTTAATTACTTGAAGAAGAACATCCTGTTTAACCTCATGGTATCTCACCCAATTCACGGTTTTTGTGAAGGTATAAATGAAGAAATGCAGTGACGATGGACCGAACGTATCGAAGTTGACGATAAGCGTTTGGCGTGCATCAATATCTTTGTGATTCTTAAGCATCTCTTTCACCGCTGTAATGATTTGCGGCATTTTTTCGGCGTCGTCGTAACGAAGTCCAATTTTTTCGTAGATGCGTCGGTTTAGCATGCGAGATGGGTTTTCTACGACTATGTTGCTAAACACAGAGTTTGGCACATAAAGAGGGCGCTTGTCGAAAGTTCGTATGATGGTCATTCTCCAGCCAATTCGCTCTACCGTACCTTCAATTTGGCGATCTGGAGAGCGGATCCAGTCGCCAACTTTAAACGGACGATCGAAGTAGATCATAAGGCCGCCAAAGAAGTTCGACAGCAGATCTTTCGCCGCTAAACCAACGATTAAACCACCGACACCACCAAAGGTGAGCAATCCTGACAGTGACAAGCCAAACGCCTGCATCACAGTGAGAATTCCGACGGTAATAAAGAACAAGCGCGCGACTTTAGCTATCGCTTGCACTGTGGTTTCATCTCGGTTTTTTTGTTCTAGGACGTATTCTTCAACATTGGTGATGAGTCGCATAACGGTCCAGACGAAGATACTGATCACCAAAATCAGTTTCAGCGTGCTTAACCAGTTTATTTTATCGTTGAGCTCGCTCTCTAATATGATGCCGATAGAGACGGTTGCAGGCCAACACCAAATGAGTGTACTGACTGGCGCTTTTAGCGCATCAAGCAACATGTCATCCCAGTGGAAAGGGGTTTTCTCTACTAGTACTGCGAGACGAGAGCGGATCAGTCGCCAAGCTATCCAAGCAATAAAGCTGGCGAGTGTAATGAAAAGGACACTCCCACTCCAATCTTGATGAGATGTTTCAATATAGCTTTGCAAATCGGTAAACCACTGTGACATATGTAACTTCTTTCTAGTGAACCATGGAAGGAAAGGTAGCAGATATTACTCCTTCACCCCAGTGATTTCCTTTAAATCATTTACTTATGTATAAATCGCCTGAGGTAGGCTAGTTCGTGAGGTGAAAAGTGAGTGGTCGAAACTGGGTGATGAGCCGCCGTTCCATTCGTGTGCGGAGCTTCGTCATCTCCGATGTGCGTTGATATTTGAACGATCAATTATAACTTCTCTGACTTATCGCTAACATTTATCTTAAGTAAGTGTGAGAGTGTATTGGCTCTTGAATTAGCGGAGGCAGATATGGAATTTACAGAGCTGGATCGAAACGCGCTCTACGACATCTGGATGTCACAAAAAGCCAAAATGCACATCACTCAAATGGAAATGGCGAAGCGCCTTGGTTTGAGTCTACACGAGTTTTCTGGCTTGTTACGTGGTAATTCTCCACTGACGCTAGGTTTTGTAAAACAGCTATGCGAGCAGCTACATGTACGTCCTGGTCAGGTGATTCCGTCTTTGACGGAGCGTGATCTATCTGCATCTGGTACGGTTTATTTACAAAATCGTGTGACGGTGGATGGCGATATCAGTAACGTGTTTATCGACGGAAACCAAGTCGTGATTGAGTACGTTCATCAAGTAAGCTAGCTTGCTCGTCAAATTATCGGGTTGAAGAGCAATAAAAAACGAGCCAATTTTGGCTCGTTTTTTCGTTTCTGTTTTTAATCGCCTGCAAAGATTATGGGATTTTCACCAAGGAATCGCGAGAAAGGTCCGCGATAGACTTCGCACCAGTAAGCGTCATAGCTACACGCATTTCTTTGTCGTACAGATCCAGTAGGTTTTCAACGCCTGCGCCGCCTTGTGCAGCCAATGCGTACACAAATGAACGACCAAGCAGTGTGCAGTCAGCACCCAGCGCGAGCATACGAACCACATCAAGACCAGTACGGATACCAGAGTCAACAAAGATCTTAAGATCGCCTTTTACCGCATCTGCAATGCTTGGTAGTGCTTTAGCACTTGAAAGTACGCCATCTAACTGACGACCACCATGGTTAGATACTACAATGCCATCCGCGCCGAAACGTACCGCATCTTTCGCGTCTTCTTCGTCGAGGATGCCTTTGATGACCATAGGGCCATCCCAAAAGTCACGAATCCACTCAAGATCTTTCCAGGAGATAGACGGGTCGAAGTTTGCGCCTAACCAGCCGATGTAATCTTCTAGTTTTGTTGGTTCGCCGCGATACGTTGAGATGTTACCTAAGTCGTGCGGTTTACCAAGTAGACCCACATCCAGTGCCCAGCTTGGGTGGCGCATCGCCTGGAAGACACGACGCATGGCTGCGTTAGGGCCGCTCATGCCTGAGTGCATGTCACGGTAACGCGCGCCAGGAACTGGCATATCAACGGTAAACACCAGCGTTGTGACGCCCGCTGCTTTTGCACGCTCAAGCACGTTTTTCATAAAGCCACGGTCTTTAAGCACGTAAAGCTGGAACCACATTGGACGTTCAATTGCAGGTGCGACTTCTTCAATCGGACAAACCGAAACAGTCGACATAGTAAACGGGATGCCTTTTTTCTCGGCTGCTTTTGCTGCTTGCACTTCGCCTCGGCGCGCGTACATACCAGTTAGACCAACAGGAGCTAGCGCGATTGGCATTGCCAGTTTCTCACCGAAGATCTCGGTTTCTAGGCTCAAATCTGTCATATCGCGTAGGACGCGTTGGCGAAGAGCGACATCACCCAAATCGTCAGTATTACGCTTCAGCGTGCGTTCGTCGTAAGAGCCGCCATCAATATAATGGAATAGAAACGGGGGAAGCTTGGCTTTCGCGGCAGCGCGGTAGTCAGTAGAAGCTGAGATAATCATAATGGTGTCCTAGCGGTTATTCTAAGCAAAGTTGTGGAGCAATTTGCTCTTTCGTTGAGCCTTCATCGCAAAGCAGTGAAGGCATCAAAATGAGTATAGTTACCTATGGTTCACTTACTTTTGAACTGCTGATGTTGGTAACTCATTTACATAATTGATTGAAAAATTTTGTTAAATCACTCAATCAGTTATACAAATTGGAAAGGATGACACAGCTGCCGGGGGGATTGATGTAGCAAGCTAAATCAACATGTCGGGGTAGTAGTGCTGACAGCTGTGTCAAATTTGGCAGGGCTACAAACCCTGCGTTTCGCGTTACTTCATCAAGACATCTGTCATTTGGAGGCCGTAAATCAACACCAAACCAATAATGCCCGTCATTACAATGTAGTAGAACGTAGGGATAATCGTCTTACGCAATGTTGCGCCTTCACGACCAAGTAAACCTACGGTGGCTGATGCGGCAACAACGTTGTGAATCGCAATCATGTTACCTGCGGCAGCACCAACGGCTTGAAGCGACACAACAATCACACTCGAAATAGACAGTGTTTGTGCGACTTCGAATTGGAACTGGCTGAACATCATGTTTGAAACCGTATTTGAGCCAGCGATGAAAGCACCCAGCGCACCAACAGTGGCACTCAGTGCTGGGAACGCAGAACCGACAAGGTCAGAGGCAAAGTTCGCTGTTGTGACCGGCATACTTGCTAGGTCAGCGCCGTTAATGCCAGAGTTGATGAAGATACGAACCATCGGGATGGTAAATACCAAGACAAAGCCCGCACCAATCAGTGTTTTGCTTGACTCGCCAAACGCTTCACGCAATGGTTTTGCGCTGCCACTTTGTAGCATTGCGGCAAGCAGTGCGACAAACACCAGAATGCCGCCTGGCAGGTACAACGGCTGAATAGCGGCGCTCACACCAGTCTCACCAAGAATATTGCTGAACGACAAACTTACGCTTTGTACAAAGCCTTTCAGTTCCGGACTTACGCGGCTTGCGACGAGAATTACTGCCAGCATTACATATGGTACCCAAGCTTTTACGATGCTCATTGGTTTGCCTGGATTGTCGTTTAGATCGACTTTTAGCGAGCCCAGCCATTCAGCAGGCCATTTGTCTTCGCTTTCGAAATCCCACTTAGTCTTTGGTACTAAGAAGCCTTTTTTCGCTGCGGTAACAACAATAGAAAGACCAACCAAACCACCGATTAGTGAAGGGAATTCTGCGCCCAAGAACACACCGGTTAACGCGTATGGCACAGTGAAAGAGACGCCTGCGAATAAAGCAAATGGTAGAATATCCAGACCTTCACTCCAGCTTCTGTTCTTGCCGAAGAAACGTGTTAACATCATCGCCATTAATACAGGGATCATCGTACCTACAACAGCGTGAATCACAGCAACGTGCGCGGTGATATCTTGCAGGTACATTTCCCATGTTGCGCCTTGTGCAGTCAAAGACTCACTGATGTTATGGGTGTCTAAACCTTTGTTTACACCCACGATGATTGGCGTACCCACCGCACCGAATGAAACAGGCGTTGACTGAATCATCATGCCCATTAGGACAGCGGCTAGCGCAGGGAAGCCGATTGCAACCAGTAATGGTGCAGCAATTGCTGCCGGGGTACCGAACCCTGATGCGCCTTCAATGAATGAGCCAAAACACCAAGCAATGATGATGGCTTGCACACGGCGGTCAGCTGAAATATCGGTAAATCCATTACGGATAGTGGTGATCGCTCCAGTGTGTTTTAAAGTGTTGAGCAAGAAGATGGCACCAAACACGATCCATAGAACAGAGACAGTAATGCCTAGCCCTTGGAATACAGAAGCCAGTACGCGATTGGCTGACATATCCCAAAACATTAGGGCAATAGCGACGGTTAAACCGAACGCAACAGGCATGGCTTTTTTAGCAGGCCAGTTGAGACCAACCAATAAGATGGCGGCAACAACAATTGGCGAAAATGCCACTAGGGCAAGTAGGGTTTCACTCATTTGTACATCCTTCGTACGCTGACTTCTCGAACGGTGTCAATCCGCTGTAGAGGTGACTTTTTGTTGTAATGGTTTTGTTAATTTGGCGTGAATTTACTCCTTTATTTTTTGTTGATATAGGGAAATAATGAAAATAATTAATTCCAAAAGTGACATAATCGTATGAGAGCAGACGACTTAATCCTATTTTCTCAAGTAATCGAACTGGGCAGTTTTAGTAAGGTTGCAGAGGCAAATAACCTTACAAATTCGGTAGTTAGCAAAAGAATGGCAAGGTTGGAGGAAGAGATAGGGGCGCAGCTATTATATCGAACAACGCGTAAATTGACCTTAACCGAAGCAGGTAAGGTGTTACTCCACAGTGCTAAAAATGTGAAGCAGGCCACTCAGGAGGCTATGGACGCTGTTGCAGGCTTTGGAGAGAATGTGAGCGGTCACATAAAAATGTCCGTGCCGTGTATCTCTGGAGATTTGATACTTGCTGATGCTGTTGCCGAATTTTGTAACCTTCATCCGGGTCTGACCGTGGACATGTCATTGGATAACCGCTTTGTCGATTTGGTTGCTGATGGTTATGATTTGGTCATTCGAACCGGTTACCTAGCGGACTCCAGCTTAATTGCTCGACATATTCTCGATTCTCAATGGGTGGTGTGCGCGTCCCCCTCATATATCGCTAAAAATGGGAAGCCGATCGAGCCTATTGATCTCACTACACACAATTGTCTGCAATACGCTTACCAAACCACGGGCGCAACAGACTGGGAGTTTAAAGGCGAAGACGGAAATTACATCGTCAAAGTATCGGGCTGCTTTTCTACTGATAACGCGACCGCATTACGTAAAGCCGCTTTGGGCGGCCATGGTATTGCTTACGTCCCGCGCTGTTTGGTGTATCACGATATTCGCAATGGTCAACTGGTGGATATTTTTCCTGAACTAGTGGGTAAGAAGTTGGGTATCTATGCGGTGTACCCGTTTACTCGTCAACCACCAAATAAAGTGAAGCTGCTTATTGAGCACATTCGTGAACGGTACTTAACGATATCTCATTATTTCTAGGTTCTTCATAGATTTAAAATAATGTCGTTGAAATCAATATTAGGTGCTCTAAGGTAATCACCGCAATAAAACGATATGAAAATAAACAACTTAATAAAAACAACGGAGTAACACGGACGTTATGCATTACCCAAAAACACGTAAAGATTCTGTCGTGGACACTTACTTTGGTCACGACATTGCCGACCCTTATCGCTGGTTAGAAAATGATCGCAGCGAAGAAACCGCACAATGGGTTTCGGGTCAAAACTCGGTAACATTCGATTTTCTTGGTCAGATCCCGTACCGCCAACAGATTCGTGACTTGGTCGCAAACAGCCAAAACTACGAAAAATATTCCCAACCATTTGTACGTGGTGACTACACCTATTTCTACAAAAACGACGGTTTGCAAAACCAAAGCGTATTGTATCGCCGTAAAGGCGAGGGAGAAGCCGAGGTTTTCCTTGATCCAAATACGTTCTCTGAAGAGGGCACGACCTCTCTTGGCGAAGTTAGCTTCTCTAAAGATTATCGTTTGGTCGCGTATTCCATCTCGGAAGGGGGCAGTGATTGGCGCAAGATCTTTGTTATTGATGCGGAAACCAAAGAACAGTTAGAGCCTGAGATTGTGGATGCAAAGTTTACGTCGATTTCTTGGCTGGGCAGCAAAGGCTTCTATTACTCAAGTTACGATAAGCCGCAAGGCAGTGAGTTATCTGCGCGAACTGAACATCACAAGCTTTATTATCATGAACTTGGTACACCTCAGTCTGAAGATAAAGTGATTTTCGGTGAGTTGGATACGCAGGTTCATCGTTATGTGTCTGGTACCACGACGACGGACGATCGCTTCCTCATTATTTCTGGCGCAGAATCCACATCGGGTAATCGTCTGTTTTATATCGATTTACAGTCTGAGTCCCAAGCGATTGTGACGCTTCGTGATACAACGCAAGGCGACACCTACTTGATTGATAGTCAAGACGAAACCTTGCTGCTCTACACCAACCTAGATGCGCCGAACGGCAAAGTTGTCAGCTATAACACCCAAACAGAACGATGGACTGACGTGATTGCTGAACAAGAACAGCCGTTAGAAATTAGCAAAGGTGGCGGTTATCTGTTTGCGACTTATATGGTGGATGTTCTTTCTAAAGTGCAGCAGTTTAACTACCGAGGTGAGTGGATTCGAGATGTTGAACTGCCGGGAGAGGGTACGGCTTATGGTCTAGCGGGTAAAAAAGAAGAAACCACGCTGTATTACACCTTTACTAACTACGTGACGCCACCGACGATCTTCTCATTTGATGTTGAGTCTGGTGAATCGACGCTGTTTCAAGAATCAAAAGCGCCATTCGATCGCAGTGAGTATGAATCAAAACAGGTGTTCTACACCTCAAAAGATGGCACGCAAGTTCCGATGATCATCTCATACAAGAAGGGCATCGCGCTTGATGGCAGTGCGCCAACCATGCTGTATGGTTACGGCGGTTTTAACATCAGCCTCACTCCGATGTTTTCTGGCAATGTGGCCAACTGGCTGGAATTGGGTGGTATTTACGCTGTCGCCAACATGCGAGGCGGCGGTGAATACGGTAAAGCTTGGCACAACGCAGGCACTCAGCAGCAAAAGCAAAACGTATTTGATGACTTTATTGCGGCGGCGGAATACCTGATTGAAAACGACTACACTAGCTCCGAGCGTCTAGCGATTCGTGGTGGTTCAAATGGCGGCTTGTTGGTTGGTGCGTGTATGACGCAACGTCCTGAGTTATTTAAGGTGGCGCTGCCAGCCGTAGGTGTGCTTGATATGCTCCGTTACCACACGTTTACGTCTGGAGAAGGCTGGAAGTATGACTATGGCACCTCTGAGCAAAGCGAAGCGATGTTCCAATACTTGCTTGGCTACTCTCCTGTTCACAATGTAAAAGAAGGCGTGCAGTATCCTGCGACATTGGTGACAACCGCCGATCACGACGATCGTGTGGTTCCAGCACATTCGTACAAGTTTATTGCGGAGCTGCAAGACAAGCAGCAAGGTGCTAATCCAGTATTGATACGCATTGATGTCAATGCTGGTCATGGTGCAGGGATGCCGCTGAGTAAGCAAATTGACCTCACCACAGACGTGTATGCATTTACGTTACATAATATGGGTATTGAGTCGATTTAATGCCCTAGTTACTCTCAGCTTCTGAGAATAAAAAATGCCGCGACACTGTCGCGGCATTTTTCATGGTTGGGGGAACTCAATTCATACTGTTTGCCAGTATGTGAGTCAGGTTGACTAAGTCTGACTCTTGAACCAACCAGTCTCGGCGGCCAAACCGAAAGGCAGCTACGCCATTCTTAAGACAAGATGAAATCATCACCTTTTCTTAATCCTAGTTTATGAATATGAAACTGTGATGAACCTAAGCCGCATTGTGCTGATTTTCACTGTTTTCAAGATCAAATGAGGCATCTATCAGCTTTTTCGTGTAGTCATTTTTAGGGTTTTGGAAAATATTTTCGGCTGTACCTTGCTCCATGACCTCGCCTTTTTGCATGACAAGAACACGGTCAGAAAGAGCTTTGACGACTGATAGATCGTGGCTAATAAACAAGTAGCCAATGTTATGCTTTTTCTGTAAATCTTTCAGGAGATCAATCACAGTCAGTTGAACCGAGCGGTCCAATGCAGAGGTCGGCTCATCAAGCAAAATAAACGAAGGTTCAAGGATCAGTGCTCGCGCGATAGCAATACGCTGACGCTGGCCTCCCGAAAACTCGTGCGGATAACGGTTGATGGACGCGGGATCTAAGCGAACCTCTCGAAGCACGTCGCGTGCTTTCTGCATACGTTCTTTTTTACTCAACATGGGCTGGTGGACAGTTAATCCTTCTGTGATGATCTCACCGATAGTCATACGAGGAGAAAGCGAACCATAAGGGTCTTGGAACACCATCTGAACGTCTTTTTTCAGCTCAAAACGTTCTTTGTTTGTTAGCAAAGCCATATCTTGGCCTTTATATTCTATTTTACCTGTGGATGGCAGGAGGCCTATCAATGCGCGGCCGAGGGTAGACTTACCTGAACCGGATTCCCCAACAATCCCGAGTGTTTCGCCTTGTTTGAGCTCAAGAGAAATGCCTTTTACGGCTTCGAAGTACTCATTTTTACTGGCAATAAAATGCGACTTTATCAAGAATTTGACTCGTATATCGTCAGCTTTTAATAGTTGTGTAGCACTCTCGCTAATAGGGTCCTTACTGCCTTTTGGAATAGAGTTGATCAGCATACGTGTGTATTCGTGCTTTGGGTCTTCGAAGAGTGTTTGCGTTTCGCCTTCTTCGACGACTTCCCCTTTACACATCACAATGACACGGTCGGCAAAGTGTTTTACAACGCCTAAATCATGAGTAATAAAAAGTATCGCCATGCCCATCTGAGCCTGAATTTCTTTAATCAGGTGCAGCACTTCTGCTTGAACCGTGACATCTAACGCGGTGGTTGGTTCGTCGGCAATTAAAATATCGGGTTCGTTAATCAGTGCCATTGCAATCATGATGCGTTGCAACTGACCGCCAGAAAACTCGTGCGGATATTTGCTGTACGCTTTCTCTGGCTCTGGCATGTGAACCAGTTCAAACAGCTCTAACACTCTCGCTTTGGCTTTCCGTCTATCCACTGGACGGTGGCACATGATGGCCTCAGCAACTTGGATCCCCACCCGCATGTATGGGTTCAGTGAGGTCATCGGCTCCTGAAAAATCATACCGATACGATCACCGCGAATGCTTTGCATTTCACGCTCCGCTTTATCCAAGATGGAGCTACCCTCAAACATGATGGATGAGTTCGTATGCAAAATAGCGTTGTCTGGCAATAGTTTCATCAGTGCATTGGTTGATACTGACTTGCCAGACCCAGACTCCCCAACGATGGAAAGCGTCTCGCCTGCTTTTAAATCGAAGCTAACATTCTTTACTGCATCGACGATCCCATCGTTTGTCGTAAAGCTGACCGATAGGTTATTCACCGAAAGAATGGTTTTAGAAGACATCACAGATCCTTGTGGTTGATAAAGCAAATGAAACACAAGCAATGGGAAGCGCGAAGTCTGGCAGACCTCATTGCTTGGATTCTAGATTAATTGTACAGGTGAGAAGGCGAAGACTTTGCCGAACTCATCGCTTGCAAATGCAAAAACTGCTCATGCGCGCGCGTTACATGGTCTAGCTCAATCATCCATTGAGCATTACGTTGAGCAGAGCAAAATGCCGCCATATGAGCTAACAAGTTTTCACTTTGTTGACCAAGTAAATGACCCACACGCTCAATAAGTTCATGATTCTCTAGTTGCAAGAATTGGAATAGTGCGTACGTTTGATTGAGTGTTGAAAAAGCATCGTTCTGTAATCCGAGTTTGTTGAGAATCTCCGATTGTGCGACGCACACATCTCTAAGCCCGGTGATGAGACAGACAAACTGACAAGGTTTGGTTTGAGCATTTTCGAGCGCCGAATGAATGTGGTTGGGTAGATTGCTGAGTACATCGTCGTATAAACGATGTGCCTCGGGCCAGTGGCCTTGTTCCATCAATTGCTCTGCTTTCAAGTAGCGCATCCAGCATTGCTCAATATTCATGTCCATCTCCACAAGAGTTGATTTGTTTTGATATTAAATGAAATTGATTATCAATTGCAAGTGCGTATTGATATCACTTTTGTGCTCATAAAATGTTCAATCAAACTAGGGTGGAAGGTAAATCACTTAAAATTAAGCAAATAATCTCTACACTCAAATGACGAAAATAAGAAAAAAGGAAGTGGATATGGCAATACTAAGATTGGAAGCTAAGCAGCTATATTCTGTAGCAGATCTAGAGAATATGCCATGTAAGTCGACCAAGGAGTTACCTCCAATTGATGAGATTGTGGGCCAAGAGCGCGCGCAAAAAGCGGTCGAGTTTGCGATGTCCATCAAAGAGAAAGGGTATAACATCTACGCCATTGGTCAGAATGGGCTAGGTAAACGCACCATGATCCTGCGCTATCTGAATCGTCACCAGCACGATGCAGCAGCCTTGTTTGATTGGTGTTACGTTGCGAACTTTGAAGATACCCGTACACCCAAGGTATTGAAGCTGCCTTGTGGTATCGGGAATAAGTTACGTGTTGATATTGAAGCCTTAATGGGCAAACTACTGAATGCTTTACCCCTAGCGTTCGACAATGAAATGTACTTTAGCCGCGCTGAGCGATTAAAAAACCAATTAGCGGCGAAGCAACAAAACGAACTGGACCGCATTAGCCGAGAGGCAAAAGAGAAAGGCATTAGCTTGACGCTTACCACACAAGGCGATTATCAGTTTGTTGCCATGAATGGTGATGAGCTTCATACGGAAGAGTCTTTTGATGCACTAAGTAAGAAAGAGCAAGAGCAGTTCAGCGATGCCATTGATGAACTCGAAGTACGATTACGTTCGATGGTCCGTGAACTCACAGAGTGGGAGGAAACTTACAGCGACAAAATCAAAAAGCTTAATGATGAAGTGACGCTCGATGTGATTACTCACTTCATTAAAAAGCTCAAAGTGGATTACGCGGAATATTCTGAAATCAAAACGTACTTAACTGAGCTGCAAAAAGATATTGTTGAAAACGCAGATATCTTCCTTGATCAAAGTGGTGAGCAAGGCGAAATTGCAACGGCGTCGTTGGATAAAAAATTGCCACGTCGTTATAAAGTGAACGTCTTGGTAAGCCGCAACAGCAGTGACTTTCCTATCGTTGTTGAAGAAAACCCCAATTACCATTCGCTCTTCGGTTCGATTGAGACAGCCACTTTCAAGGGAACCGTATTTACCGACTTTTCGCTGATTCGTGCGGGGAGTTTGCATAAGGCGAATGGCGGCGTTTTGCTAATGGATGCACAGAAAGTGCTTGAACAGCCTTACGTTTGGGATGGTTTGAAGCGCGCACTGCGTGCTCGTCAATTGAGCTTTACCTCCCTAGAAAAAGAAGTGACATTGACAGGGGCGGTATCACTCGATCCCGAGCCTATCCCGCTCGATATTAAAATCATTCTGTTTGGTGACTACCGAACTTATCAATTGCTGCAGCATTACGATCCAGAGTTCAGTGAATTGTTCAGAGTGACAGCGGATTTTGAAGATGAGATGAAGCGAACGCCAGAGTCGGAACTGCACTATGCGCGCTTTATTTCTAGCGTCGTGAACGACAACAATATGCTGCACTGTGATAGAAAGTCCATGGGACGGATTATCGAATACAGTTCACGCTTGTCTGGTGATCAAACCAAGCTATCACTCCACTCTGCCAATATTGCGAATTTATTACGTGAGTCAAACTACGTTGCTCGTCAAGCCAACTCCAACATGATCCGTATCGGTCATGTGGAAGAGGCGCTCAAGAACCAAGAAATGCGAGTGAGCCGATTACGCGACAATGTGATGGAAACGTTTGTCAACGGTACAACCTTGATTCGCACTGAAGGGAAGGCTATCGGTCAAGTGAATGCCCTCTCGGTATTAAGTACCAGCGACTACATGTTTGGCGTGCCGAATCGCATCACCGCGACGACGTGTTACGGCGATGGGGATGTTATCGATATCGAACGCAGTGTGGATTTGGGCGGCAGTATTCACTCTAAAGGCGTGATGATTCTATCGGCCTACTTGTCTTCCGTGTTTGGTAAAACGGCGCGAGTACCATTAACCACAACGATTACGTTTGAGCAATCTTATGGTGGTGTCGACGGTGATAGTGCCAGCATGGCTGAGCTATGTGCTGTAGTGTCTGCTTTTTCAAAGCAACCAAACCGACAAGACATTGCGATTACAGGCTCGATGAATCAGTTTGGTGAAGCTCAGCCGATTGGTGGTGTGAACGAAAAAATTGAAGGCTTTTACGATGTGTGTGTGATTAAAGGTCGTCATGAAGGGCAGGGGGTCATTATCCCGCAATCTAATGTTCATAACTTGATGCTCCGTTCCGACATCGTGAAAGCAGTAGAAAAAGGTGAGTTTAATATTTGGGCGATTGATCATGTCACTGAAGCCATCGAGCTGTTCACGGGGAAAGTCGCCGGTGAGCCAACCGATGAAGGTTCTTATCCAATAGATACGATTTTTGGCCTTGCTCAAGCTAAGCTCAATTCGTTGAGAAAATAGCCTAAAACCGCCCTAAATGTGAATGTATCTCATCATAAGTGATCACAATTTATCATAACGACAATATCCCGACACTACTGTCGGGATATTGTCAATAACAGATTGAAAATGGGGACTTTTTGTACTAGACAAAAGTGTGATCGACCTCTAATATTCGCCACTTGTTTATTCGTCTGGGAACTTTCCCGTCGCAAGGAAGCATAGATATTCAAATAACCGAAATGCAGCTTCAGTATTGAGAGTTGCTTGAGTTCGTTTGGATATAGGCATCACGCATACAACTGAGGTCCAGTCATGCAGTTATCACTGAAAAATTTGTCAGTACGAACGCAAATTTTGGTTCCGGTATTATTTACCGCGATTGTTTTGTTTATTGCTTTGTGGATTACTAAAAACAATCTTCAAGCTGAGCAAGATGTTATTGCTTCCAACCAAGAGTCTTTGGTTTTCCATAAAGACACTTTGGCGCGTATTGACGATGAAATTTATCCACTTCGTATTACAGCGGTTTACGCTATCTACGACGCTTCCCGTCGTGAAAATTTTCTTAATGAATTGAAAGAAGGCTTAAAGCAGGTTGAAGCTGATTTAAGTGCGATTGAAGCTCGTAATCTGTTTCGTGAAGATGCGATTAAAGTTCGCCAAGCGATCGAAGCCTATGTTCGATATTCAGAGCGCTCAGTGGCTTTCTTTAACCAGTACGATCAAGGCTTGAAGTCGGACAGTGAGTACCGTGCATTCATTAAAGAGTACCGTAATGTTGGCCGAGAAATGGTTCAACAAATCAATACTCTGTCGAAGCATGTGAATGACCAAGCAGAGCAGTCAACCATAAGAAGCCATCAACAGAATGAGCGTGTACAAAACAACGCTATGCTGACAGTTCTTGCGGTATTTGCGTTCTCATTGGTGGGGGCGTGGATCTTATCAGGCATGATTGTTACGCCTATTCAAAAACTTCAAGAAGTGATGCGTCAGTTGGCAATGGGCAACTTATCAGTTCGCGCAGATGTAGACGGTGATAACGAAATTGCGAAGCTGAGCAAAGATGTTAACCAAACAGCAGAACAGCTTTATAACACGGTCGACCAGCTAACTCGCATCAGTGAAGAGGTTGCCTCGGCATCGACTGAGCTTGCCGCAGTAATGACGCAAGCAGAAGCGAATGCTCAGCTAGAGCTAGCTGAGATCGAACAAGTTGCATCGGCTGTTAATGAACTTGCTAGCACGGCAAACAACGTGAGCGATAACGCAACGTCTGCGGATTCGACAGCTCGCGAAGCTGATGGTCTTGCGCAATCAGGTCTGGCTATCTTCCAAGAGAGTGCAGAAGCAAGCGCACAGATGTCTCAGGCATTGAACGATGCAGCGCAAGTGGTACTGCGTTTAAAAGAGCAGTCGGTTCAGATCAACGACGTTATTGAAGTGATTCGCGGTGTCTCTGAGCAGACCAACTTACTCGCATTGAACGCTGCGATTGAAGCAGCGCGTGCTGGTGAGTCTGGTCGTGGTTTTGCGGTTGTTGCGGATGAAGTACGTATGCTCGCGGCACGCACGCAAGACTCGACTCAAGAGATCCAAACGATTATTGAAGAACTTCAAGCGCAGTCTGGGCTTGCGAATGACAGCATGCAAGTCAGCCTAGACATGCTGAGTCGTAACAACGAACTGACGCAGCAAGCGAATGAGGCATTGGTTGGTATTACCGAGTCGGTAGCCAACATTAACGATTCAAACACGCAAGTGGCAACCGCAGCCGAAGAGCAGTCTCAAGTCACTCAAGACATCAACCGCAACGTGGTTAACATGTCTGAACTGGTTAACCAGAATGTGGCGGGTATTAGTCAAAGCGCAAGCGCGAGTACTGAGCTTTCATTACTTGCAGAGAAGCAGAAAGAGCAATTGAGCTTCTTTAAGCTTTAATTCGCTATTCGCCTAACAAAATGTATAAATCCCTGAGCTATTGCTTGGGGATTTTTTTGTTTGTGAGAAACTGATTTAAAATCAGGAAGTCTATCCAAAACAGTCATTTAGTGAAAATATTGTGCGAGCAAAATCACATATAATGAGATTGTTTTTATATTTTTTGCGTCAAATTTTTTTTGACGCGAACGATTTTTTTACCTCAACCGATAACTTGATGGTTGAGAGGTATTCATATCGTCATTTTACTTGGTGTTTTCTTCTATAAGTGCTGTTTATTCAACGCGTTGCGTGAAAAATAACAGCTGCTACTATGCCGCCAGTTTTCTCGTTGGTACAGAAAAGTCCTGTTTTTCTGGTGAGAAAATACATATAAAACAATGATATGGAAAATAACAATGAAATTAAAAACTTTAGCTGTAGCAGTGGCGCTAATGGCATCAGGATCTCAAGTTGTCGCTTCAGAACTATACAACCAAGATGGCACTTCTCTTGAGATGGGCGGCCGCGCTGAAGCGCGTCTTTCTATGATTGATGGTAAGGCAAAAGACCGTACTCGCATCCGTCTTAACTTCCTAGGCAAACAGGAAATCAATGAAAACCTATACGGTGTTGGTTTTTGGGAAGGTGAGTTCGAAACAAAAGAAGAAGGTGCCGTAGATAACAACAGTGATCTTGAAACTCGTTACGCTTACGCAGGCCTAGGCGGTAAATACGGTGAAGTAACTTACGGTAAAAACGACGGTGCATTATTCGTTCTTACTGACTTTACCGATATTATGGCTTACCACGGTAACACTGCAGCACTTAAACTGCCTGTATCTGACCGTACAGACAACATGCTTTCTTACAAAGGCCAATTCGAGCAACTAGCTGTACGTGCTAGCTACCGCTTTGCTGATCGCACAACAGATGCAAAAGGTTTTACAGACAACGAGGAAGATGGCTTCTCTCTATCTGGTATCTACGCATTTGCTAATACTGGTATTGAACTAGGTGCTGGTTATGCAGACCAAAACGATAGTGATGAGTTCATGCTTGCTGCTGCATACTCTGTAGGTGATTTCTACTTCGCTGGTAACTACACAGGCGCAGACGTGGATGTTGCAGGTGAGTCTGCGGATTACAAAGGCTACGAACTAGCTGCATCATACACTATGGGTCAAACTGTATTTACTTCTACGTTCAACAAAGGTGAGCTAGAAGATGCTGATACTGTAGAAAACCTAGCTGTTGATGTTACTTACTATTTCAAGCCTAACTTCCGTGGCTACGCATCATACAACTTCGATCTAATGGATAACGAAGGTGCTGATGAAAAAGATGAGCTAGCGCTAGGTCTACGTTACGACTTCTAAGTCGAAACTGTTATCTAAGATTCTGCCTTATTCTTAGTAAACAAAACCCCTTACTTTACAGTAAGGGGTTTCTTGTTTTCCGGGTATCAAAACTGGCCGATGCTTGGTGCTCGTTATCAAAGCTACCTTTTTAGTGTTAGTTTAGTCCCATCAAATTTTAGGTGACTCAGGAGACTTTTAGCGTTGGTTTTACCAACCTCATCAAACTCCATTCCATAGCGAGCATGGTGTGTCGATTTTTGTAAGTTACAAATACGACCTCGCAATGGCGCGAGCATGTGGCTTTCACCGGGCATGGTTAGGTCCAATGAAACGCGATCACCAACCTGAAGTGGTCGGCTCATTGGTGATGTCACAAAGCGGCACCCACTACGAGATAAATCTCTTATCTCGCATTCAGTTCGATAGGCTTCTAAACAAACGCGCGCTCTCAAATTCACTTCGTAACGTACTTCTTTACGAAGCTGAAAGACCTGCATGGTGTTAGGTAGACTTAGCACTAAAATTGGATACGGGTCGCCGAGTCGGTGCTGCAATTGCGCCCGAAATGGAATGACAGCACCTTCCCCTCGATGAGAGTACGCTTTTACATTGATCCAAAAGCCTTCTTGAAAATAGAATTTCAAGTCCTCATCGGAGATGTTCGGAACCTCTATCAATGCGGTATTATTTGAGTGACAGCCGACAAATGTGCTGGTTGTAATAAACTTGGTACCAACAGGTGTCGTGACGTTTAAACTTACTTCACTGCCATGTTCGACCATTGCCATTGCATCGGTGCTATTTAGTGTACTTGCCTGACGTTCGGGTGCCTTCTTGCTTTGCAGAGGTAGTTTGCCGTCTCTGGCAGTAGGGCTCATATTTCTCATTATTATTGTCGTACCTGATTTGAGAAGGTAAGGGCGTGAAGTGACAGAGCACTTCCGCATGGTGTTGATTCTATTCAGTGATATAGTTTGATTCAATCAATCCGTAACAAAAATTAGAGAGCAAGATATGCATAAAGTAACTCATGAAGTTGAAAACAACACATTTTGGGTTGATTTAGAACAAGGTTATAAAGCCAAGGTGGTTTATCAGCTTGAGAATAATGTCATGCACATCACATCAACCGTAGTTCCTGAAGCATTACGAGGTAAAGGGTACGGAAAAGTGATGATGGAAGCGGTATTGCCAGAAATTGAGGCACTCGGTTATCAAATCAAACCAGTCTGTCCATATGTCATTCATTATATGGAGAAAAACCAAGCGTGGTCACATCTGCTTGCATGATGATGAACGACAACCACCAACGTTACCAAAGCATTGGCCAGGAGCTAAAGCTCGGGAATTATCAATCGGTAGAAGTCATACAATCGCTATGGGGAGGCTATGGTGAGTTAGTCCGAGTTACTTATTCAACTTGTTCGGTGATCATTAAGCATGTAAAACTCCCTAAGCCTTCAGAGCATCCAAGAGGTTGGAATACTGACCGATCTCACCAAAGAAAGCTGCACTCTTATCAGGTGGAAGTGAATTGGTATACGCATTTTTCCAGAGAGGTGAGCACTCGCTGCCGAGTACCACAAGGTCTAAAAACATTCCAATCGGAGAATGAATGGCTAATTGTGATGGAAGACCTCGCCGAGGCGGGCTTTCCAAAAGTCATCACCGATGCAAAGCTAGAGCATCTACGAGCCTGCCTTGCTTGGTTGGCGAACTTTCATGCGCGTTACATCGGTGTTCGCTCGGATAAGCTGTGGCATATCGGCACGTATTGGCACTTGGCAACCAGACCTGATGAGCTTGAGGTGCTGCAAGACACCGAGCTAAAAAATGCCGCTCAATTAATTGATCAAACGCTTTCGCAAGCCAAGTTCAAGACGCTTGTACACGGTGATGCCAAATTGGCTAACTTCTGTTTTGATCGAGAAGAATCAAGCGTTGCTGCGGTCGACTTTCAATACGTTGGACATGGTTGTGCGATGAAAGACGTAGCACTGTTCATGAGCAGCGCCGTCAAGCCAGAACGTTGTGCAGAGATGGAAGTTTGGGTTTTGGACACGTATTTTGCTCAGTTGCAACAGGCGTTAATGGTTTATCAGCCGAATCTCGACCCCAATGAAGTCGAGCGCGAATGGCGTCCTTTGTTTGCGGTTGCGTGGGCTGACTTTCAACGATTTGTGAAAGGTTGGAGCCCCGATCACTGGAAGATCAATCCTTACACAGAAGCATTGACTCGCAGAGCGCTGGCTCACTTACGAAAGTGAGTAGAAGTTTAAAAAGAAAAGCCTCCAATTAGGAGGCTTTGATTTACTTTTTACTTGGCCTGATACGTGCCATGTAATAGGTATTGATGAACTCGCCATCTCGGAAGGAGCCATCAATCGCTTCGCCCTCAATTTGAAATCCATGCTTTTTGTACAGGCCAATGGCGGTCTCGTTGTCGGCATTAACTTCTAACTGGATGCGTCTTACATTCAACCAGTTATCCGCCAACTCGATGATGGTTTCAATTAACTTACTTCCCACGCCTAGGCCGTGAAACTGGTCGTGAACGCCAATACCAAACGCGGCCGTGTGCGCCGTTCTTGGACGCTGCGAGTGATGAAAGCCAATGTTACCCACTACTTTACCATCGATTTCAGCGACGTAGCTGTAAACGCCAGCGGGCATATTTGACAATCGTTCTACCCACATTGCGAGCGAAGGTTTTGGGAGTTGCAGGGTTTCACGTTGTGCTTTTGGTTGTGAATAGATTTCTACGAGTGCCGCTGCGTCTTCAACGGTTGTTGGACGTACGATAATTTCCATGCTTCTCTCCTTCGCTTTTTAGTATTAATTTTCAATCTAACCACAGTTCCTTATTTTGGATAGTATTTTTTGAGGTTTGAGAGATAAACACCTTTTAAATTAGGTTGTTATAGCGATATTTTTCTAAATTTTAGTAGTCATTTATCTTTGAATTTAGCGAATAGATTGCAAAGGTGTTGAATTATTGTACTGAAAATGGCGTGCACGGCAGAGTATCGTGGTGAATTTCATGTTGGAGGAAATAAATGGAATTATTCAAACTGTGACGACGGCACTGTACATCAGTTGACTTGAATCAATTGAGGGTGGAGTTACCTCTTATGAGGTATGGGGAAGAGGTACGTTTAGCGCTATTTATGCTTAACTTGATAAAGGAGTTTCGTTGAGGAAATAGCATGAAATCCTCTCAGTCTAAAACATCGCAAAGTCGGCGTCGATTTTTGCGTGATACTGTCCGAACTGCGGCAGGCGTTGGCGCAGCGGCGTGTGTGTTGGGCTTACAATCGCTGCAAAGCCAAGCTCGAGAAACGAAAGGTGTGCCTATTCGCCCACCCGGTGCTTTGCCAGAAGGCGATTTCGAATCAGCCTGTATTCGATGTGGCTTGTGTGTTCAAGCATGCCCTTACGAAACATTGAAACTTGCGACATTACTTTCACCCGTCGCGACAGGCTCACCTTACTTTACTGCACGCGATATTCCCTGCGAAATGTGCGAAGACATTCCTTGTGTTGTCGCTTGTCCGAGTGGGGCGCTGGATCCGAAACTAACCGATATTGATGATGCTCGAATGGGTACAGCGGTTCTTATTGACCATGAAACTTGCCTTAACTGGCAAGGATTACGATGCGACGTTTGTTATCGCGTTTGTCCGCTGATTGATGAAGCCATCACGTTAGAGATGGTTCACAACGACCGAACCGGTTATCACGCCAAACTTATCCCAACAGTGAATTCCGAAGTGTGTACCGGATGCGGTAAGTGCGAACAAGCGTGCGTGTTGGATGTCGCTGCTATTAAAGTCGTCCCGACGGATTTGGCGAAAGGCAAAGTGGGCAGTCACTACAATTTTGGTTGGAAAGAGATCGACAAACCACTCGAAAATATCCTCCCTAGTGAGACGCCTGTGCCGGAAGGTGCGCTTGAATCGCTAAAAGGAGGTAAGTAATGGCAAAGAACTTAGCTCAAAATGCTGGCAAAGAAGCGGTTGAAAAGCTTGGCTGGTGGCGCGCGCATCGGTTTTTGATTTTACGCAGACTATGCCAGCTCACCATCATTGCGCTGTTTATGGCTGGGCCGACATTAGGGGCTCTAACTGGTAACCTCTCATCGAGTATGTTGCTCGATGCAGTGCCGTTAAGTGACCCGTTAATTTTGCTTCAAGCTTTGGCGACAGGGCATGTTCCGGAGTTTAATGCGCTGTTAGGCGTAGTGATTGTCGTGGTGTTTTACGCGATTTTAGCGCCGCGCGCATTTTGTGCGTGGGTGTGCCCGTTAAATGTCGTGACAGATTTGGCGGCTTGGCTGCGCAGAAAGCTCAACATTAAAGCGAGCTATCGTTGGTCTCCTACTATTCGTTATTGGCTGATCCCTGTTTTGATGTTGGGTAGTGCTCTGTCTGGCGCGATTCTTTGGACATGGTTAGATCCAGTGGCGGCATTGCATCGCGGATTGGTGTTTGGTATGGGCGCAGGTTGGATGTTGATCGCCCTGGTGTTCGTACTGGATTTACTTTTGGTTGAGCATGGGTGGTGTGGGCACTTATGTCCACTGGGTGCTATCTATGGGGTGATAGGCCGAAAAAGCCTGTTGCGCGTTACCGCTGTTCGCCGCGAGGATTGCACCAAATGCATGGATTGCTTTTACGTCTGTCCAGAACCTGAGGTGCTTCGACAACCATTGAAAGAGGGGGATCGTCGAGTTATGGATCAAAACTGCATCAGCTGTGGCCGCTGTTTGGATGTGTGTCCAGAACATGTGTTTGAATTTAAGAATCGTCTAACAGTAAAGAATATCGATTAAGTTACTGAGCCTCATCACTGGCGTTTCTACCTATTTCTCTCGATATTTCAACATCGCGCTTAGCCAAGGAATTGAGTGCGATGTTTATCTTCATAACAATATCCCTATGCCATATCTGCTTGGTTTGGGCTGAAAATAATAATGATATTGCGAATTTGTTACATTTGAAGCTATGATGATGCCTTCATATTTAAAGGAAACATCATGACTACCTCATCGCAAGGCTGGAGAACGCCGCAAAATTTCCTCCTGTTAATTTCCATTATCGTGCCCATTGCTTTTTCTACCTGGATGGCGTTGTTGAACAACTTTGTTATCGAGAAAGCGAACTTTGATGGCGCTGATATCGGTTTACTTCAAAGTGTTAGGGAAGTACCTGGCTTTCTCGCTTTCACCGCGGTATTCGTTTTACTTTTTATCCGTGAACAACGCTTTATGCTCGTCTCTTTGGCGATGCTTACGCTTGGTACGGCATTAACAGGTTATTTTCCCACTTTGTACGGTCTACTTTTTACCACCTTGTTAATGTCCACCGGTTTCCACTACTTTGAAACACTAAAGCAGTCTTTGTCTTTACAATGGCTATCGAAAGAAGAAGCCCCGGAAATGCTGGGTAAATTTATTTCTGTTGGGGCTTTGGCTTCTCTGTTTACCTACGGTGCGATTTGGGTTTCGCTCGAACAGCTCAAACTTGATTTTAAAACGGTCTACTTAATGGCTGGTGGCCTAGGTTTTGTGCTTATTTTGGTGATGGCATTCGCTTTCCCTCAATTTAAAACAAAAGTGCCTCAAAACAAGAAGCTCATTCTGCGTAAACGTTACTGGTTGTACTACGCGCTCACGTTTATGAGTGGTGCTCGCCGTCAGATTTTCACGGTTTTCGCTGGCTTCTTGATGGTAGAGAAGTTTGGCTACTCTGCCGCAGACATTACCTTGCTGTTTTTGATCAACTATGTCTTTAACTTCTTGTTTGCGAAGCGAATCGGCCGCTTCATCGGCGTTGTTGGTGAGCGTAAAGCGCTGATGTTTGAGTACGTCGGTTTGATCTTCGTATTCGTCGGTTATGGTTTGGTGCAAACCGCGGAGTGGGCTGCTGCATTGTATGTTGTCGATCATTTGTTCTTCGCGCTAGCGCTTGCTATCAAAACCTACTTCCAAAAAATTGCCGATCCTGCCGATATGGCGTCGACCGCTGGGGTTGCGTTTACTATCAACCATATTGCGGCGGTTGTGATACCTGTTACGTTTGGTGTGATTTGGCTGGTTTCTCCTGCTAGTGTATTTTACATCGGTGCAGGTATGGCGGCTGTGAGCTTACTGCTGTCACTTAATATTCCAGCGAAGCCAGAAGAGGGCAATGAGACCCGCTTATTAAAGTGGAGCTAAGTTGGTACTTACTATCTAGTAATAGAAGTTAATTACTGTTAGTAGCTTCATTGAATTGGGTGCTTAGGCACCCCTTTCTTTATCTTCATGTTGTTTCCTCTATGGTTGTACATATCTATTGAGTCCGTTAGGGTTTTATACCTAAGTATGTTGAAATTACTCGGGTACAACATGAGTCGAAACACTAAGGAGGGTTTTACAGTGCAGGTACATGGCAGGGAGTTGGATTTAGATCTAGGAAACCGTCACGTCGTTATTCAACGTCGCTATGAGGCGTTAGGTGCTGCCAACGATCTGCTCATAGCTATTTGGTTTTTAATTGGTAGTTTTTTCTTTTTGAATGATTCGTTGATTGAAAGCGGGACTTGGCTGTTCATCGTAGGCAGCGCACAGTTGATCATTAAGCCCCTGATAAAACTGATGAGTTTAGTTCATGTTGGTCGCTTAAATAAGCAACTTTCTGGCACATCAACGAGCCGCTGAGATTACACGCCTATTTTGAGCACCTGCAAGCAAGAGGCTAATGAGCGGGTTATCGAGGGGAAAGAGGGAAACATAACGTGGTCACAACACTAACCACGTTATGTTCAGTTTGAAGCTTCAGAATTTAAAACGGATACCAGAACAGTTGTGTGTCCATAACACGCTTGCTGATCGCAGCAATCACTATCACTGCAATCCCCGCCATGCAGATCATATCGGGTTTGGTCAGGGGTTTTAGGCTGTACCAGGTGCGAGATGAGTGACGGCCAAAACCACGTAGCGTCATCGCGTTTGAGATTTGGTCTGCTCTGTCCAAACTAGAGAAAATCAGAGGGCCAAGAATCTTCGCCACATTCTTCATACGAGTGAACAACGGAGCCTTCTTACTCAGTTCTACTCCGCGTGCTTGTTGCGCGTGCATGATGTTAACAAAGTCCTTTTTCACTTCCGGCAAGTAGCGCAGCGTTAAGCTCACGGCATAGGCGATTTTGTAAGGCACACCCAAGCGGTTCAAGCTGGCTGAAAACTCCGTCGGGTGAGTGGTAAATACAAACACTAACGCGATTGGGAACATGCTGAAGTATTTCAACGTCACTGTTACTAGGTAAAACAACGTCTCTTGAGTGAGCGAGTAATTACCGGGTAACGAGAGTAAAACCGTTGATGAGCCCATGAACTCAGTACCTTGTTGCGGCGCTAACGCGAACATAAACAGGGCATTGATCAGCAATACCGTGCCTGTACCCAGTAAAAGCGGTTTGTAGACATGAAATGGCACTTTGGTCATTTTCAACAAGCCCAAACCAAGCACGATCAACAGTGCAATGATTCGTAAGTCAAACGTGGTCAACACCACCGTTACCCAGGCAATGAAAAGCAAGAACTTAGTAATGCCATTCAATTTATGAAGTGGCGATTGGGTATCGATGTAGTTGATACCAAACTTCATCTTAATGTCTTTCATGCCACTGCTTTCTCTGGTTGGTTTACTTCGCCTCTTTTTTGTTGGCGGTGCGCTTTTTCTACATTGATAAAATGCTGCATAAAGCCATTGGTGTCTTCGATGCCAACTTTCGTTGCCAACTCAAACAGACTTGTTGTGGTGAGGTTCGCTTGGTCCAGTAGCTCTGGACTGCTGAATACCTGCGTCATTGGTGCATCCGCGACTAATTTACTGTCTGCAATCACGATAGAGCGCGTAGTGTATTCCAGCACTAAATGCATGTCATGAGAGATGATCATCACGGTTACGCCCAACTCGCGATTGAGCTTTTCGATGAAACTCAGCATAGACGTGTAGTTCCGGTAGTCCTGACCTGCCGTCGGTTCATCAAGGATCAGAAGCTCTGGTTCCAAGACCAAAATTGAAGCAATGGTTACGCGCTTTTTCTGGCCGTAGCTCAATGCTTCGATTGGCCAGTGACGGTATTTGCTCAAACCGCACAGCTCAAGGACTTCAAGTACTTTAGCTTCGATCTGTTTCTCTTCAATGCCACGATTACGGAGGCCGAAGGCCACTTCGTCAAAAATCATGTGATGGGAAATCATGTGATTCGGGTTTTGCATCACCACGCCCACTTTCTGGCTGCGCTCGAAGATGGTCAGTTCGTTAAGATCTTGACCATTCATGCTCATTGAGCCGCTATCCGCTTCAATAACGCCCATAATCAGTTTGGTGATGGTCGATTTACCCGAGCCATTTTTGCCAAGTACAGAGACAAACTCGCCACGCTTGATGTCAAAACTCACGTCTTCTAACGCGTTTTTCTCACCGTCGTAAGAATAGGTGAGGCCACGGACTTCAAGCAAAGTCTCGGCTGGCGTTTTAGGTGGTTGTGCTGTTGAACCATCAAACCATGCTTGTACTGCTGGTTTATATTGCTCTAACGGTAATGTGGTTAAGCTAGAAGGTTTTGCATCGCCCTCAATCGCGCAGCCTGCTTCTTTCAGAGCCGAAATATAAAGCGGTTCGCGGATGCCGTAATCTTCTAGCAGAGGCGACGCTAAAATTTCATCTGGCGTTGTATCGGCAATGATTTCGCCGCTTTCCATCAAGATAATACGGTCAATTGAGCGATGCAGAACGTCCTCAAGACGATGCTCAATGATTACGATGGTTTTGCCTGTTTCGCGGTGTAGCTCATCGATGATCTCGATGGTTTTTTTACCCGTTTTAGGGTCAAGCGCAGCTAGTGGTTCATCAAACAAAAGAATATCGACGTCATCGACGAGAATGCCCGCCAAAGAAACACGCTGTTTCTGTCCGCCAGATAAATCGTGGGGAGAGCGATCTAACATCTGTTCCAAGTCGACCATTTTGGCCGTAGCTTTGACCAATGGGTACATGTCGATGTTAGAAGTTAGCTGGTTTTCCAGCGCAAATGCGATGTCTTCGCCAATGCTCAAACCGACGAATTGGCTGTCCGTATCTTGCAGTACGGTGCCAACTTGTTCAGTGTATTGGTGCATGTCGAAAGGGGCGGTGTCTTGACCATTGATGGTCAATGTTCCACTGGTTTCCCCTTTGATTGCGTGTGGGATCAGTCCGTTAAGACATTGCCCAAGGGTAGATTTACCACTACCACTTGGACCGATAATGACGATTTTCTCTCCTTTCTCTATCCTTAGATTGATATTTTTTAGCGTCGGTTTGTCCAGCGACTCATATCTAAAAGAGAAGTTAGAAAATTCGATTGTCATTCGACATTAAGCCTCTGTTAAGTTACGGCTTTGCTTGTTACGTTTAGCGACAGACTTAAGAATGAAGAAGCCAACAATAGCAATAAGAATGGTGTTACCGATCGCGATAATAGAAAGCTGGGTAAACACTTTAGTGAACGGTTCTGCGTATAAAATCGTGTCGAGGAATGCAGAGCAACCGTAACCAAATACGTTGCCTAATAGTGCAAGTACTACGAATAACGCGAAGTCTTTCATATTGAAATCGCCTTTCTCTAAACGGTAGCGCGTTAGAGAAGGGAATAGACCGATAATCAAACCAACAATACCTGAACCAAGTACCCAAGTGAGCCATACGCCCCAACCTGCGAATAGGTCAGTGACCCAGTGGCCAATAAAACCAACCAAAAAGCCAACAAGTGGGCCAAATAGTACTGAGAACAATGCTAATACTGCCATGGCTGGTTTTAGCGTTGTGTTTGCAAACACAGGGATGCCAAACATAGGTAAGCCACCGATGCCGTAAAGAGCAGCACCGATTGCAATAACCACAACGGTTTTAGCAGAAAGATTCATAGATAACCTCAGTTCAATGGTCGATTTTAAAGAACGTTCATTTATATTGTTGGAAAGCATTGGTTATTTGATTGTGTAACATATATACAAAACAACCAAGTTGCTTATTGTTTGCTCTATTTTTCTTCAGGAAATGTGTGATTTGATTCACGTATCCCTTTGACTGGCTTTGTTTTTTAGCAAGCATTAAAAATAAGGCGCGCATTATACAGAATATTGATAAAAGTGGGAATGCTATCTGTCTGGATGGCTAGAATGAAATCGGGGGCTGATTGTCAGCCCCCGATTACACTTTCTGATACTATTTTCATCGATAAATGAATGAGCTAGCTGTTCATTAATGGTCTAGGTACAAATAGTTCTGCCAGCTCTTCATGCGAATCAGCACTTTGCGCATCACTGACACGTGAGTAAAGCTGTCTGAGTAAACGGCGACTTCAACCGCGGTACCCATTGGTAGGTGGTATTCGCTCAAATCGTCCGTGATTTTCAGCTTCGCAAATACACGTCCGCTTGTGCGCAGGGCATCGGTACCAAGCAGAGCACCTCTGGCTTGAATTTGGCTTTCACCAATGGCTGGAATCACGTCGATGACTTCGCCACGGAATACCTTGCCCGGTATCGCACGGAACATAAACTCCGCTTCAAAGCCTGCCTTCAAACGTTGTAGCGAGTTTTGTCTGAACGCAGCGGTGTACGTAATGTCTTCGGTATGCACGAAGGTCATTGCAGGGGCAAGCGGCAACGGCACAGCCATCACACCAGGGCGCAAAGCCAATTGCGTAACGTAACCATTGGTTGGCGCACGAACGACGGTTTGCTCTAGGTTAAACTCTGCTTTACGCAGCTCTGCGAGAAGTTGCGCGACTTGGGTGTTTTCACCGCCGATTTCCGACTCTAATGCGATCTGTGCTTGCTCTTGCTGCAAAATGGCAACGTCTAGCATGGCTTCTGCCGCTTTGTACGCTTGGCGTCGAGTATCTAAATCTTGTTCCGTAAATGCGCCGCGATCAAAGCCCCTTTGATATCGGCTAAATTCTCTTTGTGCTTTATCTCTATCGGCTTGCGCTTTCAAAACCGCCGCTTCTGTTTCTCTCAAGTCAGACTCTAAACCCAACGCACCTTGGCTTGCTTCTTTCACTTTCGCTTCAAGGCGTGCGACTTCTGCTTCAAAAGGCACAGGATCGATTTTGAAAAGAATATCGCCCGTTTTAAGCGGTTGGTTGGCCTGGACTGGTACTTCCACCACGCGGCCACGCACGCCAGAGACGATAGGCGTAGTCGGGAACACTTGGTTACCTAGTTGAGTAAATGGGTGGTTGTAGTTCATAAGAAGGACGAGTGTGCCCACCAACACTACGCCGCCAAGTACGGCTGTAGGTACGGTCCATTTGTTCAAAGGAATATTAAAGACTTTAAAAATGGCGATACAAAGGGCTGTGTAAGTCAGAATCAGCAATAAATCCATTATTCGTCCTCTTTACTTTGTTCAGTCAAAGGCCTTTGCTGAATCTTTTGTTGTTTCAACATCGATACTTCGTTTTTGAGTTCGTTGACTTCGTCGATGAGCTCTTCAAGGCGGTGATGAATGTCGTGCGTTTCTTGCTCAAGCTGTTTGAAACCCCATCCGCGCTCCTTGCGCCACAATGTTGCCCATATCCATAAAAATGGCCACAGTGCATGTAAAGTGAAAAGGCTAACCCAGCCTGCGTAATGAATTGCGTCTTGATGAGGGTGTTCGCGTTCTTTAGCAATTTCATACGGAATATCATGAATAACGATAATCCCGTAGAAGATCACCAAAGCAACGAAGATGAGTAACCCAAGTGCAAAATAGTCTAGAAACATCTTACCTGCCTGTGCTTGTTACCTAATGGAAAATCTTACGTAAATGAACAGTTTAAGTATTTGTCTTAACTATCGTTCAATCAAGTTATTTTGTACTTGAATTATGTTTATGCGATATCCGTATCGATTGCGATTCGAGGACAATAAGAAGTGAAGGCGCTTATAATCAAACTAAGTAGTAATAAAGGAAGGAATGGAGAATAAAAGCCACGGTTATGCCCCAAGTGAAGATTGGGGCATGGTTTAAAGTTCGGTACAGACTTGGTTTCGGCCATTGGCTTTGGCGCGGTACAAGGCTTTGTCGGCGCGATAGAAGGTACGTTGGGTATTCTCTCCTTCTCGATGTAAGGTAATCCCGATCGATACGGTCAACCCCCGCTCGCCAAGAATATCGTCCCAACCATATCGATAAATGCGTTCGCGGTAATTCTCGGCATGCATTTCTGCCCGTTCTAGATTGCTATTCTCTAGAATGACAAGAAACTCTTCACCGCCAAAGCGAACGCAAGAAGCGCCTTTAAATTTGAAGTATCCTGCTAATTCTTGAGACACACGTTTAATCGCTTTGTCTCCAACAAGGTGACTGAGCTCGTCATTGATGGACTTAAAGTGGTCAATATCGATGACCATCAACGCAAATTCAGTATCGTGCAAAAGCAGGTCTTTGAGTTTGACTTCTAACCAACGTCGGTTGTGCAAAGAGGTTAGCGGGTCAGTAAAGACATCTTGCTGTAGTTGGGCGACCGTATTCTTATGTTGTTTGGTGGTTTCCTTGAGCTCTTTGTTTTCAAGTTCTGACAAAATGAGTTTGAGCTGTAGCTCAAAACGAGAAAGTCGACGTAATTGAGTAGAACCCAATTCACCAATTGGAATGTGTTTGACAAGGTCAGATTCAATGCGAAACGCTTTTTTTTCACAGTTTAATGCTTTCTGAAATAACCCTTGAGAAGCGTAAACTTGACTCATTGCGTTGTAAAAATGCTGAGCGACAAGAGGAGAGGAGTGCTTCTGAATTCGTTTACCGATAGAGTCCAGCACTAAGTTGGCTAAAGAGATGTGTCCGACACCGTTTAGACAATATGCGGTCTCGATTTTGACCATCGTGGATAACCAGTACGTGGTAGCACTGCCCGTCGTATACTGGACATTAGAGATAGCAAGCAATGCGTTAGGGTAATCCTCTTGCAAACGATGCAGTTTGGCTCGGTAGAGATGAATTTGCGCAGCAAGGTTTTTATCACTGACGAGGATACTTAGCTCTTCACACTCACTCAATAATTCTTGTGCATCTGCGGTACGGTTCAAACTGATGTAACAGGCAAGCATGTAAAGTTTGTAGCGCAGACGTAGGGAGCGACTGCTAATGGCGTGGTCGATCGCATCGATTTTTTGGTAATAACGCAAGGCGCGATGGTGATCCCCATAGGCATCGCACAAATTGCCCATTCCAATAATAGCCAGTACGTACTCATCAATATAGCCATATTCGACGGCGATATTCGTTGCAGCAACATACTCGGTTAATGCTGCGTTGTAGTCACCTACTTCTACCAAACGATCACTCAAGCTTGCTTTTACAGACAGAATATCTTCTACATCGTCGGGTAAAACGAGCAACTCAAGGGCTTGTCGTAGTTCTTCGATGCTGTCGTTGAGCTGTTTAATTTCTCGTCGATACTCGGCACTAATGATATAGCAATGTGCTTTTTCTCGGTTCGTGGATGCAATATGTAACCCGATGTGCTCCCACAGCGTAATCGCTTCTTCACCAGAGACGGAAGAAGGATCGATGCCTGCGTCAGTAACCTTGCTAAGCAGTTGTTCCATGCTTCATTACCTCAATATAGCTTTCTTCGAGTTGCTCTAAAGTGAATGGGAAGGTCAGGATATCTTGCAAATACAGTATCGGTTTGGGACCTTTCAGCCCGCGACGTTTCCATGGATAGATGTCTAACATTGCCTGAACCGTACGATAGACATCTTCTGCTGCTTGACCTTTCTCTGCAATTAACATAGCTAGTCTGTCACTGGAAATTCGTGAGATGAGATCACTTGAGGTCGTCAATGCATGAACTAGCTCAGTACAAACATCGAGAAATTCGGGGTTTGCATGCTGAATCATAATGATCGCGTGGTTGGAGCGTTTGAGCTCTGTTTTAAACAGAACTAACTGTTCCCACCAGTAGGTCTCGGACACAACATTAGAAAACTGTTTTTCAGGGTCATATTCATGTTGAGAACGGATACGATTAATCAGCTTACGCGCTCGTTGCTCTAGCTGGCGTTTGGAGCCGCGTGCTTTATCCATACTGACTCGATGAGTCTGTTCTTTGAGCATTTTAAGTGCATGTTTACGGTATTTTTTAAACGCGTTAAACGCTGATTCAAAATCACCTTGCTCTTCAGCGACTCGAGATTGCTGAAAGCAGATCTGACTTAGTAGCTCGCCGTTGTCAAAACTAAGCGCGGACTCTTCTGCTGCGAGTAATAACTTTGCTGCACTATCCGTATTTTTGCGCAAGAGTTCGAGCCTTGCGCGGCTAATAAACGAGTGTGCTTTTATCCAAATTAGATCATGTTCAATAGCGAGTTTATGGGCCTTTTGTGTGGCTTCTTCTGCGGCATCAAGGCGTTCTAGCCCAAGTAGCGCTAGGCCTTTAAAGTCCCAGATTTCGGCTTGCCATGTGCTGTCATCATGATCTTTTAGTACTTCGGTTGCACCATCCAGCACAGTGAGCATTTCGACAAATTTATTCAGTAAGTAATAGTCCCAAGCCAACAGGATACGAGCTTTGCCTTCCAACCAAGCAATACGGACGTTGTTTGCCACTTTAACGGCCAACTCATGAGTGGAAGCGGCAAGTTGATGCTCATTTGTGATACGCCATACGTTGCCAAGCCCAATTAGAGATTCGATTTGAATTTCAATATCATCAACGAGGGCAGATTGTTCGAGTGCATTAATCCAATATTGTTGGGCTGAGTAATACTTTGCTTGTCCCCAATATTGGAGAGCAAATAAATGAAGAATTTCGGGCAGGTGGTCGTCGGTTTCAAGTTGGGTTTGCTTGCTGTAGGCGTCTTTGACTAGCTTTAAGCCTTGTCGGTAATCCATTAGGCACCAACAGCACTGCGCCATTATCAGCAATGCTCTGATTTCACCATCCACAAATAAAATTTGCTCCGCGCGGATACGGTATTGCTGCGCAATACTGAAGGTGTGTTCAGGGGCCGTTTTTATTTGGCCTTTAAGCTTTTTGAGCTCATCTTCTAGCTGAATTTGGTTTTTATCCAACGTTCACATCCATGACTATCGAACTGGAATTCACACCTAATATTAAGTGGTTAGATGCATGTTTTATTACCAAAACGATGCGGATAACGCTTTGGTAAACGATTAGGTGCCGTAATGTATACTGTCACAGCCCCTAATTACTACATCTAAATGCCAATAGTTACGATAGGAGCTGTTTGATGGTCAAAGGAGCATCAGTGACTTCTAGCCTTTGTGCGGCGGTAAGACCCTGCTTATCCTGATAGCACAAATTATGCCAAGCTCTGAATATATCTAAAAGAGGTAAAATTCCAGCAGGTCGTAATTTGCGACGTGGCTCGTTAATGAAGCTTTCGAAAAGGATCTGGAAGCGATTTTGATAGAACTGCACATGGCGAGTTGTTGCAACGTTAAACCATTTCTCGGGCTCATTTCTATCACCTGCAAGGTAGCAAATGCCTTTGTGGCTTTCGTCTTGAGTGGAGATCGCCCAGCGATCTCGCCACCAGCTCATATAGGCGATATCGACCTTGCCAAAAGGTGTGCTCATGTCCCAATTTGCATCTTCTTCTACGTACATCAAGTCGACATTTTTCTCTTTAATTCGAGACAAACAAACGCTCAGTGCTGCCGAACGTAGCAGGGGATCTTGAGGCATATATAGAGATACACGTTTGTTGGGGCAACACATATCAAGTACATGCAAGTAATGAGCGTATGATGTGTAAGGCGGACGAACTAATGCACCTTTAGATGGGTAATGGAATACGGAAAGATTACCAAGAGGATCTTCCACGTTACCGCGAGCCAAAATGGTTTGGTATTTTTGGTCAATACGCTCACGCAGGAGGTTCGAAGGTTCCGCTGGCGGTTCACTTGCTTCCGCAGTGTACTCTTGGGAAACAAAACGAGAGACCTCGTCGTACGGGTTATGGTCTAGCGTGGCGATTGGCTCTTCATCAGCAGAATAGTTCACATGTTGACAAAGAATATAGCCTGAGTGGGCTTCACCAGAAACAATCCAGTAGACACCATTATTGCTGTTTGGCTGCAATGCAACATAGTTTGAGGCCAATTCATAGTGCGTTGCGTGGTTTACCCAACGAGCATCAATAGTGGCTAATTTACGGCGACAGCGACTCGCAATATGATCAACATGGTCGTAAAAGGTTTTCGGGTTGATACTGAGTTTTCGGCAGATCTCGCGCACAGAGTAACCAGTAAACAATAAGCCCATTAAATTCTCTTGGAATTGTAGCTTTTTGTTCGCGCCTGACCATTTATCAACAAAGGTACTTTGACACGCTTTACAACGGTAACGTTGACGATCACCACTGTAACCGAAAGCGTGGTAGAGGTGTTTATGTGTGTGGACGGATAGTCCAAAGTTCTCGCAATCATCATTGCGGCACGCAGGCAACCCGTCACTGTGGACGTGTCGCAGGCGATGAAGTTCGTTAACTACATCGCGATTGTTAAGTAAGGGGGGGAAAGCTCCACATTCACGGCATACCATCGCCGGACGTTTAGGGTTAGCATGTTGCAGAACGTAACGCTTTGCATCACTCAATCCAAAGTTGTCACACGCCAATGTTTTACAAAAGTTGAGTTGTAACCCATCTGCGTCTTTTGGCAGTTCGCCGTTAGACACAATCGCCCCCTCGGGATAATTCGGGCAGCCAGCAATAACTCTGGCTGCAAATTATTACTTACTACTTGTTCTTAGATGTTGATTGCGGTTTCTAGCGCAACTTTCATCATGTCGTTGAACGACTTTTGACGCTCTTCTGAGCTTAGTTTTTCGCCACGGATGATGTGGTCAGAAACCGTTAGGATAGTTAACGCCTTCGCACCTAGGTCTGCAGCAACACCGTAGATACCAGCCGCTTCCATGTCTACACCTAGGATGCCTAGTTTTTCCATCTTCTCGAAGATGTCAGCTTCTGGTGTGTAGAATAAGTCTGCAGAGAATACGTTACCAACTTTCACTGGTACTTGTTGAGCACGCGCTTGGTTTACCGCTTCTTCTAGAAGGCCGTAGTCAGCGATTGCAGCGAAGTCGTGGTTGTTGAAACGGATACGGTTCACTTTAGAGTCTGTAGAAGCACCCATACCGATAACAACATCCATTAGGTTAACGTCGTCACGTACCGCACCACAGCTACCTACACGGATTACGTTTTTCACGCCGTATTCTGCGATTAGCTCGTGTACGTAGATACAGCAAGAAGGGATACCCATGCCGTGACCCATAACAGACACTTTTTTGCCTTTGTAAGTGCCAGTAAAGCCGAACATGTTACGAACGTCACAAACTTGCTTCACATCTTCAAGAAACGTTTCTGCGATGTATTTAGCACGTAAAGGGTCGCCTGGCATTAGAACCGTTTCAGCGAAATCACCTGGTTGTGCATTGATGTGTGGGGTTGCCATAAGTGCTCTCCAAAGTTTTGTTTTGATAAAACGCCTCTAGTATAGAACGCTATTACCAATTCTGTTGAACTTGTTCGTTTTCGTTGAAGCAATAATATCGGGACGTACAGTGGCCCCTTGAGAGCTTAGTCACAAAAACCACGCTTTTAGAAACCATGAACATCATTGATAACTAAATCTGTTGAAATCAAAAGAGCAATCGATTCGCTTTTGAGCGATTTGTCGATTGCGCGCACAAAATGGACATTGAGAACATAAAAAACTTTTGAGAAAGCGCTGATCGAAATGCTCTTGAGAAAAGTAAAACGATTAAATTGTACAGTTTATTTTCTTGTACAATTTAAAAAGCCTTGCTATAAGTTATACAACAAAACATTTTGTATAGGGATGCGTCATCATGGAATCTTCAATCAAAGTAGGTATCAGTTCTTGTGTTTTGGGTGAACGGGTTCGTTTTGACTCTGGTCATAAAGTAAGTAACTTTGTGACTAAAGAGCTCAGCCCATATTTTGACTTTGTTTCGGTATGTCCCGAAGTGGGCGTCGGAATGCCAGTGCCGCGACCAACAATTCGTTTGATTTCCGAAGAAGAGCGTGTGGCGCTGGTAGAAACTAAAAATCCAGAAAATGACCATACCGATAATATGCTTGCTTACTCTGCTAACAAAGTGGAGGAGCTACAAAGCGAGCAACTTTGCGGTTACATCGTCTGTGCCAAGTCTCCAACTTGCGGTATGGAGCGCGTCAAGGTTTATAGCAAAAATAACGCAGCGAAAGAAGGCGTTGGCTTGTACACACAAACGCTGATGAAAAAAATGCCTTGGTTGCCCGTCGAGGAGGATGGCCGACTCAACGATCCTGTATTAAAAGAAAACTTTATTACCCGAGTATTTTGCCTAAACGACTTTTATGACTCGATGGACGGAGAGCCAACTCGAGGCAAAATTATCGATTTTCATTCGCGCTATAAGTTGACCTTGATGGCGCATCACCCTGAGTCATACCGCTCTCTTGGTCGTTTAGTTGCCGATGTCGCTAGCTATGAAATCGAAGAATTCTATCAAGAGTATCGCTTAGGTCTTATGAAGGCACTTGCGAATCGTGCTAGCCGAAAAAACAACACTAACGTACTAATGCATTTACAAGGGTATTTTAAGCGCGCTTTAACTAAAGACGAAAAAGAAGAATTAGCAACAGTAATTCATGACTACCGTACTGGTACATTGCCATTATTAGCACCGTTGACATTGATTAAGCACTACTTAAACACTTACCCAGATGAGTATTTAGCAAAACAGAAGTTTTTAGAACCGTATCCGCAGGAGATGAGATTACGCTATGGTTTGTAGTTCAGAAGAAAAACTATACGCGATCCGAGACGTCGCAGAAATCACGGGTGTGAAGCCAGTTACGCTGAGAGCTTGGCAGAGAAGATACAATTTGATCCAGCCTCAGCGAACAGAAAAAGGGCACAGACTTTATCGACAGCAAGATCTCGATACCATTCGTGAAGTCCAGAGTTGGCTCGCGAAGGGGATTGCAATCGGTAAAGTAAAGGGACTTTTGGGAAAAAGTGCTGACGTAGAAGTCAACAATGAAGTTCGTACTCTCGAAGAAGTAGAAACTATGTTATCAGCACTTTCGAAACTGAATCGAGGTAAAGCGGAGAGCTTACTTGCCTCTGTTCTCAAAGAGTATCCATTGAACTTGGTTATTGAACAATTTATCGACCCTGTATTTGACGCGCTGGAGATGGTCAAAGGATCGCTGAGATCGTTGCAGATGGGGTTATTTCAAACTTGTTTGATTACTCGTCTTGCCCTTGTTATCGACTCTGAAAACAAAGCCGCTTCCAAAGGGAAGTGCTTGCTTATCAGCTTTGAACAACATAGGGAAGCAGAGAGCTGGATTCAAGCGGCGAAGTTGTGTGAGCAAGGGTATCACACGACGTTGATCGACAAAGTTGATGATGTCTCTGGTTTACTGGAGCACGAAGTTGTTGATAGCTACTCGCTCATTTACCTGTTTTCCAATAAAGCGCTGGCAGCTAAGCAAGTGGAGTCCATCAAAATGCTTCAAACACGTTTTGGAGAACGTATTGGATGTTCTGAAGTGATTGAGAAACTGCACCTAACAGAGTAGACGAAACGAAGGAGACACCATGATCTTAGTATGGTTTCGACGTGATTTACGAACGTTAGACCACACCGCACTTAAGGCGGCGTTAGATTCAGGTCAGCCTGTTGTCGCTTGTTTTATCTCGACGCCAGAGCAGTGGCGAGAACACCACATGGCACCGATGCAGGCGGATCTCATTGCTCGTCGTTTAGAGTATCTCAACGACGAGTTGGAAAGCCTGAATGTTCCTTTTTTATATAAAGAGGTGCCGTCGTTTTCTGATTGTACCGAAGTGATTAGTGAATGGGCGAAAACACTTGAAGCAACGTCTGTTATGGCGAATATTCACTATGAAGTAAATGAACGAGAGCTCGATGCACAAGTGAGTGAGGCGCTAGCTTCCCATGATATCGATTTTGAACTGTTTCACGACAAATGTGTGCACCCACCAACGACGGTTCTCAATAAGCAAGGTGAGTATTTTAAGGTATTTACACCATTCAAACGTGCTTGGTTGACGCAGTTTCAAATGCCAACGGTAACAAAGCCTCAAGAACAAGCGCCGCTAAGCAGCAAAATATTGGAACAATTAGAGCCGATTCGATTTAGTTCAGACTTCACGTTTAGCTATCCTCGAGAGTCCAGCGAGAATTGGTTTACTTCGACCAATGATGTTTTAAAGCAGCTTAGGGAATTTGCTCGTGAGCGCAGTGATGCTTACAAGGAAGATCGAGATTTTCCGGCTATTGATGGCACCAGTCAACTGTCTCCCTATCTTGCGATTGGTGCGTTGTCACCAAGGCAATGTATTGCTCGCTTGTATGCTGAAAACCAACAAAATGACCTAACAGAAGGAAAAGCAACTTGGTTGAGTGAGATCATTTGGCGTGAGTTTTATCAGCATCTGTTGGTTTTCGAACCAAAGCTCGTTAAAGGCAAAGGCTTTATCGACTGGGAGGATAAAATTCAGTGGTCTTATGATGAGCAGGCTTTTGAGCGATGGAAGGCTGGAGCGACAGGGTACCCGATCGTCGATGCAGCAATGCGTCAGCTCAACCAAACAGGCTGGATGCATAACAGGCTTCGTATGGTTGTCGCGAGCTTTCTCACCAAGGATTTACACATTGACTGGCGTTGGGGCGAAGCGTACTTCATGAGTAAGCTGGTGGACGGCGATTTCGCAGCAAACAATGGTGGTTGGCAGTGGTCTGCATCGACGGGTTGTGATGGGCAGCCGTACTTCCGTATTTTCAACCCGATAAGCCAAGGTGAGAAGTTTGATTCTGATGGCCAATTCGTGCGCCACTGGGTGCCTGAAATCAAAAGTGTGCCAAACAAATACATCCATAAACCTTGGACTTGGGAGGGATTTTCTTTACTGGAATATCACAAGCCGATGGTTGATCACAAGACAGAAAGAGAGATAACCTTACGGCTCTTTAAAAGTGCCAAGGAATAAAGTGAAATGCTTAGCAAAAAGCGATCAATGAGTTTCGCAAAACGTACGCTGTTATCTGTATCGTTATCTTTAGCGAGTGGTTTGTCATTCGCTAAAATGTACGAGCTACCAGAGGATGGCAGTCGTTTAATTGGTCGCCTTGAAAACCACGTCGTGCAAGAAGGCGAAACCATGGCAAATATTGCCAAGCACTACGATGTCGGGATGCTAGGTTTAATGGCGGCAAATAAAGGCGTGGATCCCTTCTTACCAGAAGAGGGACACGTTCTTACTATTCCAACACAACTGATCCTCCCAGATGTACCCCACAAAGGCATTGTCATTAATTTAGCGGAATTGCGCTTATACTACTTCCCGAAAGGAGAAGATATTGTGCATGTATTCCCCGTGGGAATCGGGCGAATTGGGCGAGACACCCCGGTGATGACAACGCGTATTAGCCAAAAGCGTCCAAACCCTACGTGGACGCCGCCAGCCTCGATTCGTGCCGAGTACAAAGCGAAGGGCATTGACTTGCCAACCGTTGTACCTGCTGGTCCAGACAACCCACTTGGGATGTTTGCATTGCGTTTAGCCTACGGAAATGGCGAGTACCTTATTCACGGTACCAACAAAGATTTCGGCATCGGTATGCGAGTCAGCGCGGGTTGCATTCGTATGGACCCAAGCGACATTGAATGGTTGTTTGAAAAAGTTCGTAACGGTGAAGAAGTGAATATCATTAACCAACCAGTGAAAGTATCACTAGAGCCGGACAGAAGTGTATTTTTAGAGGCACATGAGCCATTGACTCGCAGCAATGGTGAGAAAGATCACCTACAGGTACCAAAAGAGTTAAAGTGGTGGCTGGATGAGTTCGGACTGAAAAATGTGAAGGCTAAAGCAGCGATTGCCGCACAGAATGGGGTTCCTGTCGAAATAACCGCGCCTTAACAGGCATTAAGACGCGGTATCAAATCTTACTTAGTGTAAGACTGAGCGATGTTATCGATACGCTCGTTAGCACGCTCAGCTTCTTCTTGAGCAGCCATTGCTGCTGCACCTGATTTTTGAACGTCAGATTGAAGAGCTTGTACGTCTTGGCTTAGTTGGCTAACTTGGTTGCTTAGTTCGTCTAGTTTTGCTGCATTTGCTGTTGCTGCGTCATCAGAAGAAGCACAACCTGCTAGTAGAAGTACTGAAGTTGCTGCAGCTGCGATCAACGTTTTGTTCATATAAGAACTCCTTGCTTATAGTGAAAGTCTCGCTACCAACTATTATTTTATACAGTAGCGAGGTTAAATGTGGATACATTTTATCAGTACATGATGTAGCAAAAGTCAAAAAAACCCAAGAATTTCATGGAGTACCTGACGTCAACTTTTACCTGAGCTTAACAAAGGTGAGTGAATTATCCTCTCCCTTATTCCCACAACAGTTCTCATAGCAGGTGTTTTTGCCACGTTCCTGATATCAATAATTTAGACGATATTGACACAAATGAAAGTTTCTCGGCGCAAATAACTGCCATTTACGCAGTTTTATTGGAGAAAGAGAGGCACACCTTGAGCTCGCTTTTCTCTAAATCTTAAGCCAAGCAGCTGACCAATAAAGCGAGGGTTTGTTCTTAATTGAGCCGCAAATGATGTTTTGTTTTCATCCGTGGGAATTAGTTTGTGTGATCTCTATCTATACTCCTATGATTTGCGGTATTATACCGAGCTTTATTTTTTTGCTGCGTTAGAGCGGAAACGACATTACAGAGCGCTCAGACGCTGACTGATTTATTGGAGAATACTTTGCAATTTAAAGATCTAGGCCTAGACAACCGATTGTTGAAGAACCTAAAACACTACGATTTTAAAAAACCAACTGACATTCAAAAGCAGGCTATTCCTGTTGCGATTGCAGGCAAGGATTTATTGGCATCTTCGAAAACGGGTTCGGGCAAGACTTTGGCGTTTGTATTACCAATGCTTCACAAGTCTTTAAAGACAAAATCGTTTTCTGCCAAAGACCCTCGCGCAGTTATTCTTGCTCCCACTCGTGAGCTAGCGAAACAAGTGTATGGTGAGCTTCGCTCTATGCTTGCTGGCCTATCTTATGAAGCTGCATTGATTTTGGGTGGTGAGAACTTTAATGATCAAGTGAAAGCACTGCGCCGTTACCCGAAATTCATCGTGGCGACACCAGGACGTCTGGCTGACCACTTAGAGCACCGCTCGCTTTACCTTGAAGGTTTGGAAACTCTGATCCTTGATGAAGCAGACCGTATGTTGGATTTGGGCTTTGCACCAGAGCTTCGTCGTATCCATAAAGCAGCTAAGCATCGTCGCCGTCAAACATTAATGTTCTCTGCGACGTTGGATCACGCAGACGTAAATGACATTGCGGCTGAAATGCTTAATGCTCCGAAACGTATTGCTATCGGTGTTTCTAACGAAGAACACAAAGATATCACGCAAAAATTCTACTTGTGTGATCATCTTGATCATAAAGAGGCGATTCTAGATCGCGTACTTTCAGAAGCAGAATATCGCCAAGTTATCATCTTTACGGCGACGCGCGATGATACTGAGCGCCTAACAGCGAAGCTAAACGAGAAGAAACTGAAGGCCGTTGCACTGAGTGGTAACTTGAACCAGGCTCAACGCAATACGATCATGAGCCAGTTTGAGCGAGCGGTATTCAAGATCCTAGTGACAACAGATGTTGCTTCTCGTGGCTTGGATATTGCGACAGTGACACACGTCATTAACTTCGATATGCCAAAGCATACTGAAGAATATGTACACCGTGTTGGCCGTACGGGCCGTGCTGGTAACAAGGGTGATGCGATTTCTCTTGTTGGTCCAAAAGACTGGGATAGCTTTAAACGTGTAGAAGCTTACCTACAACAAGATCTTGAGTTTTCAGTATTCGAAGATCTGAAAGGTAAGTTCAAAGGCCTGAAGCCACCTAAGCCAGATTTCCGTAACAAGAAAGCGACAGCTAAGAAATCACGCCCTCAAGCGAAGAAGTCGGCTAAGAAACCTGTTAAACGTGACAAGAGTTTCTACAAAAACGTATCAGTGGGTGATGATGTGTTCATCCCGAAGAAAAAGCCAGCGGCACCAAACTCTGAAGAGTAAAAGTCGCTCCAGTTTTCAACTGATTTTAGTTTTTCAAAACCCGAGTGTTCGCACTCGGGTTTTTTTATGCTTATCTCCAGGCGAAATGATGTCTTTCTATACTAACGTGTTTGCTAGGCTTTTATATTTATCTGGTTTTATATAAACAGCATAGATCGCTAATTTAGAGAGGTATTAAGTTTTATCAACTCGGTCCAAGCAAACGTTTTTCCTCACATACTAGATAAAAATCTCACATGATTATGAAAATGATAATTGATCTCATTTTTATTTAAGGGCAGAATACGCGCCATTGTATTAATCCTATAAATGAATTTGCTCTCTATATGAAATTTACTCATGTTTTTTTAGGGCTCATAATTACCTCTAGTTCTTGCTTTGCCGTTAATGACTTTAATTGGTTGCGAGATGACGCTCGTAAAGATGAGCGAGTTCTTACCTACCTAACAGAGCAGAACCGTAAGACTGAACAGCATCAAAAAAAATATCAGACGTTGACGCAAGATCTTCTCGCGCAGTGGGAAGCCATGGTGGCAGATAAAGGTGATAAACCATGGTCGATCGTAAATAGACGCGAATGGACGTTAACGCGTCGTGACGGTGGTTATGTGTTGCTATCACGTTCGAACCAGTATGCACAAGAGAACACAGTATTTGATTTCTCTGAACGTCAATCTGCATATCCGTATTATCAAGTAGGGCAGTGGCAAGTAAGCGGAGACACGTTGCTTTTTACTGAAGATATTGATGGCAGCGAGCAATATCGCGCCGTGGTTGTTGATTTACTCTCTGGCCAATCTACGGAGCTGGCAACGCACGTCGATAGCGGTGTATTGCTTTCACCTGATGGTAAGATGGCTTACCTCGTTTCGAAGGAAATGCGTACACAGCGACCTCATCAGATCCTACGCATCTCCACTGAATCTTTGGCTAAAACAGTTGTATGGCACGAATACAAATCAGATTGGTTACTTTCTTTCTACCGTGCGGCAGATAGCCGTTACGTGGTGCTGCAAAGCAACAACGAGTCAACCACAGAGCAGAAGCTTGTTGATCTAGAAACGGGCACCGTAAGCGATTCACTGAGAGTGCCGGAAGCGGGCGTGGAATATTACGCGGATGTGGCGAAAGGGCGCGTTTACGTCAACAGCAATCTTGAAGGTACATTTGCACTTTATCAAACCGATCTAGCACCTCTTAGCGCAACATGGCAACGCTTTACTACCCCTCGTGAACCGCTTGACCAGTTCTACCTTTATGATGCAGGAGTTGTGGCACTCAGTAAGCCGAACAACGTAGCGACATTGACGGTGTATTCATACCAAGGTCAGGAAAAAGTGATACTGCCATTGGAACACGATGGCAATGTCGCTTGGTTGAGCACGTTAGGCGATTTTGAATCAAACAAGATTCGTATCCGAAGCATGTCGATGACCACGCCTCCTCAATGGGAAGAGTTTGATGTAAAAACGCTGACTAAATCTTTGTACTCTCAAGATGCTTACCAAGATTTTGGTAGCCAACATTATGTTTCCCAACGAATTTTCATTAAGCACGATGGTGTTTCTGTTCCCGTCTCTTTAGCGTATCGCAAAGACAAATTACACGCTCAATCACCCGTGATGATTTACGGCTATGGCGCATACGGTTTTACGATGAAACCGTACTTTATGCCTCAAGTCATAAGCTTGCTCGACCAAGGCGTGATTTACGCTATCGCTCATGTTCGTGGCGGTGGGTACTTTGGCGATGAGTGGCATGAGCAAGGCCGTGGTGTGCGCAAAGCCAATTCTATTGGCGACTTTGTCGCGGCCGCTAAGACGCTGAAAACGTTTGAACGCGGTAATCGAGAGGTTTTCGCCATTGGTTCTAGTGCTGGTGGCACGTTGGTCGCGGGAGCGGTTAATCGAGATCCTAAGTTGTTTTCAGGTGTCGTGCTTAAAGTACCTTTTGTTGATGTGGTAGCCAGCATGTCGGATACCTCACTTCCGCTGACCACACAGCAGTATGGTGAATGGGGTAACCCAACCAAACCTGAGCAACTGGCACTAATGAAGGCGTACGATCCAATTCTCAACATTCATAAAGACGCTTACCCACCCATGCTGGTTCAAGTCGGTTTGATCGACCAGCGCGTGCCTTACTGGGAAGGTGCCAAGTATCTCGCCAAGGTTTCTGAGCTAAGTGAGCACACCGGGCCGTACTTGTTACAGACCGATTTTAACTCGGGTCATCAAATGGACCCACGACAAGCGCAAGAACAACAAGCAAAAGAATACGCCTTTCTTTTATCACTAATTAAAACATCTAAAGCGGAGCAGTAAATGAAGCTTACCCCAGTGTCAGCGGCAGTACTTTCGGTACTAGCTGCCAGCCAAGTGCACGCCAAATCTGACGTTTTCTCTATGGAAGAGGTCGTGGTGACGGCGAATCGGATTGAACAACCAATGTCTGAACTAGCAGGCAGCGTCGCAGTTGTTACTAGCGAAGAGATTGAACAAAAGGGCGAAACAGAGCTTTATGATGCGCTGCGTCATGAACCTGGGGTAAGTGTGTCGGGCGGCGCTGGGCGTCCACAAAACATCACGATTCGAGGCATGACGGGTAACCGCATTATGATCATTCGTGACGGTATTCGCTCAGCAGACGGTTTTGGTGCGAATGACAGCAATGACAAAGTGGGCCGCGATACGTTTGATCTTTCTAATTTGGAATCATTAGAAGTAGTGAAAGGGGCGAGCTCCTCAGTCTTAGGTTCTGGTGCTATCGGTGGCGCTGTGATTCTAAAATCCAAACAGCCGGGCGAGTTTTTAAAAGATCGTGACTTTTATGTTGATGCCACGGGCACGTACACGGGGATCAGCAATAAATACAAAGGCGCGAGCAATCTGGCATTTCGTTCTGGCGACACGGAAAGCTTAGTCAACGCGGCGTATTGGCAAGGTGAAGAGACGCGTAACTTCAGCCAAGATTTGTACAACCGCGATTTGGATGGTTACAGCGCGTCATACGCCATCAATCATTTCCTCAATGATGAAGTGATGGTCAAAGCGCGTGCCGAACTTTATCGGCAAGACCAACAACGCCTGGAAGGTTCGCCATCTATACAGAAGGATGGCAAATGGCATATCGAAGACTTCGCAGAAGATGAATCGACAAAAGAGTACAGCGCTTACATTGGTGCAGAGGTTACACCGATTAATCCAACTTGGTTCGAAGAGTTAGATACAAAGGTCTACTGGCGCCACACCGAAGTGGTGGAAGACACGAATCGTTTAATGAGACAAGTTGACCACAATGGTTTGACTGTTAGACGTCGCGAGCTAGAACACAAAACCTTCATTGACGAAACAATTGGCTTCCGTGGTGATTTCACCAATACGATTTATGCTGCAAATGCTGAGCACCAATTGGCTTACGGTATCGAGCTTTCTACTGACTATTATGAACGCACAGATAGCGATTCCAAGATTGATTGGAACGGGGTAACGCCTTCGACCAAACAACCTTTCGCTCCTGCTCGTGCTTATAACATTGGTCTGTACGTTCGAGACATGGTGGAGCTGGATAAATGGACCATTACAGGCGGCCTGCGCTTTGATGCGCATCGTCTAACACCGGACGGTGAGGGTGAAGTGGGCGGTTTCCCATTAAAAAACATGGATAGCTCAGAGGTATCTCCAAGCCTATCGATTTCTCGTGAAGTGTTTGCCAATAACATCGCTTATGCATCTTATAACCACGGTTATCGTGCTCCGGAATACGACAAAGCGTATGGCTTCGTAAACCATGACTTTGTGCCGCTAACGCCGTTTGTCATTGCACCGAACATGGACCTAGAGGCTGAAACTTCGGACTCCTTTGAAATCGGTAACAAATTCGATAATGGCCGCGCGCAACTTTACGTTTCTGCATTTTACAACAAGTTCCAAAACTTCATTGATGTTGTTACCACAGGGCAAGATAACTTCGGTAACTACATCAAGCAATACCAAAACTTACACGGCGTTGAAACCTACGGCGCCGAGCTTTCTGCCGCGTACGCTTTCACTTCGTCTTGGAAGCTAAGTACCAAGCTTGGTTATGTGGACGGAAAGGACGCCGAAGGCGAGTACGTTCGTAGCATCACACCTTTCGAGGGCAATGTTGGGCTGAACTATCAGCAGCAAGACTTTAATGCGTTCGCGACGTGGAACTGGGCTGGTTCGATGGATCGTGTGCCGAGTTGCCAAACGTCACTTGGACAAAAGACCGAGTGCGCACAAACAGATTCATGGAACACGCTCGATTTGGGGGCAAGTTACCAAATCACCAAAGATTTTCGTTTGAGTGCGACCATCATCAACCTGTTCGACAAAGAATACATTCGCTACCAAGACGTTGCTGGCATAGCGGATGAGAGCAAACGCTACTCAACGGAACCAGGTCGTTACTTTACGGTTAACGCGAAGTACATCTTTTAGTAGGAGCCCTGCATGAAACTCAAACTTTTGGCGCTTTCTCTTGCGTTGGCAGGCGTTCAAGTGACGAACGCTGCCGAGTGGGATTACCCTAGCGCTGCCATTACGGTTACGAACCAAGCTGAAGCGCTGCGCTATTTACAAGCGAATTACGCTAGCGCTGGCGAACTTAAGTTTCGCTATCAAACTCGTTCTCAGCTCGGAGATCATTACAACTTTGATGTGTGGGTCGATGGGCAGTATCAATCGCAACGCACCATTGTGCTGTCGACTAACCAAGACAGCGAAGTTGAACGTATTTTCAAAAGCCTTGAAGATACGGTGATTCGTAATGGTGAGGCGATGCCAGCCGGAGAACTGGAACTGCCTGTTCGATTGGAAGTGACCGAGCCGCCAGCATTGAGCTCTGGTGAGTTAGTGACTGTTCCCGTCTCACTCTTTGATCCTGATTTACGTACAATGCAACAACAAGCTGCGCCTGATTCTGCTTGGAATTCGTTAGAGGATTATCCGCAGCCACTTCAATATGTTGAGAAGCAGATTCAAGTTTTGCAGTCCGGGGGCAAGTTCTACCTAGCCAACGAGCGCGTTAAACAGGTGGATGCACTTGCATTACTGTCTTCACCTGCGGTAGGTGCGGAGCCTATGCGTGATACAAGCAGTATTTTGCCGCCTGAGGGGGTTCAATCTTTTGCGGATGTAAAAGCGATGCAAAGCGCTCAACTTGGCGACAATGCCTTTTTGCAGTTGATGGCGTTTTACCATCTTGATAGCTCACTGCAGTACTTATCGAGCTTGAGCTATGACTTATTTGAAGAGCCGCTTCGTTTTGATGGGCGTGGTTTAGCGCTCGACAACTCTTCTTACTACACAGGTTCGCGTGCGCTGATGTTAGGCGTTGGCGGAGTATCTCCAGATGCTGCAGATGCAGATGTGATTTTGCACGAGCTAGGACACGGTATTCACTATCAAATCGTTCCTGATTGGGCGTATGGCCATACTGGCGCGATTGGAGAAGGTGTTGGTGATTACTGGGCGGGCAGCGCGAGCTACCGAACACAGTATTTAGATGCAGCTCGCCGTGGCCAAGAATTCGAGTTAGATACGGTGTTCAACTGGGACGGTATGTTCGGAACACGCAAAACAACTCGTAGCTTATGGAACCAAAGAGCGCGTTACTTCGAGAGCTCAGAGTATCCAGCGCACGTTAGTGTGGGCGGTGAACTAGGCGATGAGCTGTGGTCAACGCCACTGTTCCAAGCACTTAAAGCGTCGGTTGAACGATACGGTGATGATACCGATAACGTGTTCCGCGAGTTTGACGCCATTGTACTTGAAGGCATGTACGGTATTGGTCGTGGCGTGAAAATGCATGATCTGGCGGAATCGACCGTGTTTGCCGCAAGCATTTTGTTCCCAAATAAAGACTATGCCCAGTTCCTGACGGACAGCTTCAACAAACACAACTTGCTTAAAGCGCCTTTTCGTGTTCGCTATGACGCTCGATACATCGCACAAGGTCAAGACGTGGGAGTGAGCCTGAGCCAAACTGGCCGCGAAGCGAGCATCAAAGGGCAATGGCAGCTAAATAACGCATCCGTTTTTGACTTTGATGAAACGCTTTCTGATTCGACCTCAATGAAGGTGGCGTTACCAAGCGGTCTGACATGTGGCACGCAATTCGATTCCTCTATTTCATTGGATTACCAATTTGCTGAAGGCTTAAAGACTCACCAGTGGAGTGAAAAGTTGATGCTGGTTAATGGTACGCCAGAGCTCGATATCCAGTCTCAACCAGTGAACTCCGCTTTGCCGGAGCAGGGTGACAGATTGTTCTCTCAGACGCTATCGGACAAGTCACGCACGATTGATGATTCGTTTGCGGTTTACCTGAACATCGAACATGACTCACTGCAGGATCTGCAAGTGACGCTTGTGTCTCCACAAGGTAAATCGGTTGTGCTACTTAGCCATCAATCAAGCAATACCAATGGATTTAAAGGTTACTTCACCGCTCAGTATGACGAGGAGTTACAAGCACTTGTCGGTCAGCCGAGTTGGGGTACTTGGCGTCTCGAAGTATCTGACCGCGTGTCAGGGAACTCTGGGGTGTTGAAAGAGTGGGGTGTGAGTCACTTTGCTCAGTATCAGTGTAGTGCTGATACCACTAAAGAAAGCAGTGGTGGTGGTTCAGGTGGCAGTGGTTCGCCTTGGACCTTGTTAGGACTTTTCCTGCTTTCAATGGTGAGAGTGATTCGTTCTCGTTAATTAAAATCTAAAGAAGACAAAATTTATGAAGTTTCAATATTCTTTCGTTGCTATGTCACTAGCCCTAGCTGGTTGTGGCGGTGGTTCTGGTGGTGACACGTCAACACCGACCTATAATGTAGCTGGCACCATCGTTTCTGCAGGTACACTTCTTGATACGCCAGTATGTATCGATTTAAACCAGAACTACGTTTGTGATACTACTGAACCGAGTGCTAAAACGGATAATGCTGGTAAGTTCTCCCTGACGTCAAGCGACAAGAACATTTTGACTAGCACGATTCTTGCTCAAGTTGATCAAGGCTCAAACCAAACGTTGCGTCTTGCAGCTCCAGGCCAAAACTTAGCCACGGGTAACACAGTAAATGGTGTAACAACATTGCTCGCAGGTCTTGTGGTTGACGGTAAAACCGTTGCTCAAGCTGAAGATATTGTTAAAGCGCAACTCACGGATGCCGGCGTTTCTCTATCTGGTACGGTAATGTCTAACGCAGAAGCCAGCGAGCTAGACAAGCTAGAGCAAAACACGGTTGCACTATTAGCTGCGATGCAACCACAACAAATGACCAAAGGCGTAGCGCTGCTTGCTCAAAGTCTTAGCTTCCAAGGTAAATCGCTAGCCTCTGATCTTCTGTCTGAAGCGGAAGTGAGTGCATTTGCTGAAGAAATTGCAGCGGTTGCTGAACAAACGGTTGGTAGTAACGATACGGGTGCCATTCTTCACTTTGCTGATGGCGCTGCAGACGTTGCAGAGGTTCAAGCTTCTTACCCTGGTCAAGATGCGGAATACGGCTTCGACAAACAGGACAAGCAAACGTCGACAGGCGCGGGCTTTAAGTTCGTTAAGCTAGATTCACAAGGCGCTGCTTTAGCTGCAGATGCCACTGAGTGGGCTTGCACTTTGGATGAGCGTACTGGTCTTGTTTGGGAAAACAAGAGTGCGGATGCGAGCTCTATTCAATTTAAAGACCGCCTATTTGCGTTTGAGTCTGAAACATTTAAGCCATTTAGCAAAGATGTAGATCTTGCGGGCTGTAAAGAGGTGGGCGATGAAATTTGTACTACGAGCCAATACGTTGAGTACATAAACAAACAATCGTTATGTGGAATCACTGGTTGGCGCCTGCCTACTTACCGTGAAACTTATGACTTACTAGATTTCGGTGAAAAGACACTATTTGCGCCGAGCACAGAATATGAACCGAACAATGTGTATGGTTTTAATGTCAAATACTTCCCACAGCAAACTTTAGGCAGCCCTTATTTAGAAAAAGGTGCGTTTTGGCATGATGGTTTTAGGTTTACGGAAACATCATCACAGCTCATGGATGGTGAGATTTATTTCCCCGCAATTGTCTCTCGGGGCGCAGATAGAGGGGCTACTTCATTCGTTGAGATTCGCTCAAGCAGTACAAGTGAAGATGCCTATGATTCCTACCAATTCCCAATCCGTCTAGTAGCAGTTAAGGGACAATAAGATGAAGAAACTAATGACCGCGCTATCTCTTGTGTTGGCTTCTCAAGTAGCAATGGCAGCACAAGAGTGTTCGACTGAGTTTGCTAAAACAGCACCTAATACACGTTACACTTATTCAGATAAGGGAACTGTAACAGACTTAAAAACAGGTCTTACATGGATGCGCTGTCCAGTCGGTATGACATGGAATGCAGCAAACGAAGAATGCACCGGAACGCGAGCTACGATGTCATGGCAATTCGCGCTGTCTACGGCCCAACAAATTCGTAATCCGTCCGGTAACCACCCTCTACACAACTTTGCTGGCAAAAAGAATTGGCGACTAGCAAACATTAAAGAGTTGGTATCGTTAACGGAGCAAGCTTGCTATAGCCCAGCGATGAATGGTACAGGCTTTGCGAGCGGTTATACACTGACAGACAAGGACGATATTTTAGGACGTAATATCTGGAGTAACACACCTAATGGTGACGGTAAGCATGTTGCTACTCTTGATACGACTAATGGTGAGGTTTTCAATAGAGATCCATTAGACTCAAGTTTCAAAAGCTCTCTCTTGTTAGTGACAGATGAATAATACTTATTACGTTAATAAAGATTGATAGCTTTGCCTTTATAAAAAGCTCCGCCAGTGCGGAGCTTTTTTCTTTTCTAACCTTTGGCACTTATCGTGTTGAGCAGAATGTTTAAACTTGGAACTGCTTAAGTTGGTGCTTTTGGTTTTCCGCTAAGTCTGAAAGCTCTTGAGCGGCAGAGGCGGACTGCGTAATGCCAGTCACGTTCTGGCTCACTAGTTCATAGATGTTCGTTAAGTTGTTGTTGATATCGGCCGTGACCTGTTTCTGCTCTTCTGATGCGGTCGCCACTTGCGTGTTGATTGAGTTCAGAGCGGCGATAGCATTACTGATATTAGCAAGTGATTGGCTAACTTCTTGTGCCAGAGCTTGGTTGTCTGACAACATGGCTAAGCTAGAGTGCATGCTTTCATTCGCGTGACCAGATTGCTGCTGAAGCTCTTCGATGATGGTTTGGATCTCTTTCGTCGATTCCTGAGTTCGCGCCGCTAACATACGTACTTCATCGGCGACTACCGCAAAGCCTCGGCCACTTTCGCCCGCTCGTGCAGCCTCGATCGCTGCATTCAGTGCAAGCAAATTGGTTTGCTCAGAAATGCCTTCAATCACTTCGATCACGCGACCAATGTGTTCTGATTGATCTTTCAGCGATGTCACGACGGCTGCGGCTTCGTTGAGTTGTTCTGCCATTTTTTCGCTTGCGCGAGTGCTTTCCTCAAACATGCTCAGACTTTGTGAGGTAAGCATGCGTGCTTGATTTGATGCGCTATCGGCTTCTTGTGCATTGGTCGACACTTCAGCTGCAGTCGATTCTAGTTGGTTGATTGCCGAAGCCACTTGCTCAACTTCTTGCTTTTCTTGATCTGAGTTAACGCTGCTTTGAGTCATAACAGTCGCTAACTCGGTCGATGCTGATGCCACATCTTCACTAATTCGAACTAATGCACTCACGGTTTCACGCAGTTTGTCGATGGTTTGGTTTACATCCTGAGCCAGTTGCGACACTTCGTTTTTTCCGATGGCTTCGGCTTTAACCAATAGATTTCCCTTCGCGACTTCTTGCATGGTTCCTTGAAGGTTACGAATCGGTGCAACGATATAGCTGGCTAGTATCCAACTAATAAGCGAAGCAGCACTCAAGATCACCGCAAGTGAAACCGCACTGTAAGTGAGCGTGGTTGAATGCTGTTCGCCATTCGCTTCCACTTCATCGGTGACGATTTGATTCAATTGTTTAGACAGGTTGTCGATGGCGTTGATCATTGCTTCGCCAGCCAATCGATATTCTGCCATCGCAGATTCGTACTTTTGATTGAAATCGGATGTGGTGTAGCCAGAAGAGTGTTTGGTGGTGAGCAGAGGTGTCATGGTGACGCGCGTGAAATCAACATAGTGATCCATGGCTTTGCGCATAGTATTCACTTCGGTTTGAACGCCTGGGAGGCTATCGATGGAATTCAGAAAATCGCGGTTTTTGTTTTGTCGTTCAGACAGTTCTTGGTTGAGAGATTGGACATCTTCGGCTCTAAATAGACTGTAAATGGCTTTGATGCGCATAGCGTAGGTGTTGTCTACGATGGCGCTGAGTTCCTCTTTATGAATGATCAGCTTGTTGGTGGAAGTGGAAACCTTATTGAATGCTTGGTCGAGCTTGCCGATTCCGACGCTCAATCCAATGATGAGTAATACAACGGTGAATAGAACAGGTAAAAAGACCTGAAGTTTAATAGAAAGCGTACTAAGAAATTGACGCATGATTGACCCTCTATCGGTTTGATTATTATCTTTTTTATAAATAAGCATTTCGATTTTAATTGCCATACTCGTCAAATCAATGACTTACTCATATCCAATTGTTATGAAATGTACCAAAATCGATGGAGTTATCATTTTGAACGCGCGGCAATTTATAAAAGCGCTAAGCTAAAAACGGTAGAGGGATCAGTCGCGGAATTAATATACAAAAATGACAACGTGTCATAGAGGGTTCAACTAAGTGAAACACAACTGTCATATTCAAATTCTAAAGTGAGCACCGTTCAAGTGAAACACAACGGCAATAAAGCCACTTAAGGAAATTGTGATGAAAAAGACAGTAATCGGTGCAATCGCACTTCTAGGCGCAATGGCAGTGACTCCTGTTTCTGCTAAAGAAACTATCTCTGCAGTGGGTTCTAGCAGCGTAACTCCACTGATGGAAGTTTTCTCTGAAACGTACATGAAGAAGAACCCTAACGTATTTATCGAAGTTCAAGGCCCTGGTTCTTCAGCTGGTGTTAAAGCAGCAAAAAATGGTTCAGCAGACCTTGGTATGTCTTCTCGTAATCTAAAAGACTCTGAAAAAGAATCAACACTAATCGAAGAAGTGGTTGCTCGTGATGGTATCGCAGTGGTTGTTAACCCACAAAACAAACTGCCTGGCCTAACAGCAGAGCAAGTGACTGCAATCTACAAAGGCGAAGTATCAAACTGGAAAGAAGTCGGTGGTGCAGACAAGCCAATCGTAGCAATTACTCGTGACACGGCTTCAGGTACTCGTGGCGCATTTGAAGACATCATGTCTCTTAAAATGAAGATTTCTGGTAAGAAGGTATCAGCTATCTCTCAACGTGCTCAAGTTGCAAACGGTAACGGCGCACTAAAAACAATGGTTGCATCTAACCCATACGCAATCGGCTACATTTCTCTTGGTACGGTAGACAACACTGTTAATGCTCTAGCAATCGACGGCGTTGATGCAACGGTAGCTAACGTGAAAAACGGTTCTTACAAAGTAGCTCGTCCATTCCTTGTGCTTTACAAAGAAGGCAAGCCATCAGCTGAAACGCAAAAATTCCTAGACTGGATGCTAACTGAAGATGCGCAAAAGCTAGTTGACCAAAACGGTTACATCTCAGTTCACTAATTTTATCGGAACTCTTAAGTTTGCTCAGCCCACCATTTAGGGCTGAGCCTTTTCTATCCATAGTGTTCACCGGCAAAACGCCCAGAACCGTGAGATTTTTTAAATGACCATCGCAACAAATAGTGAAAAGCTTATGAATACTGATGCTAAAGCTATCAGCAAGCCCGGCCTGCGCGAGAAACGTCGCGTAGACTGGAAAGAGCGTATCTTCCACGGCTTGTTCCTAACCAGTGCCGTTATCGGCATCGTCTCATTAGCCGTTATTGCTTACTTTATTGTTCGAGAAAGTATCCCGGCATTCCAAGAAGCTGGTGTATCGGGCATCGTTCTTGGACAAAACTGGCTGCCGCCTGCACTTTACGGTGTTGCGACAATGATTGTGGCATCTATTGTATCGACGGCAGGTGCGGTAATCGTTGGTGTGCCAATTGGTGTGCTGACGGCTATCTTCATTGCCGAAATTGCACCAAAGCGTCTTGCGGATATTATTCGTCCTGCAGTTGAGCTTTTGGCAGGTATCCCGTCTGTGGTTTATGGTTTCTTTGGTTTGGTCATCATCGTACCGCTGATTCAAAACATCTTTAATGTCCCTGCGGGTAACACGATTTTGGCAGGTATCATCGTGCTTGGTGTGATGATTCTACCGACCGTAATCACAGTATCTGAAACGTCTATTCGAGCTGTGCCTCGTGCATACAAAGAAGGTTCTTTGGCACTTGGCGCTTCGAAAATATACACAATCTTCAAATTGCTCGTTCCAGCGGCTCGTTCAGGCATCATGACGGGTGTGATTTTGGGTATTGGCCGTGCTCTAGGTGAGACAATGGCGATCATCATGGTGATGGGTAATGCACCTGCTATGCCAGAAGGCATCCTAGATTCGGCACGTACGCTAACCGCAAACATCGCGATTGAAATGTCTTACGCAAGTGGTATTCACGCCAACGCTCTTTACGCCACTGGTGTTGTACTTCTGGTCTTCATCATGTCGTTGAACGCTGTACTTCTTTACCTAAACCGAGAAAAAGCGAAGTAATCGCTCGTTAAAGGTGACTATTATGGATCGCGCAAAACTAAAACAAGCTCGCCAGTTCAAAGATAACGTCTTTAACGCTTTGGTTTGGATTTCGGCTGCACTAACGGTAGGCTTTTTGTTCTGGATTATCTGGTACATCCTATCAAATGGTCTACAACACATAGATTGGAACTTCATTACTGATAACTACACACGTACTGGTGAAGAGCACGGTATCTTCCCGATGATCGTCTCGACCATCTACATGGTTATCGCATCCATCGCGGTAGCGGCGCCACTGGGTATCATGACGGCAATCTACTTAACCGAATACGCGAAAGTCGGTAGCCGATTGGTAAAAATTATCCGATTCTGTACTGAGTCGTTGGCGGGTATCCCGTCGATCATCTTCGGTCTATTCGGTATGACGTTCTTCGTGGCAATTCTTGGTCTGGGCTTCTCTATTCTGTCGGGGGCACTGACTCTAAGTATTCTTATTCTGCCAGTGATCATCCGTACTACGGAAGAAGCACTGATGGCAGTGCCTCAAACGTATCGTGAAGGCTCTTACGGCCTTGGCGCTTCAAAAATTTACACTATCTGGCGTTTGATTCTTCCGAGCGCAATGCCAGGTATCTTAACCTCGGTCATTCTAAGTATTGGTCGTGTCATTGGTGAGTCTGCTCCTGTATTTCTGACAGCAGGCATGGTTGCTCGTATTCCAGATTCTCTGTTGGACTCCGGTCGTACATTAACCGTTCACCTATACAAACTGACTACCGAACTGTTTACCGTTGAAGAATGGAATCAGGCTTACGGTACCGCAACAGTGCTTATCGTGGTTGTTCTTCTGATCAACATGGTAACGAAACTGATTGCTAGACGTTTTAACACCGCAACTTACTAACAACACTAATTAAGAACGCACGTTAAAAGACACGAATTCAAGATTTAAGAGATTAAGAAAATGAACAAATTTGATATTGAAAACCTAGACTTATTCTACGGTGAAAACCAAGCACTGAAATCGATCAACCTACCAATTCCAGTTCGCCAAGTAACGGCACTTATCGGCCCGTCAGGTTGTGGTAAATCAACGCTTCTACGTTGTTTGAACCGCATGAACGACCTAATCGAAGGCGTGAAAATCACGGGTAAATTGGCGATGGACGGCGAAGACATTTACGGCAACATTGATGTCGCGGATCTTCGCATCAAGGTTGGCATGGTGTTCCAGAAGCCAAACCCATTCCCGATGAGCATCTACGAAAACGTGGCTTACGGCCTACGTGCTCAAGGTATCAAAGACAAGAAACACATTGACGAAGTGGTAGAGCGTTCACTACGCGGTGCAGCACTTTGGGACGAAGTGAAAGATCGTCTGAAGTCACACGCATTTGGTCTATCGGGTGGTCAGCAACAGCGTCTTTGTATCGCACGTACGATCGCGATGGAGCCGGATGTGATTCTGATGGATGAACCAACGTCGGCACTTGACCCAATTGCGACACATAAAATCGAAGAGTTGATGGAAGAGCTGAAGAAGAACTACACCATCGTTATCGTGACCCACTCAATGCAACAGGCGCGTCGTATCTCTGACCGTACTGCGTTCTTCCTAATGGGTGAACTGGTTGAGCATAACGATACTCAAGTGATCTTCAGTAACCCTCAAGATGACCGTACTCAAGGCTACGTAAATGGTGATTTCGGTTAATTCGCCATATTTACAAGCATAACTAAATAACTATAAGCGATGGTAACTTTGCCCCTCTTTTTGAGGGGCCTTTTTCTTTTCAAGCTGCAGATTTATAACACCAACCTATACCAATAATTCTTGCAAGGAAGCACAAATATCCCTCCCTTTTTTATAGAACATGTAACTTATGTGAAATACGGTTATAAAAGTGCTGAAGAGCTCTCGAATGTGAAACTAAGTCTGATAATTTTGCGAATGACTTAACAGCTCAAATTTTATTGTATTGATTGCATATGATGGCCTAAGTAGTTTTTTATCGAGAATAAAAAAGTAGATTAGGTTGGTAGGGTGAGTTTAAGAAGTTTTACAAGAAAAGTGTCTTCAACGAGGGATCATCGCTTATTAGCGGAGGCGATATTTGATCATTTAGAGAGTTTGTTCTCCCCTCAAGCCTTAGCCATTTTTGAAGATCCTTCAATCAATCCCCGTTATTCTGTGAGTTTCTCTCGCGGGGAGCTTTACCCAATCCAAAGCTATCCTGACAGCTTCTGGGAGTGGGCAAGTCAGTTTGACACTTCTGAAAGCATCATTCCTCTGGCGATCAATACTTGTAACTGGAATCACACCCAAGATTTAGGTGGAGATAGTTACATAATGATGCTCGATAACACGCCTATCAAACGCACCTACCTACTGATTCAATCTGTTCATGCTCGCACGGCACACAATATCTATGAAGAAAGCTATGATGCAATGCAGCTTGCAGCGGCGCGTTGGCAGTGCATTCGCGCCGAGAAAAATGCGTCGCAAGAGATGAGACACAGAGATATTCGTGAAGCGCAATATGTCGATGAAATTAACCAACGCGAGCGCTTTATCGAGAACATGAAGTTAGTTCAGCAAGTTGCTCTCGAGATCTCCAACCCTGACTCCTTAAAAGATTTGTATTACAAAGCCGTCGAAGCGCTACGTCAACGGTTGGGGTTTGATCGCTCCACACTGATGCTTCTAGATATGAAAAAGCGCAGTTTCAGTGGAACATACGGCACGGATGAATCAGGCATCACAATTGATGAGTTCCACACGCAATACGATTTACACCAACTGAGCGAAGAATACATCGCTGCGCTGTCAAGCCTTGAGAGCAACCTAGTGATCGTGGAAGATGCGCCGATATACACAGCTGGTAAAGTGGTTGGGCAGGGGTGGAACGCGATGTTGATCCTACGTGATGGCAATGAGCCATTTGGTTGGTTCGCGCTTGATAACTTTATTCATCGCAAGCCGATAACAGCGTATCAAAAACAGATGTTGGACTCGTTTGGCTCCCTTTTCTCACAAATTTACATTCGAAAGCGCCAGGAGCAGAACGTGCGTATGTTGCATTCAAGCATGGTTGAGCTATCACGCTGTACAACCGTCAGTGATGTATGTAAATCGGCCGTCACTTTTGCCATCAAAAATCTTGGTATTGATCGTATGGCGGTGTTTTTGACCGATGAAAATTGCTCATACATGCAAGGCACTTGGGGGACTGACATTCAAGGCAATGTGGTGGATGAGTCTTATTTCTTTGGTGAGACACAAGACTTTTCGTTGATCAATTTAGCTCGCGCCGTACCTAGTGAAGTGGCATTTGAGGAATCCGTTCCTATTTATCATGACTGTAATATTGTCGGCTTTGGCTGGGCTGCGATGACGGTTTTGACTTCGAACAGCAGCGGGCCCATCGCCTTTATTGCTGTTGATAACTTATTGACGCGCGCGCCGCTGACTTCTCAGCTACGTGAAGTGATTCGTATGTTCGCTTCCAGTCTAGCGGAGGTTTTGCAGCGCACTCAAGCGCAAGAGGCGATTCGCGGATTAAACGAAAACCTGGAGTTAGAAGTACAGAACCGAACCAAAGAGTTGGAAGAAGCCAACCGACAGCTTGAGGTGCTTTCTAAACTTGACCCTCTGACACGTCTTGGCAATCGCCGTATGTTAGAACATGTGATGCAGAAATATTGCGCGCTAGAGTGTGAGGAAGCGATGTTCTTTGGTCTTATCCTGATTGATATTGATCACTTTGGCTTGTTTAACAATCACTATGGCCATCTCGAAGGGGATATCGCACTAATGCGCGTGGGTCATATCTTGGATCATCATACCAAAGGTGAAGACGAGGTTTTCTGTCGCATTGGCGGAGAAGAGTTTGTGTTACTAATGATCGGCTCTGATCAAGAGGCGGTAAAGCAGAGAGCGGAACGTATTCGTCAATGCATTGAAGATGAAGGCATCAAACACCAACACAACCCAGAAGGGGAGTTGCTCACTGTGTCAGTCGGTTATTCTTGCTACAAAACGAAAGGCAAAGACTTTAATTTCGACCATCTTTACCAGCTGTCGGATAAGGCACTCTATCAAGCGAAGAGTCATGGTCGAAATTGCGTAAGGCGATATGAGTACGATCATCAAGCTTTTGTTGAATAAGTGATGCTCATAACATCAAAGTTACTGAGACAGTTTGGTTGATTTTTAGATAAAACTGCTAAAGTGAGTTTGGTCGCACAAGAAAAATGGCAGCTCACTTGAGCTGCCATTTTTCTTTATAGTTTTTCTAGCTGGTGGTCGGTTTTCGTTACGTTTGCTTTGCCAAGGTTTTGAATTTTTGCCAGTAGCGAGTCTGGACGCCAAGGTTGTTGATTGGCACTAAAACGCGCTTGGTTCATGGCGTCAAGCTCTTGTTTTACTGCCTGCACATCACCAGAGCTTAACCTGTCTCGGTGAGTGTTTAGATACTCGTTTACTGAGCGTTCAATTTTAGCAGCGTCCCCTTCATTGATGACTTTTTTCAACGCATCAACGCAAAGAGGTTGCTCGGTATTCGAAACCGTTTTACTCGCCGTCATAGGACGCTTCTTCCATGCCCAAATCGCGATTCCTAACGTCGCCACCCAAAGCCCAGCGAAAACAAAGGTCAGGGTTTGCCAGAGGCTGCTCACTCCACCGTTTGGTTCGGGACTGATGGCTGACTCAGGTGGTGTTGGCAGAGGCGATTCCGGCAATGTGATAAGCCCGGTGTCACTTTGCTCTATTTCTAATTGTAGCTCTGGTAACGTCGCTTTTTTCGCTTCATCATTTTGGCTGTCCCACCAGTTCAAATGGTATCCCGGCAAGGTATATGACCCAGCCTCAGTGGGGATAATGACTTGCTTCACGGTCATGATAACGGTGCCATCTCTCGCGCTGTCGAATTGAGGCTGTTCTGGGTAGACCCGTAGTGAACTTGGATAATCAATACTTACTCGTGGAAGGTATTCGGCTTGTGTTCCGCGAGCTTTAATTTGAATGGTTCGAGTGAGTGAAGAGCCCTGTTTGACAGTGTTGAGCGCATTAACCGACAGTGTATTACCTTGATCGTCTTGCCAGCTCTGCGTCATTTCTAACGCTGAAGCTGGAAGCCATTCCCCTTCAAATTCACTTGGAATTGGTTTTACCTCGATAGGCATTTGCTCAGCTTTGGTGTTGATTGGCATGATCTTGGTAGAGCCCGTCAAGCTGTCGCCATAAATGTAAGAGCCTGTCAGTCTAGGACCTATCAAGGTGTAAGTACCCGGCTGATTCGCCGTTAAGCGAAACGACTGTTCAATGACCGCTACTTCTAATCCATTTAAGATCTTTTGTCCCTGCTGTAAGCCACCAATCGCTTCAAGCTTCATGCCTTCAATCTGTGGAGGCACAATTTGTGGGTTATCAAGACGGCGGGTATCCGCTTTGATCAAAAGCTGCATACGTAATGTCGCAGATTGCTGAGGGTACAGCGTGCTGTTGTCGACACTGATATTAAAGCTAAATAGGTCATCGAGATTGGGTTCAGCTTGGCTTGCGGTGACACGAAGCTTTATTGGCTCCGTTCTCATACCATCTGCGGAAAAGCTCGGAATAGTCAGAACACCTTCTTTCATCGGCGCAATCGAGATACTCCACTCAGTACGTACAGATTTTCTTCCGTTAATGTTATTGCTGGAGCGCCCATAACGAGGTTGACCCAAGAAAAAGTCGTTCTCAAGTACATTAAAGTCAATTGCATCTGAGCTGAGCTCAGTATCTGCCATGATTCTGAGGTTGATCACTTCATTCTTAGCAACTTGTGTTTTATTGACGCTTGCTTGAAGCGTTTGTGCCATCACCGAGAAGCTGGATAATAGGCTGGCCACAAGAATAAAGATCAGTTGTACGCCTTTGTTCATCACGGGCTTACCACTCCTTTTGAGATTGTTGTGGAGGTTGTTTTTGTCGAGCTTGAAGCTGCATTTGTGCACGAATCAAAAAGCTTGGATCGCGAGCGCTTTCGACTGCTTCTAGACGACGGAATTCAGGATCATCCCGATGCGTGTTTTTTGGCTGCACTTGAGCCGGCATTGGCTCACCTTGTTCCTGAGCCTGCTTTTCACCTCGTTTCGGTCGATGCTGCTCTGTTTTTTGCTTTTCTGTTTTATTTTCAGATTCTTGCTGATTTTGTGACTGTTGTCCTTGCTCTTCCTTCTCACCGTTTTGAGACTTTTGTTGCTGTTGCTGTTGCTGTTGCTGTTGCTGTTGCTGTTGCTGTTGCTGTTGCTGTTGCTGTTGCTGTTGCTGTTGCTGTTGCTGTTGCTGTTGCTGTTGCTGTTGCTGTTGCTGTTGCTGTTGCTGTTTCAGCTTCTGTTCCACAACCGACAAGTTTTTCTTTGCAGCTTCAAAGTTGGGCTTTTCTTCAAGCAGTTTTTTATAAAGCTCTGCCGCTTCTTCTAATTGGCCATTTTGCGCCAGAGAGTTGGCAAGGTTATAGCGGCCGTTAAGAGAGGCATCATGAGAAAATGCTTCGATAGCGGCGTCGTAGTCACCTTTTTGGTAACTGGCTGCCCCTTTCCAGCTTGGGTTTGTAAATAGATTTTGCGCCTGTTCATACTCACCTTGCTTGTAGAGTTCCGCTCCTCGTTGATTGGCATTTAAGAACGGATTGGCTTCGGCGTGTGGTGTCCAAGTCATCGGTATTACTGTTGCCACAAGCATCCAAATCAGGCCGCGTCGAAACAGTAAAGCTGCAGGCAGAAGTAACAGCGGCAGTAACCAAAAGCCACCGTTTAAGCGAGAGTCAGTGCTCACTTCTTCACTCTGCTTGGCCGAAAGATGACTGCCAACGTTGTTCGTAAAGGCCGATATGTTCTCAAAATCGCGATTGGTGTGCTGAATAGGAACAAAAATTCCACCTGTTTGCTTAGCTAGTATTTGTAAATTCTTCAGGTTTGTTTTCGCTACGACTGTTGTACCTTGTGCTGTCTTTAAAAGAGAACCGTCGGGTAGGGCGATGGGCGCGCCATTAGCAGTTCCTACTGCGAGAACAGAGATGCGAATGTTTTTACCTTTGACTAACTTCAACGCGCGAGACAGCTCTGACTCATCAAGGTCATCGGCTAACACGATGATGTCGCCTTGCAGCGTACCTGTTTGAGAGAACTGATTAAGCGCTAATTCAATCGCGGAAGGCAAGTTTGCCCCTTGAAAAGGCATCAACTCTGGTGACAAATTCTCGATAATGCCGGCAAGCGTGCTTGAGTCGGTCGTCAGTGGACTTAAGTTATAGGCATCGCCAGCGTAAGCAATAAGCCCCGTAGCGCCCTCTTGCCATTTGGGAAGTAAGTCCAGCGCTTTATAACGCGTTTGTGTTAGTCGATTGGGCTTGATGTCCGTAGCAAACATCGAACGAGACATATCAAGCACTAAAATGCGGTTTTGGTTTAACTCAAAGCTTGGTCTAGCATTGGATTGCCAGCTTGGTCCCGCTAGCGCAATACAGGCAATCGCCCAAGCTAAGCCCCAGAGAATAAAATAGTGTTTGGACTGCGCGTTTTGTCCGAGCACTTTAGCTAGATGAGGAGCAATCAGTGTCGATTTTTTTGCTCTAAATTTGTGATTGAGCAAGAGTGCGATAGGGATCGCGATGAGCCCCAGCAGCCAATAAGGATTAAGGAAAATAAACTCAGCCATGTTTTCTCCTCAGTAGGAATAACAATACCGACAATACGAATGCAGCGCTTAATGGGTATGGGAACCATTCTGACTGCGGACGCCAAGTTTGCGTGTCGCTAGACACGGGCTCTAGCTGATTGATCGTGTCGTAGACTTTTTCGAGCTGATCAGTATCTCGCGCCCGAAAATATTGTCCTCCCGTCATCTCTGCCACTTTAGTTAGCGTTTGCTCATCCAAGTCGGCTGCGGTGTTAACCTTGCGAGTCATGAAAAACTCTTTCACCATCATTTCACCAGCGCCTACGCCGATGGTGTAAATGATCGCATTGTATTTTTTTGCGATTTCCGCTGCTTCGAGCGGTTCGAGCACACCAGCAGTATTGCTGCCGTCACTGAGCAAAATCATGACTCGTTGCGGAGCATCACTGTCTACAAAGGTTTTCGTGCCTAGGCCAATGCCATCACCAATGGCGGTGCGTTGACCAACCAAGCCGATGACGGTTTGATTAATCTGCTGCATGACGGTTTTACGGTCTGCAGTGAGTGGCGTCTGCAAATACGCGTGATCGCCAAACAAAACCACTCCGAGACGGTCGCCTTTTCTCTTTGCCACGAAATCCGACAGAACTTTTTTGACAGCGGTGAGGCGGTCGATGTATTCGCCGTTGAGCTCCATGTCTTCTTGCTGCATCGAGCCAGATAGGTCGACGACTAACATCAAGTCCCGATATTTGGGTTGGAACTCAACTGGATCACCAAACCAAACTGGACGCGCACAAGCAATGATCAGCAGAACCCAGATCGCCATTGATAGTGCTTTTTGCAGGGCTTGCCGAGGCTTGCTGTCATTCTCATTCGTTGGTAAGTACGCCAATTTGATCTCGGCTTGTTGAGATTCTTGTGGCAGGAGCTTGTATACCAGCCAGGGGACGGGCAGCAAAAATAGTGCCCACCACCAGACAAATTCAATGTTTAGCCATTGGGCAAGACTGGTTATGAATGTTGGCTCAGTCACGGTTATTTGCCTTTTTCTTTGGTGGTAAGGCGTGAGTTATCCAAAAGACACAATCATCGACCAAGCTTTGATGGTTTTCTTGAGAGGACTTCTGATACAACGCCTCTTGCCACTGATGTTGTTTGTCTACAAATCGAGTTTCTTTGGTATGGCTATCGAGAAATTCATACCAAGCGATCCCAGTTAATGGTGCGATTTCTTCACGCGGAAAGTAACTCAATGCCGCCTGACGCAATATTTCCAGAGCAGAGGAGGGGGTATGAGGCGTGACAGATTGAGTTAAAAGTTTTAAGGCTGTCTTTTGCGCGCGTAGGCGTTTTTTACGCCATTTCGCATAAAAATAAATGCTGAAAACGAAAAGCACGGTGGCCGCCAGCACTGCCCACCATCCCCAAGCGAGCGGAAACCAATCCGGAGCGTTTGGTAAAATCAGAGGTTCAAGGTCTAGGCTTTGGTTGTCTGTTGTCATTATTATTACTGCTTAATGCTGCTGGTACAGTTTGTTAGCTTAATTGTGAAATTAGGGGCCAACCACTTGATAGCGTGTTAAATGGAATCGCCATCGAATGGCATTGCTGTTTAATGGTTTCTTGGTGTTGAGTAAAGTGTGTTTCGAGTTCCTTTCTTTGGCCCTTGGAGCCAAAGTTGAACCATTGGCTACGTTGTCCATCCGAGGCTTTTACTTGGCCTCTAAAGGTTGTTTCGCCTTTTTCTAATGGGTCATAAAACTGAATAGCCCTCACACTGTTGTGCTGTTTTAGTCGACGTAACTGCGTCAACTCTGCCGCGCTTATGTGGGCAAAGTCACTGAGCATAATCAGCTCGCTGCCCTTAGGTGTCAGTGTATGAAGTGTCTCTAACACTTGAGTATACGGCAGTGTACGAGCCTCGCTGTTGGCAGTACGAGCCACCTGCGCGTTATGTGTATCGACGATAGCATTAAGAATCCGCAGCCCCTGTTTTTGTAGAGAGGAAGGGCGAAACTCAAAACATTGATGTCCATCGTCAATCACCGCACCGATGCGATCCTTTTTAGCCAAAGTGAGCCAAATCAACACGCTGGCAAAGTGAGCCAATTGAACCGACTTAAGCATATACTTAGACCCAAAATGCAGGCTAGAACTCAGGTCAAGGTAAAGAATCACAGCTTGCTCTTTGTCTTCTGCAAATAACTTTGTGTGCGCTTTCCCTGTACGAGCAGTTACCCGCCAATCAATACTGCGGATATCATCGCCAGGTTGGTATTGGCGTACTTCCATAAAATCCATGCCTCGCCCTTTTTGGCGGCTGGTATGGTTACCGCTCATTTGCGACCAGATACTTTGTGCTGGTGGCAACCAACGTACAGATTGAGTGCGGTATTGCAGCAGCTCTTCAAGGGTTAATGTCACCCCATTCGTATGAGGTGGCAGTGGATGCGTTGTGGACATATCACTCCCTCGTCTTATGCACTGCCAACGAGGTTTAGCAGCTTATCGATGACTTGGTTTGCCGTAATGCCTTCCGCTTGAGCGTGGTAACTCAGTAATAAACGGTGGCGCAAAACCGGATAAGCCATGGTTTGAACATCTCCTGGGGACACAAAATCACGACCTGCAAGCCAAGCGTGCGCACGGGCACAACGATCCAGAGCGATGGTGGCACGTGGACTAACGCCCATTGACAACCACTTATCCAGCTCAGTGTCATATTCGCTGGCTCGACGTGTTGCCATAACTAAACGGACGATGTACTGCTCTATCGTTTCCGCCATATGAATATCCAACACTTCTTTACGCGCAGTGAAGATATCTTGTTGGCTTAACATTGGGCGCTCGACGGTAGTTTCGCCTTTTGCTTCACCGCGGTTAATACGCAAGATAGATAGCTCATGTTCTGCATCTGGGTATTCCACTTCTAAATGTAATAAAAAGCGATCTAGCTGTGCTTCAGGTAGTGGATAAGTCCCTTCTTGTTCAATCGGGTTTTGAGTCGCCATGACCAAAAACAACTCTGGCAACGGGTAAGTATGGCGACCTGCTGTGACTTGTTTTTCTGCCATTGCTTCAAGCATCGCCGCTTGTACTTTGGCCGGTGCACGGTTTATCTCATCCGCAAGAATAAGAGAATTGAAGATAGGACCAGATTGGAAAGTGAACTCTCCGGTTTCGGGGCGGAAGATATCGGTGCCGGTTAAATCGGCTGGCAGCAAGTCAGGGGTAAACTGAATTCGGTGGAAGTCGCCTTCAACACAATCTGAGAGTGATTTTACTGCACGGGTTTTTGCCAGCCCAGGAGGACCCTCAACCAAAATATGTCCATCGGCCAAAAGGGCAACAAGCAGTTGTTTGACTAGATCTTGCTGACCAATGATCTGCGACTCTAGGTATTGCTGAAGAGTTTCGAAGTTAGATTTATGCATGCTTTGGACTCTCGATATCCATTTGATTTTTTGTGTTGAGTATTGGTCATTTTCCAGATGGAAAAAGTTCCAATGCGCTTTCGCAATTTATCTTTTCAATATTGGGACTCTGCATAGAATTGCAAGTACTTGCTATCACTGAAAGTTCTTATCTGACATAGCGTTACATTTATTTTTCATAATATAGTGAGAAATGCCTCTAGTTTTGTATATGTGAGCCGATAAAGTTTCTGTGATGTGCGTGTCATGAGATATGCACCAGATTCCCCTTATGGGGCCAATAACAAGTGATTCTTTTAAAAGGTCCGAATATGTTGAAACTTCATTCCTTGAGCATCAAACAGAAGGTTGTACTTGGTATTACGTTTGCTGTTTTAGCATCAACAATTATCGTTGGTGTTATGGCTCAGCGTCATGCAAGAGATGTGTTGAGCCACCGTCTTGTTGATATCGAACTACCTGCGATGCTGCAGCAAATCAATACAGAAATTGACCGCGAAGTTGTAGAGATGCAACAAGCCGCAAAACAGCTCGCAACAAACGAGTTTATTGTCGAAGCTCTATCTAATACAGACCGCGATCCGTCGGTAGAAGTTCAGTTAGTTCAGCAGCTCAATAACGTTAAATCCCAGTACGGACTAAATGATGCGTCGGTAGCCAATCGTCAAACGGCATATTACTGGAATCAAAACGGGTTCTTGCGTCAGCTTAATCGAACTCAAGATGCTTGGTTCTTTGGCTTTACGTTTTCTGGTCAAGAAACGTCAGTGAGCGTTTTCCAAGAGGCAAACGGCGAAGTAAAAATGTTTGCCAACTACCAAGACTTAAATGGTACATCAATGTCAGGTCTTTCAAAGTCGATGGACGACATGGTTGCGCTGCTCAATGGGTTTAAAATTGAAGATACAGGTTATGTGTTCCTCACTAACGAACAGGGTGAGATTCAAATACATCGTCAACAAGGTAAAAACCAAACTTCTATCACCAAGCTATTTGGTAGTGATGCGAGTGCACTGCTGAATAAAAACAGCTTCAATTTGATTAATGTGGACTTTGAAGGGCAGGACACGTTTGTTTCCAGTTTGTATGTTCCTTCAATGAATTGGTTTGTCATTGGTGTAGTTCCTGTCGATGAAGTCTTCGCGGACCTAAATGCTACTGCGCAAAAAATGCTGTTTACGACCATCATTGTCGCCGTTGTATTCATTCTGATGGGCGTATGGTTGGCAAATAGTATTACTAAACCAATTCGACTGATTGCCGATCGTTTTACTGACCTTGGGCAAGGTGAAGGCGACTTGGCGCAGCGCATTGAAATTCAGGGTAATGATGAAATTGCTCAGCTTTCAAAAGGCTTCAACGGATTTATTGAGAAGATCCACGCCACAATGAAAGAAGTTGCTTTAACTAGTGGCTCATTAAGTCAAGCGGCAGAAAGTGTGTCGACGAAAGCAACATCCACACATGACAACAGCCAAGAGCAACGTGATCAAACCATTCAAGTTGTTGCGGCGATTAATCAGATGGGTGCGACCATCAGCGAAATTGCATCGAACGCGGCTACTGCTGCCGATACGGCAAATCAGGCTTCTGATAATACTCAAACGGGTCGTGAAGTGGTTATGAAAGCCAAAGAGGTGATTAGCCGCCTAGCTGATGACGTAGAAACGACCAATATTGTCGTCACGCAGCTGGCATCGACAACTAAAGATATTGGCTCGATTCTGGGCGTAATTCGTGACATATCAGAGCAAACCAACTTGCTTGCGTTGAACGCCGCGATTGAGGCTGCACGTGCTGGAGAGCAAGGTCGTGGTTTTGCGGTGGTTGCTGACGAGGTCAGAAACCTAGCGTCACGCACAGCTGACTCAACAGAAGAGATCCAACGGATGATCAACCAACTTCAAAGTGACGCACAAGACGCAGTAAGTGCGATGGAAGCGGGTAAAGCGGTCACTATTGAAGGGGTCGCTTCAACCGATGAAGCCGTGGAAGTGTTAGTCAATATTTCTGAGCGAATTACAGACATCTCTGATCGTAATACGCAAGTTGCGACGGCGACGGAAGAGCAATCCACTGTGGTGCATACCATTAACCAAAACATTGAAGAAATCAACGCGATCAATGAAATGACAACGGCAACGGCAGAAGAGCTGGCGGATGCAAGTCGTGATCTTCAAGCGCTCTCTTCACGTCTGGACAAGATGGTTGGTAGCTTCAAGCTATAGAGTTGGATAGAATAGCCGAAGTTTAAAAGTTCACTAACTAAATTTAGGTAAGTACTATGAATGACTTCGAAAAAGAACTAGAGCAGATTTCTCAGGAAGCCGCTCAGGAGCCAGAAGTAAAACTGCCGTCGCTAGAAGAGCAAAAAGCGATCGTCGCTGAGCTAAAAAAGCTGGAAGCAGAAGGTAAGTTGACGGCAGAAGTGTTAGAGCAACACTTTGGTAAATTTAACCAAAAAAACTCTGTTCCAGTTCACTAAGCTAAGGTGAGGTTTCGGCTCTAACGGGCGCGACAAAATCACCAACTAAAATACAAAAAAGGGAGTGTATGCTCCCTTTTTTAATGCCTGAAAAATGCTAATACCTCTTACAGACTTGCCACTTAAAAATTATTGACACTTCAATGAGTTATTAATTAGTACTAGTTATTTTCATACTTGACAATACTACTGCTCTATCTAAATCTATTGCGTATTTCAATAAAAGCGACCAAGGGAATGCGATCAGGATGGAGCAACAAAAAACAAGAAATGTCATTTTAATCACGGAGGGCAGTCTGCAGTCATCTCTGCTGAAAGATGTATTGGAGACCAAACTCGGTATTAGTGTTGCTCTAATCACACCAGACTCTCTTATTCACGGAGCGTTAGATTCGCCTTTAGCGTCGGCCATTATTGTTGATTGCAGCGTGATCACTGATGAAATCTTTCGGCGTTATTCGGAATTTAAAGAGTCGCAACAGAAAGATACGCTCGAAATCTTAATTAATTGTGATCAATCCATTTCGACTGAAGATCTTTTTGCTTGGCGTACTCTAGCAGGTATTTTCTATACCTCTGATGATATAAAAACGCTGCAAGTTGGGATTGGTAAGGTACTTCAGGGGGATATGTGGTTCAGCCGTAAGTTTTCTCAGCAATACATTACTCACCTTCGTCGCCACTGCAAACCTATAAATAAGAATGTTCCCGCTATTTTGACCAAACGAGAGCAACAAATAATTACCTTTCTCTCTATGGGGGCTTCCAATCAACAAATTGCCGAACAACTATTTGTGAGCGAGAATACGGTAAAGACTCATTTACACAATATTTTCAAGAAGATTGAAGTAAAAAATAGAGTCCAAGCACTTATTTGGGCGAAAGAAAATATTTCGGATAACTCGTTAACAGTGTAATGTCCTTGAAATATTGCGTTATTTAATTTAGTGAATTCTTAATCATTACTGTGACCTAAATGTGTTAAAAGTGTTTCTTTTATGAGAAACACTTTTTTTGATTCTCTTTTTAATAACTTTGGAATTTAAAAAAGTAGCAAATAACTTTACTCTGTGGACTAGCACTTACATATCACACTAAGTGCGGACGATTAACGACGAATTTAAGAATGTTAAGTCACTGAAAGTATGAGAAACATTATGGAACAGTATATGGAAAAGCCTGAAGTCCTAATGCTCACTCAACAAAGTTTACAGAGTGAAAACTTTAAGGAAATGCTTTCTAAAAATATAGAAACTAAAATAACGATCATAGATACTAAAAACCCTAGCTATCACGAACTCATTCCGGAACGCTACTTTTTGCTTGTTGATTTTTCAGTTGAGATTCCATCCGAAACTTTAGTTTATTTAAAAGATAGTAATAAAGTGCTAGGAACCATAATGCTTAATTTAGGTTATGACTTAGACACAGAAGAACTCGCCTCATGGCCGCATGTAAAGGGTATATTCGGTCCGGGAGACTCCATGGACAAGGTGTGTCAGGGGTTAAAAGCAATAATAAAAGGAGATAATTGGCTGTCTCGAAGATTACTGGATCAGCTGGTTAATTATTATCGAGGAAAAGAAGCGAATAGCATTATTGAGCCTGCTATCGAGGTCGAGCTTACTCGGCGTGAAATTCAAGTTTTAAAAATGTTGAAAGAAGGAGGCTCAAATATGGAAATTGCTGATTCTTTATTTATCAGTGAGCATACTATTAAATCACATCTATACAATATTTTTAGAAAATTAGAAGTAAAGAACCGTACACAAGCAACAAGTTGGGCTAGGCGAAACCTGTAGTACTAGTATTAACTTACTGTAATAAAAAGAAAATACTCTATAAAGTACTAAGTTTTATATTTATTATTAAAATGTCAGTCTGAAATATCATCCCATATTCAAACTTATTCCTATTCGGTTGACTATTAGACTTCTCATGTCTGTTACAAATCTACTCAGACATAGAATAAAAGGTCTATTCAATTATTAAGACAAGAGGGAATAAAAATGAGCACAATTGATAATGACACGTATCTCGGCGATGCAGGTGTAAATAACCAATTTGCTGATTTCGATGGCGGCGATGACTTGTTTATTGGTTTTGGTGGCAATGATTCGTTTGTTGGCGGTGGCGGTAACGATTATGTGATCGGCGGCGACGGTGATGATCGCCTAATTGGTGGTGCTGGCGATGATTTGTTAAAAGGTGGGATTGGTAATGATCTATTAAAAGGAGGTTTTGGAAACGACAAGCTTTTAGGTTTGTTGGGTGATAACAAGCTATTAGGGAACACAGGTGATGATATTCTTGTTGTAGGTGCGGGAGATAACATCTTGGTAGGTGGGAGTGACAGTGACAAGTTTGTTTTCACGGATAAGTTTGGTGGTCATGGCGAAGCAAAAGTTATGGATTTCACCATTGGTGAAGATTCTTTGCACATTATTAGCGACTCGGTCACAGACTTCGGTGATTTAAGCTTTAGCTATGATGCTGTAGGTAATGCCGTGTTTACCGATGGTGCTGATCTAACCGTGAAACTCATTGGCGTTACCGAAACTGACATCAATACTTACGGTGCGGATTTATTTGCAATCTAAATGACTTAAATCACTCAGAATGGGATTTAGTTTGTGTGGCTCTGTCACGCTGAGGTGAACTAACTCGTTCATTCTAGAGTGTATTTGAGGCTGTCTTAAGTTAGGTGCTAGCTTTTGCTGGCGCCTAAATTTTCTATTTAAACGGAAATAGTCGTGCAAAAAACGGTTTTCAAAGAAGTGAGACAAAAACTATGCACGCTTGCGGGCTTGCTAATCGCTTTTAGCCTTTTTATCAACATACTAGTCCTCTCGATTCCCTTGTACATGCTTCAAGTGTACAACCGAGTGATATCCTCCTATTCAACCGATACTCTACTTTTGCTCACTATTATCGTGATTGTCGCGTTATTAACCATGTCGATTATTGATATCGCTCGCGCGCAAATGAGTAAATCATTTGGTTATTGGATGGACACCAAACTGTCCACTTTTATGCTTAAGCGCAGCATTCAATACCAATCGCACACAGGGAAGAGTTACACCTCGCAAACGCTGCGAGACATTCAGAACATCAAAAGCTTTTTGAGCAGCCAAGCACCCTACCCACTATTGGATGCGCCTTGGACACCGCTGTTTATTTTGTTCGTATATTTATTGCACCCAGTATTGGGTCACATCGCGTTACTCGGGTCTATCGTATTGTTTAGTCTCGGGCTACTCAATGAGCTAATGACGCGTAAAACCATGCAAGAGAGTGAAGTCAGGGCGATCTCTCATATCAACAACGCCGAACTAGCCACGCAAAATGCCAATTCAATTCTTGCGATGGGGATGATGAACGCGTTTTTAGAGAAATGGCAGTCGCGCGTGAATGAAGTCAATATGCTCGAAGAGCGAGTGGTAGATAAGTCCATTTACATGGCTAACTTTTCTAAGTTTGTACGTGGTTCACTACAGATCTTTTTGTTGGGAGGCGGAGCATGGTTAGTGATCCAACATGAGATTACTGCGGGAGCGATGATCGCGAGTTCCATTTTAATGAGTCGGGCACTCTCGCCGATGGAGCAGGCGATTGGTACATGGCGAAGTGCTATGTCTGCTAAAGGCGCGTATAAAAGGCTAAAAGAAATCGATGCAATCGTGCGCCAAGATGAATCGAATATGCCACTGCCAAAGCCAAAAGGACACTATGAACTTACTGGACTTGCTTATCGCCATCCTGGCACAGCAGACCCTGTACTCTCATCGATCAACTTATCTATTCCTCCCGGAGTCGCTGTCGGAGTTATTGGCCCTTCTGGTACTGGTAAGTCGACGTTTGCTCGGTTGTTATTAGGTACGATCAAGCCACTAGCGGGTAAGGTTACGCTTGATGGTATGGAAGTGTCTACTTGGGCATCGGAAGACCGCGGCGCCCATTTTGGTTATCTCGCTCAAGAAGTAGAGTTGTTTCCTGGCACAATTCGGGAGAACATCGCGCGCTTCAAAGAGGAAGACCCCGCTAAAGTCATCAAGGCGGCGCAACTAGCAGGATGTCATGAATTAATACTCAAGAAAAACAAAGGCTATGATTTCGTTATTGGCGAAAATGGCCGTGGTTTATCTGGAGGAGAAAGGCAGAGAATCGCACTTGCAAGAGCCGTTTATGGCGATCCATCTATTGTGATTTTCGATGAAGCTAATGCCAACCTTGATGGTGAAGGAGAGGCTGCATATCAACGTTTGATTGCCCATTTAAAGGCGCAAGGAGCAACGATTATCGTCATTGCCCATAATCCGAGTACATTACGACAAATGGATAGATTGCTGTATTTGGCTGAAGGTCGAGTCAAATTATACGGTGATAAAGATGAAGTATTAAAACGCTTGATGGGCGAAGAAAGAACAGATATTCCAAGGGTAAGAAATGAGCAATCAACTGCCAGCCGTTAATCAGCATCCGTCTGAAACCGTTTATCGTTTTAGTCCGCAAGCGAAACTAAGCTTTCGAAAGCCAATTTTACTTGGTGTGGTGACGCTAAGTATTTTTCTTGGTGGCCTAGGCTACTGGGCTGCGACAGCGAAATTAGAGAGCGCTGCGATTGCTTATGGCGATTTGTCTGTTCTCACTAAGCGACAAGAAATTCAACATCTAGAAGGCGGCATTATTGAAAAGCTGTACGTGCAGGAGGGAGACTTGGTTGAAAAAGGTCAATTATTAATTCAACTCTCTAAACGACAAGCTATGGCGAAGTTGGATTCATTAAGTGGTCAGTTTATTCATACTCTAGCGAAGGAAAACCGTCTAAGTGCTGAGCTAGATGAATTGCCAACGATCGTATGGTCTGATGATCTTGAAAGTATTCCTCGCGTCGATATCGTCCAAGAAGCTCAACTGGTTCAAAACAAGATCTTTGAAGCGAGAAAGCGATTCTTTGATAGTAAGCTGAGCATCATTGAGCAGAGTATTTCTGGGGCAAATTTGGAGCTGGAAAACCTCCAGCAAACCAAAGTAATTGAGAGAGAAAGACTCAATTTTATCGCCGAAGAAATAGACAGTAACCAAGCTCTAGTTCAAAAAGGCTTTTCGGGTAAATCCACCTTACTTCAACTCAAACGTCTTGCGGCGGAAGTGCGGAGTACCTTAAGTCAGTTAGATAGACAATCACTCACAGTAAGCAAAAGGTTGGATGAAAACCAAGCGCAAATTGAAGAGTTGAAGCTTGAAAGACTAAATGAGATTGTCGAGGAGCTACGAAACACCAAAAAGGAAATCGTCGCCATTCGTGAAGAGTATCGCTCAGCACAAGATATTGTAGCGAGAACAACCATCAATGCACCTATTGCTGGCCGTGTGGTCAACATGCAGGTGTTTACCGAAAAAGGTGTGATTGGTTCGGGTGAAACGCTATTAGAGTTGGTTCCTCAAGACGATAAGTTGTTAGTCGAGGCTCGCGTGAATCCTCAGGATATCGATTTAGTTAACCCAGGTCAGCAGGCGCATGTTCGTCTGACCGCTCTGAATGCTAGAACGTTGGCACCATTAGACGGCACGGTGTTAACGATTTCTGCGGATAAGCTTTCACAAGAAAACCAAGAGGATTTTTACCTCGCTAGAATTGCAATTTCGCAAGAAGATGTAGCCAAACACCACTTAACTTCAGGAATGAACGCGGAAGTGCTTATTTTATCTAAACCGCGAACGCCTTTAAGTTATTTAATAAAGCCAATCACTGAAAGCATGAATCGCGCCTTTAGAGAGGAGTAATCTCAAAAGTACTTGAGTGAACACGGACAACTGACAAAATAATTTGTTATGGTTACCCGTTACTAGGCCGTATTTTAATTCTAAGGGAGCCGTGGAATGGAGAAAGTGCAGTTAGTCGTCGATTTTCTTCTCACTCATAAACTGATTTTTACCGCACTGATCTTTGTGATTATGTGGTTAATTCGTCGTACCATTTTATCGATGATTCGTGGTGACCATGCCTTTCTTTCTGAAGATCAGCGCAGCTGGATGTCCAGAACTAAGAACGGCACCTTTGCCGTTACCTTACTGATTTTATTTATTTTATGGCAATCAGAAATAAACGAGTTTGCTCTAAGTGTCACGGCGATAGCGGTTGCCATTGTTGTGGCATCCAAAGAGATAATTTTGTGTTTTACAGGCTCGATTCAAAGAGCAAGCTCACGTTCTTTTCGTGTCGGTGACTGGATTGAGGTCGGTAAACTGTGCGGCGAAGTGATCGAGCACAATATGATGGCGACGGTGATTCAAGAGATCGACCTGCACCATGGTCAATATCACTACACCGGAAAAACCGCGACCTTACCCAATAGTATGTTTTTTACTTACCCAGTAAAGAACCTCAATTTTATGAAGCGCTACGTCTACCACAATTTTTCTATCGTGGTGAAAGACTTCGTTAATTTGTATCCTCTGTTACCAATCTTGACCGACAAGATTGAAGAGCATTGTAGCTACTTCAGTGATGTTGCGCATCGCTACAACGCGATGATTGAAAAACACGCTGGGGTCGATCTTCCCGGTGCAGAGCCACATATGCATATTTCTAGCAATATCAATGGTGAGCAGATTTTGCATGTTATGATTTTCTGCCCGACCGATAAAGCTAACCACTTGGAGCATTTGATTCGTAAAGACTTTATGGAACTTTATGAGCAGCGCTTTCCTGTGGTGATTGAAAAATAGAGAAGTGTCGTACGCCAGTTAAAACAAACCCCGCTATCAAACATAGCGGGGTTTGTTTTTCTAACGGTATTTCCAGCTCTAACTATATTCCCTGAATACTTAGCTGAATTTACTTTTCAGCATTAAAAACAGAAAGTAAGTACTGCCTAAAATAGCAACCAATGTGCCAGCTGCGACCTGACTTGGATAAATAGCGATTTGTCCCAGCCAATCTGCCCACAACATTAGGGTTGCACCAATTAAGGCTCCGACACTTAGTTGCTCTTTCACTTTTCTTGCTCCTAACATCATCGCCATATGGGGAGCGACCAAGCCAACAAAAGATATCGGACCAACTGTAGCGGTAGAAAAGGCGCATAATAAAGCAACGATGGTGAGCATTAGCGTATTGGCTACGGTGGGGTTAAGTCCTCGTGCATTTGAGAATTGTCGTCCGATGGAAATTAATGTTAGCCAGCGAGAAATCGCGAATACAGCGGTAAGCAGAACCATTATTGCCAAACATAGCATCAGTGCGGTGTCGGCTGTGACTCGATAAATTGAACCAGTTAGCCACAATAAAATTTTGTAACTGTCACCAGAACCTTGAGCTAGCGAAAATTGAACAAGGGCTTCTAATAGTGCCGTTAGTGCTATGCCGGACAACACGAAGTTAGATGGATTAAAATGGCTTCGTTTACCGATAATCAGCAATAACATCAATACGGACATACTTCCGAAAAAAGCGATACCCCAGTTAAATGCGGAGAGAAGTGACCCAGCGATGACTCCTGTCGTAATAATGGCAAACGTGGCTCCGGAAGACACACCGAGAATATCTGGGCTGGCCAGAGGGTTGTAAACAATGCGTTGCAAAATGATTCCGGCAACGGATAGCGCAATACCGACAGAAAGTGCGGTTAGCATTCGCGGCCAGCGTAATTGCCATTGGAACTCCCCTGGCACGGACCATTGGATCCCGTTTATACCATGGGTAACGAATGAGTAAACCAGAACCCCGACGATGCTCATTATCACTATGCTACAAACTGCGCGCTTAGAAAGCGCCGTTTTTCCTTGGCTCATTGAAAGGTTAAGTTGATCGGTTGCCGTCAGCTTTTTACGAGTAAACCAAATTAAAGCGGGAGCGCCAATAGCTGCAGCCGTTACGCCGCTAGGAATGGTTTCCTCTAACCATAAGCTTAATGAGATGGCGGCAGAGTCTGTGATGATTAATAGCATTGCGCCCATTAGCATGCTGCTGATCAATTCGTCGCGTGGCGTTCTCGCTCCCATTGCACGGGCGATGTTTGGTGTTAACAAGCCGATAAAACTGATGATACCAACCGCAGTGATTGAGGCTGATACCAGCCAAATACCCATCACCATTAACGTGCTAAAAGCAGGTAATACCGCTAAGCCTCGGGCTGCTGCGCCTTCTTGTCCTAGTTTCATTAAGGTCAGAATACGTGGTGCGACGATCAAAATGACGATTGCAATAGCAGAGCGTGGCAGCAACCATTCAAACCAATCCCAGCTGTATTGAGAAAGGTCTCCTGCTCCCCACATAAAAATATTCTGTGCAAACTGGGCGTTTAAAATAATAATGGCTGTGGCGATAGAACCGAGCAAGATATTGATCACCATCCCCGAAACGACCAACGGCAAACCTGTCATATTACGTACGCCGGCAATTGATACGATCAGGCCAAACGCCACTAAAGCTCCCGCCATTGCGGCTAATGCAGAGTAATCGGCTACCCAATCGACGAACCAAATGTTTACCACGACTAATGCAAGCCAAGCACCAGAAGAGGTGCCAAGAGTCAACGGCGAGGTGAGGTTATTCTGCGTTAATTGCTGCATTAAGCTGCCGGTGAGACCAAGCATGGCACCAACAAGCAGAGTAATACTTAACCTAGGAAGCTGAGCTTGCGTAAAAAATACGTCACGAAATTCGCTCGCTACCTCTGGTTTTGTTAATAATTGCCACTGTTCGAAGAGTGATAAATTAGTGTCAATTTGTAGACTAAAGACGCTAAGTAACGTAATCAGCGCCAGATAACCAATATAATGTTTCGTTCTCATTGCTTTGGTGCCAACTCTATTAGACTGTCGGTAATCGCTTCAGCGGTGTATTGCAAAGACATAGCACCGCCATACGCCCACACTGCTCTGACTGAATTTACCCGCTGCTTCTTTACAAACGGCATCGCTTGCCAAAGTGTCGAATCTTTCAGTTTGCGTTCTTCTGGGAAAGGTTGTACGTAGAGAACGTAGCTGTTTTGAAGGTTTTGAAGTCGATTAATCCGATCTTGCTTTACGCCCCACGCGCGTGGAGCCTCTTTAATTGGAGCGTGTAATCCCAGCTTTCTGACCACGTAGTCTGTGGTGGAATTTTCGGTTGCAAGAAACACCGTATTCGGCGTTGAAAAACGCATCACCAGAACACTGAGTGGCTCAGAGTAATAGTGGCGAATTCGCTGGCGCATTTGCTCAAATGATGTGTCTAATTGTGCCAGTTTCTGTTCAGCAAATGCCTCTTTATTGAATAGCTTGCCAAGCGTACGAAAGTGGCGAATAGCAGTCTCGGCCGCAGCCTCATTTTCAGAAAAATTAGGTAAATAGATTATCGGAGCAATTTGTTTGAGTAACGGAATCAAGTCTTGCTGTGGAGACGCAGCAAGGATGACATCTGGTTTCAAACTGGCTATTTTTTCTAAGTTGGGCTCTGCTCGGGTTCCAATATCTTCGATTGACTCTGGCGCATACGGATTAACCACCCATTGGAGGTAGCCTGGTAAATTGGGGGCGGCAATTGGTTCCACGTCTAGCGCCAAAACTTGTTCTAGGATGTCCCAATTTAAGGCGATAACGCGCTGCGGCGCTTGCTCAAAACTATGCTCACCATATTCATCGGTAACGGTGATGACTGCATTTGCATTAGTCATAAAAAATGCTAACAGAAAAGCAGATTGTGTAACCACAGTAAGTAAACGAGCTATTATGCGCATACAACAGCCACCTTTTGGCTCGCCAATGTGTTGGCTGGAGTTGGATGATCAATGAGCTTAATCGGTGACTCATACAACTCAGAAAGGCGATCCTCATCTAGCAACATGTCGGCGTTGCCTTCGAACGCAATTTGACCTTTCTTGAGCGCAACAATGTGGGTTGCATAGCGCAGTGCTAAGTTCAAATCGTGCAGGATCACGATAATGCCTACATTCTCGGTTCGATTCAGTTCCGCCAGCAGCGCCATTAGTTGAAACTGATGGTGAACATCGAGCGCCGAGGTTGGCTCATCGAGAATTAAAATCGGTGATTGTTGAGCCAACAGCATAGACACCCAAGCGCGTTGGCGCTCACCGCCCGATAAATCGTCCGCTAATGCTTGAGCAAACGGAGCTACGCCAGTGAGAGCCATGGCTTCTGCGATGATCTGTTTGTCTTCAGGTTTCCAGCGACCAAGTGCGCCACGCCACGGAAAGCGACCTAAGCGCACTAGCTCTTCTACTGTTAAACCAGCCGAGGAGGGCAGCTTTTGTGGCAAATAGGCGATCTGCTTTGCCAGCTCTTTGGTTTTGAGTGATGAAAGGGAAGTGTCGTTTAATGCTACCGTGCCTTTATCTGGTGACATTTGACCAGAAAGCAGGTTCACCAGTGTCGATTTGCCTGAACCGTTATGGCCCAAAACGACAGTTAGTTCATTCGTTGGGATGTTAAGTTGGTCGATGACGAGGATCTGACGTCCACCTCGAACGATCTCAATATTAGACAGTTGAAACATGGATGACTCTTAGGAGAAAACTCCCCTCAAGAGAGGGGAGTAGAAAGTTCAATTACCAGCGGTAGTTTGCGTTTAGCATGACAGAGCGAGACTGGCCGTAGTAACACCAGTAATCGCAACCTGAAACAAACTCTTTATCCAGAATGTTGTTCACGTTTAGCTGTGCTTGCCACTGTGAAGTGATGTCGTAAGTGACTGACGCATCCCAAAGAGTGACTGAAGGAACAGTTAGGTTCGAGCTCTTAGGGTTATCTTTTGACTCACCTACGTAGCGCACACCAGTACCGATATTGAGGCCTGGAATCAGGCTGTAGGCGCTGTAGTCTACCCATGCTGAAGCTTGGTGTTCAGGAATAAGTGCGGCTTGTTTTTTACCTTGGCCAAAACTCTCATCTGTTTTCGCTTTAGTGTAGGTGTAGCTTGCCATCAGTTTTAGATCGTCGGTTAGCTGCGCCGTGCTTTCAAGCTCAATACCTTGAGAAGTCACTTCCCCCGTTTGTGTCGCGATCCATGTTGAAGGGTTAGTCACCAACGCGTTCTTTTGCGTAATGTCGAACCATGCAAGGTTGATAAAGCCATCCATAAAGCCTGGCTCATACTTCACACCTACTTCTACTTGTTCGCCTTCTAGCGGTTTGTATAGTTCATTGGTTGCTGTATCAATTGTACTGATCACTTCAAACGACTGAGAGTAGTTTGCGTAAGGTGACAGACCATTGTTTGCAAGGAACATTACACCCGCGCTGAGAGACAACTGACCATCATCACGAGATTCGTTTTGATCAACGCCTGCGCCTTTGCCAGAGTTTTCTGTTTTCACCCAGTCGTAACGAGCACCCACGTTACCAATCCACTGTTCATGCAGTTTCAATTGGTATTGCGAATAGAGACTTGCTTGAGATTTCTCAATCTCACGTTTCACGTTGTTGGCAGGATCAAGCGGGGTGAAGTTGCCGTAAACTGGGTTCCACGGGTTGATGGTGCCAAACGCGTAGTTGTCCTGCTCGTCTCCATCGGTTTTGTGGAATTGCAGATCCATACCGACAAGCACCGTGTGCTCTGCGTTGTCTGTCATCCAGTTGCCGACAGCGTTATTGTCGAATGTGATGCTCTGGTTTTTGCCGTCACGGAATACGATGCCTTGCGCTAATTCTTCTTTTGCAGGATCGTTGTTTGAGAATGCGTAAGAGCTGCGCAAGTACAACTCATTGGAGCCGTAGTTGAGGTTTTGAGAGAATGACCACGTGTCATTGATGTCGTGCTCTAGCAAGTAACCTAGAGAGAACTGCGTGCGTTCGTATTTATCGTAGTTTGGCTGACCAAGGTTAGTCGAAGGATCGATTTTGCCAAAGTTAGAACCAATCAAAGTTCCTGCTGCTGGGAAGAATGGGTTGGTTGGCACACCGTCATCACGAAGGTAAGTGGCCAAAACGGTCAGCATTGTGCGGTCAGAAATGTCGAACTCGACGCTTGGCGCTAGATAAAAACGCTCGTTATTGGTGCCGTCCAGTTCGCCATCTTGGCTTGTCATCAGGCCAACCAAACGGTAGCGGATTGTGCCATCGTCGTTTGCTTCATCAGCAATGTCAAAACCCACAGACTGGTGTTGGTTGTTGCCCACTTCCACTTTTACTTCGCCTTGAGGCGTAAACGTTGGTTTTTTCTGTACTGCATTCACGATACCGCCTGGTGCCGATTCACCAAACAGAATAGCTGATGGGCCTTTAACCACTTCCACACTTTCTAGGCCGTAAGGTTCGACCAACCATGTGTAGTAACCATCGCGGAATAGGCGGTTGCCGTTTAGGTAAGTCGCAGCATCAAAACCGCGAACTTTGAACCAATCGGTGTCGTTGTCGGCGCCATAAGGCTGAGCGGTTACGCCAGATGTGTAGCGTAATGCTTCGTCCAATTTTTGCGGTGCACGAACACGAAGTTCATCTTCAGAAATGATAGATACGCTGCGCGGAGTTTCTGCCGCAGGGGTTTCTAATTTAAGTGCTTGCGCAGTGACCGTAATGGTCTCCATTGCAATAATGTCATCTTGTACAACGTCTTCTTGAGCTTGTGCTGTGAATGCAACCACTGCTGCTGTTGGTGCCAAAGCACAGACCAATGCGTTACGGATCGCGATGGTCAGTAAGTTATTCTTTGTCATAAATATATTCCCGACAATTATGATTAACGCTAAGCTTAATTGTAATTATTATCATTTGAACTTTTGTTTCGGTATTTTACTGACTTTTGTATCAAAAGATAGTAAAACGTTCGCAAATTCATTCGCGGTACTTAAAGTCGTTGTTATGTTCAATTGGTTTGAAAAACTGACCCAACCCTTTCCCCAGATGGAAACCGAAAAGCCACCGAAGACACTTTTTGGCTTCTGTCGCTTTTACACTCGTGGCTTTGAAGCCCCTTTACTTGTCATGGCTGTGTTCAGTGCGCTTATTGCCATTACTGAGGTGACGCTGTTGCGTTATATGGGTGAGCTCGTCGATATTCTCTCTAATCAAGATCGCGCAACATTCTGGCAAGATCAGGGTGATCGCATGCTAATGATGCTGTTCTTAGTTGCGGTTGTGATGCCAGCTCTGGGTTTTGTCCACTCAATGGTGATGCACCAAACGTTATTGGGTAACTACCCGATGTCTATCCGTTGGTTGATTCACCGTTACTTGCTAAAACAAGCGGTTGGATTTTTCCAACGTGACTTTGCAGGCCGAGTTGCGACCAAAGTGATGCAAAGTGCGTTAGCGGTACGAGAAACGGTCATGAAGCTGGTGGATGTACTGGTTTATATCAGCGTTTATTTTCTTTCGATGCTTTGGATGATGGGCGAAGCCGATGGTTTGCTAATGTTGCCTATTGTGATTTGGATAGGAATGTACGCGGTTATCCAGTTCTACTTTATCCCTAAAATGAAACAAGTAGCGACAGAGCAAGCGGATGCTCGCTCTGTAATGACTGGGCGCATTGTCGATTCTTACACCAACATTTCTACCGTAAAACTATTCGCTCATTCACAGCGAGAGTTGGAATACGCAGAAAGCAGCATGACGCAATTTTTGGTGACGGTTTACCGCCAAATGCGCATGGTGACTTGTTTGCTGTTTAGTGTCGATGCCATCAACTATTTACTGCTGATGTCTATCAGTGCCATTTCGGTTTATCTATGGCTAGATCACGCTGTAACAATTGGTGCTATTGCGATTGCCATTAGTATTGCGTTGCGCGTACAAGGAATGTCGAAGTGGATCATGTGGGAAGTTAGTGCACTGTTTGAAAACATCGGTACGGTAGTGGACGGTATTAATACGATTTCAAACGACGTCGAAGTAAAAGACATACCAAATGCCAAGCCTCTGCAAATCTCTCAAGGTGAGATCTGCTTTGATCACGTAGGTTTTAACTACAGTGATGAAAAGGCGGTATTTGAGAACTTGAACCTGACCATCAAACCGGGCGAAAAAGTCGGTATTGTCGGTCGCTCTGGGGCAGGTAAATCCACGTTGGTTAACCTGTTGCTGCGTTTTTACGATGTGAATACGGGTAAGATTTGTATTGATGGGCAAGACATTTCGCAAGTCGAACAAGAGTCGCTGCGTCAACATATCGGTATGATCACGCAGGACACTTCTTTGCTACATCGCTCAATTAAAGAGAACATTCTTTACGGTGATCCAGATGCTTCAATGGATGCCGTTATCGCAGCTGCTGAGAAAGCACATGCTCATGATTTCATTCAATCTCTACGAGACGAGCAAGGTAACGTTGGCTATGACGTTGAAGTGGGTGAGCGTGGCGTGAAGCTGTCTGGTGGTCAACGTCAACGTGTGGCGATTGCTCGCGTGCTGCTGAAAAACGCACCAATTTTGATCATGGACGAAGCAACGTCTGCACTTGATTCAGAAGTAGAATCGGCAATTCAAGAAAACCTTGAAGTTCTGATGGAAGGAAAAACAGTGATTGCGATTGCTCACCGTTTATCAACGATTGCCGCGATGGATCGTTTGATTGTAATGGATGACGGCAAAATCATTGAGCAAGGCTCGCATTACGAGCTGCTGCAATTGGGTGGTGTTTACGCTCAGTTGTGGAAGCATCAAACCGGCGGCTTTTTGTCTGAGCAAGGTGATGCTCAACTGCAAGTCATCTAATATGACGCTACACGAAAGAGGAGCAAATGCTCCTCTTTTTTATGTCTGCCGTTTATACCGAGTTAGTAGGCGTCAATGGGTGACGTTTACTTGTGATTATTCATTAAGTTAGGCCAACTTAATGATGGTTATGTCTATAACTCACTGTCGTTCTTGCATTTTTTACGCTTTTTTTACGCGAACTCCGAATGGGCTTTTGCTAAAGTTTCTGCATCGAATTTTGGTTGATGTACTTTATGTTTGCTCATTGGCGAGATAACACATTTCTCTTTTCTGCCATCGTGATTGTTGGCGCGGTTGTGGCCTCATGGCTGTTGGACCAATTGTTTGGCTCTACAGCTGCGGTCCTGCTGATTTTGCAGTTAGCAGTTGTGGTGGTGGCGTTTCAATGCAACTCGCGATTCGCTTATGCGGCGGCGGTGATCGAAGCGCTGAGCTTCAACTTCTTTTTCACGACGCCTCGTTATTCTTTGCAGATGTTTCGTCCGGAAGACATTTTTAATCTAGTCGTGTTTATGGTGGTGGCATTTATCACCAGCACCTTCGCGGATCTTTATCGTCGGCAGCAGGGCGAGTTAAAACAAACCAAGCTGCAAAACAGCATCCTGCTATCGGTGTCCCATGACCTACGCACGCCGCTGGCAACCATTATTGGAACACTGACCACACTCAACGAGTACATGCCCAAGCTCAATGACTTAGAGCGCAAAGAATTGCTCGACAGTGCGACTTCAGAAAGCCACCGCTTGCATCAATATATAGAGAACCTCTTACAGGCGACTAAGCTCCAACACGGCACATTAAAAATTACCAAAAAAGATGAGCCTATTGCGAATATTGTGCGGGATGCGGTTTCTCGTTTGCCGAATTACACCGAGAAAGTGTCCATGAATATGGATGATTCCGTTGGTTATTTATCAGTAAGTCGTTCGCTCATCGAACAAGCGATTTTTAATGTGCTGGATAATGCCATGCGATTTTCACCAGAGAATGAATCTGTTGAGGTTTCACTTTCTAAGCAGGGTTCGTCGTGCGTTATTGATGTTCGGGACATGGGGATTGGCATCAAAGCTGAAGATGCGGAAAAAATATTCAACCTTTTCTATTCCGGCGTGAACAACAAATCGGCCGATTCAGGAACCGGAATGGGACTCGCGGTTGCCAAAGGCATCATCACCGCACACCAAGGAGAGATTCAATCTATGCCAGTATCAGAAGGGACGCTGATCCGCATTCGACTTCCACTCAATCAAGGAGCAGAGCAGGCGTGAGTTACAAAGTTTTAGTCGTGGACGATGAGCCTCGCATTCATACCTTTATTCGTATTTCGCTGTCTGCTGAAGGGTTTGATTACATTGGCGCGAGTACCATTGCAGAAGCCAAATCGTGTTTCGAAGCGTATTCGCCGCATGTCATTCTGCTAGATTTAGGCTTGCCCGACGGCGATGGAACGGAGTTTCTCACTACGCTTCGTCAGACGTATAAAACGCCAGTGCTAGTGCTGACAGCTCGCGATCAAGAAGAGGAAAAAATTCGCCTTTTAGAAGCGGGCGCGAATGATTACTTGAGCAAGCCTTTTGGCGTAAAAGAGCTCATCGCGCGCATCAAAGTGCTGGTTCGAGATTTGGTGGATGAGCAATCCATCGCTGATGAGCTGGTGGCTGGCCGAGTCAAAATCATCAAAAGTACTCACCAATTTTGGTTGGATCAGAGGGAAATTCCACTCACCAAGAAAGAGTTTTCTTTCATTGAACAGTTGATTCTCAAGCCGGGAAAACTCATTGAGCAAACTCATTTACTAGCGGTGATTTGGGGAAAAAGTCATGTCGAAGATACTCACTACTTACGCGTGTTAGTGAGTCAACTACGCAAAAAACTGAACGATAGTGCTGACGAACAGCGACTATTAAAAACCGAGCCGGGGCTGGGTTATCGTTTAGTGCTTGAGACGTCCAAGCACCACTAAATTCCAAATTTAATCAACGTTAATGCCAAGGTTTAGTGCTGGTTATCGGCACTCGAACAGGATTCGTGTTGCCTATTTTCCGTGACGGAAAATCAGTCTAGCCCTTAACGCATTTGCATTTTCTATACATAAAACACAGTTAGGGATTGATATGGCTCACTTTACAGTAATTGGTTTAGGGCGATTTGGCGTTGCCGCCAGCTTAGAACTTATTCATCTTGGACACACCGTAACGGGTGTGGATAGCGACCCGAAAATCGTCGAGAAATACGTCGAAGAGTTAACGCAAGCGGTCATATGTGACGCAACAGACGAAGGCGCACTCAGAGAGTTAGCGCTAGCGAACAGTGATGTGGTGTTGGTGGCGATTGGTGAAGACATGCAAGCCAGTTTGTTGTGTACGCTGGCGCTGAAAAATCTGGGTGTGAAATCCATTTGGGTCAAAGCGAGCACCAAAGCGCACCATACCATCGTGTCTAAGCTTGGTGTACAACGTATTATTCATCCTGAAGAGGAGATGGGCGTAAGAGTCGCGCAGGCACTCAACTATCCGATGGTGAACAACTATTTAGAAATGGGGCATGGCTTGTATGTGGTGGAAATCCACGTTAAATCCAATCTGCACGATACGCCGCTTTCTAAGTTGATCAGCCGAGGCAGTTACAACATTCAGCCAATCTTGGTGAAGCGCGAAGAAGCCGTCTACACCAATATCAATGATGAGTTTGTGCTTAATGAGTTCGACACGCTGTTGCTTTGCGGTAGTCGCGCTGAGCTGAAATACGTCGCTCCAAGGTTGGTGTAACATGGTTTTGTGGCATCCCTCTATTATCCCAATCGAGCGAAAACCCAAAGCGGGCAAAAAATTGTTGGGCGCTCCGCCATTAATACTTAGCCTCAGCTTTGCGTGCTTGATCATGCTCGGCACAGTTTTACTCAAACTGCCGATTGCCACCACAGAGCCCATTACTTGGATTCAAAGCCTGTTTACTGCGACATCGGCCATTACGGTGACGGGATTAGTTGTGGTAGACACGGGCACGGCGTTTACGCCTTTTGGGCAGGTGGTTATTGCCTTCCTGATTCAATGTGGTGGCCTAGGTTTGATGACGTTTGCTATCGTGACCTTGCTGGCTCTGGGCGGAAAAATTGGCTTTTTGGAGCGAGCAGTCGCGAGAGAGGCGTTCAACCAGACTGACTCATCGACACTCATTGCCACCGCTAAATCTGTATTGATGTTCGCTCTGCTCGTTGAACTTATTGGTTTCACTATTTTGAGCGTTTATTGGAGTGAAGAGCTGGGCTGGAAAACCAGTTTGTTCCATGGTTTCTTCTACACCATCAGTGCGTTTAACAATGCAGGTTTTGCGTTGAGTACCGATAGCTTAATGCCTTACGTGGACGACCCGGTCGTTAACTTCACCATTACCAGTTTGTTTATTATTGGTGGTTTAGGCTTCTCGGTTTGGATTGACTTAAAACGCAATCGCCGTTGGCACCGACTCACCGTTTACAGTCGAATGATGATCTTAGGCACGATGATCATTAACGTGGTGGCACTTATCGCGATTTACCTGATTGAATATGACAACCCCAACACGCTTGCCCCGTTGAGCGAAGCAGGGAAATGGTGGGCATCGTGGTTTCAAGCGGTGACGCCAAGAACGGCAGGGTTCAACACTTTAGCTATCGATCAGTTGGAAGATGCCACAACGGCGATCATTCTGGTGTTGATGTTTATCGGCGGTGGATCACTGAGCACGGCAAGTGGTATTAAAGTTGTGACATTTATGGTGTTAGTCTTGGCAACTTACAGCTATTTACGTCGTGATGAAGCAACCTATGCCTTTCAACGCGAGATTCCCAAAGAGACCATCAGCAAGGCATTGGCGCTGACTCTGATCTCGGTGGGTGTGACTTGGTTTGCCATATTCACGCTGTTACTGACAGAGAAAGCGTCTATGTTAGACATTATGTTCGAAGCGGTCTCGGCACTGGGTACGGTTGGTTTGTCGCGAGGCTTAACGGGCAGTTTGTCCGAACCGGGTGAGTTAGTGATCATCTTCATGATGTTTATGGGACGATTAGGCCCCCTTACTTTGGCGTACTTCTTAGCCAGTCCAAGAAAGAAAAAAGCGCGTTACGCGAGCACTAAATTGGCAATAGGGTAAATGGGCTAACTCGGAGAAAGTGAGCAAAAGGCTAGGCATAAGAGGAGTAACTGCTCCTCTTTTTTGTGCTCGTTGTAGCCACGAAACTGTATACGGTTGCCTCTCTCACAACAATTTATGATTCATCTCTATTTTTTATCATTTATAAATTGTCGTTTTTGAGGTGTTGTCCAGAATGGCATTATCCACGTGCAACATAAGATTGCCGGGAATAAAAATAATTACAATACTGCCTTACTGGAAGATACATGAAAATCAAACCCCTCCCACCTTTAAATAGCCTCGTTGCGTTTGAAGCATCGGCGCGGCACTTGAGTTTTACGTTAGCCGCTGACGAGCTAAACGTGACCCAAGGTGCTATCAGTCGCCAAATTAGACAATTAGAAGAATACTTAGGCAAGGCTATGTTCACGCGAGCCAATCGAAGCATTAACTTAACGCCTACAGGTCTTCAATATTATCAAGCTGTCAGCCAATCTTTGCTCGATATTGCTCAAATCACGGGTGAAGTGAAGAAATGGCAGGGCGAACAAAAGATCACGGTTGCGACGACAAATGCAATGGCAGCCTTGTGGTTGTTGCCTAAGGTTGCTCAATTTCAAAATGAACATGATGACATCGATATAAGGATATTGGCCTCAGATAATGTGTTGGACTTACGCCGATTAGATTGCGATATCGCCTTGTTTTATTGTCGCACTCCACCTGCGGAAATGGATGTGACAACGCTATTTTCAGAAGAAGTATTCCCTGTGTGTAGCCCGCTTTATTTAGAGAAAATCGGCCAGCCTAGTGAGCCAGAAGAAATCTTCAATAAAACGTTACTCTATCTGGAAGAGTCTCAAAGAGACTGGGTGAATTGGGAGCAGTGGTTTGCGAGTGTAGGGTTGCCAAATATTTCGCCTCGTAATCGCATGAACATCAATAACTATCCAATGCTGTTACAAGCGGCAATTAATGGTCAGGGCATCGCGTTAGCCTGGGGCTCATTAGTGGACGACTATTTACAAAGCGGTGCTTTGGTTAGGCCAGTCGAACACGTTCTTTCAACACCTTCCAATTTTTCTATGCTTGAACCTAAAAATAGAGGTTTAATCCCAGCAAGCGTCAAACGTTTTAGAGAATGGCTTTTGCATCAGTTGCCAGATGAAGTGGGTGACCGAGGCCTAGCCTAAATCAATAAGCAGAGAAAAGAACAGAGTTTGGTCATGTTAAAAAAGCGGGAATATCAGTTCCCGCTTTGTTTGAATTGATTGGATGAAATGACGCACTAAGTGAGTGCTGGTCCTTGATTGAGTGTCGAATCATCTTTCAGCGAGGATGTTGAAGTAATAGGTTCAGAAGCTACCGTTTTGCTTTCAACAAGCGGTTCAACAGGACCATCAAGTTTCTCTTGCTCTGGGTGAACATGCTCAGGAAGCATTGCCCATGGCTTAGGTTCGCGTCGAATACTATGGAACAGCGTTAAGCTCATCACCGCGATAAAAATCGCGATAGGGAAACCGGCAATAATGGAGGCCGTTTGCATTGCTTTTAACCCTCCTGCATATAGAAGCACTCCCGCAATGGCGGCGATCATGATCCCCCACAATACGCGTATAGACGTGGGAGGTTCACTGTGTCCAGCGGCATCGAGGGTACATAGAACTAGGGTACCCGAGTCCGCGGAGGTAATGAAATAAGTACCGAGTAATAAACACGCAAGTACGCTAAGTAGTTTACCAAACATACCTGTATCTAGGTTGTCGAATAGCGTAAACAAAGCGCGTGTCGTATCAGCTTTGGTCGCTTCAAGAATCGGGCCTCCAGAAAAATCTGCAGGTGGTGTTTGTTTGGCTTCTTGTGCCGCAGTGACTTACTCTTGATGAGCAACACGAGCGTCTTGCTCTACCTTTAACGCTGCGCCACCAAATACTGAAATCCATAAAAACGTGATCAGCGTAGGAACTATGAGAGCACCTCCGATAAGCTCACGTATTGTGCGCCCTTTAGAGATACGAGCTACAAACATGCCAACGAAAGGTGCCCAAGTCATCCACCAAGGCCAGTAATAAGCCGTCCACCAGTTTTGCCAGCCAGAGTCATTCTGTGCATCGCTCCATAAGCTCATACCGACAATGTTTTGTGCATAAAGCCCCGTGCTTTCAAGTAGCGTATTTAAGATATAGCGAGTTGGGCCAATATAAAGTACGACCAGCACGAGTGCGAGTGAAAGCAGCATGTTCCATTCTGATAAACGGCGAATACCTTTCCCTACACCAGATAGCACCGACGCAACCGCACAAGTACAAAGGGAAACGATAATAAAGAGTTGAATCCCCAAACTAATGTCTAGACCAAAGGCTTGATTCAAACCAGAGTTTATTTGGATAACTCCCATCCCCAAGGTTTGAGAGATACCGAAAGCAGTCACCGCGACTGTTAGGATATCAACCGTGTGCCCGATAGGCCCATAAATACGATCGCCAATCAAAGGGTACAAGATAGAGCGTAGAGTAAAAGGCAGATCTTTACGGTAGGAAAAGTAGGCTAATGCGAGTGCAACAATAATAAAGACAGACCAAGGATGTAGACCCCAGTGAAAGAATGTCAGTTTCATTGATGTTGTTGCGGCTTCATTGGTCAGGCCTTGAGTAAATGGGTTGTCAGCGTAATGCCACATCGGTTCGGCGACCGACCAGAAAATTAAGCCTATCCCCATGCCTCCGGAAAAAAGCATGGATACCCAAGACAAATAACTAAACTCTGGTTTTTCGTCATCTTTACTCAAACGAATATGTCCATATCGACTAACCATAAGGTAAAGAAGAAAACCGACAACGAGTGAAACAAGTCCGATGTAAAACCACTTCATATTCTGCAGCAAAATGCCGGAAATCGTTTCGAAGTATTGGCCCGCTTGGTTGGCGAGAATGGCGCAGAAAAGTACAAAACCGATAACGACGATCTTTGATGCGATTGTCACAGTCGGATTGAGTCCTTTCAATATCCCAGATGTTGCTCTCATAGGCATCCCTCACAGTGCGTTTGTTTTAGCGTTATTGTTTGTTGCGTTATTGTTAATTTTTGAAAGAGAGTAGAGAGAGGGCTTTTGTGTTTCAACTGATTAATACTCATCGGTTAATGAGTATTAATCATGACAAGAAGAACCTTGTTAATTAAAAGGTTATTTTGTTGTTTGAGATCAATGCATGAATGACAAAAACTCATCCAAACCCGGCGAAAAAGTCGTTTGTTTGTTGCTGGGTTGTTAATCAAAATCATCTCCACTAACACAACACGATGTTGTACGCACTGGATGCAACTCGACTCTCGGAGATAAGAATATGAGCAATGTCAACCAAACCATTATTCCTGTTGAACTTGTTGATAATGTACTGAATCCAATCAGTGAAGCAACAGGTATGCCGAATCAGGCCTACACCAGCGAAGAGTATTTTACTTTTGAGCGTGATCAGGTGTTTGGTAACACTTGGGTATGCATTGGTTTTGCATCAGACCTGCTTAAAAATGGTTATGTGATGCCACTTGATTTCATGAACCTTCCACTACTCATGATGAGAAATCGTCAAGGTGAAGTCCAAGTCTTCCACAACGTATGTAGCCACCGAGGTATGAAGCTGGTGCATGAAGCGGGCGAAGTTCAAGGCATGATTCGCTGTCCTTACCATTCATGGACGTACGATCTTGACGGCAATCTAAAAGGCACACCACACATCGGTGGTATCGCAAAACACAAAGATGATCGATTTAAGTGTGAAAAACACGGCCTTAAGCCACTTCGTTCAGCCGTTTGGATGGACATGGTATTCGTTAACTTATCGGGCAATGCAGAAAGCTTTGAAGAGCATATCGCGCCGCTAGAGCAACGTTGGCAGCAGTTCTTAGGTGGAGATGGGTTAGGTCTTCTTCGCCGAGTGAACATGGGTGGCAACTTAGAGATCGAAGTGAAAAGTAACTGGAAGCTTGCCGTAGAAAACTACTGTGAGGCTTACCACTTACCTTGGGTGCATCCGAGTTTGAACAGTTATTCTCGCCTAGAGGATCACTACAACATCATGTTTGCAGAGCGCTTTGCTGGTCAAGGTAGTCTCGCGTACAACCTTTCTGATACAGCAGGAACACACTTACCTAAGTTTCCAAGCTGGCCAGAAGATAAACTGCGTCATGCAGAATACGTTGCACTCTTTCCAAACGTGTTGCTTGGTATTCAAGCCGATCATGCCTTTGCAATGATGATTGAACCAATCACTGCGAATAAGAGTGTTGAGCACCTACGCGTTTTCTATGTGGGTGATGAAGCAACAAAAGATGAGTTTGCTGCGTGTCGTACTGCTACCGTTGAGTCGTGGCGAGTCGTGTTCGGCGAAGATATTGGAGCGGTCGAAGGTATGCAGGAAGGTCGTTACTCACCTGGCTTTAGTGGTGGCGTGTTCTCACCAGAAATGGATGTTCCGACGCATTTCTTCCAAACCTGGTTGGCAAAGCAAGTGAAAGCGGCACTGGAGCAGTAAGATGATGCATTACCTTAATTATATTGATGGTGAGTGGTGCGATTCAGAGCAAGCGCTGACCGTCATGAATCCTGGCACAGCCGAAGCGTATGCGACGATTGCAGAAGCCACTATCACCGATGCCGATCGCGCAATGGCAGCGGCACGCCGAGTGGTCAATCAAGGCCTTCTTTCGGACGTTCGTCCCGCCGTCAGAACCGAGTGGATGTTAAAAGCCGCCGCAGCTATTCGTGAAATGGTTGATGAAGGTGGGTTAGTTGCCTGTCGTGAAAATGGGAAATCTTTGCAAGATGCCAAAGATGAGTTTTTAGAGTCGGCACGTTACTTCGAATACTACGCTGGCATGGCCGACAAGCTGGAAGGCACGTCAATTCCGTTGGGTAAAGGCTATGTCGATTTCACCCAATATGTGCCGTTTGGTGTGTCAGTGCAGATTGTGCCGTGGAATTTCCCAGTTTCTATTTGTGCACGCTCATTGGCACCAGCATTAGCTGCTGGTAATGCAGTGGTTATCAAATCGCCAGAGATTTCTCCACTTGCCATGACACTGTTGATTAAAGCGATTGAAAAAGCGGGCTTCCCGAAAGGCACGATTAACCTGCTATGTGGCAAAGGTTCTGTGGTTGGCAGTCATTTGGTGCAGCATCAAGACGTTGATCAAATTGTCTTTACGGGTTCTGTGCCGACCGGCCAACGCATACTGAAAGATTCAGCGCAACGCGCCACACCATCTGTGATGGAGCTGGGTGGTAAATCGGCCGCTATTGCACTGAAAGATGTGAGTCTTGAAACGCTTTTACAAAGCGTTCAAGTCGGTATTTTCTTTAACGCGGGTCAAGTGTGTTCGGCAATGTCTCGTTTGCTAATTCAAAAAGAGCGTTATGAAGAAGTAAAAGCGGCGGTAGTGAAAATGGCGCAAGGCCTAACCATTGGTCAAGGTGAAAGCCAGCCAGACATCACACCGTTGGTATCCGCTGATCAACAAGCGCGCGTGCTTGAAATGATAGAGCAAGCAAAAGCCGACGGCGCGAACATTCTGACGGGTGGCTACGCACCTGATCTATCGGGCTACTTTGTCGCTCCAACAGTGATTGAAGCCACGCCAGATATGCGCATTGCACAAGAAGAAGTGTTTGGTCCTGTGTTGGTGATTACACCGTTTGAAACTGAGCAAGAAGCAATCGAAATCGCGAATGGCACCGATTTTGGCCTGGTCGCTGGTGTCTTTGGTGAAAGCCTAAACCAAACATTGCGTGTGGCGCAGCAACTGCGTGGTGGGCAAGTGTTCATCAATGAATGGTTTGCTGGTGGTATCGAAACACCATTTGGTGGCGTGGGCTTGTCCGGTTTTGGGCGAGAAAAAGGACAAGAAGCGATTTATAGCTATGTCCAGACACGCAATATTGCCATTCGTTTGCAGCAAGACAGCAACGTATAGCTACCGTGTAACTTGATTTTCATCACCTCGCACCGGCTTGGATTTCAGACCACAAGCTAGGGCGAGGTTGATGGAATCGCTACAAATCTGACAGTGGTTTGTAAACACGGAAATTCTGAACAAGGTAGTTGGAGTAAAAGTGATGAGAAAGTGGCTCTGTATTATTTGCGGCTTAATCTATGATGAAGCACAAGGTTGGCCATCCGATGGCATTGCACCAGGAACAGCATGGGAAGATGTGCCGGATGATTGGTTATGCCCCGACTGTTTAGTGGGTAAGGCCGATTTTGAAATGATCGAAATCACCGACGATGAGCCAGTAGAAGAGGTCGCGGCAGTGTCTTCGGTGTCGGTAGGATCGTCTGTTCAGCCAAATGCGGCTCAGCCACTTCCATCTGAAGTCACTCAGCCTATATTTTCAGCTGACCCTATTGTTATCATCGGTAGTGGCCACAGTGGTTACCAGTTGGCAGCGGCACTTAGAGCGCAATCTGAAACGGTTCCGATCACTGTCTTTACCGCTGATGATGGCGCACTGTACAGCAAGCCTGCATTGTCTAATGCACTGGTCATGAACAAAGACGGCGACGCGCTACAAAGTGAAAGCGCGTTGGAGTGGGAAAGCCGTCTCAATATCCGCGTTTACCCGCATACCCGCGTTGAAAAGATCGATCGTGCCAATTCAACGCTACACACCTCTATCGGTAAATACGCCTACAGTCGCTTGGTACTGGCAACAGGTGCATCACCGATTGAAACCCCAATTGAGGGTGATCGCTCTTGTGTTATGAGTGTGAACGACTTAGTTGATTACCGCCGTTTCAGAACCCAGCTACAGAACGAAAAGCGCATCGCGATCCTCGGCGATGGCTTAATTGGCTGTGAGTTCGCGAATGACCTGATCGAAAGCGGTTATGAAGTAACAGTTATCGGGTTAGGTCAATGGCCAATGGAGCGTTTGATCCCGCAACAGTTGGGTGAATCATTACAAAGTGCACTTGCAGATCGAGGCGTGCAATGGGCTCTACAAGACAGTATCGCCAGAATCGAGCCAAGGTCCGAATCAAGCGCGGTTTTGCATCTAAACAGTGGCAAGCAGATTGAAGCAGACCTAGTGCTAAGCGCGGTTGGGCTCAAGCCAAATGTATCGCTGGCTGAGCAAGCAGGGCTCGAAGTGGGCCGCGGCATTAAAGTGAATCAATTCGGCCAGACGAGTGATGAGAGTATTTACTCGCTAGGCGACTGTGTTGAAACCGAGCAAGGTTGGCAGCCGTATATTGCGCCGATTAATCAAATGATTCCTTCCGTAGCGAAAAGCTTGCTAGGCGATGTCGCGTCAATCTCGTTGACGCCAACTCCTGTGATTGTAAAAACGCCGATTCTTCCACTCACTATTTTCCCGGTTGCCCCGAACGAACTGGGACAATGGTACATCGAGAGTCAGGCAGATGAATTGACCGCTGCGTTTTATTCTCCTGAGGGAACGATGCTTGGCTTTGCGTTGCTAGGAAGAAAAGTACAGTCATTACGAGGTCCTTGGCTAGATCAATTGTCATTGAAACTGTCAGCAGCGTAACGGAGAAAGAAGATGATTCATTTACCCAATGATGATGCAACATGTGGTTGGTACCATGCGTTGCCAAGTATTGCAGAAAAACCAGCGTTAAAAGGTAAACAAACTGCTGACTATGCCGTGCTAGGTGCCGGTTTCGCTGGACTAGCTATGGCAAGACGTTTAGCTGAGCTTCAGCCTAACGCACGAATTATACTGATTGATGCGCAACGTATCGGCCAAGGGGCGTCAGGGAGAAATTCGGGCTTTGTGATCGATTTGCCTCATAAGTTTTCACTTGAGCATCCCGATTCTGAGCACAAACAAAAGTTATTATCGCTCAACCGTTCTGCGATTGCTCAGCTAGACACTTTAGTGTCGAAGCACAGTATTTCTTGTCATTGGTCAGCAAAGGGCAAATATCAAGGAGCCGTAGGGGCGCGCGGTGAAGCGTATCTCGATCACTTTGAGCACCTAATGAAAGACCTTGGCGAACCATACTTCCATGTTAATGGCAGTGAGCTGGCGAAAGTCTTAGGGACAAATTACTACAGCCGCGCAATTTACACGCCAGGTGGTTATTTAATGCAACCTGCTGCTCTGGTGCGTGGGCTAGGGGAAAGCCTTCCAGAGAATGTCGAGGTGTTAGAAAACTCGCCAATCCGCAAACTCAGTAAAGAAAACGGTTACTGGGTATTACATGGAGATAGTGGTTCTGTTGAAACCACTGAACTGTTACTTGGCACCAGCATTTTTACTCGTGAGTTTGGTTACCTTAAAAACAGATTACTGCCAGTGATGACGTTTGCAAGCTGGACGCGTCCATTGACCGACGCAGAAATGCAACGATACGGAGGTGAGCTGAATTGGGGTTTAACTCCAGCAGATCATGCGGGAACGACGTTACGTATGACCGCCGATCGACGTATTTTGATCCGAAATACTTACAAACACGTGCCGAAATATGGCTCAAGCATGAACGATAAAGTCAGAGAGCAAATCCGAGACGATCATCGTCAAGTCTTTTTGGCGCGTTACCCCGAGCTGGCCGACGTACCATTTACTCACACATGGGGTGGGGTATATGCCATTTCTCGTAACTTTACTAACTTTTTTGGTCAATTAGATGAAGGTGTTTATGCCAGCGCTTGTGACAATGGTGTTGGTGCTGCGTGGGGAACCATTTCTGGAACGCTGTTAGCTGACTATGTTGTTGGTGCGACATCTAAATCATTGGATGACATACAGCAAGTGACAGGAATGCCTTGTTTGAATCCGCCAGAGCCTTTTTTAGGCATGGGAGTAAAAACGCGTATCCAATTAGCAAAATGGCAAAGCCGGAGTGAATTATGAAGCAAGTCAAACTCGTTGATAGTAAAAACCTAGATTTTAATGTTCGTGGTGATACGCCGGGAATGGCGTACGTAGCCCGAGCGTTAAGCCCGGAAATTTCACCAAACATTGGCGTAGGCTTTGCTAAATGGGAAGGCGCTCAAGTGGCTTGGACGGTGCTTTATGATGAGGTTATTTTTGTGATTGAAGGCTGTTTCGAGCTGACCGCAAACGGTGAGACACATTTTGTGCACCCAGGTCAGATGCTGTGGATCCCGGAAGGAACCGAGCTGGTTTATGGTGGGCATGCCCTGTTCGGCTACGTGGTTCATCCAGGAAACTGGAAAGAGCTACACGGGATTGAATGATTTTTTTACAGACGAGACAACGACTTGAAGTTCTACTCGTGCTAAATCAAAAATCGTTCACAGTGTATGTGAGCCAAATCAACTCGCCCGTTAAGGGCGTGTCACCGAAGCCTCCTTCTTGAAGTCATTTGGGTATATACATCAGTTTTAACGATAGCCATATCGAGATGCTTGGTATGGCTTTTATCGTTAAGGATAATAATCTCATTGGATCAAGGGGTATATAATCGTTAAATTGCACTTGCGACATCTTTGCGCTGTGACTGGCAATTCAAACTATTGTTTTAGCCAATAGAAACACTAAAAATTATCCACCAAATAATACGTTACTGAGTCTGGCCGTTGCATTTACGGCTGCCTATTTCGCAGCCGATGATTATTACTTAATATAAGAACTCACCATGCACACTCGTCGTGAACGCGTATTTGACCCCTTTCATCGTCTAACGGTATTTACAGATAAATGGCGACTTGGATCTAAATCTTATCTTACTGATCTCGCATCTATTGCCTTATTGCTGTTACCGCTGACGCTATCTAACGCACTTGCCATCTTTTTGGGTCACGCTTCTAGAATCCTAGGGATGTCAGAGGTTTCTCAGTTATTGTTCCATCTTTCTGATATTTTAATCAACTTATATCCCACAGCGTTTTGCATTGTGGCTGGTTACTATTTATCGCATAAAGTGAATGTGTCGAGCGCGATTATCATCATTTATTCGTTGGTCATGTTCTATTTAATTTCAATAGAGAATGACAGCCTTTCTAGTAATTACATGTTGCCGAATAACCCGTTATTAGCACTCTTTAGTGCAACAGTGTCATACGTTTATTGTAAAAGTTTCCGAATTGAGCTGCTTGATCCTCAAGCAATGGACTTCTCTTCCCGTCTTTTTAAAGATGTCTTACATTTTTTCGTATTCGTTTTATTTGCGGTTTGCTTATCTCATGTCACCGCAGCGGTGATGGATGCTTTTACTACAACAGTGGCAGGACTTAACTTTGATCCGCTGACGTTCACAGGAGGATTATTTTATCAATCCATCTTGAGCTTATTGGGAGCGGCGGGCATTAATGGTCACAACATGTTGTTTGCCATCAAGCAGCAAATATACGCTGCGACCGAAGCCAACATGGCTGCTTGGCAAACAGGCGAAGCGTCGCTTAACGTCATTAGCCAAGGTTTTTACGACGCATTTTTATCCATGGGCGGGTCAGGGAATAGCATCAGTTTACTCCTGTGTCTGTTATTGTTCGCTAAAGAGCGCAATCATATTTTACTGGCGTTAGCGGCAGCACCATTGGTGATGTTCAACATCAATGAAGTGCTGCTATTTGGGTTGCCTATCATCTTTAATCCTATTCTGGTCGTCCCATTTGTATTAGTGCCGCTGGTAAGCTTTATCATCACCTATTGCGCGATTGCCTCCGGCTTAATTGCGCCTGTTGAAAATATTGTGAACTGGATGACACCGCCTCTTTTGAGTGGTTATGTTGCAATGGGACATCATGCACAGGGGGCGATACTTCAACTGGTGGTGATTGCGATTGGTGTACTAATTTATCGACCTTTTTATCTAGCCTATGCAGGCAAATATGTGGGGCAGCTTGGTGTAAGCAATACTTACAATGGTTTAGAACAATCCCTATTTAAATCACTACTCAGTAGTGTGAAAGATGCGAACACATCGAGTATCAGCAAGTCATCCGCGCAGAAACGTTTAACTTCCATTCTTCGTGAAGGCGAGTTGGTGATGTTTTATCAAAAGCAGCACTCAACAAAGGATGCGGAACAGTATTCTTACGAAGCGCTTATTCGATATAAAGATGAAGATGGAAACTTACTTTCACCAACGTTTATTGAAGATTTTCATCGGTTAGATGCCATGCCACTGCTCGATAAACTAGTACTCGAAAAGGTGTTGTCGGATATGAAGGAAATGGGATTATCTGAGCAGCGAAGAGTGGCCATTAATGTTTCTGTTGCTACCATTCAACAAGTGGATTTTGTTCAGCATTTACAAGGCAGGTTGGTCTATTTTGGAATCCCGGCTGAATGGCTTGAAATTGAAATTACTGAAGAAGCCGTATTAGACAATGAAGTTTCTTTAACTAGCACCATGAAAGCTCTACAGAGTATGGGAGTTCGTATCACAATGGATGATTTTGGTACGGGCTACGCATCGTTTCCTCATTTGTTCAAGTATCCATTTAACAAGATTAAGCTAGACAGATCGCTGCTATTGGACGCTAACGATCATCGTGGACGGCAGCTGTATCGATTGGTTGCTAAGTTAGGACATATTGCAAATTGCGAGGTCGTAGCGGAAGGGGTGGAAACGCAGTCTGACTATGACTTTGTGCGCTCAAGTGGGGTTGATAAAGTTCAAGGGTTTTACTTAGCAAGACCTGTACCTTTGGATGAGATTATCCATCGACGTGCTTAACTAACGTGCAATAAAAAGGGAAGCGATGGCTTCCCTATAGTGAGTCTTGTTTTGACTTAGTTAGCTCTTATTTGAACTCAAATTTACCCTGCATGATCGCCCAGTGACCAGGGAACGAGCAGAAGAATGAGTAGTCGCCGCCAGCTTTCATTTTTTCAGTGCTGAAAGTAATGCTGGTGCTTTCACCGCCGCCAATCACTTTTGTGTGAGCGTATACACGGTCGTCATTTGGCTTCACGTAATTGTTTTCTGCACCTGCTGCCATGCCGTCCGTACCTACTGCTTGTAGATTAGCGGTATCTGCGATAACGACGTTGTGACCCATTGATTGTGCAGGCATTTTACCTGTGTGGTTTAGCGTCAGTTTTACTTCTTTACAAGTCGCTGGAACGCTCAGTGTTTTAGTAGAAAACTGCATCATATCGTTAGCATCTAGGGACACTTCACACTCGGCACTGGCTTGGGCACCAAAGCTCATTCCTACTAATGCGAAGGTTGCTGCTAATAAACGTAAAGACATATAACACTCTCCATTTTATATTTTGGGCTGACTTGGATTAATCTCATCCAATAGTTCTCATTATCAGCCAATTTTCACTCGAAAAACGTGCTTCAAGCGGTATATTGACGTTTTGTTGCAAACTTGTACTGGTTAGTTCCACTATTTGATCACTCATAGGCCCTATTTCATGCGATGGCGTGAGGTAAATCAAAAAAGAAAGGAATACGCCCCGTACAGAGATAAGGTCTATCTTATTAAGCCTTTGGAGCAGTATCTTGGCGTTTATTAGAAGTAGATTAGAGAAGGTGAGAGGAGAGGCTCAAGCATAAAAAAGCTCAGCCAAATTGCTGAGCTTTAACAGTTAGAGCGGCAGTTTACGTTTAGCGATTTTGCTTCAACACATCTAACGCTTCATGTAATGACGGCACGATGGAATGACCAAATTGTTTTACCTCTTCGCAAGGTTCAACTAAATCCGGAATCTGATAAGTAACCATATTCGCTGCCACGGCTGCGCGAACACCGTTATTGGAATCTTCAAAGGCCAAACATTGGCTTGGTTCTACATCCAGACGATTCGCTGCCAGCAAATAGATTTCTGGATCGGGTTTACCGTGGTTTACCTCGCAGCCTGTGGTGAGGTTGTCGAAGTACTTACTCAAACCCGCTAATTCCAGTTTGATTTTCGCCACCTCTTTTGCCGTAGAAGTCGCTACTGCGATTGGTAAGCCTTGTGCTTTCAGCCATTCTAGCAGCTCAACAACACCATTTTTCACTGGGATGGCTTGGTGTTTGACGACAGCATTGTAACGAGTACGCCATTCATGATGCAGGCGGTCTAGGTTCTCACCGTAGGCTTTGCGGAAAATTGCTTCAATACCTGCCGCATTGCGACCAATGATCGACAGGTAAACATCTTCATAAAACGGAAGGTTTTGGACTTCACATGCTTCTTGGAAAATACGCATACAGACGCGCTCAGTATCAAGGAGCAAACCATCCATATCAAAAATAGCAGCTTGGTAGTTCATTACATTACAGACTTTTCGATTGTGATGGTGCATTTTGACATAAGCGAGATAGATTTTCTTGCGGAATTCAAACCGTCCGTATCCTTTTTTACTTTATACCTAACCGTTTGGCTAAGCGGTGTAAATTACCATTATCGAGTTCTAACTGACGTGCTGTTGCAGCCCAGTTTCCTTGATTCTGCTCTAGTGCTTTTATAATCATGGCTTTTTGGAAGGTGTCAGTGGCTTGCTTTAAACCAGCGTCTGACAGTTCAAATGAAGAGCTAGGTATACCTGACTCTTCAGTGGTGGGCTGATTGTTCGACGCTTTGATATCGAAATCTTGTTCCACCAATTCGATATCCAGCGATTGAGTTCTAGCTTTGGCAAGCACGCCCGCTCGTTTGATGACGTGTTCCAGTTCACGCACGTTGCCCGGCCAAGAGTAATCTTTAAGTGCTTGAACTAGAGTGGAAGAGAGTCGAACACTGTTCAGCCCCAACTTGCTGCGTAGTTGCTCTGCAAAGAAACCAGCCAGTAGCACGACATCGTCTTCACGTTCACGAAGTGGGGGAACATGAAGAGGGAATACACTCAAACGGTGGTACAAATCTGCTCTGAAACGGCCAGCTTTTACTTCTTCATGCAGAACACGGTTCGTTGCCGCCACAATGCGTGTGTTGACTCGAATATGTCGGTCATCCCCAACACGCTGGATATCGCCATATTGCAATGCGCGAAGTAGCTTGGCTTGCAACTCCAGAGAAAGTTCGCCAACTTCATCCAAGAATAGTGTGCCACCGTCGGCTTGCTCGAACTTACCTTTCCGATTACTGATAGCACCAGTAAAAGCACCTTTGATATGACCAAAAAGTTCACTCTCTGCGACAGATTCAGGTAACGCGGCACAGTTTAAGTACACCAAGGTATTATTGGCTCGGTGAGAGCGATGATGAATTGCGTTTGCGACGAGCTCTTTACCAACCCCTGTTTCACCCATTATCAACACTGATAGCTCGGTATCTGCCACCGCATCGATTTGCTCTTGAAGTGCTTTCATCCCAGCAGATTTGCCAATGATTTCGTTGCTTAGCGTACGTTTCTCAGTGTAAGACCCACGTGGCAAGCTTGCTTGTGTTTCTAACTGCTCCAGTAGTAGAGCTGTGTGCAAGCCCCCCGCGGCTAACGCACTTACAAAGCGTAGTTCTTGATTGAGTAAACCATCGAACTGATTCGGGTCGAAGGCATCAATAGTGATCGCGCCAATCAATTGATCGTCGATCAGCAAAGGGAGACCAATACATGAATGGACGTGCAGCTTGTCGTCGTGGTTCGGAATTAACCCGTCATAGGGATCTGGTAAGTCGCTATTCGATGGAAACCGTACGATATCGCCAGCGCGTGCAATGGCTTCCAATCTCGGGTGTTGGTTTATAGAAAAACGGCGTCCCAATACTTCCTTTGCTAAGCCATTGATAGCCAGCGGCTTAAAGTGCTGATCTTCATACAAAAGAAGAGCAGAAGCATCACATTTTAATATCTCGCGAATCGTTGTTAATAAGGTATCAAATCGAGCTTGCCGAGTGAGCGCTGAATTTAGGTCTTGCGTGATGTGTAGCCATTGCGCGATTAAAGAAGTCATAGCCAATACCAATTGTGTCAATATGACTATTGTAGTGTCTTAATGACAATTTTTAACTGTGTCTTAATGACAGTTGTTAAAGTTGTGTTTTAATTAAATTATTGAAATATATAGCAATTAAAAGTTGGCATGCCCAGTGCAATACAAGAAGAAATTATTTTTGTTTATCCCGTCATTCAAGGTAGTAATTATGACAATTCACGTAAAAAACAATATCCACTGGGTAGGTCAACGCGATTGGGAAGTTCAAGACTTCCACGGTACAGAATACAAAATGACAAAAGGTACCAGCTACAACAGTTATCTAATTCGTGAAGAAAAAACGGTGCTGATCGATACGGTCGAGCATCGATTCAGCCAGCAATTTATCCAGAACCTAGAAATGGAAATCGATCTTAAGACGATCGATTTTATCGTCGTGAACCATGCAGAAGAAGATCACTCAGGCGCATTGTCTGCATTGATGGAGAAGATTCCGAACACGCCAATTTACTGTACAGAAGCGGCGATTGATTCGATTGTGGGTCATCACCATCATCCCGAATGGAACTTTAAAACGGTAAAAACGGGTGACAGCATCGATATTGGTAACGGTAAACAATTGGTATTTGTAGAAGCGCCGATGTTGCACTGGCCAGACAGTATGATGACATACCTAACGGGCGATGCGGTGCTATTCAGTAATGACGCATTTGGTCAGCACTACTGCGATGAGCGTTTGTTCAACGATGAGGTGGACCAAAATGAGTTGATGGAACAGTGTCTGCGTTACTACTCAAACATCCTAACGCCATTCAGCAGCTTGGTAACCGCTAAAATCAAAGAAGTGTTGAGCTTTAATTTGCCTGTCGACATGATTGCAACTTCACACGGTATTGTATGGCGCGATAACCCAGTTCAAATCATCGAGCAATATTTGGAATGGGCGGATAACTACCAAGAAGATCGTATTACCATCTTCTACGATTCTATGTCGAACAATACCCGAATGATGGCGGACGCGATTGCACAGGGCATCCACGATGTTGACCCGGGTGTCGCAGTTAAAGTCTTCAATGTGTCTAAGCACGATAAGAATGAAATTCTCGCCAATGTGTTCCGCTCTAAAGGCATCTTGGTTGGTTCGTCTACCATGAATAACGTCATGATGCCGAAGATCGCAGGCATGCTAGAAGAAATTACCGGTCTGCGCTTTAAAGCGAAAAAAGCCGCTGCATTCGGTAGCTACGGTTGGAATGGTGGTGCGGTAGACCGTATCCACGCACGGTTGACCGATGCGGGTTTTGAAACGGCAGTCAGCTTGAAAACCAAATGGCGACCAGATGGTAAAGCGATGCGTGAGTGTCGTGAACATGGCAAGAGCATCGCGAAATTGTGGGCGAAACATCCACTAACAAGTCCTGCTGCGTCTCCGATGATGGCTGCGTCTGAACCGCAAGTTCAATCACAGCCCGTTGTACAAGTAGAAACGCAAGCCGTGGTCGAAAGGGAGCTTATTAATCCAAGCTCAGAAGCACATCCATCAGATTGCCAGTGCATGATTTGCACCGTTTGTAACTGGGTGTATGACCCTGCTCAGGGTGAGCCTAATCAAGGAATTGAAGCGGGTACCACGTGGTCAGACGTTCCGGACTACTTCCTCTGCCCTGAATGTCACTTGGGTAAAGATGTATTTGTTGAGTTCAAGGGGTGAGGAGCTGTGATGCAAGCACCAATAGTAATCATAGGCAGTGGCTTTGCTGCCTATCAACTGGTTAAAACTGTGCGTCGAATGGATGCACAGGTGTCAATTCAAGTATTCACCGCTGATGACGGTGCGGAGTATAACAAGCCTGATTTGAGCCATGTGTTCAGTAGAAAACAGACCGCGAGGGATCTGGTGGTAAAAACGGGAGAAGCGTTTGCCCAAGAGCACCATATCGAGTTATTAACCCACACTAAAATTGAGAGTGTGGATACGCAAGCCCAACAAGTGGTAGCAGATGGACAAGTTTATGCGTACTCCAAACTGATTTTTGCAACGGGCGCGAAAGCCTTTGTTCCTCCAATGCGAGGTGATGCTTCTGGCGATGTCCTAACGCTCAATTCGTTACAAGAGTATCAGCTCGCAGAAGAGCGAATCAGTCAAGCAAAGCGCGTAATGGTTATCGGTGGTGGTTTGATTGGCGTTGAGATTGCAATGGATATTGCGAGCAGCGGCAAAGCCGTTACGGTGGTTGAATCAAACCAACGCTTGCTTGCCAATCTTATTCCTGAGTTTGTGGCGTTGCCTCTGGAAAGCCAACTTAAGCAGCAAGGCATTCAACTGGCGTTGGGAAATGGGGTTGTTGAGGTGAATCGTACCGCCGATTCGTTGGTAGCGACTTTGAACAGCGGTGAAGTGATCGATACTGATGTAGTGATTTCTGCCGCTGGCTTACGTTCAAACACTCAATTAGCGAATGCTTGTGGATTAGAGGTTGGGAAAGGCATTGCTGTTGACGCTAAGCTGCAGACTTCTGCGAACAATGTATTCGCTCTGGGCGATTGCGCCGAGATACAAGGGCGTATGCTTCCATACCTTCAGCCAATCGTGTTGAGCGCTAATGTTTTAGGTAAGCAGTTGCTTGGGCAGGAAGCGCAATTGAAGTTGCCGCCAATGATGGTAAAAGTCAAAACGCCGAGTTACCCAATTCAGCTTGCCGGGGACTTCAGTGCTGTCGCGAATTGGAATGTGCAGATTTCTCAATCTGGCATCGTAGCAAAAGCTGAAAATGAACAAAGCATATTGACAGGGTTTGTTGTGACGGGTGAGCAAGTGGCTCAGGCTTTTCTGTTACTGCGTGAACTGTCTCAAGTCGCGCAATCGTAACTCGCTTCAAGCAGCACAATTTTATATTCAAAGAGGGTATAACCATGTCACATCTTCGTATTCCGAAAGACTGGACGGTTCAACGTTCGACGCCATTTTTTACCAAAGGCAGTGTGCCTCCAGCTCTTCTAACTCATCACAACACAGCCGAAGGCGTGTTTGGGCAGTTATGCGTAATGGAGGGGCAAGTCACCTACTATGGTTTTGCTGATGAATTCGCGACAGAGCCTGAAATGGTCGTCGTGATCAACGCAGGTCAGTTCGCGACAAGCCCGCCACAGTATTGGCATCGTATTGAAATGAGCGATGATGCACAGTTCAATATTAACTTTTGGTCGAATAAAGATAAAAGTGGACAAGCGATGTTCCACGCTAAGCAGTAAACCTTTCTAGACAATTTGATTATTGCGTGAATTTATCGGGAAAAGCGCATATTAAGTAAAAGAGCAGAGACGTTTCTCTGCTCTTTTTTGCTTATTGGCAGTAACGACATGCAAACTTAATCAGCGATATTAACTGTAAGCCCGCGCCACACGACCTTCGCAATTCAAACTGTATTGTTTGGCGTAAGCAGGGATGAAAACAGATTGGCCTTTATCTACTACACACGTTTCACCATTTACGTGTGTAATCGCGAGCGGGGAATCTAGCGGCAACAGGATTTCTGCGGTTCTTACATCAAGCGTTCGTTGGTTGGCTTGTTTTACAATCGCGAATTTGAAATCGTCGACGGGAATTGGGTATTCCAACATGTCGTCGTTTTCGATTGGCGCAAGCAGTAGGGTGTCGAATGGCTTTTCTTCGAAGCGTGTGCATGCAACGAGTTCTTTTACGTCCATATACTTCGGCGTTAAACCGGCACGTAGCACGTTGTCTGAGTTCGCCATGATCTCAAGCCCCGTACCTTTCAAGTACGCGTGTGGCGTTTCTGCATTCAAGAACATCGCTTCGCCTGGTTTCAGCGTGATGACGTTGAGTAGCAAGGGCGCAAACAAACCAATGTCGCCCGGGTATTGCGCTTCTAACTCCAAGACCAGGTTGAACAGAGGTAAGTCGGTGATGCGAGCTTGTGCCAATAGCACCGTCAACGCCATCTCTTTCTGTTCGCCTTCCAGTGACAATAGACCGGAGAAGAAGCTCGCCAAGCCTTTGGAAGTTTGATTGTCGATAAGGTCATCCACCAAGCTTTGCAGCTCAGGAATCGCCAGCTCAGAGAAGAAGCTGATGATTTCACTGGTTGGGCGGAAGCCATTCATCGCTTGGTATTCGGTTAGCGCGTAAACCAATTCTGGTTTGTGGTTTGGATCTTTGTAGTTACGGTTTGCAGCGGTTAGGGGAATGCCTTGTTTTTCTTCCAGTGCAAAACCCAGTTCTGCTTGTTGCTTGTTTGGGTGCACCTGAATCGACAGCGCTTTCTCGGCGGCAAGCACTTTAAACAGGTATGGAAGTTCACCAAAACGGTTTGCGACTTCTTCACTCAGAAAAGCATTCATGTCTTGAGCAATCAGTGAAGAGAGTTTGGTCTCCTCGTCGTTTACCATCACCACTGAGCAACCGTTTGGATGCGCGCCCATCCATACTTCGGCTTGTGGTTCGCCCGTTGGGTTTTCAATGCCAAACAGTTGGTTAACAGAAGTAGTACTTCCCCAAGCGTAGTTTTGAATCACGTTGTTCATCAGGAAAAACATCGGATGCTTAGCTTGAGTTTGAATCGTTTGTGTATCGGACATCGTTAAATCAGACATAGAGTGTCACCATGAGAGAAAATCATGGCTTGGGCGACATTGCCCAAGCCATAGGAGCCATTTGGGGGTAGGGGAGATTAAGCGGCTGCTTGCATCATTTTTGCTTTACGAACTTTCTTCAGAGTTACACACGTTACTGCGGTAACTACTGCGCCAGCTGCCATACAAATCAGAGCAAGTACAGGGTGGTTCATCGCGCCAAGTAGAGCGACAACTGGACCGCCGTGAGCAACACTGTTGGTAATGCCGAATGAGAATGCCATTACTGCTGCTACCATTGAGCCAAGTACGTTTGCTGGAATCACTGACATTGGATCTTGCGCTGCGAATGGAATCGCACCTTCAGAGATACCAACCAGACCCATTGCACCTGCTGCTTTACCCGCTTCGGTTTCTGATTCTTCGAACAGGTCGAACTTACGACCAAGCGCCGTTGCCAGTGCCATGCCTAAAGGTGCAACAGGGATTGCACACGCCATCGCACCCATAAATTGAGTTTGACCGCTCGCAATCATGCCCACAGAGAATAGGAATGCGACCTTGTTGAATGGACCACCCATATCGAAGCCAGCCATACCACCAAGTACGATACCCAATAGAACGACGTTACCTGTACTCATGCTCGTTAGTAGCGCAGTCAGACCGTCCATTAGGCTTGCGATTGGCGCGCCGATAACGAAGATGAAAAGACCTGCGATGAACAACGAACCTGTGATTGGCGCAATCATGATTGGCACCAAAGGTTGAATAAACTTGTGGTAGTTAATCGACGTAATCCACTTCACGAAGTAACCCACAAGCAGACCGGCGATGATGGCACCGATAAAGCCTGTACCTGCGTCTGCGCCGTAGAAAGAACCGTTGTTTGCTATCCAACCACCGATCAAGCCAGGAGTTAGAGCAGGGCGGTCAGCAATCGCGTAAGCAATGTAACCGGCAAGGATTGGGATCATCAGCGTAAAGGCAACCACACCGACGTTCAGGATTTGGTTCCACATGCTGCCTTCAGGAATCGCCATGCCCGCTTCACTTGGCTGACCGCCTACAGCAAGAGCAAGGGCAATCAACAGACCACCGGTTACTACGAAGGGGATCATGTGTGATACGCCGTTCATCAAGTAGCGATATAAGTCAGAACGAGCTTGAGAAGCTTTGTCGGCAACCGATGCTTGCGTATTGCCATTGGATTCAGCTTGGTAGGTCGGTGCGTTTAACGCTTCATTAATCAGTCCTTGAGCATCGCGGATTGGGGCTTTTACGTTGGTTTTAACCACACGTTTTCCCGCGAAGCGGTTCATGTCAACTTGCTTGTCACATGCCACGATGATGGCATCTGCACGCTCGATTTCTTCTGCGGTTGGGCTGTTTTTCACACCGATTGAACCGTTCGTTTCAACCTTGATTTCGTAACCCATTGCCGCTGCACCTTTCTCTAGCGCTTCTGCTGCTAGGTAGGTGTGAGCAACGCCCGCAGGACAACCGGTAACACCAATGATGAAACCTTGGTTTGCTGGAGCATCTGTCACTGGTTGCGGTTCTTCTTTAGCAAGAAGGAGTGCCAGTGCGTCTTGGCTGTTTGTTGCGCCTAAGAACGCATCGATGAAACCATCTTCAATCAGTTTTGAAGACAGCTCTGCAAGTACTTCGATATGGTGGTTATCGCTACCGTCTGGAGAAGCGATCATGAAGAACAGTTTTGAAGGTAAACCGTCTTCTGCGCCGTATTCGATACCTGATTTGCTTACGCCGATCACAACCGCCGGTTCAATCACAGCGGCGCTTTTCGCGTGTGGAATTGCCACGCCATCTTCAAATCCAGTATTTCCTAATTCTTCACGTGCTTTTATATCTGCAAGAAATTGTGTTTGGTCAGAAATACGACCTTGGGCATGAAGAACGGCAACTAGTTCTTTAAATACGTCTTCTTTTGAAAACGCTTTAAGATCAAGCTTAATTAAGTCTTCATTTATTAGTTTGGTGATCATTGTCGAACCCCTATAAATATAATTTTTATTTCAGGGGTATTTTTAAATTACTGATAAAAAGACTGTAGTGAAGAAAAAATGCATTTACTGGAGGATTGTAACCGACTAACTATAGTGTGATTTAGATCGTTCACTGGACAAATCTAGCTGCATATCTGTGACATGATGGATAAGAAGCTAAACGATAAGTAAAATGTGGCTTTGCTCCCATTTGAAAAGGGATTGAGTATTATTGATAGAGTTTTTGTTACTGGAAATTTGATGCGTTAACTGGATTTTTGTAACATTAAAATGGAAGTGTGATTTTGCTCAATAGCACAAAAGTCCAGTCCGGTGTATATCTATAGTAAATAGCATCATTGATGCATATATAGAGTGTGAGACAATGATTTTTCATGATTTAATTTCAGCGGTATTAAATGAAAGAGAGCCATTTCATAATATTTTGTTTGCAGGAGATTTTCATACGCCGCCTGAATTTAGCTATCAAGTTAATTTCCCTCGCCTAGAGTTAGTTCTGGATGGGGAATATATTAATGAAATGGAAAGTTATGATCGAAAAGTAACGCACATCGTTGCTAAAAAAGGCGACGCGATATTTATTCCACCTAACTGTTGGAATAAACCAGACTGGGATACCGATTGCTCAGTGTTAAGTATTTTGTTTGGGCGTCGACAACTTGGGTTGAGTTTGGTGAGCAAACGCAAAGGTGAGGCAAACTTTTACGATATTCAAAAGCATAGCATCCAAACGCGCTCAGGATTTGCGATAGATAACATCTTAGAAGCGTTGAGCTCACTGGCTCGTGAGAATACTAAAAAACCAATGGATGAGCTTTTACTGCAAGCATTGCTGCAATACGCGAAGACGATGTTGGATGCACCAGTCGAGCAGCAGTCACATAGCCGTGTGCAAGATCTCTATCAAGGGATCTGCATCTACATTCAAGAGAACTTCCATCGCCCAATCACGCGTGACAGCATTGCGTCGAGATTCAGTATTTCCTCGAACCATTTGTCGCGCTTGTTCCGTCAGCAGGGGCACATGACCTTGGCGGACTACATTACTTGGGTACGCGTGGATCGTGCGAAGTTTATGCTCAAGAAATACAACTTCAAACTCAATGACGTGTCAGTGCGCTGCGGATTTAAAGACGTGAACTATTTCTGCCGAGTATTTAAGAACCGTACAGGCAGAACGCCGACGGAATATCGTGGTTCGATTTAAGCCTTCAGTCAGAGTGCGTAAATCATAGAAAAGTTTAGGCGAGCAGCCTCGACATGGCGTACATCAGCAGCGCCTGTAAGTCGACGCTGCTTTTTGTTAGTAGTAGGCGTTCCGCCATTTGATCGGTAAGCAGGTTTCTTGTGAGGTTAGTGGCCGCAATGATCTGTTCTCGGGTCGGCTTTTCTGGCATCACCAGTGCTATAGCCAGATGAACATCACCCATCTTCGAAGCCCAATCCATCGACTTTTCATTCGCAATAACAGCAATAGAAATATGGTCAACACCTGAAAACATCACGTGTGGTAGAGCGATCCCCGGGGTCACGCAAGTTGATGAACGTTCTTCACGTTTAATAAAAGCAAGAATCAGTTCGTCGGGATGAATGGGGTGGATGAGCTGAGCTAGTCCTTTAAGGCATTCAAACTTGGTGAGCTCGGTATGCGCTTTGGCGTACTGCCATTTGATTTCACAAGGTGGACAAATTTGCGGTAAACGCTCGGCCAGTTGGCTAGAAAACTCATAGTTGATATGAGATCCCACCACAGTAAAGTGTTCAGCAATCATGTCTTTTATGACGAAGCAGGCCAGCTCTGCGTCAATGCCAATCGCTGTGATTTGACACAAATCACCTTGTTGTAGACCTGCTTGCAATATCGCCACGGACTTGGTGAGTTCCGCAACACGATTTTGCGTTACATTAATGATATGTAAGGTACTTTTGAACTTCTTTGCCACTCGATTGAGTGGCTGAGCAAGGTGCGCACTGGCATTTGCATTATCGACGAAAAAGGTGATTTGGTATTCGTTCATCTGCAAATTTAGTCGCGGCAGTGGACGAGGAATACTTTGTCGACGTTGAGCAAAACCTCTTCAATGGGGATTTGAATTTTGCGCGTCCCTTCGAATCGGCCTGGTTGTTCTATCTCAATATCCGACACGATCAAAACCCGATCCGCTTGAGCGATATCGTGAGGAGTGAGCTGATTCTCTATCCCCATCGCACCTTGCGTTTCTACTTTAATTTGCACGTTATGTTTTGGCGCAGCTTTCATTAGTGCATCTGCTGCCATATAAGTATGAGCGATGCCTGTAGGGCATGCTGTCACCGCTACGATTTTCATGTTCTATCCATTTTATTTTTTGTGGATATTAGCACAGCCACCGCAGATTGAATTGATTTGAGCTGGATTAACGCAAGAGCTCTATCACAGTTTGAATCTCATGTTACATTAATCCAGTTAATGCACTTTTAGTCCTATATATCAAAAGGTAGGCACTGGTTAATCTATGCCCAAATAAAATGAGTAGGAACGCATACGAGCCAGGGGATCCTGTATCTCAAACTCACTTGGGTATATATTCGAGCGTGAATATTGGAAGGTAAAACAATGGACATCACAAACCTAATTGAGCTGGAAACGATATGTTTAGATCTAAAAGCTCAAACCAAAGATGAAGCGCTCAAAGAGCTGGTCGAGATGCTAGAGGCCGCCGGCAAGCTCAATAGTCAAAGCCAGTTCTTGGCAGATATCTGGAAACGAGAAGAGATCGGTAACACAGGATTTGATGATGGTATTGCGATCCCTCATGCCAAAAGTGATGCTGTAGCGAAACCGGCTGTCGCGGTCGGGATCAGCCGTAATGGGATTGATTATGGCGCCGAAGATGGCGAGCTGTCCGATGTGTTTTTCATGCTGGCGTCCCCAGATGGTGATGATCATCATCACATTGAAGTATTGGCACAAATTTCCACCAAAATTATCGAAGACGGCTTTGTTGAAAAGCTCAAGTTGGCTCAATCGCGAGAAGAAGCGCTTGAGATGCTGACTGATATTCAAACCCAATCCAATGAATTTCTCCCAACTTCTTTAGAATTTGCATCAGAACCCCTGAGCCCTTGGGCGCAAAAACTTGGCCGCATTAAAGAGCACTTGCTGTTTGGCACATCCCACATGATCCCGTTTATCGTTGCGGGCGGTGTGTTGTTGTCGTTGTCGGTGATGATCTCTGGTCACGGTGGTGTACCACAAGAGGGCATTCTGGCCGATATTGCCCAAATGGGGATTGCTGGTCTGACATTGTTTACTGCCGTTCTTGGCGGATACATTGCTTATTCCATTGCCGACAAGCCGGGCCTTGCGCCGGGTATGATTGGATCTTGGATTGCGGTAAGTCATTACAATACGGGTTTTTTAGGTGCGATTGTGGTCGGCTTTTTTGCTGGCTTTGTCGTTTGGCTATTAAAGAAAATTCAGCTACCAGACAGCATGAGTTCGCTTGGCTCGATTTTTATTTATCCGCTAGTCGGTACGTTTGTTACTTGCGGCGCGGTGATGTGGGTGATAGGTGCTCCGATTGCCAGCGCAATGACCACCATGAACGAGGTGCTGACGGGCATGGCGGGCTCAGGCAAAGTAATGCTCGGAACTGTGCTTGGGGCAATGACCGCGTTTGATATGGGCGGCCCAATCAACAAAGTGGCGACGTTGTTTGCTCAAACCCAAGTGAACACGCAACCATGGTTGATGGGCGGGGTCGGTATTGCGATTTGTACGCCGCCATTGGGTATGGCACTAGCCACGTTTTTGGCGCCGAGTAAATTCAAGCGAGATGAACGCGAAGCGGGGAAAGCCGCAGGTATTATGGGGATGATCGGTATTAGCGAAGGTGCGATTCCTTTTGCCGCTGGCGACCCTGCACGAGTATTACCCGCTATTGTGGCGGGGGGAATCGTCGGTAACGTGATTGGCTTTATGTTCCACGTAATGAACCATGCACCGTGGGGCGGTTGGATTGTTCTCCCTGTTGTGGATGGAAAAATTGGTTACATCATCGGCACGATTGCGGGCTCTGTTACCACGGCGTTGATCGTGATTGCACTAAAGAAAACCGTCACCGAAGATGAAAGCTACACAGGTCATTCTCAAGTATATGGTTCCGTTCAAGGCGAAGGTGAGGCGGATGTTTTGGCGGTTACATCTTGTCCATCAGGTGTGGCACATACGTTCTTAGCGGCTAAGTCATTGGAAAAAGCGGCTTGTGCACTCGGCATTAAGATTAAAGTCGAAACCCAAGGCGCGAATGGCGTCATCAACCGAATTACCGAGAAAGACATCGAGAAAGCGAAGTTTGTGATTTTTGCTCACGATGTGGCGATTAAAGAACCGGAACGTTTTCGAAAAATCCAAGTCTTGGATGTCAGTACCAAGGATGCCATGTTGAACGCCACGGCTTTGTTGCAAGCTCGTAGAGTGTCTTAACATTTAACTTCTGAGAAATGTCTCCTCGATGACCCTGATGAATGCTTTTGGTATTTACTCCAACATCGCGGTTCACTTTTATTTGTGCCGCGAGTGAAGGATAAATTACGAGTAATGTTTTCAATTCTTTAGTAGCATGTTACAAAACATTTCAGTCAGGTGAACTAAGGGAAGCGTGCAATGGAAAAACAACGAGTAGCATTTATTGGTTTGGGTGTTATGGGTTACCCAATGGCGGGCTATTTGAGCAAAGCGGGGTATGAAACCAAAGTATACAACCGCACTAAAGCCAAAGCTGATAAATGGGCTGCAGAATACAACGGCATTGCGTGTGAGACACCGCGAGAAGCGGCAGAAGGTTGCGATATCGTATTTACTTGTGTCGGTAATGACGATGACGTGCGCAGCGTTGTATACGGTGAAGAAGGGATTCTAGTCGGTCTAAAAGCAGGCGCGGTACTGGTTGATCACACCACGACTTCCGCTGATTTAGCCGTTGAATTGGCCGATGCTTGTACCAAATATGGCAATCACTTCATTGATGCTCCGGTATCTGGTGGTCAAGCAGGCGCAGAAAATGGTGTTCTAACCATCATGTGTGGTGGTGAACAAAGCATTTTTGATCGTGTTGCTCCAGTGATGGACGTATATGCGAAGCAAATGACACTTCTGGGTGAAAATGGCCAAGGTCAACGTTGTAAAATGGTAAACCAAATCTGTATTGGTGGTGTGCTTCAAGGCTTGAGCGAAGCGTTGTTACTTGCGCAGAAATCCGGTTTGGATATTGAACAAGTAGTTGAAACACTCAAGCACGGTGCTGCAGGGTCATGGCAAATGGAAAACCGCGCCAAGACGATGGCGGAAGATCAGTTTGATTTTGGCTTCGCGATTGATTGGATGCGCAAAGACTTAGGCTTCTGTCTGCAAGAAGCAGAGCGAGTGGGTCTGGAGCTCCCACTGACTAAGAAAGTGGATGAGCAATACGCAGACCTTCAACGCGATGGTTTAGGCCGCATGGATACATCTGTTCTGATTAAAGCCGTCGCTAAGAATCAGTAGTAGATAAACAGTTCTTTGGTATCAAAGAGCTTGAAGAAATTTAAGTTGATCATAATCGTTCCCCTCGAACATTAGTGTGTGACTAACGAACTTGAATGAGGAGGTGCTTTGGGGCACCTCCTTTTTTATGTCTACTTATCACAGCATTTGCTGGTGCAGTGTCCGTTTACTTGTTTAAGCCTAGCGCAATCTCAAGGCCTTTGCCGTAAGCTTCGTCCGCTTGGTAGGCGTGGTTAACGTGACGTTCTTTGATGAAGTCTGGCACACCATCCATTGCACGAGCGGTGTTGTCGAATAGAGTTTGACGCTGTTCTTCGCTCATCAGACGGAATAGGTCTCCCGCTTGGCTGAAGTAGTCTTCGTCTACACGGTGATCGTAATGATCAGCATTGCCGTTGATGCGTAGAGGTGGCTCAGAGTAATCTGGTTGCTCTGCCCATTCTTGTTTGTAGTTTGGCTCGTAACCTAGTGTTGAACCAAAGTTGCCATCAACGCGCATTGCGCCATCGCGGTGGTAGCTGTGTACCGGACAACGAGGCGCGTTAACTGGAATTTGGTGATGGTTTACACCTAGGCGGTAACGCTGCGCGTCTCCGTATGCAAACAGACGGCCTTGCAGCATTTTGTCTGGCGAGAAGCCAATTCCAGGAACGATAGCTGCCGGGTTAAACGCGGACTGCTCAACTTCCGCATAGAAGTTTTCTGGGTTACGGTTCAGTTCAAACTCGCCTACTGGGATCAATGGATAATCTTTTTGTGACCATACTTTTGTTAGATCGAACGGGTTAAAGTTCACTTCATCCGCTTCTAGCTCAGGCATGATCTGGACGTACATCTTCCATTTAGGAAAGTCTTGATGCTCAATCGCTTCGTAAAGGTCACGGTGATGGCTTTCGCGGTCTTTACCTACGATCGCTTCTGCTTCTTGGTCAGTCAGGTTTTTGATGCCTTGCTGAGTTTTAAAGTGGAATTTCACCCAGTAACGCTCGTTTTCTGAGTTGATAAAGCTGAATGTGTGGCTACCGAAGCCGTGCATATGACGGTAAGACGCAGGAATACCGCGATCACTCATAACGATCGTAACTTGGTGGAATGCTTCTGGTAGTGATGTCCAAAAATCCCAGTTGTTTGTCGAGCTGCGCATGTTGGTGCGTGGATCGCGTTTCACCGCGTGGTTTAGATCTGGAAATTTTAGTGGATCACGGAGGAAGAACACTGGCGTGTTGTTACCAACCAAGTCCCAGTTGCCTTCTTCGGTGTAAAACTTTAGCGCAAAACCACGGATGTCGCGCTCTGCATCTGCGGCACCGCGCTCCCCCGCAACAGTGGTAAAGCGAGCAAATAGTTCGGTCTTTTTACCAATCTCCGAGAAGATCTTCGCGCGAGTGTATTTTGTGATGTCATGAGTCACAGTAAAGGTGCCGTAAGCGCCTGAGCCTTTGGCGTGCATACGACGCTCAGGAATCACTTCACGATCAAAGTGTGCCAGTTTTTCAAGGAACCAAACGTCTTGCAGTAGTTGGGGACCACGAGGACCTGCAGTCATCACATTTTGATTATGGGCGACAGGACAGCCTGCGGCGGTGGTTAATTTCTTATTTGTCATTTTTCTTCCCCTCCAGGGATCAATACCTTAGCAACTGAAGAGAAGATTATTACGGAAAAGCTGGAAGCAAAAACTGATACTGCTTATCAATTCAATAGGTGGTAACGATGATGAAAAGTAACTTAGAATCAAATTCTTAGCTGATTTTTATGATTGGTTTATTAACGTATTGGCGAAAAGGGTAAAAAGAGCACGCTGGCATTTGCATGAATTGCGCTTTGTTGACAAGGCTAACGTCGGAAATCGCCCCTTTGATATCGCTTTATTGAACATCAAAGGGGCGGAATGATTAGGAGTACTTCACTTCAATTTGCTCAGCTTTTTCAAACGCTGGATGCGTTGCGAGTTGTTTTCCATAACGCTCAATATTCGGGAAGTGACCAGCCAAACCGAACTTATGCACGAGCTCGACAATAAATGACATCATGATGTCTGCGCCAGTTAAACGTTCTTCTACTAGGTAAGTTTTGCCTTCTAGCGATTGCTCGAAATAACCCAGAACGTTCATCGCTTCTTTGTCAGCATAGCCTGATAGAAATTGAGTTTCGTTTGGCTCTTTGCTAATAAAGATTTTTAACAACATTGGTAAGATTGCTGAACTTTCAGCAAAGTGCATCCATTGCAGGTACTCAGTGTGCGCCTTCGTCCCACGCTCAGGAGCAAACGCACCATCACTGTACTTCTCAATCAAATATTCGGTCATCGCGCCAGATTCAATGATGAACTCGCCATCATCTTCAAGCAGGGGCGATTTACCAAGCGGATGAACGCTCTTTAGCTCAGGCGGTGCCATGAAAGTCACTTTGTCACGAACATAAGGCACGATTTCGTAATCCACATTTAGCTCTTCAAGTAACCAAATGATGCGCTTTGAGCGAGACTGATTGAGATGGTGAAGTTTAATCATTTATTTATCCCTTCCTTATAATGGGTCGTTAATCTGTACTACAAGCTTGCCGAAGTTCTTACCTTCCAACAGACCGATAAATGCTTCTGGTGCATTCTCCAGTCCTTGTACTAGATGTTCACGGTATTGGATCTTTCCTTCAGCCAACCATTGATTAATATCTTGCGCAAATTCACCGTAACGATGTCCGTAATCATCAAAAATGATGAAGCCTTGCACCTTGATTCGTTTAGTAAGCAGCTTACCCATTAATAATGGAAGATGGTCGGTACCTTCAGGCAGTTCTGTTGCGTTGTATTGAGAAATCAAACCACAAAGTGGGATACGTGCGCTGGTATTCAGAAGTGGCATTACAGCTTCGAATACTTTGCCACCTACGTTTTCGAAGTAAACATCGATACCTTGGTCACAGGCGTTTTTCAACTGCTCTGCAAAGTCGTCAGCTTTGTGATCAATACATTCATCGAAGCCAAGGACTTCTTTGGCGTAACGGCACTTTTCTTCTCCGCCTGCAATACCAACAACTCGACAACCTTTGATTTTGCCAATTTGACCAACGGTCGCGCCCACAGGGCCTGTCGCGGCTGCTACCACAATGGTTTCACCTGGTTTTGGCTGACCGATATCGAGCAAGCCCATGTACGCGGTAAAACCTGGCATGCCAGCAACACCTAGAGCGTATGATGGGTTTTGTGGTTCTTTGCCTAGTTTAATTACCATCTCACCAGTTGAGAGCGCGTAGTCTTGCCAGCCAACAGTGTATGCAAGAACCCATTCACCCGCTTCATAATCTGGGTGGTTTGATGCTTCTACCTGACAAACTGTGCCAGCGATCATTACGTCATCAACCGCAACAGGATCGGCGTATGACTCGGCATCGCTCATGCGACCGCGCATGTATGGGTCGAGAGATAAATAAACGGTTCTCAGTAGCATCTCACCATCTTGAGGAGTCGGTTTCGCCACTTCTTCTAGACGAAAGTTTTCTTTTGTTGGTGCACCATGGGGACGTGACGCGAGTACGATTCTGCGATTTGTTGCGTTAGTCATATTTATCTCACTTATTGATTAGACCGGTCGTCTAGTTTTGATTTCAAAATATCCCGCTCATAGAGCGGGAAAGTGTATTGTGCTATCACAGGAGTTATTACCAACTGTGAAACACATGTAGGGTGTTCATCTTACTTTTACGCTACCTACTATGGGCAAGTTCGCGTGTTTTGCAGTAGATGTTGAGTATAGGTCAGACTTTGCGTTAATGCTGCCTGATCTTGATACAGTTTGTTCAGCAAGCTTGCGCCGTTCCAAAGGTAGTATATCTGCCTTGCCAATAAAGCACTGTCACCATTTGGGATAGAGCCATCTTGAATGCCTACGTCAATGCAATCCGCCATTGCTTGAATGGTTTTGTCTGCACCTTGGCGTAACGCTAGACGCATGGGCTCTGAGAGATCGGAGACTTCCGCACTTAACTTGACCAACAAACATTTGTTCGCATTACATACGTCGTCTTCTACTTTGACCATTTCTTCAAAGTAGCTCATTAGGCGTTGGTAGCCATTCAGATCGGTATTGGTAAAGCGTGCGTTTAAACGCTCAAAATACTTAGTAAAGTAGTCTTGAATCATCGCTTCACCAAATTGTTCTTTGGATTTGAAGTAATGATAAAACGAGCCTTTCGGCACCGCGGCCTTTTTTAAAAGCTCTGAAAGGCCAACACTCGTAAACCCTCGGTTTACGATTAACTCGTATCCGACGTCGAGAATATGTTGGCGTGTGTCGTTCGTCTTTGCGTTCATGAGGCGTACTATAGAATGAATTAGACCAGTCGTCTAGTGTTTGTTGTAGGTTATTTGATTAGCTCGTACTCAATCACAAATAGCGTATCGGTGTTTGGGTAGATTTCTCGAATTAACTGCTTGAGTTTTGGTAGTTCGATGGCTTCTTGTTCAGCATGAAACTCATTGATATCTTCAAAGTTGAGTGGTTCTACAGAGCGTATTTTGATGTTGCAGACTTTACGATCCGTCTCTAGGGTAAAAACTTCGACCTCTGTATTTGGAACGTAGTGACTTTCTGATTCATCTCGAATCGTAATCGTTTTTTTGCCTGATGTGATCAACGGGGTTAAGAATTCAAAAAAGGTAATCTTGGTTGGGTGGGATGACATGATGTACTCGTTAGTCTGATTGTTTGGCGTAATTATATACCCAAATAACCTTGAGGTGCTTATTTCAAGAGAACGAGCGAGTGCGCAGGACGCGAATCAACTTGGCACTAAAGTAACCCGAGATAATGCCTATCCAGTTGGTACTGAGATCATCAAAACTAAATGAGCGACTTGGAATAAAAAGTTGGCTTATTTCTTCCATTGAAACGATAGCCAACAGCAGTAGCAAAAGGCGGATGCCAAAGACGTCGGCTTTACTTGAACTTACTAAAGAGGGGAAGGTGAAGACCGATAAAAAGCCGATCAATAAACTGAAAGTAAAGTGAAGCGTACTCGATCCACCTAAGTAGGTTTCCATTTGCAGGTAAGTGGCATGGTGTAAGTCAGAGCTTTTCCACAAAGAGAGTGAAGCCGTAAGCGTCAGAACGAAAACAAAACTTATCCGTGTCAGTATTGAAACCATAATTAACCTATTGGAAAGAATCCTAAGTAACGTTTTACAAAGTACAACGCTGCTAGATTCTGAATTGCCATGCCAATTGCCATCGCCCATGCTGCACCAATAACACCGAACGCTTGGCAAAGCGCAATGAGCAAGCAGATAGAGATTGTGCCGGAGGAAATTGTAATGTATTTCATGGTTCTTTCGTGACCGCTCATGAGTAATAAAAACCCTACAGAGCCAGTCGCAACATTGACTAACTGCCCTAAAGACAGGACGACTAACAGTGGCGCAGCAGCAAGAAACTCTTCACCAAAAAACCGCATCACAAACTCTGGGAATAGAGTGCAAATAATCACGGGCACAATGGCCAAACCAACGTTGGCTCGGCAAGCTAAACGGCTCAGGCTTTGCAGTTTGATCATTTGGCGTTCTTTGTAGAGAGAGGCAAACATAGGGGCGACCACAAAGTTAATGGTAATCAGCACAAAGCCAATCAGTAGTGATGTGCGTTGAGCTGCAGCTAATAAACCGAGTTCCGCTGTTGAGATAAAAAAGCCCGCAATGACAAGGCTTCCCCATTGAAGAACGTTCGTGAAGATACTGCCAATCCAGACTTGCTTGGCAGAAGCGACCATTTTTTTGTTTGGTACGAAAGCCGATGTCTGATACTGACCTGAACCTAGCCAATTAACACTGGATATTACCGCGACGCTCATACTCGCCAGAAGCAGTGCGGTCATCAGATTGTTTATATTTTGCTGACCGATATAGTCCAAGCCAAAGACAAAAAAGACCATCAACATACTCACGCCAAGCTGTAAAGCGAACAGTGATGACACGACCTTTCTACACGCTTGAAGCACACGACTGTTGGTCTGTGCAAGCACCAAAAACGGTATGCAGAACAAGCCTAAAGTAATCGCATGCATTGGCGATTGGGTCTGGTTTAGCTGTTCAGGAAACAGATTAAATCCTACCAACAAAACGGCAATGGCTAGCAAGCAAAACGCCATACTTCGATAAAGTGCAGTTTTATAGTTGTGGCTTTGTTGGAGTGTCTCTTTGTTGTTAAAGGCGATCGCATTGTAGCGAACTAATGAGACATCAAAACCTAGCTGAGAAACGATCGCGAGTAGTGAGACTAGGTTGAATAAAAAGAAAAATTGACCGGAAGTCGAAGCGTCACTGGCCTTCGATACAATCAGTGTCAGTAAAAAAGCAAATAGCGCACTCAACACACGCGTGATTGCGGTTTTCAATCCAGTAGATAGCAAGCTTTTTTTACCGCTGGGCATCAACAGTAATTTTTGTTGAATAGTGTGAAACATAGAGGTATTTAACCGTAAATATTATTGAGTGCGAGGCGCTGTTTTTCTTCACTGAAGTCGTCGTTTAACTCTGTTGTATATTGGCAAAAATCGATTTCATCATAATGATTGACACAGTGCGCGATCTGCTTGGCCATTTCTTCAGGTGTTAGCGCTAAAAATGGGTAGTTGAGATCTTTGGTCGCGCCGATAGTTCGAATCACCATAGGAAGATGTAATTTGGCTGCTTCTAGAATAGTTAACGGCATCCCTTCCCATGCTGCAGTATGTAAGTAAAGGTCTGAACCCTTGAGCTTTTTAACCACCTCATCACGAGGCAACATGCCAGTCACATCCACATTTTCTGTACGCAATTTTTGTTCAAGTGTGTGGTCACCGCCACCTATCCAAGTGATATCTAATGGGCGGTTAAGCGCATGTCGATTAAGGTGTTGCAATGTGTCGATGAGAAATTGCGGATCCTTTTGGGGCGCGACACGACCAAGCACAGCAAGTCGCAGCGCTTCTTGTCTGTTTCGCAATAAACGCTCTTCACTTTGATAAGATACGTAGTTGTTGAGCAGTTCAGCACGTTTCGCGCCAATGCTAATCGCCAGGTCACATTCTCGTTGGCTACAGCCTGCCACCACATCAATTTTGCTTAGTTTTACTTTCTCTAGCGCTTTATAGAGCTGGCGCGCGAATTCGGAGATATCTTCACGTTCGAAAGCATAACAGTGCGGAGTGTAAACCAAGCGCGCCTTGCCAAGTTTTAGAAATCGCCCGAGAAATCCCGCTTTACTCGAGTGCAAATGCACAACGTCAGGCGCAAGTGATGCAATCATGTGGTTTGCATCGCGAACAAATTGAAGTAAGCCGCCTTCCACCCATTTGGTCTGTGTGAAAATATGATGGTTGTTCTCATTGGTTAAGTCGTTTTCTCGAGCTCTGGCTAGCAAGAAATGTTGATAGGGCTCATCTCGAGAGGAGTGAGCATAACTATAGAGGGCTGTTTGAACGCCACCTCCGAAGGCTTCTGTAATATGGAGCACTTTTTTCATGATGATTTTGTTCCTGGTGTCTGCATCCATTTATGCTTGAAAGCATCACGTTCTTGTTCTGAATAAACGTGGCGATATAAGGGAAGATCGTACATATAGAACAGCTTTGAAAAGTCGTAGTGATGCTTAAAGTGCTGGTGGATATTGGAGTACCACTTGTTTTTCGCTTCATTGCTGTTTTTCAGCACGAAGTCTTGCAGCCCGAGAAACTCGCCAATTTCTTTATCGAGAGAGCTGAGCTTTTCGCATTTGATTAACATGACGTTGGCTTGCTCGTTCTTGAATGTGAAGAAAGGTTGAGTGTTGTCCAATTCTTGACGCATCACATCGATATTGAAGTTACGTTTTAACTCGTTGTCGAACCAGTCCGCAAAATAGTTGAGATTGATATAGTTATCGAAACAATGTTCGAGGTGCTGATACGTGACTGCCATATCTCGGTGAATTGCATCATTCTTTTTGCCTTCGATAAATTGCAAATGGAGGTCTTGAAAGAAACGAGAAAAGACTGTTGCGATTGGATCGCGGACCAGTGTGACGATTTTGATCTGTTCGCGTTTTTGTAAGATACGTTTTCGTTGCTTGAGCACTAAGCGGTAGAGCGCACGGTTTTTGAAATCGAAAAATTTACTCACGTCTTTTTTATTGTGATACATGTGAAATTCTTCGTGATCATCAAAGGTGTGGATGTGATAGCTTGGGATATTTCTTTCTCCCAGCGTGTGCTCAATTGACGATGAGCCAACTTTGCCCATTTGGTAAACTAAAACAAAATTGTCAGCTTGGAGTTCTCGGTTCTTTTCAAATTGTCGAGAGATTGAATACTTCATCTATCCTATCCTTGATTATTCAAATTCGTGGTGATGGTTTACCGGAAAAGTATGAGCAATGGTGTTGACCGTTGACTCGCGGCTCATGCTTATCATGACGGGTAATAAGAGTATTAAAATGATGGTGGTATTTACCGCAACGAAGAACACCATGATGAGGGCGTATATCGCGAGTAAGAGGCTTTTTCTGTTGTCATTGAGACTACGGAAGCAAAAGCGAATAAACAGAAAATAACCACCAAACAATAGGGCGATACCGAGCAACCCGTATTCAATTGCGGTATCTAACACAAAGTTGTGGGTGTAGATCGCCAGCTCATCATAGTTAAAGTAACTGATCATAAAGTTGGGTAACATTTTCGCGCCGACACCTAACACCGGGTGTTGAAGTAAAATATCTAGCCCATTGGCAAGTAATAGCTTTCTATGAAGATTCGATACCCAGCGTGCTTCACTTTGGTTGGCAAATAAGACGTCTTCTTGGGTTATTTCCAATGTGTCCGCTAGCGTTTCAAATCCAACGTAGAGTGTGGTTGTGATTGCAGTAAACACAATGAAGCTTAAGGCTAATAAAATCGTCCACGTGTACGTTTCATTAAGCGATTTTCTCATCAGGTTTTTTACGAGCAGCTGGTCAAAGAAGAAAAGCAGACAAAAACCAAGTAGTGCTTTTCTTTCTTGCGACAACACCAGTAATATCAAAGCGACGAGCATCAAAAGGTGGAAAGCGCGAATTTTATCCCGATAAAGGTATAGTAGTGAGCAAAGTACACCGAACCCGTATTTACTCACTCCGAGTAACTTAAACCCGCTTTGATATCCCTGAGCAAAGTGCCATAAGGCAACGAGCGTGCAGATCAAAAACAGCAGGTAAGTGAAATAAACCATAACCCTTTCATCATCAAACACGCCATAGGCGTACATTAGGCTAAGCAAGCAGAGAATCGCCAGCCATTGCACGGTTTCTATAACTAGCGGCATTAAGGGGACGCGATTTAGCAGGCCATTTAAGAACACATACCCAGTGAACAATACGAGGAACCCCATACAGGGATGCATGAGTTTTTCAGCTTTTCCTTCCAATACCACTAACGCTGTAAAACCAATGGACAAAAGACTTGCGATGTCAGATGGGGCTAGTGCTATTCCTCCAGCACGAAACTTCATAGGAATAAAGAACAATGTTAGTAAGCACGCAGCTATTATCGGAGTGTGGTTATTTATCGGTACAGAGTTCATCATAAATTTTGTAATAGCTATTCCTAAAATTATTCAAAGTAAACTGGCTACAACGTTCGACAAAAAAACAGGAAGCAGCTTCATAGGAATTTTTATTACCCACTATGTGAAGTATTTTTTTAATTAAATCATCGACTTGACCTTGTTTAAATAAATAAGTTTTATCTCCGATTACTTCATTTAGTCCGGGGACATCCGAGCCTAGAACTGGTAACCCTTCAGCCATGGCCTCTACAGCCGCAAGACCAAAACCTTCTACTTTTGAAGATTGTACATAAAGATCTAGACTAGACAGGAAGCGAGGAATATCTGAGGTGATACCATACCAATGGATACGATGATCGCAGTTTAAATCTTTTGCTTTTTTTCTAAGAACTTGTTTTTTTTCTCCGTCTCCAGCCAGGTGAAGGTGGTAGTTTTCTGGTAATTTAGCTATTGCACATATTAATGTTTCGTGGTCCTTATAGTGATGAAGCCTACCAACCATTCCTATATTTATAACTCTTTTTTTTTCTAGTTCCTTATATAATTTGGGTTGTCTAGAGAATCTATGAAGATCTACACCATTGAATATTACTTCATAGCGGTCTTTGTATGTAGGTATGAATTTAACTAATGCTTCTTGAACCTTGTGAGTAATGCAAATAGTTTTGTCATTATTCATATAAAGAAGGTGCTCCATAAACTTCAATAACGGATAGTCCCTGCGTCGGTTAGTTGTATTATGTTCTGTTTGTATTCTCCTTTTTCCAAAGGAAAATAGAGCGAGGTATATAGAAGGAAATAAATGACTATGTACTAAATCGGGCCATTGAAGTATTTTCCATTTTTCAATTAGAGACAATGACTTCCAAACATAGCACTTCACTTCACTTTCTTTCAGTTTGTCCTCGAAATCATTGTCTGGATTAAGAATGAGAACTCGTATTTTATATTGAGGCATATGTTGGACTACTAGATCTACAAGAAAGCGCTGCGCTCCACCATTACTCGATAAATCATTAATTATATGTAGTATTTTCATTTAAATATTTGTCCTTGAGTGATAGGATTTCAGAGTTTGAAAAGAAATGTTGTGCTAATTTTGATGAGAACATTTCTTCAACGTACTCGGGTGTAGGTTGAAATTGCGTTTTGAATTCTTTCATTAGTGGCGAGTACCATTTGTTGTCTGACTGATTTTCATAAACAACATCCACGGGGTAACCTAAAAAGCCTTCAACTGCGGAGTTAGCCTGCTTTAGCTTGTCACTTCGAATGACCAACAGTGAAAAGTTATTGTTATGGTATGTCTGATAGCCTACTTCGTGATTAAAAGGTTCGTTAAACACATCAATCCCTGTTAGTTGTTTGATCTCGTTGTCAAACCACTGCAGCGCATATTGATGATTCATGTGCTTATCAAATGCCTCTTGGAGTAATTGCGGTCGTTCGGTACGTATTGCGCTGTCATCTTTTAGATATTTGTCCGCCATCCAAAACGGAAGTGCTTGAAAGAACATTGAAACATTTCGTCCGATCGGTTCACGCACCAGCGAGATAATTCGAACTTTTTTCTTGCGCTTTAACATACGGCTCATCGCTATGCGCTTGAGTCGTCGCTTTAACGCATTGATCTGAGGTTTATGCAATTGCGCCCTTACAGGGGATATCTGTTTTTGCGCATCGACAGTCATAAGATCGTGCAAGTGAATCGAGTTAGGAATGGAATGTTCTAATGCACTCGAACCTACTTTGCCCATTTGATAGATCAATACCGGTTGTTCTTGGCTTTTCAACGTTTGGTACCAAGATGCGTTTGAGTTAGTAGGCGTATTTCTGGACATAAAGCGTTTCTCCTTCCTTAGTCTTGGCTTGTGTGATTAAGACGCCAAGAGATGGAACTGAGTGTTGTATTTGTTTAGATAACGCAAGGTTAACCAGTGATGATTTTGTCGACTCAGAGCGAATGACGGTAATCAGACCATTGGCATACTGACCAAGAATAAGTGCATCACTCACTGACAGTAGGGGCGGTGTATCGATAATGATCCGGTCATACTTATTTTGAAAATGTTCGAGCAACTTTTTAAAGCGATCAGAAGCTAGCAGTTCCTGTGGGTTTGGCGGAATTAGGCCTGCCGGTAATACATCTAAGTTGGCTTCTTTTATATGCGTAACACAATCTTTGATTGGCGTATCCATAGTCAGGATATGCGTTAAGCCTGGGCTTGATTCAGCAATACCAAACCGTTTTGCGATGGAAGGTCGGCGTAAATCGCAGTCGATGATCAATACCTTTTCCATTTTTGAAAACGACACCGCCATATTGATACTGGTCGATGTTTTTCCTTCTTCTGGAATGGCAGAAGTAAAGGGCAATATCTTTTGCTTAGTGTTGGTTAGTCTGAGCAGAAGCGAGGTTCTGACGGAGCGACAAGCTTCACTAAATAGCTTTTCTTCATCATCTAAATACGCGGTATAACTGACGCCGTTTTTACGCAAATTGCGTTTTTTGACCATCGGAATCACGCCTAAACACGTAACACCAAGTTTTTCCTGCACATCGGCTGTGCTTCGGATAACTTCTCGCAGAGTTTCTAAGATGATGACCAGCGCACAAGCAATGGCAAAGCCAAAAAATGTGGCAATCAGTACCAGTTTGATTCGTTGCGGTGCTACCGGAAATAGAGGGATGATGGCTTTGTCAGTAAAACGTGCAGTGACATTTTTGTAGTCGCTGGTGGCGTTGGTCTCTTTCTCACGATTTAAGAACGCTTCATAGAGTGCCTTATTGGATTCAACCTCGCGTTTTAACTGTTCGTAACGCGCTTTTTGTGACCCTAACGATTGGAAGTCCGACTTTTTGTGATCGAGTTCTGCTCGAAGCATGTCCTCTTGAGCCTTTGCAGCAAGAAGGTCTTGTTGCTTACTGAAGGAAATGTCACGAATGAGTTGCTGGGTTCTTGCTTGAATTTCAGAAAGCTGCGCTTTCGCCTGAATCATTCGGTCATGCTTGGGGCCGTAGCGCTGTGCCAGCTCAGAGAGATTTTTGGCTGCTTGGGCTTCTGATAATTTTAGGTCGCGGATCTGCGCTTGATTAGCGAATTCATCAATTGACAGCAAGCTGTCTAAACTTTGTGAAGATTTACGTCTTAACAGTTGGATTAACGTCTGCGCTTCAATGCGCTTATTGACAGCGACATTTAGCTTGCGAGTGAGTTCTTCTAGCTCATTTGCGTAAATTTCATCAATACCGTTTATATCGATCAATCCTTCTTTTAACAAGAATTCTTGCAGCGCTTGCTCAGAGTTACGTAATCGCTCCTCCAATTTTTGTGAGTTATTTGTCAACCAAGTGGCCGCATTTTGTGTAACGACCAATTTGGCTTCAAAATTTGCGTCAATGTAGGCTTGGCCGACCGCGTTGGCGATTGTTGTAGCAAGCTTAGGATCGGTAGAACGAAAGCGAATTCTGACTAATTGGGTGTTACGTACCGGCTCAATATCGAGTTTACTTCTGAAAGCTTGAAGCGCTTGATAATAGGACTCTGAAAACTGGGCGGTTTCTTTTGGGCTTGGAGCCACATTCAGTAGGTCTTGGACAAAAGGGATCGACTTTATTTGGTCGATCTTTTGATTTAATCCACCTGAGCGTGTGAACTCCGGTTGTTGAGTTAGGTTCAGCTCTCTAATGACCTTATCTGCAATATGATTCGATTTTAAAATAGCGATTTGCGTTTGAAAGTACTCTTTTTTTGTTGTGTCGACACCATATACTTCCTCGATTGAAAGGGCACTTTTTTGCTCTTCTTGGATGAGTAGCGTTGCTGTAGCTTGGTATATCGATGCTTTGGAGTAGATATACCAAGTACAAGTTAATGAAAACAGAAGCGTGAAAGCTGCGATGCTTAGCCAATTCTTTTTAATCGCTTTAAAGTGATGACCAAAACGAATCAGTTCTACTTTGTTCATCTGGAGATTATTTGGATGAGTCCCGTTCATTTGATTCCCTGTCACTTAAAAGAAGCTCTGGTCAATAAATACAATGTCACCAGGTTCAACGTTGCGGTGCATACTGACACCCTCTATCGTTTGACCCGTTTTATGTTTGGTGAGGTTAATGCCTTTGCGTGAGGCTCGGTCGGTCAAGCCACCCGCTAAAGCGATGGCCTTCTCTATGGTTAACCCTGGACGGTACTCAAATCCACCTGGTTTCCTGACTTCGCCATTAACGTAAAACAGACGAAAGTTATTGATAGTGACCATCACTTTTGGGTTGATGAGATAATCGCCTTTTAAGCCCGTTTCTATTTCGTACTTGAGTTGTTTCGGTGTTTTTTTGATTGCTTTGATTCGGCCAAGGTAGGGGTAATCAAAATAGCCATCTGACGTTATTAGAATATTTTTAATCGTAAGATCTTCTTCACCATAGACCTGCACGGAAATGGTATCGCCAGTATCGAGTAAGTAATCTTCCTCGTTTGAGTCAGCGTTGACCAAAGTGCTAAATAGCAACAACGCTACACTCATGAATGTGATGAATGCCTTCATTAATAATCCTTTTTACAGAGAAAACTGTGCGCTTAAAGTCCAAATGTTTTGTTCAAAGCTATAACCCGATCGGCTAGAGTTTTTATCTTGGTATTGCCAGTCGGCTTGCAGCTGTATCCAGCGTTTAATTTGATAATCGATACCAAAAGAGAGAGTGTAGCGATCGTCGTTTCTGGTGATCCCCGTATAGTCATCTTGTTGATAAATAGCACCTAAGCGAGTTGCAAGGTAACTATTCCAATCGTGCTTGAGGTTCAGTCGGTAACGAGTTTGTAGGTTGTAATCGCCATCTTGATCTGGGTTAACTGCCGCTTGAGTGGTTTTCACGCTGACTAGAGTTTGTTCTTGAGGCAGCCATTCAAAGCCGATATCCCAACTGAAGCCTTTAAATGTCTCTCGTTGAGCGCTGTCAAAATCTTTGATTTGATAACCGAGTCGAGCGATGCCTTTGGTTTTTCCCGTTACTTCCCATTCGGCACCTGTGTAATAGAAACTGGTGTTGTTATCTTTGGAAGGCTGCGCAGAATTTCGGTGTTGATAGTCGGTTACTAGTTGTTTTGTCCCAACCAACCAATAGGTTCTTGGCGTCGCCCTTAAATAGAATTCTAAGTGTGCATTAGGGGCTCGAAAATCGTTGTATTTTGTTTTAGCGTTTGTGCGCCCAGGTAATCCGTCACGGTAATTTTGATAGGTTTTATCACTGTAGCCTAAACCGAATTCGAGTCTGCCTTTTGCACCGTTAGAGCCAAAGACATAATTGGTTTTGATATCGTTACGGTTGAACTCAATTGGTGAGTCTATTGCGCTACCATTACCTTCGGTAATGTCTTCACCTCTAATTTCATGCTGGGCGCGAAAACGATAATCAACCACTAAACGATGACGATGATTGAACTCAAAAAAGTTGGAAAACTGAAAGGTATGATCGTCGAAGTCGTTGCGGTCATCGGATGAAAAACCTGCTTTCAACTTGTATAAAATATCTGCGCGATAGCGATTCCTTTCTATACGTGCTAATAAGCTTGGCTCTATACCCCAAATATTGACCGATTCTACATTGCCGGATTCCTCCGCTTTGTTGATGTTGTCATCGCCCTCGTAGAAAGTTCTTACAAGGGGAATAAACTCAATGCCAGACTCGGTTTGGTAAGCCATCGGTTCTGCGAGTAAGCCAGTTGAAAACAGACTCAATGCTATTGCCATTGTCAGTTTCTTCATAATCTCAACCTTAGTAAGCGTTAGCACCAGTGAACCCTTTGAAAACGGTCATGAAGATGATTTTGATGTCCATCCAAACCGACCAGTGGTGGATGTAATCCAAATCAAATTCGACTCTCTTTTCCATTTTTTCTAAGGTGTCTGTTTCGCCGCGATAGCCATTAATTTGCGCCCAGCCAGTAATGCCCGGTTTTACTTTGTGACGTAGCATGTAGCGGTCAACAATCTGGCGATACTCTTCATTGTGTGCCACGGCATGAGGACGTGGACCAACAATAGACATGGTCCCTTGCAGTACATTGATAAATTGAGGCAGTTCGTCCAAAGAGGTGCGACGCAGAAAACCACCAAAAGGCGTAATGCGTGGGTCGTTCTTTGTCGCCTGTTTCACGTGAGGGCCTTGATCCATAGTGGTCATTGAACGGAATTTCCATACTTCAATCTTGCGTCCATCGAGGCCGTAACGATGCTGTTTAAAAATGACCGGACCTTTAGAGGTCAGCTTAATGCCAATCGCAATGGTGAGCAGGACTGGAGAGATCAAGGCTAAAATAATGCTCGAAAACAAGATGTCTTCAAATCGTTTTACCCAGGAAGAAATTCCAGCAAATGGTGTATCAAACACGCTGAGCGTTTGAACTTGGCCGATTTGCGCCCAACGAGAATGCAAAAGGTTATAGGTAAAGAAGTCGGGAATCAGATACGTATTTGCGGTGGTGTCTGAGAATTGGTTAAGAAGCGATGCAATACGTTCTTTTGCGTGCATTGGCATTGCGATATAGACGTAATCCACTTCCCCTTTTTTGGCTCGCTCAAGAGCGTGGTCAACTGCCCCTTTAATAGGGTAAGCAGAATTTGGCAATCTGTCGGAAGAACGCTCATCGTAAAAGCCATCAAAAAGTACACCGTGTTCAGTGTGGTTTTGAATTTCGTTAGCAAGGGTAATGCCGTGAGGAGTTTGGCCGATGATGATCGCAGTACGAGTGTTGAATCCTTTTTTTCTTAAATAGGCTAATCCGGTACGGAATGTCACTCGCCATGCCAAAAGTAGAGCGGGCGTAATCGCAAACCACAATGCCAGAATAGTGTTATCAAATAAGTCATAGACTTCCGAAAAATACAGAACAATAAAGATAAGCGCGGAAGTTACTGCCCAGGCCACACAGACAATAATCATCTGCTCTTTAAACGAACTGGTTCGCCAAGAGCGGTACAGGTTGCCGCTTTCTGCCATAAATAGAAAGGAGATGCCTCCAACAAAAGCCAGTATGACGTAATCTTTCCCCATCGCAGTATTCATGTCTTTGAACACTAAAAGCAGCATAAAAGAGACGATGACAGCAAGATCTGAGATGCGATATAAAAAAGCGAACTCCATCTCGTGAGAGCGGATAAGTCCTTTTTGTTTCATGACTCAGTTTCCTTTCTTACACGCTACCGCCCTTGGGTGTCTCCCCCAATTGCCGTGTCGTGAGCGTTATTAGTAGTTGGTGAACAGAGCATTCTGTTGAATGCTTCTGAGTTTTTTGTCACGTGTAATTTCGTTGATAAGTGTAAAAATTTGCGTTGTTGAGGTAAGTGGAAATAAGAATGAAATTTAGACCTTTGGCTAAGTTTGGCGGGTTAGGAAAAAGCTGGTACTTACTCATGAGGGATGAGGAAAAGTATTAAAAATGAAGTATCAGTACAAAGACAATGGTTTATGTGAAGGTAGAAGAAACGGGTGATCTTATTGGTTAACGATTAATGATTTAGTATCGAATTACTTATATTTATTAGGATAAAAAAATCCCTCTCAAGTGAGAGGGATTTTTTGTGAGTAAGGACGAATGAATTATTCGACTTCCACGCCGTTTTCTTTGTATAGGCGGCGACATGCACGACCATCACTGTGGAACAGGTGACAACGGTGTGCTGGAATACCAATCTCGATTTTATCGCCGGTATCGACTGCGAGCGTGTCAGGCTGACGGAAAATAACGTCGGCGTCTGCGCCTTCTAGGTTTAGGTATACTTGAGTTTCGTTACCTAGCTTCTCTACAATCATCACTTCACCGTGAATGCTTGCATCAGCTTCAGAAGCGGCTAATAGGTGCTCAGGGCGAATGCCTAGAGACATGCGGTCGCCACGGTTAACAGTCGTGCCATCCACTGGAATCCAGAAAGATACACCATTAGATAGTTGAACTTTGACGCGCTCTGCTTCTACTTCATCAATGAATACGCTCATGAAGTTCATTTTCGGAGAACCGATAAAGCCTGCTACAAAGCGGTTTTGTGGGTAATGGTAAAGCTCAAGCGGCTTACCAACTTGCGATACATAACCGCCGTCTAGTACAACGATTTTATCTGCCATTGTCATTGCTTCTACCTGATCGTGCGTTACGTAGATCATGGTACAACCAAGTTGACGTTGTAGCTTAGTGATTTGCGCACGCATGTTTACACGCAGTGCGGCATCCAAGTTTGATAGTGGTTCATCTAGAAGGAATACATTAGGTTGCGATACCAGTGTTCGACCGATAGCCACACGTTGACGCTGACCACCTGAAAGCGCTTTTGGTTGGCGTTCAAGTAAGTGACCCAGTTGTAGAATTTCTGCAGCCTGTTCAACACGTTTGTCGATTTCTGCTTTGTCTGCTTTTGCTAATTTTAAGCCAAATGACATGTTGTCATATAAGTTAAGGTGTGGGTAAAGAGCGTAAGACTGGAATACCATACCAACACCACGTTTGGATGGTTCGACGTCATTCATGCGCTGGTCACCAATATACAAATCACCTGAAGTAATGTCTTCAAGACCGGCAATACAACGTAAAAGGGTAGATTTACCACAACCTGATGGACCTACGAAAACAACAAATTCACCTTCGTTGATTGTTAGGTCTACGTTCTTAGAAATCAGTACGTCGCCATACGCTTTACAAACATTTTTTAACGTGACACTCGCCATGTAGCTCGTCCTCGATTAATTTTTTATTATTCACCGCTCATCATTATATGAATTATCTAGCGAGCAGTAACAGTAGGAATCGGTAAGTTATTGCGGTTGGTAAGAAAAGTAGGGTAGCACTTCAATAAAATGTCCTGAATAGAAGTGCTACCCATCATAGCCAAGTACGAGTTTCTCTCCCCCACATTATTCGTGTTGTCTCCCCCGTGAAATAATTACCACAAACAACACCAATAATGACATTCCACTCGTCTGGCAATGCAAAACCAGCAAATCTTTTTCCTAATACGTAGGCACTGCTGGGAAAGGGTTCTTACCATCCACTCTTGGATGACTGAAGTTTGTAAGATTGTGCGAGGTGCGACATCCTCCTAATAGAAATAATTGTAGGGGGAGTAGGTAGGGAGGAGTAAAAAAGGAGGAGGAATAAAGCAGTTGGTCGGAAATCACATTATTGCACCACCTAAAGTTGAAACCGATCACAGGAAGTATCTGTTTTGTGATTTGAGTCTCTTACCCTTGGCGATTTAGATCACGAAAATACGTCATAATTGTAAGGGCGTAGGGATTAGGAGGATGAGACATATTGGATTATTTCAGATGATATATGTCGAAATACGGCTGAACCTCAATGGACTAGCCCTACATCAAAAATATAAAAAGGATACGAACATGAAAAAGTTAAGCGCTGTAGCACTAGGTACTCTTGTTGCTTTGGGTTCTTTTGGTGCTAATGCTGCCATCGAAGAAGGACAACTTACTATCTGGATCAACGGCGACAAAGGTTACAACGGCCTTGCTGAAGTTGGTAAAAAATTCGAAGAAGACACTGGCATTAAAGTGACAGTGGCTCACCCAGATGGCCTTCAAGACAAATTCCCTCAAACTGCAGCGACTGGTGACGGTCCTGACATCGTATTCTGGGCTCATGACCGTTTCGGTGGTTACGCAGAAGCTGGCCTGCTAGCAGAAATTAAACCTTCTAAGAACATTCAAGAAGGTATTGTTGATTTCGCTTGGGATGCTGTACGTTACGACGGCAAATTGATCGGCTACCCAGTTGCGGTTGAGTCTCTATCTCTAATCTACAACAAAGACCTAGTTCCAAACCCACCGAAGTCTTGGGAAGAAGTTGCAGCGCTAGATGCAAAACTTAAAAAAGACGGCAAGTCTGCAATCATGTGGAACCTAAAAGAACCGTACTTCACCTGGCCACTAATGGCTGCTGATGGCGGCTACGCGTTCAAATACACTTCTGAAGGTTACGATATTAAAGACGCTGGTATCGCGAAAGAAGGCGTTAAAGACGCAATGAGCTTCGTAAAAGGCTTGGTAGACAAAGGCGTGATCTCTGCAGATATGGACTACTCAGTATCTGAGTCTGCATTCAACCAAGGTAAGACAGCGATGACGATCAACGGTCCATGGTCTTGGGGCAACATCGAGAAGTCTGGCGTTAACTACGGCGTGACTACGCTACCTAAGTTCCAAGGTCAATCTTCTAAGCCATTCGTTGGTGTTCTAACGGCTGGTATCAGCACTGCGTCTCCAAACAAAGACCTAGCGGTTGAATTCATTGAGAACTACCTACTAACAAACGATGGCCTACGTATGGTTAACAACGATAAGCCTCTAGGTGCGGTAGCGCTTAACTCGTTCCAACGTGAACTAGATTCAGATACTCGTATCGCTGCGACAATGGACAACGCGATGAACGGCGAAATTATGCCAAACATTCCTCAAATGAACGCATTCTGGGGCGCGGCTAAGAACGCAATCATCAACGTAGTTGATGGTCGTCAAACTGTCGATGCAGCATTGGCAGACGCAGAAAAACAAATGACTAAATAATTAAGTAAGACCTTTTTAAGGAGGGGGCAACTCCTCCTTACTTTTCTATATTTATTCTATATTCGCTAGCAGGTTCCCTATGCAGTCAGTTCAAGGTACAAATGCTATGACAGCACCAGAAGCCAGCCTTCCGAGCAGCAAAAAAGTGTTCATGAAATGGTCACTTTTAGGCACAGTCGGCATTATCAATGGCTACGCAACAATCCTTATGTATTCACGCGGTGAGATTGCGTTTGCACTACTTACGATCATTCTTACCGCTTTAGCGTTGTTCATCTTTGGTAGTAAAAAGACGTACGCACATCGTTACATCTACCCTGGTATCGCAGGGATGATCCTTTTCATTCTTTTCCCTCTGGCGTACACCATAGGTTTGGCGTTTACCAACTACAGCGCGAAAAACCAACTCTCTTTTGATCGTGCGCAGAGCGTACTTTTGGACAGAACTTATCAAAGTGGTGATAGCTACCCGTTCACTTTATATAAAACGGATCAAGGACATCAGCTTGTGGTTGAAAAAGATGGTGAGCTACTTGCTACGCCCACTTTTCAGCTAGATAGCCTTTCAGCATCGGATCTTGACCTATCGCCAATTGAAGAAGCTACGGGCGAGAAAGAATCAATCAAGACGATTGTTAAGAGCCGTAATACGTTGAGCAGTGTTGATTTGCATCTGCCGAGCGGTGAAGACATCCGCATGAGCGGGTTACGTAAGTTTGCGGCAGTTGTGCCTTTGTACACGCTGCAAGAAGACGGCGAAACGCTTTACAACAACCGTACTGAAGAGACGTTACGTCCAAATATGGAAGTAGGTTACTACCAACCTGTCGATGAAAACGGTCAGTTTGTTGGTAGCACAGTGTCTCCTGGCTTTGTGGTGAACATTGGCACACACAACTTTGAGCGTGTGTGGAAAGATGATGGCATCAAAGAGCCGTTTATCAGTATCTTTATCTGGACGATTGTGTTCTCAGCACTCACCGTACTATTTACGCTTGTAATTGGTCTTGTTCTAGCAAGTGTTGTTCAGTGGGAAGCATTAAAAGGCCGCTCGGTTTACCGACTCTTACTGATTCTGCCTTATGCGGTACCGGCGTTTATTTCTATCTTGATCTTTAAAGGTTTGTTTAACCAAAGCTTTGGTGAGATCAACATGCTTCTGGAAGGTTTGTTCGGTATTAGCCCTGCTTGGTTCTCAGACCCGTTCATGGCGAAAACCATGATCCTGATTGTGAACACGTGGCTTGGTTTCCCTTACATGATGATTCTATGTATGGGTCTACTAAAAGCGATTCCTGATGATTTATATGAAGCGTCAGCAATTGATGGTGCGAACTTTATTACTAACTTTACTCGTATCACGCTACCAATGATGTTGAAGCCGTTAACACCACTGTTGATTGCGAGCTTTGCCTTCAACTTCAACAACTTCGTGCTTATCCAGTTGTTGACAGGCGGTGGTCCAAACATGATTGGTACGTCAGAACCTGCGGGTTACACTGACCTATTGGTAAGTTACACCTACCGAATCGCATTCGAAGGTGCGGGCGGTCAAGACTTCGGTCTAGCAAGTGCAGTAGCAACACTTATCTTCCTATTGGTTGGCGCATTGGCACTTATCAACCTACGCGTAACTAAAGTAGCTCAGGACTAAGGAGAGATTACAATGGCAATGGTACAAGGTAAGTCATTAAAGTATCGTGTTTGGGCTACTCATATTGCGATGTGGGCATTCTTGGCACTGATTATTTTCCCTTTACTGATGATCATCGCGATTTCATTCCGTGAAGGTAACTTTGCAACGGGTAGCCTGATCCCAGACAACCCAACGCTTGATCACTGGAAATTGGCATTAGGTTTCTCGGTGACTAACCCAGACGGTACAGTTACACCGCCACCATTCCCAGTCATGACATGGCTGTGGAACTCAGTAAAAGTGGGTGGTATTTCTGCAATCCTAATCGTGGCGCTATCAACCACATCAGCTTATGCGTTTGCTCGTATGAAGTTCAAAGGTAAGAACACTATCCTAAAAGCGATGATGATCTTCCAAATGTTCCCTGCGGTATTGGCATTGGTTGCTCTATACGCGTTGTTCGACAAATTGGGTCAGTACATCCCATTCCTTGGTCTGAACACGCACGGCGGTCTGATATTCGCTTATTTAGGTGGTATCGCACTGCACGTTTGGACGATTAAAGGCTACTTCGAAAGTATTGACTCTTCGTTAGAAGAAGCGGCGGCACTGGATGGTGCGACACCATGGCAAGCATTCCGTTTGGTATTGCTTCCATTGTCTGTGCCAATCCTGGCGGTAGTATTCATCTTGTCGTTCATCATGGTAATTGGTGAAGTTCCTGTAGCATCACTACTACTTTCTGATGTAGACTCGTACACACTTGCAGTGGGTATGCAGCAATACCTATATCCACAAAACTACTTGTGGGGTGACTTTGCTGCAGCTGCTGTACTTTCAGCAGTGCCAATCACTGCCGTATTCTTACTTGCTCAACGCTGGTTGGTTGGTGGTCTAACCGCTGGTGGTGTGAAAGGATAATCTCTTGTGGTCTGAGATTGATAAGAATAACTAGAAAAGGGCGACCGCATGGTCGCCCTTATACGTAGCACGGATATTACAATTTTGGTTTGGCCGCCGATCAGTAATATCTTGGCTTTTATTGGCGTTACGCATAGCTGGCTGTTAGCTTAGTTCCTTACGATTCAATCACTAACAGTTTCTTGTAACCATAACCTGAGTCTAGACTCAGGTTTTTTTATACCTGTTAAATACAGTTGTTCAATAAGCAGGTAAAGATTAGCGGCTTTGCAATGGATTCACAGGGCTAGGAGAATGCCCTGCGTAGCACTTCACATAAATAACCTGAGCTCAGGTATCAGTAAAATTAAGGTAGGGAAGGATTAAAACTCTCGACTGGAGGGGGCACATCCAACGTATTGAAGCAGCGTGTATAAGCTTTCTTGCTGTAGTGCGACGCGACGAAATAAATTTGCAAAGGTGACATCACCGCCAAAGCAGGTTTGAATGTAATGGTTAATTTCTGTTTCGTTATACCCCTCGACGTACATGGTTCTTACCCACTGGTACTCGACCGCTTTTAAATTGGTCAACGTCTCTTCACTTAAGGTCGTTTCTTTTAGTCTCAAGATCCAAACTCTATCCAACTCCAAAATAGTGGATGGATTTAAGCAAAGCTAGGTGAAGGATTTATGACAGAGGAGGCCGAGTGTGAAGCAAATGGCAAAATCATGATGTTGCTCCACACTCTGGTAATAAGTAACGTTGAGGTAGTCAATAGCGTTCTTAACGGATGTAGGTTACTTGAGATATTTTACGTGCGCTTCCATCTCTTCCCCGATTTCTTTGCGCATGTTCATAAGGCGGATAGCGGATTGTTCCAAGGCTTTATCTTCATCAGATTCTGGAACCCATTTCGGTACGTCGGTTGGTTTTCCGTTCTCATCTACAGCAACCATAATAACGATACAGTGGGTGGTGAGTCTGTTTTTCATTTGTTTTGGGTCACTGGCTTGCACGTCAATCGCGATGTGCATTGAGCTTCGTCCGGTATAAATGACTTTCGCGCTAACTTCGACTAAGTTGCCGACATGAATCGGCGCAACAAAACGAATACCACCTGCGTATGCAGTAATGCAATACTTGCCACTCCACGCTGCAGAGCAGGCGTAGGCTGCTAAGTCGATCCATTTCATTACGGCGCCGCCGTGCACTTTTCCGCCGAAATTGACGTCACTGGGTTCTGCTAAAAAGCGAAGGGTAATGTCTCTTTGACCACTGCTCATCTGTCTTTCCTTGGTGAGTTATTGTTTTCCCAATTTAGCAGCAAGATGAATTTTCGGGAATAGCGAATGAAACAAAATATTAACTTTTATTCGAACGATGAAAACAAAAAGCCACAGCGTAGTTCTGTGGCTTGGGGAACTGGGATTAATTGGCGGTGGAGGCAATCTCAGAATTGGGCAATGGCTTTCTGTGTCGTATTTTTATTTGCGACAGGATAACGCCAGAGATGACTAACAGCCCACCAATAATGTGGTAAGCGTAAATTTTCTCACCAATCAACGTTGAAGCAAGTACGACAGAAACCACGGGCATTAAGTTCATGAACATGGCACTTGAATCAGCGCCAATTGAATCAATCGCTTTCACCCACATTAACGGCGCAAAAATGGAAGCCGCAATGCCAGCATAGGCGATTAATGGTAGCGCGCCTTGGCTTGGTAACAGTTGCTCACTAGAGAGCCAAAGTGGTGTAAGCATCACAACCGAGAAGAAGCCTTGCATGTAAACCAGAGTCAAACTACTGAAAGGCATCTTCCAGCGTTTTAGCAGCACGCAATAAGCCGCGTATACCATAGCTGCAATCAGCATAAGGCTATCACCTTGGGTCATGTCTTGATGTAAAAAGTAGGTGATATCACCATGACCAAGCATAAACGCCAAGCCGCCGAGCGAAATCACACCACCGACGATACTTAACATTGATACAGACTTGCCTAACAGAGGAACACTTAAAAACACACTGAGCAAAGGAACCAAAGAGGTAATCAGTGCCATGTTGGAAGCCGTTGTCGTTAAACCAGCGTAGTAGCCAAGTGATTGGTTGAGCACCATGCCAAGTAACGCAAGAAATGCCAGCTTAGTTAAGTAAGGTCGAATAATGTGTCGTTGTTTGATGATCGCAGGCAGACAAAATGGCGTTAGGAGTACCATTGCGACAAACCAACGGTAGAAACTCATCGCACTTGGTTCAATTGCGCTCGCAGCCATCTTGTTCACAATTGAGTTACCACCCCAAATCATAACGGTGAAAAACGGAAGTAAATAAATCATGAGAACCCTATAGCACAATTATTGATGGCGCTAGTCTGGCAGGTCTTTATAATAAAAAGTATCTCTTAAAAGACATCGTAAGCGATAGGAAGACAATTTTGAAAAAGAGCGCCAGAAATCTTCATCCCTCATTATCAATCGACCGCGCACCATCGGATGTATTTATGAATTTTGAAGCCTTTCTCTCTAATACAGAAACGCGAATTCATAGCCATCCTTGGGGGCAAGTGCAGCTGATCAGCGGTGGGATCCTAGAGATGGATGCAGAAGATACAAGATTTCTAGCGCCTCCGCATCTTGCAATTTGGGTTCCTGCTGGAATCCGTCATACTAGTTACAACCGTAAACCTATCGAATATTGTTCTTTGAACATTGCCCCTGAATTGACGGCGCACTTTCCTACCAAAACGAGTCTGATCAAAGTGACTCCAATCGTGTCGTCCATTATTGAGGACTTTCGTCAACGAGACATTAACGTGGCGCAAAGTGATGAAGACAAGCGCTTGGTACAAGTGTTATTAGATCAGCTCGCAAAGCAAGAAGTGGAACACCACTTTTTACCAACGACCGATAACAAGTATCTTGAACCGATCTTAAAAGCAGTAGAAGAATCGCCGACGGATGAGATCAGTTTGGCGGAGTGGGCGGAAAAAGTGCATACCACAGAACGCACGTTGGCGAGACACTGTCAGAGTGAGTTGGGCATGAGCTTTACTGAGTGGCGTTTACGTGTACGCTATTTGCATTCTATGGAGTTGCTGCGTAAAGGGCAGACCGTAAAAGAAGTCGCGTTGACATTAGGTTATAACCAAGCTAGTCCTTTTATCGCGATGTTCAAGAAATACTCCGGCATGACACCGGAGCAATATAAGAACCGCTTATTATAACTGAGCCAGAACGTAATTCAGACCACCGACCACGGCTGCAACTTGCGCATCGTTGCACTCTTCGTCGGTCACTGTTGGGCTGTCTGGGTACACTTCCGTTGTCGTGCCGTAAACGCAATTTGTTACGCCGCCACACAGACCCAGCTTCACCATTGGGTAGTTGATAACGCCAAACTGTACGACTGGTGAACCAATGATTTCGCCATTTTCATCTGCAGGTGCAATGTGAGTCACTTTTGCAACCGACTCAATGACCGCTTTTTGAAAATCAGGCTGAGGGTTTTCACTATCTCCCACCGTGTAAAAACCGTCTGGGATCATGCCCTCGATGTACTCAATGCCATCACGAGCGGCAAGCGCAGGACGGAACTCTGTTTCATCGGAGTCTGTCGTCTCGTGCAAATCAATGTGCATTAATACATTGCCTAATGTCGCAACGAGCTTCATGAGGTTGGCAGATTCTTCGGCAGGGCTATCCTTATAGAAAGAGCGGTTTGGATCAATCGCGTTTGGGTTCCAGCGGTTGATCACCTCGTAACCCCAAGGGCTCACGCAAGGTGCAACGACAATATTGAAATGCTCTGCGTAGCACTCTGCATCTGTTTCTACAAACTTTAAAGCGCCATGTACACCACTCGTCTCGTAACCGTGCACGCCACCTGTGACCAAAACAACAGGCTTCGTTGAATCCCAGTTGCGAGTTTTGATACAAAACAGAGGGAAACGTGCCTCGTTGTATGAGAGTGCACCGTATTGTTCAACATCAAAACGCTCGCGTAGAGCATCGATTTTACTGACAACTTCATCTTGGTAGCTACGTTTTACTTCTTGCGTTGCTAACCAGGTTTTACGTTCTTCTTCGCTCCAAGGTTGGCCAGGGGTACCGATTGGGTAAATGTATCCACTTTTCATCTATACTTTTTCTTTTGACTGCTGAAAGGTATCACAAGACTAGACCTGTCTTATCTTAACGGCAATATAAAACACCATTTGGGATAGTATTCTTTGCAAAATCATCACTTTGATGAGTGATTTATTGGTGTTACATTTTGTTACTTACTCAATTTCATATAAGAGACAAAAAATGGCTGGAGCAAGTTTACTCACACTGTTGGATGATATTGCCACGGTACTCGACGATGTCGCCTTAATGTCGAAAATGGCGGCAAAGAAAACCGCAGGTGTGTTGGGTGATGACCTAGCGTTAAACGCTCAACAAGTGTCTGGTGTTGCATCTGAGCGAGAAATTCCAGTGGTTTGGGCGGTTGCGAAAGGCTCGTTCAAAAACAAATTGATTTTAGTTCCTTCAGCATTGCTAATTAGCGCGATTATTCCATGGCTTATCATGCCACTATTGCTAATTGGCGGCTTGTTTCTCTGCTTTGAAGGGGCAGAAAAGGTGCTTGAGAAAGTATTCCCTCACTCCCATCCGCACGAAGAAAAAGAAGAGTTAGTTAATACTGGCGAGTCGATAGAAGAGTATGAAAAACGCAAAGTTGCTGGTGCGATTCGAACGGACTTTATTCTTTCAGCGGAAATCATTGTGATTGCGTTGGGTACCGTGACTGGGGCGAGCCTTGTGACGCAAATCTTAGTGGTGAGCTTAATTGCAGTCATCATGACCATTGGTGTTTATGGCTTAGTAGCAGGCATCGTGAAATTGGATGACTTGGGCTTCTACCTTGAAATTCGCTCAAAAGGTAAGGGCTGGATGGCAAAAGTCGGCAGTGCTTTAGTTGCTTTTGCACCAAAGCTGATGAAGTTGTTAACGATTGTGGGTACTGCCGCGATGTTTTTAGTCGGTGGGGGGATTGTAGTGCACAACGTGCCTGCCATTCATCACTTTGTAGAGCCGATTATTATGAACTTTAGTGGTCATTCGGTTGCTACAGCGATTCTGCCTATTTTGCTTAACGGTATTATCGGTTTTGTGGCGGGTTTGATTGTGGTTGCTGTGTGGACAGCTGTAGAAAAAATTCGCGGCCACTAATAATCACAGCTCAAAACAAGAAAAGAACAACAAGGGTCATGACTTCTTTTCACAGAAAGGCATGACCCTCTTTTATGGGTGGAACGTCAGTAAAGTACTTACTTCACTTTCCACTCAATTTGTTCATTTGCTCGAATAGGCACAACGATATCATTGCCAAATGGCATCGTTTCCGGCACATCCCAAGCGGATTTTTCTAACGTTACCGTATCTGTGTTGCGCGCAATGCCGTAAAAATCAGGACCATTGAAGCTTGCAAACGCTTCCAAGTTTTCCAGCTTACCTTCATTCTCGAATACTTCTGCATAAAGCTCTAGTGCTGCGTGTGCGGTGTAAGAACCAGCACAACCGCAAGCTGACTCTTTTGCCCCTTTCGCATGTGGCGCAGAGTCGGTACCTAGGAAGAACTTCTTGCTACCACTGGTTGCAGCTTCGATCAGCGCTTGCTGGTGGGTGCTGCGCTTAAGAATTGGCAAACAGTAGAAATGAGGCTTAATACCACCCACAAGTATATGGTTACGGTTGAAAAGAAGATGGTGAGCAGTGATGGTAGCCGCTACGTTATCTGAGGCGTTATTAACGAAGCTTGCTGCGTCGGCAGTGGTGATGTGTTCTAGAACGATTTTAAGATTAGGGAAGTCATTGACGATAGGAGCGAGGACAGTATCAAGGAATTCTTTCTCTCGGTCGAAGATATCAACATCGTGATGTGTTACTTCGCCATGAACCAGAAGTAACATTCCGACTTCTTCCATCGCTTCGAGAACGTGGTAAATGTTCTTCGCATTGGTCACACCGGAATCTGAGTTTGTGGTAGCGCCTGCAGGATAAAGCTTGGCAGCAACAATGTTTCCGGTGGCTTTAGCCTTACGTATTTCATCTGGTGTGGTGTTGTCTGTGAGGTAAAGCGCCATCAAAGGTTCAAACTGTTCGCCATGTTGCTCTTTTAGAATTCGGTCACGGTAGGCTAGGGCGAGCTCAGTTGTAGTAACTGGTGGGACGGTATTTGGCATGATCAGCGCACGGCCATTGTAGCGGCTGATGTCGCGAACGGTGTCTCTAAGAACTTCCCCATCGCGTAAGTGAACGTGCCAGTCGTCAGGACGAGTGATTGTCAGTGTTGTCATTAATTGCTCCCACCATTGAAAAGTTGTCTGATTGGAGCCCAAGCGCCGTATTTGCTTTTGAGCAAACGCTTGCGCTTAGGCGACAGGATGATAGAGGAATTGCCCTCACATTTCATCCCATTTTTCACTTTTCTACAGAGTGAGAGTGTAAGTGGTTACTTCATTGTTAACCAAAGCGCGTGGATCGTACCTGGTAGAAAGAAGAAACACGTCAATATTAGGTTAATCAAAAAGTCTTTATTTAGACCTTTCTCCATAAACACCGCGACAGGCGGAAGAAAGATACATAACAAAATCAGAACCAGTTTTCTTGTATCCATAATTAAGCTCCAAATCGATAAATGGGAGTAGTGATAACTTAGGTGAATTATGTGTGTCGTATCACACTTTATCAAACGGTATTTGGTCAGAACGGTGTTAAAAAACGCGAATATTGAGTGTAGTAAATACTTGTCACTAAAACCAAATTTATAAGAATATGGTTTCTAGAAAGTTGCGATGGATGAAGAGACAGCAGACTCTGCAACTTAATGTGATTTGAGTATACAATACCGCAACAAATAAAAAACACCCGTAGGAAGAAGGCCATGTCGCAACCCGTTTTATCCCAAATTAATGTTTTTCCGGTTAAGTCAGTTGGCGGATTATCGCTGTCGTCCGTATGGGTTGAGAAGCAAGGATTGAGCTTCGATCGTCGCTTTATGATTGCGAAAGCTGATGGCTCGATGATCACTGCGCGAAAGTATCCGCAAATGGTAACCATTAAGTCTGCCTTATTGTCCGATGGGGTTGTGTTTAGCAGTTTGGGGATGGAGCCGCTTAAAATCCGTTATCAAGACTTTAAAATGCAGGAAACGCCAGCAACAGTTTGGAAAGACACCTTTACTGCATATACCACCACAGATGATGCAGATGATTGGTTTAGTCGTGTATTGGGTCAACGTGTTGAGTTGTTGTTTAGTGGTGAGCAATCGAATCGTGTTCGCGAAAAGCTAGGACAAAACGTTAGCTTTGCCGATGGTTATCCGGTGTTAGTGATTAGCCAGGCTTCCCTTGATGAACTGAACCGAAGAAGCTCTGAGCAACACTCTATGGATCAGTTCCGTACTAACTTAGTGGTCTCTGATACCAAGCCGTTTGAAGAAGATTCATGGAAGCGCATACGAATCGGTGAGGTAGAGTTTGAGTCTCTCAAACCTTGCGAGCGCTGTATCCTGACTACGGTGAATACCCAAAGAGGCACATTCCGTGAGAGCAAAGAGCCGCTCAAAACCTTGCAAGAGTTCCGTGCAAACGATGTCGGTGGTGTGTTCTTTGGCCAGAATCTTGTCGCGCGAAATGAAGGCATTATTCGTCAAGGCGATAAAGTTGAAGTATTGGAGTACAAAGAGCCGGAGTTTTACGCAGATAACTCGCCAGTGCGCATGACGTTAACATGTGTTGAGCGTGAAGAAATCGCCCAAGACTTCGTGACCTTATGGTTAGAACCAAACAAAGGTTCTTTACCTAATTACTTGCCAGGACAACACCTGCCAATAGAAGTGAATATTGATGGTAAGAAAGTAGGTCGACGCTATACGCTATCATCCAGTCCGTCTCGTCCGGGTCGCTATGCTATTTCTGTTAAGCGTATTGCAGGTGGAAGAGTCTCTAATTCGCTCTTAGACAATTTACAAGTCGGTGATGTTTTAGAGGCAGAACAACCTGATGGCCAGTTCCACCTAAAAACTCATGAAGCGCAGCCTTTATTGTTACTCTCAGCAGGCAGTGGAGTAACACCAATGCTATCGATGGTACGTTACTTAGCGGATCATAATCAGTTGGAGAACGTGGTTTTCTACCATCAATGTCGTACCGAAAATGATATTCCTTGTCGCTCTGAGTTGGAGCAGTTAAAGCGTAAGCACCCGGGGTTAGAAGTGAAAATCTGCTTGACGCAGCCTGCCGTTGATTGGTTTGGGTTAAAAGGGCGTTTAAGTTTGTCACACATTAAGCAAATCAAAGATATTGAACAGCGCCAAGTGTTTGTGTGTGGTCCTGATGGTTTTATGGAGAAAGCGAAAAATCTCCTACTAAGAAAAGGGCTGCCAGAAGAAAACTACCATCAAGAAGCGTTTGGCGTATCTTCAGTCACTTCAAGACCAGAGAAGAGCATAGCGATCGATTTTAATGGGACGAAAGTTGTAGGGAATAATCAGAAAACGTTGTTAGATCAGCTTGAAGACGCAGGGAAGGTTGTTAGCAATAGCTGCCGTGCTGGCTTATGCGGCGCGTGTAAGGTTCAGCTTACATCGGGTCAAGTACATCATCCGGACGTGCCTGCGTTGACAGATGAGGAACGTGCGATGGGAACCGTATTGGCGTGTTGTGCTGTCCCAGAGACGGACGTGACGGTAACAAACTAAGCGAGAAGGCTCCCCGGTTCTCAATAAAAACGCTGCTAACTTTAGCAGCGTTTTGAGTTTAAAAGTGAACGGAAAATATCGCTTAGTCGTAAATCGTTGGGATTGGCTGACGTTTGTGCTGCGTTGCTTTGTAAATCGCTACCAGACGATCACTCACTTGCTGTGGAACGGGTTTGCCTTCTAAGAAGTCATCGATCTGTTCATAAGTTAAGTTCAGAGCATCTTCATCTGCTTTTTGCGGCTCTAGTTCTTCTAGATCAGCCGTTGGTACTTTCTTAACAAGTAGCTCTGGTGCGCCTAATGTTGCAGCCAACTCGCGGACTTGACGCTTGCTTAAACCAAATAGAGGGGAAAGGTCGCACGCGCCGTCACCAAACTTAGTGTAAAAACCGGTGATGTTCTCTGCTGAGTGGTCTGTTCCCAATACTAAGCCGCCAACGTAACCAGCGATTTCATATTGTGCAATCATACGAGCTCGCGCTTTTACGTTACCTTTTACGAAATCAATTTTGTCGACTTCAGTCGGAAGCAGGCTCGTCCCTTGCAACGCGGTATCGGTCGCCGCATGCAAACCGTCAACACCATCTTTAATGTTCACAGACACAGAGTGTGTTGGCTTGATGAAAGAGAGTGCCAGTTGCGCTTCATCTTCATCTTTTTGCTCACCGTAAGGCAGACGTACTGCGATAAACTGATATTTGTCAGTACCTGATTCCGCATTCAATTGTTCTACTGCAAGTTGGGCAAGGCGACCTAACGTGGTTGAGTCAACACCGCCACTAATGCCAAGCACCAGTGACTTACAACCTGCTTCTTGTAGCTTACGCTTAATAAAAGCAATACGGCGTTCAATTTCAAAATGCGGATCAATTGAAGGGAGTACACGCATTTCATCACGGATGGATTGTTCCATTTAGGGTTCCTTTTCCTGCAAATATTTCAGACACCAAAGCCCGCTTGCTCAAATGGTGATAAACCATGCAATTGAGACTGATAAACACGACTTTAGGGTCAAAAGCTGTAAAGATTAGTAGTATCATACCGAAATCATCAGATTAGAAAACTCTCTTCAACCAGGTAATCACCGGATATGAAAAAAATCGCCATTTTTGGTAGTGCATTTAACCCACCTAGTTTAGGGCACAAAAGTGTTATTGAGTCATTGAGCCACTTTGACCTTGTGCTACTTGAACCTAGCATTGCACACGCTTGGGGCAAGAATATGCTCGATTACCCAACTCGGTGCAAAATGGTTGATGCATTCATCAAAGATATGGGGCTTTCTAATGTTCGGCGTTCTGATGCAGAGCAAGCTTTGTACCAACCCGGACAAAGTGTGACAACCTATGCGTTGTTAGAAAAAATTCAAGAAATCTACCCAACAGCCGATATAACTTTTGTCATAGGTCCTGATAATTTCTTCAAATTTGCTAAATTTAGTAGAGCAGACGAGATTATGGAACGTTGGACTGTTATGGCGTGCCCTGAAAAAGTAAAAGTCAGAAGCACGGATATACGTAACGCATTGGTTACGGGTGAAGACATAAACGCCTACACAACCCCGTCCGTCTGTGAATTGTTGCTTAACGAAGGCTTATACAAAGAAACATTATCTGGGAACTGAGAGGTCAGATTTTCATGGTCAGATTAGCCGTATTTAGTGCATGTGCGCTGCTTGTGGTCACACAAGCTCATTCTGCGTGTAACTATTTTTCTGATCGTTCTGTTGTGTTTGAAGATAACACCCTTCCTATCTGTGAAGAAATTTTAGATTCCATTGGCGTATTAAGTACGGATGCGTTGATTTGGTATGCTGCGGAAGCGAGATTCGAAGGGCCAACAGAAAACTATTGGGAAGAGTGGGCGATTAAGCCGGAAGACACACCACTCCTAACCCAAAATCTAGAAAAGAATTATTTTGGGCTTGGTTTTTGGATGCCGGAAGAGCTCCGAGACGAAGAGAGCAAAATGGACACAGAAGAGTGGCTCCGTAGTCATGGCCTGATGTTCAGCGTGGGTTTTGGTGATAAATCCGGCGGACAGCCAAGAATGCGATTTGATTATCGTTGGCACGAATATTACGACGCTGACTGGATGATGCAGATTGAAGTTCCCTTCTAGTCACCTTGAGCGAACATAAAAAGGGCGTACATCATCCATGCACGCCCTTTTTATTTGAGTCTCTATTCTCTGCGCGCATCACTCTGCGTAATACTGAAAAGATGGCTCGTTAGAATGCGAGTTATAGCGCTTCTCCAAAGACCAAAAAGCAAAGTTGCTCATATTCTTCTGTGTTACCCGCAAAAAGCGTATCGACAATCTGCTCTTCTTTCTTTCCCGACAGCTTCATTTTTCTTGCTTCACGGAGTGTCAGTACCAAGCACAGCTCCTTAGAAATGTCCATGTCACAACCAGGCGTCCACTGATTGATGGTTTTTGTTAACGTTGAGTGCGCTAGTTTCGGAGAGAGAGTCAATACTTCATGTCTTACTACCGTCAGCAGATCGGTTTGCAGATCTGAGCGCTCGGCTGTTGTTGCTAGTTTCTCGACGAGGGCTTTTAGCAGCGGTGAAGGTTTCACAAAACCTGCTTGTTGTGAGAAGTCATCATTTAAACGCACAGAAAAATCACAACGATATACACGAGAATTAGGTAAAAAGGTGAGGGAGCTCAAACATCCTTGAGGAATCCAAAAATATTGGCCTGGTTCAATGGCATACTCCTGCTTACCCAATTTAATGACGGCTAACCCTTCGACGACAGACAGCAGACTGTGCTTCAGTGCTTTTTTGCGCGCAGCTACTTCAAGAAAGGGGTATTTAGCGTCGTGAAATTCAATTGCGTAGTTCATTATGAGTACCAGTGTTTTTTGGCGCTAAGGGTAACGTTAAACCTATACGATTCCAACCAGCTGAGAGAATTTTTTAGCATGAGAAATTGTAGCCTAACTGGTATGACCATGTTAAAAGTATGGGTTGAAATGCTGCTTGTCAGCAAAACTATGCGTAAAATGTGCCAGCTTTTTTTGATATGTAATGAACAATGACTGCCAATACCGATCCTTATATTGAAATTCGTCCTTACAATGACGAAGAAATTCCAGCAGCGCTGGATCGTCTAATCCAAGATGATGAATTTATCACTGCTATTCTCGATCATCGCTTTGCTAATAAAGCAGCGTGGTTTAAAACGCTAATGAGCCCGATCCTGCGCATCTATCTGAAAGCTAAATGGAGCAAGCTTGATTCAGTAGAAGCGATTCAGATTGAAGTGAAGAAGTATCTGAAAGATACATTGAATAAGACAACGGATGGCGTCACTTTTTCTGGTTTGGATAAGCTGGATAAAAACACGTCGTACTTATTCGTTTCTAACCACCGTGATATTGCGATGGACCCTGCGCTAGTAAACTATGGCTTGTACCAAAGTGGGCACCGTACGGTTCGTATTGCGATTGGTGACAACCTGCTGAAGAAGCCATGTGCGACAGAATTGATGCGACTCAATAAAAGCTTCATCGTTAAGCGCTCTGCTAAGGCGCCTAGAGAAATGATGAAAGCATTAGGACAACTGTCGAGCTACATTAAACACTCGCTTGATACCGGTAATTCAATTTGGATTGCCCAAAAGGAAGGTCGTGCCAAAGATGGAAACGACTTTACTGATCCTGCGATTTTAAAAATGTTCCATGTTGAAGGCCGCAAGCAGAAGATCAGCTTTGGTGAATACACGCGTTCTTTGAAAATCGTTCCTGTCTCGATTGCCTATGAAAATGATCCATGTGACATTGCCAAAGCAAAAGAGCTGTACGAAAAAGCAGAAAATGGCCGTTATGAAAAAGGTGAATTTGAAGATATCGAAAGCATTATTCAGGGCATCATTGGTTATAAAGGCCGTGTGCATGTCGCGTTTGGTGATGTGATTGATCAAGAGTTTGAAACGCCAGAATCTCTTGCCGGCGAAATCGACCGCCAAATTCACAACAACTACAAGTTGTACCCAATCAACTTGCTAGCTGCTGGACGCGAAGATTCAAGCATCATCACAGAGGCGGTGAAGCGTAACCTCGCGGATAAATTGGAGCAGTTACCTGAAGGGGCAAGACCTTATTTGGTGGCGAGCTATGCCAACCCAGTGAACAATCAAGAGTAATATTCATCACTGAACTTGATGGATTATGAACGCCTTAAAGCCTCGGTTTCCCGGGGCTTTTTCTTGTCTGCTTTTTAAGGTGCAACAGCCCCGCCAAGGGTTAAATTGCTAGGCCACTTGGTGATCTTGTTACCACCTAAAAAGATATTCCCTTTCACCGTCATCGTGTCTGGAAATACTTGTAGCGCTGATCCTCCTATATAAAGGTTACCATCAACCACCAATCCTTCAGGAAGAGCAGAGATAGGAGTGCGAATAACACTTAAATCGCCTTTGACTCGAAGTTTAGCTGGGAGCGTTTTTAATGGTGTATCCGTCAAGTTCAGATAACCGCCGAGTTTGATGCCCCTAGGCCAGTTTTCGATCTTACTACCCAGTAGATTCGCATAACCTTTTATCTTTGTACCTGAGCGAATGGTTTTGAGTACGCTGTTGGTTGCTTCCAAACTGCCTCCAACATCAAGCCCCTTAGGCAGCTTTTTGATCGGGGTTTGCGAGATATTTAAGTTGCCTTTGACCACTAACCCAGAAGGTAATTGGGTGTAAGGTTTGTTTCGTAGATCAAGATTACCGTAATTATCGGTGTGACCAAACTTAGAGTAGTAATCTAGCTCATATGCGAAAGATGGGAAGCAGAGCAGCATCAAGGTAAGGAAAAGGGAAACAAAACGCATAGCCAGAGACTTAGTTAAACATAGAGATCTTAAGTGCTCATCTTATACTTAAATAGACTCATTATGCATACTTTGTTAACAGTTTTTGATTTTTAGCCCAAGAACTTCAAATTAGGGCTTTATCTGAAAGCATACACGCGCTCACGATGCCGAGTTTCTTCAGTGTGCAAGTTAGGGAATGATTAAGTGATTGATTATATAGTTTATTTAAAAAGTAAATGTGAGAAAATATCAGTAGAGATATGAAGAATATGAGGTTCTGCCAAGAACTGAACAAGCGTCCTTGTTAGTATCATGAGCGTCTGAGGGAGATTTTCATGAAGTTAAAAAGAGTGTCTATTTTTGCCGCTGGTGTTGTAGCAGTACTACTATCTGGGGCCGCTTTTGCTAAATCATACAGTACGCCAGAAAGCAAAGCGCTGGTGGTCGCTGACGGCAAGGTAGGTCAGCGTATCTGTTACTACGATGATAAAGCCTACACCACCGGAGCCGTGATTAATGTTGAGGGTGTATTACTGATGTGTACAGCTGAGAACGATTTTGAAACGAATGGTTCGTTAAAGTGGGTGGTATTCAAAAAAGATAAATAAACGCCAAAAAACGGTCTGTTTAATATTAGGATAGAGGAAAAATAAAAAAGCGAGCACAGAGCTCGCTTTTTCCATTAACGCGCGAGTGAGCGAGTTTTTAATTCAAAGATAAGCTTTTCAGCACTTACTTCAAATTTGAATCGAGCCGTCGCTTGGTTTGACTCTTCTGTTATTTCAGAAACATTGTATTCAACATCAGCACATACTGATTTAGCGAGCTCAATGTATTTTTGTAGTTCAGACTCTAGCTCTGTTTTTGTCTGTGCGAAAACCGTTACGTCGGCAACTTCGTCACCTTCTTTGATGATGAAGCCAATCTCGCCTGCGCAGCCGCAAGCTTCACATACTTGGTTTTTTTCTAATTCGACACTCATAACGAATCCTCTTGTAAATACTAAGGGTATTCTATCAGGTATTTGATCTGTATCTACAAAAATGACGAGTTTTGAATAAAAAAAGAACAGAATAGGCGCTTGTTAAGTAAGGGTTAAAGATTGGATTACTAAATCATCAAGAACGTTAATGTGATATATATCAACATTTAAAATCAATTAACGAACATAGTGACGAGATTTCGCTCAGCCCAGTTGAACTAATGGACAATTTATAAGACTATTTCTTGATTGATTATTTTTAATAATTATCATTCTTGGTCTTTGAATAGTTTCGATGAATAATTGGCGCAAGGTTTTGATGAGACTAACTTTTCGCCTTATTTTGAGTAGCATGTATTGACAAAAACATAACTGCAAATTGCACATTACGCACTGTAAAGACGTTATGATTTGGAACTTAACTTTATATTAAGTAGTCGCAGTACATATATCCAAATGGCCTTAATGCGCAGGTGTTAGCGGTTCAATTTTTAGGTTTCGCTTAACGAAGTGTCTTGGGCAACTTGGGTATAATGCTAAGAATGATTTCATTCTGGCCTCATTTAATAGTGAGTTAGATGGATTTACAAAGAGAAGAGCTTAAAATATGCCAAAGCGTAGTAAAGAAGATACCGAAATCACTATCCAAAAGATCATGGATGCCGTTGTTGATCAGCTACTAAGACTAGGTTACGACAAAATGTCGTACACGACTCTAAGTCAGCAGACAGGTATATCTCGTACCGGTATTAGCCATCACTTCCCTAAGAAAACGGACTTCACCGCCGCACTGGATGGCCGTATCTTTAAAATGTTTATTGAACACCTAGAGTTTGATAAAGGGCTAAGTGCATTTTCACAAAGTTGGATTAAAGCACTGGAAGATGCTGAGTTCCTCGCGATTTTACGACTGCTATTCCATCACATTGTCACGGCCGAAAATGCGCAAGAATTTGCTGCTAACGGTATTGACCGTTTATACAAAATGGTTGAAAGCCAGTTTGGCGCAGGTGGTGACAAAGAGCTCGAGTGGTTGATTGGCCGTTCATTGATCCAAATGAGTAAGTAATAGCAATTGAGAGCGCTAGATGAACACTTGTTTGCTGCTTTGGTTGTAAAGCCAAGGCAGAACACAGTAATTTTCTCGCCGCTCTTTTGAGCCCAAGATTCGATTAAATATCAAAGCAAAGGCCCGCAATATGATTATTGCGGGCCTTTGTCGTTTGGAAAGCAGAAGAGACGGCTCAGAAGAGATACACGCTAAGCGGCGGCCTGAACTTGAGGAAAGTCTAAAGTTGGATGTTTTGTCACGATGGAGCGGTAGCCATAAACGTGCTCAATGCGTTCTGGCGTCAGTGCATTCCATGGTGTGTCATCACAAACCAGTTTTCCGTTATGTAAAAGTACAAGTCGGTCTGCGTACTGGGAGGCTAAATTCAAGTCATGCAACACGACAACGACTGCGGCGTTCTGTATTTTCGCGGCCTCACGAGCAATCTTTAACGTGTTGTGTTGGTGGGCGAGATCTAACGCAGAGGTTGGCTCATCAAGCATCAAGATTCGTTCCTCGCCAGATTGGTGTAGCTGTGTCATCACGCGTGCTAGATGTAATCGTTGCTTTTCGCCACCAGATAAAGATGGATAGAGGCTTTCTGCCAAATGCATTACATCGGTTTGTTTCATGTAATGTAAAGCTAACTTAGTGGTTTCTTTATTGGACAGCGATAGCGGAATCGCGCCTAATTCGACCACTTCTCTGGCTAAAAATGGGAAGGTCAACGTACTGTGCTGTGGGAGCATCGCAATGTGTTTTGCGCTTTTTTCAGGCTCCCAATCATGCTTTTGTTTACCGAAGTAGGCGATGTCATGATTTGAAGAGATTTCACCACACAGAAGCTTGAGCAAAGTACTTTTTCCCGCACCGTTGGGGCCGAGTAGGGCGGTCACTTCACCAGCTCGGATATCAATATTGATGTCATCGAGAACAATGCGCTTGCCATATTTCATCGAAATGTTTTTACCCGATAAAACGATCTGGTTCATTACAAAATCTTCCCTTTCTGCTGGAACAATAAGTAGATGAAGAAGGGTGCACCGATCAAGGCGGTCACGATACCGACGGGTAATTCTGCTGGTGCCACGGCAATACGAGCAAACATATCAGCAGCGGTAAGAAGCAGCGCTCCCATGAGTGCAGAGATTGGCAGTAGCGTTCGATGGTCGGGGCCTGCTAGCATGCGTCCTAAGTGAGGAATCACGAGCCCGATAAAACCAATTGCACCACTAATACTCACCGTAATACCAACCCCCAATGCAGAGAGCAAAATAAGCTGTCGTTTGAGTTTTTGGACCGGAACTCCCAAGTGTCTTGCTTCTGATTCCCCTAGCAGAAGAGCATTCAGCGCCATCGATTTTTTCTGGAACCAGAATAATAGGACGACCAGCGTGACAGCGGATAGGCCTATCCCCGACCAATTTGCGCCAGCTAATGAGCCCATCGACCAAAGTGTTAGATCTCGTAGCATCTGATCATCAGCAATAAAGTTCATGTAACCGATCGCCGCTCCTGAAAGCGCGCTGATGGCAACACCAGCTAACAACATAATCGTAACTGAGGTACCAAATTTACTTGTGCCGAGCTTATAAACGAGAATGGTCGTCAACGCACCACCTAGGAAAGCAAAAAGAGGCAGCGCAGCTAAGTTCATTAGTTGCGGATAGTTTTGGCTAAACTCTGCAAATACAACAATAGCGAACGCACCGCCAAGTGCAGCACCAGCAGACACACCAATGATGCCGGGCTCGGCCAGCGGGTTACGGAATAAGCCCTGCATAACCACGCCACAAATCGCCAAAATAGCCCCGATGAACATACATAAAATGGTGCGAGGTAATCGGATCTCATTAATCACCAACTGAATGTGAGGAGCGAGATCAGAACTGCTTCCTGTTAGGCTACGCAAACTGTCAGTGAAACTAATGCTCATTGGACCTACTGTAATAGAGGCGATAGCAACAAATGCTAAAAAGCCACTAAGTACTGATAACGTCGTTGAAAGGGAGATACGTCTTAACAACATGTCATGTCTCTATGGGTAAAGCAGCGCATTCAGACGCTCGGCTTCTGCAAGGCTTTTAAGACCCAAACCACCAACAAGGGCGTGACCGTCAATCGTGATGATATTTTTATTCATTCCCGCAGGTGTTGCGGCGAGAAGTGGCATTGCTTTTAAAATCGCATCGGCACCGCCCAGCGTTTCATAGCTGCGACCGCTAACGAGAATAACGTCAGGCTGCATCTCTACCATGGCTTCTGTGGATAAAGGCTTGTAAGAAGACAGCTGGTCAGCAGCTGGGTTTTGTCCGCCTGCTAGCTGGATAATTGCATCGGGTGTGGTTTCTGATCCTGCAACGTTCGCAGGTCGACCTTCATGGATGAGTAGAAACAGTACTTTCTTTTTCTGAGCTTGAGCAGGTTGATTTGCATTGAGTGCTTGAACTTGCGCTTTCACATCTTGCTTTAAATCTTCCGCTTTAGCCTGGCGATTCATAAGGTTCGCAATTTGATAGATACGTTGGTAAAGGCCCTCAACGTTGGCATCGGTATTGACGATTTCTACATCTACCCCCGCCGCTTTTAATTGGTTCAATGCTGTTTTCGGTCCCATCTCATCAGAGCCAATGACTTTTGTCGGACGTAAGGCGAGCAACCCTTCTGCTGAAAGGCGGCGATGGTAGCCTACTTTAGGCAGCTCCATGCCTTTTGGTAACTGACTGGTTACGTCGATAGCAACCAAGCTATCTTTAGCGTCGAGTTCAAGCAACAGTTCAGTGACGGCACTGCCTGCACTAACAACACGCTCTGATGATGGTGTTTCATTGGCAAAAAGTTGGCTACTCGCAAGTAGGGAAATGGCTGCCGTAACAACAGCATGAATGGTGGCACGTGTGTTCTTCATTTTGAAAGGATCTCTATCTTACTTATTTTTATGATGGCTCTTCAGTGAGTAACTGAGTTGCCTGAATTCCGTTTTCTTGTAAAAAGCCGAGAAGTTGAACTAGCGACTGAATGTTCGCGGTTTTTTCTGCTCCAATCACAATCGGTTTATCGCTTGATTTACTCTCTTCTAGCAGCGCGAGGGTAAAGTTGTCCCAATCGATGTATGTCTTGCCGTTAATGGCCCAGTAAGGCTCGTCTTTGAGAATATTTACCGTGATGGATTGCTTATCGACATCTGCAACGGCCTGAGATTCTGTACTCGGTAAATTGACATCTAATGAATCGAGCTTGACCGCTGCAGTTAACATCAGGAAAACCATTACGATAAAAATGATGTCCAACAGCGGTGTTAAATCAGGAGTTAAGTCGTTACGAGTGTTGTCTTTTGGCGTTTTAATCATTGTGCTTATGCCTCGACCTTTGCAGAAGAGCGCACTGCTAATGTTGAATTGTCTGGCGACACGTGTTGCAGAGAGATACCTTCAAGCCATAAGTTGACATAGTTTAATGTGTGTTCGAGTTTGGCGATCACACGATCCGCCCACAAACCAATGATTTGTGCTCCTGAAATCGCAGGAAGGGCGATAATAAGACCTGCTGCAGTAGTGCGCATGGCCAAACCTAGACCGTCTGCCAAATCATTCGGGGTGATATTCCCCGTTGAGACAGCGATGCCTTTGAACATCTCAATTAAGCCAAGTACCGTACCAAGCAAACCAATCAAAGGGCTAATGACGCCAATCAACGTCAGTAAGCGAAGGCCAGAATGCAGCTGATGACGTTTTTCTTGTAGCCAAATGCCTGCGGCATCTTCTCTTAGAGACTTTGAGAAAGAGTGATGGGCAAGCAACATGGCAACGCCACGATAAAGGAGCGGTCGCTTATGCGACAATTCTTCTGCAAGCGTCTCAAGATCGTTTCCATTCGTTGGGTCTAACCCAATGAGTTTTTGGCGAATGGCTCGTTTCCCGACGCCAAGGCTAATCAAAACGTGGAATAACCGCTCGGTAATGATCATGACGGTGAGGGCTGAGCAAATGATCAAAGGCCATGTCATTAGGCCAAGTTGAGTTTGTAATTCTTGTAGTTGTTCCATTATCCATCCAACTTAAAACGAACAGGTACTTGTACTCGGTGAGCCACTTTTAGCCCGCCCGAAATATGTGGTGTAAATTGCCACTGTTTGATGGCACGAAGCGCTGAGGCGTCCAGCGATTCTGTGCCGGAAGACTCAATCAAAACCTGTTTAATTTGATTGCCATTTTCATCGAGCCATATTTCATATAAGGCTACGCCTTCGATACCGCGTCTTTGTGCAGATCTTGGGTAGCGAGGCTGAGTTGGTTGATTCACAAACGTTGGTTTGTCGACCAAAATAGGTTGAGACGTTGCCCCTTTGGATTGGCTCGCTGGCGCGGTTTGCTGAGCGACCATCTCTTTCTTCGCCGGTTCCGTTTTTTTCTTCGGTTTGGCTTCGGGCTGATTCTCTTGTTTTGTTACGGCTTTGGCTGGTTCCACCGTCTTAGGCTTAGATTGTTTAATCGGCTCTGTTTTTTTCTTCACTACCTTTTTCTTAACAGCGTCTTTCTTAACGACCTGTTTCTTTACGATCTTCTTTTCTGGCTCAGGCTGCTCCTGAGGCTGCGGCTCTTTTGGTGGCGCCACATTTTCTGGCGTGGATTTTTCGACGGTAGGTGGTGGTGCCGATACAAGGTTTAAACTTACCGAACTTGCTGGATTTCCAGCAGGCATCGCGAACACTTTCGTTTCTTGAGAAACAAAAAGAAGTGCGGCATGGATGGCAAGGGAAGCACCTCCTGCAATGACATATCTTTGTACGTTCACGGAATATCTCGGGAAACTATGAAAACTTGAGCAGATTATTACTCACAACCGAAATAAGATCAATTATCAATTGCATTATCATTACGCTCAAATTATGATTCTTGCAGATTTTTAAAGACGAGCCTCTACCCCTTATATGGTGGGAGCTAAGCGAGTATATATGAGCGTCGATATCGATAAATTTGACGAATCAGTGTTGGGAAGCGATAGCCCTGACCCATTGCGATTTGCCTTTGTTAAGAAACATTCGGCACACGCTGGCGGAGCGAGCGTGCCTGTACCTCCACCTCAGCAACAGGCGATTTTTTCAAGCGTTACCGCTAACTCGGTTAAAGCGACCAATAAACGTTGTCTTTATATTCACGTTCCATTTTGTCGCGTACGTTGCACCTTTTGTAACTTCTTTCAAAATGCTGCGAGCCGCGCACTGGTTGATGAGTACTTTGACGCACTGATGCAGGAGCTCAAGGAGAAAGCTGCACTGCCTTGGACACAAAACGGTATTTTCCATGCTGTGTATATTGGTGGTGGAACGCCAACGGATCTGTCTCCAGTACAGGTTCGCGTGTTAGGTCAGGCGATTCATGATCACTTTCCTTTGGCTGCGGATTGTGAAATCACCTTAGAAGGTCGCATCAACCGTTTTTCTGATGAGCTATACCAAGGCGCTCTCGACGGTGGATTTAATCGTTTCTCTTTTGGTGTGCAAAGTTTTAATACACAAGTGCGTCGCAGCGCGAAACGATTAGATGATAGAGAAGATGTGCTCAAGCGAGTTAGCGAGATTGCCAACGAAGACAAAATTCCTGTCATTATCGATTTACTCTACGGCTTGCCTTATCAAACCAAAGAAGTGCTAGAGCAAGATTTAAATGATTTTCTCTCGACTGGCGCACACGGGTTGGACTTATATCAGTTGGTAGTCGGTGGTTCAGCACCCATGCTTAACCTTGTAGAAAAAGGAAAAATCCCCCCACCAGCTACCACACCAGAAAAAGCAGGCATGTATGAGCTCGGTGTGAACTTTATGGACAAACACCATATGAAGCAACTGAGTGTGAACCATTGGGCAATCGATAACCGTGAACGTAGTTTATACAACAGTTTAGCCAAGACATATGCAGAGGTACTGCCAATTGGCTGTGGCGCTGGAGGTAATATCGGTGGTTACGGAATGATGCAACATCGCACATTGGCGACCTATATTAAAGCCATCAAAGAAGGGCAAAGCCCCATCGCTATGATGATGAAGCAAAGCCCTCTAGATCCACTATTTGCTGCACTCAAATCCGGGTTTGATCGCGGTATCGTTCAGGCAAACCAACTGCCATCGTTTATGGGGGAGGACACGTTCGGATTTTTAATGCCTCTATTTAAAGTGTGGCAGCAAAAAGGTTTAGTGGAACTGCATGAACGCAGCCTAGTTCTTACTCTTGCTGGTAGTTTCTGGGCTGTTTCATTGGCTCAAGGTTGTATTCAGGTACTTACGTCAGAGATGAACGAAACCGTACCGAAAGTATCCAATAATTAATGAAAAAATTGAAAAAAGACGGAAAACATATGGAATCAATCAAACAACAAGTTGAAGCATTACTAGAGCAAGAACCGCAATTATTGCCAGCAGCAATGGCAGAACGTCTCGGTATTTCTGAATTTGAGGTTGTTGCGGCTTTGCCGCAGGAAATGGTGGCCATCGCTCCAGGAGCGCAAGCACAAAGCATTCTAGAAGGTTTGGTTGGTTTCGGCCCGGTGACGACTATTGTTCACTCTTTTGGCTCTATTTTTGAAGTCAAAGCGCCATTCCCAAAAGGAAAAGTGGCGCGTGGCTATTACAATTTAATGGGCAGAGAAGGTGAGCTACACGGTCACTTGAAGCTAGATAATGTTAAAAATGTTGCATTGGTCAGCAAACCGTTTATGGGCAGAGAGAGTCACTATTTTGGCTTTTTCTCTGAGTGCGGAAGCAATGTTTTCAAAGTTTATTTAGGCCGTAACGAAAAGCGCGAGCTACTTGAAGATCAAGTCACGGCATTCCGCGCCCTGCAAGCCGAATTGAAAAAGTAATCACAAACATAATCGAGGCTCAACTCGAATACTAATTAGTAAAGTCAGGTATCAATATGGATCAACAAGTTAAACAAGAGCGTTTGCAAGGTCGTTTAGGGCCAGAGATCAAAGAGTTTCGTCAGGAGCGTCGTACGCTTCAGCTTGCAACTGTCGATGTAGAAGGTCGCCCTAATGTAAGCTACGCGCCTTATGTCCAAAATCAGGAAGGCTACTTCGTACTCATTTCTAAAATCGCTCGTCATGCTCGTAACCTTCTAGAAAATCCAAACGTTTCTTTGATGATGATCGAAGATGAAGAGCCTTCAAAGCAGTTGTTTGCTCGTAAGCGCTTAACTTTTGATGCTGTGGCAAATGTGGTTGAGCGTGACACGGAGATGTGGCACCAAGTTGTTGGACAAATGAAAGAGCGTTTTGGTGAGATTATTGATGGTCTCAGCCAGCTAGAGGATTTCGTGTTGTTCAACTTAAAACCAGAATCGGGGCTATTTGTTAAAGGCTTTGGTCAAGCGTATCAAGTCTCTGGCGACGATTTAGTGGACTTTGTTCACCTTCAAGAAGGTCACAAGAAAATCGAAAGTGCTTGATTGTAAACCGGTCATGTAAATATCGAGCATTCGGAATAATGAACGCATAAGGGGGAGTTAGGTTATACTGGCTCCCTTTTTTATATTGGAACAAAAGCATGAAGCCTGTGAGCAAGGAATTGAGCGAGATTTGCTATCCCTTTATTTACGAGGACAGTCCGGTTTGTGACTTTGAAATCACGGCAGATGAACTTTGTAGTCGTATTGGTTTAGTTCTCGCGATGGATCTGGACGAGTTTAGCCGCGATATACTGACAAGAATGCAGCCTAATGTTTATCACCTAAATGGTTCGGTTCGCGGAAAGCTAGCGATTACAGAAGCGGAAGTTGAAGAGCTAAAGGCAGATTATGAATTACTTAAGCAACGCATTGACGGAGGATTCAAAGGTTTCGTTCTACCCGGAGGGCACCCTGCATCCAGTCAATTGCATTTGTGCCGTTGCCAAGCTAAAAAAACGGTACGAGCATTAGTTGCGATCGAACATGCAGGTAAGAAGCAACCTGCCCCCATTCTATTTCGTTACGCGAACTTATTGGCGAATGTACTTTATAGCTTGGCTTCTTATATCAATCACATCAATCAAGTCGAAGAGACAGAGTTTGTATCTCGTAGTTACTCGATGCCAAAGAAGTGACCTGAGAAACTAGCAGCTGCGAACATCAAAGCTTCTGCGCGAAAAAATGGCCGCAAAACACCATATTCGACAATTTGTTTCTTGGCTGTTTAGTTAAGATTTAAGAAGCCATAGCTTTGGCTTCTAGTTCTTTTGCACCGCGCAGCATGGCTTCAATCAGCTCACCAGCATTGAACTTCTCAAGCGCCTCGTGTGCGCCAACTTGGTGAGCTCTGTCTACACAGATTTCGCTCGATAACGACGTATGCAAAATGCGGTATGAGTGATTAAGAGCGGAGTCATTTTGTACTTCGAATGCTAACTCGTAGCCGTCAAGCCCTGGCATCTCAATATCACTGACCAAAATATCGATTGGTCGATGAGCCTCAGCCTCGCTTTTCATCAGCTCTAATGCGTCTAAACCATTTTTACAAATTTGGTATCCGATATTGATACTATCAAGAGCATCACACAGCTGTTTACGAGCGATGGAAGAGTCATCCACCAAAAGAATGCTTAATGCTTTTAGGCGCTCACGTTCAACATCTGTCAGCATCGGGATCTTTGAGTTTTCGTATTGCGGATAAATTTTGGAAAGCAGCAGTTCTACATCCAGCATCTGAACCGTTTTGTCTTCGTAGCGAGTAATACCCGTTACGAAAATATTTTTCCCAGCGCTCGCTGGTGGGGTTTCAATGGCTTTCCAATCGCATTCAATGATCTTCTCAATACTACGAACCATAAAGGCGACCACGGTTCGCAAACAGTCTGTCACGATCAAGTAGCAATTCTTGTATTCTTCTTCACTGATAGGACGAAAGCCGACAGCCGCTGACATGTCGATCACAGGCACTGTTAAGTTACGTATTGTAACGGTGCCAATGACGTGATGATGCGAGTAAGGGATCTTCGTGGTTGGCATATACGGAACGATTTCACGGACTTTTAGCGTGCCTATCGCGAAACTCTGTTGCAGGGTGAGTTTGAACATCAACATGCCCTGAGATTGATTCGCTTTACTAACGACTTTTGCCATGAAATAACCTTATAAATACCACCGAATTGTGTCTAATCTAATCTTATCAGACGAAGGCTTCAACCATCGGAGAGACAAATGTGAGCTTTTTAGACAATCTCTTAAAGAATAGTGATTAACTGAGCAAAACTTGGTTGTATTTTAATCTTGTTATGCCGAAAGTTTTATAGTCCCATGTATTTGAGCCTTGAAGCCGCCTAGGTATAAACAAGAAATGTTTGGCGTGTTAAAAGGGATTGGGTACACTTGCGCGACCAGAATAGTGAGAGATAGATCAATGGCAAATACAGCAGCCGCATTACATATTCTTGTGAAGCACAAAGAGCAAGCAGAAGACATTATCAAGCAACTGAAAAAAGGCGCAAAGTTTCAGACACTAGCGAAGAAGTATTCCACTTGCCCGTCAGGCAAGCGCGGTGGTGATCTTGGTGAGTTCCGCCGTGGTCAAATGGTACCTCAGTTCGACAAAGTGTGCTTTTCTGGCGAGGTTCTGACGCCACATCTAGTCAAAACCAAGTTCGGCTGGCATGTTGTAAAAGTGCTTTACAGAACGTAGTGATTTCTTACAGGTAAGCTTGAGCTTTTTAAATATTACCTGTTTCTGCATATTGTGAGTAATACATGACAGGCATAAGTTAAAGCCATGTATTACTCATAAATTTCCTCTATTTTCCCTACTGTTAATCAGTACAAAGAGATGCCGCATCAAGTTTGATTTGGCATGAGTAAGGTTTTGGGGAGTCCCAATAGATCTTATCAAATTCTGAGTTGCAACCTGCATCTTCCATTAGTGCTGTATCCCCGTCACATATCAACATAACTGCATTATTACCTTGAAACTCTGAAAGAATTCGATAATTAGAAATGTTTCCATCGATAGCTAACTGTGAGAGTTTGGTGATTTGAGCTGGATTAGCTGACATCGCATTTTCGAATATTTCTTTCTCTGTTAGTCCTGCTGTGTCTCCAAACTTGAGCTCACCGTCAACAGCTTGGGCTACATCTTTTAAAATCGAGGCCATATCAAACATGACCTCTTCAGGATATTGAGAGCTGTTAGCGCAAGAAGTCAATGAGAGAAGAAGGGTGATAACGATGATTAGCTTCATAGATTTCTCCAAGCACTAAGCTGTCCGCTTTCATTTCGGCCAGTGTCTAAATTCCAATTTTCAAAAAAGCCAGTATCTTGGTTTTCATAAATGGTAGCTGCCAGCTTTTCCCAAAATATTTGGATTGTCTTAATCGCCTTATCAAAAATTTCATCGTAGTGCTTAATACCATCTGGCGTTTCTAAATCCTGAATATAAGTAGAGTCAACTTCGTTTGGAAGCGGGTAAGTTAACCCTAGTTTAGAAGCCACATGCCTCGCCCAAGGAAATAAGCGATGCGACTCCTCAGCATTGTCCACAACGGATTGAAATCCTTCGTGCCAGACGTTTACGTCAGGTTTGCATTCTTTAGCATATTCGGGATAAGTAGCTGAAAGAGCATTAGACCAAATAATACGAATAACAGGATCTATTAGGTTGTTGTTATTCTGGTCCACACAACTGCCGATGTTTTCTCTGACTCTATCTGCAAGGCCAATACTTCCGAGTTGCATCCTGGACAGCCAAATATAAGCATCTTGGTGCATTTCACAAATTCTGTGTTGCTGGGCGTTTTCTGCGTAAGGGCCCACTTTTAATTCAACAACAGGATGAAGAGTAATATCGGTTGCTACATGTGCTACAAAGCCACATAACCATGAGAAGGCTTTTTCAAAGTGTTCGTTATCTTCGGCTTTTACCTGTTGAATAAGAGCATCAATTAGCTTACCAACGTGGTTGTAATGCATTTTATCTGCCCACTTATTTTGCGCAGAACTCATTAGAGCAAGGTAAGGATAGTCGGGGCTTACACAACCGAGCTCTAAATACCGTTTATTTTGAGCTAAAGCCTTTTTTGCTTCTTGAGGTATGTTTAACTTCATCAATGCATTATTAGCAGAAGCTTCATTTACCGCTGTGATATGTGCGAAAGCACCAGGCATAGTAACCTCCATGTACAGTTTAAATGCATGGAGTTTACTATGCAGGCAATATGTTCGTTGCGACTCGAGTCTTATAAAAATAAATGTTTATGTATTGGATATCGAGCGAGGCATTTGCAAATTATCGCCTTAGGACTTGCGTTATCTATTTTAATGAAAATCGATAATGGCACTTCAAAAAATTAATGAAATCGTGTTATTTGATATAGGAGTCCAGTACTTTCAATACGACTTCCATATCTTTTTCACGTTGAGTTTTGTCTTCCTCAAGTACAACGTGCTCAAGTAAGTGGCCTTTTATCACCTCTTTCATTAAGCCATTTACAGCCCCTCGAATTGCAGCGATTTGTTGCAACACATCTTGGCACTCATGTTCTTCTTCCAGCATTTTTTTAAGACCATTCACCTGACCCTGTATTTTGCTGACACGGGTATTGAGCTTCTTTTGATCTCTAGTTGTATGCGACATGTCTTATCTTCTTTAAGTTACTGACTGCGAGATTCTAACTGATAATGTAGCACTCATCTTATACTGGGGGGTAGTATTAAATACTAGGGGGGAGTATAGTTTAGGGCAACTTTAGAAGAGCATATTGAGAATAACAATGGATTTCGTCACATTATTACAACAAGGTAACGGATGGTTTTTTATACCCAGCGCCATTTTATTAGGAGCGTTACATGGATTAGAGCCAGGACATTCAAAAACGATGATGGCCGCGTTTATTGTGGCCGTAAAAGGAACAGTGAAGCAGGCGGTGATGTTGGGGTTGGCTGCAACGCTTTCCCATACGGCGATCGTATGGATAATTGCTGCGGGTGGGATGTATATAAGTCAAAGATTTACTGCAGAAGCTGCGGAGCCATGGATGCAGCTTATCTCTGGGGTGATTATCGTTTCGACGGGTTTATGGATGTTCTGGAGAACGTGGAGTGATGAGCGAGCTTGGCACAAAGCTCATAAGCAAGCTCGAGACTGGAGAACGCAAGTTGTCGATACTGGTCATGGGCATCTATCGCTTTCTATCGTAGAAGAAGGGCATCACTGCCGTTTTCAGTTACGCACACTTAACGGTAAGCCTTTAACGGCTGAAAACGTTAAACTAGTGCTACCCAACGCAATCAGACAGCCTTCTGATATTTATCACTTTATTGAGCGCGATGGCTATTTGGAGTCCGCCTCCTGTATTGAAGCCTCTGATGATTTCTTCGTCACGTTGATGGTCGGGCACCATGATCACACCCACGATTTCGAGGTGCATTTTCATGCGGATTCCCATTCGGAAAGTGAGAATAAAGAGTACCAAGATGCTCATGAGCGTGCTCACGCTCTAGATATTCAAAAGCGCTTTGGCGATCGAGATGTTACCAATGGACAAATACTTCTGTTTGGTTTGACTGGTGGGTTAATACCATGCCCGGCGGCGGTCACTGTTTTACTCATTTGTTTGCAACTTAAGGCCATGACACTTGGTGCAACCTTGGTGGTGTCGTTCAGTATTGGTCTAGCGTTAACTTTAGTTGCGGTTGGTGTTGTCGCGGCAGTGGGCGTTCAAAAAGCAACATCGAAGTGGAGTGGTTTGAACGATGTGGCTCGTCGTGCACCTTATCTATCGGGGATCTTGATTAGCGCCGTTGGTGTATATATGGGCATGCACGGGTTTACGACGTTAATGAGCTAAGCTCTGTTGTAATTATTACGTCGCTTTTTGTTTATTAAAGGTAGCTCTTTCATGTTGTGGATGATTACTAAGTACGCGTTAACCGCAGGAATAGTGGTGCTGATATCTGAAGTTGCCAAGAGAAGTGATAAAGCGGGAGCGCTGATTGCCGCGCTCCCGACGGTCACTATTTTAGCTTTGATTTGGATGTATATTGAAGGGCAAGGTCAGGAAAAGCTCGCGAACCACGCGTTTTATACTTTTTGGTATGTACTGCCTACATTGCCGATGTTTCTAGTTTTTCCTTTCTTACTGAGCCGATATTCGTTTTGGTTCTCTTTGGGGATTTGCGCCATTATTTCAATCGTTTGTTTCTTCATTGTGACCATCGTTATCAAAGAGTTTGGAATAGAATTAACTTAATTGAGCAAAGGAGAATTGTAAGAATATAGGTCGAAGCGCTCGCTTATTTATATTTTCAAGGCTCTAACTAGAACTCTTTCTTTAACGCTCGATGCTAGTGTGGCCGCTTACTTGAAGTTAGCGATTGCTCCCTTGTCTTTCAGCCAAACCTCGTAGAAATGTGACGTTTTGAAGACTTTTCTTCCTTCATTCTAAAGTTATCGGTAATCAGGCAGATACAGTGGCTACAAAGTTACGTCTAGCTTTGCCAGACAGGCTAAAAATACAGTTTGTGTTGGTTATAAGAGGCGAAAGGCTTAACGCTCTGTCGTGAGCATCACATTGAATTGTACCGAGACAATTAAAATGAAAAGAATCATCTTATTAGCCGTTTGCGCCATGTTTGGTATTGCTGTCGTGGCAAGTATGGCATCAACGTACCTAATTTCGAGTCAGAAAATCGATGACATCATCTTAAACAAATCCCAAGTTCAAGCTGAGTTTTTAGCAGGAAATGCAAGTTATATTTTGGAGAACTCAGCCAATCCAATGCAAGACTTACAATCGCTCGTTGAGGGTTTGAAACAACGTTCAGACGTAAGCTATGCAGTCGTAATTGATCGCAATGTGACGGCGGTTGCTCACAGTGATAAGCAAAAGCTAAATAAAACCTACAATGATAACTACACCGTTGAAGGTGCAACCAAAGGTGTACAACAGTATTCAAAGTGGTATGCCGATGTCCAGAAAGTGTGGGTGTTTGATATCATGGCGCCGATCTACGTGAATGGTCAGTTGTACGGCACGTTTGATATTGGTATTCCTATTACAGAAGTAAGCCAAGCGACGAATGGAATTATTACTTCCCAACTGATTTCCATGGTGGTGATCTTCGTTCTGTGTGTTTTGGCTCTATCGCTTCTACTCAACAAGCTGATGCGACCGCTCTCTGCGCTTAAGGAGGCGTTGCAAGACATCTCGAAAGGTGACGGAGACTTAACGGTTCGTTTACCAGCAAAAGGTAATGACGAAGTCGCACAAATTTCTTCGGCGTTCAACGTGTTTGTTGGCAAGGTACATGAAATCATTACACAAGTTGTAAATACTGGTGTGGATCTGAATGGTTCCGCTGTCGCGCTGCGTGGACAATCTCAACAAGCGCTTGCAAGAGGCCAGGAGCAGAATGAGCAAACCATGCTGGTTGTCACGTCTATGAACGAAATGATCGCGACCGTCAACGAAATCGCGTCAAATGCTGCTGGTGCAGCGAGTGCTGCGAGTACGGCAAGTAATGAAACTCAAGATGGCTACAATACGCTAGAACGCACCAAGACGGCGATGACGAATCTTGAAAACGAGATGAACAGTACTTCCAATATTATCGTAAGCCTTGCGGACAACACTCAGTCGATTGGTAGTATTCTCGAAGTCATTAGAGGGATCTCTGAGCAAACGAACCTATTGGCGTTAAATGCCGCTATTGAAGCAGCGCGCGCCGGTGATGCCGGACGAGGTTTCGCCGTAGTGGCAGACGAGGTCCGTAATCTTGCAACTAAAACGGCTCAGTCCACTGATGAAATTGACAATATGATCCATCAGTTGCAAACCGAAGCCCAAAGTGCGGTTAATTCAATGAGTAATAGTAGAACCCTAATTGAAGAAGGCACTGCAGAAACGGAGCTCGCTCGACAAGCACTAGAGGCAATTGCAGATCAAGTGACCACTATTTTGGATATCAATACTCAGGTGGCAACGGCAACAGAACAGCAATCGACGGTAGCAAATGAAATTAACATGAATATGGATACCGTCAGTCACTCCGTGAAAAACGCGCTAACGGCGAGTGAGCAATTGGAAGAATCAAGTCAACAACTTGCGGAATTATCGAGAACTCTCGATCGCCACGTAGGAGCGTTTAGAATTTAAACGCCAACGGAAATCCTTTTGCAAAAGCCAGTAAATCTCGATTGCTGGCTTTTTTATTTGAGAAAATCGAATGTCGATTTGCTCTACTATGCCAGTTTTTATAGTTATTGGGATAAATGATTAGTGCTTAACTAGGCGTTAAGCTTCGCGTGTTGTTTTAAGTGCTCAACAAACATAGAGATTTTCTTGGCTAAGTGCTTTCTAGAAGAGTAAAACGCATAAAGCACTAAATCTTCAGGTTCGTATTCTAGAGGGATGACTTCAAGCTTGCCGCTCTCGATCTCATCTTTGCATGATGCTATTGGAAGTATTGCGTATCCAAGCCCTGATAACGCGCCAGATTTAGCGAGATGGCCACTGTTTACTTTGAACGAGGATTGTACTGTTTGCGTAATATGACCTCCGTCGGGATTTTTAAACACCCAGGGAGCGCCATTTACTGCAGTAAGTGTCGTGATACAGGGAACATGATTTAAATCCGTAATTTTGTAAGGGCGGCCGCACTTAATAAGCAGTTGAGGCGCAGCCAAAATAACACTGGGCCAGCGTTTGATTTCCCTTGCTACCCAATTGCTGTCAGACAAAGTCCCTCTATGAAAACTCAAAATGACATCAAAGCTATCAATAACATCATCTTTAGGGTTTAGCGTTGTATCGCAAGACAAAGAGATTGACGGGTATTGCGTGCAAAAGGTGACAACCGCTTTGGCCAGTACAGGTGTGTCTGGCATAAGAATACGTAGCTCTCCCGTTACGGTGTGCGAGTGGCGAGTCACGGTTTCTAGAGCGTTGTTGAGTTGTTCTAATAATGGACGAGTGCTGCTATAGAGTTCTTCTCCTGCCTCGGTAGGTGTCATTCGCCTTGTCGTTCTATTGAACAACCTGATGTTTAACTTTTCTTCAAGCAGGGCAATATGTCGGCTGACATTCGATGTTGGTATATTCAAACACTCAGCGGCTCGCTTAAAGCTGTTGTTTTCATACACACAGTGAAAACTTTTTAACCAGATTTGGTCGACGTTATCAAACATTCTATTGTCCCACTTTGTTGGATTATCAAGCCAGCATATTGCACTTTATCCTCAGACTGAGTTGCATACAATTTTATTTAACAGTCAGAGCGGGCAAACGATGCAGATGTCGTGCTACGAGGTGATCAATAATGAGGTACTCATGAGTTGGCTAGAAAGGTTATTTGAGAATAAGAATATAATAGGTTCGCGCAAAGCGTCTATTCCAGAGGGCGTTTGGACAAAATGCCCTGAATGTGAACAAATACTTTATCGCGCGGCATTAAAAGAGAATTTGGAAGTATGTCCTAGGTGCTCTCATCACATGAGAATGGCTGCACGTCAAAGGTTGAACACTTTTCTGGATCATGGAACACAGCAAGAGTTGGCAAGTGAGTTGGAACCGCAGGATATTTTGGGTTTTAAAGACTTAAAGCGATATAAAGAGCGAATTGCCATCGCGCAGAAAACGACTGGAGAAAAAGATGCCTTGGTTGTGATGCAGGGGAAGTTACTAGGCTTGCCTGTTGTAGCTTGTGCGTTTGAATTCTCTTTCATGGCTGGCTCGATGGGGGCGGTGGTTGGCGAGAAATTTGTCCGCGCCGTTGAAACTGCGATTAATACAAAATCTGGGCTAGTGTGTTTTTCTGCTTGCGGAGGGGCGCGCATGCAAGAGTCTTTGGTAGCACTAATGCAAATGTCAAAAACCAGCGCCGCGTTAAACCACTTATCTGAGCACAGATTACCCTATATCTCAGTATTGACGGACCAAACTTATGGTGGCGTCTCGGCGAGTTTAGCCATGTTGGGAGACATCAATATTGGTGAACCTAAAGCAAGCATTGGCTTTGCGGGACGGCGTGTTATTGAACAAACGGTACGTGAAAAGCTACCAGACGAGTTTCAAAGAAGTGAGTTTTTATTAGCACATGGTGCATTAGATATGATTGTAGACAGACGTGAAATGCGTGATCGCGTTGGCGGCTTATTGGCTAAGTTAACCAACGCGAGGGTGGTCTCAGAATAGGTGGTATTAAAGTTAGGCTTAGTACTTGCGTTTATTGAGCCGTAATCATTACAAACCGTTCATTTTGCCCCCATCTTGGTTCCGCATTCATTAGGCTGAGATCCAACGCCGTTTGATATGGGTCAACAGCAAAATGGTCGCTTACTAAACCCCAGAGCATCCAGTTGATTGCGGTTTCATTCTCGGTAAGCTCTTCGAGTGGCGCTTGGAGGAAAAAGTACTCATCTTCGCCATCGTAACCGAGCCGATCATAGATAATGTTGCGTAGCTCTCGATCCAAATCATGTTGGAGGTTGATTGAGTCGTACAGTTGCTCTTCTGTTGGGCCATTCTCATGGCGATAAACATTGCGTTTTGACTCTTTGCGTAAAGTACCTGAGCCAGTTTCAATGCTTACTTTCTTTTGCGAGTGTTGCTCAAGAACTTGAATGGTTTCATCCTCTAGTTGATCGAGTTTACTCAGCAAAATTTGATCGTTTATGTCACCAGCGGGGGAGGCCATCGTTTGGAAGGCTTTCACTCTCTCGTAGACTGCTTTCCCGTGAGGAAGGGCTGCAAAACACTGTTCTCGGAGCGCTTCATTGGCTTGCCAAATGCCCGAGTAGAGCTCGTAATCATGTGGATATGGTGGAAGATCTTCAGTATCTTCCCCTAATAATTCTCGCCAGCGCTTTTGCCACTGTTCTTCTTTTGCGTGTTTTACACGCGCGTATTGCTTAACCCAGCGGTTACGAAGTTTTACCCCAAAAATGGCAAGTCCCCATGGAGCGAGCAAATAAAAATAATAGTGAGAAGAGTTATCCCAAAAGTAACCGTAAACGTAAACACCAAAAGCAAGCACCCAAGTTCCAATAGTACAAGCAATAACCCCGGACATTATTGATGACTGGCGCTTTGTTTCTCTTAATGTATTACCTTCAGCACATAACCAAAAAATGCCGCCAAAAACAAAGGCAAACGTTGTCATGAAGTAGGCAATCCCCGCTCCCAAAAATCCCCAAAGTGACATGTATTATCCCTAGCCAAATATCTGCTTTATTCACTCATCAATGACTCGAGGAGTAAATGTGTTTGATTTGGCGGAGAATTTACCATTAATGCCAACCTTTTGATATGCACTCGATGACTTATTGGGAATGAGTCACAAATAAAAATAGATGGTATCAAGCATCAAAATTTAATTTAGAACCTTTGATTGTCGTGAACTCTATCTGGAAGAGTTAAGGGGGCGTTTAAGGGCAATTTTCCTCATAAAGTCGTTATTTAGAAAAAGGTAAATTAATGTTTTTATTGATAATTGTGAGAAATCTTGGCTTGGGATTGATCCCATAAATTTAGAGTAAAAAGCCTATTTTTGGGAGCAATTTCATAAATTTTATGACACTGATTTCACTGTTTGAGCTGTAAAGAATATAAACCCCCACTCAATGTATGTTAATAATCAATGAGTGTTGTTATGTCTCATATCCGTTTTTTCCCGCGCCATCGTTTGGCGCTTGCTTGTATGCTAGCGAGTGTGTCTAGCTTCTCTTTTGCACAAAACCAGTGCGCTGTTGCTGATTTACAACAATCGAGAGACTTGGCTGCTGCCGTTTCTGGTGCAGAGTATGATTGCTACCACGCTTGGTTTTCAGCTCCTTCCGCAACGCTGAACGATATTTACAGCGAAGCGAGCTTAAGCCGTATCCAAGTCGCGTTGGATCAAGAAATTGCCCGCTATCGTGGAGAAGCAGAGCAAGCTCGTGTTATAGAAAATCTGGGCGAGTTTATTCGTGCTGCATACTACGTTCGTTACAATGCTGGCACAGGTACACCTGAGTTTTCAGAAGCGTTGAGTCAGCGTTTTGCTCAGTCGACGAACCTATTCCTTAACAACCCTCATGCTTTGGATCAAGGCCGTGAACAAGTTGGCGCAATGAAGAGCTTGACTTTGATGGTTGATAACGTGAAGCAGTTGCCGCTGACCATGGATAGCATGATGGCCGCGTTGATGCACTTTAACCGTGAAACCGCGCAGGACACGCAATGGGTCGATGGTTTAAACAACCTGTTCCGTTCTATGGCAGGTCATGTAGCAAACGATGAGTTCTACCGCTACATGGCAAACAATACTCACCATATTGATACATTAGCGAGATTCGCATCTGATAACGCTTGGGCATTGGATACGGATGCGAGCTTTATTGTTTTCAATGCATTACGTGAAACTGGTCGTTTGCTTGCGAGCCCAGATCAGGAGACCAAACGCAAAGCCTTGGCTGTGATGCAACAAGTGATGCAGCGTTACCCACTGGGTAGTGAGCATGACAAACTGTGGCTTGCTGCCGTAGAGATGATGAGCTACTACGCACCTGAAGGTTTAAACGGTCTGGACCTAGATCAAGCGAAGCAAGATCTAGCAGCGCGCGTGATGCCAAATCGTTTTGAGTGTCAGGGACCTGCCATCATTCGCTCTGAAGATCTGACCGATGCTCAAGCTGCGAAAGCGTGTGAAGTACTGGCTGCGAAAGAAGCCGACTTCCATCAAGTGGCGAATACGGGCAATCAACCTGTCGCTGATGACTTGAATGACCGTGTTGAGGTGGCGGTGTTTGCTAGTAACGACAGCTACGTTGATTATTCTTCGTTCCTGTTTGGTAATACAACGGACAACGGTGGTCAGTACCTTGAAGGGAATCCATCAAAAGCGGACAATACCGCCCGTTTCGTGGCTTATCGCTATGCGAATGGCGAAGATTTATCGATTTTGAATCTAGAGCATGAGTACACGCACTATTTGGACGCGCGATTTAACCAGTACGGCTCATTCAGTGATAACTTAGCCCACGGTCATATCGTGTGGTGGCTGGAAGGTTTTGCTGAATACATGCATTACAAACAAGGCTACCAAGCTGCGATCGAACTGATTGCAGGCGGTAAATTGAGCCTTTCAACTGTGTTTGATACCACATATTCTCACGATACTAATCGTATCTATCGTTGGGGTTACTTGGCCGTTCGATTCATGTTAGAAAATCATCCGCAAGACGTAGAAAGCTTGTTGGCGTTGTCGCGCACTGGTCAGTTTGAACAGTGGGCGCAACAGGTGACGACATTAGGTCAACAATATGACGCAGAGTTTGAACGCTGGTTGGATACGTTAGAAGTGGAGCCAGAGCAACCAGTTACTGACCCAGAAGAGCCAATAGAACCAACAGAACCTGAAGCACAAGTGACCGAATTGACGGCGAACCAAAGCCTTCAACTCAGTGGCGAAGCATACAGTGAAAAACTGTTCTACGTTGACGTACCAGCCAACACCGTTCGCTTTAATGTATCTATTGAAGGTGCGGGGGATGCGGATCTTTACATGAGCTACAACAAAGTCGCGCATTACTATGATTTCGAAATGAGTCAATATGCTGATGGCAGCAATGAAGAGATTGTGTTTGAACCAGAGCAAGATGGTTACGTTAAAGCGGGTCGTTACTACATCAGTTTAACTGGCCGTGATAGCTATGACTCTGTGAATCTTGTGGCTGCTTTAGACGTTGAAGCGCAAACACCGCCAACACAAGTGCAAGACGATTTGGCACCAGTGGTACTAGAGTCTGGTGAAGCAAAAATGCTCACTGTGCACAAGCAGCGTTATGCGGCAGTGTATGTACCTGAAGGTGTTGAAGAGATTCGTGTATGGCTAACGGCCCACTCTCAAACTGGTAATGTCGATCTATACGCCAGCAGAGAGCATTGGCCTACGGTTGAGCAACACGAGTACGTGTCCAACTATGCAGGTAGCAACGAATACTTTGCGATTCCTGTTACTGAAGCGGGCTATGTGCACTTCTCTCTTCAAGCACCAGAACAAGGTGATGACGTTGAAATGTTAGTGCACTTCAACTAAAACATGCTCGATTAGCTGAAATCGAGATAAAAAACGTCGCTCATAGAGCGGCGTTTTTGTTTGTATCGGATGCCATTGTGATCAAACAGCGGCGAATGCCAGTTAATCGGCTGATTTATCGAGTTATCCTTTGCTCTTTTTCTAAACGGCTTTAGGTTTGTATTACAATTTACCGCGCACATAAACTTTTTTAGCGACGCGTTCTGTGACCTAGCTTCTGATTTGTGCTTTCCAAACGGATACAATATATATGCACCCCGTGCAATAAAGTGAAAAGGGAAAGACATGAAAACGCTTATTTATGAAACGTTGATTAGCCTTGCTAACCAAGAACCAGAACAACATGCAAGAATCCGACAAAATCTATATGAACAGTTGGATCTGCCGTTCGATAAGCAGCTGGCTTTGTATTCTTGTGCCCTTGGTCCTGCAAGTTCAGGCAAGTTGGAGAGTAGTCAAGGCATTAACAACGCGGTAGATTGCGCGGTTAAACTGCTTGAAACCCCTGAGCGCTAATTCACTCGTTGTTTAAATCACGGCCCGATCCCCAAGGGCCGTTTTTAATTACCTTTAAATTGATTCCAACGTCGTTATTACTCTGCTCTTTCCGCTAGCACTTCTTTGAATGCAAACATGCCGTTTAATGCCGCTGGAAACCCTGCGTAGACGGACATCTGTAAGATGACTTCTTTAATTTCAGCCTCGCTGCAGCCTACATTCAGTGCTGCATTGAGATGTACTTTCAGTTGTGGTGTACAATTCCCCATTGCCGTTAGCGCGGCGACGGTTGCGATTTCTCTCGATTTTAGGTCTAAGCCTGGGCGAGCATAAATATCGCCAAACGGATACTCAATGGTGTACTGAGCTAAATCTGGGCAAACATCTTGTAAGCTTTCGATGACGTTATGACCAGCGTCGCCATCAATGTGAGAGAGTAGTTCTAATCCTTTGTTAAAGCGTGATTGTTCCATCGATATGTTCCTAGTGAATAAATGCAAACATACCTTAATCGTTAGAGTTAACTCTAAGTCAACGAACTTTTCCGCTTTTATACAAGGCAATTTTTTCTTCTAGAGCCGTTAAGTGCTTTTGCTGCTGTTCAATGTGGAGCTTGAGGTTTTCTTGGTGTTGCTCTAGCAAGGCTTGGCGTTGTCGTACAGATTCTGAGCCGACTTCCCTTAATTTTGCATATTCCAGAATCTCTTCAAGCGGCATTGCAGTTTCTTTTAATCGCTTTACGAAGCTAATCCAGCTTAGATCTTTCGCACTATACACTCGATGCCCACTCGCGTTTCTATGGACATGTTTAAGTAAGCCAATTTTTTCATAGTATCGAAGTGTATGAGCAGACAAGCCGACGAGGCTAGAAAACTCTTTGATATTCATGATTACCCTCCAAGGTAATTCATACCAATAGGCATAAGCTAAGTTCCGCATTTTGAAGTCATTTTGGGATAGATACAAACGGTAATCTTCCATGTTTTAAGGTGGAATACGCAGAAGGGGGCTGTTTTGAATACGCGCCAAACGTGATCCACCTGCCAGTTTCACTTTATTAAAAATTAGTTACTCAATAGAGTGGTTTGGCTGTTTTTAGTCTTTGGCCTCCTTTAGGGCGTACCCGGGCATTTTCTTTTATATATTTTGAATGCGATTTTTTGCAATACAAAACAATGACTTAGTTTGTTTTATGTGCGATGTGCTTGAATGTCATCTACTCGTTTACGTCCAGAACCGTTTCTACTTGTGCAATGGAGGAGTCACTACGCCTTCATTTTCAGCCTTGAGTTAGGGCGAAAAGGGTGAGGGCGTCTGATGAATAGCTCTTATAATTTCGACTATTGAATTCACTCACAAAAAAATGCAAACAAGTAATCGTGAGTGAAAACGAGTAGGAGAACAACATGAGTGGCTCACAGGAAATACAATCATTCGGTGCGAATGTTATCTTACATGCGTTTGATTGGAAGTATGCTGACATTGCCCAACGAGCAAAAGAAATCCACGAGCTAGGTTACGGCTCCGTGTTGGTTTCGCCACCAATGAAAAGCGCCCACGATGATCGCTGGTGGCAGCGCTATCAACCTCAAGATTACCGTGTCATCGACAATGCGTTGGGTGATACCAAAGACTTTATCCGTATGGTTCGTGAACTGGAGCAAGTTGGCGTGTGGGTTTACGCTGACGTGGTGTTTAACCATATGGCAAATGAGGCCCACCTTCGCCGAGACCTCCAATACCCAAGGCAAGAGGTCCTGGAGGAATACCAACAAAACAAACAGAAATATCAGTCGCTAACGTTATTTGGCGACTTATCTCAACCGCTTTTTGATGAAGAGGACTTTGTTGAAGCGTTCGGTATTAAAGACTGGAAAGATAAATGGCAGGTACAAAATGGACGCATCACAGGTGGACCAACCGATCCTGGCTTGCCAACCCTCCGTGTTTGTGACCATGTCGTTGAGCAGCAACGCGCTTACCTAAAAGCACTGAAAGCCATTGGTGTGAAAGGTTTTCGTATTGATGCCGCGAAACACATGACATTAGAGCATCTTAAACGTGTTTGGACAGACGATATCACGCGCGATGTGCATATATTTGGCGAAATTATTACCGATGGCGGTGCGACAGAGGAAGAGTATCAGTTGTTTCTTGAGCCGTATTTACAGGAAACTCGCTTAGGCGCTTACGATTTCCCGTTGTTCTCAACCATTTTTAAGGCGTTTGCTAAAAAGGGCAGTTTCAAGTCGTTGATTGACCCATACTGTTTCGGTCAGGCCCTTTCGCCTGGTCGCGCGATTACATTTGTTGTCACGCATGACATTCCTAACAATGACGTTTTCCTTGATCTGATCATGGATGAGGAAAACGAATGGTTAGCTTATGCCTACATTCTAGGCCGCGATGGTGGTGTGCCATTGGTTTATACCGACTTAAACACTAGCGGTATTACAGATAAAAATGGCAAACCAAGATGGCAAGGCGCATGGAACGATCCGCGAATGGCGAAAATGATCCAGTTCCATAATATGACGCATGGCGAGTCGATGAGTGTTCTTGAAGGTAACGATGATATGCTGGTACTTAAGCGAGGGAGCAAAGGCATTGTCGTGCTTAATAAATCGCAGCGTCAGCAGTCTTTGGCATTGAAAATGGATGGCGACTGGATGGATTTGATGACGGATCAGGACGTTCCATCTGACGGTAAGTTAATTGTGCCACCTAAAGCCTCAATGTTGCTCGTCGAAAACTAAAAAATAAAACACCGAGCTTAGCGAGCTCGGTGTTTATGTTTGTCGGCGGTCATTCAAGAACGGGTAAAGTCTAATGTAAAACCGAAGTCTTTCGCCTCTGCTATGAGGTTATGAGCACTCATTAACGCAACATTCAGCCTTTAAAAAGCCGATCACATCATCTAAACATTGGTACTCTGCAACGCAAAAAAGGGTTCGCCCCTCACGACGTTGGGTGAGAAGCCCGGCTGAGGCTAGACTAGAAATATGATGAGAGAGAGTGGAAGCAGGAATGCCAAGCTTTTCTTGTACGCTGCCTACCGCGATACCTTTGTATCCCGCTTTGACCACTTCTTTGTAAATACTTAAACGAGTAGGATGCCCTAACTCTTTTAGTGCTTTAGCGACGGCTTCAAGCTCCATACTGACCTCTAAAGAATGACTACAGTAAATTTGTTTCGATAATAGGGAAAGTCTCGGTAAATGCCAACTCTTGTGATCTAGGAACGATTTAAATCAGATGAGATTCATACCGGCTCATACCAGCACAACAATAATTGTCTACTCCAATGAGACAGATCAATCTTCATTATTATTTCACCCCACGTTCAAACTCCCTCGTCTACACTCATGGGTGAGTTGTCAGTTGGCAGACCAAGGAGGCGGCCATGATTGCGGTTCATAGAGATTATTGTTTGTCTAACAGTTCAGATTTACATGCTCACGTTAAAGTTAACCCTGTCGGTAAATTAGAAGTTGAGATTGTAGAACTTCAAGAGCGCCATACCACAGAGTTTGATGATTTGTCTTTTGAGAGCCGTGGGTGTGAAACTCGAATCTGTGGTAAAGAAGACACAACTCCGTGGCAGTTCAATCTTGCAGTTACTGATGCGTTAGAGCTTTCTCACTTAGTGGAAGAAGCAAACGAAGAGTATGAGATTTTAATGAATGATCTTATGTAATCTCGTGAGAAGATCATTTTATCCTGCACGGCATGTGGCTCTGTACTGAAAAAGAAAAACCTCCCAAGCGGGAGGTTTTTAATATTGAGCAAGTTACCGTCAGATCGGCTCTTCTCTCGGCGGTGTTAGTTCTTGAACGTTATCTTCATTGAAGTCATCGGCGTAACCTTTCGGCGGTGGTGTCCAACCACGTTCTGAGCGCGAGAGTTTGTCATGGCGATCTTTTTGCATCTCTTCCGCCATTTTTTCCTCTAACTGAATAAACAGTTGTCGGAAATTGTTGTCATAACGTTCGCCTTCAGAATCATCTTCCCAAGCTTTGTAGAGTATCTCGGACTTGCGTGCTTCAACACGCTTGTATGTCGCTTTTTGCTGCTCAACAAAGAAGGGATGAATACCGAGTGCTTTCATCGTGTGACCGCCCATCTCCAATGCGGAATGGTAGGTTTCCGATTCAATAATATCAGCCCCAGCTTGACGCAAAAGATAGCCGTGACCACGGTCAAAGGCGCGTGCGATCACCGTTACTTTGGGGTACGTGTGTTTGACGTACTTCACCAGCTCCACACTCGATTCTTGGTTATCAATTGCGACGACCAACGCAGCCGCATGCTCGATGCCTGCAGTGTGCAGCATATCTGGTCGAGTCGCATCGCCGAAATAAGCGCGAGTGCCAATCTGGCGCATGTTATCGACTTGGTTAGCTTGGTGATCGAGCACCACTGTTGTTACACCATTAGAAACAAGTAAGCGGTTAACAATCTGACCAAAACGGCCGATACCAGCGATGATTACTGTGCCTTTTTCTTCAATCGTATCGCTTTCCCTTTCGTTTGATTGAGTTTCAAAACGCGGCAGTATTAATTTGTCAAATAGAATGAACAAACCTGGCGTTAAGAACATTGAGATAGCAACAACCAGCGCAAGCGTTTGCGAGAGTTCAAACGGAATGACGTGGTTTTGCACAGAGAAGCTTAGCAACACAAAACCAAATTCACCCGCTTGAGCCAAGCTTAAGGTAAACAGCCAGCGGTTGCTGCCTTTCACTCTAAATATCAGCGCGAGAATAAACAGCACCAAGGCCTTTAATACCATCACGCCAATGGTCAGTGCCATGATCAACCAGAAGTCACCAAATAGAACCGAGAAATTGATCCCAGCTCCGACGGTGATGAAGAACAGACCCAGCAACAACCCTTTAAATGGTTCGATATTGGACTCTAGCTCGTGACGGAATTCGCTGTTCGCCAATACAACGCCAGCCAAGAAGGTTCCTAAGGCAGGAGATAAGCCAACTAAACTCATCAGTGCTGCGATGCCGATCACCAGCATCAATGCGGTGGCGGTAAAAATCTCACGCAGCCCAGAGCTAGCAACATAGCTCAGCAGAGGTCGACTTAAAAAGTGACCACCAACGACAACAATCGCAATCGATGCTGTGATGACTATTCCGTACGCCCAGCCCGGTAAATCGGCCACGAGGTTTAAATCGTCATGATGCTGCGCAGCCGTTTGAACGGCACTTTGTGCTTGTTCGACTAACTCCGGCAGTGCCAGCAATGGAATAAAGGCCAACATCGGGATAACAGCGATATCTTGGAAAAGCAAAACAGAGAACGCGTTTTGTCCGCCTTCTGTCTTCGTTAACCCTTTTTCGCTAAAAGTTTGCAAAACAATCGCGGTAGAAGAAAGGGCGAAAATCAAGCCGATGGCTAAGGCAATGGTCCAAGGCTGCTCAAAGTACAGGGCAATACCCATAATCGCCGCGATGGTACCGCCAACTTGAAGACCGCCTAAGCCCATTAAACGATTTCGCATTGACCAGAGCATTTTAGGCTCTAGCTCTAACCCCACTAGGAATAGCATCATCACCACGCCAAATTCGGCAAAGTGCTGAATTGTCGTTGTTTCCTCACCGACTAAACCGATAATTGGACCAATCACCACACCAGCGATGAGGTAACCTAAAACGGAACCGAGCCCTAAACGCTTGGCAAGTGGTACCGCAATCACAGCGGCAATCAAATACACGAAGGCTTGTAAGAATATCCCTGTCATGAAGCCTCCTTGATGAGCTTCGGAAGTGCGCTGTTGAGTTTGATTAATGACGCAGCTGCTTCTACATCCAGTCTATCTTCGACTAATGCTGTTAGCAGGCTTTTGTACCGTTCGACATGACGGGGAATTCGTCCTTCCTCTTCGGCTGTACGTGCGCCGAACAAAGCAAGAGGCGCAATGTAGTGCATACCCGTGAGCGCTGACATTTGCTCGATAGGAGCGAGCAGTTCCCGAATCGTAAAATGGTTGTAGCCTTCGGCTTTATAGGCTTCTTCCTTGCCGCCGGCCGAAAGCACGCACAGCATGGTTTTACCTTGTAGTTCGGTTCCTTCAGTGCCGTAAGCAAAGCCATACTCCAAAACCAGATCTTGCCACTCTTTTAAAATTGCTGGGGTTGAATACCAATATAGTGGGAATTGAAAAACCACCACATCATGCTCGCGCAAGCGTTGTTGTTCACGGTCGATATTGATATCGAAACGAGGGTATTCACCATAGAGATCAACACATGTCACGCCTTCAATTTTTTGAGCTTCTTTGAAAAGTGGAGTATTCACTTCTGAACGATGCTGGGAAGGATGAGCAAAGAGAATTAATACTTTTTTATTCGCCATAAGGATCCTTGCTATCTAAATAACCATGCCCGGTAGGAGCGCAGGTTGGTTAGAAAATGTAACTCATAAATGGCCGTCAAGCTAGCTTGGAAAAGTGCTTAAGCTGTTTCAATATCAATAAAAAACCACCAAATAAGTTGGTGGTTTTGGCAAGCGTCAAATTCTAATTAATCATGAATAGGAACGACTAAAATATCGACTGGTGACTTGTTGATAAGATGTCTTGAGTAGGAAATGATTTTGCTCCAGAAATCTTGGTGATGGCCACAAATCAGCAAGTCCACTTCTTGCTCTTTGATGGTAATTTCGAGCTTATCGGCTAAATCACCAGTACCCACGAAGAAGTGTTTGAGTGGATAATCCATGTACTCACTGAATGTTCTCAAACATTCCATAGAGTGCTCATTCAGCGGCCTTTGGTCTGGGTTCTCTTTAATGTCTACGAGCTCACGATAAATTTCCCCGTGAGTTCCATCAATATGGATGAATGAAATATCGGAGTCGAGATAGTTAGCCATCGCTACGGCTCTGTCGATCAGAACTGTGCTTTCATCGGACAGTTCGAGTGCAACAAGGATATGTTTGTATTTCATTACCACGCCCTTATGTGGATTAGCTTTACTGTAAGCATAGTATGGCTTGGGCAAAATTTGTGTAGATAAGATCTCGAAATCGTTCAAAGTTTTGATAAATAATGCTGCTTGCTTTTTAGTCAGAAAACCCGCTAAACTTCGCAAATCATTTCTCTAGGAGATTACGCCAACATGAAGAACTAAACCTGTTATCCATATTTTTACTTATTTTTTGGATCTGCAGGGTTAGTAGGCGTAGCTCACTTTCCGATATTTCTTTGCAACAAGACGACTTTTTGATTTGACGTTTATCGTCGAGCTGTACATAAAGCTTAATGCGTTTGTGCACGCGTTTTGTTTCAATCTCAAATCATAGCTACGGCTGTTGTCCCTGTCATACAGGAGGCAAATTATGCCAGTTTTACAAGCTTTTAATGTTAGCCATCAGTTTGATAATGGCGAGACGCTATTCCAGTCTATTTCTTGTTCCATGACTAAACGACGTGTTGGTTTGGTTGGGCGCAATGGCATCGGTAAGTCGCTTTTGGCTTCCATTTTGGCGGGCGAAACTCAACCTGCCAGCGGTGTTGTGACTTCTCCCTCTTCTTTCATGATGTATCGCCAGCAGCCGTCTGATTTGCTTTCAGGTCAGCAATCGATCGCCCAGTTTCTGGGAACAGACTCGGTCTTACATGCTTTAAAGCAGATTGAACAAGGTGATGTTTCTGAGCATTGGTTCGAACTGGTTGGCGAACAGTGGGATATTGAACTGAAACTCAAACAGCAGCTTGCTGCGATGGGCTTACCGCAAGACCCTGATTTCTCTTGTGCTCGGCTCAGTGGTGGTCAGTTGGCGCGTTTGCAGTTATGGCAGTTGTTTGAAAACGAAACGGAACTTTTGATTCTCGATGAGCCATCCAATCACCTCGATACCGAGGCGAAACAATGGTTGATAGAGTCTATGAGGCATTTCGGTGGCGCGATTTTACTCATCAGTCACGATCGCGAGCTGCTTCGAGCAATGGAGGAAATTTGGGAACTCTCGGGCCTAGGCTTACAGGTTTTTGGTGGAAATTACGATGTGTATGCCGAGCAAAAACGCACTGAGTTACAAGCGGTCGAAAGGCAGTTAGCGCAGGTCGATAAACACAAAAAACGGTTAGCTGAGCAAGCCCAGAAAAATCGCGAAAAAGCAGACCAACGCGCCGCGCAAGGGAACAAACTGCGCAAAGACGGCAGTCAGCCCAAAATTTTGCTTGATGGCAAAAAGGATAGCGCGACCGCCAGCGCCTCAAATCGCAATAAGAATGAGCAACTCAGACAAGCGCATTTACAAGCCAAAGAGCGGGCGTTGCAATCGCGACATGAGCAGCTCAAAGCGCAAAAGTTTTATCTTGCAGATAATCCGAACCGTTCGAGAAAAGTGTTGTCGATACAAGAAGGTATATTGCCTTTTGGGGATTCTACTCCTATCACTTTGCAGATTTTTGCGAACGATAAAGTCCATCTCAAAGGGAAAAATGGCTGCGGAAAGTCAACCTTGTTAAAGACGTTGCTTGGCGAGTTGTCGTTGCTGAGTGGTGAGCTGCAAGTGAATACACCCTTGTATTATCTCGACCAACACTTTGGCGCAGTGAATCCAAATCTTTCGTTACTTGAGAACGTAATGGAGACCTGCCAAGAGATGACGGAAAGTGAAGCGAGAACCTTATTGGCGGGGATCGGTTTTCGTCGAGACGCTGTGTTTCGGTTGGGGCGCGTACTGAGCGGTGGCGAGAAGATGAAGCTCGCGATGCTGATCGTCAGCCATCAAAACTCCCAGCCTTTGCTGCTGCTTGATGAGCCAGATAACCATCTCGATCTCGAGTCAAAAATAATGCTTAGTCAGGCGTTAAATGCATACAAAGGTGGATTTGTTCTGATTAGTCACGACCAAGATTTCGCTTCTGAGTCTGGGGTTTTGCGTCAAATCGAACTGAATTAAACGAAAGAGAGCAAACGCCATTGTAGCTCTTCAGCGTTGTTCCTAAGCTCTACACCTCCACTTACCGATATGTAGAATTGGCAGGAAATAAGGGAGTTAGGATGGCTTTCACAACTCGTTTAATGAAATTAGATTCATTTTGTCGATATATAGTAGAGTTCTGATGTATTGCACAAAAAGACAACAGAAAAATAAAAAGGAATTTCATGAAAAAGAACACCCTAGCATTAGCAACGGCTCTCGCACTCGGAAGTGTGTTGTCTGTGGCGCATGCAAATGAAGCGGCGCAGTCGTCTGTTGAACAGGTAAACCCGAAAGCCATCACGTATCCAACCACGCAAAAAGTGGATGTTGTCGATGACTACTTTGGTACAAAAGTGAGTGATCCTTATCGCTGGTTGGAAGACGATCTCAGCCCAGAAACCGCAGAATGGGTGAAGGCACAAAATGCAGTGACGTTTGATTATCTGTCGAAAATCCCTTACCGCAAGCAGATTGAAGAGCGCATTACTAAGCTCATGGATTACGAAAAACAAAGCCAACCGTTCAAAGAGGGTAAGTTCACTTACTTCTACAAAAATGACGGGTTACAAAACCAAGACGTGCTTTATCGGCAGCTAGGTGATGGTGAAGCAGAAATTTTCCTCGATCCAAATACTTTTAGTGAAGATGGCACCACATCGTTAGCGGGAGTGAGCTTTTCACGAGATGGATCTTTAGTTGCATACAGCATTTCGGAAGGCGGTAGCGATTGGCGAAAAGTCATAGTTCTAGAGACAGAAACCAAAAAGCCCGTCGGCGAAACGCTGGTGGATATTAAGTTCAGCGGCATCAGTTGGCTCGGCAATCAAGGCTTCTATTACTCAAGTTATGACAAGCCAAAGGGGAGTGAACTTTCCGCGAAGACGGATCAACACAAGCTCTACTTTCATAAGCTTGGGACGAAACAAAGTGAAGACCAGCTGATTTTCGGCGGCTTTGAGGAAGAGAAATACCGTTATGTTGGCGGCTATACGTCGGAAGATGAACGCTACTTGTTTATCTCAGCCAGCATATCGACATCGGGTAACAAACTGTTCTTTAAAGATCTGAGTAAGCCAAACAGCCCGCTTAAAACCATTTTAGATAACACCAGTTCTGATACTTGGGTAATAGACAACCAAGGCACGAAACTGTACTTGGTTACGAACCTTAATGCGCCGAACAAACGCGTCGTGACGGTGGATGCGAGTCAGCCGCAGCCCAAAAACTGGAAAGATTTGATCCCTGAAACAAAGAACGTGTTACGTGTTTCTACCGCGGGTGGCAATTTGTTTGCGAGCTATATTGTTGATGCGATCTCGATGGTGAAGCAATACGACATGAACGGCAAACTCATCCGTGAAATCAAGCTGCCTGATATTGGTAGTGCGTACGGTTTTTCAGGTAAAAAAGAAGAAACCGAAGTCTACTATTCTTTCACCAACTACAAGATGCCAAGCACTACGTATCGTCTGAACATCAAAGATGGTGATAGCGAGGTGTGCTACAAATCTAAAGCGCCATTTGATCCAGCTTTGTATGAATCTCGTCAGGTGTTTTACACCTCAAAAGACGGAACAAAAGTGCCGATGATCATCACCTATAAAAAAGGGACACCGATGGACGGCAGTGCACCAACCATCCTATATGGTTATGGTGGTTTCAACATTAGCCTCACACCATCTTTTAGCCCGACACGTGCAGCTTGGCTTGAGCTTGGTGGTGTTTACGCGGTAGCGAACATTCGTGGCGGTGGGGAGTATGGTAAAGAGTGGCACAACGCTGGCATTCAAATGCAAAAGCAAAATGTGTTTGATGACTTTATTGCGGCGGCTGAATTTCTAATTGATGAAAAGGTAACGTCATCAAACAAGTTAGCCATTAACGGTGGATCGAATGGTGGCTTGTTAGTGGGGGCTGTTATGACGCAACGTCCAGAGTTGTTTAAAGTGGCGCTGCCAGCAGTCGGCGTACTGGACATGCTGCGTTATCATACTTTTACCGCAGGTGCTGGTTGGGCGTATGACTACGGTACGGCAGAGCAAAGTAAAGAGATGTTCCAATATCTGAAAGGTTATTCGCCAGTGCACAATGTAAAAGCGGGGGTGGAATACCCAGCAACATTGATTACAACGGGTGATCATGATGATCGTGTTGTTCCTGCTCACTCATATAAATTTGCTGCTGAGTTGCAGTCAAAACAGGCGGGTTCAAATCCGACCTTGATTCGCATCGAAACCAATGCAGGACATGGTGCTGGCACACCAACGCGTAAAATAATTGAGACAAATGCAGATATTTATAGCTTTGCACTGTTCAATATGGGGATAGAGAAACTGCAATAGTGCGAATCGTTTGCGTTTTTAGTTAACGAAATGAATTGGTGCTTTTGCACTCGAAAATAAAAGGGAATCACAGAGTGTGATTTCCTTTCAATTTATTGTGGAGTAACTATTCTAAATTGACCGCAAGGCTAATTAAATTAAGGTATTTGCAATTTATTACAACTCTCTTCTTTACCTGAAGAGTAATATGCGATAAAAATAAAACTTGATCGCGATCACCTAACACCATTGCACTCCTAATTTATATGGTAAATTTAATTAATCATTTGTTCTAATGATAATTTAATTTTCATAAGTTTTAATATTCCCTTATTCGTAAAGCTTACCAAATTTCAAGTTATATAAGATATAAGTAGCAGTGATTGAACTTTTATGACGCTTTATTTTATTTTAATTAAAACGTCTAATGTTTCGTCATTATTAAATTTGCTTTGATAATTTATATTATCCAAAGCGAGTTGTGTTGCTTGCTATTTATGATGACCTCATGACGTAAATAATTTTATAATCATTAAAATGGATACAGTTTTATGAATTTAGTGAAACCGTCTGTTGTTATCATGGCAGCAGCCCTTCAACTCGCGTCTTCTGCTTATGCTCAGACAAATAATGACGAAGAACTACAAGATATGTCTGACCCACTTGCGGTTTACACCCAAGCGGGCTTTGGTATTACTGACAAAGGCGCGAACATCAAAATCGGTCAAACTTACCAATCTAGCCAGCCTGGCACCATGGCGATGAACATCATCGAAATGAAAGGCATTGGTGGTGAGCTATTTGGCATTCGCGACAATGACGATCCAATGTATGCCAATGTTGATGACAGCATTGACTCTTTCCGACTACGTAATTTCCAAGTAGAAGTCGCAAAAGGTCTAGGCCGTCAATTGGATGTAAACTACGATGTTGATAACGATAAATTAGATGTATCTTACAGCTTTATTCAAGGCCTACCTAAGTTTGGTATGTTGCAGCTATTTCCTTTGGCTGGTGCGGGTGTCACTATTGCTAATGATTTTAGTGGTGATGACAAAGGTTATGAAATTCCAGGTACTTTCACCGTTGTCGGTATGTACTCAAAAATTGAATTAACCGATAAAATCTGGATTAACTACAACCCAATGTATATGCATACACTGTCAGGGTCTAGTCAATATAAAGATACTTATTACGCGGGTGAAGATAATATCTTAACTCATGAGTTTGCGTTGTCTTATCAAATTAATCCTCGCGCAAATATTCGTTATTTTGCAAACTGGAATGAGCACGTTAATTTCGGTGATGGTGATCACCGTATCGAATTTAACTACCAATTCTAACTCCCTCGTTTATTTCCAGAATAGAAAGTGTGTTTATCCATATGTTTTAATATTTAGGCTAGGACACTTTCTACATAAAGTAGGTTTATCATGAAAGCCAAATATAAATTTGCGTTGGTATCTATTGCTATATCTTCTGCATTACTATCAGGATGCAAAACTGGCGATATCGCAACGAAAACTGCCCAAGCACCCTCTGTTGAAACCGTTACCCTAACCGAAACAAAAATCACTCCTTATCATACTTTTATCGGTCGAACTGAAGCGGTAAATGACGTTGATATTATGCCTCGAGTCGGTGGCGAATTAACCGCGATTCATTTTAAAGATGGCGATATGGTCGAAAAAGGCCAATTGCTGTTTGAAATCGACGACCGCCCTTACAAAGCGGCACTGGCGTATGCAAAAGCGTCGTTGCAAAAAGCAAAAGCACAACTCGTTCAAACTACGCGTGATGCAGAACGTGTGAAGAAACTCATCAAAGATAAAAGCATCAGTGAGCAGCAATACGATGACGTCATTGCCGCGCACGCCGCAGCGATTGCTTCGGTAGAAGAGGCGAAAGCAACGCTGGTTTCAGCAAGACTCGATCTTGAATTTAGCTCTGTGCGTGCTCCTTTCTCTGGCCGCGTGGGTTTCAGCAACTTCCGAGTGGGTGACCGTATTTCGAAAATTCAACTCGTTCCTCTTGTTTCGATCACTCAAATCGACCCAATTCGCTTTGGCTTTGATGTGGATGAGAAGCTCTACCGCCGAGTAAGAAGTGCCATTGATGTGGCTCATCGTAACGATGACAAACTGGATGTTGATTTAACACTGACGCTTTCAGACGGTTCATTGTATCCGCTTGATGGCAAGATCTACGCCGTTGGCAACAAGATCGATTTAGAAACAGGCTCAATTCGAGCAGAAGCACAATTCGATAACCCAACTTACGCGCTTATGCCGGGTGAATATGGCAATTTGACCATCAAGCTGCGCAACAAAACCATTGATGGTTTGCTTATCCCATCGGCGGCTGTTCAGCAAGACCAAGCGGGTGACTACGTCATGGTGGTTGGTGATGATCACGTGGTGTCTCGTCGTAACGTTGAACTCGGTCAGACCTACGGTGTGAAACGTGCTGTGCTGACTGGTTTGGCGGCTAACGAAAAAGTCATCGTCAATGGTCTACAAAAAGTGCGTCCGGGTGCAACGGTGAAAGACGTTGAACTACAGAGTGAACAAGGCTGAGTGAGTACTGATGTTAAGTAAATTTTTCATTCACCGGCCGAAGTTTGCTTTGGTGATCTCACTGGCGATGACATTGATGGGTATGATCGCCCTGAAAGTCTTGCCAATTTCTGAGTATCCTCAAATCTCTCCGACGGTAATTACGGTGAGCACCATGTATCCGGGTGCAAACGCGGACGTGGTTAAAAAGACGGTAGCACAGCCGATAGAAGCCAAAGTCAACGGCGTTGAAGACATGATTTACATGTCTTCTGTGATTGGTAACGATGGCTCATACACATTGCGTATTTACTTCCGAGTGGGCGCAGATGGCGATATGGCGCAGGTTCGTGTGAACAACTTGGTGGCACAGGCGACGTCGTCTCTACCACAAGAAGTAAACCAAATCGGTGTGACGGTTAAGAAGAAATCTTCCGACATGCTGGGCGTTATCACACTGCGTTCCCCGAAACAGTCTTACGACAGTATCTACCTTTCTAACTACGCGGATCTCAATATCGTTGAGCGTCTAAAACGTATCGAAGGTATGAGTGACATTACGCTGCTGGGTAAGAAAGACTACTCAATGCGTATTTGGTTGAACCCAAATAAATTGGCCACCTTGAAGCTTTCTGCTAGCGATGTTATCGGCGCAATTAAAACGCAAAACATCCAAGTGGCGGCGGGTAAGATCGGTGGTATGCCAGCTCCGGGTGACCAGCAATATCAATATGTTTTGCAAACCAAAGGCCGCCTTACTTCTGCGGAAGAGTTCGAGAACATCATCATCCGTGCGAGCAAGAAAGGTTCTTTGATTCGCTTGAAAGATGTGGCTCGTGTCGAAGTTGGCGCACAAGGCTACGAAGCTGATGGTCGTATGAATAACGAACCAGCCGCCGTTCTGGCCTTGTACCAGTTGCCGACAGCGAACGCGCTAGACGTGATGGAACGCGTGAAAGAGGCCATGAAAGAGTACGAGAAATCGTTCCCAGATGATTTGGTCTACGACATCGCGTATGACTCTACCGAATACGTAGAGACGTCGATTGATGAAGTGTATGAGACGCTGGTGATTGCGGTACTTCTTGTAACCTTCGTTGTGTACGTTTTCTTGCAGAACTGGCGAGCGACCATCATTCCAACCTTAGCGATTCCGGTTTCCATCATTGCGACGTTCGCAATCATGGGCGTGATGGGCATGACCATCAACACCATTTCGTTGTTTGGCTTGATCCTCGCCATCGGTATCGTGGTGGACGATGCGATCATCGTGGTAGAGAACGTGGAGCGGGTTATTCATGAAGAGCATTTAGACCCGATTCCGGCCACGATCCAAGCTATGAAAGAAGTGACGGGGCCAGTATTGGCAACAACGCTTATTTTGTTGGCGGTATTCGTACCGGTTGCGCTATTGCCGGGTATTTCTGGTCGAATGTTCAACCAGTTCGCGGTCACCATCTGTGTGTCGGTGCTGATCTCTGCGATCAACGCATTAACGTTAACGCCAGCGCTTTGTGCGTTGATGTTGAAATCAACTCACTCGCAGCCTATTGCGCCTTTGCGTGCGTTTAACCGAGGTTTTGAGGCAATAACGCGCAAATACCAAGGTTTAGTTGGCTTCTTGAGCCGTCGCATTGTGCTGAGTATCGGTGTTTATGGCGCGCTTATTGCGGTTCTGGCATTTGCGTTCATGACCGTACCTTCCTCTTTCGTACCGAACGAAGATAAAGGCGTGTTCATGGTCGAAATGCGTTTGCCAGATGCAGCAGCATTGCAGCGTACTGCGCCATTAATGAAGAAGTACGTTGATGAGCTAAAACAGATGGAAGGTGTGGAGAACGTGGTTTCTGTTGCGGGCTTCTCGGTAATTAACATGGCGTCGATTCCAAACTCGGGCATGTTGATCATCAAACTGGATAACTGGAGCAAACGTAAAGACCCTGAGCTACACCAACGCGCATTGATGAATAAAGTTAACCAAATGCTGAACTCAACGCCAGATGCCGCTTCGTTCGTTTTCGCGACGCCGGCAATCAAAGGCATGGGTGCGGTGGATGGTTTCAACCTTGTGCTGCAAGACAACTTGGGCCGTTCTCCACAAGAGTTGGCAAAAACAACCGCTGATTTTGTTGCCCAAATCAATCAACTGCCAGAAGTGGCGCGTGCGTTCTCGATTTTCCGTGCGAATATTCCGCAACGTTACATCGATATTGATCGCGATAAAGCGATTTCGATGGGCGTACCGTTGAATGAAATCTTCAGCACACTGCAAGCACAGTTGGGCGGCGCCTACATTTCTGACTTCAACTTGTTTGGTCGTTCGTACCAAGTGAAAGTGCAAGCAGAAGAGCAATACCGTGACAATATCGACGACATCAACCATCTGTTTGTTCGCTCAAGCTCTGGAAAAATGGTGTCACTGGCAACGCTAGTGAAAGTGAAGCCGATCTTCGGCCCTGATACTTTGTCGAACTACAACATGTTCAGTTCTGCAACCGTGAACGGTGCGCCAGCGCCAGGTTACAGTTCGGGTGATGTTGTAAAAGCCATTGAAAAACTGGCTGCGGAATCTTTGCCAAGTGGTTACTCGTACGAGTGGTCAGGCATGACTTACCAAGAGATGAAAGCAGGCAACATGGCACCAATCGCGTTCGCATTGTCTTTGCTGTTCACCTACTTGTTCTTGGTGGCTCAGTACGAAAGTTGGACCATTCCTGCTGCGGTAATGATGGCGGTTCCAGTCGCGATTCTCGGCGCAATGGGGACGTTATTACTGGTGGGACAACCGTTCGATTTGTACGTGCAGATTGGTGTGGTCATCTTGATCGGTATGTCCGCCAAAGTGGCGATTCTTATCGTGGAATTTGCCAAAGTTCTGCGAGAAGAAAAGGGCTTATCCATCATTGATGCTGCCAAAGAAGCTGCTCGAATCCGTTTCCGTGCAGTACAGATGACCGCATTCGCCTTCATCTGGGGGGTATTCCCGTTGGTGATTGCATCGGGTGCTGGTGCGGCATCTCGTCATTCACTGGGCTTTGCAGTATTCGGCGGCATGATTCTCTCTACGTTTGTAGGCACGTTACTGACGCCAGTGTTCTTCGTGATGATGCAATCTCTGCGCGAGAAGTTTAAGCGAAAGAAACCCACTGAACTTGAGGTGAGTGAGCAATGACGCTGATTTCAACCGACTGACTCCACAACACCCCCACGCTGTGTGCGATTGGCCAATGCCTTTCATTGATATACAACCACCGTCGCAGCGTGGGTTCCCCAAAAAATAATAGGTTTTAGCATGAAAAATCTTTCAAAAATCGTCGTAGCGAGCTCTCTACTGACGTGTGCTGCTGCGCAAGCGAGTGGATTATACCTTTACGAAACAACAGCATCGGATATTGGTTTGGCATCCGCTGGTATGGCGGCTCGTGCGCAAGATGCCTCAGTAATGGCAGCAAACCCGGCTGGTCTGGCGAATGTTTCTGGTAAATTTTTCTCTGGTAACCTGATTGGTCTTTACGGTGACGCGCAACTAGACACGATGACTGGCGATGCGGGCAACGTGATTGGTTTTGTTCCTATGGCGTCGGCATTTTACAGCCAACAAGTGAACGACAAATGGACGCTAGGTATTGGTCTTTATGGCAACTACGGTCTTGGCCTCGAGTACGAAGGCCTTTTGGGTGATCATTTAGATATTCCTACAGCAACGACACAAGCCTTGACCATTCAACCTTCCGCTTCTTACCGCATCAATGATCACTGGTCTGTGGGTGCGGCGCTTGGTATTCAGTACGGTATGTATGAAGTAGAAGCGGAAGGGACGTTGGCTAGCTCTGACATGCATAAAAAATACTTAGACGAAGACCAAGATACTCAAGTCAACGGCCGAGTAGGTGTGCTTTATGAGGCAACACCAGGCACGTGTCTTGGTCTGTCTTATTCTTCTGAAACCGAATTTGAATTCGACAATAGTAACTCCATTGCTCCACAACAACTGATCTTCAGTGCTTACCATGAAGTGAATGATGACCTAGCGGTGATGTGGAACGTGAACTGGCAAGACTGGAGCGGATACACAACCACGCTGAACGTAGAGACACAAGACACTTACCAAATCGCATTGGGTACTCAGTACAAACTGAATGAAAAAATGATGTGGAATGCAGGTTTTGCATTCGATACCAGCATGTATGAAAGCCAATCAAACGGTGACATAAACGTTCCTACTGGCAAGGCGTACCGCATTGGTACAGGCATTGATTACAAATTGGATTCAGAAAACTCAATTGGTTTCGCGTTTGAAGCGATCTTGATGGAATCGTCAGAAACGCCACGCTTACAAGCTGGCTTTGATGAGCCTGCTCTGTACTTCATGAGCATGAGCTACAACTGGAAAAACTAATCATTCCTAATCGCTAAAACGCCTTCCTTACAGGCCATTCTACCCTAACTACCTGCACTGGATGCTGTCGCGCTATCTAAGGTAGTTAGGGCGCTTCTGTCACACCCAGTGAGTGATGATTTAAAAAGTATCTGTGCGGCTAAGTGTGGGTATTCAACATCTCAAAGGACTAAAAATGAAAAACAAACTAGCGTTAGTGTGTACGACTTTGTTGGTCAGTACGCTGGCTCATGGTGCCGAGCATCGAGTAAAAGACAATAAAAACAAGTTGGCGGATGACCCAACAAAAGTCATCACGAAATTTGGCGCGTCGTACGCAAACAACTACGATTTTGATGATCAAAACATCTCATTCTCGGGCTCACTTGCGCTTGACCAAGCGCGCAAAATTAACCTGCGTATCAATGATGATGCGAGCGAGTGGCGTATTGGTGGCTCGTGGTTGTTTCCGGTCGGTATCGTGAACTTCAACTTCGGTAAAAATGAATACGTAAACGGCGCGGATCAAACCAACTACAGCGTTGGTACCTTTATGCCGCTAAGTTATTTCGGGATTGAGCCAGCAGGCTTCCAAATTTTCCCAATGGCAGGCTATACGTACAACACTGGTGATGTCCCTGTTTGTGACGGTGCAGCAGGCAGCAACTGTAGCGAGCCTAATTTTACGGGCACTCCAAGTGCAGAGAATGGCTTCAATATGATGAGCTCTTCAGGCAGCAGCGGTTACGTTGGTGCATTTGCGCTGAAATCGTTTACCAAAGAGCTGACGTTAATCAGCTTCGCAGCAGGCACTTACGGCTCAGAAAACAGTGAAGGAGAGAACTACAAAGGCTTCTTTGGTGGTATCGGCCTTGGTTATCTCGTGAATAAACGTCACTCGTTTAACGTAATGACGTTTGTCATGGACAACAACACGTATTTAGATGAGGCAGATAGGCGCGTCGCATTATCTTACCAATATCAATTTGAGTAAATTGAAAACGCAGCAACGATGGCTGCGTTTTTACTTTGATGGAATAAATTAGTGAATCGCGTTCTTTTCTTCGATCTTTTTCTGATATTGGTGTTTTAATATATACATGCGCTTAACATCGCTATAGGCTCCGTTAATAAAGTATTCTTCTACTAAATGGCCTTCTTCAATAAAACCACATTTCTTATATAAATGAATAGCGACTTCATTATCCACTGCGACCAATAAGTATATTTTACGTAGATTAAGAATCGAGAAGGAGTAATCCAATGCACGATTAATCATCTCTGTCGCATAACCTCGTCCTTGATGCTCTGGGGCGATGATTATCTGAAACTCAGCGCTTCGGTGAATGTAGTTGATCTCAATAAGTTCGACCAATCCAATCACTATGCCGTCTTCATCTTCAACCACAAAGCGTCTTTCTGCGTCATCATGTATATGTTTTCGGTACAGTTCTTCGAGCTCATCATAAGACTCATAAGGCTCTTCGAACCAGTAGGCCATGATATTTCGGTTGTTATTTAGTTCGTGAATAAAGCGCAAATCAGAGCGTTCTAGTGCACGCATTTTTAGGCCTTTCTTCATCATTTATCTCCAAT
>NZ_JAHPJI010000031.1:0-2257 GCF_020515785.1 Vibrio sp. E14
TATGCTTTAGGGATTTCTGAACAGGATGTTTTTGATACTAGCAATATTGGGTGCTATCTACCTGTTATTTAAGCTGTACCAAGAAGGCGAAGAGATAGGTTGGAATAGAATTTTAGTTACTATCTTTTTTGTCAGCTATTCAGCTCTGTATTTGTATGTACCACCTTTCTTAGGCATGAATAACCAATATGCAGGTAAAATGTACGAATTAGTTCCAATCGGATGCTATTTCATGGCTTTACTTCCCGATATGGAAGAAGCAGAAACTGAGGCGAAAGCCTTCGTATTTTTCGCTTGGTGTGGGCTTATTTTCATAGCATCTTTCTTGGTTTACTTTAAGTTGTATGTGTGGTGATGGGGGCCAGCACGCATATAACAAACTGTTCAAGAGGGATTCACAACGCGTGGCATTTTCACTATGCGTTGGTTTAAGTGATTAAGGTGGTATGCGGCGGCATCGGTATTGCGTTGCTCACCCCTTAACAGGGCGTTATACGAATAGAGGGAATTTATGTACAAGAGTACTGATTTTAGCTTGGATTCAAAAGAGTTCAGGTTTAAGAAAGACTCATATCCTTTGTCTAAGATAAACAATGCTAGGGTTAAAAAGTTAAGTTTTCTTGATAATTTAGGTCAAGTTTTATTCTGGGTGTGTGTGTTTTCAGGGGCAGTTTGGTTAGTTATTCCAAGGTTGGAAGAGGTGCCACAGTGGCTACTAGTTTTAGTTCTTAGTCTGACGGTTGTAGGTTTGGTTTTTGCTATTCTTCGTTGTTCTAAATATGCGCTTCAAGTCGAGTTTCGCCACATAGATGAAACGGGCGTTCAATGGGTTAATGTCGCTAAGTCATACTCAAAGTCAGATTGTGAGTTATTTGAACAGCAAGTGTTGGCACTGAAGAAATTCGTATAACAAATTGTTCAAGAGTGATTCGGCACGCGTGGCATTTTTACTATGCGTTGGTTTTAGTGGTTAAGGTGTTATGCGGAACCTTCGGTATTGCGTGCCTCACACCTTAACAAGGCGTTAGTCGCCAGAAAAAGCTAGCAGTCAGAATCATGTTTATAAGCTCAAAAGTTGGCTACTGGTTGTTTGATTCATAGTTCCATCTTCGATGGTCAAAGCTCTGTGTCATCGGTTCTAAATCAATGCGTTGCTATTTTCTAAGCGGTTGTTTCGTTCTTTGGTGGTGATAGAGCGGGGCGATCGAAAATCTGTTTTTGGTTGCAAATCAGCTCGGTGAGTTTGTTGGTTTAAAAGCTTATTTACTTGCTGAAAGGACGTTTTCTCTGGTGTGGTAAGTTCCACGTGGTTTCAGTGACTTTGTTGAAAGTCCGCACTGTGAGATTGGTTTTCCAAAAGCGCTTTTTGGTGTTGTCAGTCCGTTTTCTACGACGTTTTATGTTCCAAGTGGTTTCATTAAGTAGGCGCTTTGAGACTACGCCTGACTTAAGTGCATCAAAACACATAAAGTTTGTTGTTTGCAAAGTTTGGTTCGGCTTAAAATTGTCGCTCGGTGCCTCGCGACTAACAAACTGCTCAAGAGGGATTCGCAACGCGTGGCATTTTTACTATGCGTTGAATTTAGTGGTTAAGGTGGTGTACGGAAGCAGCGGTATTGCGTTGCTCACCCCTTAGCAGGGCGTTAGTCGCCAGAAAAAGCTTGCAGTCAAAATCATGTTTCTAAGCTTAAAATTTGGCTGATGATTGTTTGCTATACAGGCTCTTCATCGATGGTCAAAACTCAGTTTCAGGCTGTTTCAAATCCAAAGTTTTGCAAGTGTCCAAGCGTTTTTTTGTTCTTTGGCGCTGACAGAACAGGGCAATCGAGCGTCTGTTCTTGGTTGCAACTCTGTCCGGTGAGTTTGTTGGTTCAAAAGCAGAACTACTCGTTGAAAAGTCGTCTTCTCTGGTGTTGTAAGTTCCACGTAGTTTCAGTGACTTTGTTGAAAGTCCGCACTGTGAGATTGGTTTTCCAAAAAGCGCTTTTTGGTGTTGTCAGTCCGTTTTCTACGGCGTTTTATGTTCCAAGTGGTTTCATTGAGTAGCCGCTTTGAGACCACGTCTAACTTAAATGCATCAAAGCACATAAAGTTTGTTGTTTGCAAAGTTTAGTTCGACTTAAAATTGTCGCTCGGAGCCTCGCGACTAACAAACTGCTCAAGAGGGATTCGCAACGCGTGGCATTTTCACTATGCGTTGAATTTAGTGATTAAGGTGGTTAGCGGAGGCATTTGTATTGCGTTGCTCACCCCTTAG
>NZ_JAHPJI010000032.1:0-1529 GCF_020515785.1 Vibrio sp. E14
GTCGCCAGAAAAAGCTAGCAATCAAAATCATGTTTCTGAGCTTAAAATTTAGCAGCAGTTTGTTTGGAACACAGATTCATCGTCGATCATTAGAACTTAGTTTTAGCTGTTTTGAGTCCAAAATTTTGCAAGTGTCCTAGCGATTGTTTTGTTCTTTGGTGCTGACAGAGCAGGGCAATCGAGAGTTTGTTTTTGGTTGCAACTCCGCTCGGTGAGTTTGTTGGTACAAAAGCCGATTTACTCGCTGAAATGACGTTTTCTCTGGTGTGGTAAGTTCCACGTGGTTTCAGTGACTTCCGCACTGTGAGATTGGTTTTCCAAAAGTGCTCTTTGGTGTTGTCAGTCCGTTTTCTGTGGCGCTGTTTTTTCTAAGTGGTTTCATTGAGTAGCCGCTTTGAGACTACGCCTGATTTAACAGCTTCAGAACACATAAAGTTTGTTGTTTGCAAAGTTTAGTTCGGCTTAAAATTGTCGCTCGGTGCCTCGCGACTAACAAACTGCTCAAGAGGGATTCGCAACGCGTGGCATTTTTACTATGCGTTGAATTTAGTGATTAAGGTGGTATGCGGCGGCTTCGGTATTGCGTTGCTCACCCCTTAGCAGGGCGTTAGGTGTTTATCATTTATCTGAACTAAATCTCGAGTTTGAACGTAAAAATTGCCATTTCAAAGTAGGTAGTTTTAAATGGAATTGACCCCGGAAATCGAGTCAAGAATTATAGAAATGGCGTGGGAAGATCGCACACCATTTGAAGCGATAGAGCTTCAATTTGGTTTGAATGAATCAGAAGTTATTCGGTTTATGCGTAGTCGGCTCAAATCAAATAGTTTTAAATTATGGCGTAAACGAGTATCCGGTCGCAATACAAAGCATATGAAGTTACGTAGCCCAGATATTACTAAAGGTTACTGTCCAACTCAGTATAAGCACCGGTAATCGCTTCACACCTAACAAAGCGTTTAAGGCAGATTCCCAACGCTCGGCATTTTCAGTTTGCTTTGAATTTAATGTTTACGGCACAATGGTTTAAGTTTGGTGGTCTGCGTTGCTCACTACTTAACGCGGCGTTAGTTGCCAGCGGTAAAAACGCAGCTAAGGCAGAAAATTTAGGGTTAATGAATTGTGCAATGTTGCTCGGCTTTGTACCTAGGTGTAGTTTGCTGAAGTTGCGTTCAATGGTTAATGCTGTGGTTTTGGTTTGCCGTTTCAGACGCAAATTTACTTGTTGAAACTCAGCTTTGTGGCATTGCCTTTCCAAAAGGTCTATTTGGTGCTTTCAGCCAGCTTTCTGCGGCGTTGCTAGTTACAAGTGGTTTCAGTGACAGTCGCTTTGAAACTGCGCCTGATTTGGGTTTTTCAACACGCTGAAAAACGGCGTTGGCAAAGTGGAAATAAACTGAAAATCAAAGGTTTAGAATGGCAACTAACAAAGCGTTTAAGGCAGATTCGCAACGCTAGGCATTTTTGGTTTGCTTTGAATTTAGTGTTTACTGCACAATGGTTTAGGTTAGGTGGCAATGTTGCTCACT
>NZ_JAHPJI010000033.1:0-1474 GCF_020515785.1 Vibrio sp. E14
TCTGAACCTTCGGGGAACGATAACGGCGTCGAGCGGCGGACGGGTGAGTAATGCCTAGGAAATTGCCCTGATGTGGGGGATAACCATTGGAAACGATGGCTAATACCGCATGATGCCTACGGGCCAAAGAGGGGGACCTTCGGGCCTCTCGCGTCAGGATATGCCTAGGTGGGATTAGCTAGTTGGTGAGGTAAGGGCTCACCAAGGCGACGATCCCTAGCTGGTCTGAGAGGATGATCAGCCACACTGGAACTGAGACACGGTCCAGACTCCTACGGGAGGCAGCAGTGGGGAATATTGCACAATGGGCGCAAGCCTGATGCAGCCATGCCGCGTGTATGAAGAAGGCCTTCGGGTTGTAAAGTACTTTCAGTCGTGAGGAAGGCGGCGTCGTTAATAGCGGCGTTGTTTGACGTTAGCGACAGAAGAAGCACCGGCTAACTCCGTGCCAGCAGCCGCGGTAATACGGAGGGTGCGAGCGTTAATCGGAATTACTGGGCGTAAAGCGCATGCAGGTGGTTTGTTAAGTCAGATGTGAAAGCCCGGGGCTCAACCTCGGAATAGCATTTGAAACTGGCAGACTAGAGTACTGTAGAGGGGGGTAGAATTTCAGGTGTAGCGGTGAAATGCGTAGAGATCTGAAGGAATACCGGTGGCGAAGGCGGCCCCCTGGACAGATACTGACACTCAGATGCGAAAGCGTGGGGAGCAAACAGGATTAGATACCCTGGTAGTCCACGCCGTAAACGATGTCTACTTGGAGGTTGTGGCCTTGAGCCGTGGCTTTCGGAGCTAACGCGTTAAGTAGACCGCCTGGGGAGTACGGTCGCAAGATTAAAACTCAAATGAATTGACGGGGGCCCGCACAAGCGGTGGAGCATGTGGTTTAATTCGATGCAACGCGAAGAACCTTACCTACTCTTGACATCCAGAGAACTTTCCAGAGATGGATTGGTGCCTTCGGGAACTCTGAGACAGGTGCTGCATGGCTGTCGTCAGCTCGTGTTGTGAAATGTTGGGTTAAGTCCCGCAACGAGCGCAACCCTTATCCTTGTTTGCCAGCGAGTAATGTCGGGAACTCCAGGGAGACTGCCGGTGATAAACCGGAGGAAGGTGGGGACGACGTCAAGTCATCATGGCCCTTACGAGTAGGGCTACACACGTGCTACAATGGCGCATACAGAGGGCGGCCAACTTGCGAAAGTGAGCGAATCCCAAAAAGTGCGTCGTAGTCCGGATTGGAGTCTGCAACTCGACTCCATGAAGTCGGAATCGCTAGTAATCGTGGATCAGAATGCCACGGTGAATACGTTCCCGGGCCTTGTACACACCGCCCGTCACACCATGGGAGTGGGCTGCAAAAGAAGTAGGTAGTTTAACCTTCGGGGGGACGCTTACCACTTTGTGGTTCATGACTGGGGTGAAGTCGTAACAAGGTAGCGCTAGGGGAACCTGGCGCTGGATCACCTCCTTA
>NZ_JAHPJI010000034.1:0-1204 GCF_020515785.1 Vibrio sp. E14
TGTAACCCTCCCCGAAAAACTGGTCGCTAGTAATTAGAGCTTTTCCGTTTACACTGAAACAAACGGAGAACGCATGATGAAAAAATCACGCTACACAGAAACACAAATCGTCAAGATCCTGAAGGAAGTGGAAGCAGGCAGAAAGGTGAATGAAGTCTGCCGTGAATATGGAATCTCAGATGCGACTTACTACAACTGGAAATCTAAGTATGGTGGTATGGAAGCATCAGACGTTAAACGTCTAAAAGAGCTTGAGGATGAAAATCGAAGGCTTAAACAGATGTTTGCAGATCTCAGCCTCGAGCACCGTATCGTAAAAGATATTCTGGAAAAAAAGCTGTAAAGCCAGCGGTCAAACGTGAACTCGTAGAGTATGTTCGCAAACAGTTTCAGGTCAGTCTAAGAAAGGCCTGCCGCGTGGTTGGCATCAGCGATTCCGTGTACCGATATCGGCCTGATCCTCACCGAGATGATGAGGTTATCGCGAAGCTTCAAGACGCTGTCGAGCGGTATCCTGCTTATGGCTTCGGAAAATTATTCAAAGTGCTCAGGCGATGGGGCCATACATGGAATCACAAACGGGTTTACCGCGTATATTGCTTACTGAAATTGAATATGCGGCGCAAAGGGAAAAAGCGATTACCTAAGCGTGAGCCAGCACCGTTAGCCTGTCCTGAGTGGATCAACAGTTGCTGGTCTATCGATTTTATGAGTGACTCACTGGTCTGTGGCAGGCGCTTTCGAACATTTAATGTTGTGGATGATTTTAATCGTGAAGTACTGGCCATTGAAGTGGATTTAAATCTACCGGCGCCACGAGTTATACGGGTTCTCGATCGTATCATCGCTTGGCGAGGCATGCCTAGCAAACTGAGAATGGACAACGGACCAGAGTTCATCTCAGCAACATTGGCTGAATGGGCGGAAGCAAATAATGTTGAACTCGAGTTCATTCGACCAGGAAAGCCAACAGAGAACTCATATATCGAGCGCTTTAATCGGACTTATCGAACAGAAATACTGGATATGTACGTGTTTAAAACACTGAATGAAGTTCGAGAACTGACAGAAAATTGGATGAGGGAATACAACGATGAACGTCCTCATGACTCACTAAATGACCTGACTCCCTGGGAATATTTAGCGCGGTATGAAAGTAGGAAAAACTCTAATTTAGAGTGCCACTAAAACTGGGAGGGTTACA
>NZ_JAHPJI010000035.1:0-1190 GCF_020515785.1 Vibrio sp. E14
TGTCTAAAGAAAAATTTGAACGTACGAAACCGCACGTTAACGTTGGTACTATCGGCCACGTTGACCACGGTAAAACAACTCTAACTGCAGCTATCTGTACTACTCTTGCTAAAGTTTACGGCGGTGTAGCTAAAGACTTCGCATCTATCGATAACGCTCCAGAAGAGCGTGAGCGCGGTATCACAATCGCAACTTCTCACGTTGAGTACGACACTCCAACTCGTCACTACGCACACGTTGACTGTCCAGGACACGCGGACTACGTTAAAAACATGATCACTGGTGCTGCACAGATGGACGGTGGTATCCTAGTTGTTGCTGCGACAGATGGCCCAATGCCACAAACTCGTGAGCACATCCTACTAGGCCGTCAGGTTGGTATCCCATACATCATCGTATTCATGAACAAATGTGACATGGTTGACGATGAAGAGCTACTAGAACTAGTAGAAATGGAAGTTCGTGAACTTCTATCTGAATACGATTTCCCAGGTGATGACCTACCAGTTATCCAAGGTTCTGCACTAGGCGCACTAAACGGCGAAGAGCAGTGGGAAGCGAAAATCGTTGAACTAGCTGAAGCTCTAGATACTTACATCCCTGAGCCAGAGCGTGCGGTAGATCAGCCATTCCTAATGCCTATCGAAGACGTATTCTCAATCCAAGGTCGTGGTACAGTAGTAACTGGTCGTATCGAGCGTGGTATCCTAACTGTAGGTGACGAAGTTGCTATCGTAGGTATCAAGGAAACAACTACTACAACATGTACTGGTGTAGAGATGTTCCGTAAGCTTCTAGACGAAGGCCGTGCAGGTGAGAACGTTGGTGCACTTCTACGTGGTACTAAGCGTGACGAAGTTGAACGTGGTCAAGTACTAGCGAAGCCTGGTTCAATCACTCCACACACTAAGTTCGAATCAGAAGTATACGTACTGTCTAAAGATGAAGGTGGTCGTCACACTCCATTCTTCAAAGGCTACCGTCCACAGTTCTACTTCCGTACAACTGACGTAACTGGTGACATCCAGCTACCAGAAGGCGTAGAAATGGTAATGCCAGGTGACAACGTACAGATGACTGTTGAGCTAATCGCACCAATCGCAATGGACGAAGGTCTACGTTTCGCGATCCGTGAAGGTGGCCGTACAGTAGGTGCTGGTGTTGTTGCTAAGATCTTCGACTAATTCATA
>NZ_JAHPJI010000036.1:0-919 GCF_020515785.1 Vibrio sp. E14
TGTGAGCAACGCAATACCTAAGCTTCCGCATACCACCTTAAACACTGAAACCAACGCATAGTAAAAATGCCACGCGTTGCGAATCACTCTTAAACAGTTTGTTAAATTTCAGATAAGCGACTTTCCAATCTGTTACCCCAAAACCATACAAACATGCCCGGCGCAATCCACAAAAACACAAAGTAAATGCTGTATATAGGGTTTTCTATTATCGCTAGCATTAAACCCAATACAAGCTCAAGAGCTAGAATAAAAAACGCGTTTCCATGCTCCCTTAAATGCTTATAGGACTCTACGTATTCATCATAAGAGTTAAGCCCTTCTTCACGCTTACTCCTATAATGGGCAAGATCCTTATAGTAACTAAAACTTACATCGAACTTATTAAAGCAAGCAAACGAAACAGCATAAATTTGTAGGTTAATCAACCCACATACCGATAGTAAAGCTATGTTATTGAGATCCGGATTTTTATCATTTGGAAAAAATACATCATACAAGTTGAAGTATAGGAGTGTAGACAAGCCGACAGATATTAATAACGACAGCAATACTCTTTCAATAAAGGTAAATCGACTGCCATTGAAGATTGCATTGTCCTTTTTCGCAAATATGTCGCCACGGTAAGCATGCAAGAACAAAATAGGTGAACTGGCAATATAACAAATACATAAGCCAATGGAGCCTATGAGAATGCTTTGAATACCGGTTAAATCTTTAATCGACTCTATTCCAGGAAGCAGCACACCTTTCAAGCTTGATTGTTCAGAAAAGTTAAGAGCCAATACGATACCGAAGCCCACCACGGTTCCAACAAAATACCTAACAAAATAAAATTCCCACCACTTATTCCCGCCAGTGGCTCTTACACCTTTTACACTAAGATCTAACTTTTTACTCATAAACTACCATTGAAATT
>NZ_JAHPJI010000037.1:0-918 GCF_020515785.1 Vibrio sp. E14
TAACGCCGCGTTAAGTGGTGAACAACGCCAACCACCAAACCTAAACCATTGTACCTTAAACACTTAAGCTAATTTGAACTGAAATCGCCAAGCGTTGTGAATCCGTCTTGAACGCCTTGTTAGTTGAACTGTTCGACCGACCTACATTTGGGAAATGCCGAACATCCCCAAAACTGTTTACCTTTGTTTTCACCACGCTTAGTTTCACGAACAACCATTTCTGAGCCACAACGTGAGCACTGCTTTATAGCCTCTTTTGCTTCTACGATTTCTTTCACATGTTGACGATGCTTAATATCCGTAAAAATGCCTTTTTTGAGCTTAACTTCGTTTATCGAGCACACAAGTTGACTATATTCTGATTCAGAGAACACTGGTTGTTCAAACTTTCTGATGTATTCCAAGCAACCACGCGCATAAGTCACGTTTTCAGGCATATCAGTTTTAAAAGTACTGTCACCAATGAAAACAACTACTGAGTGTAGTTTTTCACTGTCTACAGCCAGTAGGGATTCAAGAGTCTTAACATGTTTGTAATTTTGGTGAAGTGGATTTTGAAATTTTGATGAGTGACGATAGATTTTCTGAGTCCATTGCTTTTGTTTTTTAGAGCCACAAATCCAACCTTTCATGTTTTTGGTTTCCACAACGAAAATACCAAACCTTGATACAACAATATGGTCGATTTGTGTTGTGCCATCGTCTGTAGGTAGAGTTACATCCCTCACCAATGTGTAATGGGAATCAGGCAACTGAGATAGTAGTTTGTTTACCAAAAATTCGCCAAATACACCTTTAAACCACCGACTCTTGAATATCGAAACGACAATCAATAAAGGGATGATGTACCAAACTTGAGCTAATGCACCTATTAGTATTCCGAAAATATCCACTGAACTCTCCTTGTTCAACTAACGC
>NZ_JAHPJI010000038.1:0-915 GCF_020515785.1 Vibrio sp. E14
TAACGCCGCGTTAAGGGGTGCAGGCACGCAATACAAAAGCTACCGCACGGCGCCGTAATCACTGAACCCAACGCAAACTGAAAATGCCACGCGTGCCAAATCCCACTTAAACGCTTTGTTATGCTTAAGCTTCAATGGGTTACGTTTTTCGGGTAACAAGATTAACTCGACTTTGATTCACAAACAAAAGCCAAAAGCTAGAAAACTGAAATGACTCATAATTTTTAAAAATCAGACTTTGAAATTTGACTACTAAAACTTAAAAACCTAAGTTCAAAGTCTTGATTGAGCCAACTGCCCTAACCTCGTGCTTACGCGAAAACTGATTGAGGCAATTCTCTGAAGCTCCAGCGCCAAAGAATTGATGTCCAGAAAATAGCACCCACTGAAGCAAACTTGCCGACGAGCACAAAACCGAAAGCTGAGGGAACAAAGAAAACCCATAACCCACTGATTTTAAGTGATTAAGCATAACGCCGCATTAAGGTGTGAGCGGCGCTTGGCTATACTTGAGCGAAGCGAAAACGCCAAGCGTTGCGAATCACTCTTAAATGCTTTGTTATGTGCGAAATTCCAGCAAACGCTGCTTATAGTCATCTTCTTCAATAAAACTAAAGCGTCTCACCCACGAAGCAAAAACTACATATTCATGATCATCAACTTTTGACTTTATTTCGTTGCCCTCAAAACGGACACAATTAAACACCAAGTCTTCGTACCCTTGTCTTTCGACAACAAAGTGCTCTCCAATTTTTGGAATTTTATTAACGTAGCAGGTTAGTACTGAAAATTCTTCACGCACTAACTCTGAAATGAGTTTATGATCGACCCTTGGGTCAGGTTCTGCCACCTTCCCAAACTTAACTAATAAAATCTTAATTTTGCTCATTCTTTCTCCTTAGCACATAACGCCGC
>NZ_JAHPJI010000039.1:0-765 GCF_020515785.1 Vibrio sp. E14
GGGCGTTAGCCGTCATGGAGCTTGCTATACTCAAAGTGATAGAATAGTATCACTTTAGTATTCCTTTGGAGCAGCTCTCATGAAAGTAGAACTAGTTACATCACTTAAACGTCAAGCAACTAAGATCCTCGCCGATCTCCATGACACTAAAGAACCCGTGTTAATTACTGAGCATGGTAAGCCATCTGCGTATCTCGTTGATGTTGATGACTATGAATTTATGCAAAATCGTTTAGCTATTCTTGAGGGTATTGCAAGAGGTGAGCGTGCGTTAGCTGACGGTAAAGTGGTAAGTCACGATGAAGCCAAGGACAAAATGTCAAAATGGCTGAAGTAATCTGGACTGAACCAGCGTTATCTGACCTCAATGATATCGCTGAATATATCGCACTTGAAAATATCGTAGCTGCAAAGCAGTTAGTACAAACGATCTTCTCCAAAGTCGAACGCCTACAAACTTTCCCGGAGTCAGGTCGTATTCCACCCGAGCTAGAACATTTAAGTTATCGTGAAGTTGTCGTTAATCCATGTCGTGTTTTCTATAAACAAGACGGTGACAAAGTGTTTATTCTGTTTGTTATGCGTGCAGAGAGAGATTTGCGTAAGTTCCTGTTGAGTAAGCAGTAACCTTTGGGAATGAGCGGCTAACAAACTGTTTAAGAGTGATTCGCAACGCGTGGCATTTTTACTATGCGTTGGTTTAGGTGATTAAGGTGTTATGCGGCGGCATCGGTATTGCGTTGCTCACACCTTAACAGGGCGTTA
>NZ_JAHPJI010000040.1:0-646 GCF_020515785.1 Vibrio sp. E14
ACTTAACGCGGCGTTAGGTTTTTACGGAGGAAGCCATGAGAAAAGTACTTCTGTTCATAGTTTTGTTATCGCTAGGTGGTTGTTTAGGCATGCCTCAAACAATACAGCCAGTTAAGGATTTTAAGCTTAATAATTATTTAGGTCAGTGGTACGAAATAGCCCGCTTAGATCATTCTTTTGAACGAGGCTTGAGTAAGGTCACTGCCGAATATAGATTGCGTAAAGATGGCGGTGTTTCGGTGCTGAACCGCGGTTATTCCGCTGCAACCCAAGAATGGAAAGAAGCGGAAGGTAAAGCATATTTCGTTAACAGCCCTGACGAAGGGTATTTGAAAGTGTCGTTTTTTGGTCCATTTTATGGCTCATATGTTGTCTTTGACCTAGAAAAAGAAAACTACGAATATGCTTTTGTATCAGGTCCGAACAATGATTATCTTTGGTTGTTATCACGGTCACCGAGTGTAAGTGCAGATATCATCGAAAGGTTTGAAGAACTGGCTGAACAGAATGGTTTTGATGTTGAGCAATTAATATACGTGGAACAAAAATAAACCTAACAAGGCGTTTAAGAGTGATTCCAAACGCTTGCCGGTTTCGCTTCGCTCACAGTATGGCAAGCGCTTGTCACACCTTAACGCAGCGTTAT
>NZ_JAHPJI010000004.1:0-539010 GCF_020515785.1 Vibrio sp. E14
AATTTGAAAAAGCCCACTCAAAAGAGTGGGCTTTTTTACGTTTCTGGGTTCTGAAAATTACCTAAGCACTCAGAACTCAAACATCTATCGTTAAGGTGTAATGTATTTACTCTCCGCTACTTTCCAAAAAGCCTTCACTAATGGATTCTCTAACTGATTTTTGGTACAGCAGACACCAAGTTCAAACGGCTTAATTGGTAACACTTTTAAGCGATTTATCTTCTCTCTCACCGGGCTATTGTTGATCACGACATCAGGTGCTATACCTACACCGCATCCTAGTGCAACCATACTTACGATGGCTTCATGCCCTGACGTTTGCGCGTAGATATTCGGCTTTATTTTCATTTGTTTGAGCCAAGTATTGGCTCTATCTCTTGCTGTCCCTGCTTCTGGGAGAATGAATGGAATGACTGACCAGTTTGGTCTTTCTTTTTGTAGCTCCTCCGCAAATGAACTCACGCCGACAGGAGCGATGACAGAAAGCGGTATTTCACTGATCGTTTCAAATGCGATTTTGCTTGGCATCTGCTCAGATTTGGCTGAGATGGCAATATCGGCTTCATCTGCTAGAATTTTGTCGATCGCTTGAGCTGGATCGCCGGTTGATAGCTTAAATTCGATAAAAGGATGCTGCAGACGAAAATCAGAGATTAACTCTGGCAGGTGGCTGTAGCTTGCAGTAACCGAACAAAATAGACGGATTTCTCCTTTCAATTCGTCCTCGGCTCCCTTTAGGTGACTTTGGTACTGCTGCCATTCGCCAAGAATTTTTAAGGCGACTGGGACTAGCTTTTTACCTTGGATAGTTAAATCAACGCTACGGTTGTCGCGTAAAAACAATTGTTGGCTGGTTTCCTCCTCTAATTTTTGTATCTGTCGGCTTAAGGCTGAAGGGCTAATATGCATTGCCGCTGCGGTTTTGGCGAAACTTTTACTCTCACAGAGATGAATGAAAAGTTGCAGGCTTTTGATATTCATTAAATCTTCATTTCCATGTTGCATAAATTGCAATAACTAATTGTGAATATATCACTTTAAGCAATTTACTGTCTGTTTTAGTATGAAGTTATTCGGTAAGGCAATTACCGACCTCAATGGAAGAATCTCAAAGGAGCACCCAGATGGCTAATTATTTCAATACCTTAAACTTGCGCGAGCAGTTGGACCAATTAGGTCGTTGTCGCTTTATGGACCGTAGCGAATTTGCTTCAGAAGCGGATTACTTAAAAGGCAAGAAAGTGGTCATCGTAGGTTGTGGTGCTCAAGGTCTTAACCAAGGTCTGAATATGCGTGACTCTGGTCTAGAGGTTGCTTACGCGCTTCGCCAAGCAGCAATTGATGAGCAACGTCAATCTTTCAAAAATGCAAAAGACAACGGTTTTGAAGTAGGTAGCTACGAAACGCTAATTCCACAAGCTGACCTAGTAGTAAACCTTACTCCAGATAAGCAGCACACAAACGTTGTTGAGACGATAATGCCGCTAATGAAAGAAGGCGCAGCGCTAGGTTACTCACACGGCTTCAACGTCGTTGAAGAGGGCATGCAAATCCGTAAAGACCTAACAGTAGTAATGGTTGCACCTAAGTGCCCGGGCACGGAAGTTCGTGAAGAGTACAAGCGTGGTTTCGGTGTTCCAACTCTTATCGCTGTTCACCCAGAGAACGACCCAAAAGGTGAAGGTTGGGATATCGCGAAAGCTTGGGCTGCAGCAACAGGTGGTCACCGTGCAGGCTGTCTAGAGTCTTCTTTTGTTGCTGAGGTGAAATCTGACCTAATGGGTGAGCAAACTATCCTTTGTGGCATGTTGCAGGCTGGCTCTATCGTATGTTACGAGAAGATGATTGCTGATGGTATCGATCCTGGCTACGCAGGCAAGCTTCTTCAATACGGTTGGGAAACCATCACTGAAGCACTGAAGTTTGGTGGTATCACTCATATGATGGATCGCCTAACGAACCCTGCAAAAGTGAAAGCATTTGAACTTTCTGAAGAGCTAAAAGAGCTGATGCGTCCGCTATACAACAAGCACATGGACGATATCATTACAGGTCACTTCTCTAGCACTATGATGGCTGACTGGGCAAACGACGATGCGAACCTACTAGGCTGGCGTGCAGAAACGGGTGAAACTGCTTTCGAAAACTACCCAGAAACTGACGTAGAAATCTCTGAGCAAGAGTACTTCGATAACGGTATCCTGATGGTTGCTATGGTTCGTGCGGGTGTTGAGCTAGCATTCGAAGCAATGACGGCATCTGGCATCATCGATGAGTCTGCTTACTACGAGTCTCTACACGAGCTGCCACTTATCGCAAACACTATCGCACGTAAGCGTTTATACGAGATGAACGTGGTTATCTCCGATACGGCTGAATATGGTAACTACCTATTTTCTAATGTAGCAACGCCGCTACTGCGTGAAAAATTCATGCCTTCTGTTAGTACAGACGTCATTGGTAAAGGTCTAGGTGAAACTTCTAACCAAGTGGATAACGCGACTCTTATCGCTGTGAATGAAACAATCCGCAACCACCCTGTAGAGTACATTGGTGAAGAGCTACGTGGTTACATGACTGATATGAAGCGTATCGCGGTGGGCGGCTAATTTTCTTTGCTTCAAAGCAGAGAAAATATTAAATGAACTCTGGCCAGACTGGAGTCGATAAATACAAAAACACAACATTTAATCAAAAAGCTTGGTCGCCGTTGACCAAGCTTTTTCTTTTTAGCCACTTATGAAACAAGTCGGTTTAATCCGCATAAAAAAACGCTCCTTTATGAGGAGCGTTTTAACACTTATTTTTCTGCAAGCTTCTCTTCAAGCTCCGCCAACTTCTGTTCCATTTCTGTAAGCTTTTGACGCGTGCGCAGCAAAACTTGAGTCTGAACATCAAACTCTTCGCGGCTTACGACATCTAACTTATTCAGTTGGCCTTGGATTACTTGGCGAACCTTCTGATCAACATCAGAGCCTAACTCTTTTACAGGTTGAGGCATTGAGTCGTGAATCTGTTTAGCAATTTGCTCTAATTTCTTTGGGTCAAACATAGTGGCTAAAACTCCTTTTGATTTGTCCTCATTTTAAGTAAATGATACGTGAAAGTCGCCATTTAGATGGCAAAAAAGAGAGCGGCAATAAAAAAGGTCACCGAAGTGACCTTTTTGAATGCCTTAAAAGCTTATCTGTTATCCGCTAATTCACGGTGTGCTGCTTTCGCTTCATCAACTCGTGCTAACTTCTCCAAGTCTTTGTCTTCAACAAATACTGGCAGTGGTTTGTGTTTTTCAGCTAAGTAGCTGTAAATCACAGGTAGTACGAATAGTGTGAACAATGTACCAATTGCTAGACCAGCAACGATGACGATACCGATACTGAAACGTTGCGCGGCACCTGCACCGGTAGCGTACATCAGCGGGATCAGACCTGCGATCATCGCTGCGGTTGTCATTAGGATAGGGCGAAGACGCACTTTCGCAGCCTCCATCACCGCATCAATACGAGACAGTTTATTATGTAACTGCTCTTCTTTGGCTACTTCACAGATCAAGATACCGTGCTTGGTGATCAGGCCGACCAGCGTGATCAAACCAACCTGCGAGTAGATGTTCATTGAGGCAGTACCCCACGCCAACGCGATCAAGGCACCACATATTGCTAGCGGTACAGATACCATGATGACAATAGGGTCGCGGAGTGATTCAAATTGAATCGCCAGAACGAGGAAGATGATCGCAAGTGCAAGACCAAAGGTTGCATACAAGGCACTACCTTCCGTTACAAACTGACGAGATTCGCCCATGTAATCGTGGTTATAGCCTGCAGGCAGTTTGGTTTGTGCGATGTCTTCAAACCAGTTAATTGCATCACCCATAGCAACGTTAGGCGATGGCACCGCACCTACCGTCGCGGAGTTTAACTGGTTGAAGTGTGGCAAAGAGCGAGGCTCTGCAATCACATCAATCGTAATCAAGCTGCTTAGTGGGACGGCTTTACCATCAACAGAACGCACATAGTAGTTCTTCATCGACTCTGGGTTTAGACGCCATTTACGTTCAACTTGAGGAATCACTTCATATGAGCGGCCGTTAAGGTCGATACGGTTAACGTAACCATCAGCCATCATGGTGCTGAGAGTGATACCAATATCTTGCATGGTCACACCGTAGGCACCGGCTTTGTCTTTGTCGATCTTAATCTTCATAGTTGCTGAATCGTAGTTCAGGTCTAGATCGGAATAGACAAACATTGGACTACTTGCAACATCGGTCAGGATATCGCTAGCGATAGTAAACAAGCTTTCGAAGCTATTTGGTGTCGTAATTACAAACTGGACAGGTAGGCCTGAGCCCGCACCAGGCAGTTCTGGCATTTGGAACGCAGTGACAGACATACCTGGGACACTTGAAACTAGGCCTCCCACACGTTTTGTGATTTCAGATTGACTTGCTTCTCGTTCACTCCATGGCTTCAATGTTGCTAGACCAAACGCTTGGTTTGAGTTCGGCACACCGTTAAATACCTGAGCGTATTCTACTTCTGGCTGATCAGAGAGAATCTTATTTACGTCATCCATGGTGTTTTGGATGTAGTCCAAGTTCGCGTTTGATGGTGCGGTACCCATCAGAACAACTACACCTTTATCTTCGGACGGCGCCAGCTCACTAGGAATAAACTTAAATAGAATCGGTAAGCTCGCAAATACAATTATCGCAAATGCAATTACAACAGGACGGTGAGCCATGACTGCTGTAAGCATTTTCTCATAGCGATTAGTCATGCCATCAAGGATATGATGAACTTTTTGCTCAAACTTGCTCGGTTTTTCATTCGCCTTCAGCATCTTTGAACACATCATAGGTGATAGCGTTAAAGCGATGATACCGGACACAAATACCGAACCTGCTAGCGTTAAAGCGAACTCTTTGAACAACGAGCCTGTAATACCGCCCATCAACGCGATTGGTGCGTATACCGCACCTAGCGTTAATGTCATCGCAATAACTGGCACTGCAATTTCACGCGTACCAATGATTGCTGCACGGAATGGTGACTCGCCTTCTTTGATATGACGATCCACGTTTTCTAGTACCACGATCGCGTCATCCACCACCAGACCGATGGCAAGTACCATCGCCAGTAGTGTCATCAAGTTCCAAGAGAAGCCCATTGCCTGCATAACCATCGCTACACCAATCAAAGAGAGTGGAATAGTGACGATAGGAATGATGACCGCACGGAACGAACCTAGGAACAGTGTGATCACTACAAGTACGATAATTGCCGCTTCAAGAATCGTTTTCACTACTTCGTGAATTGACTCGTTGATCGCAATGGTAGAGTCGTACATCACGTTCATTTTGATGTTACTTGGTAAGTTGCGCTCAAGTTGAGGTAATAATTCAAGTACATCAGCAGCGATGTTGATTGGGTTGGCACTTGGCGCGGCGTTGATTGCAGCAACCACGGCTTCTTGGCCGTTTGCACTTGCACGGTAAACGTCGTGGCTCTTCTCAAGTGTTACCTTCGCGATATCACCTAAGCGAATAACGTCCCCTTCACCCGTTTTTACGACCAACGCTTCAAGTTCAGCAACGTTTGATACCTGAGTATCCGCGCTACCGTTATAAAGCACGAACTCACCCGTCGCTTGACCCGTCGCAGATTGGTAGTTGTTGGCGTTAAGAACGCTCATCACATCCGTTGCAGTCAACTTTAATGCGCCCATTTTGGCTGGATCTAGCCATACGCGCAGCGCGTATTTCATACCACCGTAAAGGTCAACTTTTGATACACCATTTACAGTGAATAGCTGTGGGTTGATTACACGCTCAAGGTAGTCGGTGATCTGGCTGGAAGACAACTCGTCACTGGTAAAACCAATATACAATACCGCGGTAGTAGAACCGGTCGACATCGTTACGGTCGGGTCTTCGGCTTCTTTTGGAAGCTGGGAACGTACCGAGTTAGTTTTCGCTAAGATGTCAGCCAATGCCGCGTTTGGGTCGGTATTCAACTTCATGTTGACAGTAATGGTTGATTTACCTAACACCGATTGCGAGGTCATATAATCAATATTATCGGCTTGCGCCACCGCTTGCTCCAATGGCTGAGTAATAAAGCCCTGGATCAAGTTGGCACTTGCACCGTAGTAACTGGTGGTCACGGTGACCACTGTATTCGTCATTTCAGGGTATTCACGAACTTGCATTTTGAACACGGCTTGCAAACCAAGCAATGCAATCAAAAAACTGATCGATACCGCTAAAACTGGACGTTTTATAAAAACATCTGTAAAGCGCATGATGCCTCCAACTTAAAGCATTGGTGTTTCAGCAGGTGGGGTAGTTGCATCGCTTTCGACAATGCTTACTTTTGCGTGGTTACTTAAACGGACTTGACCCGATGTCACCACTACATCACCTGGCTTCACGCCTTCTAGAATGTGTGCGATATCTTTAGAGCGTTCGCCAACTTTTACCACATGCTGCTTAACGCGTTTCTCGCCATCTTCTTCCGTTACGATGTAAACATTGTCGCCGTATAGCGTAAACGTGATCGCAGTTTGAGGCAGAGTGACCTGATTTTCTAATTTAGGCAGAATGATGTTTGCACGTGCGAACATACCACTACGCAGTTTGCCATCACTGTTAGGGATATCTGCTTGAACCTGAATCAAACCACTTTGTACGTTAACCGCAGGCTCAATTGCAGAAATTGAACCTTTGAAAGGCTGATCTGGGTAGGCATCCACGAAGATATCCACTTCTTGGTCGATATTGATACGTGAAATATCGGTTTGCGGCACGGTAAAGCGTAAGCGCATCACGCTGGTGTCTTCCAGGCGAACAATATCGGTACCCGTTTGTAGGTACTGACCTAGATACACGTTACGAATACCTACTACACCATCAAATGGCGCTTTGATCTCGCGTCGGTCGATGGTCGCTTTCAAGCTTTCAATGTCCGCTTTTAAGGAGAAGTAGTTCGCTTCTGCTTCGTCATACGCTTCTTTAGAAATAGAGCCTTTTTTAAATAGCCCTTGGTAGCGTTTGTATTTCGCTTCTGCTGCTGGCAACTTGGCTTGCGAGCTCTTTAAATTCGCTTTCTCAACGTCAGAGTCAAGCAGTACTAATGGCTGACCTGCTTTGACTTGAGTGCCGGAATCAAATGCGATTTTGTCGATAACACCACTGGTTTCGTTTGCGACCGTCACACCTTGGTTTGGTTCGATAAAACCGATAGCCTCGATCACTGGTACCCAATCAACCGCTTGTACTTCCGTCACGGTTACTGGGAACTCAGGTTCAGGACGGTTTGCCATGTATTCAGCAATCTTTTGTTGCTTAAATAAATTGAAACCTATCACGCTGCCGAACAAGAGAACGGCGATAAGTAACATAAAGAAAGTCCACTTTTTCATTCTATTAAGAACTCCAAGTTAGTGTTTAATAATTGCATCCCAACTGGCTTCAATAGCAGCTTCTAATGCCGCCTTATCCAGTTGATAAAATCCCAAAGCGTGTTTCCTAGCAAGTGCAACACTTGCCTCAAAACTCAATCCAGAAAGCACTTCGTTATCGAGAGGCTTGAATACGCCCTCTTCTTTCCCCTGATTAAAAAGAAGATCTACTTGGGCAAACATTTGTCTTTCAAGTTCCCGAGCTTTGCTACTATTTGAACAGGGTAGAGACTCATATTGAACTCGATTGCTGAGCGCATTTAAATTCGAGCTCGCTAGATTCCAAATATTGAGCCACATGGTTCGATATCGCTGTTTTAAAGGCATCTCTTCACTCACGCCCAGTTGCACAGCCGTAGCGACACGCTTTGCAACGTTAAGGCGTAACTCCTCCAAAAGATGTTCTTTATCTGAGAAATAACGATAAATCGTTCCTGCTGCGACACCTGCTTCATTGGCGAGCTTTTGCATGGAAAGCCCTTGAAAGCCCGATTCAGCAATGAGTTGCTCTGCAGCGACTAAGATTTGTTCTCGCTTATCTACAGCAGGGTTATCCTTCATAATCCTACCACTAGTGAATGAACGTTCATTCATTATAGCTCAAATACCCGCCTTTTATGCAACAGAATGTTGCGCTTGTTGGTATGAAAATTACAAGAAATCAGCGTAGCTTTCACGAGGTCACCCCTTTATCATAGGCGCCACATTTATCACCCGCAGAGAATTTCTATGAAGCTGAACCCTAGTCAAGATGAAGCCGTGAAATACGTGTCTGGTCCATGCCTAGTGCTAGCTGGTGCTGGCTCGGGCAAAACTCGTGTTATTACCAATAAAATCGCTTATCTGGTTCAGCAATGTGGCTACAAAGCGCGTAATATTGCAGCGGTGACGTTTACCAACAAAGCGGCGCGTGAAATGAAAGAACGTGTCGGCCAAACGTTGGGGAAAGCCGAGTCTAAAGGGTTGATGGTATCAACGTTCCACACCTTGGGATTAAACATCATCAAACGCGAATACAAGCATTTAGGATTGAAAGCGGGCTTTTCACTGTTTGATGACCAAGACCAACTGGCGCTACTCAAGGAACTTACCGAAAAGCAGCTTGATGGTGATAAAGATCTGCTACGTCAGCTTCTGAGTTGTATTTCCAATTGGAAAAACGACATGTTGACGCCAGAGCAAGCCAAAGCGCGTGCGCAAGGTGAGCAGCAACAATTGTTTGCGTTCTGTTTTGATATGTACCAAAAGCAAATGAAAGCCTATAACGCGCTCGATTTTGATGACCTAATTTTGATGCCCGTCTTACTCTTGCGCAATCATGAAGACGTTCGTCAACGTTGGCAGAACCGTATCCGCTATCTGTTGGTCGATGAGTACCAAGATACCAACACGAGCCAATATGAGTTGGTGAAATTAATCGTCGGTGAACGTGGGCGATTGACGGTCGTAGGAGATGATGACCAGTCCATTTATTCATGGCGTGGTGCGAAGCCTCAGAACCTAGTCTTGCTGGGTGAAGATTACCCGAATTTGCGATTGATTAAGTTGGAGCAAAACTACCGCTCTACGAGTCGAATCCTGCGTGCGGCCAACATTTTGATAGCCAACAACCCTCACGTCTATGAGAAGTCCTTATTTTCAGAAATTCCTGACGGTGAAAAACTCAAAGTGTTGTTGGCTAAAAATGAAGAGCATGAGGCTGAGCGTGTCACGGGGGAGTTGATTGCACACAAATTCTTGAATCGGACCGACTATCGTGATTACGCAATTTTGTACCGTGGTAACCACCAATCACGCTTAATTGAAAAGTCTCTAATGCAAAACCGTGTGCCGTATAAAATTTCTGGTGGCACCTCGTTTTTTGCACGAGCAGAAATTAAAGACATCATGGCGTATTTGCGCGTTTTGGTTAACCCAGATGACGACAATGCATTCTTACGCATTGTGAATACACCACGACGTGAAATTGGCCCTGTAACTTTAGAAAAGCTAGGCAGTTATGCCAATATGCGTGGGAAGAGCCTGTTTGAGTCGAGTTTTGAAATGGGGCTCGAACAGCACTTAACGGGACGCGGCCTGGAAAATTTACGTCGTTTCACCCAATGGTTAGTGGCGATTGCTGACCAAGCTGAGCGTGGTGATACCGTCGAAGCGGTTCGCTCGCTAGTTCGCGATATCCATTATGAAGATTGGCTATACGAAACTTCAGCAAGCCCGAAAGCCGCTGAAATGCGAATGAAGAACGTTTCTGATCTTTACTCGTGGATAGTGGCGGACCTAGAAGGTGACAACTACGATCAAGAAGAGAAAACGTTAAAAGAAGTCGTTCAACGTTTGACCTTGCGTGACATGATGGAACGTGGCGAAGATGAAGACAGCGATGCAGTACAACTGATGACGCTGCACGCATCAAAAGGCCTTGAGTTCCCATATGTATACTTAATTGGGTCTGAAGAAGGTATTTTACCGCACCAAACCAGTATTGATGAAGACAACGTCGAAGAAGAGCGTCGTCTGATGTATGTTGGCATTACCCGTGCGCAGCGTGAACTGACTTTCACTATGTGCAAAGAGCGTCGACAGTTCGGCGAGTTGATCAAACCGACTCAAAGCCGCTTTTTGGATGAGCTGCCATTTGATGACGTTGAATGGGAAGCCAATAAAAAGCCAGTATCAGCAGAAGAGCGTATGGCGAAAGGTCAGGCACACATTGCCAATATTCGAGCAATGTTTAAGAAGTAGAGTAACCTTGTGTTCACTGACTAAAAACAAAAAGGCTTGCCAGTTGGCAAGCCTTTTTCGTTGATGTCTTTACTTATAGACCTTCAATCATGTGGTCGATTGCTGCGATGATTTCATCGTCAGAACAGTCCATACAGGTTCCTTTGGCAGGCATCGCATTGAAGCCTTCTAACGCGTGCTTCACTAACGTCTCTTTGCCTTGTGCAATACGCGGTGCCCAGTCATCGGCATTACCCGTTTTAGGTGCGCCGTTTACACCAGATGCGTGACAAGCAATACAAAAAGTACCATAAACTGTGGCGCCATCACGTGGACCGGTTGGTTCTTCTCTCACTGGCTCAGAACCCGCTAGATAAACATCACCGACAGGTTGGATGCGTTCTGCGATCGCATCGTATTCAGTTTGGCTGATGTCAGAAGCTAAAGCTGCCGTAGAAAACGTTAAGGCAGCGAACAAAACGCTAATCATTTGTCGAGACATATCCATTAAACCCACTTCACATTCCCGAGGTAAGTGACTTACCTATTTATATAGTTAGAGTATTAATGCCGAGCAGAGAAATCACTAAATTCCACTGAATGGCATAGAATGATTAGACAACTTGGTTGCAGCTGTTAAATCAATGTAAATAATGGGTGATTATATCCCGATAACTTGTTGCAATAAACAACAAGTTATCCATGACAGGGCGTGAATCACATCAAAAATTCAGTTTAAAGGAAGATAACTGTCGAAAAAGAGACCAAACGATAAAAAAAGTAAAAAAAGTACTAGACGGCATAGTGTGATATCCGTATTATTCCACTCCGCCGATAGGGCATGCGCCCGTAGCTCAGTTGGATAGAGCGTTGGCCTCCGGAGCCAAAGGTCGAAGGTTCGAATCCTTTCGGGCGTACCATTGCCTCGGAGGATACATCGGTAAAAAATCAGTGGTGGCTATAGCTCAGTTGGTAGAGCCCCGGATTGTGATTCCGGTTGTCGCGAGTTCAAGTCTCGTTAGCCACCCCATTCTTTCTTTTTTAGATTGAATGCGGTAGCATTGCTCCCAATCTTGATTAAATCAAGATAAAACATCGTCGGTGAATAGCGCAGTTTGGTAGCGCATCTGGTTTGGGACCAGAGGGTCGGGGGTTCGAATCCCTCTTCACCGACCACTATTTAGTTTATGGCTGAGATAGCGGTAAACATGACAATTTGATGGTGGCTATAGCTCAGTTGGTAGAGCCCCGGATTGTGATTCCGGTTGTCGCGAGTTCAAGTCTCGTTAGCCACCCCATTCTTTATTTAAAGAATACATGCTCGGTGAATAGCGCAGTTTGGTAGCGCATCTGGTTTGGGACCAGAGGGTCGGGGGTTCGAATCCCTCTTCACCGACCACTATTAGAAAGCCTGCTTTTTAGCAGGCTTTCGTCGTTTTAGAGTTTATGATCTCGCTTGGACGACTATTAGTCGACAGTATTTCAAAGGATTTGAACCCAAATGGGGTTCGCCTGAAGTTAGAATACGGCTCTTCACCGACCGCTATTTAGAGCCCCAGTCGAAAGACTGGGGCTTTTTTGCATCTATCCTCTTAAAAGCATCTGCATTCGATTTCAATTTCACCAAAAGTGTACAGCTCTAGGGGCTTTTGACCACCTATGATCCAAATGCTTTTCGAGCTGACAAAATAAACCCCAGAACGACGTCTGGGGTTTTGTGTTTTTATGATCCGCTACTTTTATTGGGCGAGTGTTTTAAGGATTTCTCTCAGCTCTACCGTTTCTTGGATTTCAAAATTTGGCGTTATATCTGTTGAGTTACTTGCGCCTGTCGCATTTACCCACACACTCAAAATGCCCATATTGTTAGCGCCTGCTATATCTGCTGGTAAAGAGTCGCCAATGTGTAGGGCTTCTTCTGGTTTTACTTCGACCAAGTTGAGCGCTTTTTGGAAAATGCTCGCAGCGGGCTTCTCTTCGGGCTCTTCTCCCCCCACAATAATATGGTCCACCCAGTCGCTCATCTGTGTCGCGCTGAGTTTAGGGTGTTGAGAAAAAATCGGGCCGTTAGTGATCACGACGAGTTTATAATGCTGACGAAGGTCGCTGAGCATTTCTTTTACACCAGGGAAGAAAGTGAACGCGCCCATACGTGCAGAGTCAAAGTAGTCTTGAGCTTGTTGAGCCTCTTCGGCATTAATGCTGACTCCGTGCTCCGCCAATATATTTTGGATCAGGCCACAACGGAACGCGTTTTCATCAGGTAGCAGAGCCACAAGGTGAGGGAATTTCGCATTCAGCTTCTTGTACACACCCTGTAAGTAGCGCTGTAAAAAAGCTTGTGGTTCGGTAACTTGCGGGTAGGTCTTATGAATCCAAGTCGTAAACTTTTGTCCTGCAACTTTATCGGCTTGTGACGTCGCACATAAAGTCTCGTCCATATCAAAAAAAATTGCTTTAAGCACAGGGGCTCCTTTCATTTACAGCTTGGCTCTAACATTGATTATCTATTATCCCACTCTGAATTGTGCCGTAAAGGGTTAAAACCGACGTGTTTCACCTACAATGGGAGAGTGATGGTAACCGCACTTTTTTTTGTTTAGTCAACAAACCGCTTAAGTGGCGCATAATCGTCGTCGACAAAGGATTTGTGTGGTTTTGCTGTTGTGTTCACGTTTTAGCCTATCCTTTCTCTTTCTAAGTTTGGCTTTTTATATTTGCCGACTATTTTATTAATAGTTTTTTATGTTGAAAAATTGCTTTTCGCATACGATATTGTTTGTTAAATGTTAATAATCACACATGAATAGTATGGCTAATGATCCTGGTTGGCTCATGCTTATTTTTAGAGCATTTTTCTAGTTTTATTGGTGCATGGCGCACAAAAATAGTGTGATATGAAAATGGTTAAATACTTGTTAATGCATTTTTATTCGCTCATTGTGCGTTTATTTAATGTTTTCTCGGCGGAATATACTTTAATTGTTGCTTTTTTGTGTGATTTTTGCCAAATTGTTTCCGCATTAAGATTTCAGAGTATTATTCTGAATTTGAACGGATTCATTCAGGTGATGAATGGTGCCTTTGGCGCGATTCGATACCACAGACAAGGCAGTAGAGGTCTGAAATGTCACTATTAGAAGTGAAAAACCTTCGTATTGAATACCCATCCCGACACGGCGTTCACGCTGCCGTGAAGTCACTTTCTTTTCATATTGAACGTGGTGAAATCGTGGGTGTTGTTGGCGAATCAGGTGCGGGTAAATCCACCGTTGGTAACGCCGTTATTGATTTGCTTAGCCCTCCAGGTCGCGTTGCTAGCGGCGATGTTTTCTTGGATGGAGAAAAAATTTCTGGTTTATCACCAGAAGCGATGCGTAAGGTTCGCGGATCGAAGATTGGTTTTATTTTCCAAGATCCAATGACCTCACTTAACCCACTTTTTACGGTTGAGCAGCAGCTGAAAGAGACGATCCACGCCAACATGAAAGTCTCTGATGAAGAGGCGTATCAGCGTGCGCTTTCTCTGATGCAGCAAGTTGGCATCCCGCAGCCAGAAAACCGCTTGAAACAATACCCACACCAATTCTCTGGTGGTATGCGTCAGCGTGTCGTCATTGCGATTGCTTTGGCTGGTGAGCCAGATCTGATCATTGCGGACGAACCAACTACGGCGTTAGACGTTTCTATCCAAGACCAAATCCTCAACTTGATCCGAGAATTGTGTATTAAGAACAATGTCGGCTGTATGCTGGTTACTCACGATATGGGGGTGGTCTCCAACGTCACCGACCGCGTCGCGGTAATGTATCGTGGTGACTTGGTGGAGTTTGGACCAACAGCCAAAGTGTTGGGCGACCCTGATCACTCCTATACTCGCAGCCTAATTTCAGCCGTTCCACGTTCAGACAGAAAGCTAGATCGCTTCCCTTTGGTTAGCTACATCGAAGAAGCGGCAGAAATGGAGCCACTCGACATCAAGAATCACTGGCTAGGACAAAGTCAGGATGAGCGCGAGTACACAGGCCCGCTTTTAGACGTGAAGAACGTTAATCTACGCTTTGTCACCAAAGACTCTTTATTTGAAAGCCGTCGCGAATACGTGCAAGCATCCAATAATGTGAGCTTTGAAGTGCATGAAGGCGAAACCTTTGGTTTGGTGGGTGAGTCTGGCTCTGGTAAATCAACCATTGCGCGAGTTATTGCTGGTTTATACCAACCTAACTCTGGTCAGGTGAAGTTTGAGGGTATTGACCTGACAGCTTTAACCTCTGAGAAAGAACGCCGCCCAATGCGTCGTCAGATGCAGATGGTGTTCCAAAACCCGTATACCTCAATGAACCCTCGTATGAAGGTATTCGATATTATTGCTGAGCCTATCCGTTTTCATAAACTGACGAAAAACGAGTCGGAAACTCGCCAAATCGTGAATGACCTTCTCGATCATGTTGGTTTGGGCCGCATGGCTGGGCTTAAGTACCCTCATGAATTCTCCGGTGGTCAGCGTCAGCGTATTTCTATTGCGCGTGCGTTGGCGACTCGTCCTCGACTTTTGATTTGTGATGAACCGACATCGGCACTGGACGTATCGGTACAGGCACAAATTCTAAACTTGCTGAAAGATCTGCAAAGTGAGCTGAACTTGACTATGTTGTTTATCAGCCACGATTTACCTGTTATTCGCCAGATGTGTGACCGAGTAGGTGTGATGCAAATGGGTACACTGTTAGAAGTGGCACCAACAGAACAGTTATTCACGGCACCTCAACACGAATACAGCAAAAAATTGATTTCTCTGATGCCTGAATTTACAGGCTTGCGAGAAGAGATCGAGACGGCATAAACCAAGCACCTCGCTTGGCTAACCTTTAGTCATAACAAAGACGCAAACACAACAACAAGGGATCCGTATCCCCGCATGAAGGAGTTATGCAAATGAAAACCATGAAAAGCAAATTAGCAGTGGCGCTAATGGCGGCGGGCCTAAGCTTTAATGCACTGGCAGCAGATATCAAAGTTGGCTACGCAGCTGACCCAGTATCGCTTGACCCACATGAGCAGCTATCAGGTGGCACACTGCAAATGTCACACATGGTATTTGATCCGTTAGTTCGCTTTACTCAAAAAATGGATTTCGAACCTCGTCTAGCAGAGAGCTGGGAGCGCATTAACGACACTACCGTTCGTTTTAAATTGCGTGAAGGTGTGAAATTCCACTCTGGTAATACCCTAACGGCTGACGACGTTGTATGGACGTTTGAGCGTCTACAAAGTTCTCCTGATTTTAAAAACATTTTCGACCCGTACGAGAAAATCGTCAAAGTGGACGACAACACGTTCGATCTTGTAACCAAAGGTCCTTACCCACTAGTGCTGCAAACTGCAACGTACATTTTCCCTATGGACAGCAAGTTCTACACGGGTAAAACAGCAGACGGCAAAGACAAGTCTGAGCTAGTGAAGCACGGTAACTCATTTGCATCGACTAACGTATCTGGCACGGGGCCATTCATTGTGACATCACGTGAGCAGGGCGTAAAAGTGGAATTTGAACGCTTTAAAGATTACTGGGACAAAGAGTCGAAAGGTAACGTTGATAAGCTAACGCTTGTACCAATCAAAGAAGACGCGACTCGTGTAGCTGCGCTACTTTCTGGCGGCGTTGATATGATTCACCCGGTAGCACCAAACGATCACAAACGTGTGAAAGACGCAGACGGCATCGATCTAGTCACGCTACCAGGTACTCGTATCATCACGTTCCAACTAAACCAAAACAGCAACGAAGCACTGAAAGATGTTCGCGTTCGCCAAGCGATTGTTCACGCAATCAACAACGAAGGCATCGTTAAGAAAATCATGAAAGGCTTCGCTACTGCAGCTGGTCAGCAGAGTCCAACTGGCTACGTTGGTCACGATGACAAGCTAGTACCTCGCTACGATCTGAAGAAAGCAAAACAACTGATGAAAGAAGCGGGTTACGAAGACGGCCTGACGCTAACTATGATTGCGCCAAACAACCGCTACGTAAACGATGCGAAAGTAGCGCAAGCGGCGGCGGCAATGTTGTCTAAGATTGGCATCAAGGTTGATCTGAAAACTATGCCAAAAGCGCAATACTGGCCTGAGTTTGATAAGTGTGCGGCAGACATGCTGATGATCGGTTGGCACTCGGATACAGAGGACTCGGCAAACTTCAACGAGTTCCTAACTATGACTCGTAACGAAGAAACCGGTCGTGGTCAGTACAACTGTGGTCACTACTCAAACCCAGAAATGGACAAAGTGGTTGAAGCTGCAAACGTAGAGACGGACCCTGCGAAACGTGCAGCAATGCTGAAAGGTGTCGAAGCGACGCTATACAACGATGCTGCATTCGTACCGCTACACTGGCAAAGTGAAGCGTGGGGTGCGAAGTCTAACGTGAAAGCCGCAGACATCGTGAACCCAATGGTAATGCCTTACTTTGGCGACCTAGTTGTCGAGTAATCATACTTAGTCATGACAGAGAGGGGCGTCAGTCCTTCTCTGTTTTCGACACTTGGCTCGGTTTTATTTCAGTCGGATTGAGCCAGTTTTACAGACTGAATTTTCTCTCTAAGTTTAGAGATCTATGGATAGTTAAGGGGCAAGGAATGTTTTCGTTTCTGGTCAAGCGCCTGTTTCAGGCACTGATAGTGATGTTTGTGATCAGTTTGGTGGCGTTTGCCATTCAGGACAACCTGGGTGATCCGCTGCGTGAGCTTGTAGGTCAGTCGGTTTCGGAGTCGGAGCGCCAAGCGCTACGCGACGAATTGGGCCTGAACGATCCCTTTATCACAAAGTACACGCGCTTTGTGGGTAATGCACTGCAAGGTGATTTGGGTACATCATACTTTTTCAAGCGACCTGCGGTTGAGGTGATCCTCGATAAGCTGGTGGCAACATTAGAGCTCGTGTTTGGCGCGACGCTCATCATTATCGTTTTCTCTATACCACTCGGGGTGTATTCCGCGATTCACCCGAAGAGTGTCTTTACCAAATTTGTTATGGCGATGAGTAGTGTCGGCATCTCGATTCCGGTGTTCCTAACCGCAATCATGCTGATGTACGTCTTCTCCATCGAACTCGGCTGGCTGCCTTCCTACGGGCGAGGTGAAACCGCTAACGTGCTCGGTTGGGAATCTGGCTTCTTTACCATCGATGGTATTAAGCACCTTATCTTGCCGTGTATTGCGCTAGCGTCTATCATGCTGCCGTTGTTCATCCGTCTGGTACGTTCAGAAATGCTGGAAGTACTGAGCTCGGAATACATTAAGTTTGCCAAAGCAAAAGGTTTGAACTTACAAAAGATTTACTACCAACATGCATTGAAGAACACCATGCTACCAGTTCTGACGGTAGGTGGCGTGCAGATTGGTACCATGGTGGCTTACACCATCCTAACCGAAACCGTATTCCAGTGGCCGGGTACAGGCTTTCTTTTCCTAGAGGCAATCAACCGTGTCGATACACCGTTGATCACAGCTTACGTTATCTTTGTTGGTCTGATTTTCGTGGTAACCAATACCATCGTTGATTTGCTGTACGGCATCATCAACCCAACTGTGAACTTAACTGGAAAAGGAGCTTAATCATGAGCCAATTAAATGTAACACCAGCTCCTGAAGCCGCTCCATCTGCATGGCAGCGTTTTAAAGAGTCGGACTTCTTGTATTACTTCAAGCGCGACAAAGTGGCGATGGCAAGTTTTACGGTCTTTATGATGTTCTTAGTGTTGGCATTAGCTGCGCCAATTCTAGCTCCGACTGACCCGTATGATCTGACGTCTATTGATATCATGGATTCAGAGCTACCACCGTCTTGGATGGAAGAGGGTGATGAGCGTTTTGTTCTTGGTACTGATGAGCAAGGCCGTGATATTTTATCGACCATTCTTTACGGTTCTCGTCTGTCTTTGACGATCGGCTTTTTAGCCGTCGGTCTTCAGTTGATTCTGGGTATCATCATTGGTTTGTCGGCGGGTTACTTCGGTGGTCGTATCGATAGCTTCTTGATGCGTTTTGCAGACGTACAGTTGTCATTTTCGACCATGATGGTCGCGATCATCGTGTCAGCTATCTTCAAAGCCAGCTTTGGCAGTGATTTTTACAGCCAATATGCGGTGGTCATGCTGGTGGTGATCATCGGTGTGGCTGAATGGCCGCAATACGCGCGTACCATTCGTGCTTCAGTACTAGCTGAGAAGAAGAAAGAATACGTAGAAGCGGCACGCGTGATGGGCTTTAAAGCGCCACGCATCATGTTCCGTCACATCCTGCCGAACTGTTTATCACCAATCTTGGTTATCTCGACGGTACAGGTAGCGAATGCGATCATGTCGGAAGCGGCACTGTCATTCCTAGGTTTGGGTCTTCCTGTTGATCAGCCGTCACTAGGTGCGCTGATCAGCATCGGCTTTAATTACATCTTCTCAGGTGCGTGGTGGATTACTGCCTTCCCAGGCATCGTGTTGGTTACACTGGTTCTGGTTATCAACTTATTGGGTGACTGGTTACGAGATGTATTCAACCCGAAACTGTACAAAGGTTAAGAATTTTCCCGCCAAGCGTTGTAAATTCGCTTAATTCCTTCCTAAACTGAGAGCCGGATGCAAATTCCGGCTCTTTTTTTGCTAGTTATTCTTTGTTCACATTTTTTTGGCGCTTTGCCGCCATAATGACCTTACCCACTAATTTAGAGTGAAGTGTATGGAAATGAAGAAGGCACAACACCCATCTTGTATCTTCCAAGTAAGCCTAGCTTTCGGCTTGCTGCTGGTATGCGCCCAGTTTTCTAGCCCAGTATCGGCGGAGGAGTTCCTTTGCCAAGCTACTCAAGCCAGCGAGAAAGAACTGCCGATGCTTGAGAAAACGTGCCCAATTGGTAACGGAGTATGGGGAAAGAAAGTGCCGCAAGGAGGCAACTACCTCTACTGGATTCAATGCGGATTACTACCAAAGCCAATGTCACTCGCGAAAGCAAAGCCGCTTTACAGCAAGATTACGACCGACGTGTGGATGAAGCCTGAGTCCAAAGGTTATCGCTGTTTGATTGGGCCTTACAAAGATCTGTCTGATGCGAGGGGAGATTTGCGGGGAGTCAAAACCTTGTCGAATTACAAAGAGGCTTTCATCCGCGTGGTTGGAAAAGAGAATAAACAGTCTACGACACCATCTAAACCCGCTGTGCCGTCGAAATCAGCCGCATCTTCGGTTAAGCCAACACCGACGGTGACCCCGAAATCCGCGCCAGTTCCTGCCGTGCGAGCTGATACCGACGCCTTTACAGCGCTGGCAGAGAAGTCAAAGACCAAGGTAAAAAATACACGTGATAATTCTTCGTCCACGCCTGTTGCTAAGACCAAAGCGAAGCCAGTTGTGAGCGGGAATGATGACATTGAAGTTCGGTTGAGAACCTCCTTACAAGGCAAAACGTACGTGGTGCCATACTTACTCGACCACCACAATCAGTTTTACATGGAATACGGCAAGCCGTGGAATCGTCTCAACTACGAAAACTCGCAAAAAGTATGTCAGCAACTGGGTATGAGCTTAGCCAGCCCTGCAGAATTCAAAGTGTTGAGGGCGTCTGGGGTGATGGAAAAAAATCAATGGCCACTGCAACTGCCGTATTGGGGCAAAGGTAAGAAAGGTTTGTTCGCAGATCGTGAGCCAAACCAGCTCACCGGAACCTCATTATTGAACGTAGTGTGCGTGAAATAACGACTCAAATATTGCGGTCAAAAGATAGAAGAAAGCCCCGAGTTCGGGGCTTTCTTGCGGTCTCAAATATTATCGCTATTTGAGTGGCGTTTCTTTGTGACAGTTAGAGCAGATATACACTTCTTTGATGCCGACCAAGCGTTCCCAAAGCGTTCTGCGTCTTCTACGCAAATGCACGCTATCACAGCAAGGGTTAACGATGGTTGCTTTAGTCATCATCGCCAGGCTCCAAAATCGGGAGTGAACTCGCGATGCTTGCCATGGCTTCTTTGTTGTGAGAGTACAGACCATATTCCGGCGCGGATTTATGACCGTTTTGCTCTTTACTCCAACGAATACCGATGTAGAAGTCACCAAAATCACGGTTGATGTAACGATGACGAGTTTTGTAATCTGACTCTGAGCCTGTTTCTTTTAGAATCAGCAGCTCACGGCCTTCATCACTCTGGATTTCCCAATTACCTGGAGTTTGGAATCCTGTTGGCATGAACGACGTGTAGTTGTAAGTATCAGCGTCGTACTCGTACGTACCTGACGAGTATTTCAGGACTTTGTCGTCGCCCGAGCCTTTACTTTCTACCATCAAGTCATGCTCTACCGTGCCGTGTTTGATGTGTTCTGCAACCGAAAGTGATTCTGCGAATGGTGTATTGCTTGAATCCATCCAGAACAGCTCATCATCTGAGATTTTAACGATCATCTGAGTGCCGTTATGCTCGGTTGTGTGCTGGTACAGCATTTCATACTCTTCGCCATAGCTGTTGTATAGCTTGCCGTCTTTCAGCTCGACGTCTTCACAGTCTTTATTATGGTATTCCGCGTAACCAGTTTGTTGGTCCAGATCGGCAAGAATAGCGTAGGCATCGTGTTCCCATGTGTTTTCTAGGAAGTCGCTGATGCTCGCTTTGTACTCTTGATTCATCTCATCATGGTTTGAGCCCCAGCAGAATAGTAGGCCTTCAGAGTCTTGCATCAACATGGCATAGCCAATTTCACCGTCTTTTTGTGCAAAGCTACCCATTTTCCACTCTTGACCGTTGAAGTGCTCGTGAGTGAAGCCCAAAGTCGGTACTACTGGTGGTGGCGTTACGCCTTCGATAACCGTTGGCATGCTAAGCGCAATCTGTACCGCGGTATGGCCATCTGTTGCGCTAATCGCAAGTGCTGCACCAGCTTCGCTCGCTTTTGTCGGTGTGCCTTTAATGGTGACAATCGCATTACCATCCTCAGATACTGTTAGACCTTCAATGTCCACATAGTCCGCTGAGTAGTCGGTGATATGACCGTCTTTATCTTGGAACAAGCTAGAAATATCGAGCGTTTGTTCAAATACTTCACCTTGTTGTAGGTACCAACCATCAACGATGGACTGTAGATGCGCTTGTTCTGTTTCTACAACCATTGGTGGTAAGTTTGCCGATTCGATTTCGAACTTAAATACGGTGCTTACCGTACCCAAAACCTTACCTGAAGAATCAATGTCTTGCGCCGTTAGGACGATCTCAAAATCACCAGCTTTTTCTACGATAGCAGTCGGATATAGAACAATCAGGTTGCCAGTTTGCGCAACTTCAATGCCTGTGCCTGCTAAGTTGTGCGTCAGTTTGGTTGTCACAAGGTTTTGGTCTTTGTCTGTGAACAGACCTTCGATGTTTAGTTCAACGCCATCAAAGCCTGCGCCTTGTACGATTTTTGGTAATTTGCCAAGCTTATCTTTAGCAGCCTCTTCGACGGTTTCGTTTACGGTTAGCTTGTTATTGATTGCCGTTTCAGGTGCTAAGTTGTCGCTATTTGGGGTCGCGTCAGTGATGATTGGGCGTAGGCTTGCATCATTGATGTTTTCGCCGGATGCGATAAGACGATCGACTTCTTGGTTTGCCGCTTGAGCAAATTCAGTGGCCTTTTTCTCGTAGTTAGCTGGGTTTTGCGCTTTTGAGTCGGTCAGAATCTGAGCGGTTTTATGTAGTTCGGCGTTTTTTGTCGCACCTTCAACAAAATCACTGTACAGATCAATTGGTGCTTCTTCTGAGCCTCCTAGCGCTTGGCTTACCTTGGCTTTTGCGTCTTCTTCACTAATGGATGGATCTTTTGCCATTTCAATCGCAACAAGGTCTGTGATAGGTGAAATCACGTTTGACGATGTTGGTGCACGGAACACGATTTCGTGGGCCATGGCTTGGCCTGGATGATCCATATCAACCGTGTATTTGCCAGCGTACTCTTTAGCATCCAAAGCGATAAGCTGTTTCTGCTTTGCACCGTTTGGTGTAATGGTCTGCAGTGCTAGAGTGTTTTCTGGTTTTGCATCCAATTTAAGCTGACCTTTCTCATCGGTCAGACCAAGGAATGTTTCTTGAGTGTCCCATTGGCCGTTGTTGTTCGTATCTTCAAAAACAACTGCATGTTTGAAGTAGCCGTCAAAGCCTGTGATCACAACACCGTTGTTAGCACTGTTTGAGCCACCATCTGAACCGCCACAGCCAGTAAGAGCGATAGCCACTGACGCTGCTAATAAACTCACCTTATTCATTATTCATTTGTCCTTGTTTCGTTTCCGAATGAGAAAGTCGCTTTTTTATTGTTTTTATCTTTCAATCTCACTAGTGAGATTGAAGAGAGTGGTGTCTTTTTAATGACTATTGAGCCTAGGTTCAAGACACGAAAAACCGCACAAAACCCGTAAAATTTATTTCTATTTTTTGTCTATGATGGAAAATGGATAATTTGATCACGGTTCCAGTTTTATTTTGGGGGTGATTGTTTTGTCAAAATAACCACCTGTAAAGAAAGGTTTATTGGGTGTCGCTAAGGACAGGGGCGTGATAAATCATGTTGATCTTAAATTCCTCAACGCGATCAGCGAGCTCAGGTTTCGGACGTAAAATGTAGCTATACACCTCGCCATCAAGTAGTTCATCGTAAGGGAAATAGTTAAGATCAAACGATAACGATTGTTGTCCAGTAGCGGGGGCGCTGATGAACTCGTGGCAATCAATTTGGTAAGTCGGATCGTCTGGGTTAGGGTCTGATATGATGTCTATTTGATAGTCTCCTTGACCAGCAATTACATGGCTGTGATACCAAATGGCGACATCGCTACAATACAGGTTAGGACCATAAGTTCGTAAATTGAGATCGGATTCGAGACTTTCACCATGCGGACCCACGACTTTAGTACCATAGTGATAAATATAATTGCCAGCTTCAGCAACCAGATACCCCCCGCTTGGGAGAGGTAACAAATAGTCAAAAAAGGATATCTGGCGTAAATATCGCCCTGTCGGTGCGTTGATGCGTTTTTCCATCGATTGCTTGTTTTTTTGCATGGTATAGCTTTCGAATTGTTTGCCATCAAACACGGTGGTGAAATAGTTCTGAGTCTCTTTATGAACCTGAGATGCGTATACCTTTTTGGTGGTCCAAATTTGGCGTACGCCGTGGACATAAACGATCAACGAGTCATCACTGATTTTGTACTCACCCACCTTTTTTAAGTCTCCCTTTTCAGGACACTGGTGTTTGTTGTTTGAGGCGGCATAACGTACCTCGTCATCCTCAAACTGAAACGCTTCGCAATACACCACTTCATACGCGTACGCGGTACCGCCAAGATTTTGCGTCGTCTCCAAGCGATAGACAGTGTCGCCAATTAACGGGTGTTCCGTGTCATTGTGACCTGGAGTGACAACAGGCAACTCAAAACGTGTTGTGACCCACGCATGGTCGCTGTCGCCGTGGTAATCATCACGCGCCGCTACCGCCAGGTATGTGGTGGTTTTAATGTTCTCTGGTGCACCTAGCACCATCATTTGTCCTTGGTTTAGCACCCTTAATCCATTGGCGTTTTCGAGCCAAATCCGAGTGGTGAGGAGATCACCATCCGGGTCTTCAAACAGTTGGTTAAGATTGAGCGAATAGCTAATCGGAGAGTTTTGGTTGAGCTCCCAAGCATAAATAATGGTTTGTAGCTGTTGTTCCACCGTGAGGTTGATGATGGGTTTATTGTTCTCTGATGGGTCCTCTTTTGAGCGGCTGTCTTCATAACCCAATGACGAGTCGTAAAAAGAGCCGTCTTCTGTAGTATGAAATGGGTTCGTAACTGGCCCTGGTTGTCCTAAAATGGCAGAATTGAAGGCGTCATCACCGTCTTTTGTGTGGGCGTTCTCCAACGCAGATCCCGTCAACGCTTGCTTTACTTCAACTAAAGATGTGCGCTCATATTGACGATGTGTTCGCGTGGTTGATTGGCTAGTACTGTCTGATGAGTTCGCCGCGGATGCTAAGCTGGTTTCGTCTGACATGCAGTATACGCCGAGCAAACCAACGCAGATGGCGCCGATTATCCAAAACTTTTTGCTTCTCATTACGCGTGCGCCATTCGTGATTGCAACCAGCTGCGAGAGAATTTTAGGTCTTTCTCTATTAAGCTTGCGCTGCACTCGAGCAGTTCACTGATTTCTTGGTTTTTCATTCCCATTAAATACTTGAGTTTGAGTGCACTTGATTGGCGTGGGTAACGGCTACTGAAGTTATCCAGCGCTTTATCCATGATGATCAATTGTTCGAAGCGATCTTCTTCATCTCTCATCAATGTGATGTGTTGACGCTTTTGTGCTTGGTGCGAGCGTGCGTTATCGATCAAGATTTGACGCATCACTTTGGCGGCCATCAAAAAGAAATCACGTTTTGTTTCAATTTCACTCATGTCGCAGTTGGACATCTTCAGGTAAGCATCATGAATTAATGCCGTGGTGCTGTTGACGCTATCGGCCAATACCTTGTTGTCGGTGCCGTACTTTTCCGCGTTTCGTTCGCGCTCGTGTTGGGCGATCTTACGTAACTGCAAATACGCAAATTGGTAGAGCTCACTCTCAGCTTGTTTATCACCAGATTGCCATTGTTGAATGATTTGTGTCAGTGCTACTGCTGTTGCCATGGTTATACATCCTCGCTCACTTTGATAAATTCAGAAATGGTGTGGGTTTCAATGCGATCAGAGCCGTCTCGGTTGCGGAGAACATCTTGTTGATAGCGATATAAAATGCCTTGTTCCCAAGTTGCGCCAGCGGGCAGATATTCCCAAGTGGTGTAATTGATTTCGGCAGGGGTCGTTGACCAACGTACCATGACATTCATTTGCGCAAGCTCGGCTTTGGGTTCGTCATTGTTGACCCACCACATGTCCGCATACTCTTGGGTGACATCTTGTGTGTATAGGCTTGCGTCGGTTGGACAGGTGTCTGCATTGTGCGGCAGTCGCATGACTTGTTGGTGGCGCATCAATAGGCACGATTGTGTCATGGACTGCTGGTGGTATTCGGTTTGCTGCCACACGCCGAGGTAGTCAATGTCGTGTTCGCTAGTATTGGGATACGTAAACCACAGCATTTCTGTACGATTGTGATGGTGGATGTTTTTTTTACGCCCAAGGCCTTGTACTTTTTCCATCAGTAGCTCAGTGCTTGGATCAAAGTTGAGTGCAACGGAGCGGTATTTCCAGTCGCCTTCATCATCAAAGTCTTCGAGAGAGAAGCCATTCAAATCGTTGCGGGTGCATCCAGTGATTGAGCAACCGACGATATTAAACCAATCCGCAAATTTGCTTATCGGCTCGACAATGTCTTCCGTGATAGGGCGCTTCATCGAGAGGAAACAGCCTTGAAAATGGTCGCCAACGCTTGGATGTTCAATCAATGAATCTTTGGTGATGGTGAATCGAGTTTCACCAAACGGAGGGCGATATTTAGGATGATGTTGATAACGTAAATCGTAAGCACAAGCGCGGCCTTGCCAATCTTTCTTTTTGATCACGATGTTTTTGAACGTCATGCCGCGAGGTTCGAAGATGATCTCATCAGAGGCAAAGTTTTTCTCAATGTACAGCTGGCTTTCGTTTAAGTGCTCAATTGCCTCATCGACAGACACCCAGTCGAGATTGAGGTGACGTTTGGCGTCATCCAGATAATTGAGGTCAAGGCCCTTGAGCTGGTTTTGAAAGCGAGCATCAGATAACACGCGGTTGGCTAAGACAATTTCCTTACGATTCTCAGGCGTGCTGTCGAGAGAGAGCAGCAGGCGCGTCATATTGATGCTACGACTGGGTTTGGTTGTTGCCATCGTCGGTGTAAGCACTTCTTGGCTCGATAAGGTTGTCAGCAGATACCCCTTATCATCGTTGCCAAGGAAGAAGCTAATCACATCACCAGGTTGGTAGTGAAATGCCCCTTGTTGGGTAACGCCAGTGATATTGGAACTGGTTTTGTAATACAAGCCAGTCACTGGCGCATCGATAAAGTAGCCTTGCTTCAAGGATGAAGTGGGCGGGTGTGAAGTGGCAGCAGAAGTGTCTGCTGCTAACGTGGAGGTAGCCGTCAATGCAGACAGCCAAAATACCACTGAACGTGTATACATCTTGTTTTAAGCCTTATTGGTTGGTGCTGTCCTCAGACGCACAATTTGGCTGACAACTCATTGGAGTAGTTAGGTGCTTCTTTGGCACCGGTGTCATCATCGCCAACAACATTTTTTGTTTTATATGTTTGGGGATATCTGGATTAGAGAGTATCCGCCTTCGTGTTAACTCCATCATGGAGCTCACCGAGAGGTGTTCGACATTCTGCCCCTTCGCGTGGAAGATAAGGCGGGTCATTTCGTACATCATATCTTCTGCAATCTTCTTCTCTTGTTGCAGTTGGATATTCTTTTGCATCATGGCGCTGCCAAATAGCACACCTGAGAGCACGATGATGCCTGACAATGCCGAAGCAAGAGGGCGCCGTTGCACCAAGCGAAAGGCGCTATACAACGGCCAGTGTTTTTTCTGCTCGATAGGGCGACGTTCGATAATTCGCTCGATATCAATGCGTAGCGCTCGCACATCTGGGTATCGCACTTGGGTGGCTGGACGCGTCGCCCGTCTTATCACCCAATACACATCAGACCAAACCGCTGGTGATGGAAACATCAAAGCGAGGATTTTGCCCAATGAATAAACATCGCTTTGTTCTGTCAGTACTTGTCCTGCCTGCTGCTCAGGGCTGGCAAAATTTTGGCTAAACGCAATCAGTGCCGAGGGTGAGCCCTCTCGGGTGGAGTGCGCTTTTTGAGTCAAGTTGAAGTCGAGCAGTTTGGGTCGTTTGCTACGATCGATCAGTATATTTTCTGGTTTTAGATCGGCATGCAAAACATGATGCTGGTGGGCGTGCTCCATCGCCTGACAAATCTGCTTAAACAGCAGCAGTTTTTCTGTCTTTTCCAGCTTATTTTCTGACAGGTATTCATCTAAGGTTTGACCAAATACCCGCTCCATCACGATGTAAACTGAATCTTGATGAAGACCGCCATCAAACACTTTCGCTATGTACGGATGGTTTAGACGCGCGAGCAGTTGTGCCTCATCAAAGAGTGCACGTTGTCCCAGCACATTACTCAAATTGCTTTGAATAAACTTGATAGCTAAATCTTGCTCGAACGTTTCATCTGCCCGTAGAGCGGCGTAAACGACACCCATGCCACCGCGACCCAACTCATGAGTTAGGCGATACTTACTGATGACTTCTCCGCTTAGATCGACGTCTCGATTCGTAGCCTGGTGAGCACCAAAGTAAAGTAACTGCGTTAGTTGTTCTTCTGGTGTCTCATTGGCTAAAAGAGGAACGAGTTGTTGATACAGCTCAGGTTGACTTTGTTGCAATGCTTGGAGGTATTGCTGCTTTTGGGAGTCGTCCAGATCAAGCAAGTGATAGTAAATCTGGGTTTCGCTAGAGCCTAACTGCACTGTGCCTAATGTCTTATTCTTTTAGGTACGGCATTTTATAAGAACTTTGATATAAATGTCATTTATTTATTCGGCTTTGACTCACAATGTATGAAACGCAATTTGGTGGCTAATAGAATAATAACGTCATGATTTTGCGAATTATTTTCACTGAGCTTGTCGGCAGAGAGTCTATTCGTCATAATGTTACTTGTAACATTACTGATAAATCACATATTTATGGCTCAACAGAATAAGAAAACTCGCACGACATTGCAGGATGTCGCAGACCAAGTTGGCGTCACGAAGATGACGGTTTCACGTTATATGCGTAACCCTGAATCGGTGGCAGAAAAGACTCGGGCCAAGATTGCGACTGCGATTGAAGAGATGGGATACATCGAAAACCGCGCCCCCGCTATGCTGTCAAAGTCGTCCAGTAAAGCCATTGGTATTTTACTGCCCTCATTGTCCAACCAAATTTTTGCTTCCTTTGTTCAGGGCATCGAGATGGTGACCAAAGCCAATGGCTATGAGACGCTTTTAGCGCATTTTAGCTACGATGAGCTTGAAGAAGAACGCAAGATCGCATCATTACTCTCTTATCAGGTCGATGGACTTATTCTAACTGAAAGCCATCACACGCCGCGTACATTGCAAATGATAAAAAATGCAGGGATCCCTGTGGTGGAAACCATGGAACTACCACCAGAGCCGATTGATATGGCGGTTGGGCTAGATCATGAAGATGCCTCGTACACGGCGGTTAAGCAGATGCTAGATTCAGGTAAGCGTACAATCGTTTATTTTGGGGCGCGTTTGGATACGCGAACCAAGCTGCGTATGCAAGGTTATGATCGCGCGATGACGGAAGCAGAGCTAGAACCTAAGCACGTATTAACGGGTGATCACTCTAGCTTCTCTTTAGCGCATGATTTGCTTGAACGCGCGCTAGAAACTCACCCAACGCTTGATGGCGTATTCTGTACCAACGACGACATCGCGATAGGGACCATGCTGAGCGCGCAACAACGTGGCATTCAAGTTCCGCAGCAGCTGGCAGTTGTGGGCTATAACGCGCTGGATATCGGTCAAACCATCAGCCCGAAACTGACTAGCGTCGATACACCGCGTTTCAAAATCGGTGAAAAGAGCGCAGAGCTTTTGATCGCGCGTCTGAAAGGTGAAGCGCAAGAAGAAAAAGTGGTTGATATGGGGTATCAAATTACCTCCGGAGAGAGTGTTTAACTCGCAGTTAACCGCTCTCTGTATTCGCTCATCAATGGTATTGGCAGGTTAGGGTATGGCACATCAGCTGGATGCATTGGATCTCAACTTAATGCGTTTATTAAAGGCCGTGGTGGAAAACCGCAGCATCAAGCTGGCCGCGATGCAGTTGGGCATTTCTCAACCGAGCGCCAGTCGCGGCGTGATGAAGCTCAAACAAGTGTTTGATGACCCGCTGTTTGTGCGTAAAGCGCATGGGGTTGAGCCGTCACCGATGGCGATACGTCTCGCCGCCGAGTTCGACAACATGATTGCACCACTGGAAAAAGTGGTGCAAGAGTTTGAAGTGTTCGACCCACTGCAATACCAAGGGCAGATCGCGATTGTGACCGACCCTTATTTGATGGATGAGCAAGGGCAGCGATTGCTAACTGGCTGTCATCGAGCCTTTCCCAAAGCGCACTTTGCCTTTTCCAGTTGGAACAGTTACTCGCACGATGAAATGTTAGAGGGCGAGCACGATTACTGCATTCTTGACCAAGAGACCGAGCTGTCGAAAGACATTTATATGCGTCCGTTGTTTGTTGAAAAACGGGTGATTTTGGCACGTAAAAACCACCCGACTTTATCGAAAGTCAGCAATGATTGGGACACGGTGTCCAAGCTGCCTCTGGTGTCTCTGCCTGCGCCCGCTTCGTATAAACCTCTTTGTACCGTGGAGTCTGAGTATCGCCGCATGGGCTATGAGCCTGTGGTGTTATTGAAATCCTATAATTTGCGCGTGGCTTGCCAAATGCTGCAAGAAACCGACGCGATTATGTATGCCAGTCAAAGCTCAGCAGTATTGATGCCGGAGCTGGACTCTTACGCGATGCCTTTGGTCAACCGTGAGTTTAGCCAGTTTGTCGTCTCTGGCGGTTTCTTACAAACCAATCGCAACCATCCTTTGCACCGACACTTACATAAAGTGGTACGCCAAACCCTGAAGACGCCATTAATTTTCGCACAGTGATGACGGATTATTGTCTCGCGTCACCGAGATTCTCTGCATAAGATAACCATGAAGAAAATGTGTGATTACATAGACAACTCGATCCTATAGATATTCAAAAATGAATATCTCAATTACCTGTCTCTTTTTCCTGCTCAGCGCTAACCTTAGCTCAAATAGTCAGGAGAAGTGGCTCATTTTTATCTTTTTAACTTTTTGAATGTCGATACAGATGCGTGACATTCACCATTCTCCGTTATGCAGTTTTTTAATTTCTGATGGAGGATTCATCATGCTAGTTGCACGTCTATTTTTATTGCTCGCCATCGTTACCGAAGTAGCAGGCACCAGCACCATGTCTTTTATCGGACAAGGTCATGGATGGTTGGGCTACATCGTGATGTACGTATTGATTGCGGTGTCGTACTACTTCCTCTCGATTGCTGCGAAAAAGATTTCTATCGGCGTGGCATACGCTGTTTGGGAAGGGTTGGGTATCTCATTGATCACGGTCGTTTCAATCGTGTTGTTTGATTCTGACTTAAATACCCAAGAGCTGCTTGGTTTGATGTTAGCTGTCATCGGCATCGTTTGTGTGACTTTAGGGGAGTCACACGGGCAATCTAACACCAAGAAAAACGCCGATAAACTGGCAAAAGAACGTTCATTTTCTACAAGTGTAAGGTGTGAATCATGAGTCAATTTTTTACGATGTCATTTGGATTTGTCGTGATGGCTGCCTTGGTCGACATCGTGGCCAATATGGCGCTCACACGTTCTCACGGCTTTAAATACAAAGGCTGGGGCATTACCGCGATTGTGTTGGTACTGGCTGCGTTCACGCTATTGGCGCAAGCGGTGAAAGAGATCGACTTAGCCATTGCTTACGCCTCTTGGGGCGCGATCGGTATCTTAGGTACCGCAGTTGGTGGTGCCTTGCTGTTTAAACAGAAACTCAAGCCAATCGGCTGGTTTGGTATCTTTGTGGTGATTGCTGCGGTCGTGGTGATGAAAACGGCTTGATGTAATTTACTGAATCCTACATATCGTCATTCTGAACAGCAAGAGACGAGCAAGATTCAGAATCTACCAACAAAAAAAGTACTGTGGTAGAGGTATTTTCTCTGGCTTCACAGCACGTTGATAGTAGATTCCTGATCTCGCTTAGGCTCGTCGGAATGACGGACTAATTCGTTTATTGAAAAAGAAAAATGACCAATCCCACATCTCGTCATTCTGAACCGCGAGGGACGAGCGTGATTCAGAATCTACCAACAAAAAAGTGCTGTGGCAGAGGTGTTTTCTCTGGCTTCACAGCACGTTGATATTAAATTCCTGATCTTGCTTAGGCTTGTCGAAATGACGAGGTCTTTCTTCTCGCCTTAAACAATGAAGCTTGCGCCTTCTTCTGCGCTAGAGACGTTTTGGCGGATCACGCTAAACAAGCCTCGTCCCCATGTTTGTTGGGTAGATTCGGTATCGAAATGAATCAACTCACGATCAGTAGTGTCGCTTAAGTTGTTCAGTTCGCCTGTTTGGCAATCAAGGCGAATCAAATCACCGTTGCGCACCAAACCAATCGCGCCACCACGAATGGCTTCTGGAGAAACATGAATCGCAGACGGAATTTTACCTGACGCGCCAGATAAACGACCGTCAGTAACCAGCGCCACTTTAAAGCCCGCTTTCTGCACGTTACCTAAAATTGGCATCAGCTTGTGCAGTTCAGGCATGCCGTTTGCCGCTGGGCCGTTGTGTGTGACCACAACGATGCAGTCTTTGTTCAGCTCGCCACGTTTGTACGCGGCTTCCACTTCGTGTTGGCATTGGAATACGATCGCAGGTGCCACAATCACGCGTTGCTCTTCTTTCACCGCAGACACTTTCACCACGGCTTTGCCTAAGTTGCCAGTCAGTACGCGAGTGCCGCCAGTGTTTTGGAAAGTTGCGTCCGGTTTGGCGATCACGTCACTGTCTTGGCTACCTTGGCACGGTGTCCAAGTCAGTTGGCCATCGACAAGGCTCGGTAGCGTCATCTGATCTTCAAATTCACCAAACACGGGTTTCACATCGCGATGCAAAAGCTCGGATTGGTTCAAGCGGTGTAATAACGCAGGCACGCCCCCCGCATCTTGGAACGCGTTCATATCGGCTGGGCCGTTCGGGTAAACGCGAGCTAACAAAGGAACCACATCCGACAGATCGCTGATGTCTTGCCACGTGAGCAAGATGCCAGCAGCACGCGCCACGGCGATCATATGAATGGTGTGATTGGTGCTGCCGCCAGATGCGAGTAGAGCGATGATGCCGTTGACCAAGCTCTTTTCTGTGACCACCTCGGCCAGCGGACGGAAGTGTGCAGAACCCGCCGTCATTGAGGCGATTTTCAGAGCCGCGTGATCGGTTAACGCTTTACGCAGTTGGGTATGGGGATGAATGAATGCCGAGCCTGGCAGCATCAAGCCCATGGCTTCGAACACCAACTGGTTGGTATTGGCGGTGCCGTAAAACGTACACGTCCCCGCAGAGTGGTAAGCGCGACACTCCATATCCAGCAGGGCGTCTTTGCCGACTTCACCCGCTGCGTATTTTTGGCGCACGTCGACTTTCTCTTCGTTGCTGATGCCCGTTGCCATCAGACCCGCTGGCACAAACGCCGTTGGTAGATGTGCGTAAGACAGCGCGCCCATCAGTTGCCCCGGGGCGATTTTGTCACAGATGCCAAGCAGTAATGTGGCATCAAAGACATTGTGGCTCAAAGACAACGCCGTTGATTGCGCAATTAAGTCTCGCGAAAACAGCGACATATCCATGCCTGCTTGACCTTGGGTCACCCCATCGCACATCGCTGGCACACAACCTGCGACTTGCGCTGTATGGCCGTAGTCCGCCAGCACTTGTTTGATTTGCGCTGGGTAGTCTTGGTACGGCTGGTGGGCGCTCAACATGTCGTTGTAGGCGCTGATCAGCGCGACATTGGCATGAGTAAAATCGAGAATATTTTTCTTTTCAGAAGAGCAAGAAGCGGCGACTGCATGGGCTAAGTTACCACAAGATAAACCAACACGGCCTTTGCCAGCTTCGGCTTGCACTTCGGTGCGAGCAAGAAACGCAGCGCGCGCTTCACGGCTGCGCTCGGTCAAACGTTGTGTGACCTCAAGAACAACAGAGTGAGTCATTACGCCACCTCGATCGCTTGCATTTTGATTAGCTCAGTAGCAGAGCGTTCCACCACGTCGCTGATGTCTCCGTCGATACTGACGATCAGCGTTTGAGGCTCGTTGTCTGGACGCTCTAGCGTCTCGAATTGGCTCTTCACCATGTTTTCTTTCATGAAGTGGCCTTTGCGCATACGCATGCGATTAAGGATCAACTCCATATCGCCATCAAGGAACAGGAAGGTCACGTTGTCGTTGCCTTCGCGGATCTGATCGCGGTAAATCTTTTTCAGTGCTGAGCAAACAATAATGCCGTGCTCGTTCTTGCTTTCTAGGCTGTATGCCGCATCACGAATGCGTTCTAGCCATGGCTTGCGATCATCATCGTTCAGAGGCTGGCCCGATGCCATTTTCTGAATGTTCGCTCGTGGATGAAGATCATCACCATCAATGAATTTACGCCCTAGCTTTTTCGCTAGATGCTCACCAATTGTGCTTTTACCACTAGCACAAACGCCCATAACGATGACACTACTACCAGCCATAACTTATCCTCATAACCAAATTTGCGCGTGATCTCAATTTTTGAATTCACTTTAAAATATGGGTTTATCTTATTCATGTTATCGGTAACATGTTACCGGTAACTGAAATAAATGTGAACCATAACACAAACAATAATTCTTAAAGGTGAATCTATGGAGCAATTAACCCAAGCCCCAGATCCTACGTTCCTACTGACGATTGCAGGCCTTGCCATTGCAGCGTTACTCGTTCTGATCATTAAACTGAAAGTCCATGCTTTTGCTTCCCTTACTATGGTGAGTTTAGGCACAGCAATCGCCACTGGCGTTCCTTCTGAGAAAGTCGTATCGACCATGATGGGCGGCTTCGGCGGCACACTGGCTTCCGTGGCATTACTGGTTGGTCTTGGTGCGATGATCGGTAAAATTCTTGAAGTGACTGGCGGTGCGAAAGTGCTGGCAGACACTTTGATTGGTCGCTTTGGTAAAGAGCGCGCACCATTTGCTTTGGGCGTCGCTTCATTACTGTTTGGCTTCCCAATCTTCTTCGATGCTGGCCTTGTAGTGATGATGCCAATCATCCTAAGTGTGGCGGCTCGTTTTGGTGGCTCACCAATTAAATACGCGTTGCCTGCTGCCGGTGCTTTTGCGGTTATGCACGCGTTTGTTCCACCACACCCAGGTCCGGTTGCAGCGGCAGAATTCCTTGGCGCAAACATCGGTCTGCTATTGGTGGTGGGTATTTTGGTTGCTATTCCCACTTGGTACCTTGGCGCTTACCTATTTGGCTTGTACGCGGGCAAAAAATTCGATATTCCACTATCTAAAGCCTTCTTTAATGGCGAAGCGATGGTGGATGAGCGCAACGCACCAAAATTTGGCACGGTTATGACCATCCTTGTGCTGCCAGTCCTGCTAATCTGTTTGGATACGGTATTGAACACACTGGCGGTTGCGGGTGTGATTGATGGCAAAACGGCACTGGTTGAGTTCCTACGTATGCTAGGTAAAACCCCAGTTGCGTTGCTGATCACTTTGATTGTCTGTCTGGCTGTGTTTGCCAAAGACTACGGCATGGCAAAACTAGAAAAATTATGTGGTGAGTCATTGGCTCCAATCTGTGGTGTTATCCTAGTAACAGGCGCAGGTGGCATGTTCGGTGGCGTACTGCGCTCAAGCGGTATTGGTGATGCACTGGCTGACGTTCTTACAGACACAGGTATGCCTGTGATTGTGGCGGCGTTTGTGATTTCCACCTGTCTGCGTGTTGCTCAAGGCTCGGCAACCGTAGCGCTAACCACGACGGCGGCTCTTATCGCGCCAGTTGTGGCAGCATCAACAGGTTTGAGTGAACTAGACCTTTGCTTTATCGTAATCGCGATTGCGGGTGGTGCAACGGTACTGTCTCACTTCAATGACTCTGGTTTCTGGTTGGTCTCTCGTCTGCTTGAGATGGATGAGAAAACCACATTAAAAACTTGGACGGTAATGGAAACGTTACTTGGCGGTATCGCGTTTATTATCGTCGCAACATTAAGCTTTATTCTTTAGAGGTTCCCCATGACAACACTTGAACAACGATTAAGAGAAATCAAAATCGTCCCAGTTATCGCAATCAACGACGTAGCACACGCTCTGCCACTGGCAAAAGTGTTGGTAGAAAACGGTTTACCATGTGCTGAAGTAACATTCCGCACCGAAGCGGCGGCGGAGTCGATTCGCATCATGCGTGAAGCGTACCCAGAACTGTTGATTGGCGCGGGCACCGTTCTGACCACAGAACAAGTGGATATCGCAATCGAAGCGGGCGTGGACTTTATCGTTAGTCCAGGCTTCAACCCAACTACAGTGAAATACTGTCAGCAACGTGGTGTGACTATCGTACCGGGTGTAAACAACCCAAGCTTGGTTGAGCAAGCGATGGAAATGGGTCTGCGTACGTTGAAGTTCTTCCCTGCTGAGCCATCAGGCGGCGTAAACATGCTGAAAGCACTCACGGCGGTTTACCCAGTGGAATTCATGCCAACAGGTGGCGTAAGCCCATCTAACGTGGAAGATTACCTAGCGTTGAAATCGGTTGTGGCTTGTGGCGGTACGTGGATGGTGCCAACCGCAATGATGGACAACGGCGATTGGGAAGGCATTGCTGAATTGGTTCGCGCAGTTAAGTAAAACGCACAAACGGCTCCGAAATGCCCCCGAACGTTGGGAAACGTGATACGAAAAAGGGTCATCAAGTTACTTGATGACCCTTTTGCTTTTGGAATGAAGCGGCTTTAGAAGTGATGCTTCATAAAGCGCTTAATAAAGCGAATGAAATCGGCTTCGGCTAGCTTCGCGCACTTCAATGTTTGGGCGTGAGACAATTCTACATCTCCCAAGCCTTCTGCCATGTTGGTGATCGCGCACACTGCCAATACGGGTAAGCCGCAATGCGCCGCAGAAATCACTTCTGGCACGACCGACATGCCCACTACATCACCACCGATGATTTGCATCATGCGGATTTCGGCTGCGGTCTCAAAGTTGGGGCCTGTGTAAGAGACAAACACACCTTCATTCAGGTGAATGCCATTGGCTTTGCCGACTTCAAACGCTTCTGCACGCAGGTCTTTGTCGTACGCATTGGCGAGGCTGAAGAACCTCGGGCCGTACTCTTCATCATTCGGACCGATCATTGGCGACTCAGGCATGGTATTGATGTGATCATGAAATACCACCAGAGAACCGACATCAATACGCTCAGGGCGAAGTGAACCTGCCGCGTTGGTGACGAGCAGAAACTCACAACCCAGCTTTTTAAAGGTGCGTACGGGTGTTGTCATGACCTTCATTGAGCCGTGTTCGTAGTAGTGACCGCGACCTTTCATGCACACTACGTCTACGCCGCCCATGGTACCAAGTACCAACTCACCAGAATGACCTTGCACGGTGCTAACCGGAAAGCCTTCGAGCTCTTCGTATGGAATGACCACTTTGTCTTGTAGTTCGTCTGCCAATACGCCTAAGCCAGAGCCTAAAATAAACGCCGCTTTAGGTTGGAAGTTTGGTTTGCGTTCGTGAATGGTTTGTAGTGCGCCGATTACTGGATCGTGATTCATGTTAGTCACCTTCTGGTTGTGTGTTGATTCCATTGTGTGACTTTCTGCGCTAGTTATCTTTGCTTTATTCGCTACTATCATCCTTAAAAAGAGGATGATGAAATTCGCTAGGACTCAATGTATGAAGTTAGAACCATTTGAGCGCGTGACGCTGAAGATGCTGCGTTACTTTTACGAGGTCGCACAAACCAAGCATTTCACTAAGGCGGCCGAGAACCTCAATATCACCAATTCGCCGTTGAGCAATCGCATCAAAGAGTTGGAAGAAGTGCTTAACGTCAAACTGTTTGAGCGTGATTCAAGAAACGTCATGCTAACGGAGGCCGGACGATTGTTGGAGTCCAAATGCCAACTGATTTTTCAGACCTTGGATGTCTCGCTCAATCAAGTGCAGCAAGTGGGGTTGAACCAGAGAAACATCTTGCGAGTCGGTGTGGTAAGTAGCTCATTTTGGGGCGGATTTGATCGTCTGTTACAGCGTTTCCATGCTGAGCATGACACTTATCACGCCGACATTTTTGACCTCAACCCAGAGACGCAAAAGAAGCATCTGAGTGAGAAGAAAATTGACGTGGGTATTGTACGTTTTGCCGATGCACTCAACATTTATCCGTATCAGTCGGTGTCTTTGGGCAAAGATGTGTTTGTGGTGGCGGTGTCGGAGCAACATGAGTTAGCCAGCAAATCTTTGCTGCGGCTCCAAGATTTAAAGGCGTGTGAGTTTGCGTTTATGAGTTTGGCGAATTCTGCCTCGGCAAACTTCATCATCAATGCCTGTCTGCAAGAAGGCTTTTCACCCCATATTGGCAAACAAGTGGTGGAGCCAAGCACCTTGATGGCATATGTAGCAAACAGCAATACCGTGACGTTGGTGCCGTCGACGTTTTCTCAGCATCATTGGCATGGGATTCGTTTTATCAAGCTGAAAGAGTCACTGCGTGCAGACTTGTGTCTGATTCATGATGGTAAGCAGGAGAGTGCTATTAAAGCCGAGTTTATTCGCACATTATTAGAGAATGCGAGTTAAGCATGGGATAACAAAAAAAGGTCATCCTAAGATGACCTTTTCAAATGATTCGCTGAAATCAGCAATGCGATTAGCGCGCAATTAACGCATCGTCACGAACTCTTCTGAGCCCGTTGGGTGGATAGCCACAACAGAGTCGAAGTCTGCTTTGGTTGCACCCATCTTCATTGCTACGCCGAAGCCTTGGATCATTTCATCTACCGTGAAACCGATGCCGTGCAGACCAACCACCGTTTCTTCTTCGCCCGCACATACAAGCTTCATCTTACATGGTTGACGGTGCTTAGTAACGGCGGTGTACATCGCAGTAAAGCCAGACGTGTAGACTTTGATATTGTCTTTGCCGTACTTCTCTTCCGCTTCTTGCGTTGTAAGACCGATAGTGCCGATTGGTGGGTGGCTAAATACCACAGTTGGTACCAAATCGTAGTCCATCTTCGCGTTTGGTTTGTTGTTGAACAAACGCTCAGAAAGTTGACGACCCGCTTTCACTGCTACTGGCGTTAGCTCGATACCGCCTTCCATGATGTCACCCACACAGTAGATGCCTTTCACGTTGGTTTCTTGGTATTCGTCTACCTTGATGTAGCCTTTTTCGTTCGTTGCCACGCCGGTTGACGCTAGGTTGATTGCGTCTGTCGCTGGGTGACGGCCGATTGCCCAAATCAGTTGGTCAACGTTTTGGCTCTCACCGTTTTCTAGGTGCAGAGTTAGGCTGCCATCGGCTTCTTTTACCACTTCTTTTGGTACAGAGTGGGTGTGCAGTTTTGGACCTTCTGCGTCCATCACTTCAACCAACGTATCGATGATCATTGGATCGAAGCTACGTAGTGGTGACTCTTTACGTACGAACAGGTGCGTTTCTGTACCTAGCGCGTGCAGTACGCCAGCAATTTCAACTGCGATGTAGCCTGCGCCCACAACCGCAACGCGTTTTGGTTGCTCTGCTAGGTCGAAGAAGCCGTTTGAATCGATGCCGTATTCAGCGCCTGGAATGTTTGGAATAGTAGGACGACCACCCACCGCGATCAGGATGTGATCCGCTGTGTAGTGTTCACCGTTTACTTCGACAGTTTTTTCGTCAACAAACTTAGCAAAGCCTTTAATCACGTTTACTTTGTTGTTGCCAAGAACGCGATCGTAAGATTGGTGAATACGACCAATGTACGCCTGACGGCTCTCAACCAGTTTGCTCCAGTCGAAACCTTTCACGTCGACATCAAAACCGTAATCTTCTGCGTACAGGTTCATTGCTTCTGCGATTTGCGCGCCATGCCACATCACTTTTTTCGGTACACAACCTACGTTTACACAGGTACCGCCAAGGTCTTGAGCTTCGATTAGCGCAACTTTCGCGCCGTACATCGCCGCACGGTTTGCAGATGCGATGCCGCCACTGCCGCCACCGATACAGATATAGTCAAAATGAGTCGCCATTACTTTCTCCAAGAGCTTATAAATTTTATCTGGTACATAGATAGATTGGGATGACCTTGCCCGAACTCAATGCCACCGTTATCCCACTATCATAAATCGAATGTAACGAATTCCTAAATGGGAAAAAGCGACATTACTTATGACAAATAGCGATGAGAGGCACAAAAAGGAGAATAAGCGCGATGAGAGGGCAAAGTTGAGAGTATAAAAAAGCGCAACGAAAATGTCGTTGCGCTGAGAGGTTTCGGTGCAGAAGTGCTTACTCTGGCACAATCCAGTCCACTTTCCAGTGGCCAGTTGCTGGCGCGATCGCGTCTTGCAGGAATGGCAGAATCTCTTTCATCTGGCTTTCCAGTTTCCACGGCGGGTTAATCACAATCATGCCGGATGCTGTCATGCCGCGCTCGTTGGTATCGGGTGCGACACCTAACTCGATTTGCAGAATTTTACGAATGCCCAGTGCTTCCAGGCCCTCAATCATATCTTCGATGTCGTGACGGCTTACCACTGGGTACCAAATCGCGTAGATACCGGTTGCCCAACGCTTATGGCTCTGATGAATCGCGCGCACTACATCGCGGTACTCTTTCGCGAGCTCGTATGGTGGGTCAATTAGTACCAAACCCCTGCGTTCTTGTGGCGGTAAGCTTGCTTTTAGACGCTGGAACCCGTCCTCTTTGAAGATGCTCACTTGGCGATCGCGATGGAATTCTTGCTCCAACAGCGGGTGATCGGCTGGGTGCAACTCGGTCAGCACCATGCGATCTTGTGGGCGGATTTGCGCACGTGCCACACGTGGTGAACCTGGGTAATAACGCAGTTTTTCGCCGTTGTTGAGTACTTTGATGGCATCGATGTAGCTTTTGATGTCTTCAGGAATGTTTGGGTTATCCCAAATACGCGCGATGCCTTGTTTGTATTCGCCCGTTTTTTCAGACCATTCGTGAGTCAGATCGTAACGGCCCACACCCGAGTGGGTATCGTGATAAACGAATGGTTTATCTTTTTGTTTCAGCGCATCAAGAATGAGGCTTTGAACGATGTGTTTGACCACGTCGGCATGGTTTCCGGCGTGGAAGCTGTGGCGGTAACTTAACAAATTAAACTCTCGAAACACTCTTTGGTTGAGTGTGGTCTGTGATTTTCACTCTATGGCGGTATTATACTCAAGTAACTTAAAGATGTAGAACTTCCAATCAAATCCGTTCCTCTAATAGGGGCTCACTATTGAAATTTCTTTAAGTCACCCACACTTACTATTGGTAATCGAATTGAACTAGGTGAGTTTCTCGTGCTCAAAGAGTGTGAAATCTCATTTAGGTATAACAAGACTCAAGGACAGAGTAGCGCTCGTTGACTATATGGTCATCGCAGCATAGAGAAAGGGAACGGAGCTCCCCCAATCCATGTTGCTGGCTCGTCTGTACATTGAGTTGGCCTATCTACACAAAATAGACAGGCAATCACAGAGTCAAAACACAAAAGGAATTATTCATGTCTAATCCTCTTCTGACGTTTACGGACTTACCTCCGTTTTCTCAAATTAAACCAGAACACATCAAGCCTGCCGTTGAACAAGCGATTGCTGACTGCCGAGCGAAAATCGATGAAGTTCTAAAAGATAATGCTCACCCAACTTGGGACAGTGTGATTGCGCCAATTGAAGAAGCGGATGACCGTTTAAGCCGCATTTGGTCGCCAGTGGGTCACATGAACTCCGTGATGAACAGCGAAGATCTGCGTGAGGCGTACGAAAGTTGTTTGCCAATTTTGTCAGAGTACGGCACTTGGGTTGGTCAGCACAAAGGCCTGTACGAAGCGTACAAAGCGATTAAAGCCAGTGATGCATTCGTAACGCTGACTCGCGCTCAACAAAAAACCATCACCGATGCGTTACGAGACTTTGAGCTATCGGGTATTGGTTTACCATCCGATGAGCAGCACCGTTACGGCGAAATCAGCAAGCGCATGTCTGAGCTCAGCTCTAAATTCTCTAACAATGTACTGGATGCCACCATGGGTTGGACCAAGCACATCACGGATGAGAAAGACCTTGCTGGCATGCCAGAATCGGCGTTGGCAGCAGCGAAAGCCGCTGCAGAAGCAAAAGAGCTCGATGGCTACCTCATTACGCTGGATATCCCATCTTACCTACCTGTCATGACGTACTGCGACAACCAAGAGTTGCGTAAAGAAGTGTACGAAGCGTATGTGACACGCGCCTCTGATCGCGGTCCAAATGCTGGTAAGTGGGACAACTCAGAAATCATTACTGAGCAACTGAGACTGCGTCACGAAATTTCACGCATGTTGGGTTTCAATACTTACAGCGAGAAATCGTTAGCAACGAAAATGGCCGAAACGCCAGATCAAGTGTTGGGCTTCTTGAATGACCTAGCGACACGTGCGAAACCACAAGGTGAACGTGAAGTCGAAGAGTTGCGTCAGTTTGCGAAAAGTGAGTTTGGCGTTGAAGAATTGAATGTGTGGGATATTGCTTACTACAGCGAGAAACAAAAGCAGCACTTGTTCCAAATCTCGGATGAAGAACTGCGCCCGTACTTCCCAGAGTCAAAGGTTGTCAGTGGTCTGTTTGAAGTGCTAAACCGCGTGTTTGGCATGACAGTTACTGAGCGAGCAGGCGTGGACACTTGGCACGAATCTGTGCGTTTCTTCGATATCTTTGATGCTGAAGGCACACTCCGTGGCAGTTTCTACCTAGATCTCTACGCTCGTGAACACAAACGTGGCGGCGCGTGGATGGATGATTGTCGTGGTCGTCGTATTACGCTCTCTGGCGAACTGCAAACACCGGTGGCTTACCTAACGTGTAACTTCAACCGTCCAGTGGGCGACAAGCCAGCACTGTTTACGCACGATGAAGTTGTGACACTTTTCCATGAATTTGGTCACGGCATCCACCACATGCTGACGCAAGTCGAAACTGGCGCGGTATCAGGCATTAATGGCGTACCTTGGGATGCGGTTGAATTGCCAAGTCAGTTCCTGGAAAACTGGTGTTGGGAAGAGGACGCACTGGCGTTCATTTCTGGTCACTATGAGACAGGCGAGCCGTTGCCAAAAGCGATGCTAGATAAGATGCTCGCGGCGAAGAACTTCCAGTCGGCGATGGGCATTTTGCGTCAGCTAGAATTCGGTTTGTTCGACTTTACTCTGCACACCGAATACGACCCAGAAGTAGGTGCACGCGTTTTAGAAACGCTGGCGAAAGTGAAAGAGAAAGTCGCGGTGGTTCCAGCCGTTGAGTGGGCGCGCTTCTCGCACAGCTTCGGTCACATCTTCGCTGGTGGTTACAGCGCGGGTTACTACAGCTATCTGTGGGCGGAAGTGCTGTCGTCAGACGCGTATTCTCGCTTTGAAGAAGAAGGTATCTTCAACAAAGAAACGGGTCAAAGCTTCCTGAACAACATCTTAGAAATGGGTGGCAGTGAAGAGCCAATGGAGCTGTTTAAGCGCTTCCGTGGTCGTGAACCACAAATTGATGCGCTATTGCGCCATTCTGGTATTGCAGCGTAAGCGCACGCTGTCTTTCCAAAAATACTAAGGCCAACCATTCGGTTGGCCTTTTTTGTCCATTTTTATAAAAAATTCACGGATTCACACTGCGGTTAATTGGGTTCTGCAGCGATATCAATGTCTCCGTAGACTGAACCTCATCAATGGCTTGCAGCTTATCAATCAGCACAAATTGCAGTTCTTCAATCGATTTGCACATCAATTTGACGAATATGTTATACGCGCCCGTGGTGTAGTAAGCTTCAACGACTTCGTCGAGCGCGTTGAGTTTTTCTAGCGCGGAATGGTAATCACGAGCTGCGTTTAGGTTAATACCAATGAAGCAGCACACATCGTAGCCGAGCTTTTTGGTATTTACGATCACCTCCGTTCCTTCGATGATGTCAGCCGATTTCATCTTCTCAATACGCACATGGATAGTGGCAGGGCTGACATCGAACTGCTTGGCCATTTCTGCGTAGGGCGTTCTGGCATCAGCCATCAGTGTTTTTAATATTGCGCGGTCAAGGTCGTCGAGTTTCGGCAGGCTCGCATTCATACTATTATTTCCGTTAGGGATAGAGTTTTACCTCCCTTTTATACTCATAGCGGATAGGATTCACAAGGTTTGGCAGGAGTAACTGCGGGTTAACTCCGAGCTATGGAGATAATGTGCAGCGTTTTCTGGTTATTGTCGCGCTATGTTGGAGCGCGTTTGCCGCGGCCTCAGATCCGAAAGTTTTGGTCGTGCACTCCTATCATCAAGGTTTTTTCTGGACGGATTCCATACAGCGAGGTATCGAGCAGCAATTGGGTGATCGATCGCTGGATATGCGCGTGCTCTATTTAGACTCGAAACGTAACCAGAGTGAGCAGTTTTTCGCTCAGCTTGAATCCTTATATCGTACGAAATTAAGCAAAGAACGATTCGATGCCATTGTAGTGAGCGACAACAACGCGCTTGAACTGATGCAGCGTTTGGCGCCAATCATCAAAGACACCCCGGTTATATTTAATGGCATCAATAATTATCATCCTTCTTTGCACCAATCTCTGAACGCAACAGGAGTAACAGAAGATGTCGATTTGGAGGCAAATTTAGCCCTCATAGAGCGCCTACACCCTGATTACACCCAAATTCTTATTGTCAGTGACCATTCCGTAACGGGAGAGGTATTACGCTATCAAATCGACGATTTTGTACATGAACATCCGCAATATCGCGACAAAATCGTGCAAGTTATTCCCGATAGTATCATTGACTTAAAGCAACAAGTAGCGAAGCTGAATAAAGATAAAGTCGTCCTGTTTTGGACCTATTACCGAGATAAACAAGGTGTGGTTGGCAGTGAACGTGACTGGGTTGGCGTCAACAGAGCCTCAAATGCGCCGCTGTTTATGGTGCACGACATTGGCTTAGGGCACGGTGCGGTTGGTGGCGTGATCCAAAGTGGTTATCGGCATGGCATAGAGAGCGCTGAGATACTTGAGTTTGTGTTGGATAACCCTGACCAAGCTCTGCCAGCCGTGAAGAAAAGTGATTCTGAAATCAAGCTCGATTATCAAGCTGTAGTGCGCTGGGGGCTGGGTGCTGAGCAAGAGGTCTCTGCGGTATTTTTTAATAAACCGATGAAGTTTTCTGAGCGTTTTGCCAAAGAAATTCGCTTGTTTGGTAGCCTGTTTGTGGTGATGTCGGTGGTCATTTTGTTGATGGGTTACTATTTACAGCGGATGCGTCGCAGCGAGAGTGCCGCGCGAGAAAGCCAAGCCATCTTAGAGTCGATTTTTGATCAGAGCATGCAGTATATGGGCATTTTGGATGCCAACGGTGTACTTAAATCGGGCAACGATCACCTGCAATCTTTGCTGTATTACCAAGGGCTGCGTTTAGACCGACCACTTTGGTTTCATCCCAATTGGAGTGAGAAAGCACAAGCGTTGCTTGAGGCGTATTTCCACGCGCCTCACCATCAAGTGTCGACGTTTGAGGCTGAAATTTGGAGTAAAGAGCACGGTACATTGGTGTTGGAAATTTCACTCAAGCCTTTTTCTCAGCAAGTAGGAAATCAAAAGCAATACTTGTTTGAAGCGCGCGATATCACTAGTCGTAAGTTGATGGAAGATAAGCTCTATCAACGCGAATCAACCCTGCGTAACTATTATGAGCAACAGCCCGTCATGATGGTGACACTCGACAGCAATAACCGCATTCAAGAAGTGAATCGATTTGCTCAGCTACTCCTTGGCTACAAACCGATGGACATGCTCGGACACCGCCTAAGGGAGTTTTATTTTGATGACAAGGTACTGTTTCCTCGCCAAGTGCTATTGCAACCCAATCAACAGGTGCATGGGGTCTGGCGACGTGAAGTCGAGTATCGCCATGCAAACGGTCATCGTGTTTGGGTACGCGAGAACATTCGTCCACTGAGTGAATCTGATCAGCTGTTGATTGTGGGCGAAGATATTACAGAAACCAAACAGCTTTCCGAGAAACTGGAATATCAAGCGCGCTATGACTTACTGACAGGGACTTATAACAGAAACCACTTTGAACTAGAGCTCAAGACCGCACTGCGTGAGGTGGACAGCCATCGTCGCGTCCACGCCATGCTGTACCTCGACTTAGATCAGCTAAAAGTCCTCAATGATACGGTTGGGCATGATGCGGGTGACGCGGCGATTCAATTTTGCGCCAGCATGTTAGAGGAAGTGCTGCCATACAATTCCATCTTGGCTCGAATGGGAGGCGATGAGTTTGCGGTACTACTCAAAGATTGCGACGAATACGGCGCCATTAATATCGCCAAACTGATCATCTCGACGTTGAGTGAACATCTTTTTGTTTGGGAAGATACGCGCTTGTTCATCAGTTGTTCTATTGGTATTCGTATCATCGACCATACGGCAGAGACGCCGCAAATGGTGCACGCTCAAGCAGACTCTGCGTGTCATGCCGCCAAGGAGCAAGGCCGTAACCGCTACAATCTGTTCAGCTTAGATAACGAAGAGCTACAACGTCGCCAGATGGAAATGCAGAGCGTCAATTTGGTGCATGAGGCATTGTCGAATCAGCGTTTAGAGTTGTTTGCTCAACCGATCAAAAGCTTACAACAGCACGATGCTCAGATGTATTTTGAGATTTTAGTGCGCATTCGCAATGGATATGGTGATTATGTTTCTCCTGCACTGTTTATTCCGGCTTCCGAGCGCTACAACATTGCGCATTGGATTGATAAACAGGTCATTACTCAAACGCTAGAATGGTTTGAGCAACGCCCAGAGGTGGTTGAAAAACTCGGCCGTTGTTCGATAAACCTTTCAGGTCAATCTATGGGGAATCAAGAGTTTATCGATTTCTTATTGGAGCGATTGGAACGTTCGTCCATGCCGTGTGAAAAAATCTGTCTAGAAGTCACCGAGACAGCAGCGATGAGTAATCTTGAGCAAGCCATTGAGCTCTTCACCAAGCTCAAAGCGTTGGGGTGCATGATTGCATTGGATGATTTCGGCTCGGGCTTGTCTTCATTTGGTTACTTAAAGAAACTTCCCGTTGATATCGTGAAAATTGATGGTCTTTTCGTGCGAGATATCAACGTAAATGAAATGGACCGTGTGATGGTTCGCTCGATCAATGATCTGGCAAAACAGCTAGGCAAAGTGACGGTGGCGGAGTTTGTCGAAAACGAACAAGTCATGCAGCATTTGATCGATCTTGGTGTGGATTATGGCCAAGGCTACGGTATTGGGCATCCTCAACCGCTTTCTGAGTTAGTTGAGCGACTGACGGCTGAGTAGTCTTGTCATATCAAGCTCAACCTAGCATTGAGAGGTAACTTAGGTATACACTCAGCGCCAGTTACCGCGATTTTTTATTGGAGCCTCCTTTTGCAACTGCAATTGATCTGTGAAGACCCGTCTCAACAACCTCATCTGGATGAACTGGCTGCGCGCTGGCAGCTTTCTCACACTAACGAGAGCGATTTTGCTTTGGTGCTGACCACCGAGCGTTTAGAGCTGCGTAAAGTGGATGAGCCAAAGTTGGGCGCTATTTTTGTCGATTTAATTGGTGGCGCAGTGGGACATCGCCGAAAATTTGGTGGTGGTAAGGGCCAAGCCATCGCAAAAGCCGCAGGTTTGAACAAAGGGGCAACGCCAACCGTTCTAGACGGCACGGCGGGGCTGGGACGTGACGCATTCGTTTTGGCTTCGCTCGGCTGTAAGGTACAGATGGTGGAGCGACACCCGGTAGTCGCAGCGTTGCTGGATGACGGCTTAGCGCGTGCGAAACAAGACCCTGAAATTGGAACTTGGGTATCAGAGCGTATGTCGCTGATCCATGCCTCCAGTCATGATGCATTGGAACAGCTGGCACAAGATGAAGACTTTGTTCAGCCAGATGTGGTGTATCTCGACCCTATGTATCCGCACCCAGAAAACAAGAAGAAATCGGCGCTCGTAAAAAAAGAGATGCGCGTTTTCCAATCGTTGGTTGGCGCCGATTTGGACGCCGATGGTTTGCTAGATCCTGCCATGGCGTTAGCCACAAAACGCGTGGTGGTGAAGCGCCCAGACTATGCAAACTGGCTGAACGAGCAAAAGCCGACTATGGCGATTGAAACCAAAAAAAATCGCTTTGATGTCTACGTTAAAGCCTCAATGGCATAACTTCCTGACAGCTCAACTTTTCTTGTCACAGTACGGTGTATCGTGCTGTGATCAAGCCTCTCTTTCTGAATCGTTACTGATAGTTTTCTCTTGCTAATTCTCCTCCCTGACTGTATATCTAACTAAGAATTATTATTATTTCACTTGTTGTGATGCGGTCGATAATTGGGAAGCTGGAGTAGTAGAATGGCTAAACGCTTATGTAAAATGAGTCGTAAACAGATCGCGGCGGAGCTTGGCGACATCCATCGTTTAGTTGTCGCACCAAAGTTTGTTTGTCGCTCTTGCGCACGCTCTTCAGCGGCCAAAGATACCTTGTGTAAGCCAGCCGCTATTCCGCCGAAAAAATGCCAAGACAAGCCACTGAACGAGCAACAATCATGTGGCTTATTGGCTGAAGCGCTGCCAGTACAACCGATTTCTGTGACAACAAAACAAAGCAACGAAAAAGCAGCAATTGTGAAGCGTGTTGTTGAGCGCGTGAAAGAGAAAAAGCAAGCCGAAAAATCCCTGGAGCCAGTAAGAACCGACGTACCAGTATGGTTTGATTTAGTGGATAAAAAATCGCTTAAGAAAGCGAAAAAAGCACTGAAAAAGCATTATAAGCAGCAGAAGAAGTTGTTAAAAGTAGCGAAAAAGCAACAAAAGTTACTTAAGCGTCAGCGCAAGCTTGAAGCGCGCAATGCCAAGCTAGATGTGTTGCTATCAACGCCACCTAATGCGTTGATGAGCACAAGCTCGCAAGTCAAAGTGCATTAATCTAATCCAAAAAAACGCTCTCCAGTTGGAGAGCGTTTTTTATTGTCGGTATGTGTGTTGAGAGTGGTCGCTTTACTTCTTGGCGTAGCTCATTTCGACGCGCTTTTTCACCCAGGTTTCGTTAATCCATAGCGATAGCATGATGATCGCACCGCCAATGGCGAGTCGCATGACATCAACATCGCGGTTCCAAATCACAATGTTCACAATCAAACCCGCCGGAACCAATGCGTTGTTCATTACTGCAAGTGCTCCTGCGTTCACCATGGTTGCGCCTTTGTTCCACGCGAAGTAACCAAAACCGGAAGCAATTAAACCAAGGTACGTCAGAATGCCCCATTGCGTTGCGGTGGTGGGTAGTTTGTCGAGGTTGCCCATCAGAGCGAAAGCCACGGTTGCTACACAAAGCGCACCTAAGTAGAAGTAACCAAACACGGTGTGTTGTGGCAAATCAACCGGTTCACTTTCCATGATGTATTTGTAGCCTACCTGACCAATGGCAAAACAGAGGTTTGCTCCTTGTACGACCAAAAAGCCCAGCAGGAAGTCTTCATTAATGCCTGCAAACTTAATCCAGGCTGCGCCAAATACAGCAATTGCCGCGGTAACCAAATACCAAGGTGAAAAGCGACCTTTCAAGAAGTCATAGATCAGCGTGACGTAAATGGGCGTGAATACGGTGAACAGCAATACTTCTGGCACGGAAAGGAGCAAAAAAGATTGGTAGTAGAAGCAGTACATCAGACCGAGCTGAAAGCCACCGACCGTCATCAGTTTCGCGATTAGGGATTTGCTAACGCCACGGAATTTTAAAAAGGGAATGAAAACCAGACTCGCCAGTGCCACGCGCATGAACACCGAGAACCAAGAATCAACCTGACCAGCGAGGTAAACGCCGATCAGGCTAAATGAGAATGCCCAAAGTAGGGTAACTGCGGATAGATAAGCCATGGATGAGAATCTTTATCAACAACAAATGTGCCCGCAGTCTAACCAAGTTTTAACGTCGCGCCAATCAGTCTTTTAGCGGTACGACCAGCATATCGACTGGAGAGCAGTTAATCAGTTGTCGAGTCGAAGACAGAATCTTGCTCCAGAAATCTTGGTGATGACCACAAACCACCAAGTCGATACTGTAATCTTGAATGGTATCGCACAGCTCATTACTCAAATCGCCACTACCGACCAACGTATGGGCTATTGGGTATTGCGCATATTCTGCGAAATTCGCCAATTGTGTGCGCGACGCTTCCATTGCTTGATGTTGCGCTTCTGCCATATTGATGTCGATAAGCCCGGTGTAGAGCTCTGCGTAGTTCACGTCGATGTGAATAAAAGAGACTTTCGCATCCAGAGGTTTAGCCAGTGATACGGCTTTTTTAATCAACACTTTACTGTCGTCTGACAGGTCGACTGCCACAAGTATGTGTTTGTAACTCATATTGCTATCTCCTTGTAAGGTCATAGTTTTAGATTAGCACTAACCCCCAAAAAAATTTGCTGAAGTGATCTCATATCAGTGTCGTAGGTACAAAGTCTTGTCTCAGTAATCATGTTATAGTGGCGTTATACCCAAGTGACTTTGAGATGCGGAGTTCAGCGCTCCGCTACTGACTATAGTTCAAGTAAAACCTTGCCTCTGATGTAGAGCAAGTCAATCTCGCGGCGTCGTTTATCTCGAGGTTACTTGGGTATATTGCATGCACATTAATAGGAGTTAACATGCTGTCTCAAACTATGGTCGAACAATTGAATGAGCAAATTAACCTAGAATTTTTCTCATCCAATCTATACTTACAAATGAGTGCTTGGTGTGAAGACAAAGGTTTTGAAGGTGCGGCTGAATTTTTACGCGCTCACGCCGTAGAAGAAATGGAGCACATGCAACGCCTATTCACCTACGTAAGTGAAACTGGCTCAATGCCAATTTTGGGCGCTATTGATGCACCAAAGCATGATTTTGCTAGCTTAGGTGATGTTTTCCGCGAGACCTTCGAACATGAGAAAATGATCACGGAAAAAATCAATAAATTGGCACATGTTGCATTTACTAGCCAAGACTACTCAACGTTTAACTTCCTACAGTGGTACGTGTCTGAACAGCACGAAGAAGAGAAGTTGTTTAAAGGGATTTTAGATAAGATCGAATTAGTAGGTGAAGATGGTAAAGCATTGTTCTTCATCGACAAAGATCTAGCACAAATGGCGAAAGAAGGTTCATCTTCAATCATGGATGCTCCAGCTGCGTAAACGCGTTTTTTGACGCTATAAGTAGCGAGTAAAGACGAAGCATTGATCGTCTTTTTCTCTTGAGCATTGTTGAAGATGTAGGGAGGAAAAGATGATCAGTGGAGACACAATCTTATTTGCGCTAATGGTGGTAACTGGAGTCAATATGATTCGGTATCTCACCGCTCTTCGTTCTCTAATTTACATCATGCGTGAAGCGCATCCGTTGTTATATCAGCAAGTTGATGGCAATGGCTTTTTTACCACCCATGGAAATGTCACCAAACAGGTGCGTTTGTTCCACTACATCAAAAGTAAAGAATATCACCATCACCACGATGAAATTTTTACTGGTAAGTGCGAAAGGGTGCGTGAGCTATTTGTTTTATCGACCGCTTTGCTCGGTGTTACCCTACTCGCGGCCTTCATTCTTTAAAGAATCAATAATCTAGCGAGTTAATCTCCTAGGATTGTACGGGCATGCATAGCGCTTACCGTTTAAGCGCTTTTCCCCTTCGAGATTTGTCGGTAGAATGTCGCGCCTAGAAAGCAAGGATGTGCAATGTGCACATCCTTTTTTATTTCGATTCGATACCAATCAGTCTAAGAGCTACCGATGAGTAAGAAATTTGATGTTGTTGTAATTGGCGCAGGCGCAGCGGGTTTGATGTGTGCTGCAGAAGCCGGCAAGCGAGGCCGCCGTGTTTTGGTGCTCGATCATGCTAAAAAGCCAGGACGTAAAATCCTTATCTCAGGCGGTGGCCGTTGTAATTTCACTAACTACGATGTTTCAGCCAGCAACTACCTATGCCAAAACCCGCATTTCGTTAAGTCGGCGCTTTCTCAATACACCAACTGGGATTTTATCTCGATGGTGTGTAAGCATGGTATTGAATTTGAAGAGCGCGATCACGGTCAGCTGTTTTGTGTCGATGCGTTTACGGCGAAAGACATCGTGAAGATGCTGTTGGCTGAGTGTGACATGCCGAATATCGAGCAGCGTTACCAATGCGATGTTCACTCAATTGAGAAAATCGATGAAGGCTTTCGTTTGCATGCGGGTACCGAGCCAGTTGAGTGTGAGTCTTTAGTTATCGCAACCGGTGGCTTGTCGATGCCAAAACTGGGGGCGACACCATTTGGTTATAAAGTCGCGGAACAATTTGGTCTTCGAGTTATCCCAACTACGGCAGGGCTGGTGCCATTTACGTTGCATAAAGAAGACAAAGAAGATTTTGCTGAGTTATCTGGTATCGCGGTACCTGCGGAAATTACAGCTGAAGATGGCACGATGTTCAAAGAAGCCCTGTTGTTCACACATCGTGGTTTATCTGGCCCAGCCGTTTTACAGATTTCATCATTCTGGCGAGCGGGGCAAAAGGTGTCGATTAATCTGGTGCCAAACGATGATGTTGCCGAGTTATTAGAACGCAGCCGTGAAAAGCACCCGAATCAGTCGCTCAAAAATACGCTCGCTAAAGTGCTACCAAAGCGCTTGGTTGAAGTCTTGATTGAACGTAAAGAACTGGTCGATAAACCGCTGAAGCAGTTCAATCAAAAGGAGCTTGCGGCGATTGTGGATCGTTTAGAGCATTGGGATATCGCCCCGAATGGCACTGAAGGCTACCGAACCGCGGAAGTGACACTAGGCGGTGTGGATACCGATCACTTATCTTCGAAAACCATGGAGTGCAAAAAAATCAAAGGGTTGTACTTCATTGGTGAAGTCATGGATGTGACTGGCTGGTTAGGGGGCTACAATTTTCAGTGGTGCTGGTCGAGCGGCTTTGTCGCGGGTCAGTGGGTGTAATCAAACGCTACACATCCGCATAAAAGATAAGATAAAAAAGAGCACTGAATCGTATTCCGTGCTCTTTTTTGTATTCCCACAGCGAGTTACTCGTCTTGATACTTTTCGAGTTTGTTATAGAGCGTTTTAACGCTAATGCCTAACTCTTGCGCAGATTCCGTTTTATTGCCTTGATTCTCTTCAAGCGTATTGAGAATGGCGGCTTTTTCTAGCTCTTCTAGCGAAACGCCCGCTGGAACAAGGTCTTCGATGCTTGTGCCTGTTTCCAATGGTGGTGTATCGAATATCAGGTGTTCATCTCGGATGGTGTCATCAGCCAAAATAAATGCACGCTCGATCGTGTGTTTGAGCTCACGGACATTACCTGGCCAATCGTGTGCAGCGATTTTTTGGATGGCAGAATCAAGAATGGTTTTGGTTTTAGCCTCATTTGCGTTGCGGTGCGCGATAAAGTGTTTAGCCAGACCGACGATGTCACCGCCTCGATCTCGCAGTGGCGGTATCGTTAATGGGAAGTGCGATAAACGGAAAAACAGATCTTCACGCAGGAACTGCTCTTCTATGGCGACTTTAGGATCACGGTTGGTGGCGGCAATGATGCGAGTGTTGGCGATATGCACTGTATTACTGCCCACTGGGCGATATTCTCCGGTTTCCAACACACGCAATAGCTTCACTTGATGCTCGATAGGCATCTCGGTGATTTCATCCAAAAACAGCGTGCCGCCTTCTGCCTGTTTAAATACACCTTGGTGAGTTTTATTCGCTCCGGTAAAGGCGCCTTTTTCATGGCCAAACAGTTCACTATCGACCAACTCTGGGCTAATCGCACCACAGTTAATTGCGATAAAGGGTTGTTGCTTGCGATCACTGGCTAAATGAATGGTCTGTGCGACTAACTCTTTACCCGAGCCGCTTTCACCGACAATGAGGACGTTGGCTTCTGTTTTTGCGACGCGTCGGATCATGCGATAGAGCTGATGCATTGGCGATGAGGACCCCACCAAAAGGCCAAACTGGTCGAGATCGCTAGTGGACACTTTACGTCCTTGATCTTGCTTTTGCTGATAGTACTGGCTGACTTCGCTTAGGGTGTCCGTCAAAATGGCAATATCGACGGGTTTTCTGTAGTGAAAAATTGCACCTAAGTTCATTAGCTTATCCAAATTTTCGTTTGGAGCACCAGAGCTAATGATGATCAAGTCCATATCGTAGATGTCTTCGATATTAGAAAGGCGCTGGTAATCTGCGCTAGTAAAGTGGGCGACTTCAACAATCGCAACTTCCGGTTTGAGTTGTAGGAAATCTTCAATCCAACTATCTGCGGCATCGGTATTATGCAGACGAAATTTGTTCAGTTCCTGGCAAGAGGCAATAGCATCTTTAAGTGTCGGGTCTTGTATTCGTAGAAACAGGCTTGGCAACGACATAGAAATGTCCTCTTTACTATGACAGAAACAATGTACGTGGATTATTCTAAGTGCACAAGACAAAATATTGTCAGCAAAGATTTAAGGGTCTGTAGGCTATTTTAATTTTGTTTAACCTATCTTGGTATATATCAGTAATAATTCTGATAAATATTTCTTCTTTATTCGGGTGTCTCACGCTTTAAATAATAATTCTGAGATTAAGTGAAGTCGAAGAAATAATGTCTCATCTTTTGTTGGCGTATTATGTAATTGATTGCGAAATTATTAACGATTAAAAATTACATTTCTTCTGTGTAAATAATTCATGCTTATATTTTCTTGTTCGTCTTATTTTTACCTCTTGTTTTTATTATTCCTTTAAAAATAACAAGTTACAAACTTGGCACATGGTTTGCTCCTATGGAAATACAACGTCAATAAAGGAGAATTACCATGAATAACATCGCAGCTAAAATTGTACTTACGTCAGTTCTTGCTACTTCATCTACAGCAGTCTTAGCGAGTGATAAATGGGAAAAAGAATCCATGGACGCTTGGCTAGATGGTAAAGCCGAAACGACGCTGCTGCTAAACAGTAACCTTAACTCTTTTGATATCAACACCGATGTTGAAAATCAGGTAGTTACCCTTTCTGGTTCGGTAAACAATGACCTTGAAAAATCGCTTGCCGAAGAGCTTGTAACAGGTCTTGATGGTGTGAAAAAAGTAAACAACGAATTGTCAGTGGTGAATGAAGGTAAGAAAGAAACCGATTCAGAGGCATTAGCCACACTGACCGACTCTAAAATCACGACTATAGTTAAAACTCGCCTACTGATGGATACCAATGTAAGTGGTACGGACATTGATGTAACGACGGAACGTAAAACGGTAACGTTGGCAGGTAAGGTTAATTCAGATGCGGAGCATGATCTTGCACTTTCAATTGCAAATAATACCAATGATGTAAATAAGGTGATTGATAAGCTAGAAGTGGTTCAATAATAACGAGCCGAGTGACCTAACCCAATTTTATTAGGAGGTAACACTATGGTTCGTTGGATGTTTATTTTTCTGGCTTTGGCACTGGTTTCTGCACTACTAGGTTTTACTGGTATTGCAGGGGCAGCGGCCTCTATCGCGCAAGTGATATTTTACCTATTCCTATTGTCATTAATTGTATCAATAGTGATTGTTCTGCTAGGAAGAAAAAACGTAAATAGATAGGAGATTTCATGCGACTTACGTCATTAATTTACCGTATCGCCGCAGTATTTGGTTTGGTGTTCGCACTGGCTGCTTGTAGTGAAGAAGGGCCAATGGAACAGGCGGGCAAGAAGATAGATGAAGCCGCCGAAGAAACTCAAAACGCGATTGAAGATGAGTGTGAAAATATTAAAGAGAACTTGAACGCAGAAGACCAAGATTGTTAGTCGAGTCAGGTCAGCTTTTTGTTCACAGCAATGTAAGAGAAGGGCGGTCAATCACCGCCCTTCCTTTTATCCCAATTGTTTACAATCAGATGAGGAGTCAAAGATGAAAAACATATTTGATGTACTAAAAGAGAGTCATGAAAAGCAACGCCTTTTACTCGATGCTCTGATGGAAACGTCTGGAGATTCCCCTGCACGCGAAGAGTTTTACCACAATCTGAAGGATGAACTCGAACAGCACGCCGCCGCAGAAGAGCGCTTTTTCTACGCGCCTTTAATCGAGAGCGATAAAACCATCGATCTTACTCGTCATGGCATCGCAGAGCACCACGAGATTGATAAAGTGATTGCACAGCTTGATGCAACCGACATGAGCTCGCCAGCATGGCTCAACCTCATGAAAACTTTGCGTCACAAAGTATTGCACCACCTCGAAGAAGAAGAGCAGCGTTTTTTCCAATTGGCCGGTAAGGTGATGACCGATCAGCAGAAAATGAAACTAGCGGATAGCTACGTCGAAGAAATGGCTAGTTAGGTGGAGTATTGGTCCTTTTCGTGCCATTTCGGCACGGGAAGGGGCCCAATCAAAGCGTTTACCAAGCTAATTAGCCTAAACTAAAACCAGCTTATTCTCACTTTCACTAAAAAAGCGCACTCGCTGAAGGCAAGGAGAGCGAATGTTTATCATCAAATATTATATTCTTGGCGCTCTGATCAGTTTATTGGCCGCTATTTATATTCCCCAAATCATGGTTAGCCTGTTGTTCTTATGGGTATCTCTTTCTTTAGCATTAGTCAGCGTAGCCTACGTTTTCGACATTCCCTCCATTTTTAGAAAAAACCAAGACGGCAAGATTGTCAGGTGGATCCGCTGGGCATTCATCCCCTTTTTACTGGGCGCTAGAGCATATAATGCCTGGGAAAGACGGCGCGATACTGTGCCTCCGATCCAAAAAGTCAGCGATAATTTATACCTCTCCCGTCGGCTATTTCAGAGTGACTTAGATTTTCTCGAATCCAATGACATCTCTTGTATTGTCGATGTCACCGCAGAATTTGCTGGGCTTGAAAGTGCGATGACCGACAAGCAGTTTCATTACCTTTCGATTCCGGTACTCGACCACAAAGCCCCAACGCTAGAGCGCCTTCGCCATGCGATTAACTGGATTGATACGCAAATCTCGTGCTCGCGAGCTGTGGTTGTGCATTGTGCGTTAGGGCGTGGTCGCTCGGTGTTTGTTGTTGCGGCGTATCTACTGAGCAAAGATCCGTCGCTGACGGTTGAATCTGTGATGAAAAAAATCAATGACGTGCGCAGTACCGCGAGATTGAATAAATTGCAGATCAAAACGTTACGAGCGATAAGTGAAAAAGGCGTACTGGGTCTGGATCAGTCCACTTGGATGGTGGTTAACCCTGTTGCAGGTGGCGGCAAATGGGAGGAAAACGAACAGCACTTGATTCGTGAACTAACCAAAAAATATCGCTTGAGTATTCATCAAACCACCACAAATCTCAGCGCCGAGCAGCTAACACAACAGGCAAAAGAAAGTGGTGCTAAGCAAATTATCGTAGCGGGTGGCGATGGCACAGTGACGGAAGTGGCGAGCCAGCTGGTAGGTACCGACATCAAACTCGGTATTGTTCCGCTCGGAACCGCCAATGCGTTGTGTCATGTGCTCTATGGCGTTGGCGCAAAATTCTCACCAGTCGAAAAAGCGTGTGAAGCATTGCTAGCAGGTCACTGCCAACGTATTGATACGGCGGAGTGTAATCAGAGGCTTATATTGTTAGTCCTAGGTATTGGCCTAGAGCAGAAAATGATCGAGCATGCGCAGCGAGAAGAGAAAAACACCTTTGGACAATGGGCCTACTTAACGGGCTTTTTTAACGCGGTGGTGGCGGAAGAGACGCAGACGTTGACTGTTGCGATGGATGCGCCATTTGAAGATGGAAACCGCGAAAATGGATCACAAACGCTAGAAGTTCATAGCTTTGTCGTTGCGAACATCGCTCCTTTTAGTACGTTGCTCGCGCAAGGTGGTGGTGCTCCGCAGCCTGACGATGGCAAGCTGCATATCACGTATTTAGATAACACCGAATCTTTAGGCGGACGCCTTATCGCATTGTCTGATCTGACATTAACCAGCGTAGGTGCGCAGGAGGAATCGACTCATTTTCAATACGCGACGGCTCAGAATGTCACTATTTCTGCGAACAAACCGATTGAGTATGTGATTGATGGTGAGCTTTATTCTGATGAGCAATTAGCGATTAAGCTTCGTCCAAAATCGTTGAACGTATTTGTCCCAAGCGGGAGAAGTAAATCGGCTTAGCTTTAAAACAGATAAGCAGTGGATAATGCGCCATTTGCCTAGTGCTTTATAGCGTGCCTTTGTTTACCGGTTTAGTCGTAGTTTTGAAGGAACCAATAAGGTCGCTGCGTAGGTGCAGCGGCTTTTTTATATCGGCATTTTTTGTATCTGAGAGAGCGTCTATTTATCGTTCTCGAAGTGAAAGGAAGCAGGGGGTGAGTATGACTACTCACCCTGGGGTAAGTGCTTTTCAATTTCATCGTTTTCGACTTGTAAAGCAGCTAACCAGTAAGAAACAAGCGCCGTTAAGTTGGTGTCGTCAATGGCTCTGAGTAGCGCTTTCAAATCATCTAACAACAACTTGTTCATGAAATGCATTTCTTTGTAATTACCTAATTCGGCAACGCCGTATTCGGTGGCATTTTCTGCAATGAATTGTTCACCATCTTGGTCGAAGAACAACTTCGCCATCTTTTTGATCATCACTTTTTCTATTTTAACGAATCGATACGCCGCTCTTGCGAGTGTCATATGCGATTGCGGATTAACGAGAGGCAAACACGTTTGGCGATGGTGTGTCATTTTTACGAGTAGCTCCCTTACTCGATTATTATCCAATGTCATACTGACCTCTTTATTTATGACTACCGTGTTGATTACTCGGTTTAGTGTTTTCTAGTTTTGGTTGTATTGAGGTGCCAGTGGTCTTATCAGAAATGGCCAAAACGAGTTGGCCATTTTCTCTGCCAGCGCTTGATTGCAAAGGCGACCACTATGGATCAGCTGATAAGGCTGATGCTGCTGAGCTTTTCTTTACAGCTTTTGATATCACTGCGAACTTTCAGTAGAACCGAATTATCCGCTTGCTCTGGGTGGCTAGTAATTAGGTTTTCGATCTCTTTGAGCACCTTGCTTTCAACACCTTCGAGCTGTTCCAAATACATGGACTCTTTGTCAGAAGACACCTCCTTCATCACATCGCTGTATACCTCACGCGCTTTAATGGTGTAGGAAACCGGAGTGTCGTCGGCAGAGTCTTCCTGGTTATTTGCCAATGTGTAGGGAGTAAGCTCAAGCACCGCTCGCTCACGTACTCTAAGCAGTTCTACCAACACATTATTCAAAGAAGTGTTGTCAATGTTCTCAATGGCCTTGTTGTAAATGTCATTTCCGCTCTCGATAAGCTCAATGATTGAGGCGATATTTTCATTTTTCATATCTCACTCCTGATTTGGTTGGTGATGGGAGTGTTTGTACGTATGGGGAACAAACACAGATGTTTCATCTTTAGTTGCAGGTTGTATGCCAATGAATGTTATTTTTCTATTAATCAATTGGTTATGAGTTTATTGCGCAAGAATTGGAGGGTTGCAGACGAGGCGCTAAGAAAAAATTACAAGAATGTTGGGGAAGTCTGGAAAGAATTACACGTACAGATAAGGATTTGTCGTGAAACAAAGAAAAAATCAAATAAAAACAAATGCTTATAATTTTGGCACGGATATGGCTTTGTAGTGAGTAAGTGAGTTCAAAAGTTGTTTCACTTGATTTACTACTCAACTCATCAACGGAGGCTAGTTATGGCTACAACAAAAGAAAGCACAGTAAAACCTCAAGAACAGTTAGAAGAAGCATATCACTTAGCGGAGCAAGCCACGACGGAAGCCGTCGGCGCAATGAAAGATCAAGCCAAAGAGAAATTTGATGTGGGCGCGGAACACGTTCAGCAGGCGACCAAGTCAGCAGAGAACGCTATCAAGGAGCGTCCATTGCTGAGCATTGGTTGTGCCTTCCTTGCGGGTTGGGCGGTTTCGAAGCTGATCAAATAATCACGGTCCAACGGATTAAGCCACATAACAGAAGGCGAGGGTTCCAATGAATAATTCCGGACAAGTCACCAACCAGCAACCGGGCTCGGCCGCAGCAGACAGCGGTCGAGCCCCAAGTGGGGCACAAGAGCAGGATATCCAACAAACCATCAATGGTTTGAGCAGTATTCTTTCACAACTGGACCAATTGACTCAATCGCTGAAAGCGTGGTCGGGTTCAACGTTGGATTTGTTCCTCTTGGAGGTGAAAATTAATGCGTCCGCAGCGCGACAGATTTTGCTGTGCACCATTGTTTTTACCTTATTGTCGGTATTGTTCGTGTTCAGTTTGTGCCTTGCCTCTGGTGTGGTGGCTTATCAGCTGACCGCTAACGTGTATGTTGCAGTGGGCGTATTTATTGCGTCCTTAGGTTTAGCATTACTGTCTTTAGCTTGGTGGCAGAAGCGTTTAGTTGGTTTCCTTGGATTCAAAAATACGACAGAACAGTTGCAGGAGGGGTGGGATGCGCTCGCTACAAAAGCTCAATCGAGCCATGCGAATCAAGCGGATGGAAGGTAAAGCATCTTTAGAGCAATGCTGCTTATCGATGGAAATGTTCACGTTTACCACTAAGAAGTTTGTGAAAGAAAATCCTTGGACGACGCTAGGTATTAGTGCTGTCGTTGCTGTTACCGCTGCCAAAGCGGGTCGATTGTCTCGACTGACTTCCTCTATCTCTTCCATGGGGCTATTGGCGAGTAGTGTCTCCGAACTAACGGATTCGCTTGCCAAGCCAGTTAGGGCCGCGTCTTCTAACCAGCCGGGCGTAGAACAAGAGCGAAATGCTGAACCACAAGCAAGCAATACTGCTTCGACAGAAGAGACTGCGACAGAAACAGAAGTCGAGCATCCCCAATAACGGCTTTCGCCGATAATCATTCTTACCGACCTTGAGCCTTTTTATGACAGTGAAATTAAACATTCCTGCCAATACCGCGATTGGTGCAACCCTTCTTGTCTTATTGCTCGTTCCTGGGCTGTATTTTGCTAAGCCAATCTTGTTACCTATTGTGCTTAGTACCTTTATTTCTCTGTTATGCAGTCCTTTCATTAACTATCTTGAAGACAAAGGTTTACCGCGCGCGATTACCGTCGTGGTGACTCTGTCATTCTTGGTTGGTGCTTCAATTATTGGCCTTGCTGCCATGTCGGAGCCTGCCAAGCAGTGGTGGTCTGAACTACCCAGTATCGTGAAAAATGTGTCGCAAGAAGTGAGCGAAGTGACTCAAGCCTCGGCGGATCACCTTAATACGCCGCTGAATATTGCCAGCGATATGGGTATGGATGAAGTCGGGAACAATACCGTATTTTCTTTGGTGAAGACACTCGCGACCACGACGCCGACCATTTTGACACAAGCGATGATCGTGCTGTTTATGGTTTATTTTATGCTCAATCACGGACGCAGCTTATTTCGAAAGTCAGTGTCGTACTTGCATGGGTTTGCCAAGCAGCGCCAAGCGATTGAACTGGTCAAAGCACTACAGAAAGACCTATCTCGATACATTGGTACTATCACGTTGGTGAATGCGGGACTTGGGTTGAGTGTTGGGGCGGTGTTTTTTGTTTTAGGCCTTGAGGACCCGTTCTTGTGGGGCGCGTTTGCTGGCGTGATGAATTTTGCGCCGTATCTCGGCCCAGTCATCTCCATGGTGAGTTTCGGTTTTGTGGCTTATCTGCAGTTGGAGTCGGTCAGTTTTATGCTCACTGTGGTGTCTATCTATTTGTTGATCAACTTGATTGAAAGTCAGTTTGTCACGCCAACGTTATTAGGGAAAAGATTCAATTTAAATCCGTTAGTGATCTTCGTTTGGCTCGTGTTCTGGGGTTGGCTTTGGGGCGGTATGGGGCTCTTAATCGGTGTACCGCTATTGGTCTGCATTAATATTTTGGTTGAGCGTCTGGAGCTGTGTCAATCAACTCAAAGTCAACCAAGCCAAACCATCCCCGAGGATGTGGCTCCACGAGAATGATTTGGGCTACAAGCTGGCTCAACGAAAAAGTTTTTCCGCACTTACTGGCTGGCTAAAAAGATACCCTTGACCGTAAACACAGCCTTTTTCGAACAAGTAATCGGCTTGCTCCTGAGTTTCTATTCCTTCCGCTACCACTTTCAATGACAGTGTTTTGCCCATGGCGATAATCGCATTCACAATCGCATTGCTATCGCTATTGCTGGGTACATCACTGACAAACGAACGATCAATTTTCAGCTTATTGATGGGTAAACCTTTCAAATAAGACAAAGACGAATAGCCTGTGCCGAAATCATCCAGAGAAATCTCGATGCCTAACCCTCTTAGTTGATTTAACGACGCAATGGCTTGTTGAGGGTCGATCAGTAAAAAGCTCTCGGTGATCTCCAAATCCAGCCGTTGAGCAGGGAAACCAGTTTGATTGAGGATATCGCTCAATCTCTGAATGAAATTCGATTGCTGAAGCTGTAATGCAGACACATTAACCGCAATTCTGCCAAACTCAATGCCTTGCTTCAGCCAAGCATTTCCTTGCTGACAAGCGTGTAGCAAGACCCACTCGCCAATGCTTTGGATAAGCCCCGTTTTTTCTGCAATTGGAATAAAATCGGCTGGTGGTACAAGGCCAAATTCTGGGTGCTGCCAGCGTAATAAGGTTTCAACGCCAACAATTGCATGTTGCTCCAAGTTGTATTGCGGCTGGAACTCTAATCGAAGCTGCTGTTTTTCTATCGCTTGATGCAAAGCAGATTGAATGCGCATATGGGATACCGATTTATCGGTTAAATCTGGCGAGTAAAATGCGTAGCCGTTGCGCCCATTTTTCTTCGCTAAGTACATTGCTGTATCTGCGTTTTTGAGTAAGGTTTCGCTGTCTTGGCCGTCTCTTGGGTATAAGGCTATGCCAATACTGGTCGAGACGCGCAGTGAGTCGTGATTTGCCAAGTCGAACGGTTGTTGGAAAACGCTGAGAATATCGCCGACGGTTTCCAGCAAAGCCACATCACTGTGGACGTCCGGCAAAATGATCACGAACTCATCGCCGCCAATGCGAGCCACATGCGCATTTAAGTGAAGAATATCTTGCAGACGGATAGCCAACTTAGACAGCAACTGATCACCACAAAAGTGACCCATGCTATCGTTGATGTGCTTGAAATGGTCGATATCCAGAAATAGGGTGGCAAACGTCTGTTGGTTCTTGTGCCCGGTTTCAATGTGTTGCTCAAGCAAGCTAAGTAAATGGGTGCGATTAGGTAGATTCGTTAACGGATCATAAAAGGCCATGCGCTGCAGTTTTTCTTCGTGTGCTTTACGCACGGAAATATCTTCAAATACACAGATGTAGTTAATGAGATGATTTTTATCGTCCATTACGGCACTAATGGTCGCTAACTGCGGGTAAATGCTGCCATCTTTCTTTCGGTTGATGAACTCGCCTTTCCATTGACCTTTGGTTTCGAGCTGATGCCACAACTGTTTATAGAAGCCTTGGTCATGATGACCAGAGCGCAGAATTCTGGGGTTCTTTCCAATCACCTCTTCAGAGCGATAGCCGGTGATTTGAGTAAAGGCTGTGTTTACATCAATGATGTTGGCATTGCGATCAGTAATGACCATGCCTTCTTGTGAGTTATTAAAAATTTTGGACGCCAATGAGAGTTGCGTTTCGACCATTTTCCGGCGTGTGATGTTGCGTGTCATGCCCAGAATGCCAATTAAGTTACCGTCATTATCACGGACAGGAGACTTAATGGTTTCTAGCCAAGTTGGGTTATTGTTTTCATCAATTTGGCGGCATTCTTCGACGATGTTCAGCGTGCCTGTCGCCACGACCAAGTTATCGGCCTCAATGAACTTCTCTGCTCGTTCGTGGCTAAACAGTGCGAAATCGTCTTTGCCGATGATCTCACTGTTGGTCTTTTGCCACGCATTTTCTACGCTTCGATTGGTCATCGAATAAAGGCCATCCATGCCTTTTATCCAAATATGGTCTTCAAGGCAGTCGATAAACTCTTGCAGCGTCGGTAATGGTGTGGTCGCTGTAGTTTGATGGCGTGTTCGTTCTTGCTGGTAGTGTGAGCTGATATCAAAGCTCATTCTTCCCACTAATGCACTCAGCCAAGCAGAGACTACTGTGATTTGATCGTCAGGGTGAGTCAGTGCCAATACGGCAAACAGATCGCCATTTGGTAGCCAAATTGGACCTATGCTCAAGGTTTGCTGTCCAAAGGATGTGTGGCTTATCGTCAAGTCTGTCGGTTTAAATTGATCGGCAACTTGCACTACCACTTCGACGATAGCGCAATGATTTTGAACCGAGGTGGACACCTCAGTTGATAGCCACTGCTGGGTGTCGCTCAGAGTATAAAGTTGTCCCTGAGCTTGAGTAGCATCACAGCATTGTTGCAGAGCCTGTTGCCAGTCTGCCATCAAAGGCGAAGGAATAGCGAAGCGAAACATAATTAATAACGTGTCCTGAAGCGCCCAAAGATAGTGGTATTAGAATCTAGCTTAAGCTATTGGGCCGTGTTGGTATCGTATCCAACGCTTAGGTAATTCCCAGCAGCGTAAGGCGCTTTCTATCATTAAACTGTTAGCTATATCTCTTTTTTATCCAACTCATTGCATCGTTTATTGAGGTTTTTTGTTCATCATTGAGAAGTGCTCATGGCTTTGGTTTTTTTACCCCACGATACTTGTTGGACCACTAATCCACTGATGATCAGTATTAAACCAATCAAGGTTGATGGATGAATTTCTTCACCAATGATGGTTGCCAATAGCATCAGTGAGATGAATGGCGAAGCAAAGATCAGATTACTGATGCGGGCTGTGTTTTGTGTCGATTTGAGGGCGCTTAGCCATAGGACGAAAGTAATCCCCATTTCAAATAGCCCGACATACGTCACCGCTGCCCAGCCTTTAATTGAGATTGCCTGCCAGCTCGCACCTTCATAAATACTTAAACCAATGGCAAATGGAATAGCGACCAAAAAACCAAGTAATACACCAACCACAGGGTCGGCCTTATTTTTGGTGTTTAAAATCCAGTAACCAGCCCACAACAGTGTCGATAGCAGCGCCAGTCCCACGCCCAACGGGCTCTCGAATTGCATGCCGAGAACATTGCCCTGCGTGGCAATCACAATCACGCCTACATAGCTAAAACCGCAAGCGAGCCAATCTTTAGCACGGATCTTCTGCCCTAAGAAAACAGCAGCCATTAGCGTCAAGGTAATGGCCCAGCTGTAGTTGATCGCTTGGGCTTGGGATGCAGGCAGCAAGTCATACGCTTTAAAGAGAATGACGTAATACGCCAAGGGGTTAATCAACCCAAGCAGTAGGTAATACCAAGGGTTTGAGAGGAAGGTGGCACTTAACTGGCCCAACTTGCCTTGCACACCACAGATTATCGTCAGCGCAATCGCAGAGACGATACTGGCAATGCACAGCATTTGGATTGGCGTAAATTCTGCCAACGTGAGTTTAAATGCGGTTGCAACGGTAGACCAAAGTAATACTGCTGAGAGCCCAAATCCTAGGGCGCGACGCTCGTTCATGATGCCTCTGCGTGATGATGTGCCGCTCGGTTTGGTTCATTTGAGCGGAAGAAAGAATATTATAGGAAGGCCTAGTGTATGCGAGGATTTTTCATCCAACAAACTGGACATTTATCCAGTGTCTAAATACCATTGTTATAGATACAAAACACAGGCTAACTCGCTATTATGCAATGGATTCTTGAGTACCAATCTCTCATTCTCTCTTCTCTTTGCGCTGCCACGCTTAGTGGTGTCGCCGTCGGTTGGTGGGTGAAACAACGTTTTATCACCCAAACTCAGCTTCTCGAACAACAACTTGTTTCGGAAAAGCAGCTTCATCAACAGCAACTTGAACAGGTTAAGCAAAGCCTTGCCGATGCCCAGCAAGAGTTGGATGAATTAGATGATGAGCGCGATAAAGCCGCGTTTGAAGTACGCCAAACGCACGGAAAGTTGATGGCCGCAATGGAAAAACTGCGTTACTTCGAGGCCGTAAAGCAAGAGCGCCAACAATACTTTGATGAGCTTGGTCAGATGCGTGAGCACAAATCACGTCTAGAAACGCAACTGCGTGAGCAGCAAGCACGTCATGAGCAAATCAACCAAGCCAATGCCGAAAAACTGCAAATTCTAGAGCAAGCGGAAGCACGTCTGAAACAGCAATTTGAGCACTTGGCCAACCAATTGTTTGAAGAAAAAACCGCGAAGGTCGACTTGCAAAACCGTCAGAGTTTGGAAGGTTTGTTGTCACCGCTCCGAGAGCAGCTAGAAGGATTCAAAAAGCACGTTAATGACAGCTTTAGCCAAGAAGCTAAAGAGCGCCATACCTTAGTGCATGAGCTCAAAAACCTGCAACGTTTGAATGAGCAAATGACGCGAGAAGCGGTTAATTTGACCCAAGCGTTGAAAGGGGACAACAAGCAGCAAGGTAATTGGGGTGAAGTGGTGCTCGCGAGGGTGCTTGCCGAGTCGGGACTGCGTGAAGGGCACGAATATCAGACTCAGGTGAATTTGCAAAATGAAGCAGGCAAGCGCTACCAACCTGATGTGATTGTTCATCTCCCACAAAACAAACAAGTGGTTGTGGATTCCAAAATGGCGCTGGTCGCCTATGAGCGCTATTTCAACGCCGAAACTGATGCCGAGCGAGACCAGGCTTTGAGTGCGCACTTAGCCGCACTGCGTGCTCACATTAAGGGTTTAAGCATGAAGGACTACCACAAACTCAAAGGTATTCAGAGTTTGGACTATGTGCTGATGTTTATTCCGGTTGAGCCTGCGTTCCAAGTTGCGATTCAAGCCGATCCAAGTTTGATCAAAGACGCGATGGAGCAAAACATCATTTTGGTGAGCCCAACAACGTTGCTGGTGGCACTGCGTACTATTGATAATTTATGGCGCAATGAACGCCAGAACGAAAACGCCAAAATGATTGCGCAGCGCGCGACAAAACTCTACGACAAATTACGATTGTTTGTGGACGACATGGAAGGGCTCGGCGGTGCGCTGGATAAGGCGAATCAAAGCTATCAAGGCGCAATGAACAAGCTTGCCACAGGGCGCGGGAATGTGATTCGTCAAGCCGAAAGCTTTAAGCACCTTGGGGTTGAAATCAAACGACCAATTTCTTCTGACCTCGCACAGTTAGCGCAGAGTGATTCATTTTCAGAAAATGACCCGTTAGTAGAAAGACATCCGGCTGAGGATAAAGTAAACTAATCGCCCGCAGTGCAGTGGGCGATTTTATTTGTCAGCAAACGCCCCGCAGAGAGAAAGCGCTGCCTAAGAGGAATTAGAATGACGGACACAAGTTTGCAATCCAATACAGCGTTAGAGAATGAAACCACCCACTTTGGTTTCTCTACAGTGGCAAAAGACGAAAAAGTGACTAAGGTTGCCGAAGTATTCCACTCCGTGGCAACAAAATACGACATCATGAATGACCTGATGTCTGGTGGTATCCACCGCCTTTGGAAGCGCTTCACTATCGATTGTAGTGGTGCTCGCCCTGGCCAACGTATTCTTGACCTAGGTGGTGGTACGGGTGATTTAACGGCGAAATTCTCGCGCATTGTTGGCGATGAAGGCCATGTCATCCTTGCTGATATCAATAATTCAATGCTTAACGTTGGTCGCGATAAACTGCGTGACAACGGTATTGTGGGTAACGTGCATTACGTTCAAGCCAACGCAGAAGAACTGCCGTTCCCTGATGATTATTTTGATGTCATCACCATCAGTTTTTGTTTGCGTAATGTGACTGACAAAGACAAAGCGCTTCGTTCAATGTTCCGCGTACTGAAGCCAGGCGGCCGTCTATTGGTGCTAGAATTTTCGAAACCAGTGCTAGAGCCGTTATCGAAAGTATACGACGCATATTCATTCCACTTGTTGCCGAGAATCGGTGAGCTAGTTGCGAATGACTCAGAGAGTTACCGCTACCTAGCGGAGTCAATCCGTATGCATCCAGACCAAGAAACGCTGGAAGGCATGATGCAAGACGCAGGTTTTGAAAACACCAAATACTACAACTTAACTGGTGGTATTGTGGCTTTGCATCGCGGTTATAAATTCTAAGGGTTAACGGCATGCCATTTGAACCACTTATCACCGCTGTGATTGAAACGTCACTGAATACTCTGATCAAAGACGACCCTGCATTGGGCCGTCGTTTAGCGCGTCTAAAAGGTCAAGTTATTCAAGTTCACCTGAAAGAGATCAATAAAACACTGACGTTCGTTTTTAGTCAGCAAATTGATGTGCTCGGTCATTACGAAGGGCAGCCTAACTGCTACTTATCGCTCAACTTGAGCGTGTTGCCAGAGCTGCGTGACCAGGCCAACATCACTCGCCTTATTAAACAAGATAAACTTGAGCTTGAAGGCGATATTCAATTGGCGCAGAAATTCTCTCAGTTGATGGTGGATTGCAAACCAGATGTTGAAGAGTGGTTGTCTCGCGTGACTGGCGATGTCGCCGCACATACCTTTGTGCAAGGTTCAAAAAACATCGGCAACTTTCTTGCGTCTCAAGCAGAAAAACACCAGCGTCATCTTGCGCAAGTAGTGACTGAAGAGTGGAAGTTGGCACCTGCTCCTCTAGAAGTGGCGTATTTTTGCGACCAGGTTGATGAGGTTCGCAGCCAGGCTTCTCGCGTTGAAGCACGCTTGACTGCTTTGCTGAATAAGCTGGATGCAAATAAGCCGGCATTGGAGAAACCATGACGCCAGCAGAACTAAAGCGCTTATACCACATCGCCAAAGTACAACTGGAATACGGCTTAGATGAGCTGCTTCCCGATCACCAACTGACCAAAGCTCCGTTATTACTGCGCAAAAGCCTGTTCTGGATTAAGAACAAGCATCCAGAAAAACCACTCGGTGAGCGCCTGCGTTTAGCGTTGCAAGAGCTGGGGCCAGTTTGGATTAAGTTCGGTCAGATGATGTCAACGCGCCGTGACTTATTTCCTCCGCATATTGCTGATCCCCTAGCTTTGCTTCAAGACCAAGTCGCGCCATTTGATGGTGAGCTAGCAAAAAAGCAGATGGAGCAAGCATTAGGTGGTCCGTTAGAAAACTGGTTTACCGAGTTTGATATCAAACCACTGGCGTCAGCATCGATTGCTCAGGTGCATACTGCGCGTTTAAAAGACTCTAACCAAGAAGTGGTATTAAAGGTTATCCGCCCAGATATTCGCCCGGTCATTGATTCAGATCTAAAACTGATGCACCGAATGGCGCGTATAGTCGCCGGAGCGATGCCTGAAGCACGTCGTTTGAAACCAGTTGAAGTTGTACGTGAGTACGAGAAAACATTGCTTGATGAACTCGACTTACGACGTGAAGCGGCGAATGCCATTCAGTTGCGCCGCAACTTTGAAGGCAGCGAAGAATTGTATGTTCCTGAAGTTTTTCCTGACTTCAGTAATGAAACTGTCATGGTTTCTGAGCGAATATATGGCATTCAAGTCTCTGATATTGAGGGCTTGAAAGCAAATGGCACCAATATGAAATTGCTCGCGGAGCGCGGCGTGAGTGTGTTCTTCACTCAGGTGTTCCGAGACAGCTTCTTCCATGCCGATATGCATCCGGGGAACGTGTTCGTCAAACCCGAACATCCAGAGAACCCAATGTGGATCGGGCTAGATTGCGGAATCGTTGGTACACTTAATAGTGAAGACAAGCGTTATCTGGCGGAAAACTTCCTGGCGTTTTTCAATCGAGACTACCGCCGAGTGGCGGAGTTACATGTGGATTCAGGATGGGTGCCTGCCGATACCAATGTCGATGAGTTTGAGTTCGCGATTCGTATTGTGTGTGAGCCTATTTTTGCTAAGCCACTGTGCGAAATCTCCTTTGGTCATGTGTTGTTGAATTTGTTCAACACGGCACGTCGATTCAATATGGAGGTTCAGCCACAGCTTGTATTGCTGCAAAAAACGCTGCTGTACGTGGAAGGTCTTGGTAGGCAGCTGTACCCTCAGCTTGATTTGTGGGAGACCGCAAAACCATTCCTTGAAGAATGGATGATGAATCAAGTTGGGCCGCAAGCTTTGGTGAATGCGATTAAAGATCGTGCACCATTTTGGGCGGAGAAGTTACCGGAACTGCCAGAGCTGCTTTACGATAGCCTGAAACAAGGTAAAGCGATGAACCAACGCATGGATCAGCTTTACCAAGGGTATCGTCAGAGCAAGCGCCAGCAGGCGACAGGAAAGTTTTTATTTGGCGTTGGCGCCACTTTAGTCGTATGCTCGGCAATATTGGTGAACAATGCTTTTGAGCAGCTTTCGTTGGCCAGCGGTATCGCAGGTGTCACATTTTGGCTGCTTAGTTGGCGAGCTTATCGTCAATAGACGTTAAACTCTTGAAATATTTTTGTTTATTTAAAGACCCGAGGTAAAGAGAATGGGTGGTATCAGTGTTTGGCAACTTCTAATCATTGCTGTAATTGTTGTATTGCTATTCGGAACTAAGAAACTACGCGGTATCGGTGGCGATCTGGGTGGTGCCGTTAAGGGCTTCAAAAAAGCGATGAGCGAAGATGAACCTGCGAAAAATGACAAAGACGCAGACTTCGAACCAAAAAGTCTAGAAGAGCAGCAGAAAAAAGAAGCTGCTCCTGAAACGAAAAAAGACAAAGAGCAGGCGTAAAACGTGTTTGATATCGGTTTTTGGGAACTGGTATTAATATCTGTTGTTGGTCTGGTCGTTCTTGGGCCGGAGCGTTTGCCTCATGCTATTCGCAGCGTGTCTCGCTTTATCGGTGCCGCTAAGAGTATGGCAAATAGCGTCAAAGACGAATTGTCACACGAGCTGAAAGTCCAAGAGCTGCAAGAAAACTTGCGCAAAGCAGAGCAAATGGGGATGGATGATTTGTCCCCTGAGTTGAAATCTTCAGTCGAAGAATTGAAGAAGGCAGCGCAATCTGTAAATCGTCCTTACGCAAAGAACACCGATTCAGAGGCTGAGCCTGTAAAAACAGAGCCAGCAGCAGAAAAGGTAGAGAAAGCGGAAGAGAGCAAGGTTACAGCGGCAGATAAGAAAGCCGAATAGTCTCATTAGGAGGAGCTACTAGTGATTGGTAGCTCCTTTTTGATCTGGTTTTTAATAAGAGGTTTGCCATGTCTACCGTCGAGCAGACACAACCTTTAATTAGTCATTTGTTGGAGCTTCGCAACCGACTACTGCGCTCAATTTTGGCAGTGTTGGTGGTGTTTGTCGGACTAATTTATTTCTCTAACCACATTTACGAGTTTGTTTCCGCACCTTTAGTAGAGCGTCTACCTGAAGGCGCAACCATGATTGCTACGGATGTGGCTTCACCCTTTTTCACGCCACTGAAGTTGACGTTAATCGCTTCGGTATTTATTGCGGTGCCGTTTATTTTGTATCAAGTTTGGGCCTTTGTTGCTCCTGGCTTATACAAACATGAGCGTCGTTTGATTATGCCGTTGCTGTTTTCCAGCTCACTGCTGTTTTATTGCGGTGTGGCATTTGCGTATTTTGTGGTGTTTCCACTAGTGTTTGGCTTCTTTACTGCTATCTCATTGGGTGGTGTAGAGTTTGCGACCGACATTTCTAGCTATCTCGATTTTGTACTGGCGCTATTTATGGCGTTTGGTATCGCATTCGAGGTGCCTGTTGCGATTATTTTGTTGTGTTGGACTGGGGCTACCACACCAGAAGATCTAAGACAGAAACGGCCTTATATCATTGTGGCGGCGTTTGTCGTAGGTATGGTGTTAACGCCACCAGACATGATCTCGCAAACCTTACTCGCTATTCCGATGTGTTTACTGTTTGAAGTCGGTTTGTTCTTTGCGCGTTTTTATACGCGTCGAGGCGAAGAGGCAGAAGCGGAAACCGAAGAATAAGTTTACTGTAGATGTAAAAAGCGGCTCAATTGAGCCGCTTTTTTTGCGGTTGGTTTGTTTCTTGGGCTAACTACTTAACTTTCATGACGTAACCACACTTTGTGCATACGTATACTTCCTTGATGCCCAGCAGCTTTTGAAAAAAACTGCGCGGTACGCGTTGTAAGTAAGCACCATGTGTACACACTTCAACTTCCATATTCATGCTGTTTTACATTTGTGCTAATTAATGGGCATAAAGCAGTATAGAAAAAGAATATGTCTAATTGTCGACAGTTTTGCAAAACAGACGAAGTAAAGTGGCGATATGAGAGGTAAGTAGAGTTGCTAGTTAATTATTATGTTTATCAATAACTTTGTGTGGGTTGTTCTATTATTTCAATAGGTTGAATCATTCATTCAATAGTTTAGGTAATAAAAAAGCGACGTTGATTTCGTCGCTTTTTTCAATTTTCGTGAATTAAATATTAAACAGCTTTTTGGCATTTTCAGTCGTTATGGCATCGATAGTTGCGACATCGACATCACGCAAGTCGGCAACACGTTGTGCAACGAGAGAAGTGTAGGCTGGTTCATTACGCTTACCACGGTGCGGTACTGGCGCTAAGTATGGACAATCGGTTTCTAAAATGACCCACTGCATATCCAAATGTGGAATGACTTTATCCATCCCGCCATTCTTAAAGGTCGATACGCCACCCAAGCCTAAGTGGAAGCCTAGCTCATTGATTGCTTGCGCTTCTTCTAAGCTGCCTCCAAAACAGTGGAATACACCACGCAGACGACCATCTTGCTCTTGTCTTAGCAAAGTGAGTGTTTCTTCAATCGAATCACGAGTGTGGATAACGACTGGTAAATCCATCTCTTTTGCCCAGTTTAGCTGAGTCACGAATGCCATCTCTTGCTCGGCGCGATAGGTTTTGTCCCAATACAGGTCGATACCAATTTCGCCCACCGCAATAAACTTGTGTTTCTCAAACCAGCCGCGGATGATTTCCAACGTTTGCTCAACGTTGTTATCCACATAGCAAGGGTGGAGTCCCATCATTGAGTGGCACACGTCAGGATATGCCGCTTCGGTTTGTAGCATGGGCTCAATAGAGTCCAGATCGATGTTTGGCAACAGGATCTTATTAATGCCTTGCGCTAAGGCGCGTTGTACTACTTCATCGCGGTCGTTATCAAATTCGCTGGCATAGATGTGCGCGTGGGTATCGATCATCGTTACTCTCTGTGCTTCATGATTGGTTTCGTATTCGAAGTATACTTGAGTGTGAGTGCTGGGTCATTTTCAGTTTTTTTCATTACCTTTTTCCAGATTGTCACTCGCAACATGCATCAAGAGTGATATGATTTTGTTCACCAGATGATTTGATCATCATAACCGTCCAGACAAGGAGAAAATGGTGTCTGTATCAATTCAAGGTCCATTCCCTGCACGCCGTATGCGTCGTTTACGTAAGCACGATTTTAGTCGTCGTTTGATGGCTGAGAACCAACTTTCTGTTAATGATCTGATTTACCCAATGTTCATTCTTATGGGTAAAGATCGTCGTGAGAGCGTGGAGTCCATGCCGGGTGTAGAGCGTTTGTCGATTGATTTAATGCTAGAAGAAGCGCAATACCTTGCAAATCTAGGCGTTCCAGCAATCGCGCTTTTCCCTGTCGTAAACCAAGACGCTAAAAGCTTATGTGCTACTGAAGCCTACAACCCAGAAGGTTTGGTTCAGCGAGCAGTACGAGCGCTTAAAGAACATATTCCTCAAATCGGTGTGATCACAGACGTGGCACTTGACCCATTCACGACGCACGGCCAAGACGGCATCATCGATGAAGATGGTTACGTAATGAATGATGAAACCACGGAAGTACTGGTTAAGCAGGCTTTGTCTCACGCTGAAGCGGGTGCTGACGTCGTCGCGCCTTCAGACATGATGGATGGCCGTATTGGTAAGATCCGCGAAGCATTAGAAAATGCGGGCTACATTCATACACAAATCATGGCTTACTCGGCTAAGTACGCGTCGAACTACTACGGACCATTCCGTGATGCGGTTGGCTCTTCTTCAAATCTAAAAGGCGGCAACAAGAAAAACTACCAAATGGACCCAGCAAACATTGACGAAGCGATCCATGAAGTGGCGCTAGACATCAATGAAGGTGCGGACATGGTGATGGTTAAACCTGGTATGCCATACTTAGATGTAGTTCGCCGAGTTAAAACCGAACTTCAGGTACCGACGTTTGCTTATCAGGTGTCTGGTGAGTACGCGATGCATAAAGCGGCGATCATGAATGGCTGGCTCAAAGAGCGCGAAATTGTGATGGAATCACTACTGTGCTTCAAACGTGCAGGTGCTGACGGCATCTTAACGTACTTTGCGAAAGATGTGGCTGAGTGGTTGGCAGAAGAGAATGCACAAACTGCTCAACACCTAAATCGTACTCCGGAAGCGACTGAAGAGTAATTATCGCTCAGTGAGAAACACCAGACCAACAAGAGTTGTTCGTCTGTATATACCCAAGTAACCTCAGGCGGATTACAACAGTAACAATCCAAGGTGCTTGGGTATTTTTATTTTGGAGAAGAGAACAATGACAATGCTGATTCGTGAAGGCACATTGGAAGAAGCACTTCAAGTTGTGGCACGTGTTACCGAATTTTCGAAAGGAGAAACGGTAGACTCCATGACTCAACGTTTAGAAGAGAAAAACAGTTTAATCCTCGTTGCAGAAAAAAATGGCACGATTGTCGGCTTCAAAATAGGTTACGAATTAGAGGATGGTGTTTTCTATAGCTGGTTAGGTGGTGTAGTTCCTGAGGCTCGAAATGAAGGCGTGGCACAATTGCTTTTGGAAGCACAAGAAGATTGGGCGGCTGAGCAAGGCTATAACACGTTAAAAGTGAAATCTCGAAATCAGTTTCCTGCTATGCTTCGATTGTTATTGAGAAATGGCTATATCATTGAAAAATTTGAAGAAAAAATCAACCTTCGTGAATCTCGAGTTCATTTCATTAAAGCGATGTGAAAATAAATGAGATTTTTTCTCATTTAACTGTTGACTACGAAATGATAATCATTATTATTAAACCTGTCTTAGGGAATGAGGAAGAGTTCACAAGGACGTTGAATGACTTATTAACAGAAGTTGATTAACTGAAAGTTGAGAAGTGATGAAACATTTTTCCGAGAACTTGCACGAATTCTTTTTGACACGACATTGCTCACATTGCTTCCAGTGTAATTTATAGCTTCTTGGTTAAGCTGCTCTATTTACAGAATTTGCTTTACCACTTCTGCTAGGCGACCCCATTCGGGTCGCTTTTTTCTTTTCTACGATTTCTATTTGACGTCACTATTCGTATTTTTTCCACACGCGATGATCATTTAAGGATCGTTGATCTTCTCGCCGTTTTATAAAATAAATATTTAAAAACAATAACTTACTGTGTGTATTTTTTGTGTTTTCTATCATTGGATAACCAGTGGATAATTTCTATAAACAGAGTTATCCACAGGGTGGGATTGTCTTCGTGAATAAAATCGAAAAATTTACGCGACCTAGATCGAGCGAACAAGATAGATTCGGATCAGCAGTCATGGCATCCTAGGCAGATCTCTCAAGTACTGAATTGGATACAGACAATTATGGCAAGTATTCCTGAAAATCCGTTGATCCTTATCGACGGCTCTTCTTACCTATATCGCGCTTTTCACGCCTACCCGGGCACCATGAGCAATGGTGAAATTCCAACTAATGCCGTTTACGGTGTCGTGAACATGTTACGCAGCATGATGCGTCAGTTTGCGTCTGAGCGCATCGCGGTGGTTTTCGATGCGAAGGGAAAAACCTTCCGTGATGATATGTATGCAGAATACAAAGCTAATCGTCCGCCAATGCCGGATGATCTGCGTTGCCAAATTGAACCATTGCACAATGTTATTCGCGCGATGGGTTTACCACTGATCTGCGTTCCTGGTGTCGAAGCGGATGACGTCATTGGTACGTTGGCGCATCAAGCATCACAAAAGGGCATGCCTGTATTGATCAGTACTGGTGATAAAGACATGGCGCAGTTGGTGGATGATAATATTACCTTGATCAACACTATGACGAACGTCGTGATGGATCGTGAAGGTGTGGTTGAAAAGTTTGGCATTCCACCTGAGTTAATCATCGACTACCTAGCGCTGATGGGCGATAAAGTAGATAACATCCCTGGTGTACCAGGCGTGGGTGATAAAACCGCGACCGCACTACTGCAAGGTATTGGCGGTCTGACTAAGCTGTATGAAAATCTCGATGACATTGCTGCGCTTGGCTTCCGTGGTTCTAAAACCATGGCGAAGAAGCTCATCGATAACAAAGAAAATGCCATGCTGTCGTACGAGCTCGCGACCATTAAATTGGATGTTGAACTTGAAGAAACGCCAGAGTCACTGCTGAAAGCGGAACCAAATAAAGACGAACTAGTGAAGTTGTATGGTCAACTGACGTTTAAATCTTGGTTGAACGAGCTACTTGAAGGTGGTTCTGGGTCGGTAGAAGCTGTTGAGCTTGCTGGCTCTGCTCAAGCCTCTGCTTCTCATGCTGAGATGGAAACTTCCGCAGTGACAATCGACCGCAGCCAATATGAAACGATTCTGGATGAAGAAACCTTCAATGCGTGGCTAGACAAACTTCAAACGGCCGAGTTGTTTGCGTTTGATACGGAAACCGACAACCTAGATTACATGCTAGCGAACCTGGTTGGTTTGTCATTCGCTGTCGATGAAGGCATTGCCGCTTATGTGCCTGTTGCACATGACTACCTAGATGCACCTGAACAGCTTGATCGTGATTGGGTTCTAGGACAGCTTAAGCCAATTCTTGAAGATGCAGCGAAAGCAAAAGTTGGTCAAAACTTAAAGTATGATGCGTCTGTATTGGCTCGTTATGATATTGAGCTAAAAGGTATCAAGCACGACACGATGTTGGAATCGTACATTTACAACAGTGTCGGCGGTAAACACGATATGGACAGCTTGGCGCTGCGCTTCCTACAACATAGTTGCATTTCTTTTGAGCAAATTGCAGGTAAAGGCAAAAATCAGCTTACGTTTAACCAAATCGAGTTGGAACAAGCATCGCCATACGCGGCAGAAGATGCGGATGTGACCCTTCGTCTGCACAATCGCTTGTTTGCGAATATCGAGCAGGATGAAAGCCTGAAGACAGTGTACGAAGAGATTGAAATGCCGTTGGTGCCAGTTCTTTCGCGCATTGAACGCACCGGGGTCTTTATTGACGAAATGAAGCTGAGTGCGCAGTCGGTAGAGATTACCGCTCGCCTTGATGAGCTTGAAAAGAAAGCGTATGAAATTGCAGAGCAAGAGTTCAACATGAACTCGCCAAAGCAATTACAAGCCATCCTATTTGAAAAAATGGGTTTACCGGTGGCGAAGAAAACGCCATCAGGTACACCATCGACGAATGAAGAAGTTCTGCAAGAACTCGCGCTAGATTACCCACTGCCAAAATTGATTTTGGAATATCGCGGTTTGGCGAAGCTTAAATCGACGTACACGGACAAGCTGCCGAAAATGATCAACCCAACAACAGGGCGTGTGCATACTTCTTACCATCAAGCGGTAACCGCAACAGGTCGTCTATCTTCTACCGATCCGAACTTACAGAACATTCCAATTCGTAACGAAGCTGGCCGTCGTATTCGCCAAGCGTTTGTCGCACCAGCTGGCCATAAAATCTTAGCGGTCGACTACTCGCAAATCGAACTGCGCATCATGGCGCACCTTTCTGGCGACCAAGCGTTATTAGATGCCTTCCGTGATGGTAAAGACATTCACGCGGCAACTGCGGCAGAAATTATGGGTCTGGATATTGAACAAGTATCGAGCGAGCAGCGTCGTCGTGCTAAAGCCGTTAACTTCGGGCTTATCTATGGCATGAGTGCATTTGGTTTGGCGAAGCAGCTTGGTATCCCTCGCGGCGAAGCACAAGCCTACATGGATAAATACTTTGAGCGTTACCCTGGCGTGATGCAGTACATGGAAGACACGCGCAGCACGGCTGCAGATAAGGGCTATGTTGAAACGATTTTTGGTCGACGTTTGCATTTACCAGAAATCAAATCGCGCAACGGGATGCGTCGTAAAGCTGCTGAACGTGCGGCAATCAACGCACCGATGCAAGGTACGGCTGCGGACATCATTAAGAAAGCGATGCTGTTGGTTGATCAGTGGATTCAGGAAGAAGGCAATGGCCGTGTGAAGTTGTTAATGCAAGTACACGATGAATTGGTCTTTGAAGTTGAAGAGTCATCATTGTCCGAAATTGAAAGTAAAGTACAGAAATTGATGGAATCTGCAGCAGAGCTAAAAGTACCGTTGGTTGCAGAAGCAGGGCACGGTGACAACTGGGATCAAGCTCATTAGTCACTTTTAGACCAAAATAACCAATTAATTATGAGCCAGCGCACAAACGCTGGCTTTTTTTTGCGATTAAAAAAGCTAGCGCAAAGTTAACTTTGATGTTGCTTAATAAAAATTTCATGAAAAAAAACTACAAAAATTCTTTGCAATTCTGACCAATTGTTGTACATTAATACTCGTAGGGTACAGAGGTAAGATGTTCTATCTTTCAGACCTTTTGTTTCACGTTATTGGATTAGGCTGATTCAGCCGCCCCAGTCAGCTTTTGACTGGGGCGTTTTTTATTGGGCGAAAGAAAATTTTTCTTTTTGTTCAATGTGTTGGGTTGGTAACGACTTGTCTTTATATTTCTCCCACCTTTAACCTATTGTCTACACTCCAATTTTCTTCAAAAACTCGCAAACTATTCAGTCTGTAAATTTATGCCAATCACACTATGATTTTTTCTTGAAGGAAACTAAGTTGACGTGAAAGTGGGTAGGTTTCTGTCTAACTTGTTGAATTGTATTTTCTTTATTGGTTATGGTTGTGAGTTAATTAAGCGAAAGCTAAAGTTGGGTGGCTTTTTAAGCTATTGAAATCATCCGATAGTTCAGCAATGCTTCGTCACATAACAATAATTACCAATTTTTCTCTCCCGTTATCCCTGCCAGGAAGGTGGGGATTTTTATTGCCTGTTATTTAGCTCAGATAAACAAAAGCCCCACCAAATGGTAGGGCCGTGTCGAAAAGATTTAACAAATATTGTTAATTATTCTTCGTCGCTTGCTGGGGTATCCAGTTCGCCTTCTTCTATCAGGTGTGCGAGCGCCGGTGCAAACCAGGTATCCAGTTTTGCGCGCAGCTGATCAACGCCTAATCCTTTAAGGGAAGAGAACACATCAACGGAAACGTCACCACCGAAAGTTTCTACTTGCTTACGAACTTTCAGCAGGGTTTGTTTGCGTGCGCCACTTTTTAGTTTATCTGCTTTGGTTAGCAAAACTTGCACAGGAATGTGGCTGTCGATGGCCCAGAAAATCATTTGCTGGTCGAGATCTTTCATTGGATGACGAATGTCCATCAGAACCACTAAGCCTTTTAGGCACTCGCGTTTCTGTAAGTATTCACCCAAAGATTTCTGCCATTTGTTTTTCATCTCTACCGGTACTTGAGCAAAACCGTATCCAGGTAGATCGACAATGTGACAACCTTCTTCTACTTTGAAAAGGTTGATTAATTGCGTACGACCAGGTGTCTTTGATGTCTTGGCTAAGCTTTTTTGATTAGTTAGACGGTTAAGTGCACTCGATTTACCAGCGTTTGAGCGTCCTGCAAACGCAATTTCGACACCTTCGTCTTCCGGTAGGTGACGAATATCGGGTGCGCTGGTGATGAAATGCGTATTTTGGTAATGAATTTTTACGCTCACTGTTAACTCCATCTCGACTTTGTGTAGTCGATTGATTACTTTTTTGTGAAAATGTGTAAAATAACCGTGCTCGGCATAAGGTCGCCTATTGTACCATGAGTGTACGCGGTATGTTCACATTCCGTGGTACTGGAAGCTTGATAATTATAATGGAATGTCATGAAGAAATTAGCGCTAATTTTGAGTCTTTTAGCCAGTTGCTCAGTATGGGCCCAAGGTAATATTGAGGCTGGTAAAGCAAAATCACAAACCTGTGTCGCCTGTCACGGAGCAGATGGCAACAGTGCAATAACAACGTACCCGAAACTCGCAGGCCAACACGCTAAGTATCTTGAGAAGCAGTTAAAAGAACTTAAGCTAGGCATGACAAGTGGTGGTAAACAAGGTCGTTACGATCCTGTAATGAGTGGTATGGCAATGCCACTGAGCGATGAAGATATCGCAGACCTATCTGCTTACTACGCTTCGCTACCAGTTTCAGAAAACTCAACACCTGAAGATGTGGTAGCAAAAGGCAAAACGCTTTATACCGCTGGTGATGCCGAGCGTGGCCTAACCGCATGTATTGCATGTCATGGTCCTCGTGGCAATGGTACTGAGCTTTCAGGTTTCCCGAAAATTTCTGGTCAGCATGCTGACTACATCAAAGCTCAGCTAGAAAAATTCCGTGATGGCGACCGTGGTAATGATATGAATGCCATGATGCGCGACATCGCGAAGAAAATGACAGACGAAGATATCGAAGTGCTGTCTAAATACGTTGGCGGTCTGCACTAATATACCTAAATCGCTCAAGATCCTGCATCTTGAGCTGGTTGGGTAGATGTCCCTACATCGTTCGAGCAACTTGTACAAAAATGCCCTAGTGAATCCACTAGGGCATTTTTGTTCGTGACAAATATCACAGTCGACTTTGAGTTCGAAAGCGATAGTTAGCTCGGTAGTTTGTGAGACATTTGCCATACTTGATGTTGGCTTTTTCTTGTTGGTGTTTTTAACTTTTTGATTAAATGATAATTTTGATGTTTTAGAAAAATAGGCGGATTATTTTTTCAACCCATTACTTGTGAGCATCGCGGGATGGCGTAAAGTAGAAGTTGTTCACAGGGGGTGAATGTAAGGATTTAAGACCACGGTTTAGGTCTCCAAGGATGTAGCTCGGATGCTTGGTGATTTAGAAAGGGATTTAGATAGGTAGGGAGCCTATCTGATAAGGATGGTCATCTCGTCTGACGGTTAAGACAGTGAAACGGATCAGGCACAGGAAGTTGCTCAGTAGACAGGAAGTAAACGGATAGCCAAAACTCATCAGGAAGATGAAAAACAACTCTTTTTGGCAGGGAAAGCTCGAAAAACAAAGGGATCATTGGTGCACCAAATGTGTGCAACACAGTTTCGCCAATTGATGGCACTTAGAAAGCGACAGTCTGACTGTCGCTTTTTTTATATTCTTTTCCCTTGGTAAGTCGCAATCTGAATTACGATTACTGCACTTATTTACTTCGATGGGTTGTAAACAAAGTTTTTTAACAAAAATTGCTGAAAAAATACTCAACAACACTCCAATCCGAGTTCACTTTCTGGTATGTTTCGCATCCCTGTTTGAGGAAGTCAGCATGCATACCTGTCCTTTATGCCAAAATCAGCGTACTCACCACTATTTTGAAGATAAGCGACGTGAATATCTTCAATGTGAGCAGTGCAGTTTGGTGTTTGTGAATCCAGACCAACGTTTGGATGCGGAAACCGAAAAAGCTCACTATGATTTGCATGAGAACAACCCTGAAGATTTAGGTTACCGACGCTTTTTGTCGCGTATTGCTGACCCGATCACAGAGCGAATTTCTCCACAATCAAATGGTATCGACTTTGGTTGTGGTCCTGGCCCAACGCTCTCCTTAATGCTGGAAGAGGCGGGGCACAACATGGCGTTGTACGATCTCTACTACCACCCCGATACGTCGGTTTTAGAAAAAACGTATGATTTCATGACAGCAACAGAGGTGATAGAGCACCTCTACCACCCAGATTTGGTGTGGAAGCAATGGTTGAATTTAGTTAAGCCAGGGGGCTGGATAGGCCTGATGACGAAAATGGTCATCGACGTGGAGGCTTTCAAATCATGGCATTATAAGAACGATCTCACTCATGTAGTGTTCTTTAGTCGTGACACGTTCCAGTTCCTAGCAGAGCGGGATAAGCTCGAACTCGAATTTATTGGTAATGATGTAATTTTACTGAGGAAACCCCAGTAATGAGCCGTAGTAAAAAATCTAGAAAGCCAGGTGCCGCTGGCGCACCTGAGTTTGTTGTAACTCGTAACCGTACAGAATCTGATGTGGAAGGCCGCCTACGCAAGCGTGCTAAAAAGCGCAAAGGCTTGAAAACGGGTAACCGTAACTCAGAAGTTAACGAGCAGAAAAAGCAAGCTGCTGCACAAAACCGCGACCCGCGTTTAGGCAGTAAAAAGAAAATTCCTCTGGTTGTTGAGCCTGCGAAGAAAATGACGAAGCAAGAGCGTCGTTTGTCGGCAGAGCAAGAACTAGAGATGCTAGAAAATGACGCGCAATTGAACGTGTTGCTAGACCGTATTGAAGCGGGTGAAAACCTAGGCACAGGTCTACAGAAATACGTCGATGAGAAGCTCGACCGCATTGAGAAGCTAATGGACCAACTAGGTTTGTTGGAACCTGAAGAAGAGGAAGACTTCACTGCTCCTGCTGAGAAAAGCACGCGCAATGATGATGACTTGCTGGCAGATTTCGACGACATTAACTTCGACGACTACAAAGGATAATTAAGCTATGAATGTAACCTTATTAGCTATTGCTGGTGTTGTGATTATCATCGCACTTGCTTCTTATGCAGGTTACCTTCTGCTTCAATTGAAAAAGCAAAAGGAATTGCAGCTAAAGCATCAAAAATTGGCGATAGATAAACGTAACGCCAACATTTTTGAGAATGTGCATACCTTGTGTCAGGCGGGTATTCAAGGCCAATGCGATTTATCTGAAATCAGTATTCGTGTGTATAACATCATGGATTATGTACAAGGTGAAGACCGTGTCGATTTCGATAAAACGTACCCTGCAATTTCTGAGCTTTACCATATCGTGAAAGATATGGCGCGTGGTGAAGAACGCCAACAACTTGCCAAGAAAGAGCGTATGCAACAGAACTTGACGCGTCATAAAGCGGAAAGCCGCCTCACTGATGCGATCATTGAGGAGCTCAAAGTGTTGCAGAAAAACGTCCAGCCACTGAATAATCAAATCAATATTCAGATGATTTAATAGTTACCCCCAATGGTTTCCTTATGACTGCTGGGGGTATCGTGATCACGCTAGCACTTCTTTAGTTTTATAATTAAAAAGCCAGTCGGCGTTGCCACGCTTGTCATCGTCGTATGGCAAAATAGCGGCTCTGAATATCGGGTGACGGTTTTCGTTGCCCTAGCATTTAACGGAAAGTACCACCATGTCGAATCAACACACTGAATCGAAGCAGCAAATCGTCTGGGATCAAGCGGTATTGGATAAGTACAACTATTCCGGTCCTCGCTACACTTCGTACCCAACGGCGCTGGAGTTCCATGAAGCGTTCACCATTTCTGATTATGATATGGCATGCACTCAGTACCCAGACCGCCCATTATCGCTGTACGTGCATATTCCGTTCTGTCACAAGCTTTGTTACTACTGTGGTTGTAATAAAGTCATCACGCGCCACTCGCACAAAGCGGACGAATACCTCGATGTGCTTGAGCATGAGATTCGTCAACGTGCAGCCTTATTGGTGGGCAGAACGGTAACGCAATTGCACTTTGGTGGTGGTACGCCAACGTTCCTTTCTGAAAAGCAAATTACACGCGTAATGAACCTGTTGCGCCAAGAGTTTACCTTTAGCAGTGATGCTGAAATCAGTATCGAAGTTGACCCGCGTGAAATTCAGATCACCATGTTGGATCACCTGCGTAGCGAAGGCTTTAACCGCTTGAGCATCGGTGTTCAGGACTTCAACAAAGAAGTGCAAAAACTGGTGAACCGTGAGCAAGATGAAGAGTTCATCTTTGCGATGGTTGCGCGCGCAAAAGAGTTGGGTTTCCGTTCGACAAACCTAGATTTGATCTACGGCTTGCCAAAGCAAACCAAAGTCTCTTTTGCCAAGACGTTAGAACAAGTACTGGAAATGCAGCCGGGCCGTCTGTCCGTATTTAACTACGCGCACATGCCACAGCTATTTGCAGCGCAGCGTAAGATTAAAGACGAAGATCTGCCTAAAGCAGAAGAGAAGATGGCGATTCTGCAAGACACCATCGCGACACTGACTGGTGCTGGCTACCAGTTCATCGGTATGGACCATTTTGCATTGCCTGATGACGAACTTGCCGTTGCTCAGCGCGAAGGTATTTTGCATCGCAACTTCCAAGGCTACACCACGCAAGGTGAATGTGATTTGGTTGGCTTTGGTGTCTCTGCAATCTCGATGATCGGCGATGCATACGCGCAAAACCAGAAAGAGCTGAAGAAATACTACGCTCAAGTCAACGAACTTCGTCACGCACTGTGGAAAGGGGTCTCGCTGGACTCTGATGATTTGCTACGTCGCGAAGTGATCAAGCAGCTGATTTGTAATTTTAAACTAGACAAGAAAGCGATCGAGTCTGAGTTTAAAGTGAAGTTTGATCAGTACTTTAAAGAAGACTTGCAGCTACTTCAGACCTTCATCAACGATGAGCTGGTGGAAGTGGATGACAATGAAATTCGTGTGACGCTGCGAGGTCGTTTGCTGATCCGTAATATTTGTATGAGCTTCGATAAGTACCTGCGAGCGAAGGCGCGTCAGCAACAATTCTCTCGTGTTATCTAATCATAGACGCCGATTCAAGATATAAAAAATGCCAGCAGATGCTGGCATTTTTTATGTTTTCGCTGGATTTAAGCGCGATCTTTTACTTTTGCTTTCAGTTCCGCTTTTTCTGCTTCTGAAAGGAAAGCAATCTCAAGACCATTGATTTGTGCTTGGCGAATCTGGTCTTGGCTCAGACCAGCTGCTGGTGCCGCTACTTCGTATTCGTATGGCAGTTCGATGCCTTCTACCGCTGGATCGTCAGTGTTCAGACACGCAAGAACGCCATGCTCTAGGAACTGTTTGAGAGGGTGGTTTTCTAACGTTTCTACCGTACTTGTTTGGTAGTTTGATGTTAGGCAAGACTCAATACCAATGCGGTTTTCTGCTAGGTAATCCATCAGTTTTGGATCGTGGATCGCTTTTACGCCGTGGCCGATACGAGTTGCGCCCAGCTCATTGATTGCTTGCCACATGCTCTCTGCACCTGCTGCTTCACCAGCATGAACCGTTACCCCAAGGCCAGCATCGCGTACTTGCTTGAAGTGAGATACAAAGCGATCACCCGGTTGGCCCAGTTCGTCACCCGCCAAGTCGACGGCAACGATGTGATCTTTTTGGCTCAGAATGCCGTCCAGTTCTTGTTGGCACGCGTCGGTGCCAAATGTGCGGCTCATGATGCCGATCAGGTTGGCTTTCACGCCAAAATCGCGCATACCCGCTTGCACGCCGTCCACGACTGCTTCAACAACACCCGCTACTGGTAACTTGTGTTTCATTGCCATGTAGTATGGTGAGAAACGCAGTTCAGTGTAATCGATTTGAGCGTTTAGTGCGTCTTCTACGTTTTCGTACGCCACACGACGACATGCATCTAGGTCGCCCAGTACCGCAACACCCCAGTCGAGCTTAGAAAGGAAAGCAACAAGAGAGGGTTCCGCTTCGACAATTTGAACGTGAGGAGTTAGAGACTCAATATCGTACGCTGGCAGAGCAATACCAAATTTTTGGCCAAGCTCAAGAATCGTTTTAGTACGAATGTTACCGTCAAGGTGGCGGTGCAAATCAGTAAGAGGAAGGTTCTTCGTTATCATTATGTCGATCCGGATAGTTATGAACTGGAACAGGGCCCAAACATCATCTGTGACAATACATGGGTAAGATTTGCAGTTAAGTATAAATAACAGTTAGGTAGATTGTCAGTAGAGGATGACTAGGAAATCAACGATTCTCGCTCTTTTCTACTTCATGTTAACCAAATTTGTTGGCCACTCTTCTAGTGGCATTGGACGACTGTAATAGAAGCCTTGCACTTGGTTGCAGCCTAAAGAGCGCAATAATTGTGCTTGATTGCTATCCTCTACGCCTTCTGCGACGACATTGGTTTTGAGGCCCGCGGTGATATTGATGACCGCAGCAACGACCGAACTGTCTAAGTTTTCTTGCGTGAGTTGATTGATGAAGGTGCGATCAATCTTCAAACAAGTAAATGGCAGTGAGTGAAGATAACCCAGTGATGAGTAACCGGTACCGAAATCATCGATCGCGATACCAATCCCCATATCACGCAGTTTGGTCATATTTTCCAGTGTGGTTGGTGCGCTATCAATAATGCGCGACTCGGTGATCTCCAGTGTTAGGTTACTGGCGGGTAATTTTGTGATATCCAACACGTTGGTCACTGTATCGACAAAATCAGGGCAGGACAGTTGATTAACGGAGATGTTCACATGCAGTTGGAAGTCTGATGGCCACTGATTACTTTGAATGGCTTGGTATGTATCGCGGCAAGCTTGTAACAGAATTTGTTGGCCAATGGCTTTGATCATGCCGCTTTCTTCTGCGATTGGAATAAAATCTAATGGTGACACCATTCCTGAGTCACTGTGCCAGCGCGCCAGCGCTTCTGCGCCACACACATTACCACTAGCGAGATCCACAATAGGTTGATAATGAGGGATAAACTCTCGGTTTTCGATGCCAGTTTGAATCTTAGTCAGCATTTGGGTGCGGAACTTTGAAGCGCTTGCCAGTTCAGGGCTGTAATGACAGACACCGGTCAGTGAGTCTTGCTTGGCGTAGCTTAATGCGATGCTGGCGTTGCGAAGCCACAGCGGCATGGTTTCATTTGGTTGGGTTTGCACAATGCCAAGTGAAATCTTCATCACTACATTCTCACCTTCCACCATAAATGGGGTGGAAAAGAGTTGCTGTAATCGACGCTCGGTTTGTTTAACTTTGGCTTCAGTATCGGCGTTTGAGAGAAACACTGCGAACTCATCACCACCAATCCGAGCCAGTAACGCGTTATCACTAAACTCTTGTTTTAGCCTTTCTGCGATGCTGACCAACAGTTGATCACCGTTATGATGACCCACACTGTCGTTGATATCTCTAAATTTGTTGATACCAAGTAAAAATAAACTGCCGTGGCACAGGTGAGATTGGTTCTCACAGATTTCGACCAAGCCCTGACGACTGTATAAGCGTGTCAGAGAGTCATAAACCAACTGTTCACGCAACGCTTTAAATGAGGCTCTGAGGTTACTCGTCATCTCATTAAAGGCATGCACAAGTACCGTTGTCTCATACACATAACCAGGTTTTGGCATACTGCTGTCCCAATCGCCATTCGCAAGGTGTTGGGCGGCGTCAGCCGTCGCGTTAATCGGTCTGGTGACTCGGTTGAAAATGATCCAACTGATGGCGATACCAAATAGGCTGACGATAAACCCGACTAGCCAACTCTTTTGTTGGCTTTTCGGCAATGTACCCAGCAACTCGGATTCAGATATAGAGGTGCCAATAAACCATGTTAAACCGTTTTGATCTCGGTATGGGGTTAGTCGGCTGAAAATACGTTGGCCGTCATGTTCAAATGAAAAGGTGTAAGGTTGCTTAGTATTGTTGAGATCAAACGACCGAACGCGGCTCGCACTGATTTTGATGATCGGATCTGCGTTTTCAGCCGCAAACAAACGCTGCCCTTTATCAGAAAACTTTGTGCCCCATGAGATGACGCTTCCCGGGCCTGAGTGAGCGATTAAACGATGCTCTGGGTCCATGATGTAGACCGAAGCTTTGGTGTTGTATTTTAACTCACGTAGAAATTCGTTAAATGTGTTGATGCGAATGTCTGTCACCAACACGCCAGCAAATTGGTCGTGTTTATACACCGGTGTCATGGCTGACAGCGTAATATCCTGGCGTTCATCGGCATTCGTATAAATCTCAGACCACATCGAGGTTTGAGCCTCAGCGACGGGCGTATACCATGGGCGAGTGCGAGGATCGTATGGAGAGATAACCGTTCGAATGCTATTACTCACATGGTTAGTGCCATAAATAATCAGATCGCCATCGGTATATCGATCTTGAACCATTAAGGTGTAATCGTCGGAAAGCTCGCGGCGGAACCCGGCAAAGTCACCGCTTTCTGAACCAAATGCGATGACATCCAACTGCGGTATCGATTGGTAAAGGTTTTTGAATGCACTCAGCAGGTAGCTTTGAATATCTGAGGTGTCGTGAGGATGATAAAGGTTGTGATAGCTGACGTTATGCGCGAGAGCCATAACCGCAGTAAACGGCTTGCGCAGATAGCTATTAAGGTGGTCGTGGACACTTTCGGTTAACACGGAAAGTTGTTTGTCGCTGATATCTGTGACCACTTCTTCGTAGCTTTGTTTTTGGACGTAGACAATGACACCGATCGCCAGTAAGAAGATCATGACAAATGGAATGAGAACAGCGGTACGCAGTGTAATTTGAGTCGTAGCAGTAGACATTGCCTAATCACATAGATGGTGGTGCGCCACAATTGTACTGATATTTTTGTTAATATCGAGTGACAAACGACTCTCGTTGTTAACGCACCACGTAAGTGATTGTCAGTACAATTCTTTTAATTTTCTGGTAAGCGTGTTTCGCCCCCAGCCTAATACTTTAGCGGCATCTTGCTTGTGACCTTTAGTGTGCTCCAAAGCTGCCTCTAATAAAATGCGCTCAAATTCTGGTAAAGCATAAGAAAGTAGTTCTTTATCTCCTGCCGCGAGTGATTGACGTGCCCAATCCGCCAATTGTTCTTGCCAGCTGCCATGCTCAGAGTCCGAAATGGATTTTTTCTCTTCGAGCAGTTCGCTTGGTAAGTCGTTTGGCAATACCTCGCTACCACTGGCCATGACGGTTAACCAACGGCAAATATTCTCTAATTGACGCACGTTGCCCGGCCAATCAAGGCGGTTAAGAATTTCAACGGTCGACGGATGCAGAGTTTTGGTTTCGACCCCCAGCTCATCAGCCGCTCGGATAAGAAAATGCTGCGTAAGTTTTTCGATGTCCTGCTTACGTTCACGCAATGCCGGAATCTGCACTCGAATCACGTTCAAGCGATGGAATAAATCTTCACGGAAATCGCCTTCATGCACCAGCTTTTCTAAATTCTGGTGTGTTGCCGCGACAATCCTTACGTCGACGCTGATTGGGGAGTGACCGCCCACTCGATAAAACTGTCCATCGGCCAGAACACGCAGCAAACGGGTTTGAATATCTAACGGCATGTCACCGATTTCGTCTAAAAATAGGGTGCCGCCATTGGCTTGTTCGAATCGACCCTGACGAACATTGTTCGCCCCGGTAAATGCCCCTTTTTCATGACCAAACAACTCTGACTCAATCAGATCTTTGGGAATCGCCGCCATATTGAGTGCAATAAAAGGTTTGTTGGCGCGAGGACTATGGCGGTGCAACGCATGAGCAACGAGCTCTTTACCCGTGCCCGATTCACCGTTAATCAATACTGAAATTGAGGAGCGAGAAAGACGACCAATGGCGCGAAATACTTCTTGCATGGCTGGCGCTTCACCGATGATTTCTGGCGTTTCTGCTGGAATGTCTTCTGGAGAGAGTTGCTCACGTTTATTTTCGTGACTGTGTGCAATCGCTCGCTCAACTAACGTTAAGGTTTCATCGATATCAAAAGGTTTTGGTAAGTATTCAAAGGCGCCTTTTTGGTACGCATTCACTGCCGCATCCAAATCTGAGTGGGCGGTCATGATAATCACGGGAAGGTCTGGGTAATCGCGCTGTACTTGTTTTAGCAGCTCTAATCCATCAATGCCCGGCATGCGAATGTCCGATACCAGCACATCTGGTACTTCGCGTTCGAGCGCCATCAAAACGCTTTCCCCATCGGCATAGGTTTCGCATTTTATGTTGGCAGAGGAGAGCGTTTTCTCCATCACCCAGCGAATGGAACTGTCGTCATCAACGACCCAAACATATCCTTTACTCATGTAGTAATCCTTGCAGCAAACCGAAAAAATGATGCGACTTGAAGTCCATTAGCGCAATCAGATCGGCAAATAAATAGTAAATGTTGTGTGACCAGGCCAGCTTTCTACGTCTATTTTTCCATTGTGCTGGTCGATCAAATTTTGTGAAATAGACAGCCCTAAGCCAGTTCCTCCCTCGCGGCCACTGACCATGGGATAGAACAGCGTGTCTTGTAATTCCGGTGGAATGCCTGGGCCGTTGTCTGTGATTTCGACACGCGCAGCGAGTTTACAGCGTTTGCCGTGAATATTAGCTTGATGCACCGTTCTGGTGCGAATGGTGATTTTACCGTGTTCTTGATGGCTAAGAATTTGCGCCGCATTACTGACGATATTAAGCATCGCCTGTTCGATTTGGTCCGCATCCATCAAAATTTCTGGCAAGCTCGGGTCGTAATCGCGTTCAATCACGATTGAACGTTGCGATTCTAATTCAACCAACTGGCGGACCTTTTCCAGAATTTGATGCAAGTTTTCTTGTGTCTTTTTACCTGGCTTTTGTGGCCCGAGTAATCGATCAACGAGCGCTCTTAAACGGTCGGCTTGCTCAATAATGATGTGCGTATACTCGGTGAGAGAGGGATCTGGCAGCATTTTTTCTAGCAATTGCGCTGCACCACGTAATCCACCTAGCGGGTTTTTGATCTCATGTGCAAGCCCTCGGACTAACAGTTTCGCCGCTTGTTGTTGGGCGTGCTGGTTTAGTTCTTGAGAGAGTCGGCGCTGTTGATCAATTTTGCGCATCTCGACGAGTAACATCAGTTGTTTTTGCCAAGTGATTGGGCTAACTGTCACCTCTAGCATTAAGGGGCGGCCATCAACAACGAAAGTGACGTCACTGTCGGTGATGCTTTGGCCACTTTGCAATGGTTGAGTGAGCAGCGCGAGATCCAGCGACGCATGTTGAATCAATTGAGAAAGCGATTGTTCAACAATACGTTTCGCGCTCTGAGAAAACAGCAACTCGGCAGCCGGATTGGCATAACGGATAGCCAATCCATCATCAAGAATCAGCGTTGCTGTCACCATGTTATTGAGAATGGCACTAGGAAGACTGGTATCCACATTACGTCCTTGTTTTGCTTTAAGATTGTGCGTTGCACAATAATGGTGCAATTGAACGTTAAGTATGGCGAATAAATCTCAGAAGAAAAAGTGAAAAGCACCGCAGTGATGCTATTTTTTTCACCAGATATTCTATTTTGCCCCTTTTACGGTCGGCTTAACACTTGCTCTATGTAAATGCACCGTTATAGGGCTAGTAGATGCAATAAGCTTGCCGCTTCTTTTCGCGTGCACGGCCAGTGTGTGGGTGCCTCGGTCAATATTGTTTAACTGCCACATCATATGGCTTTGTGGCGCACCATAAGGTTTTCCGTCGAGCAGCAGTTGCAACTGTTCGCCGATACCAAGCTTGCGATTGGTTTCCAGTTGAATATTGATGATGCCTCGGTTGCTGCGGATGGTTTCGTTATGTTGAGGAGTCAGCATCGAGAGCTTTAATGGGAGAGGTTTATCGGTTTTCTTTTCCGGCTTGTCTTGTGGCTCTTTCGATAGCTTGGTCTGAGGGGCGAGTGATTCCGTGCTTTCTACCTTAGGAGCCGGTGCGCTGGCTTCAAGGTTTGGCAGCGCGATGGCTTTTGCACCTTGGTTTGGCGTATCACTAAAATGAACCACGCCATTTTCATCTACCCATGTATAAGCAACCTGCGCTGATGCGATGGAGACGATTAACAATCCGCTGAGAGCACATAGCGATGGAATAAGCTGAACTTTCATTGCTCACCTTCTTTTGATCGATGATTTCACGTTTCAATGGCTTAGCTCTTTGACCTACAAGGTAAAAAGTCCAAGCGTATTTTTATTATCCCCTCATGTTAAACGTCGAATCTTGACTGACGAATACAAAAAAGGCCCGCCTGCGAGGCGAGCCTAATATTTTGTTGCTGTGTTTACATTTTACACAGTGTCGACCTTATACAGAGTAGTAAAGTTCGAACTCAACTGGGTGAGTTGTCATGTTCACGCGCTCTACGTCCTGAGATTTCAGTTCGATGTAAGAGTCGATGAAGTCGTCAGAGAATACACCACCCGCTGTTAGGAATTCACGGTCAGCATCTAGCTCTGCTAGTGCGTCTTTCAGTGAGTATGCAACCGTTGGGATTTCTGCTGCTTCTTCTGCTGGTAGATCGTAAAGGTCTTTATCCATTGCTTCGCCTGGGTGGATCTTGTTCTTAATACCGTCAAGACCAGCCATTAGCATTGATGCAAAGCATAGGTATGGGTTAGCCGCTGGGTCACCAAAGCGAACTTCGATACGACGTGCTTTCGGGCTTGGTACCACTGGGATACGGATTGAAGCAGAGCGGTTACGTGCAGAGTAAGCAAGCATAACTGGCGCTTCGAAGCCTGGTACAAGACGTTTGTACGAGTTTGTTGATGGGTTAGCAAATGCGTTGATTGCACGAGCGTGTTTGATGATACCGCCAATGTAGTAAAGCGCCATTTCAGATAGACCGCCGTACTTGTCACCAGCAAATAGGTTTACACCATCTTTCGCTAGAGATTGGTGAACGTGCATACCACTACCGTTGTCACCAACAAGTGGTTTAGGCATGAATGTTGCCGTTTTACCAAACGCGTGAGCAACGTTGTGTACAACGTACTTGTAGATTTGGATTTCGTCAGCTTTGGTTGTTAGCGTGTTGAAACGAGTTGCGATTTCGTTTTGACCCGCTGTTGCCACTTCGTGGTGGTGCGCTTCAACAACAAGACCCATCTCTTCCATTACTAGACACATAGCAGAACGGATATCTTGAGATGAATCCACTGGAGCTACAGGGAAGTAACCACCTTTAACGCCTGGACGGTGACCTTTGTTACCTTCTTCGTAATCAGAACCTGTGTTCCATGCTGCTTCTACGTCATCGATCTTGAAGAAAGAGCCTGACATGTCAGTCGCGAACTTCACGTCGTCAAATAGAAAGAATTCTGGCTCAGGACCGATAAGTACAGTATCTGCAACGCCAGTAGAGCGCATGAAGTCTTCAGCGCGTTTTGCGATAGAACGTGGGTCACGGTCGTAGCCTTGCATTGTTGCCGGCTCTAAGATGTCACAACGGATGTTTAGTGTTGCGTCTTCCGTGAATGGGTCAAGCACAGCAGAAGATGCGTCAGGCATCATTACCATGTCTGATTCGTTGATACCTTTCCAGCCAGCAACTGATGAACCATCGAACATTTTACCTTCTTCGAAGAAGTCTGCGTCGATTTGGTGAGCAGGGATCGAAATGTGCTGCTCTTTACCTTTTGTATCAGTGAAGCGTAGGTCAACAAACTTAACTTCGTTTTCTTGGATCAGCGATAGAACGTTTTCTACTGACATCTTGGATAACCTCCAGTGTTAATAAGCGGTAAAAGCTCGATTTATGAATTATTCATGAAACCTGGCATTGATTAATCAATTTGACTTTTCATTAATCGATGCTGTTTTAACTAAAGCCAAAACCGTGCCAAAAAAAATATTCCATTAATTTCAAGCAATTGTATTTTTTGGCGCTAGCTTGGTGCAGATGATTGCACCAAAATGATCTTTTCTTGCACTATTGTGGTGCGAAAAATCATTATTGCACCATAATGTGACAGGCGCATTGCTTATTCAGCCCAGTTTTTGAGCAAGAGTCAATTTGAATTATGCATCGATTGGAATAAAGTTGCGTTTAATCAATTCGTTCTGAGGAAGAAAATGGGCATTAAGCGTAAAAATCGCAGAAATGCTCGGGAGTAGATCACATATTTCTAGGCTTTTTGCTAAAATCTGGTACATTATGGCCGTTTTTTTAATCAGCAAATGTCGCCAGAGAGCACCCGTTCTCAGCGTGGGGGCATTTCATCTATCTAAGTGAATCAATATCCATGGCTACTCCACAGATTGATAAATTAAGAAATATCGCGATCATCGCGCACGTTGACCACGGTAAAACCACGTTGGTTGACAAGCTGCTACAACAATCAGGCACGCTTGAGTCTCGCGGTGAAGCTGAAGAGCGAGTCATGGACTCGAACGACATCGAGAAAGAGCGCGGTATTACCATTCTTGCTAAAAACACAGCAATCGACTGGAACGATTACCGTATCAACATCGTAGATACTCCGGGACACGCGGACTTCGGTGGCGAAGTTGAACGTATCATGTCGATGGTAGACTCTGTACTACTTATCGTTGACGCGGTTGATGGTCCAATGCCTCAAACGCGTTTCGTAACACAAAAAGCGTTTGCTCATGGTCTAAAACCAATCGTTGTTATCAACAAGATTGACCGCCCTGGCGCACGTCCTGATTGGGTTATGGACCAAGTGTTCGACCTATTCGACAACCTAGGTGCTTCAGACGAACAGTTAGACTTTAAAGTGGTTTACGCTTCTGCTCTTAACGGTTGGGCTTCTCTAGAAGAAGGCGAAACTGGCGAGAACATGGAACCGCTATTCGAAACTATCGTTGGCGAAGTAGCTGCACCAGAAGTTGACCTAGATGGTCCACTACAGATGCAAATCTCTCAGTTGGATTACAGCTCTTACGTTGGCGTTATCGGCGTTGGCCGTGTAACTCGTGGTAGCGTTAAGCCAAACCAGCAAGTAACGGTTGTTGGTGCAGACGGCAAAACTCGCAACGGTAAAGTGGGCACAGTAATGGGCTACCTAGGCCTAGAGCGTCACGAAGTTGAGCAAGCTAACGCGGGTGATATCATTGCAATCACTGGTCTTGGCGAGCTTAAAATCTCTGACACTATCTGTGCACAAAACGCAGTAGAAGCACTACCAGCACTGTCTGTTGATGAACCAACAGTAACCATGACGTTCCAAGTAAACACGTCTCCATTCGCTGGTAAAGAAGGTAAGTTCGTCACTTCACGTAACATCCTTGAGCGTCTAGAGAAGGAACTGGTACACAACGTTGCACTGCGCGTTGAGCAAACAGACGATCCAGACAAATTCCGCGTATCAGGCCGTGGTGAGCTTCACCTGTCTATCCTGATCGAAAACATGCGTCGTGAAGGCTTCGAGCTTGCCGTATCTCGTCCAGAAGTAATCATCAAAGAAGAAGATGGTCAGCTAATGGAACCGTTTGAAACGGTAACTATCGACGTAATGGAAGAGCACCAAGGCGGTATCATGGAGAATATCGGCCTACGTAAAGGTGAGCTGAAAGATATGGCTCCAGACGGTAAAGGCCGTGTACGTATGGACTTCATCATGCCATCTCGTGGTCTGATCGGCTTCCAAACGGAATTCATGACACTGACTTCTGGTTCTGGTCTTCTATACCATACGTTTGACCACTACGGCCCACACAAAGGCGGTAACATCGGTCAGCGTATCAACGGTGTTCTGATTGCTAACGCTGCGGGTAAAGCGCTAACTAACGCACTGTTCAACCTTCAAGAACGTGGTCGTCTATTTATCGGTCACGGTGTGGAAGTTTACGAAGGCATGGTTATCGGTATTCACAGCCGCGACAACGACCTAACAGTAAACGCACTGAAAGGTAAGCAGCTAACCAACGTTCGTGCATCTGGTACAGATGACGCACAGGTTCTAACTCCGCCAATCATCATGACGCTAGAGCAAGCGCTTGAGTTCATCGATGACGACGAGCTAGTAGAAGTAACACCTGAAAGCATCCGTATCCGTAAGAAATTCCTAACGGAAAGCGATCGTAAACGTGCTTCTCGTGGCGCGAAATAACTTTCGTTAAGCGATTCAATTAAGAAGAAGCCCTGAGTTATGCTCAGGGTTTTTTGTATCTAGAGAATGAAAATATCAGCATGAAGCCAATCGTGATTACTGGTGGCCCTGGTGCGGGGAAAACCACCCTACTGAATGCATTAGAGCGGCAAGGGTATGCGACGTTTGCAGAGAGCTCTCGTACGCTGATTGAACAGCAAAGCCAGTTAGACGACGGTATCTTGCCGTGGACGAACCTGCCTGAGTTTGCTCAATTGTGTCTCGACTTGATGAGCAAGCAAAAGAGTGATGCGCGTTGTCATGACGTTGCGTTTGTTGATCGCGCGATCCCAGACATCATTGCTTACTTACAAGTGGGCGGTTGTAAGGTTGACCAAGCTTTCTTAACCGAAAGTGCTGGGTACCATAGCCAGGTGTTTACTTGTCGACCTGAAGCATCCATTTACGTGCAAGATGAAGTTCGTCCACACAGCTTTGAAGAAGCATTGGAGATTCATCAATCCTTAGTGGATATCTATGCTGAATTAGGTTACGAAGTGGTAGAAGTGCCATGGGGCAGTGTGCTAGAACGAGTAGGCTTTGTTCGAAGAGTCATCGGTTTATTTGATGAGGTCGCAGACTAAAACCTCCTCGCTAGGAGGAGGTTTGAATCATTTACTTTTGATTGAGCTTTTGTAGGAATTTATCAGACTCTGCAATCGCTTCGTTCATCTGTTTGATGGCAAACTGAATGTCTTTCTCTAGACTAGAAAATTCACCTTGTAGAGAGCCAATCGCACTCGCGTTAAGGTTGTGTTTCAAGTACAACGTGTTGTCGCGCAGTGTATTTAGTACCGGTGTCATCTTTTTCTCTGCACGCTTCATTGCGCTAAGCATGGTTTTGTACGAAGCTTTGGTTTCACGTAGCTTTTGTTCGCTTGAACGGCGCAATTTCGCGCTCGAGTACAGCTCTAGTTCGTCTTGCCATTCATTAAACAGTGCGCCGGAAACGTCTTCAATCGCAGCAATGCGGTCACGAACGTCTTGCGCCGCTTTTTCGCTGTCTTCGTACTTGTCATTGATTTTGTTGTAGACACTTTCTAGCTCACCACCATCAAAATTAGTGATCGCAGATAAGGCTTCGAGTGCACTGGTGAATTCTTCTTGTGCATCTTGTTGAGATTCTTTGGCATCTTCAACGCGGTCGACCATAATATCTCGTTTATGGTACCCAACTTGCTCCATCGCTGAGTAATAAGCAGATTGACACCCTGTTAAAGTGAAAATTGATAGTACAATTGCTAATAAATAAGGCATTCTTATGTCCTCGACGCTAATTATGGGATGAACTATGAACCAGTTATCAGAGAGTTACAAGGCAAGATTAATCAATCTACTGCCAAATTGCGTCGCGTTTTTTAAGTATCTTCTTAAGCGATTAACACATGATCGCGTCAATGTGAACGCGGGCTATCTTGCCTACATTACCTTGTTATCCATCGTGCCAATGCTGACGGTATTGTTATCAATATTGTCGAAATTTCCCGTTTTTGCGAACGTTGGTGAGGTGCTGCAAGGCTACATTATTGAGAATTTTGTGCCAGCTTCTGGAGAAGCTGTACATACGGCATTACAGGAATTTGTGGCGAATACGGGCAAAATGAGCGCGGTTGGCGGTGGGTTTCTATTCATCGCCGCAGTCATGCTGATTTCGAACATTGATAAGAACTTAAACTACATTTGGCGAGTTAAAGACAAGCGCCGTTTAGTCTTTTCATTCTCTATGTATTGGATGGTACTCACGTTAGGGCCGATCATGGTCGGTGCGAGCATCGCGGCGACGTCCTACGTGACCTCACTGCAAATTTTAGAGAACGAGACATTATCTGGTGCGTTCAATCTGTTTTTACGTTGGTTACCGCTGTTGTTGTCTTTTTTCGCTTTCCTTGGCTTATATATTCTGGTGCCGAATAAAAAAGTGCACTTGGCTCATGGCGCGATGGGAGCAGCAGTCGCTGCGATACTGTTCGAATTAAGTAAAAAGGGCTTTGCACTCTACATCACGCAGTTCCCGTCTTATCAGCTCATTTACGGCGCGTTAGCCGCGATTCCTATCTTGTTTGTTTGGGTGTATTTATGCTGGATGATCGTGTTATTGGGTGCGGAAGTCACAGCAGCGCTTGGTGAGCGAGAGCACTGGAGTGAAGATTTAGACATGATACACTCGACCGCTGAATCTCAGTTAACAGATGAAGGAAGCGAGAGTAGTGATAGCGCTAATTCAACGAGTCAGTGAAGCTGCCGTCCGTGTGGATGGTGAAGTCGTAGGGGAAATTGATCGTGGTCTGCTGGTCTTATTAGGAGTAGAGAAAGACGACGATGAGGCCAAAGCAAAACGCTTGATGGAGCGTGTTACGACCTACCGCGTGTTCGAAGATGATGAAGGTAAGATGAACCTGAACGTCAAACAGGTAGAAGGCAAAGTGCTGGTGGTTTCTCAATTTACGTTACCTGCGGATACAAAAAAAGGCACTCGTGCTGGCTTTTCTCGCGGTGCGCATCCTGCTGATGCTGAGCGCTTGTATGATTACTTTTCTGATTTGTGTGAACAAGTTTTACCCACACAGCGTGGCCGCTTCGCTGCCGATATGAAAGTGTCCTTAGTGAATGACGGTCCGGTGACGTTTTGGTTGCAGGTCTAGTCTGGTAACACCGGTACCATAGTCTAAGCTTTAACTCCAAGCTCATGGAATTGGCTTGGAGTGATTTTTCCGACATTTATTAGTGTTGTGCTTTCAAAGGATTGATATGTTCAAACTCATTACTCCCAAAACCGATAATCAGATAAACAAGTATTATCAGTTTCGCTGGCAACTGCTTCGTGAGCCATGGCGTATGCCAATTGGCTCTGAACGCGATGAATACGATGAAATGAGCCATCACCGTATGATTGTTGATGGCCGAGGTCGTCCTATGGCGATCGGTCGTTTATACATTACGCCGGATAATGATGGCCAAATCCGCTATATGGCGGTTAAAAATAATCGCCGCAGTAAGGGGATGGGTTCGCTGGTTTTGGTTGCACTAGAGTCGTTAGCGCGCCAAGAAGGGGCGAAGCGCTTGGTGTGTAATGCCCGTGAAGATGCTATCGCATTTTACGAGAAAAATGGCTTTGAGCGTCGCGGTGAACTAACCGATGAGCGCGGTCCTGTGCGTCACCAACAAATGGTGAAACCATTGGATCCGATGGCGAATGTGTTGCGTCGCCCAGAATGGTGCACTGAACTTCAGCAGCGCTGGGAGCAACAGATCCCAATTAGTGACAAAATGGGGATAAAAATTAACCAGTACACGGGTTACCAGTTTGAATGCTGCGCGCAACTTAATCCAAACCTTAATCCGCATAACACCATGTTTGCGGGGTCGGCTTTTACTTTAGCTACCTTGACGGGGTGGGGTATGACGTGGCTGCTGCTTAAAGAGCGCGGTTTGCATGGTGATATTGTGTTGGCCGACAGCTCGATTCGTTATCGTCAACCAGTCGAACAAAACCCCGTGGCAAGTACTTCGTTAGATGGGATCAGTGGTGACCTAGATCGATTGGAGTCAGGGCGTAAAGCACGCATCGTCATTCACGTGGTGATTTATAGTGGCGACACGCCAGCCGTAGATTTTGTTGGTACCTATATGCTGATACCGAACTATTCGCAATTACTCAGCTGTTAATTGAGAGGGCGCCTTACTGATCTGTAGGGCGCTTATTCTTTTCGCTTTCTTGCTCTGTCGGTGGGAGGATTTGTTCCTCTGTGGTGGGATCAGTGACAGATGCTTCGTCTTCTTCGACAATTTCTTCGGAAAATTCTTCCTCTTGAATCTCCACATTGATGTTATCAATCGCAGTTGGCAGCTCCATGGCTGATTCACTTGTTTGTGGAGTGCTTTCAACATCAGCCGGTGCTTTTGGTGCTGGTGCTTTTAAACATTCATTATGATGGATTTCGCCACTGAGTAGATCGCCTTCAACGCTCCCGCACGACTCTTTCAATTGATAAACAATGCCATTTAGCGGGTTGTTGGCCATATCAAACTCGCCCCAAACCCTACCACTCATAGCTTTCCCAGAAATGGTGACTGGTTCTATGGCGACTTTCCCTCGTTGCGCGCTTAAACGCAGCGGACTTAAGGTAATGGCTTTGAGCGAATGATTCGCTTGGGATTTAAAACGGGTATCTCGTAGGTTGGCTTCCACTTCACCAGATAAGCTGTAGGCCAGCATGTTGCGATCACCTGATAATCCTTGTAAATCGAGGCTGAGATCGGAAAAACCATCAATGGCCAGTGTGTTGGGTAAATAATCGTGGAAGAGTGATAAGGGAATGCCATCGGCATTGAGGTTGAGTGCCCAAGGCTGGCTCGGAGTACTTAGGTTTATCTGTCCGATGCCTTCTACGTAGCCTTGCTCGAGTGGTGCAAAAAGGCGTGTCAGTTGCCAAAAGCCATTCTCACTTTGCATGGCAAGTGCAGCATGAGACGTGAGCACTTGGTTATAACTGGCGTTTACAACGCTAGCGTCCAGATCGCCATGCCAAAGGCCCCAACGTTGATTGACCTGTTTAAGATCAAGCTGCTGCCCTTCGATGTTTAAACCGGAGAACTGCCAATAAGGTTCGTGAGATAGCTGAATGATCTGGCTGCGCTCGATGTCGAGTCGTTGGATTGTGACATGATCTAACTTACTGATGGCGGCGTGCCACCAGTTTTGGTTATCTTCAGGTTGTATTGCCCACTTGAGGCCTTGAATGGAGGCTTCTTCGAGTTGCCATTGCGTTGGAGTGAACACCCCAGAGACCTGCACACGACCTTGCTGCCAATCTAAGCTGAGATCGTTGAGCTGGATTTTTCCAGGCTCTATAGCAGCACTTAAACGCGGCTCTATTGCGGTTTGCTGTTGGAATTGGACGCTATCCGCCTGCAATGAAACTTGAGCCGTTGTCTCCCAGAGAGATAGTGGCAGTGTGGCGTTTTCTACGGAGAGCTCTAAGTTTTGCCAGTGCCAATCGCCCCATTCAATATCGGCGTTCAGTAAGTCTAAGCTATTAATGTGATTAATCTTGAATGGCATTGCTTGCCAAGGTTTAGCAAGCAGTGATTGGAGCTGGATATGATTGAGTTGCAACTTATTGATGGTCACATTCACTAAAGACCAGCCTTGTGGATACTGCTCGCCTTGCCCTGAAATTTGACTGTTACGCCAGTTAAATGAGGTGCCATAGAGCGTACTGTCTTGCGGTTTGTAGTCCATGTCGACCAAGACCTGATTAAAGGCTTCGCCATTCCAATAGATCTGGTCGGCTGCAAGTTGAACCTCGCCATATGGTATTAACTGGCCATTCCACAGTGGTGATTGAATTTGAAGGTCAATACCATTACCAGAAAACTGCTCGTCGGCGTAATCAATATTTTTGAGCGCGATTTGATGGAACAAAACGTTATCTAAAGGCGGGAGCTTTGGCGCGCCATACTGCAAATTAAGTCCATCAATCAATAAGCTATCAACGATCCATTTACCATCGCGATAAACATCGGGATTCATCCATAAATCGACTTGCTCGATATAAGAAGCGTCGTCTACGTTTGTGTTCACACCCTGTAAAGTTAGGTGGTAGGGAAAATCGTAACGCACGCTTTCTGCTTGAAAGGGCAAGGAAATGCTGTTTGATAGCAGACGCCAAGTTGCATCGGCGTAAGATGTTGTTAACAGCGCAATCGTAGTGGCCGGAATGGCAACTAAGATAACCAGTAACAGAATTAGAACTCGACGCGCTGTTTTCATCCCTGCTAGAACCTACGTTTGCTATTAAATAAAACTAGATAGGCTTTAGCTTGTATCAATATTCTGCGGTATTCAATAAAAAGCCCCTCAAAAGAGGGGCTTGAAGCGGTTTTTTGTAACTTGGTCTACGTAAAAGTGATAAGTGGCTGCCCACTTATCACTGTGGTTTACGCGACGTCGTTGTTACTCGACTTAATCAATCTGAGGGCCAGCGGCAACCAGAGATTTACCTTCCGCATTGTCCGTGTATTTATCAAAGTTATTGATAAAGCGTTCAGCCAAGTCTTTCGCTTTGCTTTCCCACTGAAGTGGATCAACGTACGTGTCACGAGGGTCTAGAATGCTTGGATCCACACCTGGTAGTGAAGTTGGTACTTCAAGGTTGAAGATAGGAATGTGCTTAGTTGGTGCATCTTCAATCGAACCATCAAGAATCGCATCAATGATGCCGCGCGTATCTTGAATCGAGATACGTTTGCCAGTGCCGTTCCAACCTGTGTTCACTAGGTAAGCCTCAGCGCCTGCTGCTTCCATACGTTTAACCAGTACTTCTGCGTATTTAGTTGGGTGAAGCGTTAGGAACGCTGCGCCAAAACATGCAGAGAAGGTTGGTGTTGGCTCAGTAATACCACGCTCTGTTCCTGCCAATTTTGCAGTAAAGCCAGATAGGAAGTGGTACTTAGTTTGCTCAGGTGTCAATTTAGACACTGGAGGTAGCACACCAAATGCGTCCGCTGATAGGAAGATCACTTTATTCGCGTGACCGCCTTTTGATACTGGCTTAACGATGTTGTCGATATGGTAGATAGGGTAAGAAACACGAGTGTTTTCTGTTTTCGAACCATCATCAAAGTCGATAGAACCATCGCTACGTACCGTTACGTTTTCTAGCAGTGCATCACGGCGAATTGCGTTGTAGATGTCTGGCTCCGCTTCTTTCGATAGCTTGATGGTTTTCGCGTAACAACCACCTTCGAAGTTGAAGACGCCGTCATCATCCCAACCGTGCTCATCATCACCAATTAGCGCACGTTTAGGGTCAGTTGATAGTGTGGTTTTACCGGTACCAGAGAGACCAAAGAATACCGCTACGTCGCCGTCTTTGCCCATGTTAGCGCTACAGTGCATTGATGCGATGTCTTTTAATGGAAGGAAGTAGTTCATCATTGCGAACATGCCTTTCTTCATCTCACCGCCGTACCAAGTACCACCGATAAGTTGCATGCGCTCGGTTAGGTTAAATACGGTGAAGTTTTCTGAGTTCAGACCTTGCTCTTCCCATTTTGGGTTAGTGCATTTTGCGCCATTCATTACCACGAAGTCTGGTTCAAATGTTGCCAATTCTTCTTCCGTTGGGCGGATAAACATGTTTTTAACGAAGTGCGCTTGCCATGCGACTTCCGTGATAACACGAATGCTCAAACGCGTATCTGGGTTTGCACCACAGTAACCGTCAACAACAAACAAGCGTTTGTTAGAAAGCTGGTTTGTGACCAGTTCTTTCAGCTCGTCCCACACTTCTGGAGTGATTGGTTTGTTGTCATTTTTTACTTGATCAGACGTCCACCACATATGCTCTTCTGTCGTAGCGTCTTTGACGATGTATTTATCTTTTGGTGAGCGACCAGTAAAGATGCCAGTGTCAACGGCAACCGCACCTAGTTCAGTAACCACGCCACGCTCATAACCAGTTAGGTCTTCACGCGTTTCTTCCTCAAACAACATTTCGTAGCTAGGGTTGCGAATAACCTCTTTAACGTTATGCAGTCCGTGCTTGGTTAGATCAAGTGTTGCAGCCTTAGTATGTTCCATAACGGTCATAGGTGCTCCTTATAAGGATTTTTGTAGGGATTTTGTAAGAATGTTTTAATTTTAATCTGCTCACCATGCTAGCAACGGGGTGGGGAGAAAACAGGGAGATAGCTCAAAATTTATCCATGATTTCAATAAGGTTTTAGGTAACCCGTCACATATTGGTGGGAATAGTTTATCGTGCACGCAATCCTTTGCGCTAGGGCAAAATCATTATTAATTGTTTAAAATTAAGCAGTTGTTTTATTACGCTTGAAGCGAGGTATTACGAGGGGTTGATCACAAAAATGCCAGCATTAAGCTGGCATTTTGTAGGGTAAATTACGTGCTTGATAAGCTATGTAAATTAATGCAGGGTTTTCTTGTCCGCAGAAGCTTGTGCATACAGCTCGGTGACTTCCGCTTCGTCGAACGTATAGGTCGTGCCACAGTAATCACAATGTAAAGAAACGGATCCTACTTCAGCCAAAATGTCATAAATTTCAGCTTTCTCAACGGTGATGATAGCGGCACCACTACGATCACGAGAACAGCCACAATGGAATTCGACAGGTTGCGGTTCGTAAAGGCGCACTTTGTCTTGGTTATATAGGCGGTATAGTAGTTCGTTAGCTTCTAAACCAAATAGCTCTTCATCTTTTACCGTGTCAGTCAGTTGCTCTAGATGCTCGAAATCATCTGGTGAACCAGTGCCATCAGGGATTACTTGAATCAACATGCCTGCTGCGTGGGCTTTACCTTCGTGCTCGCCCGTGCGGATCCATAGGCGCGTTTTTAGCTGCTCTGAGTTTGCGAAGTAGCCTTCTAGTACGTCGGCTAGAGTATCACCTTCTAATCCAACGACACCTTGGTAACGCTCACCGTTTTTCGGTTCGATAGTGATAACGAGGTAACCTTTGCCCATGAGATCGTGGAGGCTTGCATCATCGGCAATATCGCCTTCCCAGCGAGCCACGCCACGAACGCGTTGCTTGTGGTCACCGTTGATAACGGCAAGAGATACAGGGCCGTCGCCTTGTAGCTGAATGGTGATTGAGCCTTCGAACTTAAGAGTGGCAGTTAAAAGAGTGGTTGAAACGAGTAGCTCACCCAGCAGTTTCTCTATTGCTGCCGGATATTCCTTGCTGGAGATAACACGTTGGTACGCTTCATCCAATTGTACCAACTCGCCACGTACTGAAAGATCTTCGAATAGGTAGCGGTTTAAAACATTATTTGCCATGGAGTGCTTTCCTCGTTGGTAATTCCGGCTTTTATTGGTGTTTGAACTTAATGATGTCTCTGCGCTGCTTTTTATCTGGGCGGCGTTCTGGACTTGGGTTGTGGGCATTAAGCTTACGTTGAGTCGCGTGTTCCTCACGTTTCGCTATACTTTCATTAGTTTCGCGATACAAGGTCTGTGCGATGGGAGCGCCTCGGCGTTGATCAGAAATTTTTTCGATGATCACCGTTTTTTCTTCGTTGCCTTGACGAAGTCTTACTTCGGCGCCCACTTCAACGATTTTACTCGGTTTGCTTCGTTGGCCATTATAGTGGACTTTACCACCATCGACCATGTTACGAGCGACAGAGCGGGTTTTATAAAATCTTGCGGCCCATAGCCATTTATCTAGCCTAACGGCTTCATTTAGGGAACTCATAGAACACTACGCTATCTAATCACTGCCCGAATATGGCAATGAGTGATGGATTATTCACCTACAGATGGAGTCAAGGCGTATTTTTTTCAAGGGAGTTGGCAAAAACTGCATAAGAAAAAGGTATGAAAGACAACTTGTGATATAGTTCACTGCTCTTTGTTGAGTAATAATTTTATTGCAAATTTAGCAATTTAAAGTCGATAGCTATTGTTATAGCTTAAATGACGAACGTTAGAATAAAGGAATCCATTCAGTGAAACGTTTAGAGCTAAGTGCAGGATTATCAAGCAGACCGCTACTGGCTCAGATCAAGTCCAATAATTATACAATTCAAGCCAAACTTAGCTTGTTGCTCACCTGTCTGTTTATTGCGATAACCGGATGGATACTTGGCAAAATTGTATGGTTAGCCATACCTCAATCGTCGGAAGTGCCGCAATGGCGTCCATCGACGAGCAGCGTTGTTGCGAGCAATAAAGGCGACGCGATAGATTTTAATGCCCTTCAGAATGCCAACCTATTCGGTAAATTCACTGAACAAAAGCCTGTAGTTGTAGAACAACCTGTTGTTAAAGACGCTCCTAAGACGCGCCTTAACCTTACACTGGTTGGCGCGGTTGCAAGCAGTGATGCGAATACCAGCCTTGCTGTCATTGCCAACCGTGGCAAGCAAGCAACGTATGGTTTAGGTGAAGAAATTGAAGGTACGCGTGCGACACTAAAAGCCGTATTAGTGGATCGCGTCATCATTGATAACCAAGGTCGAGACGAGACCTTAATGATGCAGGGTATAGAATATAAGAAGCTATCTGAATCGCCGCAGATAGCCAGAGCCCAATCTCAACGAGCAGAAGCAGCGTCTGACGTTGGAGAAAAATTAGAGCAAATCCGAGAGGAAATTGCGAAAGATCCACAAAGCGTTTTCAAATACATCACCATTTCACCCGTCAAAAGAGACGGAGGCATTGTTGGTTATCGAGTGTCACCGGGTCGTGATGCCGCGCTGTTTAATGATGTGGGTCTAGAACCTGGTGATATTGCGGTGCAGCTTAATGGGATCGATTTAAGTGACCCGTCTTCTTCAGTACAACTGATGCAAGTGATGAGCGATCCGCAAGAATTAAATTTAACTGTTGAGCGCGACGGCCAACAGTACGATATCTATATCCAATTGTAAGACTTAGGCAACCGGCGTAAGTTCAGGGAGACATACGTGAAACATTGGTTCAGCAAAAGTGCTTGGCTACTAGCAGGAAGTTTACTCTGCGTCCCAGGTGCAATAGCAAACGAATTTAGTGCCAGCTTTAAAGGCACTGATATTCAAGAATTCATCAACATAGTGGGTCGTAATCTCGAAAAGACCATCATTGTTGACCCTTCAGTGCGCGGTAAAATCGATGTCCGCAGCTATGACGTGCTTAACGAAGAGCAATACTACAGCTTTTTCCTTAACGTACTCGAAGTATACGGCTACGCCGTCGTAGAAATGGACAACGGTGTACTTAAGGTTATCAAAGCGAAAGACTCAAAAACGTCAGCAATCCCTGTATTAGGTGATGGCAGCGCGCAAGGCGATAGCGTTATCACTCGAGTTGTTGCGGTGCGTAATGTGTCGGTTCGTGAGTTGTCTCCTCTACTTCGTCAACTGATTGATAATGCTGGTGCTGGTAACGTAGTTCACTACGATCCTGCGAACATCATCTTAATCACAGGTCGTGCGGCGGTCGTAAATCGCTTAGCAGAAATCATTAAGCGTGTTGACCAAGCGGGTGATAAAGAAATTGAGCTGGTGGAACTGCGCAATGCTTCTGCTGCTGAAATGGTGCGTATTGTTGAAGCACTGAATAAAAGCACCAATCAGAAGAGCACGCCTGAGTTCCTTGAGCCTAAAATTGTTGCCGATGAACGCACCAACGCGATTTTGATTTCTGGCGATCCTAAAGTACGTGCGCGTCTGAAGCGATTGATTCGTCAACTTGACGTTGAAATGGCGACCAAAGGTAATAACCGCGTGGTTTACCTGAAGAACGCGAAAGCTGAAGATTTGGTGGATGTACTAAAAGGTGTTTCCGATAACCTACAAGCTGAAAAGCAAGTCGGCCAGAAAGCGTCAGGTGCCCAGCGTGGTGAAGTGGTGATTGCTGCGCACGCAGCGACCAACGCCTTAGTATTAACGGCTCCACCAGATATCATGAATGCGCTACAAGATGTTATTGCTCAGCTTGATATTCGTCGTGCTCAAGTCTTGATTGAGGCGCTGATCGTTGAAATGTCAGAAGGTGACGGCATTAACTTAGGTGTTCAGTGGGGCTCACTGGAAACCGGTGCGGTGATTCAGTACGGTAACTCTGGTGCACCGATTGGTCAGGTAATGGTTGGTCTAGAAGAAGCAAAAGATCAAACTCGAACTGAATACTACACAAATGCGAATGGCGAACGAACGCCATATGATGTTACTGAATCTGGTGACTATTCTACTCTTGCATCAGCACTGAGCGGTGTTAACGGCGCTGCGATGAGCATCGTGATGGGGGACTGGACTGCCTTAGTCAGTGCGGTAGCGACTGACTCCAACTCAAACATTCTATCTTCTCCAAGTATCACTGTAATGGATAATGGTGAAGCATCATTTATTGTTGGTGAAGAAGTGCCTGTTATCACAGGCTCTACGGCTGGCTCAAACAACGACAATCCATTCCAAACGGTTGATCGTAAAGAAGTGGGCATCAAGCTTAAGGTTGTGCCACAAATTAACGAAGGTGACTCTGTTCAGTTAAATATTGAGCAAGAAGTGTCCAATGTGTTGGGTGCAAACGGTGCGGTTGACGTTCGATTTGCTAAGCGTCAGCTAAATACCTCAGTTATGATCCAAGATGGTCAGATGCTGGTTCTTGGTGGCTTGGTTGATGAACGTGCACTCGAAAGTGAGTCAAAAGTACCGCTACTGGGTGACATCCCAGTGCTTGGTCATCTGTTCAAATCAACCAGTACGCAAACAGAAAAGCGTAACTTGATGGTGTTCATCAAGCCGACGATTATTCGTGATGGTATGACCGCAGACGGCATTACACAGCGCAAATACAACTTTATTCGCGCAGAGCAGCTCTACAAAGCGGATCAAGGATTGAAGTTGATGGCTGACGAGAAGATCCCTGTCATGCCGGCCTTTGGCCAGGAGCGTCAGCACCCAACCGAGATCCAAGCGTTTATTGATCAAATGGAAAACAACTAATGGTTGATATGTTAGACACAGCGCCAAGTATGCGTCGTCTGCCATTCAGTTTTGCCAATCGCTTTAAACTGGTGCTAGAGACAGAGCATCCTGAGCGTCCGCCCATTCTTTACTATGTCGAGCCGCTCAACCCAGCGGCTCTGGTCGAAGTCCGTCGTGTGCTGAAGAAAAGCTTCGTACCGCAGCCTATCGATAAAGAAGCCTTTGATAAAAAGCTGACCGAAGCCTATCAGCGTGACTCGTCTGAAGCGCGTCAATTGATGGAAGACATCGGTGCCGATAGCGACGACTTTTTCTCATTGGCTGAAGAGCTGCCGCATGATGAAGACTTGCTAGAGTCAGAAGACGATGCACCAATCATTAAGTTGATCAATGCGATGTTGGGTGAAGCGATCAAAGAAGGGGCGTCGGATATTCACATCGAAACTTTCGAGAAAACCCTTTCGATTCGTTTCCGTGTCGATGGCGTATTGCGTGAAGTGCTCACTCCAAGTCGTAAGCTTGCACCACTGTTAGTGTCGCGAGTGAAGGTCATGGCGAAGCTGGATATTGCAGAAAAGCGTGTACCTCAAGATGGTCGTATCTCACTGCGTATTGGTGGTCGTGCGGTTGATGTGCGTGTTTCTACAATGCCGTCGTCACATGGTGAGCGAGTAGTTATGCGTCTGTTGGATAAAAACGCGACGCGTCTCGATTTGCATAGCTTAGGTATGACGCCTTCCGTGCACGACAATTTCCGTCATCTTATTCAGCGTCCTCACGGTATTATCTTGGTCACCGGCCCGACGGGTTCTGGTAAGTCGACGACTTTGTACGCTGGCTTGCAAGAGATCAACAGTAACGAACGCAATATCTTAACGGTTGAAGACCCGATCGAATTTGACATTGATGGCATCGGTCAGACTCAGGTGAACCCGAAGGTCGACATGACTTTTGCGCGTGGCTTGCGTGCCATTCTGCGTCAGGACCCTGACGTGGTGATGGTCGGTGAGATCCGTGACTTAGAAACCGCACAAATTGCAGTGCAAGCGTCCTTAACGGGTCACTTAGTAATGTCGACCCTTCACACCAACACCGCTGTTGGTGCGATCACGCGTCTACGCGATATGGGCATTGAGCCATTCCTTATTTCTTCATCGTTATTAGGTGTGTTAGCACAGCGCTTGGTTCGTACGCTTTGCCCGAGTTGCAAAGAACCGTATGAAGCCGATGCTGAACAGAAGAAACTGTTTGGTATGGAAGCACATGAACCACTAGAGCTACACCGTGCTAAGGGCTGCGAAGCGTGTAACCAAAAAGGCTACCGAGGTCGAACAGGTATCCACGAGCTCATTATGGTCGATGAGCAAGTGCAAGAATTGATTCACCGAGAGTCTGGTGAGCAAGAAATTGAGAGAGCCGTTCGCGCCCATACGCCAAGTATTCGCAGTGATGGTCTAAGCAAAGTACGTCGTGGTATTACGTCACTTGAAGAAGTGATGCGAGTGACGAAGGAAACCTAATGGCGGCATTTGAGTACAAAGCGCTAGATGCAAAAGGCAAGCATAAAAAAGGCACGATAGAAGGGGACAACGCCCGACAAGTGCGCCAGCGACTCAAAGAGCAAGGGATGATCCCGATTGAAGTGGTTGAGACGAAAGCTAAATCGGCTAAGTCTTCAGGCTCAGTCAGCTTTAAGCGCGGCATCTCAACATCTGAGCTGGCACTAATCACACGTCAATTGTCCACGTTAGTCCAATCAGGTATGCCTCTGGAAGAATGTTTGCGCGCGGTCTCTGAGCAGGCTGAAAAGCCGAGAATTCGTTCTATGCTGGCTGCGGTTCGCTCGAAAGTAACCGAGGGTTATCCGCTCGCCGACAGCTTTGCTGATTACCCACACGTGTTTGATGAACTCTATCGCTCCATGGTTGCGGCGGGTGAAAAGTCAGGCCATCTTGATACGGTATTAGAGCGTTTGGCGGACTACGTCGAAAACCGTCAGAAGATGCGTTCCAAACTGCTTCAAGCCATGATCTACCCGGTGGTTTTAGTGGTGTTTGCGGTTGTTATTGTTTCTTTCTTATTAGCGACAGTGGTACCCAAAATCATTGAGCCAATCATTCAGATGGGACAAGAGTTACCTCAGTCAACACAGTTCTTACTGGCAGCCAGTGAGTTTGTGCAAGATTGGGGGCTTATCATCTTCGTCGTGCTGGTGGTGTTTTTCTATGGGCTCAAACTGGCGTTGCAAAAACCAGACTTTCGCTTAGCTTGGGATAGAAAAATCTTGAGTCTACCGCTATTAGGCAAAATCTCTCGAGGTTTGAATACCGCACGATTCGCACGAACACTTTCGATTTGTACTTCCAGTGCGATTCCAATTCTAGAAGGCATGCGCGTTGCGGTGGATGTTATGTCTAATCGCTATGTGAAGCAGCAAGTATTGCTTGCGGCGGATAACGTTCGAGAAGGTGCCAGCCTGCGTAAGGCGTTGGATCAAACTCGTCTGTTCCCACCAATGATGCTACACATGATCGCCAGTGGTGAGCAAAGTGGTGAATTGGAGAGCATGTTGACGCGTGCTGCCGATAACCAAGATCAAAACTTTGAATCTACAGTCAATATTGCGTTAGGCGTATTCACTCCTGCATTAATTGCCTTAATGGCTGGATTAGTGTTGTTCATTGTGATGGCGACCTTGATGCCAATGCTAGAAATGAATAACTTGATGAGCGGATAAATTCGAATTAAGACGTGTCTACTTACGGCATGGCTTGAATCTAACTTTCGGAGAAAAAAATGAAATTTAAACGTAGTAAACAACAACACGGTTTCACACTTTTAGAAGTGATGGTTGTTGTCGTTATCCTTGGTATTTTGGCAAGTTTCGTTGTTCCAAACCTATTGGGTAACAAAGAGAAGGCTGACCAACAAAAAGCGATTACGGACATCGTAGCGCTGGAAAATGCCCTAGATATGTACAAGTTGGATAACAGCGTTTACCCAACGACAGACCAAGGCCTGGAAGCATTAGTTAGCAAGCCTTCTAACCCAGAGCCTCGCAACTACCGTGATGGCGGTTACATCAAACGTCTTCCTAATGACCCTTGGGGTAACCAGTACCAGTACCTAAGCCCAGGCGATAACGGTACGATTGACATCTTCACTCTAGGCGCAGATGGCCAAGAGGGTGGAGAAGGTCCAGCTGCAGATATTGGCAACTGGAACATGCAAGATTTCCAATAAATAGAGCCTAAGCCAGCACTAATGAAGCAAATGCGAAAACACAACGGTTTTACATTGATAGAAATTCTATTGGTGCTGGTTTTGCTATCCCTCACGGCAGTGGCCGTGATCACGACATTACCGACCAGCCAAAAAGATCTTTCCAAACAGTATGCTCAAAGCTTTTTTCAGCGTTTACAGCTACTTAACGAAGAGGCCGTACTAAGCGGTAAAGACTTTGGCGTTCGAGTGGATGACGCTAAATCAACGTACGCTCTACTGAGTTTGACCGCGGAAGGTTGGCAGCCTCTGGAGTTAAAGCAAATTCCGAGCAAAACCAAGTTGGAAGATGACATTACGCTACTGCTCGAGCTAGGTGGCGGTGCTTGGGATAATGATGATCGCTTATTCAAACCGGGCTCTCTTTTTGATGAAGACATGTTTGCTGAAGAAGACGACGACGAAAAGAAAGTTAAGCCACCGCAAGTGTTTATCTTTTCCAGTGCAGAGGTTACGCCATTTACTCTGTCTTTTTTTCCGCAAAATGGTGACGCCTTTAATGACGGGTGGCGAGTCATCGGAAAAGAAAGTGGACAAATCTTGTTACTAGCGCCGGGCGAAGAAGTGAAAGAGGATGAGAATGCGCAATTCTAAGCAAGCTCGCCCACATTGGAGTCATCGCCGGACGAGAGGCATGACACTACTGGAAGTATTGGTCGCACTGGCTATTTTCGCCACCGCTGCCATCAGCGTCATTCGCTCGGTGAGCCAGCATATTAATACGATCAGTTATTTAGAAGAAAAAATGTTTGCAGCCATGGTTGTGGATAATCAGATGGCCAACGTGATGTTGAGTACCAGTGAACTTAAAGTAAAGAACGGCACAGAAGAGCTGGCTGGCCGCACTTGGTACTGGAAAGTCACGCCTGTTGCCACCACGCAGCCATTGCTGAAAGCATTTGATGTGAGCGTCGCGGTAGAGAAAAACGCGAGCCCAGTCGTGACGGTACGAAGTTATGTGGCGCAATAAGAATCCACGCGCAAGTAAGCGCCAACTGGTAAAAGGTTTTACACTTATTGAAGTGTTGGTCTCGATTGCCATCTTTGCCAGTTTAAGTGTCGCCGCGTATCAAGTGGTATCGCAAGTGCAGCGCAGCAATGCGCTATCACAAGAGCGAACTCAGCGCTTAAATGAAATTCAGCGCGCCATGGTGATGATGGATAATGACTTTCGTCAAATGGCGATGCGCCAAACGCGGACAAATGGTGAAGAGCCCGCGAGTCAACTGATTTTTTGGTCAGATTACTTGCTCGACTCCGACACTAAAGGGCTAATGTTTGCTCGCTTAGGATGGCACAACCCTCAACAGCAGTTTCCCCGAGGGGAGGTCACTAAGGTTGGCTATCGTTTAAAAGAAGAAACATTACAACGAGTATGGTGGCGCTACCCTGACACGCCAGTGGGTCAACAAGGCATCGTTACCCCATTGCTGACGCAGGTCGAATCGTTTGATATGCGTTTTTACGATGGTAAACAATGGAAAAAAGAGTGGGATGATGAAAAGTCGCTACCGAAAGCGGTTTCTGTGATCCTTACTCTAAAAGATTATGGAGAGATTGCCCGCACTTATCTGACTCCTGATGGCACATTGAGTCAGAAAGAAGGAAGTTCAGGAGGCAGCAATAATGGTTAATCGTCAGCGCGGTGTCGCTTTGATTATTGTGCTGATGTTACTGGCGATTATGGCGACAGTTGCCGCCAGCATGTCGGAGCGTTTGTTTTTGCAGTTTCAGCGGGGCGCCAATCAAGTTAACTACCAGCAAGCGTATTGGTATAGCCTTGGGGTAGAGGCGTTGGCAAAAGTCGGTATCGAGCAAAGCTACAAAGACACCGATACGATCAATATGAGTCAGCCGTGGGCAATAAAAGAACAAGTCTATCCGCTAGATTATGGTCAAGCGGCGGGACGAATTAGAGACAAACAAGCGTGCTTTAACCTCAATGTATTGAGCCGTGTGCAACCGACGGGACAGCAAATCGCAAGACCGTATTTAGTCAATGTATTGCAGCGTTTATTGGAAGAATCGGATGTGGAGTCGTATCAGGCAGAAATCATTGCAGACTCTACCTGGGAATACATTGATGCTGATGACACCGTTCGCTCCACAACCGGGGTCGAAGACAGCACATATGAAGCGATGAAACCCGCGTATTTAGCGTCAAATGGCTGGATGGCAGATGCTTCCGAGTTACGGGCTGTCTATCAGGTGAGTGGTGAAATTTTCCAAAAATTGGAACCGCTGGTCTGTGCATTACCAAGTGATGACTGGCGTTTAAACGTAAATACGATTGAAGTCGAGCAAGCTCCGATTTTGGTGGCAATGTTCTCACCAAACTTAAGCAGTAGTGATGCGATTCAGCTAATTGAAAAACGCCCATTTGATGGGTGGGATAGCATTGATGAATTTTTAGCAGAGTCAGAAATGGCTGGCTTAAGTGAAGATGTAAAGAAAAACGCCAAAGGCTATTTGGGTGTGGATAGCGCCTTTTTTGAATTGGATGCACAAGTGTTGGTGGATGAATCACGTGTACGTATCCGAAGCCTTTTGCAAAGTACAAATAGAGAGACGGTGACCGTAGTTCGCCGTCGTTTTGGAGGGATCAGTGAGCGAGTTTCTGACCGTTCGGCTGAGTAGCGAACAACAAAGTACCATTCCTTGGGTGGTGTGGTCGACAGATCAACAGGAAGTGATTGCCAGCGGTGAAATCGCCGGATGGGAACACTTAGATGAGTTGATCTCTTATGCGGGTCAGCGCCAAGTTGTGGCGCTATTGGCGAGTAATGATGTGGTCTTGACGCAAGTGGATATACCGCCAGGCGCAACACGTCAGTTCGACGTGATGTTACCGTACCTTGTGGAAGATGAAGTCGCGCAGGACGTTGATGGCCTTCACTTTACCGTGTTAGGTAAACAAGCGGATAAAGCGCAAGTGTGCGCTGTTGAACGCGCTTGGATTCAGACCGTATTGCAGCGTTTTTCAAGCCAAGGCATCACCATCAAACGCATCTTGCCAGATGTGCTTGCGTTACCTGTTCAGGGAGAGCATAGCAGTGCCGCGATGCTTGGTGATCAATGGTTGATTCGTCACTCAGCGACAGAGGGTGCGGTTGTCGATGCTTCTTGGTTAGACCTTTACCTCTCTTCTTATCTACAAAATCATGAAGGTTGGAAGCTCGATTGCTATAGCTCAGTCCCTGAATCTGCGTTACCTGAAGTATGGGAGCCGCAGCCAGAAGAAATGACCATGGGGTTACTGGCGAAGGGGGTTACAGAAAGCAAAGTCAATTTGCTGACCGGGATCTTCAAGCCTAAATCTTCTTGGGGTAAATACTGGAAGCTCTGGCAAAAAGCCACCATTGCTGCGGGCGTGCTTATCGTCGTCATGGTTGCGCAGCAGTTGCTCGTGGTCCACAAGTACGAAGCACAAGCTCAAGCGTATCGTGAGGAGAGTGAGCGTATTTTCCGCCAGGTGTTCCCGAATAAACGACGAATTCCTACCGTTAGTTATCTCAAACGACAAATGGATGATGAAGAGCGCCGCTTATCTGGTGGTGGCGGTCAGCAGGCGATGTTGTCTTGGTTGGCGGCACTGCCCGCGACACTTGGTCAGGTCAGCGATTTGGAAATCACCAGCTTTAAATATGATGGTCAACGTGGCGAAGTGCGAATTCAAGCTCGCAGTTCAGACTTCCAACCTTTTGAGCAGGCTCGTGTGAAATTGGCAGAGAAGTTTAATGTTGAGCAAGGACAGCTGAACCGTAGCGATAACGTTGTGGTTGGCAGCTTTGTTTTGAAGCGTTTGTGAGGTGATGATGAAAAACTTAATTTCTCAAGCTCAGGCTTGGTGGAGCAGCATCTCTCAGCGTGAGCAGCGTTTGGTCATGGGGTGTGGCGCTATTGCCGTTATCGGCATTATTTATTGGGGGTTGCTACAGCCAATGAGCCAACGTGCGGAGCTAGCTCAATCACGTATTCAAAGTGAAAAACAGTTGCTGGCTTGGGTACAAGATAAAGCGGATGGCATTACTGCACTGCGCAAAAGCAGCGGTGTGAGCTACTCTAGCCAACCGTTGAATCAACTGGTTTCTTCTTCAGCCCGTCGTTATAAAGTTGAGTTGATTCGAGTACAACCTCGCAATGAGAGTGTTCAGGTGTGGATCAAACCACTCGCGTTTAATCAGCTGGTGGATTGGTTACGTTACTTGAAAGAGCAACAGGGTATTGAAGTCGAATTTTTAGATATCGACCGAACGGATCAAGCGGGCATGATTGATGTGAACCGCCTTCAGTTTAAGCGAGGTTAAGGTGAAGCGAGCAGTACTTTACGTTGTTATCTTTATCGTCTTTTTTTCAGTCAGTCTTTTAATGGGATTACCCGTTTCTTGGGTGTTACAGCAAGCACCAACCGTGAGAGGACTAGACATTCAGGGTGCCAATGGCTCTGTATGGCAAGGTCAAGCTTCTAGTGTTCGTTGGCAGCGCCAGAACCTTGGAGAAGTTAATTGGGATTTCCAATGGTCGAGTCTACTAACTGGTAAAGCTGAGTTTGCCGTACGCTTTGGTCGTGGTAGTGAAATGGACGTTCGTGGTCGCGGTTTTGTTGGTTATAGCTTGAGTGGTGGTCCTTATGCCAAAAACTTAGTTGCCTCGATTCCGGCAGTAAAAGTTGTAGAGCAAGCTCGTCTCCCTGTGCCTGTCGGCGTTGATGGGCAACTTGAGTTAAATATTCGTCATGCGACTTATGCCGCGCCTTGGTGTAAGAATGGTGAAGGCACTTTGGTATGGAATGCCAGTGGTATTCAAAGCCCTGTTGGTAGCCTTGAACTCGGCCCTGTGATTGCCGATCTAAACTGTCAGGACAGTGTGTTGAAAGCGACTGGTGAGCAAAGCAGTAAACAAGTCTCAGCGGCGTTCTCAGCAGAGCTTATGCCTAATCAGCGATACTCAACCAAAGCCTGGTTTAAACCAGGAGCTGAGTTCCCATCCAGCATGAGTGAGCAACTGAAATGGTTGGGCAAGCCGAACCCTCAAGGTCAATACGAGTTTAATTACCAAGGTCGCTTCTAACCTATCGCGACAAAAACCAAAATTCTCAAAGAGCTGCGATTGTGCAGCTCTTTTTGCTTTTGGATCATAGTAGGCGAAACCCTCTATTCGCTGTACAAAGATCGTGGTGATAATGAGATTTAATTATAAGGTTATGATTCTAAGGGGTTTATTTTCTTGTGTTCAGCACTTTAAGCGATTGGAACATAGTAGGCCAAATGTTCCTAACGCTGTACAAACAGGTCAAAAAGAAAAGGCCACGAACATATTCGTGGCCTTTCAATTGCTAGTACTTAGGCGCTAACTTTACGGATAGAGCGCTTAATCTTTGCGTTGTAAAATCTCATTCCAAGGTAAATCCGCGTCACCAAGCACAATAAAGTTTGGGTTCTCTAGCGTTTCCCGCTCGTTATATGACAGCGGCTCCAATTGCGTGCTGAGAATGCGACCGCCCGCTTCTTCAACAATGCACTGTGTCGCGGCGGTGTCCCACTCACCTGTTGGGCCTAGTCTGAGATAGCAATCCACAGCGCCTTCTGCAACAAGACACGCTTTTAATGCCGCAGAGCCGAGCGGAATTAAATCGTAATTCCAAGCACTGCTCATGCGGCTAGTGATGCGATTGATGTCTTGACGGCGGCTAATAGCAATCGCGATGCTTTGCCCTGGCTGCTCGTGTTTGTGCGTATGGATTTTTACGCTGTCCGACATATCGGGAATTTTCCAAGCACCTTTGCCACTATAAGCGTAATAAGTCACGCCAGAGACAGGGCCATAAACGACCCCCATGGTTGGTTTGTTGTTGTCGACCAGTGCAATAATAGTCGCAAAGTCGCCGCTGCGAGCGATGAATTCTTGAGTACCATCGAGAGGGTCGACTAACCAATACCGTTCCCACTGAGCTCGTTGCTCGAGGCTGATGTCTGCGTCTTCTTCTGACAATACGGGAATGTCGGGTGTGAGTTCACTCAAGCGTTCTGTGATGAGCTTGTGAGCCGCGATATCTGCGCTCGTTACCGGAGTCTCGTCACTTTTTGTGTAGGCCTCGTACTGTTTTTTTTCATATATTTCGAGGATCATTTGCCCGGCACTACGGGCAATTTCGATGACTTGAGGAAGCAGGTGAGATAGATCTTTTGTCATTGGCATAAGTGATAGTCCTTACTCACAGTATTATTCGGTTCTCATGACCGTTATTGGTTATGTTTGTGAGTGGTGTTTGGTAAGTGTTTCAGTGCCAACATTAGCGCGGTGATGCTTCGTGCTTCACAGAAATCCATGTGAGTTAATAACTCTTCGGCTTGCGCAAGTGGCCAACGCACAATTTCCAGAGGCTCAGGCTCATCGCCTTCTTGCTTCTCTGGATAAAGCGCCTGTCCTAAAAATAGAGTCATTTTGCTCGAAAAGTAAGACGGCGCGAGGATAACTTGTTTCAACGGAGTCAGCTGATTGCAGCCAAAGCCGATTTCTTCTTTTAACTCTCGATCCGCAGCTTGGTGTGGGGTTTCACCTGGATCAATCAACCCCTTCGGGAAGCCCAACTCGTAGCGTTCAGTCCCAGCGGCGTATTCACGTACCAGTAATAAATCGCCTTGCTCAGTCACAGGAACCACCATCACCGCATCGCGCCCACTTGGCTTCATGCGTTCATAAGTACGGTGTTCACCATTGGAAAAACGAAGGTCGAGCGCTTCCACGGCAAACAGTTTGGATTTTGCGACCGTTTGGCATGAGAGTATCTCTGGTGGGGTCCGTTTCGACATGGCGCTGGCTCCTTGGTGTCGTTGGCGTTTACGAGATGCGTAAGATTCTTAATATATGAGAACTCCGCCTGAGTTTCTAGCGGATTTTACGGGCAGAACTAAGCATCTCAAGGTTACCTCAGTATCGATACAAAAATGGGAGACCGAAGCCTCCCATTTTCTGACCGTATTTACTCTTAGTAGTAAGAGTGATCACCACGGTCATGTTCTGTTGCATCACGAACTGCGGTGAGTTCACCAATGAATTGGTTTAGCAGTTCTTTCTCGATGCCTTCTTTTAGTGTTACGTCAACCATAGAACAGCCATTACAGCCGCCACCAAATGCAACAATAGCAATGCCGTCTTCAGTGATCTCAACCAAGTTTACGTGACCACCGTGGCCAGCAAGCTGTGGGTTGACTTGAGTTTGGATAACGTATTCAACGCGCTCAACCAGTGGCGCGTCGTCCGCAACTTTACGCATTTTAGCGTTCGGAGCTTTTAGCGTTAGCTGAGAGCCCATTTTATCGGTAACAAAATCGATTTCAGCGTCTTCAAGGAATGGCAGACTTAGCTCATCCACGTAAGCTGAAAAACCGCTGTAAGGGATTTCAGTGTCGGTCGCTTCTACTGCTTCTGGTGGGCAGTAAGACACGCCACACTCAGCGTTTTGTGTACCTGGGTTCACAACGAAAATACGAATGTTAGTCCCTTCAGGCTGTTGACCTAAAAGGTTAGCGAAATGCGTTTGCGCAGTTTCTGTAATAGTAATATTTGACACGACGAATACCCGAGTAAATTTGTAGGTTACTGCTGCTATTCTACTCTTGTTGACGTATGGGTCTAGTCTTTTTGATGCTAAGGCATGGCGAAGCGATCTAGAGAGAACGAGGAGCAGGTGTTCTGCAGATGCAGTAAATATCGATGCTTTCTACGCCAACTTCAAGTAGTAAATGACATAATTGTCGGACGGTACTGCCTGTGGTGACCACATCATCGACGATGGCAACGTGGGAAGATGGCGGTCGCTTATTGAGAACAAACGCGCCTTTTAAGTTTTGTTCACGGCTCGCTTTGGTATTGCCGCGCTGTGATTGGGCGACTCTGACCCGGCGAAAGACCTTCGCATCAAAATTGGTCTGCAATTGCTTGGCGAGGTGTCGGGCTAAAACATCACTTTGATTAAAGCCCCGGCGCAGGTAACGCTGCCAGTGCAATGGCACACTGGTAATGATTGGAGCTGGCGTGGTGATGCGCTGTGCCAGTTGCTCGGTTAATGCTTTTACATGCCAAGACTCTCCGTGATCTTTAAAGAGTTGTACTTCCCGTGAAAGGGGAAAGTCGTAATCGCCTAACGTGTATAGCCTTTGCCATGGCGGTGGCTCTGAAAGACATTCACCACAAATACTATCCGTACTCATTTCTTCTTTCTGTAATGATAAACCGCAGCGTTGACATCGTTTTACCGGAGTTAGGTATTTTAAACAGTGCTCGCACCAGCGCAGAGTATTTGTGTGGCTTGGTGTGTGAATAGGGAACCGACACAGACCGCATTGACTGCTCAACACGCGATGCATGATGTTTTGCCAGTGATGAGATAACATAGCGCTTATTCATGGTGATATTTTACTCAGCCTAACGCTTGGCTGATGGCGTAGGGAATAAAATAAGTGGGAGAGATTGAGAGCATGAGCACGAAATTACATTGGCAGTCGTTTGGTGAAGGACCTGATCTGGTGTTGTTACATGGTTGGGGTATGAATGGCGCGGTTTGGCAGCAAACCGTCGAATCACTTCAAACCGATTTCCGTGTTCATGTTGTTGACCTTCCGGGCTATGGACACAGTGCCGAGCATCATGGTGAAGATTTAGACCATATTGCTAACTTGGTCGCGCAAAGTGCGCCAAAGAAAGCGATTTGGCTTGGCTGGTCCCTCGGAGGCTTAGTGGCGACGCATGTCGCATTAAACATGCCCGAGCGTGTGACTAAGTTGATCACCGTAGCCAGTTCACCAAAATTTGCCGCAGAGAAGCCTTGGCGCGGTATTCAACCGAATGTACTGAGCGCGTTCACCTCTCAGTTGTTAGAAGATTTTTCACTGACCATTGAGCGCTTTATGGCGTTGCAAGCGATGGGCAGTCCATCTGCACGCAAAGATGTGAAACAACTCAAGCAAGCGGTACTGTCGCGCCCTCAGCCAAACCCTGAGTCGCTGTTGGTTGGGCTAAACATCCTTGCTGATGTGGATCTGCGCGATGCATTGACGTCTCTTTCTGTACCAATGCTGCGTCTTTATGGTCGTTTGGATGGATTGGTGCCGATTAAAGTGGCGAATGATTTAAGTGAACAGTTACCTCATACTCAGCAGTTTGTTTTCAATCAGTCCTCTCATGCGCCCTTTATGACCGAACATGACGAGTTTTGTGCCCAAATTCGAGAGTTTGCTCACGATTAGTCAAATACAAGCGGAAAAAGCTCAAGCTGTTTAAAAAGTGGTCGATATAAAGGTTGGTGAGGTTTTATTAGCCAATAAAGCTAAGCCATATTGACGAGTTGGGCGACTCTGAGGAGGGTTCGCAATGATTGTGTCACCGACCAACGTAAGTGTGCCACTGATCGCCCCATCCGTGAATGTGCAGACGGAACAAGCAGCTCGCGACAATAAAGTCCGAGAGCCTGTGACGCCAACGGTCGCATTGGCCAAAACCAATGCAGAGCGAAAAGTAAAAGGCGATGACAAGCGCCGACGTCAGTCTTCTTGGGATCCTTCAGAGCATCCTGATTATGACATGGAAACAGAAGTCGACACGCGTTATCAAGAAGAGCCGGAAGATACACTAGAACGGCTTTTTAGTTTGCTTGCGCTCAAGTCGTACAGTGAAGACCAAGGTAAGGGCTACGCAATTCGTTTTCGCTTACCAAAGCGCATTTTGGATGCTGCGATCAATGAAGGATTAATGGAAAAGCGCAGGAAGGTGATCAAGTTTCATTATGGTCATGCAGTCGCTCCCCATACCCCGTCAGAAGTGATAGCAGTATTATGACGACTCAATATCCTACTCAAACAAAAACGCTCCAAGCAGATTGAACTGATTGGAGCGTTTTCTTTTTAGCTATGAAAGCTCGTTAGCGGTGAGCCTAGGCGAGATTACTTTTTCGCTTTAGCAAACGCCGCCGCAAAAGCACCGCCCATTGCACTGTTCGATGAAGACTCATCGCGGCGAGGCTGACGACGTTGCGGTTGGTCATTACGACGTGGCGCGGCTGAAGAGCGTTGGCTACGGTTATCTTGACCCGGCTCGTCGTTCAAACGCATCGATAGACCAATACGCTTACGCTGTACGTCCACTTCCATCACTTTTACTTTGACGATGTCACCTGCTTTCACGACTTCACGTGGATCAGAAACATAGCGGTCAGTCAGCGCAGAAATGTGGACCAGACCATCTTGGTGAACGCCGATATCGACGAAGGCACCAAAGTTGGCTACGTTCGACACCACGCCTTCGAGGATCATGCCCGGTTCTAGATCAGAAACTGAATTTACGCCTTCTGCAAACGTAGCGGTCTTGAATTCAGGACGTGGGTCACGACCCGGTTTATCCAGTTCTTTGATGATATCGGTAACCGTTGGGACACCAAAGTGTTCATCGGTATAGTCCACAGCGTGTAAGCCTTTGAGGAATGCTGAGTCACCAATCAGTGCCTTGATGTCTTTGCTGTTTTTCTCAGCAATTGCTTTGACTACTGGGTACGCTTCCGGGTGGACCGCTGAAGCATCAAGTGGGTTCTTGCCGCCCATAATACGTAGGAAGCCAGCACACTGTTCGAACGCTTTAGGACCCAAGCGAGGTACTTTCTTCAACGTCGTACGTGCTTCGAAGCGGCCATTTTCGTCGCGGAAGTCGACAATGTTCTGCGCGATGGTGCTTGATAAGCCTGCTACGCGCGTTAATAGTGCGGCAGAAGCCGTGTTCACATCAACGCCAACCGCGTTTACACAGTCTTCCACAATCGCATCTAGGCGTTTTGCCAACATAGATTGGCTTACATCGTGCTGGTATTGACCCACACCGATCGATTTCGGATCGATTTTCACGAGCTCAGCCAATGGATCTTGCAAACGACGCGCAATCGACACTGCACCACGCAGTGATACGTCCATATTCGGGAACTCTTTCGCTGCGAGTTCAGAGGCCGAGTACACTGATGCGCCTGCTTCGCTGACGATGATTTTCTGAACTTTTAGGTTGCCGCGTTTGATTACGTCTGCGACAAAGCTATCGGTTTCACGAGAAGCCGTGCCGTTACCAATCGCAATTAAATCCACGTTGTACTTACGCACTAACTGGTCAACGATTTGCGCTGATTTGTCGTATTGTTTTTGCGGAGGGTGAGGGTAGATGGTTTCCGTAGCCAGAACTTTACCCGTGGAATCGACAACCGCGATTTTTGAACCGGTACGCAGACCAGGATCGAGACCAAGTGTTGCACGAGGGCCTGCCGGCGCCGCCATCAACAAATCTTTTAGGTTGGTCGCAAATACTTCAATCGCTTCAATTTCAGCACGCTCTTTCATTGCGCCCATTAGCTCGGTTTCCATGTGCATCGATACTTTGATACGCCATGCCCAGCTGATCACTTGTTTGCGCCATGCATCTGCTGGTGCGCTACTTAACGTCACGCCATAATGGTCGGCAATGATGGTTTCACAGTAAGATTGGCGAGCGCCTTCTTCCTGCTCTGGGTCAGCGTTCATGGCTAAAGTCAGGAAGCCTTCATTGCGGCCGCGCAACATCGCAAGTGCACGGTGAGAAGGGACTTTGCTCAGCGGTTCGTTGTGATTGAAGTAATCTTTGAACTTCTCACCTTCTTGCTCTTTTCCTTCAACGACTCGTGAGACAAGTTCCGCATTACGATTTAAGTGGTTACGGATTTTTTCCAGTAAGTTTGCGTCTTCAGCAATGCGTTCCATGATGATCGCACGGGCACCGTCTAGGGCGGCTTTGGTATCTGTGATGCCTTTGTCGGCATCAAGATATTTGCTTGCTTCGCTTTCTGGCTCGGTTTGCGGATGATTCCACAGCATGTCAGCTAGCGGTTCTAGGCCGGCTTCAATGGCGATTTGGCCTTTAGTGCGGCGTTTAGGTTTGTAAGGTAAGTAAAGGTCTTCAAGACGAGTCTTGCTATCGGCTTGAATAATTTCTTGCTCAAGCTCAGGCGTCAGTTTGCCTTGCTCTTGGATCGATTTGAGAATGGTTTGACGGCGATCATCCATTTCACGAAGGTAAGACAGACGGCTGTCCAGAGTACGCAGTTGGGTATCATCAAGGCCACTCGTCACCTCTTTGCGGTAACGTGCAATAAAAGGGACGGTGTTACCGTCATCAATTAGGGTGACAGCGGCGTTGACTTGCTCAGGGCGAACATTCAGTTCTTGAGCAATCATACGACAGATAGCTTGGCTCATCCGTGTTTTCTCTTTCAATTCGGTTTGGGTTGTATAGAACATTGGGGTCGTTCGAAGAATTTGCAATGTTTTAAATTAACGAGACAAAAATTTACCGGGCGCTGGTGGACATCAGTCAGATTTGTGTCAAAACTGTAATTAAATTGAGAACTTATATCCGCAACTATCGACTAACCTATATCCACGGTTATTGATATAACTAAATGTACCTCGGCTTATACGGATAATCATGATGAAAAAAATGTCTTTGGCGTTAGCGCTTACGAGTGCCTTACTTGTCGCCCCGCTTAGTTGGGCACAATCCATATCAGCAACCACACAAGACCCTGTATATCAGCTTGATGACAAGTTGGTGCTTGGACGAGTGGAGAGCGTTTACTACAGTGATATTCCAGAGCTAAAAGCGGTACCATTTATTGGCAAGATTGATACTGGTGCTGACACCACGTCTATGCATGCAGAGAACATCCATGTCAGTAGCTCTCATCCCGACTACCAGAACTTGAAAGACAACGAGTTGTTGTGGGCGATTGTCGATGATTTAGGTGGGACGAAGGCGAAGTGGGATGCCGATACTTTTAAACCATATCAAGTGAAGGTGAGCTTTACGGTTCCTCATCCTTACACAGGAAAAGAAATACAGATTACCGATGATCTAGAGCGAGTGAGCGCCATTCGTAGTCGAACAAGCAAAAAGCCTATTTTACGCCCGACGATAAAAATGCCGATGACGATTGCAGGCCACACCGTTGATACAGAAGTGAACCTGACCAAGCGCACGCAATTCTCTTCTCCTATCTTGATTGGTAAAACCTATCTCGATAACAATGCGTGGGTATTCGCTGGCTACGACTATCTTCAAGAGCAACCAAGCGCAAAAATGATCGGCAAAAAAGAGACGGTTGAAGTTGAGGGAGTGCCATACAAGATCAGCATCTCAACCACCAGCCGCTACACCAACGTTCACGCACTGGATATCAAGGTTGATAAAAAGAACAATGCAGTTTCTTTCACGCTAGAAGGTGAAAACGGCAAGCGCCACCCAATGACGTTACCTTTGGTACGCATGCTGAAAACCACCAAAAGCGAGCGTCCGTTGGTCTACTTACCAGTGAAAATTGACGAAAACGAAACCCAACGTTGGTTAGTCTATTTGCGTGACCGCAGTAAGTTCAGTTCACAAATTCGCTTGGGTCAGGATGTCGCGAGCCAACACTTTGTGATTGATACCGACAGAGAAAACCTATTGGGCGGTGTTGAAAAAACGTTCAAGAGCGCACTCAAGTCAAAGCCCCTAGTGATTTCACCGGAAGAACAAGTCACCATTGATGGTTATACCGTTCCTGCTTACCCCACGTTTACGGTGAAAACGCCATTACTGCGTGTAAATGGCTTTGAAGTAACAGAAAAAGGTAAGGATGAATCTGTCACGTTTTATTTAATGAACGATGAGGGTAAAGAAGAAAAAATTACCAAGCCTGTGGTGAAAAAACTCAAAGTGGGTAGCACTGTGCGTCCCGTTGTTGATGGCGATTTCCTTTTCGGTAGCAAAGAGACATCAATGGAATTTGCACTCGATGTGCTAGATGAAGACGAGACGCAACCATTTTTCGTTTTTGGTCATGACATCGCCAAAGGCGGTGTGCTGCTGAATACTCGCGCCGACCATTTACTAGATGCAAGACCGCTTTTCAAAGCCGGTCATATCGAAGTGGCTGAAGTGGAAGGGATGTCTTTCCCTGTTAAATTGGACACTGGTGCTGACGTGAGCTCGATTAATGCCAAGGACATCAAGCGCTTTCAAAAAGACGGTAAAGATATGGTGAGCTTTACTTATGAAAACGATCTAGGCATGACCAAGGCGTTTACCCGTGAGGTGGTGGATGTCATGCGTATAACGGCCAAAAAAGGAGAAAAGGCCAACGAACGGCCGGTAGTAGAAATGCACGTTAAGCTTGGCGAGTTAGAGAAGAAGATCCGAGTCAATTTGCAAGACCGAGGTCGCTTCCATTACAGCATGATTTTAGGTAAAAACTTCCTAAAACATGGCGCGGTTGTTTCGAGTGATACGAATTACATCGTGACGCAAAAACCAGATTACGAAAAGTAGCACTCTGGCCGCCTTATTATCTTGATACCCAAAGCCCGAACGAAGCCAGTGCTTTGGGTATATCATCTCCTTAATGCTGCTCAAGAGCGGCATTTTTTAGTTGAGATAGGAGTTAACTTGAAAACTAAGCTGATTACCCGTGAAGGTTATAACAAACTCAAACAAGAGCATGATTACCTTTGGAATGAAAAGCGTCCTGAAATCACCAAAATCGTCACTTGGGCGGCGAGCCTGGGCGATCGCTCAGAAAATGCGGATTACACCTTCAACAAACGTCTGCTTCGTCAGATCGATCGTCGTGTTCGATTTCTTCGCAAGTTTCTGCCTGAAGTCACGATCGTTGACTATTCTCCGCAGCAAGAAGGCAAAGTCTTTTTTGGTGCTTGGGTTGAAATAGAAAATGAGGCAGGAGAGGTGAAGAAGTTCCGCATAGTTGGGCCTGAAGAGATTTATGGAGATGCGAAAGACTACATCTCTATCGATTCACCTATGGCGCGAGCGATGTTGAAAAAGCAAGTGGATGAAGAATTCACGGTACGCACCCCAGAAGGTGAAAAAGAGTGGTTCATTAACTCGATTGAATACAACAAACCAGCCTTGGAAGACTGAGGCTTTATCACTGATTCAAGTCTCTTGAAGTTCACTAGAAGTGACTTGAGTCTCAACGTCAGCTTATTGGATACAAAGGCATGGTGCCTTTATCGGAGAAGTAAAATGAACAAAGCAGTCATGTGTAGCGCTGCACTAACAATAGGATTCTCACTCTCAGTTTTTGCTCAAGATGAAGTGAAAGGCTGTGACGCCAAAGAGTTAGCGGTAGAACAGCAGCTTGAGTATGCGAAAGCACAAGGTAATGAACATCGAATTAAAGGCTTAGAACAGGCACTTACCGCTATCCAGAATGAATGTTCGGAAGGTGAACTGCGTCAAGAACTGCAAGCGGAAGTGGACGAAAAGGCGCGAGACGTTGAGGAGCGTGAGCAAGAATTAGCGGAAGCGCAGCGTTCAGGGAAAGCAGACAAAATCGAGAAAAAACGTCACAAATTGGCTGAGGCACAGCAAGAGCTGCTTGAGGCCAAACGTGAACTGGAATGGAATTATGGTCAATAGTAGGTGCTGAAAATACCTGCTAGAGAGAGAATAAAGCGCTTAAGATAAAAAGAGTAACAATTTGCTTGAGCACGTTAGGAAAAACAGTGATACATTTTCGACAATAGATGCTTCTGAAAGGATGTTTCAATGCAAGAAAATCATAAAATTTTAGTGGTTGATGACGATGCTCGTTTACGTGCTCTATTGGAGCGTTACCTTTCTGAGCAAGGTTTTCAGGTCCGAAGTGTCGCCAATGGTGAACAGATGGATCGCCTACTAACGCGCGAAAACTTTCATTTAATGGTGCTAGACCTAATGTTGCCAGGTGAAGACGGTTTGTCGATTTGTCGTCGTCTACGCCACGCGAACAACATGCTGCCAATCTTAATGCTCACCGCGAAAGGTGATGAAGTGGACCGCATTGTGGGTCTGGAAGTGGGGGCGGATGATTATTTGCCAAAACCATTTAACCCACGTGAATTACTCGCTCGCATTAAAGCCGTACTACGCCGTCAAACCGTAGAGTTGCCGGGTGCGCCAAGCACCGAAGAAAAAGTAGTGGAGTTTGGTGAGTTCCGACTCAATCTAGGCACACGCGAGATGTTCCGCGGTGACGAGGCAATGCCACTGACCTCAGGAGAGTTTGCTGTCCTGAAAGCGCTCGTGACGAATGCGCGAGAGCCGATGTCACGAGACAAATTGATGAACATGGCACGTGGCCGTGAATATTCTGCGATGGAACGTTCTATTGATGTGCAAATCTCACGTTTGCGTCGCATGTTAGAAGACGATCCAAGCAAGCCACGCTACATTCAAACCGTGTGGGGGTTAGGTTACGTTTTCGTCCCAGATGGCAAAGAGGTGTAATCTCCTCACTCAATAGCCAGCACTTGGCTATAGCAACTTCAGCCTTCAAGTCCTTCCCTTCGAAGGCTGAAATTTCGCGATTAGGACCACCAGGAACGTTCCATGCGCATCCGAAGTTCACTGACACAATCTATTCTGCTGTTCATCTCTTTGCTTCTCGCTAGCCAAGTTTTCTCTTACTACGCCGTTTTTAACTACGCGTTGATGCCGAGTTTGCAGCAGTTCAATAAAATTCTCGCCCATGAGCTCAATTTGGTGCTTGATGATGAAGGGCCATTAAAATCTGATGCACCGCTGAGACGTCAATTATTAGAAAGGCTGGGGGTGACGGTTCACAGCCTCGACAGCGATAAAGCGGTTGAGTTTCATCACGCGATGTCGATTGATTTGATGTCTGAAGAAATGAGCCAAGAGCTAGGTTCGCCCACCGAAGTGCGCTTATTGCTTGGCGATGAAAGTTACATCTTGTGGATGCACATCGAAAAGTTGCCGAACTCCATCATTCGTATTCCTTTATCTGAGCTGCAAGAAGAAGATTTTGCACCGCTATTTCGTAACAGCTTGATTATGGCGCTGCTGATCATTGCTGGTGGTTGGTTGTTTATTCGTTTACAAAACCGCCCACTTTTGGCTTTAGAGAGAGCCGCGAAAGACGTCGGTCGAGGTGAAATCCCGCCACCGTTGGCAGAAAAAGGCGCATCGGAGATTCGCTCTGTAACCCGAGCGTTTAATCAAATGTCCAAAGGCATTCAGGAGCTCGAAGAAGATCGCGCCCTATTAATGGCGGGGATTAGCCATGACTTGCGAACACCGCTGACGCGCATTCGCTTAGCGACAGAAATGATGTCTCCCGAGGACAGCTACCTTGCTGAAGGGATCATTAGCGATACGGAAGAATGTAATGAGATCATTAGTCAGTTTATGGACTACCTCAAACCGGTGAACAAAGAATCGTTTGAACCTGTGGATATCAGTACTATTGCCAGTGATGTCGCCAGTTCGGAAGGTGGTTATGAGGCTGAAATTGAAACGGATCTTAATCCTAACCTTCCACCAGCCAAAGGAAGCGCCATTGCGATTAAACGGGCGATCAGTAATTTAGTTGTCAATGCACTGCGTTACGGCAATGGCTGGGTCAAAATCAGTACCGGTGTGACGGCAGATAAGCAGCTAGTGTGGATATCGGTAGAAGACAACGGACCGGGTATCGAGCATTCTCAAATCGCAAAATTATTTGAACCCTTTACGCGTGGTGATACAGCTCGTGGCAGTGAAGGTACAGGGCTTGGGCTGGCGATAGTGAAGCGTATAATCAGCCAGCACTCAGGCTCTGTGGTGATGCGTAATCGCAGTGAAGGCGGTTTAATCGCTCAAATCAGCTTTCCTACCAAGTAAGTCGGTGACTGTACCATTTAAAACAAAAAGCCCAACCTAAACAGGTTGGGCTTTGCTTTTCTCTACAATCTTATTAAGACTCTTTCACTTCTTGAGGAAGTTCATCTTCGTCTTCCAGTTTCTCTGGCAGAAGTAGGTTTAAAATGATCGCTGTGATACCACCTGCAGCAACGCCAGTGGAGAAAATACTCTTAATAAATTCTGGCATGAATTGCAGAATCTCTGGTTTTTGCGCGATACCAAGCCCCATTGAGAAGGATAAGGCCATGATCAGAATTGCGCGGCGATCGAGCTCAACACGAGAGATAATACGCACACCAGCGGCAGCAATCGTACCAAACATGACAATCGTTGCGCCGCCAAGTACTGGCTCAGGAATCAGCTGAACAAAGCTAGCGACACCAGGAAACAAGCCAAGAATTACTAACATGCCAGAAATAAAGTAACCCACGTAACGGCTCGCAACCCCTGTTAGCATGATGATGCCGTTATTCTGGCTAAAGGTGGAGTTCGGGAAACTGTTAAACACGGCTGCGATTGCAGAGTTTAAGCCGTCTGCTAACACACCACCTTTAATGCGTTTCATGTACACAGGGCCTTTGACTGGCTCGCCAGACACTTCGGATGTGGCGGTAATATCGCCGATGGCTTCTAGTGCGGTAATAAAGAAAATCAGCACCAGCGGAATGAACAGAGACCAGTCAAACGATAAGCCATATTGCATTGGTACGGGCAGTGCTACGATCTCGGTTGTGCCTAGCTGAGAAGTATCTACCATTCCCATAAAATACGCCATGATGTAGCCTACCAGCATCGCAATCACAATCGAAGCCACACGGATGTATGGGTTTTTCGAGCGGTTTAATATCACAATTAAGCCAAGTACCGTTCCAGCGAGCGCAAGTTTGTCTAAGCTGCCGAATGTGCCTTCATTTAATGCTGCGTAGCCACCGCCCATTGATACTAAGCCGACCTGAATCAGTGTGAGACCGATAAGAGTGACGACAATGCCTGAAACGAGCGGAGTGATAATGCGACGGGCATGCTCTAATACGCGAGATAGGAAAATCTCTGCAAATGATGCCACTAAAATCGTACCAAAAATGGCTGCCATCATGGTGCTGATGTCTGCTCCACCTGCTTTCAGCGATAGGCCTGCACCAATAATAGGACCTAAAAAGTTAAAGCTGGTGCCTTGAACAGAGAGTAAACCAGAGCCAATTGGGCCAAAGGTGCGAATTTGAATAAACGAAGACACGCCTGACGCAAATAAAGACATGCTGATGATGGTATTCGTTTGGTCTGCTGGTACACCCAAAGACTGACAGATGATCAGTGACGGAGTGATAACCGCGACGAACATCGCCAATAAGTGCTGAAGTGCGGCAAAAATGGTTTGAGGCAAAGGTGGTCGATCATTGAGTTGATAGACCAGTTCCGAAGATCGGTTTGAAGTTGTCATTGTTTGTCTCGCTAGTCGCAATATATTCCCAGATCTCGCTGAGTGGGAGAGCAGGGTGGAGTTGACGTCGTTACCTGTGATTGCTGTTAATCAGAGTCAACTCAGGTTGGTGGAGTGTGATTCAACACACTTAAAAAATTTGTGCGCGATTATAGAGAGATTTATCTAAAAAGCAAACGATTGCTTTGGTTTTTAGCGTATTAAAAAACGAGCCATTTGGCTCGCTTTCAATTATTACGCTTTGGAGTAAATATCCCGCTCACCCAACCAGCGATCGATAATCGCTGTTGCGTTAGTCGGGTAATTGTCATGAATATGACGCGCAATACGCTGAACTTCGGGAATCAGGCGTTGATCTCGAACTAAGTCTGCAATTTTGAAATCAGCAAGACCAGTCTGCTTTGTACCCAAGAGTTCGCCCGGACCACGAATCTCTAAGTCTTTCTGTGCGATGACGAAGCCATCGTTACTTTCACGTAGTACTCCCAGACGTTTTTGCGCGGTTTTCGACAGTGGGGAGTGGTACAGCAGCACACAATGGCTAGCAACGGAACCTCGGCCCACGCGACCTCTCAACTGGTGTAATTGTGCCAAACCAAGACGTTCAGGGTTTTCTATGATCATCAAGCTAGAGTTTGGCACATCCACGCCAACTTCAATAACCGTCGTTGCGACCAGCAAATGCAGTTTATTGTCTTTGAAATCTTGCATCACCGCTTGTTTCTCTGCCGGCTTCATTCGGCCGTGTACTAGACCAATTTTTACGTCCGGTAGCTTACGTTGAAGTTCTTCAGCGGTATCTGCCGCGGCTTGCGCTTCTAATACTTCCGACTCATCAATCAGGGTACACACCCAATATGCCTGCTTGCCTTCGTTTAAGCAGGCATTTCGGACACGCTCGACGATGTCGTCACGTTTTGTATCTGGAATGGCAACGGTTTGAATCGGCGTTCGACCCGGTGGCAGTTCGTCAATCACGGAAGTTTCCAGGTCGGCGTAAGCGGTCATCGCTAAGGTGCGAGGAATAGGCGTTGCCGTCATGATCAACTGATGTGGGTAGGCGCCTTGCTTTGCACCTTTTTCACGTAATTCTAATCGCTGATGGACACCGAAGCGGTGCTGTTCATCAATGATGACCAAAGCAAGGTGATGAAATTCGACGTGCTCTTGGAATAGCGCGTGAGTACCCACTACCATTTGCGCTTCACCACTGGCAATGCGAGCCAGCTCGGCTTCCTTTGCTTTACCTTTGAGTTTGCCCGCTAACCAACCGACTTGAATGCCCATTGTTTCAAACCAGTTGGCGAAGTTGATCGCGTGTTGCTCAGCCAATAGTTCGGTTGGTGCCATGAGTGCCACCTGATAGCCGTGCTCAATGGCACGAACGGCGGCCAAAGCGGCAACCAACGTCTTCCCCGAACCAACATCACCTTGCACTAGGCGCATCATTGGGTGGGGTTTTTCTAAATCGGTTTCAATCTCTTGTACTACTCGGGTTTGAGCGTTCGTAGGAGAGAAAGGCAGTTGGGCTAAAAGCTGTGTTTTTAATTTATTACAAGGACCGAGAGGTAACGCTGAATCCTTCTGGCCTTTGCTACGCACCGCCAGCATCGATAAGTTTTGTGCGAGCAACTCTTCCATGATCAAGCGGATTTGAGCAGGATGTTTGCCTTCGTCAAACTCATCTAAATTAATGGTTGGTGGTGGGCGATGAATGGTGTGCAGCGCTTGCGACATCGTGATTTGATGGTTATACAGCCCGGCTGGAAGTAATTCCTGCACTGCGGTTTTATCAAGCAGCGCTAAAGCTTGTTCGGTAAGGTTGCGCAATGTGATTTGGCGTAAACCATCTGTAGTGGGATAAACAGGGGTTAAGCTCTGTTCTACATCGGGCTTTTGATCGCTGACGTAAAACTTGTAGTCAGGATGAACAATTTCCAAGCCCATGCCACCGCGCTTAATTTCACCGTAAGCATGTACTAACTTACCTTGTGTGAAATTGTTCTTCATGGCCGCGGTAAAGTTGAAAAAGCGCAGCGTGATAGTGCCATTACCGTCGCTGATTTTTACCGTTAACATTTTGCGCTTACCGAAGATGGTATCGACTGCCATGACCTTGCCTTGCACGGCCGCCCAAAGGCCAGCATGCAGTTTAGCAATAGGATAAATACGGGTACGATCTTCGTAGCGCAGTGGAAGATGAAACAGCAAATCTTGAACGCTATGTAAGCCAACTTTGGCGAGTTTTTCTGCGACTTTCGCGCCAACTCCAGAAAGAGAGGTTAATGGGACGGCAGATAACATTTGGGCGGACATAGAGGGCTCAAGAAAATGGTTAACATAGCAGTATGTTAACCATGGAGCTGTGTTTTTGTACAGGAAAAAATAGTCATGCTTTAGTTAGTGTCATGATTTGACTGATAACCTATCATTCCGAGGAGCTTTAGCGACATCAGGATTCTATTTCCAACAAGTATGTCGCTGAAGTTAACACTACCAGCATCTGTATACTCCAGAATTAGATCTTGAATCACGCCCCTTCGCCGCTGTTCAGGATGACGAAAGTCTGTTACTTGCTTTGCATCTCTTGCCACCACGCGTCATCGGCGATGATTTGACCTTCTTCATCGAGTGGTGGGTAAACGAGCCCTTTTCGTTTCGCGACTTTTGCCAGAACAGGGTGACCACGTTCAAAGAGAATACGGTTGATTGTCTCTTTAGGCAGAGCGCTTTCTTCTCGGTCGTACATGCCTGCGGCTTCACGTTGACGTTGCGCTTCATACAAAATTACGGCACTGGCAACCGATACGTTGAGTGACTGCACCATGCCCACCATTGGGATAATAATGTCTTGATCGGCAAGCTGTTTGGCTTGCTCCGAAGCGCCAACCTTTTCGCTGCCTAAAATGATTGCCGTTGGTTTGGTGTAGTCGATTTCGCGAAAATCGACGGCGATGTCCGAAAGATTGGTCACCAAAACCTGCATACCTTGCGCTTTGAGTTCGGTAATCGCAGTTTCAATCGAATCGTGAGTATCCACTTCAACCCAGTTACGCGCGCCTGCTGAGGTATGGCTCAGCGTACGCATTTTGTCTGGCCAAATTGCGTGAACTTTGTGTAAGCCTGTCGCGTCAGCGGTGCGGATCACGGCAGAGACGTTGTTTGGCTTATGTACTTCTTCGAGACAAAGTGTTAGATCAGTTTGGCGAGTTTTTAGGACTTGGTGAATACGGTTGTAACGTTCTAGGTTCATATTTATTGAGGTATAAAAAATCGCCACCTAACAGAGTAGGTGGCGATAGAGGTTAGTTCTTTCTGCGTCTGACTCGGGTTGCTTGAGGCATTGCCTTAATCTTACGCATGATACCAGCAAGGTGAACACGATCTTTCGTCGTCAGCAGCACTGTCACAGTGTATAAACGACCATCACGTTCTTCCGTTGAAAGACCATGAATGTTTGACCCTGTTTTCGAGATCACGTTGGTCAGTTCTGCAAGAGCACCTTGGTTGTTAAGCATGTCGACTTTAAGTTCAGCAATGAACTCTTTATCGTAGTCGTCAGACCAAGCGACAGCCATATAACGGTCTGGCTCTTTCTGATAACCACGAACGTTCGGACATGTTTCTCGGTGAACAACCAAACCACGACCAGGCGATACGTGAGCAATAATGTGATCATCTGGGATTGGATGACAACAATTTGCAAACGTCAGCAATAAGCCTTCTGCGCCACGAATCGGAAGCTTCTTCTTCGAGTCCGTTGGGATTGAGCTTGTTGTCGTGAGCTCTTCGGTATCACCAAGGAGACGACGTGCGATCACAATGCTCATCAACTCACCCAATCCAATAGCTGCCAATAAATCATCGATGCTTTCTAGGCGAAGATCATTCAAGACTTCTTGGATATTTTCTGGATAAATTGAATCAATCGAGTGGCGGCCAAGTGCATGATTAAGTAGGCGACGACCTAAAGTAATCGACTCTTCACGACGCATCGTTTTCAGTACTTGACGAATCTTAGTGCGGGCACGAGAAGTCACGACATAGTTCAGCCATGCCGCATTCGGACGCGCACCAGGGGCACTGATAATTTCCACCGTCTGACCGTTTTTCAATGCCTTACTCAATGGGTAAGGGTTACGGTCAACACGAGCACCAACACAAGAGTTGCCTACATCGGTATGTACGGCATAGGCAAAGTCGACAGCCGTTGCGCCTAAAGGCAATTCAACGATACGACCTTTTGGTGTGAAGACGTAAATCTCATCTGGGAAAAGATCGGATTTTACGTTTTCAATGAATTCGAATGAGTTACCCGCGCTTTGTTGTAGCTCTAACAGGCTTTGCATCCAACGCTGAGCTTTCACTTGCGCAGTGGTGCCAGACTTGTCGCCTTTGTCTTTGTAAGACCAGTGTGCCGCGACACCTTTGTCCGCCATTTGATCCATATCTTCAGTACGGATCTGAACTTCAACAGGTACGCCGTGTGGGCCAACCATGGAAGTGTGTAGCGATTGATAGCCGTTCGCCTTTGGTACTGCGATGTAATCTTTCATGCGACCAGGACGTGGCTTATACAAGCTGTGTACTTGGCCTAAAACGCGATAACAAGTATCAGCGGTATCAACAACGACTCGGAACGCATAGATATCCATGATGGTGTGAAAGCGCTGTTCTTTGGTTTTCATCTTGTTATAGATAGAGAACAGGTTTTTCTCACGACCAACGACGCGAGCATTCAAGCCGAAATCTTGCAGACGGCCTTCTATTTCGCTGTGGATGCGTTGGATCATCTCTTTACGATTGCCGCGTGCCGCTTTTACCACTTCTTTTAGTACGCGGTAGCGGTTGGGATATAGCGCTTCAAAGCCCAGCTCTTCGAGTTCGGTTTTGATATTGTGAATACCAAGACGATGAGCGAGTGGCGCGTAAATCTCTAACGTTTCACGAGCAATACGACGCTTTTTATCTGGTCGAAGCGCGCCAAGCGTACGCATGTTGTGCGTGCGGTCAGCCAGTTTGATCAGAATGACGCGGATATCTTGCACCATGGCCAGAACCATCTTACGAAAGTTCTCAGCCTGAGCCTCTTTCCTATCGCGGAATTTGAGTTTGTCCAGTTTAGATACACCATCAACCAATTCTGCGACAGTGTTGCCGAATTTCTCTTCGAGATCTTCTTTAGTTACATCACAGTCTTCGATGACGTCATGCAGCAAAGCAGCTTGGAGGGTTTCGATATCAAGGCGCATTTCGGCCAAGATACGAGCCACAGCGACAGGGTGGATGATGTATGGTTCACCGCTAGAGCGGGTTTGCCCTTCATGGGCATCTCTCGCTACCACATAAGATTGACGCAGAGCCTCAATCTGAGGCTCTGTTAGGTATTCTTGGGCAACGTCTTTGAGGCTATCGAATAGATACAAATTATAGGCCCGGGAGGTTGTTGAATTCTAAAGTCAGAATTAACGGTTGTGAGCGATGCTGCTTACTGCCGCTAGCTCTGCCGCTTCTTGCTCTTGCTGTTCTTGACGTTCACGAGCGTCTAGAACTTCTTTAGTAATTAAACCTTCTTCGATTTCGCGTAGAGCGATAACCGTTGGCTTATCGTTCTCTTCTGGCACTAGTGCATCTTTACCGCCAGTTTGCATTTGACGAGCGCGGCGAGCCGCAATCAGTACTAGGTCGAAACGGTTGCCAACTTTTTCAACAGCGTCTTGAACAGTTACGCGTGCCATGAGGACTCCAAATAGTTAACTAAAATTTTAGAATGACGAGAAAGTATACAACCTAACTACTTTATTTACTAGCAATTAGACAAGCCACCGTTTGTGGACTTTCTCAGGTAGTTTATTGTGTTTTTCGCACTGAGCAAAAAACGAAAAATTCTTTATGTTTTACAGCGTGACTTTTTTGAAGTTACTCTGCTAACAACGCGTCAAGCATACCTTTATATTTAGCAGCTTGCTTTTCTTCCTTCAATCTCTCTGCACGCAAGATGGCTTTAAAGTCCATCAAAGCGGTATCAAAATCGTCGTTTACGATCACGTAGTCGTATTCGCTGTAATGAGAGATTTCTGACTTGGCTTCAGCCATACGTTTTGCGATCACTTCATCGCTATCTTGACCACGAGTGTTCAAGCGACGCTCTAGTTCACCGTTTGATGGTGGCAGAATGAAGATGCTTTTGGCTTCTGGCATTTGCTCACGGATTTGGCGTGCGCCTTGCCAGTCGATATCTAGAAAAACGTCGATACCTTTATTTAGCGTTTCTTCAATCCACACACGAGAGGTGCCGTAATAATTACCAAACACTTCAGCGTATTCTAGGAAATCACCTTTAGCGATCAGGGCTTCAAACTCATCTTTCGCTACAAAATGGTAGTGGACACCATTTTCTTCACCAGGTCGCATGTTACGCGTGGTATGAGACACAGACACTTTCATTGCGTAGGTTGGATTGCGTTCCAACATCGCTGAGATCAAGCTAGATTTACCTGCGCCGCTAGGTGCAGATACGATATAGAGAGTACCTTTGCCCATTGTACTGTTCCACTTTTGATTGGATTGATTGAGTGCCGAAGGAAAGTCCGACATTCTTATAACGATAGCACTGGCAATGATAAATCAACCACCAAAGGGATGGATATTGGTGATAATCCCGCCAGAAAAATGGAGGCGAAGAGTATCATGATCTCTATTTTGTTACCAGTTGATCTTTTCGTCTTACTTAAATGTTGAAAAGAGCTCGCATGCGCAAAAACAAACGAAAAAAGGGGAAGCTTTCACTTCCCCAGGCGTGCGACTGACTCACACTTAATCTTCAAATTATCCTTGGGATTCTAGGAAATTTATCCAAGGGCTAACGGTAGACCTAAATTTTGGCGATTGAGCCGCGCCTTTCATTGCCTGTAAGGCCTTTTGTGGCTGCTTAAGCTCGAAATAGGCCATTCCGCGAATGTATTCAAGTTCTGCCTTTTGCTCTTTAGAGGCATTCGATGCTGCGTTTTCTACAAAGCGAGTCGCTTCAGAATACTGCTTGTCTTGTACCATTAAGCGAGCAATCTGAATTTGCGTTTTAGCAGAAGGAGCGATGTTATATGACTTTTTATAAGCGAGAATCGATTTATCTAGCTCTTTAGCTTGCTGCCAGAAGCTGGCCAAGCGATCATAGTTTTCCTTCGTCTTTTCAATGTTTCCAGATGCCATCTCCTTCTCAAGAGTTTTGGCCGCTTTATATGGAATACCTTGGTAAGCTAAGAAGTTTACAAAACGTAAGTACTCTTTCTCTCCTTCCAGTTTCCCCATTTTGTAAACCATTTCTAAGGTTGCTAAAGAGTTTTGCTCTTGACCCAACTCCATATAAACGCCAGAAAGTTGCATCCAGTAACGCTTTTTCTGAGGGTACTTTGAAGTAAGGGTTTTAAGCACACTGGCAACGCTTTTCAGCTGGCCTAACTCGTAGTGAGAGGCAACGAGAATTAAGTACCAAGACTCACTTGGGCTCTTGCTCATCGCAATTGCTTTTTTGGTTGGTGGGATTGCATTTCTGTAATCTTCCAACTGGACATAAGCGCTTGCTAACGTGATATAAGCATGAGCTTGAGGCTTCTCTTTGGTTGTTTCTGCAACTTTGAACCATTCTTTCATCGTTTTCACAGACAACGTGTACTTCTCTTCAGCTAGGTAAAGCTGAGCCAAGCTGTAGCGAACTTGTTGAGCGACTGGAACGGGAAGCGCATCGAGCTTTAATGCTTCGGCAAAGTATTTCGCGGCTTGCACATAATTGTCTTGTAGCGAATACAAAAAGCCCGTTTGCTGAAGTAAAACTGCTCGGTCGTATTTTTTCGAACTTGTGCTTTCTAAAGCGCTTGCTAATTTTTCTTTCGCTGCTGAATATTTTTCAGTTGCGATCAACTCTTGCACTTTGTTGACGGTTCGAAATGTCCGATCTGATAACTGAGGAGCTTCTTTTGCCATCGTAGGAGCGGCAAATGCCACTCCTGCGAAGAGAATTAAAGAAGCCACTTTGCTTTTCCATAAACTTTTCATCGTGACTCCTTAATTGGTTGAGAACTCTATTTCTTGCGATAGGCGCGAGCTAACAGGTTTCCCGTCAACCAATTTTGGTTTAAATGTCCATTTAGAGACTGTTTTTCTTGCCGCTCGACCGAGGCCTAAGCGTCGTGGTTGCTCTTTAAGAACTTTGATGTCCTCTACGGCACCACGTGCATTTACAGTAAACTCTAGTAAGACAACCCCTTTTTCAATTCCTGCTTTCGCAGCCTTTCTAGGCATTTGAGGCTGGAATGTTGCAAGAGGGGTCGGACCTCCGCTACCCGCTAATTGTGCACCTCCACCCTGGCTATAATGTCCAAGCACCGAGCCACCTGTAACATTTACGGGTAGGTCAAGTTTTGGCATATCCATTGGGGTCTGCTCCATCACCGGTTTTACTGTCGCTGTCACTTTCATTTCTGGCGGCGGCGGCGGACGCTTAGGTGGTGGTGGTTTTGGAAGTTCGCGTTTTTTCTCCTGTATTTTTTCTTCTGGTTTAATGCGAATAAACTCGACCATACGCAGGTCATCATTCGACACTAACTCGTGGCGCTCTTTGTTTACTAGCTTGTCCATCCCCCAGAACAACCCGAGGGAGACAATGAGCGCCAGTGCAATTGAGGCCAGATACCGCATAAGCTTAATCCTTATTGGTTGCGGCAATGGAGATGCTTTCTACACCTGCCATTTTGATCTGGTCCATAACCTTCACGACTACGCCAGCATTTGCTTCAGTGTCGGCTTGGATAACAACTGCGCCATCAGGACTTTCTGCACGAAGACGTTCAATATTCGCGCGAACCGCGTCCACTTCGATGCGGCGTTTATCAACCCAAACATCACCCGCCGCACCAACTGCGACCATGATGTTACCTTTCTTAACGGTTTGCGCTGAGCTTGCCGTCGGACGGTTTACTTCCAGACCTGCTTCTTTTACGAACGATGTTGTTACGATAAAGAAGATCAACATGATAAATACGATGTCGAGCATCGGTGTCATATCGATAGCGGTTTCATCACTGCTATCACTGCTATAGCGTCTTTTCATGACCTATACCTCTAATTCCATTTACTCAGGCAATATGCTTTAGCTTATCTTCCAGCTTTTGCGTTGTGACTTTGGCTAAATGATCAAGACGTGAACTAAAGAACAGTCCTGATAGAGAAGCCACCATCCCGGCTAAAGTTGGGATTGTTGCCTTTGAGATCCCCGAGGCCATTGCTCGAGGGCTTCCTGTTCCTGTTACCGCTAAGATGTCGAATACTTGGATCATGCCGACAACGGTGCCGAGTAGACCCAGTAGGGGACAAAGTGCAATCAATACTTTCACGATTGGTAGTCCCTTTTTATTCTCAATGTCCTGACGAGAAACGATTTCTTGTCGGATCATCTTAGCGTTCCAACTTTGATGCTCTGAGCGCCCTTGCCATGAGCCAACGGCTTTTTTCATGGCTTTTGGAGCGACGGCAGCAAAATAGAACCAACGTTCTAACAATACTGCCCACAGCATAAAGCTGAGGATGAAGATGGCGACGAGTACATCGCCACCCATTCCCAAGAAGCGCCTAATTGATTCAAGTTCTCCAACTAACCACCACATAACGCCTCCTTAGCTTTCGGCTTTATGCAGTTTTTCCTGATAGCGAGCGATGAAGCCTGCACTCTGTTCTTCAAGAGTTTGAACCAAACGACGACCTTTGCTGTGTACGATGGTGTAAAGGAACAGCAATGGAATTGCGACAACCAGACCTAGCATAGTGGTAACAAGAGCTTCAGAAATACCGCCAGCCATCAGTTTAGGATCGCCGGTACCGAACAGAGTAATGGCTTGGAATGTGCCGATCATACCCATTACCGTACCCAGTAGGCCAAGTAGAGGAGCTACAGAAGCAAAAAGCTTGATTGAGCTGATGAAGCGCTCAATGCTTGGAGCATTACGTAGAATGATTTCGTCCAGCTTCGCTTCCAGATCTTCAAGGTTGTCACCTTTGTGCTCTTGGTAAGCTTGGATAACTTCACCCAATGGGTTGCCAGGAATCACGGTTTCTGATTTCGCTTGCTTACGCATTTTGCCGCCAATCACTTGAAGACGTAGGAAGCAAATTAGAGCAATGATAGCGCCAACTGCACCCATACCTAGAATGACGTAGCCTACGATGCCACCTTGATCAATACGTTCTTGAACGGTAGGACTTTGCACAAGTAGAGACAAAATGACACCACGGGATGGGTCAATAAACAGTGGTTCATAGCTGTTTGACGCTGATTCAAAGCCTGCAACATGACGTGTAATATTGGTGCGAGGCTGTCGAGAGAGTTCTTCGAACTTACCTGTTTGAGGTACATAAGTGACGTACTTACCATCGGCAATCGCGTTAAATTCACCGACAAGAGTGACATCGCGAACCGCTTCTTTACCTTCGCCATAAACAACCGTTGCTTGGGTTGTTGCTGTCTCGCCAGAAGCAACCACTTGTTGAAGAATGGTATGCCAGAAAGCTTCTAGCTCTTGTGTTGACGGCAGTTCTTTACTTTCAGCCAGTTTCGTTAGTAGAGCGTCACGCTCTGGGAACTGAACAGCGTTTTGAGAGGCTGCAAATAAGCCCTTAAACTCTCCCGCATACTGGCGGACCACACCAAACATTTCGCCCAAAGTACCAGAGCGAACACGTAGGGTTTCTGTTAGTTCAGTTAGCTGCTTATCGTTTTCATCAAATGTTGCTTTAAGTTGATCGCCCAGTGCTTGCTGCGCAGCTAACTCTTCGCGAGCTTGTTGCAATAATGCCGCTTGCTTATCGCGATTGTTCTTGAACTCAGCTTCACGGGCTTTGTTCTCTTTCGACTCAACGATGCTTTCTGATTTTACGTTTTTAAGTAGTTCAGATAAGTTTTTAGGCGCTTCTGCTTGTACGCCAGAAACCATAAATAAGCTCGCTAGTAGGCCAGCGGCTAGAGTTTTGAATCCTTTCATCTCTTATTCCTCCCCAGCAAATACAGGCAGTTTGATTAGCGCTGGTGGCGCTTGCTTCTTCGCGATACGAAGGCCTTGCTGTACCGCGATACGGTAGCTTTCCGGTAATGTTTCCCACTGACGTGTTTGTTGGTTCCACATACCTGTCTCACCACCGTCTGGAGATTGGAATAGAAGTGCTGTGCGACCAATACGTAGGAAATCGTAAGTCACGGTTTCACCATTTCGGTCTAGGCTAGCTTTGTAAGATTCGATTGAGCGAGAGAAGCCTTCTTCAATTTGGTACGCTTCCATCACTTTACGGAATTTCTCTGAAGTTGTTACGTCGGCGCGATCCATGAGACGACGCAGTTCTTGAACTCGCTTATTACGCTCTTTTTTCTGGAAAGGCAGATCGAGAGTCACAAATTCGTCGAGTGCATCGATCATTTTTAATGTAAGTGGCACCACTTCTGTTGCCGTTTGATCGATTTGAGAAATTTGGTTATTTAATGAGTCCAACTCGCCTTGCTGCGATTGAACCATACGGTTAATTTGCTCGTTGTAGACTTTCATACTGTCGATTTGACGAAGTAAGCCTTTGTATTCTGCCAACATGCCTTCAGTGCTTTCGGCATAGTTGTCGATTTTTTGTTGCGAAGCTTCTGAAGATTGATTTGCTTTTGCTTGTGTGGAAACGACAGCACCAGAGTTGGCCGCTACAGAGCTACTACTGATAGTAAGCAATGCTGCAGCTATGGCACTGAGACCAAATTCCTTGAATTTCATGGTTGCATCCTTGTCAGTGTTTTAGTCAGTCGAAAAGGGCGCGGAAAACCCGCGCCAAATATTTTTTAGAAGTCGTATGATGCCTCGATGTAAAGCTGACGGCCGATTGGATCGTCATATCCAGTTGCATAGAATGGAGAGGTATCATTTAGAGGATCGGCAGGCGGTACCTTGTCAAACATGTTGATAGCACCAAGAGTTACACGACCACTCTCGTTGAATTGGTAAGAAGCCGTTAGGTTCCATGTTGTCATGCTCGCGATTTCTGCTTTGTAACCAGCTTTCTTAGCAGAGTCACAGTCATCAAAGTAGTAACGGTTCGCATAGCTTGAACACATACGGTCACGGTATTTACCAAATAGGTTGATAGCGACATCTTCGTATGCCCAGCCAAGGTTTAACGTTGCGGTGTATTCAGGCATGAAATCTCTTTCATCCGTTACTGGCTCACTGTCGTTTTCTTGATATTCAGCAATCAAGATCTTAGTTACAGCTACGCGCGTATTGAATGAACCGAACTCATTAGTGTCGTAAGCATATTTCACAGCAAGGTCAACACCAGAGCGCTCTTCATATGACTGGTTGACTGGGCCGTAAGATACGGACTTGATTGTACCGTCTGTATTACGAACTACTTCTGTGCCTGGGTATTTACCTGGATCGTTAATTACGTCTTGGTAAGTTGGTGCTGTTACGACGTCTTCCATCTTGATGTGGTACCAGTCAACGGTTACGCCAAGGTCATCCACAGGTTCCCACGCTAGACCCAAGTTAATGTTTGTACTTGTTTCTTCTTTCAGCTCAGAGTTAGGGCCGTTAAGCGTATCGAAGTATTGAGTATCACACTCTGGGTACTTATCTTTATCTTGTGGGCCGCTACCACCAGCGTTGGCACAAAGCACAGGGTCAAAACCAGAACCAAAGCCTCGAGTTTGATCGCCAAATAGTCGTTTCAAGTCAGGAGCTCGGAAACCTAGACCGTAGCTACCACGAAGCAATAGAGTGTCAGTAGGACGGTATGCTAGTGCTACTTTAGGAGTGAAGGCTCCGCCTGTTGCCGAGTCGTCGAAGTAGTGGTCATAACGACCAGCGACTCTCATTTCCAAATCTTCAATGATAGGAATTAGGGCTTCGACACCAAGACCAATCTGATCACGGTCACCGCCACCTGATGTTCCGCCTAGACCAGAGAAACCACCAGCTGCTGTTGTCGCATCAATCGTTTCATTGTAGTCAGTACGGTTCCATTCACCATAAACAGCAACGCCAGACATACCAGCAGGCAGTTCAACCAAATCACCGGCCAGTGAGCCGTTAACAGAGTAAAGCTTTGAGTAGGCTTCTTTGCTTGATGTGCCGCTGTATTTGTTTACAACGTCTTGAGAGATAGGCCCTAGAAGATCGACATCGCCATTTTGTACGGCTTGATCAAGAGTTAGGTAGATTGCTGGGTTGCTTGTTTCAACGCTTTGCTCTGAGTAACCAGCTGATAGGTCCCAATCATACGTATCAGCAAGCAGGCCGTTCAAGCCTAAGGTTAAGCCAAAAGAATCGGCTTCAGTGTTACTTTCGCGTGGGCCAAATTCGACCATACGGCGAGTGTATTCACCTTCGCCGCGGAAGTGAGTGGCATCAACTTCGACACTGTAAGGGTTAGGTTCGAATTCAGATTCTGTAGATTTGTAGCCAAAACGGGCTTCTGCCATGGCAGTAACATTGTCGTTAATGTCCATTTCACCGCGTAAAAGCAGGTCTACTTGTTTGTTCTCTGGTTTCAACGTTCGGTATGCAGAGCGGTTAACACCACACTTGCCATCCGCTCGTTCAATAGCGGCATCACCAACGACTTCTTTACATGAAGAACCAGCATCAGCGGGTGTTAGAAGTGTTCCGTTTGCGCCTTCAAAGTTTGCACCGTAGCTAGAGTAACCACTTAGCTGAGAACGGCTTGAACCGTCATCGCCAGCCCAATCATCTCGGTCAGATTGTTTAAGCATTTCGTTGCCCGCAAATTGGCCAACGAAGAGAATACGTTTATCGTCAAAATCTTTACCTGCAACAACGTCTAAACGGCCATTTTGGTAGCCACCATCTGTTGCGTCACCCGCACGTACTTTTACAGAAACGCCATCAAAGTCTTTCTTTAAAATGAAGTTTACGACACCGCCGATCGCGTCGGAGCCGTAGATAGCGGAACCTGAATCAGTCATTACTTCAACACGCTCGATAGCGGCAACAGGGATTTGACCAATGTCTTGGAAGTTAGATGTGCCATCTTGAGCCAGTGGGTATTGAGGAAGGCGACGACCATCGATAAGAATCAATGTGCGTGAAGCGCCAAGACCACGTAAGTTGACTGACTGTGCTGCAGGTGTGAATGAGAAAGAGTTCGTTTGAGCCATTACACCACCGGTGTTTTGAGTCAAACTGTTCAACACGTCTTGCGCGCTGTTAAAACCTTTAGATTCAATATCTTTACTATTAATAACAGTAACTGGTGAAGGACCTTCCATATCCGTCGTGGAGATACGCGAACCAGTAACTTTCATCTTTTGAAGTTTTTCAACTTGTTGCTCTTCTGCCAGTGCTGTTGCTGGGGCTACGACTGCTGCTGTCCCCAACGCAAGGCTTATCGCAACAGATAAAGCGGTTGTGTTTTTATACATCCTTGTTGCTCCGATTATTATTATTTCCTATGTCTGGCCGCATAGCGGCCAATTGTGACGTTAATATTTCGTTAACGTTCGGCCAATGTATAACCGAGATGAAAAAAGGAAGTCAAACCAGTGGTAAACGGGGATGCTTAAATGTAAAAAAGATGTAAATAACCAGGGTCGGTTTAAAACGCGGAATAAAAAACTAAATAGCCTTACCAAGGCGACATCAAATTTCAATAAAACACCGTATTTTGTGTTTCTTATAAACTTTAATGACTTATCTTGCCTATGGTTTTTTAGTGGGTAATTGAATCTGAAAAAAGATATTTTTCCAGTGAATTGTTCTGAGATGAGTTTTATATCGAATCCATACTTTGGTGACTCGAACTTATAGGGTGGTATCAAAATATGATACCCATTGCTGTAAAAGGGCTCACTCGTATTTTTAGGTCAAATATACATGTGGTGGATATGTCTATTTATTCCATGTATTTGCATTTTTATGTAGGGTTTTGGCTCTAAACAGCCTAGATTGATATTCTGTGTGAATTATTTTTGTGGTTTTTTATAATTTTTTACAAAAACATTTCTGTTTTTCGACTTCGGAGGAAGTTTGTCATGTTTTGGTTTCAAACACTTGAAGCTGATGTGGATTCAAGATAAATATGACGCTGAAATTATTGCAGTAGTAGAAAAGTCTGGTTCTTGAAACGCAGGGAGTGTGTTTCAACAGTTTTAGTTACTACGAGATAAATATGCACCACTTTGGGCGGGGAACTTCCTCTTTCACTCCGCCTGAACTGGACAGTAGACAAGGAGCAAGTTGTATATGCTGTCGTACTTTTTACGCCGTTTGGCGTTGGTGATACCAACGTTTCTCGGGATAACTATTCTTATCTTTGCTATCACTCGTTTCGTGCCGGGCGGACCTGTTGAACGCATGTTGTCACAAATGCAGTCTCAAGGGGATGGTGCCGCATCAATGACGTCTGCTGGTGGCAATACCGCCCTTTCTGATGATCAAATCGCTGAGCTAAATGCGTTTTACGGTCTGGATAAGCCAGTGACAGAAGCGTATGTGGAGTGGCTAAGTCGCTTGGTCGTGCTAGACCTTGGTGAGTCAACACGTTACTACGAACCTGTCTCTGACATGATTGCAGAGCGTTTACCTGTGTCGTTATTTTATGGCGGCATGACCTTTTTTATCAGTTATTTTATCTCGATCCCTCTTGGTTATTACAAGGCGCTCAAGCACGGCTCTGTGTTTGATTCCGCTTCTTCAATACTCATCTTTGTGGGCTATGCATTGCCTGGCTATGTGGTGGGTGTATTGCTCATCACGCTATTTAGTTATCACTTGGAATGGTTTCCGATGGGAGGCTTTGTCGGCGATGACTTCGACGATTACGAAACTTTCTTTGAACGCGCCAAGGACATCATGTGGCACGCGGTGTTGCCTTTAATCTGTTACCTCATTGGCGACTTTGCAACACTGACAATGACGATGAAAAACAACCTGATGGAAAACCTTTCTTCAGACTATATCCGTACAGCTATCGCGAAGGGCTTACCTTTCCAAAAGGCGGTTCGTAAGCACGCGTTGCGTAACAGCTTAATCCCAATCGCGAGTCACTTTGGTAACTCTTTGTTGTTCTTCATGACTGGTGCCTTCCTGATTGAAGTTATCTTCAATATTGATGGCATTGGTTTATTGGGTTACGAATCAATCATGGAGCGTGATTACCCTGTTGTTATGGGTATTGTCGCCATTAATGCGCTGTTGCTGCTCATTGGTAACATTATTTCAGATATTTGTGTTGCTTTAGTCGACCCACGTGTGAAGTTTGGAGCGTAACATGATTAAAGTTAGTCCATTAACTCAAAAGAAAATTCGCCACTTTAAAGAGATCAAACGAGGCTATTGGTCGTTTGTCATTCTCTCAATCATGTTGATCCTGTCGCTCTTTGCTGAACTTCTGATTAATAGTAAAGCGCTAGTCGTCAAGTACGATGGTAGCTACTATTTTCCTGTTGTCAGTGATGTCCGTTTAGGCAGTGAATTCGGCCAAGAGTCATCCAGCGAAGCGGATTATCGCGTGCTGCAAAAAGCGTTTGAGGCTGAAGGGCGCGACAACTTTGTTATGTTGCCGCTTGTGCCATGGAACCCATATGAACAAGATTTTAGTGGTGATTTCCCGCCAACAGCACCTAGTGCCGAAAACAAGCATTATTTAGGTACAGATGTGATAGGTCGCGATATTTTGGCGCGACTTGTCTACGGATTCAGAACGGCAATGGGATTTGCTTTGCTCACCATGGCAATTTCCTACGCGATCGGCACCGCTGTCGGTTGTGCTATGGGCTTTTGGGGCGGTAAATTTGACTTGTTTGTGCAGAGACTTATCGAAATCTGGTCAATGGTGCCGTTTTTGTACGTCATTATGATTCTTGTCTCAATCGTTCAGCCGACGTTCGCTCTCTTTGTCGCTATTAACGTGCTTTTCACTTGGATGGGGATGACATGGTACATGCGAACCATGACCTATAAAGAAGCGGCACGAGAATACGTAATGGCGGCACGTGCTCTGGGGGCATCGACGGGACGTATTTTGTTTAATCACATCCTACCGAATACGATGGTAATGATTGTGACATTGGCTCCGTTCACTATTGCAGCAAACATCACTGCGCTGACCGCTTTGGATTATCTAGGTTTAGGTCTTATGCCACCAACGCCAAGTTGGGGTGAGCTGCTACAACAAGGTAAATCTAACTTAGACTCGCCATGGATTGTTGCCTCAGTGGTGACGTCAATTGTACTCGTGTTGGTAATGGTGACCTTTATTGGTGAAGCCATTCGAGCGGCCTTCGACCCGAAAAAATTCACACGCTATGTTTAAGTGAGCATTGTGAGCAAAACATAAAAAAGGGAAGTTTTATGAAGAAATTATTTTTAGCGTCCACGCTGAGCGCCCTGAGTTTTGGTGCAATGTCAGCAACGCTTCCGACTGACTTAAACTGGCAAACAAACTGGGATGAACCCCAATATGGTTCGCCTGAAGCGAAACGTGGAGGGACCTATCGCACCTTCATGTCAAGTTTTCCACAGACGTTACGTAGTGTTGGCCCAGACGCTAATGCGGGGTTGCGTTCCTTTATCTTGGATGAGACCCCTGGATTGGTGGTTCGCCACCCAGATACTTTAGAGTTCATCCCTGAACTTGCTAATGAGTGGGCGTTAGCTGGCGACAATAAAACCGTCTATTTCAAACTCAACCCAGAAGCTAAATGGTCGGACGGCAAGCCTGTGACTGCCGACGATTTTGTATTCATGCTTAAGTTTTATCGTTCTAAGGATATCCTAGAGCCTTGGTACAACGATTATTACAACAAAACCATTGCGGACGTTATTAAGTACGACGCTCATACGTTTGCTGTTAAGGCCGCGAAAGAGTTCAATCCGGAAGAATTGTTGCTAAGAATGGGGGCTTTACGCCCGCGTCCCGCACACTTTTATGCCAATCCTTCAAAGGACGAAAATGGTGATGGTATTCACGATAATTTTGTCCGTTACTACAACTTTAAAAGTGAACCAACGACCAGTGCGTACTACCTAGATGATATCAAAAAAGGTAGAAGTGTGACTTTCAAACATGTTGGTGAAGATTGGTGGGGTTACAGCAATAAGTACTACCAAAATCGCTACAATGTCGACAAGATTCGCATCACGGTGATCCGCGATAGCGATATTGCGATGAAGCATTTTGAAAAGGGTAAGTTGGATGCATTTGGTCTGGTTCTGCCAAGTCTATGGCACGATAAATCGAACACAGAACCGTACCAAAAAGGCTACATTCAAAAGTTCTGGGGTTACAACCAATTTCCAGTCGGTGCGGGCGGCGTATGGATGAACACCGCGATGCCTTTACTGGATGATTTAAACGTTCGCAAGGGCATTACCTACGCAATTGATTTTGATGGCATGATTGAGAACATCATGCGTGGTGACTACTCCCGTAAGCCAAACCCGACGGGTTATGGCCATGGTAAATACACCCTACCAGACGCGAAAGCACCGAAATTTGACCCCGCAAAAGCGGCCGAGGCATTCGAAGCCGCAGGCTTTAACAAAATTGGTTCCGATGGTATTCGTGTCAATGATAAAGGTGAGCGTTTAAGCTTCGAGCTGACCTACGGAACACCTGTTCATACTCCTCGTATTGCTTTTTTGCGTGAGCAAGCCAAGCTAGCAGGGTTGGATATTGAGCTCAAGTTGGTTGATGGCTCATCCATGTTCAAATACGTCCGTGAGAAAAAGCACGATTTGGCTTTCTTAGATATGGGTACGTCCGAGATCCCAACGTATTGGGAGTACTTCCATTCAGTCAATGCGAACAAGCCGCAAACTAACTCTTTCACAAACTACAGCACGCCAGAGCTGGATGAAAAGATCATCGAGTATCGTTTTAGCATGGATATGGATAAAAAGATCCAGCTAGGTCATGAGATTCAGCGTGACATCATTGATGCGCACGTTATCGTAACAGGCTACATGATTCCTTATGTCCGCTACGGTCACTGGCGCTGGCTAAAGTTTCCTGATAAGCCAATGAATCGCATGACAGAGGCGTTGTTCAGTGGTGGCATCATAGGGGATGGCACTTACTGGATTGATAGCGATATCAAGAAAGAAACCAAACAAGCGATGAAATCAGGCAAAGCTTTTGAACCTGTCGTCGTCGTAGATGACACTTATAAGCTGTAAGGATTGGTTATGGAAAACGATGTAATCCTAAGTGTTAAAGATCTCGAAGTTGAATTCACCACCGATGATGGACCAGTGAAGGTGCTGCATGGTGTGAACTTTGATGTGAGAGCTGGACGTACACTCGGTCTGGTGGGAGAGTCAGGCAGTGGTAAGAGCGTAACCTCAATGTCGATTATGGGGCTTTTACCTAAGCCATATGGCAACATCATCAAAGGTGAAGTGAATTATCGCGGCACCAACCTAGTTGATTTGCCTGCGGAAGAGATGTACGCCATGCGTGGCGATCGCATTTCGATCATTTTCCAAGATCCGATGACGGCGCTCAATCCAGTACACACTATTGGTCGTCAAATATGTGAAGTGCTTGAACTCCATCGACCAGAGCTCGACAAAAAGGAGCGGGAGGCTTTCTCGATTGAGATGCTGGCAAAAGTCAAAATCCCAATGCCAGAGAAGCGATTGAATGAGTATCCCCATAACCTATCTGGCGGTATGCGCCAGCGTGTCATGATCGCGATGGCGTTGGCCTGTAAGCCGGACATTCTGATTTGTGATGAACCGACTACGGCGTTGGATGTTACGGTTCAGGCGTCTATCCTTGAACTGATGAATGAGCTTCAGGAAGAAACAGGCATGGCGATGATCTTCATTACTCACGACCTCGGGGTTGTGGCAGAAGTGTGTGATGATGTTGCCGTGATGTATGGTGGACGTATTGTCGAAAAAGCAGAAATTTTTGAGCTGTTTGATAACCCACAGCACCCATACACAGAGCGTTTGATGGGGTTGATGCCGAGCTTAGATAATGAGCCGAAGCAGATGATCGATATCAAGCCTATTGATGCCAGTATGTTTGCCAGTTAACTGGGCAAAGTGAACGAGTCATAAAAGAGGATGTTATGGCAAAAGAAGTATTAAGAATTGAAAATCTTAAGCAGCACTTTGTTTCTGGTAAAGGGCTGTTCAAGAAAGGCTACACCATCAAAGCGGTAGACGGGGTTTCACTGTCTGTTTCTGAAGGTGAAACATTGGGACTAGTTGGTGAGTCAGGTTGTGGTAAAAGCACCCTTGGGCGCACGATCTTAAAGTTATACGAGCCAACGGAAGGTAAGATTTTCTTTGAAGGTAAAGACATCACTAAACTGTCTGTCAAAGAGATGCGATCGCTGCGTAAAGACATGCAAATCGTCTTTCAAGACCCAATGGAATCACTCAATCAGCGTCATACCATCGGTATGATTCTAGAAGAACCGTTTGTTATTCATAAAATCGGTACGCCAGCCGAGCGCAAACAGTGGGTAAAAGAGCTTTTAATCAAAGTGGGCTTACCAGAAACGGCAGTCAACCGCTATCCACATGAGTTTTCAGGCGGCCAACGTCAGCGTATCGGTATTGCTCGTGCGATTGCATTGAAGCCTAAATTACTGATTTGTGACGAATCGGTATCTGCGCTAGATGTGTCGGTACAGGCACAAATCTTGAACCTATTACTACAACTGCAACAAGAGATGAACTTGGCGATCATCTTTATCTCTCACGATCTCTCTGTGGTGAAACACGTTTCTGACAAAGTTGCCGTGATGTATTTTGGTAAAGTGGTAGAAGCGGGCAGCGCGAAAGAAATTTATGCAAACCCGCAAAATGAGTACACTAAGAAACTCCTATCTGCGATTCCGATCACCCACCCTAAATATCGGAAGAAAAAGCGCCTGGCTGAAAAAAAGCAGCAAGTGGCGTAAGTGATGCCACAGGTCCTATAACACAAAAACGCTCCGCCAAATAAGCGGAGCGTTTTTATAGGCCTATGTTAGGTCTTGGTGTCGATTGGCGCTTGAGTATTATGATTGATTGAAGATCGTTGCATGCTAAACTCAAGGCCAATCTTATTTGTCTGGATAATGGACCATGCCGTCGAATTTACCGAAATCCTTTAGTCGACCGTTCCTGAAAATCTTCCATATTTTGGAGGCGGTATTACTAGTCTCTATTACCTTGGCGACGTTGTACGCCATGATGCAAGAGTTTGTACACGTATTTGTCGAGAAACGTGTCTTACTCACGGATATTCTTTTGATGTTTATCTATCTGGAAGTGCTCGCCATGGTGCAGCAGTTCGTGATGAACGGTAAAATTCCGGTACGCTATCCTATCTATATCGCGATGATGGCAATCGCCCGCTATATCACACTCGGAATGAAAGAGCTGGATGCAGTTTTGGTTGTGTGGTTATCTCTGGCTGCGTTTATTTTGGCTGCGGCTACTTTGCTGATCAGAATTGGGCACCATTATTGGCCCTACGTTGATAACAGTACCTTGGAAAAAGACGAATAAAAGAAAGCCCCGTATTAGCGGGGCTTTTTTGTTTCAATACTCGATGACTTTTAGATCATTCAATGTTTTGGATCTGCTCACGCATCTGTTCAATTAGAACTTTCAGTTCAACGCCCGATGCGGTGATGTCGGTGCTGATGGATTTCGACGCTAGCGTGTTCGATTCACGGTTGAACTCTTGCATCATGAAATCTAGACGACGACCCACTGCGCCACCTTTTTTCAGAATGTTCGTGGTTTCTTTTACGTGAGAATCAAGACGGTCTAGCTCTTCTGCTACGTCTGATTTCTGTGCCAGAAGGATAAGCTCTTGCTCAACGCGAGATGGGTCTAGCTCTACTTTCGCATCTTCAAATTTAGAGAACAGACGCTCACGTTGCCACTCTAGTATTTCTGGCATGCGTGCGCGCACTTTCACAACTTCTGATGTGATCGCTTCTAGGCGTTGCTCAATCAGCGCCTTCATGTTCTCGCCTTCACGAGCGCGCGCTTCAATAAATTCATCCATTGCGCCATCAAACGCTTCTAGTAGCACTTTATTTACCGCATCCATGTCTTGCTCTGGCGTTTCCATTACCCCCGGCCATTGCATGACTTGAAATGGATTGATTCGGCTCAGTTCACCAGTCATGTGCATGACTTGTTCAGCGGCCTTAATTACTTGGCTAGCAAGCGCTTCGTTGATGCTAAGCTCACCTTTTGCGGCAGGGTTTGCTTCAAAACGCAGATTACATTCCACTTTGCCTCGCGCTAAGCGCTTACGAAAACGCTCGCGTAAAACGGGCTCTAATCCACGAAATTGTTCTGGCATGCGGAAGTATGTTTCTAAATAACGCTGGTTCACGCTGCGGATTTCCCATACCGCAGAACCCCAGTCGCCTTTTACTTCTTTGCGTGCATACGCTGTCATACTGTAAATCATCGAATTTTCCTGTCTTCATTTTTTGAAAATTACTTCAAGAGTGTATCACGCTGCGTCGATAGGTGCGCGGGATGTATGGATTGTTTATGTTGTGCCAGCGGCGTAACCTATGAATCCGGAATCGATTCCGTTATAATCTTCGCCCAACCAAATCGTCTTCTCCTCATATTTAAGGTAGATGCCCATGCGTCCAAACGATCGCAAGGCGGATCAAGTTCGCCCTATCAAAATTACTCGTAACTACACAGCTTACGCTGAAGGGTCAGTGCTAGTTGAGTTCGGTAACACCAAAGTGTTGTGTAATGCGACCGTCGAAGAATCTGTGCCACGTTGGCTAAAAGGTCAAGGTAAAGGCTGGGTTACAGCTGAATACGGCATGCTACCTCGAGCAACACATTCTCGTACTCGTCGTGAAGCGGCAAGCGGCAAACAAGGTGGCCGTACGATGGAAATTCAGCGTCTTATCGCGCGAAGCCTACGTGCCGTTGTCGATCTAAAAGCCATGGGTGAGTTCATGATCACCGTTGACTGTGACGTTATCCAAGCTGACGGTGGTACGCGTACTGCATCCATCAGCGGCGCAAGTGTTGCAATGGCCGATGCGTTCCAACACCTAGTGGATAGCGGTAAGCTAAAAGCGAATCCAATGAAAGGCCACGTAGCGGCAGTTTCAGTTGGTTTGCTAGGCGATGAAGTATTGTGTGATCTTGAATACGTTGAAGATTCAGCGGCAGACACAGACATGAACGTGGTAATGACCGAAGAAGGCAAGATGATTGAAATTCAGGGCACCGCAGAAGGTGAACCGTTCAGTCACGAACAGCTGATGGCATTGCTCGAGTCGGCGAAAATCGGCATTACGGAAATTGTCGCAGCGCAGAAGGCGGCGTTAGCCAATTGATTTAGATAGCTCCCATTATGGGGGCTATTTTTTTATCTCGACAATAGAGAAATGAATGACTGTCGAGAAGAGACACAAGAAACCAAGGACATAGAGAGAAAATAATGAAAGCATACCAGCGTGAGTTTATTGAGTTTGCACTTGAGAAAGAAGTTCTTAAGTTTGGTGAGTTTACTTTGAAATCTGGCCGTAAAAGCCCGTACTTCTTTAACGCTGGTCTTTTCAATACTGGTCGTGATCTCGCACGTCTAGGCCGTTTTTACGCAGCCGCGCTCGCTGATTCTGGCATTGAATTCGATGTACTGTTTGGCCCTGCGTACAAAGGTATTCCTATTGCAACGACAACAGCAGTCGCGCTGGCGGATCACCACGATATCGACACGCCTTACTGTTTCAACCGTAAAGAAGCAAAAGATCATGGCGAAGGTGGCAACCTTGTTGGTTCTGCGTTAGAAGGTCGCATCATGCTGGTGGACGACGTGATTACGGCGGGTACGGCAATCCGTGAATCGATGGAAATTATTAAAGCAAATGGCGCAGACCTTGCTGGTGTGTTGGTTGCGATTGACCGCCAAGAAAAAGGCAAAGGTGAGTTGTCTGCGATTCAAGAAGTGGAGCGTGACTTTGGTTGTGCAATCATCTCAATCGTTAGCCTGACTGACCTTGTGACTTTCCTTGAAGAGAAAGGCACAGACAAAGAGCATCTAGAAGCAGTCAAAGCGTACCGCGCAGAATACGGCATTTAATTGGTTACTTTTTCTGAAAAAGTAAAAAGGGCAGATGGATATTCATCTGCCCTTTTTTGTTTTTGGATTCATCGCCTTAATCACTTACTTATAGCGAATGCCTTTCTCGACATGCTCATCTTGCATGGTTTTATAGCGTTTATGGAGCCACATCCATTGCTCTGGAGCGCGTAGAATGACCTCTTCCACATACTTGTTCATATAAGCGGCGGCGGCGACTTCGTCTTTTTGTGGATAGTCTGCTTCAATGCACTTATCGGCGATGATGTCGTATTTCCCTTCGTCATTGCGAAACCCTGAGCCTGGGATGATCGCACATTTTGAGGTATACGCCAGAATGCTCGTGCCTGTTGTCGTACATGCATCGTCTACGGCAAAGAAGGGCACAAATACTGATTTTTTGCGACCGTAATCGTGATCCGGTAAATAGAACAGACGCTCACCACTGCGTAATACACGAATCATCTTTTTCACATCTTTACGATCAATCAGTTTATTGCCGTTATGTGTCCGTCCCCAATACTGGATAAAGTTATAAGCAGGATTATTATGCGGACGAAACGCGCCGTACCCGGCCACGCCTAACACGGCGAAAGCACGCGCAGTGATCTCTAGATTAAGAGCATGGACACAACAAAGTAGGACCCCTTTACCTTCTTTGGCTTTTTCACGCAGTGCGCCGAGATCTTTCTCGACGATGAGGTTTTTAAAGCGCCAAGTCGGCCAGAACCAAGTGATCCCGGTTTCTATGAGTGCCATACCAGTATTTTTGAAGTTCTCTTCAACAATATGTTGAATCTCTTCAGGTGTTTTGTCTGGAAAGGCCAATTCTAAGTTACGTTGAGCAACGTGGACACGCTTTTTACCGTAGCGCATGCCAAGTTTACCGAGTGAACGACCTAATGAAAGCAGCAGCCGATAAGGAAGAATATTGACGAGGATGGCCAACAGACCAAACCCAAGCCATACGCTCCAGTTACGAGGGTGAAGAAGTGAAAGAGAAAACTCGGGCTGCGTGTATTTGTCTTTACTCATAGTCTTTTACTTTATTTGTGCACTCAAAAGCGCCCAGTACTCGTCAAAGTTTGCAGTCGGCTGGTATTTAAAGTCGCTACGCACAAAGCGGTTTAGGCTCCCCTCAACTTGTCCCAGAATTTGCGCGGCTAGGATGCGCTCTTCGACAGGGAAAGACTTCCCTTCACGAATCTTACGTTCACGCAGGATCTGGCGCAATTGTGTTTCTATGCGCTCAAAGAGTTGATTGATGCGTTCACGTAGGCGTTCATTTTCAAACATTAGAGCATGGCCCGACAAAATGCGTGTCAGACCAGGGTTACGTTCAGAGAATGCCAAAATCAGGTGCATCACCATACGAATACGCTCTAGAGTATCTTTTTCGTCGTCTAGAATACGGTTGATACGTGTCATCAAGGCTTCTTCAATGAACTCAATCAACCCTTCGAACATGCGCGCTTTACTTGGGAAATGACGATATAGCGCGGCTTCTGAAACGCCGACTTGCTTGGCCAGTTTTGCCGTAGTAATGCGTGAAGCGCCTTCTGTTGATTCAAGCATTTCTGCTAATGCTTGTAAGATCTCTTCACGACGGTTGGATTTTTTACTGCCGGCCATTAGTTACTTCCTTTCAAAATACAAAGTTGAGCGGAGGGGATTATAAGACGCTATTTCGCCTCAAACTAGACCACTAAGGGTGGAATGGGAGATTTAACACCCTTAGTTGTCATGTTTGTACCAAATTTATGCCAGCTTTTGTGAAAAGTTGGCAGGGTTTTCAAACGTTAGTTACATCAAGTGATGCATTTTTTCGAGAATTCTAAAGCTCAATGCTTCTTTTGATTCTAAAGCGAGCGCAAGTTCACCCTCAGGCCAGTACAGGGTAATCGCGTTGTCGTTGCTGTTAAATCCTTGCCCTGCAACCGAAACGTCATTCGCACAGATCATATCGAGGTTTTTCTTGGTTAACTTGCCTCGAGCATAGGTCTCTACATCATTGGTTTCAGCCGCAAAGCCGACGGTAAACGGACGCTTTTCCGTCATTGCAGCTACAGAAGCAACAATATCAGGATTTTTGACCATATTAATGACCATTTCGTCATTGTCTTCCGTCTTTTTCAACTTTTGAGACGCGATCGTTTGTGGGCGGTAGTCGGCAACAGCAGCGCAGCTAATAAACGCATCATGCTTGTTTGCGTGTGTCATAACGGCTTCGTGCATCTCTTGTGCACTGGAAACATTAATGCGCTCAACACCTACGGGCGTATTTAAACTAACAGGACCGCTCACGAGGGTGACTTTTGCTCCCATCTGCGCTGCGGCGCTCGCCAATGCATAGCCCATTTTCCCGGAGCTATGATTCGTAATGTAACGCACTGGGTCAATCGCTTCGCGAGTTGGGCCAGCGGTGATGAGTATCGACTTACCTTCTAGCAATTTTGGTTGAAAGAACTGTTCACATAGATGCACTAGCTGCATTGGTTCCAGCATTCGACCTGGTCCCACATCACCACAGGCTTGCTCTCCTGCCGCAGGACCCCAGATGTGCATACCGCGACGCGCTAACGTAGCGATGTTCTCTTGGGTTGCGAGATTGCGATACATCTGTTGATTCATCGCAGGAGATACAGCAACAGGGGAATCCGTCGCGAGCACAAGCGTGGTAAGCAAATCGTTCCCCATACCTGCAGACATGCGCGCGATTAAGTCCGCGGTCGCTGGCGCTAGTAGTACTAAATCTGCCCATTTGGCCAATTCAATATGGCCCATAGAGGCTTCCGCTGCTGGGTCTAATAAACTGTCTGAGACAGGACGGCCCGAAACGGCTTGCATGGTTAAAGGGGTAATGAACTCTTTTGCTGCTTTCGTCATTACCACTTGAACTTGCGCTCCTCTCTCTATGAGGCGACGGGTTAGCTCCGCACATTTATACGCGGCAATACCGCCACTGATGCCGAGTAGAATTTTCTTTCCTGCTAGTGTTTGCATGTGAGATCTCCAATTTGATGACCGGATTTTAACACAATTCAAAGTCTGACCGCCCGAGCATATATAACGAGAAGATAATTCACATCAAACTCCAGAGTATTAATCTGACCGAGGAAGGGAAAATTCGCGCCTACCTCACAGACAAGTTGCGCGGAGTTTGCAAGTCTGAAAAGAAAAAGAGGTAGTGGAAACCATGGTGTTGAAAAGTCGAAACAAATTGCTGCTGATAACCCTAATTCCGTTGTTGTTGATCACCACGTTGATCTCAGTGGTGTATTACATCAACAGCAGTAAAAGTTTGGAAGCGGAGCTGGCAAGAGACAGGCAAGAGCTCATCGAAACGAAAAAGAAAGAGTTACAAGCCTACATGATGATGGGTGTGACGGCGATAAAACCGTTATACGACACGGATGTAAATGGAAGTAATAAAGAGGCAGCAAAAGAAATTCTGAAAGCCATGCGCTTTGAAAGCGATGGTTACTTTTTTGCCTACGACTCTCAAGGTGTGAATACGTTACATGCCATCAAACCTTCTTTAGAGGGTAAAAACCTTTACGACTTAAAAGATGAAAATGGGGTCGCAGTTATTGCGGGCTTGATTGATGCTTCTCAAAAAGGGGATGGGTTCCTCTATTTCTCGTGGCACAAACCGACCATTGACGCACAAGCGCCTAAGTTGGGTTATGCAGAATATCTATCGAAATGGGACTGGGTTTTAGGTACAGGTGTTTATATTGATGACATCGACCAGCAAGTTGCGATGCAAAGAGAGTTAAAGACTCAAGAGCTAAGAGAGCATACGTTATCTGCCGTGTTGATTTCCGTTATTGGATTGATCATCACCAGTATTCTCACCAGTATCGTGGTGTCGAAAGGCATTCAGCCATTACAACATGTCGCGGCTTCATTGAAAGATGTAGCCGCAGGCGGCGGTGACTTGACGGCTCGTTTAAAAGTCGAAAGTCAGGATGAAGTCGGTGAAGTGGCGGCCGCGTTTAATGAGTTTATGGATAAGCTGCACCCACTGATGCAGGACATTCATCGCTCTGCGACGACAGTACAGACCGTTTCTCAAAGCCTGAACACTCAGACCAGCCAAGCGAGCGGTCAAATGCAGGATCACTGTTTAGAGACGGACAAAGTCGTGACGGCAGTGACGCAAATGAGCATGACAGCCAAAGAAGTAGCCAGCAATACCAATGCGACCGCGCAGGCAATTGAGGATGCCAATAGTCAAGTCACTGCCGCTCAGCATGAGGTCGAGCAAGCAATAGAAGGCATTACCGAACTCGTGACGGAGATAGACAGCACGTCAGATGCAATTTCTGATTTGAGTTTACAGACCGAAAAAATAACCAAAGTGCTGGATGTGATTGGCGAGATAGCCGAGCAAACGAATTTGTTGGCCCTAAATGCGGCGATTGAAGCGGCTAGAGCGGGTGAGCAAGGCCGAGGTTTTGCCGTCGTTGCGGATGAAGTGCGCTCGTTAGCCAGTCGTACGCAAAATAGTACTCACGAAATTGGTGACATGCTTAAGCAGCTGCAAAATGGTGTATCAAGAGCGGTCAGTACAATGTCGGTGAGCCAAAAACGAGGTGTAAAAACAGCGGAAGAATCGGCGCTCATTCAGCAATCTCTTTCTGGTGTTCATCATTCTATCGGTACGATTCGAGATATGGGTATTCAAACCGCGTCTGCCGCCGAAGAGCAAAGTGCAGTTGCAGAAGACATCAACCAAAACTTAGTGGCTATTCAACAGATCGTGAACAACATTAATGAGACGTTGCAGCATGCCGAGTCAATCAGCACGCAGCTATCACAGTCTGGAACAGAAATTCACGGCTTGGTTGGCAACTTTAAACTCTGATGAACTGTTAAGTTGCATTGAAAGCACTGATGGTACGAAGAAAGCGAAAGTCACACTCGACTTTCGCTTTTTGTTTTGTGGAATAGGGGCACTTTCCATATAAAGAGACATCAGATGATACTGAAAGCTATGCCAACTGAGTCCATGCCCAGGGAGAAGCTGCTGCAACGAGGACCGCAAGCATTAACCGATGCTGAGCTACTGGCTATTTTCTTGCGCACGGGCACCCACGGAATGAACGTAATTGAACTTGCAGACTTCCTTATTCAAGACTTTGGTTCGCTAAGACAACTATTTTCAGCATCAGAGCAAGAGTTTTGTCGTCATAAAGGGTTGGGACAAGCCAAGTATGTTCAGTTGCAAGCGGTACTAGAAATGACGCAGCGCTATCTAGCGGAAACGCTAAAGCGTGGTGACGCCTTAACCAGCCCCGACCAAACTAAGTTATATCTTTCTTCTATTTTAAGGGATCGGCAAAGAGAGGCTTTTTATATTCTTTTTCTCGATAACCAGCACCGAGTGATAAAAGATGAAATTTTATTTGAAGGAACGTTGGATGCCGCGTCGGTGTATCCGAGAGAAGTCGTCAAGCGTGCTCTGCATCATAACGCGGCGGCTTTGATTTTGGCGCACAATCATCCTTCAGGTGTTGCTGAGCCGAGCCAAGCTGACAGAAGGATTACAAGGCGTCTCACCGACGCATTAGCATTGGTGGATATTCGTATTTTGGACCATTTCGTCATCGGAGATGGGGAAAGTGTCTCTTTTGCTGAAAGAGGCTGGATATAACTGTGCGTTTTTTAGGTTGTTAGTTGCTAAAAATCTGCTATCATCCACGCCACTAAATTTTTAACTGAATTCAGCTTGGACTGCTAAAAAAATCTGCTGTCTAAAAAAAGATCACGAAAACCTGTAAAAAGGATCTGTTCGGGTCTTGAGCAATGCATATCAAGTTAGTATAATGCGCGACCTTTGATAGCCTTGTATGGATTTTCCATAGCGGTTCTTAACCTCTAACTTCTTTTCGAGAGATAGAGAGGTTCGGCCACCAAGGTTGATATCGAGCTGAAACGATTTTGGAGAAGACATTCATGTCACGAGTATGCCAAGTAACTGGTAAGCGTCCAGTAACGGGTAACAACCGTTCACACGCACGAAATGCTACTAAGCGTCGTTTTCTGCCGAACCTACAAACTCATCGTTTCTGGGTAGAGAGCGAAAAACGTTTTGTTAAACTACGTCTATCTGCTAAAGGTATGCGCATCATCGACAAGAAAGGTATTGATACTGTTCTTGCAGACATGCGTGCACGTGGCGAAAACGTTTAAGAGGAAATAAGCAATGGCAAAGAAAGGCGTTCGTGAGAAAATCCGTCTAGTATCTTCTGCAGGTACAGGCCACTTCTACACAACTGATAAGAACAAGCGTAACATGCCAGGCAAATTTGAGATCAAAAAGTTTGATCCAGTAGTTCGCCAGCACGTTATGTACAAAGAAGCAAAAATCAAATAATTGGTTTCAGTCTCTTTGATGAATTGAAAAACCCAACTTTCGAGTTGGGTTTTTTATTACTTAAAGAAAAGTGCTGAAGAAAAGTATTTAGTACGTCATCGGATTATAAAGTACTGCTAAAGTCATTTTATTGGTCCGACTCTATACTAGAATTTTTAATTTATCGCTCTCTACCGCTTGGTCACCGCTTCTCTATATACTTGCACACCATTGTTCTAGTCAAGCTCAATACTCTTTGGTAGTTTACTCATAACTATAAGAGAGTAGAGATGGTTATGCGTGTGAGTCCGGCTCGTCGCCGCCGATGGAACAATATTCTTATTCTGGGCATTATCGCGTTTATAGTGATCTTAAATGCGCCGATGTGGATCAAAACTTACCTATTAACAGACCAAGCAGACCCTTACCCAAATGTACTTCACTCCGACTATACGGTTGAGTCTTTGTACTATAGTGGCTGGGAGTTCGAACTGCATGATGGACGATGGCAATCTAACATCAAAGTCGATGCACCGATCAGTGAACTTGTATCACGCTGGCAGTCATTGGAAGGTACCGAGCTTACCTCGGAACAGTTCGATCATTTAAAACCTAACCTGACGGCACCTGAAACGGTAGAAGTCTGGTATCAAGATCTCGAAGAGCCGCAGCGGGTGACTTTCTTTCGTTTACCTGAGTTCTGGCTATTTAAAACCTGGCAAGACAAATGGATCGCTATCTCCGTCGATGAAAACTACCTTATGCCAGAGTAAAGCCTTTTTGCGTCTATACCCCTAATAAGCTTCTCTATTTATCGTTTTTCTTTTCGATTATGCTAGCAGCGAGAACTATTAGCCGGTGAATTGGAGAATCTAATGCCTGAGTTGCCAGAAGTAGAAGTCAGTCGTATGGGGATTAGCCCCCACATGGTTGGACAAACGATCCAGTCGTTTACTTTTCGAACGCCTAAATTGCGCTGGGATATTCCTATAGAGCTTAAAAAATTGGAAGGGCAGGTGATCCGTGCGATTAGCCGTCGTGCGAAATACTTACTGATCGAGACAAATACAGGTACAGCCATTGTTCACTTGGGCATGTCTGGGTCTTTACGTGTTCTAGATGCCGACTTTCCGCCAGCAAAGCACGATCATGTGGATCTCAAACTAAGCAGTGGAAAAATACTGCGTTATAACGATCCGCGTCGTTTTGGGGCATGGCTGTGGTGTGCTCCTGGCGAGTCACATGCTGTACTAGCAAACATGGGGCCTGAGCCTTTAACTGAAGAGTTCAATGCGGAATATGTAGCGGAGAAAGCTAAAAATAAGCGTGTCGCCGTCAAGCAGTTCATCATGGACAACAAAGTCGTGGTTGGTGTCGGGAACATCTACGCGAATGAGTCGTTGTTTAAATCTCGAATTCACCCTTCAAGGCCTGCAGGTAAGCTAACTTCTCAAGAGTGGGGGTTACTTGTTGAAAATATCAAAATGACACTTGAGATTGCCATTACGCAAGGTGGGACTACGCTGAAAGACTTTGCGCAAGCCGATGGAAAGCCGGGTTACTTCGCACAAGAGTTATTAGTTTACGGAAAACCCGGAGAGCCATGCCCAGAATGCGGCGAACGACTTCAAGAGCTAAAAATAGGGCAGCGTAATACCTTCTTTTGTGGTGAGTGTCAGAAGTAAGACGAGCTAATATCGAGCTTAAGTTGTTGTAATCTTGCGCTCGAGCCTCAATAATTCAATCAGTTTCGAATAACTTAGTAAATTATATGAAAGTCATTTATCCGGGCACTTTTGATCCAGTGACTAATGGTCACCTCAATCTAATAGAGCGTACTCACGAAATGTTTGATGAGGTTGTGATTGGCGTAGCCGCAAGCCCATCGAAGAACACCATGTTTTCATTGGAAGAGCGCGTTGCACTGATGCAGGACGTTGTAGCGGATTTACCCGGGGTGACGGTAAAGGGGTTCTCTGGGTTATTAGTGGATTTCGCGAGAGATGAGCAAGCTAAGGTTCTTATTCGTGGTTTGCGAACAACGGTAGACTTTGAATACGAGTTTGGACTGACCAACATGTACCGAAAGCTATTACCAGGTATCGAAAGTGTATTTTTGACACCTGAAGAAGAGTTTGCGTTTCTATCGTCGACTATCGTGAGAGAAGTGGCCATTCATGGCGGAAGTATCGATCAGTTCGTTCCCAAGCCAGTAGCCATCGCGATTGGGGAAAAACTGAATGAAAGACAGTAAGTTCCCTTATTATTTCTCAAACGCTCTCTCGATACTTATCCCTCGTTTCGTATATCGAGCACAAGCAAAGCGTTTACTTTCGAATTTAACTGAAGCCGAGAAGCAACTCTGCCTTGAGCGGGTGAACTATTACAACAAGTGTGAAACGCCGTTTTCAGTCGATAGCCGAGAACAAAGTTACGCGACTGTCGATACATTCAAAAAAACGAAAGGTTGGACGTATTTTTTCGATCTTCGCCAAGTTGTACGCTATTTCCCTTCCAGTTTTGCGTTTAACTACATCAACGGTGATGTTACACACATTCCCAATGTGCCGAGCTTTATAAAAAGCCGCCCTATTTTTGGTAGCAACCAAAATTCAGTGGTATTGAAACTCAACCAAGTTCGTCATTTTAAATTTGTTGATGATTGTGTTCGCTATCAAGATAAAAAGGACATGGTCGCTTGGCGTGGGGTGGGTTTTCAGCCTCATCGTCAAAAGGTGATTCATGCGTTCTACAACCATCCGCAATGCAACATTGGCCAGACCCGCCCGGTAGAAGGGCAGCCTTGGGAAAAAGGTTTTATGAGCATTGAGGAGCAACTTCAATACAAGTTCTTGTTGTGTATAGAAGGCAATGATGTGGCCACCAACCTTAAGTGGGCTATGTCGTCTAACTCCTTGGTTATTATGTCAAAGCCAAAATATGAGACTTGGTTTATGGAAGGTAAGTTAGAGGCTGGTGTCCACTATGTTGAAGTGAAGGATGACTATTCGGATTTGCCCGAAAAGATGGACTATTATCTAGCGAATGAGCAAGAAGCATTAGCGATCATTGAAAATGCGCACCAGTGGGTTGAGCAGTTCAAAGATAAACGTAAAGAGCGTTTGATCTCATTGATGGTTGCCGATAAGTACTTCGCTTTATCTCAGCAACAATAAAAAAGGGGCGAAACGCCCCTTTTTATAATCTTAAGCTTCTATAAATTGATCAACACCATTCTCACAGCGTTTAAGCTTGTTTTTAATGGTGTTCTCTAAAATCTCGTCATTTTGTCCGAGTGACGCACGAGAGTTTTCTACGTGGTACAAGTGGTAGCCTACACCTGCGAATTTTAGGTAAAGACGTGACTTACCCGCATTCAACATGCGATGAACAAACTCGCTGTCTTCGCGTCCCCATCCAACAAAATCTTGGTTGAAGCCATTCACCTCGATGACATCTTGTCGCCAAAACGCCATGTTGCAACCGCGAGTGGCTTTATCGTTATTGCGCTCGTAAGAGAACCATTTCGATAGCAAAGCGTTGGTGATGCAGTTTTTACGATTGCGAATGCCTTTGCTGAAGATAGAAGGTACTAAGCCGTTTTCCATGATGGCCTTGCTGCAGTTTTCATCCGTTAACACACGTCCACCCTGAACGAACCAATTTGGCTTTGCGACTTGCTTATGTGATTCAATAAACGTTTGAGACAGCACCATGTCGCCATCAATCATGATGAGGTAGTCACCTGATGCTTTGGCGATTGCACGGTTGCGGCTCATTGAAAGTTGAAAGCCATTATCTTCGTGCCAGCTATGAATAAGTGGTACGGAAAAGCCTTCACGCAGTTGGTCGATCATTGCTTTGGTATCGTCTCGAGAACCGTCATCTGCAACGATGACTTCATCAGGCAAAACGGTTTGACGTTTCACGCTTTCTAACACCGCTTTTAATGCTTCTTTCCAGTTGTAAGTGGTGATAATTAAAGTCGTTTTCATGATTTTTTTGCCTGTTCACGTAAGTAGAGATCGATATATTTTACAAAAGTAGAGTGCATGCTTAGCCAAGCTAGAATGAAGCCATGTTTGCCATCAAGGAAACCTCGTTTGAGAACATACATCTTCAAAAAGCTCGCAAGAGCGTGAACGATAGCGGTCGTTAACCCCGCTTTCTTTTTACCTTCCCGTTCATCTGTCCAGGCCTTAAGGTAACCAGTGGTCTTATTGATGTAATGATGAAGGTGCTCGTAAGTGTAGTGATGCAGTCGACCATCCAGTTTTTCAGTTTGATAGTTTTTCTCATCAACTTTTTCATGAACGAGCGAATCATTATATTGTGTATATTCGGTGCGATATAAGCGCACAATCCAGTCTGGAGACCAACCAGAATGGTAGATGAACTTACCAAACGCTGAGCTTAGTCGGTTAAGCTTGTATAAAACGTTCGGCTTATTGGCTGATACCGCGTGTAAGATACTTTCTTTTAGCTCTGGAGTGACTTGTTCGTCTGCATCAAGCCATAAAACGTAGTCTGCCGTAACGTATTGCTGCGCAAGTTGGCGTTGTTTACCGAAACCTGGCCAATCTAGGTTGGTGTAAAACTTATCCGTGTATTGTCGGGCGATTTCTTCGGTGCGATCGGTGCTGCCCGAGTCTAGAAGGACAATCTCATCGACCCAATCTTTTACTGTGTCTAGACAAGCTTGTAAGTGCTTCTCTTCATTTTTTACAATTAAGGCAACGGCTAAGGTTGGTTTGGACAAGGTTATTTCCTTCTTAACAAATCAAGACAGTAAGTTTACTGGTATTGAGGATACAAATCTTCTAAGACTTGATCGAACATGCTCATTACTTGAGTGCTGGTAATGCGGTTCATTGCCGTTTCATCTTTAGCGCGAGTTCGCCAGTTTAACTCGTGACTGTTTTTACCTGTTTCTGCAAAGATCGTTTCTTCATAAACAGAGACAACGTATTTTAGGTAGCGGTAAGGTCCCACTCGAAGCGGATTATGGTGTGCATAGAGCCCGATGATTGGCGTTTTCATGGCATTTGCCATGTGTGCTGGTCCGGTATCGGGGGCGATGACCATTTCAACCTTATCTATTAACGCAAGCATTTGCAGAATTGAACTTTGTCCAACTAAATTTAGACACGGTTCTTCCAAGCGAGATTGAATGGCTTCAGCCAAATCCAGTTCAACTTGAGCTGGGCTACCTGCCAGAATCACGTTCCAGCCTTTTGCTCTGGCGTAATGAATCACATCCACATAACCTTCCGCGTTCCAGTTTTTATAAGCTTTGCTCGCACCAGGCACAATCAGCAGGTTAGGTTTACTACGAGAAATATGAGACTCTGCCCAAGCTTGGTCGTGGTCTGAATAAGAAAGTACCCAGTCCAGTTCTGCCTTTGGTACCCCAATTTGATGGGCAAAGGCCATTAAGCCATCTGCGACATGCAGAGATTGCGGGGAAGGCACTTTGACATTGGTAAATAGCGTCTGAAAATCTTGGCTTCTATCAGAAGAGAAACCAAGTTTGTATTTTGCTTTAATGCCCAACGTCGCGACACTCGCTCGAATCGCGTACTGCATATGCAATAGAGCATCAAACTCTCTGCCTTTCAGCTGTCGCCAAAGCGATTTGTAGCCATCGAGTCCCGCTTTCTTATCAAAAACAATCACTTCTACGCCATCAATGGCGGCTAATAACTGGGCTTCAAGTTTACCCGTTATCCAAGTAATCTGGGTCGAAGGCCAGTGTTTCTGAATAGCTTGAATGGTGGCGATAGTATTGCAAACGTCTCCAATAGCGGACAAACGCAAGACGCATAGTGACGATGGGGCAGAAGTGAACATAATTATTGTCTGATTCGATGAATAGAGGCAGGTAAATTATGCAGACATCCCCAATAAATGTAAAATACACGGCTCGAATATAGCTAAGTACTGATAAGTGTTCTGCAATGTCAAAGACAACACCACATCAATCGCAAGAATCTGGCAAGCCGGGTAATACCGGACTAAAGCGCATCGTTAAAGCGACGGGTTATTCGATCCAAGGATTAAAAGCGGCTTTTAAGCATGAAGCTGCCATTCGACAAGAGTTGGCTCTGTTGAGTATCGCTGTGATTTTGGCTTGGCTAGTGGATGTCGACATGGTTGAGCGTATCTTAATGATCGGGGTCGTGGTGTTAGTCTTGATTGTAGAGCTTGTGAATTCAGCTATTGAGGCTGTGGTTGATCGTATCGGTATTGAGCGGCATGAACTCAGTGGTCGAGCTAAAGACATAGGCTCTGCTGCCGTTATGGTTGCATTGGCGTTCGCCGGATTTACTTGGTTGTATATATTAGCCAGCCGATATTTAGGCTAGAGGGTAAGCGCGTGACTCAACAGTATCAAAACAACAACCAAATGATCTGGTTTGATGACGAGATCATGACAGACCCTAGCCAACCGATATTTGATGCGGAATACTGGCAGTCCTTAGACAAGGTGGTTGGCTGTGCGACGGGTAGAGGCACGACTTGGTTTATCCAACTAGAGAACATGCAAGCAGCACTGCGTCATTACCGTCGTGGTGGTTTGTTTGGGAAGTTAGTTAACGATCATTATTGGTTCTCTGGCTGGGATAACACCCGTTGTGCGCAAGAGTTTCAGCTTTTGTTGGCGCTAATCGAGGCTGGGGTGCACGTTCCTCGCCCAATTGCAGCAAGAGCCGTAAAGTCAGGACTCTTCTATCAAGCTGATTTATTAAGTGAGCGAATCCCGAACGCCAGAGATCTGGTTAGTATCTTGCAAGAACAGTCTTTATCGGCAGAAATGTATCAAAAAATAGGGCAAGAAATTGCCAAGATGCATCAGGTTGGCGTTAACCATACCGACTTGAATATCCACAATATCTTGATCGACGACAAAGATAAGGTATGGATTATCGATTTTGATAAGTGTCGTTTTGAAACTTCTGGTGATTGGAAAGATCAAAATCTAAATAGACTCCTGCGCTCATTTAATAAAGAGCGTTTAAAGCGACAGATTATTTGGCAAGAATCCGATTTTGAGCATTTGCAGGACGGTTATGCTTCTCAATCTTAATTGAGTTTTTTATCATTTTGCATTAATTGCTCTAAGTAAGCCCTCTTGAGTCTAACGATGCTCGAGTGAGTCTATAAACTACAATAATCATAAAGTATTCATGTGTATCTGATAGCACACAAATTAACGTAGGTAACATTTGTAATGAAAATATTAGTAACTGGAGGAGCAGGCTTCATTGGGTCCGCTGTTGTCCGACATATCATTCGTGACACCCAAGATACCGTTATCAATTTAGATAAACTGACCTACGCAGGGAATCTAGAATCACTGGTTGATGTCTCAGAGAGTGAACGTTACTATTTTGAGCAAGTAGATATCTGTGACCGAGCTGAACTAGACCGCGTTTTTTCAGAGCATCAACCCGATAGGGTGATGCATTTGGCCGCCGAGTCTCATGTCGATCGCTCTATTGATGGTCCTGCTGCTTTTATTGAGACCAACGTGATGGGCACTTACCATCTGCTCGAAGCGGCCCGTCAATATTGGTCGAACCTGGATGAAGCGCGCCAATCGGCATTCCGTTTTCATCATATTTCTACGGATGAAGTGTATGGTGACCTTGAGGGAACGGATGATTTGTTCACCGAAACCACTTCATACGCGCCGAGCAGCCCATATTCCGCATCTAAAGCGTCGAGCGATCATCTGGTTCGCGCTTGGCAACGTACTTATGGCTTACCGACACTTGTCACCAATTGCTCCAACAACTATGGCCCGTACCACTTCCCAGAGAAGTTGATCCCTCTGATGATTTTAAATGCCCTCGACGGCAAGCCGTTGCCTGTGTATGGCGATGGTATGCAAATCCGAGATTGGCTGTTTGTGGAAGATCATGCACGCGCGCTGTACAAAGTGGTCAACGAAGGTGAAGTCGGTGAAACCTACAACATTGGTGGCCATAACGAAAAAGCAAACATCGAAGTGGTGAAAACCATTTGTGCTTTGCTTGAAGAGTTGCGACCAGACAAGCCAGCAGGTGTTGAGTCTTATGAATCTTTGATCACTTATGTCAAAGATCGCCCTGGTCATGATGTGCGTTACGCAATTGATGCCACCAAGATCGCTCAAGAGCTTGGCTGGACGCCAGAAGAAACCTTTGAAAGCGGCATTCGCAAAACCGTCGAATGGTACCTCAATAATCCACAATGGTGGCAACGTGTGCTTGATGGCTCATACAGTCTTGAGCGACTAGGAGCGGGCGAATAATGAAAGGTATTATTTTAGCAGGCGGCTCGGGCACTCGCCTTTACCCTATTACACGCGGTGTCTCTAAGCAGTTACTGCCGGTTTATGACAAACCAATGATTTATTACCCGTTGTCGGTACTCATGCTTGCGGGTATTCGTGAAATCTTGATCATCACCACGCCAGAAGACCTGGAGGGTTTTCAGCGCCTATTAGGTGATGGCTCAGAGTTTGGCATTGAGTTGCAATACGCGATTCAGCCAAGCCCAGACGGCTTAGCTCAAGCCTTCATCATTGGTGAAGAATTCATTGGCGATGATTCAGTATGTTTAGTGCTGGGTGACAACATCTTTTATGGACAAGGATTCACTCCTATTCTTCAGCAAGCTGCGATGAAGAGCCGTGGTGCGACGGTATTCGGTTATCAGGTTAAAGATCCTGAGCGATTTGGCGTTGTAGAATTTGATGCCAATATGCAGGCGATTTCGATTGAAGAAAAACCAGTAAAGCCTAAATCCAATTATGCTGTCACTGGGCTGTATTTTTATGATAACCGAGTCGTCGAATTGGCAAAAAAAGTCAAACCTTCAGCTCGTGGTGAATTAGAGATTTCGACGCTAAACCAGATGTACCTTGAGCAAGGTGACCTGAATGTTCAATTACTAGGGCGCGGTTTTGCTTGGTTAGATACTGGAACGCATGAAAGCCTACATGAAGCGTCTTCTTTTGTTCAAACCATTGAAAATGTTCAAGGTCTTAAAGTTGCATGTCTAGAAGAGATTGCATGGCGCAATGGGTGGTTAACAAAAGACCAACTACTCGCTATTGCGAAACCAATGCAAAAAAATGATTACGGGCGTTACCTTTCCGAGTTAGTGATTGAGCAAAAATAGTATTGGTAGCTAATTGCAATGAGATATTAAATGATGAGCAGTGAAATTATTCCTGTAACAAAACCATATTTACCATCAAAAGATAAATATAAAAAATATGTTGATCGGGTGTACGAGAGTGGTTGGTTGACCAATAGTGGTCCTCTGGTTAATGAGTTAGAATCTCGACTAGCTGACTACCTTGGTGTTAAGCATGTTATATTAGTTGCAAATGGCTCATTAGCACTTCAGGTTGCTTATAAAGCATTAAATCTTACAGGAGAGGTGATCACAACACCTTTCTCTTTTGCTGCGACTACAAGCACGCTTAGTTGGGAAAAATTAACACCCGTTTTTTGTGATATTGAAAGTGATACCTTTAATATAAATCCTGATTTAATTGAAGATCTTATTACAGAAAAAACGTCTGCAATAGTACCGGTGCACGTGTTTGGTAATCCATGTAAAGTCAATGAGATTCAAGCTATAGCAAACAAGCACGGTTTAAAAGTTATCTATGATGCCGCTCATGCTTTTGGTGTGGATCTAAATAAAGAAAGTGTATTAACGCACGGTGATATAAGTACATTAAGTTTCCATGCTACAAAGTTATTCCATACGATAGAGGGGGGAGCTGTGATTACGCAATGTGATGAGCTAGCAGCTAAAGTACGCTCTATGATTAACTTTGGAATAACGGGACCGGATTCAATAGAAGGTGTTGGAACCAATGCCAAGATGAATGAGTTTGAAGCCGCTATGGGTCACTGCGTTCTAGATGATATAGAAAGTATCATGACCAAGCGAAGAGGCTTATGGCAAAGTTATCAAACTCACCTTTCTGATGTTTTCCAAATGCAACATTGGTTGGATAGCTCAAAACCTAATGGTGCGTATGTACCAATTGTGTTTGATTCGGAGCCGTCATTACTTAGAGCTAAGGCTAATTTGGAAGCGAATAATATCTTTCCAAGAAGGTACTTTTATCCAAGTTTAGATCTTGTTGATAGTTATGGTCATGAAGGAACTCCATGTGAAGTTAGTCGCTCGACTAGTAAAAGGATCTTATGCTTGCCTATATATTTTGATTTGTGTGAATCAATGGTAAACAAGATAAAACAAATACTTAAAAAATTATGATTGGTTGCAAAAAGAGAATATAAGATGAGAAACAGCATCCTGAAATATCTACAAGCATCGTCGATGAAACACCCAGAAAATATTTGTGTTTCGGATTCGAGCCACTCTTTGACTTATGCAGAAAGTACAGCAAAGTCATATGCTATCTCATTGCAACTAAGACAGCTGGGAAGTTTAAACAAGCCGATTGTTGTGTTTGCGAAAAAATCTGTAAATGCACTCTCCATGATCTTTTCTGCGACAATGGCTGGAGGGATTTACTGTCCCGTAGACATTAACTCACCTAAAGAACGACTATTAAAGATCTTATCTAACCTTCAAGATTGTCTTGTTCTTTATGATGAAACGTCACGAAATTTATTAAATTCATTAGAATTAGATAATCCAATTTCAACTATTAATATCGATGAAATACCGACATCTAAGCTACCTATGCAAGAGATTTGGGTTGATATCGAAAAGTTTAATCAAACCGTTATTGATAAAGATCCATGCTATATAATTTTTACTTCAGGCTCTACTGGTACACCAAAAGGTGTCACTATTTGCCACTCTAGTGTTATTGATTATATTGATTGGGCTAATTCAGCCTATGAAGTGAGCAAAGTTGATATTATTGGTAGTCAAGCACCACTATTCTTTGATAACTCGACTTTAGACATCTATTTGGCGTTGTCTAATGCGGCAGAACTGCATGTTATCCCTGAAAGCGTGTTTATTTTTCCTCAGAAAACACTTGAATATTTAAAAGAAAAAGCAATAACAACGATCTTCTGGGTTCCTTCATTGCTTGTAAATATTGCGAATCTTAAGTTACTTGATCAGTTTCAATTGCCATGCTTGAGGAATGTATTGTTTGCTGGAGAAGTAATGCCAGCGAAGACGATTAAGTACTGGTTAGATAAGCATCCTAATGCTCATTACTCTAACTTGTACGGACCAACAGAAATTACCGTTGATTGCACCTATTATGATGTGCCGTCAGACTGGGACGGGGATAGCTTACCTATAGGGATCCCTTGCCATAACTCAGGCATTTTAATCCTAGATGAAAACGACCAGCGTAATGATGAAGGTGAATTGTGCGTTCGAGGCTCTAGCTTAGCGCTTGGTTATTGGGCTAACTCAGAAAAAACAGAAGAGGTATTTTGTCAAAACCCTCTTCAAGATAAATACATTGATATGATCTATCGTACCGGAGACTTGGTTAGACTTGTTGATGGTTTAATTTATTATATTGGTAGAAAAGACTTCCAGATTAAGCACAATGGCTATCGTATAGAACTTGGTGAAATTGAGTCTCAGATCATGGAGCTAGGTGCTGTCGAACAGTGTGTTGTTGGTTATTTATCAGAAGATAAAGTGCTTTATTCTTTTGTTCAATGCAGTAGTTCGATGAGTGAAGTTGAGCTTAAAGTTGCACTGACGAAACGTTTACCAAAGTACATGATTCCAAGCAAGATTGGCTTTGTACAAGAAATGCTTTTTACGCCAAATGGTAAGTTAAATAGAAAAGCTTTTTCAGAGAAAGCGCTACAAGAATTTGTAAAGGTTAAATAGTAGTATGTGTGAAAAAATTATAGCAATCCTAACCACAATGAAACCAGAGCATGAGTTTGCTGAAGATACTGAACTTTTTGAATCAGGTCTGTTGGACTCTTTTGATTTGTTAGTCCTAGTAAGTGAGATCGAAGCTCAGCTAGCTATTTCAATCCCTGGTGAAGGTTTGGTTCCTGAGAATTTTGTTTCGCCGCATGTTATTGGTGAGTATCTTAAAACGATTCAAGGTTAATTTATGAAAAGTGATATTGGCAATATCTCGCTGAAAGGGATAGTCGCAGCCGTTCCAAAGCATATTTCTTACTTTGATGATGAGATAAAAAACTACTCACACACAGAGCAGAGTTCTAAAAAGCTGAAGAAGCTAATGGGATACAATCAACATCATGTTGTTTCAAAAGAAACGGCGCTCACTGATATGATTTTTCCTTTGCTTGAGGACCTGTCAACCACTCTTGGGTGCGACTATCAGGATGTGGATGGAATTTTGGTGGTAACTCAAACTCCTGATTACCCAATTCCGTCAACGGCTTCGATAGTACATGGCGCTTTTGACTTTAAAACCGATTGTTATTGCATGGACATCAACGATGGTTGCAATGGCTATATTCGAGGTTTGTTTGAAGCTTCGAGCCTAGTTCGTAATAGTGATGCGCAAAAAGTTTTGCTAATTGCTGGTGATGTTTTAAGCCGTAAGGTTTCTTTAAAAGATCGTAACTCATACCCTCTTATTGGGGATGCAGTTACTATCACTTTAATAGAAAGAAGAGCGGAAAATGTGAAGGCCCCTCTCGAGATTAAACATGATGGTAAAGGAGCAAAAGCTTTAATGATCCCATCAGGTGGTATGGTAAACCCTTGTACCTCTGATACTGCCACTCTTGCTGAGGACGAAGAAGGTAATTGGCGTTGTTCTGAGCATTTGGTCATGCAAGGTAGAGACGTTTTTACGTTTACTCAAACAACGGTAATCAATTTTATTAAAGAGTTTATTGAAACGAACACAAAACCAGAAGAGATTGACTACTTTTTCTTTCATCAAGCAAATAAGTTTATCTTGGATCGTTTCCGTTCAGCATTGAAGGTAACGGAAGAGCAGTTACCTTCAGAGGTAGTGACTATTTATGGTAACTCTTCGTCCGCAACTGTTCCAATGTCGATTTTATCATCTTGGATGAAGAATTCGGGCTTTGAGGGTAAAAAAGCACTATTATCAGGCTTTGGTGTAGGTCTGAGTTGGGGGGCGACCTTGGTTGATGTCAATGAACTTACACTATGTAAACTAATTAAGTTGGATGTATAAATGACTGTTTTTTTGGAAGAACTAGCTGAGATCCTAGAGTTGGAAGTAGAAGAGCTAACTCCTGATTTTGAATATCAAGAAACGGAAGAGTGGGACTCTTTAGCCCAATTATCTCTTATCACTTTATTCGCAGATGAATATCAAGTAGAAATTGGGCACGGTGATTTAATCGAACGAAAAACTGTGGGTCAATTGCTCGAGCTACTTCCTCAGTAATTTCGATGAAAAGAAAAGTTCTTATCACAGGAGCGACTTCAGACATTGGCTTGAGTATTGCTCACAAACATGTTCAAGAGGGAAACTTTGTGATCCTTCTTGGACGTAATGAAGAGAGCCTTAAAATCGCTGAGGAATCTTTAGGAAAAGATTCCTCAGCCGCTTATGTTTGGGATTTGAAGTCTCCTTCATCATTAAAACCGCTGCTGAAAAAGATCGTTACTGAGCAAGGTAAAGTTACAGATCTTATCTGTGCTGCGGGCTACCATAAAATCTTGCCGTTGAAGTTAGTATCGGATGAAGAGCTTCTTTTGACTATGCAAACGAATGTGAATAGTCACTTGCTCCTTTGCCAGCTTTTTTCGAATGCTTTGTATTCAGATAAGTCTCAGGATAGAAGTATTACACTGATTTCTAGCATTGCCCATTTCGTTGGTGAGCCAGGATTAGTTGCTTATTCTGCAGCAAAAGGTGCATTGATTTCTGCAAGTAAATCAATGGCTAGAGAATTAGCTCCGCGTAAAATCAGAGTAAATACCGTTTCGCCTGGGTGGGTTGAGACCAAGCACACAAAAGATGTAGCGGTTGATTTGGGCGAAGCAGCGCTTGAAAAGTTACATAACCTATATCCTTTAGGTTTAGGCAAACCTGAAGATGTTGCAGAGGCCTGTTATTTTTTGAGTAGCAGAGCGTCTCGCTGGGTGACTGGTTTAGATCTTGTGATTGATGGAGGGCGCAGTGTCTAAATTAAAGTTTGAAACCGTAATCGTGATCGGTTTTGGTAAGATAGCTCAAGACGTTGCTTCCAAGCTTCTTCAATATGATGTGACGTTGAAATTATTACAGACAGAGATGCAACCTTTTTCAACTCTTGAGTCATTTGCTCAAAAACACGATGTCGCATATCAATTTAAGCATACGAAAGAAGAAATTGAGTCTTCGTTACTCGGGTTGCTGTCTGGTAATACGTTAATTGTCAGTGCGAATAATAACTACCTTTTTAAAGGGAAGTTACTGACTTTAAAGAATGTAACTATTATCAATTTTCATAATGCACTTTTACCAAATTTACGAGGAAGAAACGCACCTAGTTGGGCTATTTTTCATCAATTAGAAAAAACAGGTGTTACTTGGCATTATGTTGATGAAGGTGTAGACACTGGTGAGGCTATTGCTTTTTTGGACGTGTTAGTTGATAAGCATGACAAGGCATATCAGGTCGCTCATAAATGTATGCATGCCGGACTAGAAGCCTTTTCAAACGTAATTGATGAATTGTTGCAAACAGGAAGTACTCCTTGCTTGACTAAACAGCCATTGAGGTATGACTATCTGTACCTGTCCAAAGATATTCCCGGAAATGGCTGGCTAGATATAAAACAATCAACGCTTGAGAACTATCGCATATTGAGAGCATTAGATTATGGACCATTTAAAGTTTTTCCTAAGGCTCTAATTGATAATGATGGTGATAGATACTCTGTACGTGCTTATCAGTTTATTGATGAACCAAGCGATAAATCTGTAAATAGTAGTGAAAATAGCATCGTGATAAATGATGAGTTTGGTTTGTTAAAAATACATGTTGAAAAAATCGAGATTGAGCAGGGATAAATAATGTCTAATCCAATTATTATATTTGGAGCTAGTGGTCTAGCTGCGGAAGTGTACAGCTGGATACAAGATGTAAATGATATTCGTGAACGTTTCTTGTGCTTTTGTGTGACTGACGAATATTTTGTGTCAGGAACAACATTTTATGGTCACGAAGTAAAATCAATCTCCATGCTAGATGATCTTGAACAGTTTGATTTTATTTTGGCATTTGGAGGGGAAGGTTATGCTCGCGCTAGTATTGCCGAAATGCTAAAAGATAAAGGCGGCAATGCTATCTCGTTTATTCACCCTAGTGTTGTGTTGAGTCCATTTTCTTTGATAGGTGAGGGTGTAATTATTAACCCAAACTGCAGCATCTCTCCTGGTGCAGTTATTGGTGACTTTTCGCTTATCAACTGTAATTGTGCTATTGGACATGATGTCAAAATTGGTCGCTATACCTCTTTACTAGGAAGCAATACCATCAATGGTTATGTAGAAATTGGTGAGAGAGTATTGATTGGCTCCGGAGCAACTATCCACCCTAAAGTCAAAGTAGCAGATGATGCGACAGTTGGCATGGGGGCTATCGTATTTACCAAAGTTCGCTCTAATACGACGGTGCTTGGTAATCCAGCTAAAAAAATTTCTTAGTCTATCAATAAATATACTTGGTTGCTTCAATCGGATAAGGATAGCAATGAAAAAAAAAGTTTCGGTACTATGTGTTTCTTACAATCACGAGAAATATTTAAAAAATGCATTGGATGGCATACTTAATCAAGTTACAGAGTTCGATTATGAGTTGATCATATATGATGATTACTCGTTAGATAAAAGTCGTGATGTTATTCAATCTATTGTTAGTGCTTATAAAGGTAAGTGTGAAATAAAATTAGTGTTCCCGAGTGAGAACCAGTATTCAAAAGGATTTACTGTAATTCCTTTTATGCTTCCGTACGTAGAAGGTGAGTATATTGCCATTTGTGAGGGTGATGATTATTGGATTGATAACAATAAGCTTCAGAAACAATATGAGAGCCTTAAACACGATCACTCTGTGGATATTTGTTTCCATCCGTCTTTTACTTTATTGGATGGAAATATTCAAGATAAAGGATATGGCTATCTTGAAGAAGAGGGTAAAAAAATAGATTACAGTCAAGTTGTAATGAAGGGTGGCAGCATGATGCCTATGGCGTCAATTTTTTTCAGAGCTCAGCCGTTACTTGATATTGTTTCGAAAAATGAAGAGTTTTTTAAGAGAAATTTTTACCATTCAATATTACAGGCTGTAATGGTTTTAGGCAAAGGAGCACTATATATTCCGGACAAAATGTCCGTATATCGAAGTATGCATGAAGGCTCTTGGACGTTACAACAAAGTTTAGATAAAGAGAAGCGAGAGAGAGAGTTTAAGGCATCAAATAAAAGGTTATGGGAATTAAATCAGATATTCAACAACAAATACCTGGGATTGTTCCTTAAGTTTTACTATAAGAGAAACGTTAAGTTTTATAAAGATAAACTTAAATCTATCTATAAGTAGGAGATATGGTGAAAAACTATAAAGGTTTTCGCGGTTTTGTTAAGCGTTTATCGTATAAGTATGATAAATCTCAAGAAGTTGATGCAACAAAAGAAGTAGCGCTACATTGGTGGAATGGACGAGTTAATTTTGGTGATGTCGTAAATAAGTTTATCGTAGAGCAGTTGTCAGGGAAGAGCGCTATTTGGTCATCCGATAAATCGGATAAAGAACATTATTTAGTCATTGGTTCTGTCTTACAATCCTCGAACGATAATGCGATTGTTTGGGGAAGTGGTATTATTTCGGATAGAAGAACGCCACTTTTCAAACCTAAAAAAGTGCATGCAGTTCGTGGACCTAAAACCAGAGATATCTTAATCGCTCGAGGAATTGAATGCCCAGAAATTTATGGTGATCCTGCTTTAGTTCTTCCGACATTAATACAGCCCAACGAAGCAGACTCAGCATACAAGTTAGGTATTATTCCGCATTACAACAATAAGAACGACGCGTTCTTCAAGCAAAATTTTCCTGATGATGTAAAGGTCATTGATATTGAAACTGATGATGTACAGGCATTTATTGATGATATTGCATCTTGTGAGCTAATCGTTTCAAGCTCGTTACACGGAATTATTATTGCTGACGCTTATGGCGTGCCCGCTCACCATATTTCTTTTGATGACACGGTGGAAGGAGGAGAGTTTAAATTCTTCGATTACTACCTTTCAGTGGGGCGAGAGTGTAATTTACCTATCAAAGTATCGTCTTCCACTAGTATCGAAGAGCTCTGTGAGTTGCCAAAGAACTATGACATAAAAATAGATATTCAACCTCTTTTAGATAGCTGTCCTTTTAAACAATAAGATATGCCCCCGAAACTAAAATATCGGGGCATATTTTTCGTCATTTATCTCGGTGAACAACAAGCCTGTCTTGAATTTGTTCATAGAGTCTAAAAAGCTCAATGTATGTCTTATTGCAGAGGTTTATATCAGATTTATCTTTTCGAGAACTGCCAATTGTTGATGGAATATCAGCTCTTTTGACAATATCTGGTCTTAAAACATACGTGGATACACCATGTTTATACGGTTTTTCCATGTAGTCATCTACAGGTTCTATAAACTGAGTTGCGTTTTTTATGAATTTCGAAGCTGCATGTGGAGTTAGAATATATCCCATAATACCGCATGTGCGTTTGTTGAAGCGTACAATATTAAGTTTGTTATTAACTGAAGATATAACTTTAAATGATTTAGGCTTGGTTGCCGCAAGTTTTAGAAAGTCGTATTGTTCCGCTAATGTGTCGAAATGTGAAAACACGTCAAAAAACTCAGGCAATAAGTCGCAGTTATCTTCTAGAACCAGTATTGGTTCGTTTACCTCCAAGCACTTCTCCCAGGCTAGGTGGTGACTAGAGAAGCAAGCAATTTCGTTCTCAACTAGCCTATAGCCAAATCGTTTTCGAGTAAGGGCATCATTTCTACGTTCAGAGTATAGAAAGTTTGGCGCAGATGAATCTATCGCTTCTATAAATTCGAATGGTATGTTGGCTTTGTTGAGTGCATTTTCCATGCGAACTCTTCTATCAACTGAGCGTTTCAAGTTAATAACAAAAACTTTCATTTTATACTCTCAATACATCTAATTGTCTTAGTTAGCGCACCAACATTATCTTTGACAAAGCTAAGGAGGTTTTCTTGAACTACACTTTTTGCTAACGCATCTTGAAACATAGCTTCAACCTTTAGACTAATCTCGTTAGGTGACTCAATCAGTTTGATAACTTTCTTATGAAGCATCTTCGCAACCAGATCTTGGAAGTTGTAATAGCTTGGTCCCGTGATTACAGGGACTCCCAGTGCTGCGGGCTCTAGCACATTGTGCCCACCAACCTTATCTCCAATTAGGCTTCCACCCATAAAGCAGATGTCCGCTGCGCCCATCAACGTTAGCATCTCACCCATTGTATCGCCGAGATATACTTGAGTATTCGTCTCTACTGCATGCGTTGAAGTACGACGCACAGTGTTAAAGCCTTGCAGTTGGCAAAGCGTGAATACATCATCAAATCGTTCTGGATGGCGAGGAACCAAAACGAGTAAAGCATCTGGATGAGATTTTAAAACTTGTCTATGTGCATCTAATACCTGTTCGTCCTCGCCTTTGTGGGTGCTAGCGGCAATCCAAATTGGACGATCGTCTCCAAGCTGGGCTCGAAGCTGCTGTCCTTGCTGTTTCACTTGCTCTGATATTTGAATATCAAACTTAATAGAGCCAGTTACGGCTAATTTGTCTTTATCAACACCCAGTCGTTCAAACCGGTTTGCGTCTGACTCCGTCTGACAAAGGATTTGAGCTAGGCATGGCAACATAACGTTAAACAAAGGTTGAACTTTGGCGTAGTTACAGCATGATTTTTCAGATAGGCGCGCATTCACGACAGTAATAGGGATACCCGCTTTGTGAACATTGTGAAGCGTGTTTGGCCACAGCTCAGTCTCAATGATCAACATCTGTTTTGGTTGCACTGCTTTAAGAAAACCTTTTATAGCGAACCCAAAGTCAATTGGCATATAGCGGTGTTCAACTAAATCACCCAACTTAGCAATCTGTTCAGCTCCGGTACTTGTTGTTGTGGTAACTAGAATAGATTGTTTGGGGTTTTGTTCCTTAATGGCTTTGATTAAAGGTGTTGCCGCGATGCTTTCACCGACAGAGACGGCATGTATCCAAATAGGTTTGTCGTTGCTTTTTATCTTGGGAGTAATACCAAAGTGCTCTTTCCAGCGAGAGCCGAACTTAGGCTTATTTGGTTTGCTCTTGTACAAACCAAATAAAAACAGCGGTGACGCTAGAGCGAGTAGTAAGGTATAAACAATACGAACTAACATGAGCTTATCGTAATAGCGTCAAGTTTTTGGATGCTATCTAGCACTTGCTTAGGCGAAAGTTCTGTCAAGCACTTAAGGTGTTTGTATTGACATTCACGCTGGAAACAAGGGCGACAATCAATATCGGTATGAACAATCTCCACTTTTTCTGCTAGTGGGGGTGTGTACTTCGGTGAAGTTGAGCCATACACGGCAACAACATTACAACCAACCGCAGCTGCCACATGCATTAAGCCTGAGTCATTCGCGACAACAGTCTTACATGCAGCAAGCAGATCGACTGCTTCAATTAAGCTAGTTTGGCCTGCTAGAACATCAATGTTCTTATGGAATTGCGTCGGGACAAGTGCGCGGATATTGTTACAAGTCTCTAAGTCTTTTTGAGAACCAAACAACCAGATTTGATGCCCAGATCGAGCTATTTGCGTCGCAACTTCAGCGTAGTGTGTTTCGGGCCATTTTTTGGCAGGACCAAACTCTGCTCCTGGGCACAGTCCAATGGTTGGTTGGTCTTGCGTTAAGTTGAACTTTTTGAGCGTGGCTTGTTGCTCTGCCGCGTTGATTGCAAGGCGTGGGCGAGGTAAGGTTTCAAGCCCGCCAAGAGAATTAGAGTCCACCATTTCTGCTTTTGGATAAGCTAACGCTACATAGCGCTCTACCATGTACTGAAAAGACTTCATGTTAGGGCGTAAGTCATTCAATAAACCATAGCGCATTTCTCCCTTCCAGCCAGTACGAAGAGGAATGTTGGCAAACCATGGGATCAGTGCTGATTTCGCTGACTTAGGCAAGATATAGGCGTGGTCATATTGCTTTTCACGTAATGATTTACCAATTTCCCTGCGGCCTAATAAGTTAAATTCACCATGACCGATAGGCATTTCAATAGCTTGGTGGATTTCTGGCATACGCTCAAGAATCGGTTTACACCATCCTGGAGCGATAACGTCAATTTGGCTATCTGGATGACGTTGCTTTAATACGATATATAACGATTGCGACATTACCATATCGCCGACCCACGCAGGGCCAATAATTAAAATCTTTTTCATTTATTTACTTGCCAATCAGTATCATATCTAGGCTTAAAGATATTGTAATAGTTATTGCCGTCTTCTTGAGAGTGCAGCAACTGCAGTACCCACATATATTGTTCGGGTTTATCACCGACAAAATATTCAATAGCTTCATTACAGGTACGAGCGTCTTGCTCTTCGCCTTTATCCAGCTCAAACGCCGGTAAAATCTCAATATCAAACGTACCGTCTTCTGTGTTCATCGACGCAAATAAAGGCAATACTTTTGAGCGTGATAGTTTTGCAATTTTGCCTAAACCAGGTAGCGTTGCTTTACGTGTGGCAAAAAAATCGACAAACACACTATGCTCTGGGCCGTGATCTTGATCGGGTAGATAATACCCCACATAGCCATCTCGAATGGATTTCAGAAAAGGCTTAATGCCACCTGAGCGTTCATAAACACGGCCACCGTATTGGACTCTTTGCTTGTGCATCAGCCAGTCAGCAACATCATTCTTTTGTTTCTTCGCCATTGCAGAAACTGGCATTCCCATTGAAGCGAGCAAGATAGCAGGCACATCAATTGCCCAAGAGTGGGGAACCATTAAAATCACATTTTCGTTGTTATCAATGTGCTGTCGTAAAATGTCTAGGCCGCGAATTTGGCAACGGTTCTGAAGCCACTTTGGTGAGCGTAAACTTAGTAACCCGAAACGAAAAAAGAACATGGCTGCTGTGTAGAGTGTTTTTTCTATCAAAGCTTCACGTTCTTGGAACGACTTTTCTGAAAAACACAGCTCAAAGTTAACCCTCGCTCGGTGAGCTGGCCCTTTATGGGATTTCGACAGTTTTTTGGCTATGGTTTTCGCCAACCACTTTTGTAAACCCAGTGGCATTAATGATAAAGGTAAAAATAAGAGAACACCTAACCACGTGCCCCAGTACTTAGGCGACAGAAAGTGGCGCTTAAACTCAGGGTTATATGCTTTAGGGTCGAAGTCATCACGTTTTATGGTCATGGCGTGTCTAGTTACCTATTCGTGTACGGGCGAAGTGGTTTAAATGAGAAAAAAGATAGTTAGGAATGATACAGGCTATTGCACTTGAGTAAAGGTGGCAGGTTATGGTTCTACCACCTTGTGGTGCTTAACTGTTTTGGATAGTCAAGTATTCGGCAACGCCTTCTGCAACTGTCTTGAATTCAACATCACAGCCTGCGGTGCGCAGTTTGGTCAGATCCGCTTGTGTGAATTCTTGGTAAGCGCCTTTTAGGTGCTCAGGGAATGGGATGGTTTCAATTTGGCCTTTGCCATGATGTTTGATAACTGCTTTTGCTACCTCTTCAAAAGATTCAGCACGGCCAGTACCACAGTTAAAAATGCCTGATACGCCGTTTTCTAAGAACCACAGGTTTATTTTACAGACATCACCAACGTAAACGAAGTCGCGTTTGAATGATTCGCTGCCCGCGAACAATTTAGGATTTTCACCTGCGTTAAGTTGGTTGTTTAGGTGGAACGCAACTGATGCCATGCTACCTTTATGGTCTTCACGTGGGCCATATACGTTGAAGTAACGGAAGCCGGTGATTTGAGAAAGAGTCTCACCATGTTCTTCAGCGTCTTGCCATAGGCGACGAACGTAGTTATCAAACTGCTGTTTCGAGTAACCGTATACATTCAGTGCTCCTTCGTATTCGCGTTCTTCAACGAAAGTATCTGTATCGCCGTAAGTGGCTGCTGAAGAAGCGTATAGGAATGGAATCTCGCGATCTAAACAGTAATGAAGCAGCTCTTTAGAGTACTCGTAGTTGTTTAGCATCATGTACTTACCATCCCACTCAGTCGTTGCAGAGCAAGCACCTTCGTGGAAAATTGCCTCAATCGGACCAAAATCATCGCCCGCCATAATTTGGGTCAGAAAGTCGTCACGATCCATGTAATCTGTGATGTCCAGATCAACTAAGTTCTTAAACTTTTTGCCATTTTTTAGGTTGTCGACAACCAGGATATCGTTAATACCAGCTTCGTTTAGTGCTTTAACAATGTTGCTGCCGATCATGCCAGCGCCACCAGTTACGATGATCATAGAACTTCCACCATAGATTAAAATTTTCTCAGGAATTCTAGCAAGAAACGAAAAGTAGCGCTATTGGAAGCAGGAAGATAGGTTTTAGTCTTCTATGACTCGGTATCTAGATACGAGAAAGAGAAAGGGAGCCGCAGCTCCCTTGATTACTTTATTATTCCACATCCGAACGGTTAGGTCTTTGGTACCAACTATTTCGTTCGTCGGTTAACTCAATTAAGCTGTATTTGCGGCCGAGCTTCTGCCCTCCGTCACGAGTAAGAGGCTGCCAACTAAAGTTCGCACGATTGTTACTTGGCTTAACGGTCATGATGTCAAACGGAATCGACAAGTAGAAACCTTTAGTAAAGCTACCTTCACCAAAATCGTCCGCAGACAAGTCTGTAAATGAGGCAAAGGCGCCAGCAATTACGCCACTCTTGAACTGCTTAGAAACATTGATTTGTGTACCAACATCGCCAGCTAGGAACTGACCAACATCGACTTGGATCATCAAATCTTGCAGGAATTCCCATTGAGGGTAGTAGTAACCAGATACAAAACCAGTGAATCCTTTATCAATAACTTGGAACGGACGTCCATATTCTGGAACGTTCTGCCATTTCTCATCGTAAACACCGAAGTAACTTTGTGGATCACGTTGAGAAATTACGTTGACGTCAGCGCCAATCGCCCAGCTAGCTCCTTGTGGTCGGTAAAGAAACTCGGTACCGACTCCAGCAAACATGCTCTCCAGATAACCCGCGTAGAATTGTTGATCCATGGTATCGGAATACTCTTGGAACCAAGTCAATTGTAAGTTTGACATGGTTATAGCATGTTCATTTTGGTAAGCGCGGAACATGGTACGAACGCGAGGAACAGTAGTACCATCAGGTGGAGTTACATAGTTAAACTTATCGTAGTTGTTATACCAATCCCAGTATAACGAGCCGCCAATTTCAAGGTTATCCGTCAGCCAGTATGAGGCATTACCGCTTAGTCCTACACTAAAGAGGTAGAAGTCTTCTGCGTTACCGAGAGTTTGAACAAGCTTCGGTGCAAAGCCCCAATCAAAACGCTCAAAACCATCATAGACAGATTCTCCACTTGGCTTATTGCTAGCTTTTGCGGTTGCATCTTCTATTTTGGGGTTGATGTAATTAACTTGGGCAAAGTCGCGATATTTCTCTTTGGAAATAATCGTTTGTTCGCCGACCAAGCCTCGGCTGCGTTCATTGACCGCATAGGTATCAATATCGTCAGGCATTTCATTATGAAGTACAGCCGCCGCTTTTTCGTGTGCCTCGTTACGATCACGATATTTCTTTTGCTCACCAACGACAGTTACTGTTTTATCATCAACATAAATACGCGTGTTTTGGTAACCAGCAATTTTATCTAAATCTTCTGTTACACGTTTCCAATCAATATCAGACAATTCTTCAGGTTGGTTATCTTCGATTTCTGGTGTTGGTGTGTCTCGCCAGAATGATGGCATGTCATTGAAATTAGTGTTTAGCGTTAAGCCCGCGACCAACGTGTCACCGCGTTCATAACTTAAACGAAAATCGGCCATTCCTAAACGGTAGAGCACACCAAAGTTCCACGGTGTATGTGGAGTCATGTCTACGCCACCGCTCACCACAGGGAATTCTTCGCTGTAATCGTTACTGTCGTACTCAAGCTTGAAGCGAAGAGGGGTGTGTAATGTCTGATATTCAACACCACCAAACAATGCTGCTGTTCCCTTGAACACACGGTCAAAGTTGGTTGTCCCACCCGTTTCTAAAAAATCGGCAGGACGTTCACAAAATCGCTCTGATAGCTTACAAGCCGGATTAGAAATATTGTCACGAGTGCCTAGCGAACCCCAGCCCATACCTAAGGTAAAATCAAAGGTACCTAACTTTGGATTGGAGTATCGCTTGGTTGCCGCTATGTATTCTCCATCGAACAAGCCAGTGCCCGCAAAATCTCTCACTCCAAGCGAAAGTTCAGGAAGGTATTCTGATTCGTTCAGTAAACGAATTTTGAAGTCAATGCCTTTATCAGTATAGTTAGTATCATCGGAGAAACTCGGGTCACTACTATAAAGTAAATCTCGAACAGAAGTATAACGAATGGTTGTTTCTAGCCAAGGCATGAGTTGTAGAGTGATGTTGTAAAAAAGGTACTCATCACTACCGGTAACAGAAAAGTTGAATTCCCCTTCAGGAGCCATACGTCCTGTTGGCATTTGCATTAAACCAACGCCACCGAAGTCTGTTTGGGATGGTCGTAAAGGAGGAGCCTCAAACGGCATCTCTTGAGCCCAAACCAATGCTGGGCCCATTAAAGAAAGAGTTAAGCTTTTTCTAATTGGCATCATTGTGGTCTCTTTGCGGAATTTGGTATCAGTTGAGTGAGTAGGCGGACAATATCTTGGTCAATTTCAGAACGTTCAAGATCACCAAACGGGATATATACCAATGTCAGAGGTGGTAAGTAATATTGTGTCGTTAACCAGGCGCCATGATGAGGCTTAACTACGTGACCATCTGGATAGATTAACACTGGCGGCGTTGACAACGTACCAATGCTACCTTTCAAATTCTCTATTTGTCTTTGCAAGGGGATGCCTGCTTGAGCCGTGATGGAATACACGCTATTTAGGTTTCCTAAGTAATACACTTGTTCTTCACGTATAGGGCTTGCGAGAAGGTAATCGCCGTGCAACAGAGGGTTGTCGAATTTATCTAGTCGAATTTTATCAACATCGATCGCAGACAGTAAGCGTGGTGCAAAGTTTTGCTTCTGAATAAATTTGTAGAATGGATGTGCAACCAAATTGTGTTGAATCATTTGATTGAGTACCGAGTTCTTTAAAGCGGTAGAGGTTTTCTCGGCATGATCTGATTTATCAAACAAAGTCGTACCAAGAGAGTATTGCAGTGAGACGCTTTGCTCCTTAGCAAGTGCTAATACGCTTTCTAAACGAGCCGGCCCTCGAAATTGTAGCTGTTTGCCTACCTCCAGCAACTCAACATTTAATGACTGTGTTGTAGAGGTTTCTGTTTGAGCTAAACTATATGAGCTCAAAAGTGGCATGACCAAACAGAATAATGTGATTAGTCGCTTGCTCATGATTTACGATACCCCTTTAAAATGGTCAACTCAACCGGAATCATATTAGGACCTAAATATTGTAAGGTTTTAACAACCTGACCTAGTTCATCAACCCAATAAATATTCTCGACACTGTGGGAAAGACTACTAAACTCAACAGTTTCTTTATATACATTGGTCGTCGCGCTAGACATTGGTGTCGTCAACGTTTCTTGACCAGAGTAAGAACGAGTCACACTTGCTGGAAAGCCATAACGATATTGTGTCGCCCAGTCGTATGAGAGTGCGTAGTTGACAGAGGCTGAATCAGAAGAAAAATCTGGCACATCACCATAAACACCCGCTAAGTCCCCATTCTGTAGACCTATCGTTTTGACGATATGCCCATTCTCCGTAACGATCATAGCTTTGTCAGCACTTACCCATTTTAGTTGTGTTTTTCCATTGAGAGGGTTTTGCTCTGCAAAAGCTAAAACAACAAAGACCTGTTTTTGATTCCCAAGTCTCAAATAGGCACTGGCATAAGGAACGGCATTTATTTCTTCTGGGGTCATCTCTACATCGATGTAGTTACCGTAAGCTTCTTGGACGGTTGCTGAAACATCATTGAATTTCTGTGTGCAGCCAAAGAGCAAACCTAGTAGCGGAAGAGTGAGGAGTGGTTGTATCCATTTGGACGTTCTGAAGATGTTCATTGATCCCTCTTGCAAATAAAATCGCCCTGAATCATTCAGGGCGATTATCTTCTGTCTACAAAACGAAATTAGTTAGTAGAAGTAGAAGTAGAAGTAGATGTTGAAGTAGATGTTGAATCGCTATCTGACGCTGCAACTGCTACTACAGTTACTGCTGCTGCCGCACCTACTGCTACAGCTGTTGTGCCTGTTGCAGATGCAGAAGCTGCGCCTGCTGAACCTGCTTCTTCTGCTGCAAATGCAGTTGATGCGCTTAGAGCCATAAGAATAGCTAGAGCTGTATTTTTCATTGTTGATCCTTGTGTATACGTTTTTAAAACATCGATGTTTGAGCTTATATAGAGCTCAATAGGTATTTTAGGCTAGGTAATTGGTATTTGTAAATAACTGAAAGATTACAAGTTAGCTTTCTATTCAGAAAGCTGGCTATCTTACTCGGTTATCGATGCCTCAAAGTATGATTGCTAGAATCGAAGCTTGTTTGTGGTTTATTATGATGTTGATAGTAATAAACATTAAAATTATATAAGTGCTAGCTAATTGTAGACGATGTACTTATTTTAGTTTTTGCTTTCCTAGCAAAAACAGTAAAGCGCCATATGTTATTCATGATTAGGATATAAATAAGAAAGGCGGATAGAAATAGCAAAAACATAATGCTTTCGGGCTTGTCAGACATCTGCCCCCATACTCCAAAGAGTGCAAGGCAAGAGGAAATAGTAAAAAGCAGCATCAATGTTTGACGAAAAGATAGGCCTAGTCGTGTACAGATATGATGTAGATGCAGTCTATCTGGTTTTAAAGGAGACTTTCCTTTTCTTATTCGGCGCATCATGACAATGACCATATCCATAAGGGGTAGGGCAATAATCCAAAGCGCAGTCACAGGTTTCATGATAGGTACAAGTGCCCCCCCGTCTACCTTTTGAGAGCTGTGTATTATCAACCAAATGATTGTGAAACCGATCAAAAAACTTCCAGAATCACCCATAAAGACCTTAAATGAGCGCTTTGGTATCAAATCGAGGTTGAATAAAATGTAGGGAAATAGCGATGTTATGAAAATAATACAAAAAATAGTGAGTTGAGTGTTACCGGCAGAATAAAATAAAAACGCTAAAGCCCCAAAAGCGACGGATGCGAGCGCTCCTAGTAATCCATCAATTCCGTCGACCATATTGAAGGCAGAAATACAACCGATCACAGCTGCGGTTGTTAACAGAGTATCTCCGTATGAGAGAACTACATCACCTTCACCAAAAAGATTACCTAGATTTGTAAGGGAAATGTTTTTAGTGAGCACCAAACAAACAGAGATGGCACAAAGCAATATTAACCTAGTTTTTGCATTGATATCTAACTTATCATCTAGCGTTCCAATACACGTCAAAATCAAACCACACACAAGAAAATAATCTCTGTTAGGAATGAGCTCAGGGGAAATTAAAGAGACGGCTGTAAGTGTAATAAAAAGAGAAATTCCCCCAATAAAAGGGACATCACCTTGATGTCGCTTCCTTACGTCTGGTTTGTCTACTAATCCAAAAGCTAAAGCCACTTTTCTCAAGGAAAGGAGGCTAAAAGTCGAGATGGTGAGTGAAACTAAAATCAAGAGTAACATGTTAAAACTAGGCACGGCGTTTTGTAAATTATTATATAGTAGTACATACAGACAATCGCTCAATTGTAACGTAACCTTGCAGGTTTTTCATCTTTCCTCACATTGGTCGGTGACGGGGTTGGCTCTCAGTGTTTTTATTGAAAATATTAACTATTTTCTGACATTATAGAGATCTGTATATCTTTAGCGCTTGTTCTAGCTCGTGGTAGAAAGTTAAATTGCCTTTGTGTAGAATAACAGCACTATCACAAAACTCTCGAATTTCCTTTATATCATGACTAACCATGATGACATTAGCGGTTTTGCTCTTGTTAAGTAACGCTTGCTTTGCCTTTTTACGAAATTTTTGGTCCCCAACCGATGTAGCCTCATCAATGAGGTAAACATCAAAGTCAATTGCGATACAGCACCCAAAAGCTAGACGGGAGCGCATACCACTGGAATAACTTTTTACTGGCAAGTCATACTTTATACCTAGCTCGGCGAATGCTTTAACTTTCTCTTCATATTCATCTAGATTTGCTACTCCATTGACACGACCGATAAAACGGGTGTTTTCTCTTCCTGTCATTTGAGGATGAATACCTGTTGCCAAAGCAACCGGCCAAGAAATGGCTTTGTCAGTGATTACTTTTCCTGAATTAGGATATTCACTACCCGCAATAATACGGAATAACGTTGACTTACCAGCACCATTTGAGCCAAGAATTGCAACATTATGACCTTCTGGAAATCGGAAAGATACATTTCGGAAGATATACTGATTGCCTAGCTGGGAAGGGTAGTATTTAGTTAAGTTATCTAGTTTAATCATAATTGCGTAGTGAGTTTAATATACGGAACCTATTCATGTTTTTCTGATACGTATAGAAGCCTGCCAATCTCTTTTGTCATACCATTCATAATATTATTTCGAGAGAACTGTTGTATAAAATCTGTTCTGGTTATCTGTTTTAGATTAAGGCTTTTTAATTGGGTAATACAGTGTTCCACATCATTCGGTATGAAAACTTTGGCGTTTGAAACATTTTGTTCGATAAACTGTTTAGTATAACCTTGTACACCACAAAGCAGTGGAAGTCCCGTTGCTGCATACTCAAAAATTTTAGAAGGAATAACATGCTCTAGGCATGCACAAGAATCCAGGTGCAAAAATAAAACATCAGCGTGACTATAATAATTAAGTAGTTCATCTCTAGGTACTGGTGGATGAACAATGACATTGGTTAGCTTTGCACTTTGCAATACCGAGATAAGTTTCGCATTCTTACGTCCGTCTCCGATAATAGTTATTTCGATATTGTTTTTTAAGCGCTTTGCCAGCTTAGGTATTATTTTTTCCAGGGCTTGCGCGCGTCCAATATTACCAGCGTAGACGAGTCTGATAGTCGTTCCTTTAGGTTGATGGTATTGTGGTTTATCCAGTGGAATAAAGCTACAATCAATGCCGTTGGTAAACACGCTAATTTTATTGCTGTCAACATAACGCTCAATATGCTGTCTAAACCCTTCTGATACGATGTTCACTCTGTCAACGTTTGAAAGTGTATATTTTTCAACTAGTTTGAGCGTTGGCAAGAGCATGCGACTGAGCATTGGGTTAAACATATCACGTATATTTTCAACAAATAAATCGCGAATATCGAGGAAAACACGGGCTGACGTTTGGGAGGCGATTCTTTTTGCCAGTGTAGCTGTTGCAAGTTTTGAACTAGTACCGTATACCAAGTCATAATGTTTTCCTTTGGTAAATTTCATAACTTGCCGATAATAGTATAATCCTGAGATTAGTTCGCCTTTAAGTCCCACATTGAACTCAGGTACTGCAATACGATGAACGTGAACATTACTTTGTTCAATGCTACTCACATCTGTGGGTCTGTAAGAAGAATAACGAGAGGGCAAAGTCGTTAGAATATCAATCTCCAACTCTGGATACTTCTCGGTCAGATGCCTAACTAAAGCTGTGGTTCGAAATGAACAGGCCGATAGATCTGGCTCATAATAATAACTCAAAATGAGGAGGCGTTTGACTACCACTATTCCCCCAAAACAGAACGATATAGATTAACTAATTTATGCTCTTGTTCTTCCCAGCATAAGTTTTCTCTGTGCTTTATTGCATTGTTTCTATATTTATTCAGTTGCTCTGGATTATTCAACATAAGCCTTAATGTGTCAGCTAAGGCATGGTACGACTGTCCCTTGACGACTTGACCGATTTCAAAAGATGTTACAATTTTACGAATTTCAGGAAAATCTGTTGCTAATACAGGAATGCCAGCTAATGCATACTCGAACAGTTTATTAGAGTCAGTCGTGTAGTGGTTTAAGCATGTATTCTCTATTGGTTGAACTCCTACATCAGCGGAAGCCGTAAACAGAGGTAACTTTGCTAATGGGACCGTAGGAATAAATTTAACGCGGTTTTCTAAGTTGAGCGATGCTGTAAGATTGTGAAGTTCGAGTGCCTGTCGCCCTCCGCCAATGAAGGCGAAGTAACAGTTAGGTACTAAGGCGGCGGCTTGAACTAACTTTCGTAACCCTCTACCTGGCTGTAACCCTCCCTGATATAAGACAATAGGCCAGCTTTTTTCAGGTAGGTTTAAATACTCATGTAAGTAATCGCTTTGCTTTTCAGATGCAATAAAGCGAGGTCTGTTTTGCAGTACTAAAGGGCGCTCTATTTTATATGCTAGCGCAAAATATTTGGCTCGCATGTCCGTAGTTGTAATGGTCCCAGCAGTCTTAGGCATGATCTTTTTTTCGATCCAACCTACGATTTTTCTAAAGGATTGATAACCTTCGCGGCTGGTGCTTATCTCGTGAGCGTCATACACCAAAGGTACTCTTCTGATTTTTGATGCTAACCATGCTGTCGGTAAGACGTTTACATCGTGAGCATGAATAGCATCTGGCTTACTCGTAATCAGGCCATACCAAAGACCGCAATGTGTCCACGTCCGTGCTGCGAGTCTCAGTAATTGCCTGTGTGCAGCCATAGACTTAGGTTTGTTTGGTGTTGCAGTAACATTCTTCCTTGAAGCTGAGGTTTTATTTTTTCTGAATTTCCATAAAGGACTCCTTCCTACCCGTATTACATGTATACCTTCAGGTAATACTTCATGTTCCTGCGTAACTCCGGGAGTATGGAGAGCATAAATACTAACTTGGTAGCCAGATTGCTGTAGTGTTTGTGCTTCTTTTAATACTCGTGCATCATTAAGGAATTCATTCCATACAATCATGGATATTCTTTTACTCATACAGCATTTATACCAATAATGTTTCGATGTTTATTATATTATGGTTGAGTTTAGATAGAGTTCAGTTTAACTGAACTCTATCTGTTTTTATGCGTTTTTAAATATAAATTTAATCAATTCTAATGTGTCACTTCGGTTTGGTGGTGAGTGACTAAGCTCTGGGTCTTTATAAATTACAATGTTAAGCCCATCTGTTGATTTTATCTCATGCCAATTATTCACCTCATTGAGATTTAAGTTCTCATCTGAGTATTCATTAATAAATCGCTTAAGATGTCTTTCATAATGTCTAACATCGTCACTATTTTGCACAATATAAGTATGATTGCTTCTCTGTTTTATTTTTTCTGACGAAATACTTATTCTTTCGTGAAGAGGGTGAGTCTTAGACTCTATATCCTTACCGTTGTAAGAGTAGTTTACCATTGACTCAAAATGACTACGAGTATACAAGTTAAGATAAAGCTGAGGGTTAATGGCAATCACTGTCGGTTCAGGAAGGTATTCTGATACTTTCAGTGAAGTAAACCCTCCGGCTGATGAGCCGAAGATACATACATTTTTCTGATCAATATTCAAATTTTTGGCAATTGCTGTAATTGCTTTTGAAAGTGACGCTATACAGTTTACTTTCTCTTTGTACTGGAACCAACCAATTGATAGCTCATTTTCTGAGGATATGGTCGGATCCGAAAAGCTAACAACATGACAATTTATATCTTCCGACCATGAGTGCCGTTGAAAATCAACATAGCCTTTAGCCCTGTTGGTTGCACCGGGCAACATAATTAAAAGAGAATCGGCTTTTTTCTTACGCTCGGAGTAAAACTGTAAAGGAACGTCATCAACTAGGCACGAAATTGTAGATTTTCCCTGCGGAATACTAATATTTTCATTTTCAAAAAAAAAATTCTTAATATTTTTCAGTACTGGCTGTTTCAGACTTGATTTCAGCTCATCAGAAACGATTTGCCCAGCACCTCTATCTGTGGCAAGGTACTCTTTAAAACTCGTGTCATTGCTGTATCTGATAATAGTTTGTACGTTACATGCTTTAGCGTTACCAGAAAACCCGATAGCAACCGCCTTTTCGTACATGTAGTCCTTCTCCGAGATAAATCCCTGCATGGCTGATTCATCGCCAAAGCTAAACGTAGTTTCTAACTCTTTATTCAGGCATTCAACTTCAATAACTTGATTGCTTTTATTGATAAACTTGTAGTAGCCGTTCTTATAGATGACCAGTTCAAAGCCAATCCCTAAGTGGAACCATTGAGTAAACGATCTACCACGAGCAAACTGTAAATTGTCTTCCACCAGAAGCCAATTATTTGGCTTGTAGATGAGCTTACGGTGATGCTTTATTGCAGGGTAGTCTAGTTTACCTTCCAGAATGTAGTTGTCGTTCTTGTCTTTGACAACCGCATTTAGGCAAGTTTGATATGGTTTGATTTTTATAATGTCAAACCCTTCAATCTCGACAGTGTTATGAGCTCTGTGGCTTAGGAAGTAGTTACGGTATTTATCACTTCGGTAACCGTATTTACCTGAGTCACATAGTAGGCGAATACCATTATTAAATAGTTCAAATGACAGGCAGTCTCTGTGTTTATGTGATTTAGTATGATACATACCAGTCAGGAAAAGCATATGAGAAGTATCAACATCACCCTGCCAATCACTTTTTACAATGCTATAACCACTCTCAGAAAAATCGCCTACGATTGTTTTTTCTCCAGAACCATCTGGAAGTGTTAGTCTCTTTTGCTCAGTTAATATTGAGTCTCCAACGCATACTGGTCGTTTTAATGGGTCAACCATCCAGCATTTATTCCTGTCAGCCAATAAAACAATGTCTTCTATTGTTTTTGAACTGCTATACCAACCAGTCTTAATAATAGACAAGGCCGTGTCAGTGGCGTAGAAATGGTAGTGTGGAGAATGTTCTTTGTGAATGCCCTCTCTAGTGAACTGTGAAAAAATAAGCTCTTCCATTTTTTCTAAAGCATATTTCTTCCGTTCTGAGTTTTCACTGAACGTAGTTAAATTAATTAAGGCCATAAGTCCTTGAATTTGGAATAGGCCATGATTGTTTAAGCTAAATGCATCGCTGAAACACAGATTGTTTAAATGTTTCTCAGCTGCTCGCGCGAGTAAATTACATCTACTTTGATCAATATTAAGCTTATGATAGCTGATTCTATTTATAAAAAATGCTAGAACCAGCGCCCTGAAACCTACCGACATGTCATACCAAGCATAACTCGAAGGCATTCTTGAGGTAGTGGTATGGTCATTATCACTACCATGTTTTTCCATCCAGTCCGTGACGATGTCAAAGAAATAATCTACCAGAAGTTCCTTATTTTCAAATGTATCGAAAATATTCATTATAGGATGAAACATTGCCCATCCCTGGAGTTGCATGCGCCAGTTCCTATCTGAACTATGGATTGAGCCCTCCCAATCGATAGGTGATACTAACTGGTATGGCTCGCAATCCTTTCTGGGTTTAAATAGGCGTTTGTGAACAATATCCTCAATTTCATTATCATAGAAACCAGGCGGGAAAACTCTATTCAAAAAACACTCGATAGGAATGAGGGAGTAATATGTTTCGTTAAACACGTCAGTAGGTAGGGTCATCAATTACTGCTCCGCTAATAGTTCTTGGTATACGTTATCGATAATTCCTGCTGAATAAGTCCAATCTCGATTTTTTACGACCCATTCATAACCATTGCGGCTTAATTTCTGTCGCAATTCAGGATCTTCAATTAATTCACGTAACTTATTTGCAAAGCTATCAACATCACCTTTCTCGAATACAACTCCGTTGTAACCGTCACTCACGATTTCAGTCAGAGCTGCACAACTAGATACAAGGACAGCCTTACCACTAGCCATTGCCTCGAAAGGTTTTAGTGGTGAAACAGCTTCACATACCAAGAATGGCTTACGAGGGAAAGGAGTAATATCTACCAAAGAGTAGTAGTCATCTACGTGCTCATGCGGAACGCGGCCAGTGAATATAACTCGGTCTTGTAACTTGAATGTGTTAACTAAATCTACTACATTGCTAAGGTAAGCACCGTCACCGACAATTAGCATCTTGAAGTTATTTATGTTTTGAGATTTTAGTAGATACAGTGCCTTAATTAGGTCGTCAAGTCCTTCATAGTTTACAATACTACCAATATAGCCAATGACTACGTCCGAATCTTTAATTGAAAGTTCGTTCATTAATGTGGCATTTTTTTCCTTAAATGGAGTAAAGTCACTTACATTTACACAGTTTGGTACGACGGAAATCTTGTCTTTATCAACACCACGTTCAATCATGACATCCTTTAAAGCGTGCGTAATCGTAAGAACTCTATCCGCGTGAATACAGGCTTCCGCTTCCATCTTCGCCATAAACTCATATTGTTCAGTGTTGTTCCAGCCATCTTGACGAGATAAACGAGTTATCTCCCAGAGACCGCGAACTTCATAGACTGACTTGATGCCGAGTTTCTTTGCTGCTTTTACCGCAGCCAGACCATTAGGGTGGTTTGAGGCAGCATGAATGATTGATGGTTTATATGTATCGGAAAGCTTGATTAATTGATCGCTGTAAGTGTCTACATATTCACTTATTGTCAAGCTGCTTTTCCGTGTTTTTTGGTCACATCGCAAATAGTCAACATTGTCAATCGTGTCTTTCTCTGGGATCACATCAGGTAAGTCTTTGCTGATATATTTTTTGTGATCACTAGGAAAACCGGGACGACTGACACCGTGAACATCATACCCCGAGTTGTTCAGGCATTTTAAGAGTCCATGGGTTCGTGTTGCATACCCACCAGAGTTGTAAGGAAGTGAGTTATGGAGGAGATAGAATGCGACATTTGATTTTGGGTATTTTCTTTCCCCAGTTTCATCAAAGGAGAATCCATTATCCATTTTATCAATATCATCATTGATTCTTCGTGATGACATCTTCCATCCTGGAATTTCCATTGTGTTTACCGTATCGATAAACTTAGCTAACTCTCTCATTTCGCCATTGAAATTTAACAAGGTTTTTAACTCTTGTGCTAATCCTAGCGATTTAGTTATCTGCAGCTTATTGAATCCGATGTGGTACGCTATTTTATAGTTTAGATCTTTGTAGTGGTCATATAGGAAAGATAGTAAGACTCTTAAATGCTTATCCTTGTATTGGGATAAGGTGTTATCAATACTTTTTTGATTAATATTCGAGTTAGAATCTAAGCTATCGAAAGTCGCTATCGTATTCGATACGTCATCTGCAAAGTTAAGAGAAAATTGGAAAAGAGAAGTTCCTGGCAGTAGCACCGCTTCTTTGTTTTTTCTAGAGCTGATTCTAAAAGACATACTAGAAGCATTGTCTGGGATTTTTACTAGAAGCTTAAACTTATCTTTAGATAAATATGAATAGCAGGCATATCTATCATTGCTTTTTAAACCATGGAAGGGTTGCTTACAAGATGTTGGTCTTGCTAGTTCATCATAGAAATCGATCGCTAAAAATGCACAGTCTCCCTCATCGGCTGACTTAATATCGCCATATAGTTCAACGAAATTGCAGTTATTATTGATTAAGCAACGATGTGATAGTGCCTTATTTGATAGTGAACGTTCGTTATAATTTAGTACTAACTCAGACGCTCTCTTCTTTTCGTCAATTCTTCTCTTTAAAGCTCTCTTAATCTTTGCGACTAAGTTATTTGTTCTTGATAGCATGGTGTTTTTCTTTCTAAAGAATTGTGGGGAACAAATGCTCCCCACTTGTTAATCAGATAAGTTACTTAGTTAGTCCTACTGTATCAACTACGTTAGCTTGCTCATTGAATTTCACTGATACTTCAACGAATTCTTTATGAGGAACAAGAAGTACATGGATATCTGCATGTTGGAGAGCGATTTCTGTTGAAACCAGCTCAGAGTTCGCAGTGAAGCCTGATGGCAATGTCTCTATGTTTGGTTCAACTAGAAGAACTGTGCCAAGGTTAAGCTGAGCAACGCGTCTTGCAATGCTCAGCGATGGGCTTTCTCGTAGATCATCGATATCAGGCTTAAACGTAAGTCCGTAGCAAGCGACCGTCAGTTGGTCTGCTGATTTGTTTGGTTGTGCAAGAAGACGATCTGCAATCTGCGCTTTAACTTTATCGATAACCCAATCAGGTTTTTGGTCATTCACAAGACGTGCAGTGTGAATCAAGCGGGCAAGTTCTGGTGTTTTCGAAACAATAAACCAAGGGTCAACTGCGATACAGTGGCCACCTACCCCCGGACCTGGTTGAAGAATATTTACTCGCGGATGGCGATTGGAAAGGGCAATTAGTTCCCAAACGTTGATGTCTAGCTCACTACAGATGACAGACAGTTCATTTGCGAATGCGATATTAACATCACGGAAACTGTTTTCTGTTAATTTCGCCATTTCGGCCGTACGGGCGTTTGTAACAACACACTCACCTTCGACAAAAGTCTTGTATAGTTCTACAGAGCGAGTTGAGCATTTTTTAGTCATACCCCCGATTACACGGTCGTTTTCTACAAGTTCACGGACAACATGACCAGGAAGTACACGCTCTGGGCAGTGTGCGATGTTAACGTCAGCACTTTCACCTACTTGTTGAGGGAAAGTCAAGTCGTTGCGGGCTTCTGCTAGCCATTCAGCCATTTGTTCAGTGGCACCTACTGGTGAAGTTGACTCAAGAATTACTAAGTCGCCTTTTTTCAAAACAGGTGCGATTGCTTTACAAGCTGCTTCGATGTATGAAAGATCCGGCTCGTGCTCACCTTTAAAAGGAGTGGGTACAGCGATCAAAAATGCATCAGCAGGCTCTGGAGTAGTGACTGCTTTCAGGAAACCTTCGTTTACGGATGCATGTACAATCATATCTAGTTTAGGTTCAACGATATGAATTTGACCTTTGTTAATTGTATCGACAGCATGCTGATTTACATCAACACCAACAACCTTTTTTTTGCGAGATGCAAACATAGCAGCAGTCGGAAGTCCGATGTAGCCTAAGCCAACTACAGAAATAGTTTCAAATGACATTTTTGTATCCTTTAATATTAAAAATAAAAATTAAGCTTATTTAGCAAGTTCGTTTAAAATGCGCTCGCAAGCTTTGCCGTCACCATATGGGTTGTGGGCTTTGCTCATCTCCCCATAGGCTGTCGAGTCTGAAAGTAGCGTGTTTAATTCGAGGGTGATTCTCTCGATATCTGTCCCTACCAGTATTACCGTTCCTGCGGCAACCGCCTCAGGACGCTCTGTTGTGTCACGCATGACAAGTACAGGTTTACCAAGAGAAGGCGCTTCCTCCTGAATACCACCCGAGTCAGTTAAAATGATGTCAGAACGATTCATTAGATAAACGAATTGCAGGTACTGTTGAGGCTCAATAAGGTGAATATTATTGATGCCTGTAAGAATACGGTTAACAGGTTCACGAACATTAGGGTTGAGATGAACAGGGTAAACGATCTGCACTGTTGGATGTGTTTTTGCGACATTTGCCAGAGCTTGGCAGATACGTTCAAACCCTCCCCCAAAACTCTCTCTTCGATGCCCGGTCACGAGAATTAGTTTTGAATCTTTTTTAAGGAATGGGAAGTTTTCAGCCAGGCTGTAAGTCAGTTCGGTATTCGATTCGATGTTGTCTTTTATCGTCAGAAGAGCATCAATTACTGTATTGCCGGTAATTGTAATGGCATCTGAAGGGTAGCCTTCCGCTAAAAGATTTTCTTTTGACGTTTCGGTTGGTGCGAAGTGATATTTGGTTAGTGCTCCTGTGAGCTTACGATTAGCCTCTTCTGGCCACGGAGAGTAAATGTTTCCGGTTCGTAATCCGGCTTCAACGTGACCGACTGCAATTTGTTCATAATAAGCTGCAAGGCTTGCTGCAAAGGTGGTGGCAGTATCACCATGGACTAACACTACATCCGGTTTAAACTCTTGCAGAACGGGTTTTAGCTCTAATAAAATACGGGCAGTCACGTCATTTAAGGTTTGACCTGCTTTCATTAGATCTAAGTCGTAATCTGGCTCAATTGAAAATAGCTCCAATACCTGATCTAGCATTTCTCTATGCTGCGCAGTAACGCATACTTTAGCGTCAAAACGAGCATCTGCTTCTAATACTTTCACAAGAGGTGCCATCTTGATTGCTTCTGGGCGGGTTCCGAATACGGTTAAAATTTTCTTCATCGTAATTCTCTAATTACACTAACGATTATTTTTAAAATCAAAGAAAGCCCTATTATCACGACGGAAAACAGCAAAATATTATATACTGCCCTTGGGTAGGTGCTTTCTTCTGGTTTAGTTGGGGCTTCTACTACAATTAAATATTTAATTTGTTTGTATGCTTCAATTCTGGCTTTCTCTAGAGAGATTTGCGATGAAGTATAAGCTTGTAAAGCCAATTCCATTTTAACTTTATAGTCCGTGAATTTTGCAAGCAACTCACTGACAGCAATATTATTGCCATTCTCGTTTGATAGTTTACTTCTTTCATTATTGAGTTGTTCGTAAAGAGCTTTAAGGTGTATCTTTAAGCCTTGTACTTGTGAAGATTCATCGCTCATGATCTTTCTTAAAGTTTTTAACTCAGCTTCTTTTTTTGAAATTTCTCCTTCCAAACTGTAGGCGATTTGCTGCATAGCAACACCTTCGGCAGTGGGATCAAGCAAATTATATTTTTGTTGGAAATTGAGAAGGTTGATCTGTGACTTTTCTAAGCGCTTTTCAACGAGATGGTGTTCATTGCGGATGAATTCTAGTTGAGACTCTGCTAGCTGATGGCTAATTGAGTTGATGTACCATTCTGCTCTTTCAACAATAGCTTCGACGAGTTGCTGAGAAAAATTGATATCAAAACCTTGGGCTAGAATTGTAATAACACTCGACTTTTCATCAATATCCACTTTGATATGTTTTTTATAGTAGTCAGCAAACTCTTCTAAGCTTGCATTTTCTGGAAGTCTGGAGAATACATCTATGCCTGAACTGGTGTAATGCTCTCTTAAGGCCAACTGACTTTCTAGGTACGCAAGCATATCATTTGAAAGTATGTATGCTTTTAGTAGTTGATTGTCCGAGGTGGCTGTTTGAACGCCTAAACCAGTTAACAGTGCCATAGACGTATCCATTGTGGCCATTGCATCTGGTTGTTCTACAATTAATTGGGCTCGACTTTCAAACCGAGGAGAAGCGGCAAATACCTGATAAAAAGCAAACAGAAATATAAAAGAAATAATAACCAAAACAGGCAACTGCTTTTTTAAAAGGGGATATTTTACCAACAGTCCTCTGCTGCCTGTTTTAACATGTTCAGGCTGTTCTTCGGCAGACGGTTTTTCTTCACTTTCAGCTGTTGGCGTAACATCATCTTTTTGAATTTCGGTTAGTGATGAACTCTCATTCTGTGGTTTCTTTTGCTCATCTGAAGAGCTTTCTTCTACTTCAACGTTTTCCTGTGAAGGATTCTCAAGAGATTCATTTTCCAACACTCGATTATTTCTACGAATAACCGCATTGATTTTATTAACTTTTTGTTGTTGTAGGCTTTTTGCCTTTTCAAGAATTCGATTGGATAAAGCGGCATCGCTAATGGCAATAATTCTTGCTTGCCCTTCCAAATATACTGGATCTTCAAACTGCTCATCTGTCAATGAATTTCTGAATTTTCTAAATTTTTGTTCAATCATCGTGATATTTCTTAGCGACTGATCGCTTGCTTCCAAAGAATTTGATAGAGAGAAAGTGAAAGTAGTAAGAGCAATAAGCAGCATACTGCTAGGTAAGCCTGACTTACGCCTATGCTTCCGTAGGATGAGTATGCAGAAAAGCGTGCTAATTCAACAGCATGAAGAACTGGGTTCCAGTCCAGCCAGTGCCAATGTCTTTTGGGTATGTCCTGTAAACTGAAAAAAGTCCCGGAAATAAAAAACATAGGACGCATAGCCAGGCTCCGTAACTTTTCGACTTCAGGAACAAATGAATGACCTAAAGCAAATATCAACCCTAGTGACGTAGCGATCAACCATACTTGGATTAAATTGCTCAATGCTAAAAGGGGATCACTTAAGTGAACGTCCATATGCAGGAAATACGCAATAATAAATATGATGAGTAAGACAAAGATTTTTGAAAGCAGCTCAAAACCTGCGATAGCAATAACCGAACTGATAGGTTGAACTTGGCGGAAAGCAAATAGGGCTTTGTTTCTTGTTATTGAAGAAGAAACTGCGCTAACCGTTGAAAGAAACATTTGCACCAGTACCATGCCGTAAACCATAAAAAAGAAAGTGGGAACACCGTGTGTTTCTCCACCGTCCATTTTTCCACGCATTAGGGAAAGAATCATGATAAATGCGACTGGTGATATGACAGACCAGCTTACACCAAGTTTATCGTTGAATTTACTTTTTATCTCTCGTAGAAATATGGCGAAGATTACATCTCCCCATATTGTCAAAGTACTTCGTTTTTTTACTACTGCCATAATTATGTATATGTTAGGGAAGTTTCTGTCTCGCTTCCCACGTTTCCTACGTTATGGGTTTAGTTAATTGCCACGTTTGCCGCTACGGCAATTTGATAAATAATCTGAGTGATATCTTTAACCGCTTGCATAGTTTTTTCGTCTACTTTTGGCAATACTAATATTTGGTCCCCTTTTTTTATCTGATTTGGGCTATCAAACTCGACCAGTCCATTCGCTCTTACAATCGCGATTCTCGAGTCTTCAGCTCTTTCAGTAAACCCACCTGCCCATGCAATGTAATCATCAATTGTGGCTTTTGGATTATATACAACTGCTTGTGGCATAAGGACTTCACCACCAACTTGGATCAAATCAGTTTTATTTGGGATGGTTATAATATCGCCTTGCTCTAGTAATATGTTTGCAATATGACCACCGTCTGAGATAACGACTTTTCCAAGAGGCTTAACTCGTCTTGCTCGTTCGGTGAACTGAAGCACCATTTCTGCCTCTTTTGCTCGGATCGCTGCTTCACCATCAGAAGATGCAGGTGAAGTGAAAACGCTTCTTTCTAGTCGATTTAATGATTCTTCAATCATCTCTTTTTGGCGCTCAGCAACACTTTTACGTAGAATGTAGATTGAACCAGTGTCAGCCAATTGAGGGTCGACCGGAATGTAGTTTAGCAGATCATGTAGCCTAGTCCGTTTTTGAACTGCGAAGTAGGAAGGACCTAAATAGCTTCCTGAAACCTGAACATCAATAACTTGAGCATGCAGATCATCGTTGAAAATGACTTTATCGCCATCTTTTAGCTCAAATGACTGAAAGTCTTGGTATGTCATATAAAGTGAGAATGGACCACTATCCCGATTTCCGACGACGCCAACATGGCTGATTTTTGCTAAAGGCCTTGAATATTCGGTCAACTTTTTACCAGTTGATTTGTTACTTTCTAACTCAAAACGGAAAGGGTTTCTGACACCACCCGAAACTGTAATTGCTGATTTTTGTGGTTTTACAAGGATTACATCACCATCTTTGAAACTGATTTTAGGTAGTGTCCCCGTACTAATGAAATTGTATAAGTCGACCGTTGCGATAACTTCCCCTTGTCTTTTTATTTCTATTTCTCGGTAGCTTCCACGTTCTGAGTCGATACCACCAGCTCGTTTTAAAAAGTAAAGGAGGCTATCGGAGGCCATACCAGCATATTGACCTGGTCTGATGACGGGACCGGATAAATAGATACTTACAGGCGTTGCAGTTAATAGATTTACATAAATGCTTACGTTGTTTGTGTATACTTTTTTAATTTGTTGAGTGACAAAATTATTGACTTCACTTGCTTTTACATTTTGAACTTTAATTGGTCCAATCTCAGGAATGAAAATATTTCCTTGATTATCTACAGTTACAACATCTGCATATGTTACCGCTCCCCAGAGCCAAATATTGATTTTGTCACCGGGTGCAATCAAGTAGTTTTCATTTAATCCATCACTTCGTTCTGACTCGTAACCTCCAGCAAACAAGTTTGCTCCATATGGAGGAGGAAGGTTTTCTCCAGAAGAAGGGAGCAGTAGTCTCACATCAGTCTCGCCGGGGAGAAGTAAGTTGTTCCTATTTTCTGATGTGTAAGTACCGTTTTCCAGAGCTTGATTGGGGGTGGGTTGACTGTGGGATATTGACTTTGACTGAGAGGTTCCGGAAAGATCTGATAAAGAAGGTTGTAGAGAGTGTGAATTAGTCAATTCATTTGATGTTACGGTTAGAGAAATTAGGGAAACAGCTACCGCGCTTAAGCATTGTTTGATTGTTTTGCTCATAATTGATTGATTTTAAAGGTTCAGAAACGTAGCGTCTTCGACGATGTTTTTCATGATGTACCATTTGCCATTAGGGGCTTCAGGGTTTTTGTATAAGCATGCAACTCTTGACGTTTTGCCGTGGTTGTTTACTACCTCAAAATTTCGACACATGTTACCTAATGCCGATGTATAGAAGGGGCCTAGACGAATCGAAGCTTCTGGATGTTGAAGGACAGTAGAATCTGTATTTGCTAAAACAGGCCAATATTTTTCTGGAATGATTTGACCATTGAACTCCTGAAGTGAAGAAGAAACTAAGGGAACTCCTGCTACCACTTCTCTAGGTTTACTACTACAAGCGGTGAGTAGCAGAGAAACTGATACAATCGATATCAATTTGTAAAGAGGTGTTTTTAATCTCATTTTGATACGCTACCGCCCTACGGTTTTGCGTAATCCATAACACGCAGGGCCTCCAATGTTTTATCTTTTTGTGGATGAGCCGTTTAGTTGTCGCTACTTGTCAAGGTTGAGTAGCCAAGCATACGGAGTTTTATCCTATGCCGAAGACAACTATCTAATATAGCGAAGTAGGTTACTACGAAACTCCTAGTCTCAGCAAGAGGGCAACGAGTTAGTACTACTGAAAAAAGTTCTCATTGGGGGAGGTTGAGCGTGAAGGTTTATAAGTATCAGGGTGGTATGCGTTCTTTTGGTTTTTCTAGGGGAATGTTTCATAAGTAGTTTTATTATGCATTAAGTATAGACAGGAGAGAGAATACATATAAATAACTGAACGACTGGAGTTTGGCGCTAAGAACTAGATGTTGAAGGAGGGTGTTTTTTTAGCTTTTATGTAATTTATTATGACAAACTCTTTTTCCGATTTGACGTAAACATGTATCACATATAAAGGGTGCTTTAATAATTATATCTGCAACTCATTCTCGACTTTGATTGTGATGTTATTGTCAATTTGTCGTTTGTTATTTGTTTGGATAGTTCTGCAATATCTTATACAGAGTATTTTGTGGTTCCGCTTCACCATGAATTAAATGCACTTCTTTTGGTGGTGGATTAATTCCTTCTACAAAGCGAATTAGATCGGATTGATCTGCATGAGCTGAATAGCCAGACATCGTATGTATTTGAGCTTTAACTTTAATTCTCTTTCCTTCGATATCAACCTCACTCGCACCCTCTTGAATTTCTCTCCCTAGCGTTCCCTCAGCTTGATAGCCAGCAAACAGCACATCATTACGACTATCTGGTAACAACGCATTGAGGTAATTCACCACTCGACCACCTTCGCACATCCCAGAGGCAGCAACCACAATAGCAGGTTCAGAAGTGCTCGCCAGACGATTCACCAATCTCATATGTTCAGCATGAGTCTCAATCGTAATACATTGTTCAAACCCGAGAGGATGACGATGTCGCTCCAAACGCCTTTTTGCTTCTTTACCCCAAAGCTTTTTAAAGCGCCGATAAGTCTTTGTCACTTTTCGTGCTAAAGGCGAATCAAGAATAATTGGTAGGGTACCATGTAAAGACTTCTGGTGCAGAAGCTGTTCGATATCGAATAACAGTTCTTGTGTCCTACCGACACTAAAAGCAGGAATAACAATCACACCACCATCTTCCAGCGCATGTTCGATAATAGAGAGTAATCGAGTACTTCTACTTTTCACGCTTTCATGGTGCTTATCATCATAGGTCGACTCAATAAACAAATAGTCTGCTTTTTCAGGAGGTTTCGGCTCTGGGAGTAAAGGCGTATCACTTGGACCGAGATCACCAGAAAATACCACTACGTCATTATTTGAGAGTTTAAATTCCAAATAAGCAGAACCTAAAATATGGCCCGCAGGTTGAAAGCGTATATAAGCCAACCCCTTAAGAGGAAGCCATGTATTGTACTGACATGGCACCAATCGTTGCTTAATTAGATTTAATATATGCTGCCGTTGATGTTTGCCTAAACCCAGCTGTAGCTTTAATCCGGCCTCTAACACAAGAGGGACCAATTCAGCAGTTGCTTGTGTGCAGTAGATTTTGCCTTTAAAACCAGCTGCGAGTAACCATGGTAATCGGCCTATATGGTCAATATGAGCATGGGTCAGTACCAGCGCTTTTACCTTGGTTAAAGAAAAATCTATTGCCAGCGAACGATCATGACGACCTACCAATGCATCTTTACCTTGAAATAACCCGCAGTCGATCAAAATGCTCCCTTGCTCAATCGCAGTTCGTGACAAGAGCCTGTCACCGTATCCTTCCCACCATGATGAAGTACTTTCATAGCTATCTCCTTTTCATAGGCATCAATGTAATGAATCGAAGAAAGAAGAGGGAGGGTAACCGACCAGATAAACACGAAAGTAGGAGTCAAAATGCTAGGGGAGTGTTAAACGGTGTTGTAAGTTGCATTAAATTGTGATGCATATTCCACATAGGCAACTTTTTGCATTTTGTAATAAATATAAACGAATAAATGCGTATTATAAAACGCGCTTTAGGTAGGCAGAATTTACGATTTTCTGGTTAAAATGACACCTTATATCTTGGTTAGTTGTCATAAAAAAGTCATTTTTTTGTCATTCTTGTACTTTTCGTTGCAACCTGTTTGCTATACAATCCTTTGCCTTGAGCACAAATGATAAAAAACCAAATGCATTGCCTTTAGGAGCCAGACCTAAGGGCGGTAGCGTGCCAAAAAGCAAAACAAAGCTCTCTAAGTGACATAAAAATGTCACCAGATAAATATAAATACAATTAAGCACATAGTTGCATTTCTGGCAAGGCTCTATAATTAAAATAGAGACTTCAAACAAACACTTAAAACACCTCCTGTTACGTCAGAGGAGGACAAAACAGTAATGAATACTGTTTTGAAAAGATAATGGCTAGGCATCAGGTTTATCAACTAATACCTATCAACGACAGTCTTCATAAAAGTTACTTTTTGTGATAACGACTGACCCGCCTAAATTATCTACCTAGATTTCTGTTCCCCAAAGGTATCGCTTGTGCACTTGTGGCGCATTCGTTTGTGTATTTTCCTCTGGGGTTATTGTGCTGTCCGAAACAATGCTTTTTTAATGTAAGCAGAAGCGTTGTATCCATCACTCGCGATTATTCACATCAACGTCCTATTCTTTGGCCTAGGTTATTTACAATGTCTAAAAAGAAAATTCTCACCGTATTCGGTACACGTCCAGAAGCCATAAAAATGGCTCCTTTGGTTCATGCGCTTGCAAATGATGAGCGATTTGACGCGAAGTGCTGCGTTACTGCTCAACACCGAGAAATGCTGGATCAGGTATTAGAGTTATTTGAAATAAAGCCAGATTACGATCTTAACTTGATGAAGGCTGGTCAATCACTGAACGATGTAACGGCCCGTATCTTACTTGAACTAAAACCAGTACTTCAGGAGTTTCAACCGGATGTCGTGTTAGTCCATGGTGATACGGCCACCACCTTTGCAGCAAGCTTGGCCGCGTATTATGAGCAAATTGCTGTTGGTCATGTAGAAGCCGGTCTTCGCACCGGTAACATTTACTCCCCATGGCCAGAAGAAGCCAATAGAAAGCTAACAGGAGCACTAACTAAGTATCACTTTGCTCCTACAGAAACCTCCCAAAACAATCTGCTACAAGAAAATATCAGCTCTGAACACATCTGTGTGACGGGTAATACCGTTATCGATGCTTTATTGATGGTTAAAGACAAAATTGATAGCGACAGTGCGCTTAACCAACAGTTGGCAAGCCAATTCCCAATGCTTGATGAAAGCAAAAAGCTGATTTTGGTCACTGGTCATCGTCGCGAGAGTTTTGGTGGCGGTTTTGAACGCATTTGTGAAGCTTTAGCTAAAACTGCGCAAGACCACCCTGAAGCACAAATCTTATACCCAGTACACCTAAACCCGAATGTAAGAGAACCAGTAAATCGCATTCTGTCAAACGTCGATAATGTGCACCTCATTGAACCTCAACAATATCTACCATTTATCTACCTGATGAGCCGCGCGCATATCATTTTAACCGACTCCGGTGGTATTCAAGAAGAAGCCCCTTCGCTAGGCAAACCTGTATTAGTTATGCGTGACACAACAGAAAGACCAGAAGCCGTTGCCGCGGGTACAGTGAAACTCGTTGGAACCGACGTTGATAAGATAGTCACTGGTTTAGATGTACTACTTAATGACAAAGATGCTTACCAAGCGATGAGCTTTGCACACAACCCTTATGGTGATGGTCTAGCATGTCAGCGTATTTTAGAAGAATTAGCAAAATAATCATTTAGTTAGGAAAAAATTATGTCTTTTGAAACAATTTCAGTTATTGGCTTAGGTTACATCGGATTGCCAACCGCAGCGATGTTTGCATCACGTAAGAAAAAGGTAATAGGTGTTGATGTAAACCAGCATGCGGTTGATACCATCAACCAAGGCAAAATCCATATTGTTGAGCCGGATCTCGATATGATCGTAAGTGCAGCAGTGTCTGAAGGTTACTTGAAAGCAACCACAACGCCAGAGCCGGCAGATGCATTCCTAATTGCGGTTCCAACGCCATTTTTGCCATGTAAAGAAGGTGAAGTACCAGCGCCTGATTTGTCTTACATTGAAGCGGCAAGTAAAGCCATAGCACCAGTTCTTAAAAAAGGTGACCTCGTTATTCTTGAATCCACGTCACCTGTGGGTGCCACAGAGCAAATGGCCGCTTGGCTAGCTGAAGCTCGTGATGATCTGATTTTCCCACAAACGCATGGCGAACAAGCAGATGTGAATATCGCTCACTGCCCGGAGCGTGTATTGCCTGGTCACGTTGTTCGTGAATTGGTAGAAAATGATCGCGTTATTGGCGGTATGTCTACTCGCTGCTCTGAGCGCTCAGTAGAGTTGTACCGTATCTTTGTACAAGGTGAATGTGTCGTAACAAATGCGCGCACAGCAGAAATGGCAAAACTGACAGAGAATAGCTCTCGTGATGTTCAAATCGCATTTGCAAACGAACTTTCAATCATTTGTGAAAAGTTAGACATCAACGTTTGGGAACTGATTGCATTGGCGAACCGCCACCCTCGCGTAAACATCCTTCAGCCAGGCCCTGGTGTAGGTGGCCACTGCATTGCGGTTGACCCTTGGTTCATTGTGTCAAAAACACCAGAAGAAGCACAAATTATCCACACGGCACGTAAAGTGAATGACGGCAAACCGGACTGGGTAATTAATAAAGTAAAACTAGCAATTGCCGAGTTTTTACAAGCAAACCCAGATAAAACAGCCCGCGAGGTGACGGTTGCTTGTTACGGTTTGGCCTTTAAACCTGATATTGATGACTTACGTGAGAGCCCTGCAATGGCCATTACACAAAAGATCGCAGAAATGCATGCTGGTCGTGTGATTGCAGTGGAGCCAAATATCGAATCTATCCCTGCAAAACTTAAACATGTTGAACTTGTAGAGTTTGATATCGCAGCAAAAGAAGCTGATGTAAAAGTCTTATTAGTTGACCATAAAGAGTTTAAAGAGTGCTCCATTGTGTCGGGTTTAGTAATAGATACTAAAGGTATTTGGTAAATACGTTTCTCCGTAATGCTCGATATTTATTCATCATGATAAGAAAAATATTAACAGTTTTATCTGGTAGTGTTATTGCTCAGTTAATAACGCTAGGGGTAACTCCATTTTTGACTAGGATATATACGCCACAACAATATGGGGAGTTAGCAAGCTTCTTAGTGGTTGTAAATATTCTTGGTCCAATTGCTGCTTTAGCTTATCCTTTAGCTATTTCATTAGCTAGAACAAAAAAAATAGCAAGATCGGTTTTAACTCTTTGCTACGTTATGACATCAACAATATGTAGTATATTATTTTTGGGTTACCTTGCTTCTTGGGCATTTTTAGATCTCCCCTTTTTTATAGCGCTATCCACCCCTATTGCAGTATTTTGTGTAAGCATTCATAACTCTTCAGTGTTATGGTTAAATAGAAATGAAATGTTTGGCTTTGTTACTAAGTTAACGATATTTCAATCATTACTTGCCGCTTTTTTTAAACTTACATTTGGTTATATTTTTGGCACCGGAGAAGCATTAATATATTCATATTTGATTAGTTATTTAAGCCTAGCATTGTTATTTTTCTTTTGTGCTAATTACTTTTGTAATGAAACGAGAAAATTTAACATGAATGAGATTGATAAAATAGCTAGAGAGTATAAGAATTTTCCAATATATCGTGCACCTCAGATATTTCTAAACGCGGTATTCAAGAATACGCCAATATTAATTCTTGGTGCGGTGTCAAGCAGTTCAGTTGTTGGGTTCTATTCTTTGTCTAATAGCGTTTTAATTCTTCCTCTAGTTATAATGGGCAAGTCTATCAGTAGTGTTTTCTATCCAATGCTTGCGAGGAAATATAACGAAGATGATAAACCTTATGATTTCTTAATTAAAGTAACTAAGGTAATATTTTTCATTTCAATTTGTGTATTTACTTTACTTTCAATACTAAGCGAGATGTTATTTACTTTAATATTTGGGCCTGAATGGACCCAATCTGGGGAAATAACAAGATATCTTTGTATTTGGTTTGTTTTTTACTTAACATCAAAGCCTATAATTGATGCAATTCCAATATATGGACTGCAAAAGTTTCACCTGAAATTTGAAATCGTGACAGGATTACTAGGAGTCAGTATTTTATATTTTCTGTTAATGATAATTGAAAATGAAATGTATGCTATTTTTTGGTATAGCATAGCTATGGCAATATTTTGTTTGTTATTAATATACTCTGTAACATCGAAAATTAGGAAAAGCTTAAAGTAATGTCATTCAATCTTTATGGATTAATATTAATATTCAATGCGTTCTTTTCTATTTTCATATCATACTTTTATGGACATCCATTGGCTATATTATTTGTCTTAATATTTCTTGTTATTACAATAATATCTTATGATAAAAACGTTTCTCTATACGTATCGTTATATACAGTTGGATCCGTATATGCTTTCTGCTTATTCAATTCATATATGTCGAAGTATGGCAATCCTTACTTTCTTGGTGGTAGTGATGATCTTGAATATGAATTATACGCATTGGATTTTGTTAATAGATATCGATGGTATGAATACTCTTTAATTAGAGGCAATGTTACAAGTGAATTTCATAATTCGGTTGGATATGTATATTTCATTTCTTTAATTATTAGGCTTGGCGAAACTTTTGGAGGGTATCATACTATGATGCCAAGGCTAATTAACTTATTTATCCTTGTTTTATTTTGCCAGGGGTTATATCGTCTTTGCAATAACAGCTTAAATATTGATAGGCGCGACGCATATTATATAATAATTCTCTTTGGTTTTAATCCATTTGTCTTGTATATATCTTCACATATATATAGAGACTTATTAATTGGTTTTTTATTTTTTTGTAGTATATATTTTGTATTATCTTATAGGTTATATTTTTCTATCTTAGTTGTTCCATTTTTGTCTTTCTTAGTTTACGAATTTAGACAAATGACAGCTGTGATGATGTTGTTTATAAGTCCTATGTTTTGGGTCTTTAAAATAAAGTTATCTTGGCTTAGAAGTTTAATTCTTCTTATTTCTATAGTGCCTATGTTTTTCTTTGTATTATATTTCGATGTTTTCGATAGGTTAACATCATACTCTGATATATATACTAATTATAGGATGGGATTAGCTGAAGGTTTATCATCAAAAATATTTTCTCTCCCTTTGTATTTCGGTTTGCCATTAAGAGTTTTATATTATTTTCTCACGCCTATTCCAGTGTTTTACTTAGAGTTTGATAAAATAACTTTAATGTTTAGTACCTTTCTACAATGTGTATCTTTACCTATCATTTTTCTTGGGATAAAGAGGGTTTTATTTCAAAAAGAAAATTATGGAATAAAGTTGATTATATTTACTTTCTCAATTTTATTAATAGGTTTAGCAGCCACTAGTTTTTCAATTAGACACATGATTATATTTTATCCATATTGGGTCATTTCTACGGTATATATATATCAAACAGATAATTTGGTTCGTAATACAATGAAAAGGGCATCTGGATTATTATTCATAGCTATCATGTTAATAGTTGTTTTTTATTTTTTATACAAGGTGTTGTTGTGAAGATTCTTATTCTTATTCCTGATGGTTATGCATGTATTACTTCAGCTGGTATTTTTAACTATAACTTCATTAGTTCTCTAATTAAAGAGTCAAAAGGCGAGTTTGAAATCGAACTACTCAGTTTTGATCTAGGAGATGATTATCTTTTTCTAGATAAAGATAAAAAGCAACAGTTAAACTTTAATAATGAATATTGTTTAAACTCCAATATTGTTAAACGCTGTTATCCTAGAGATAAAAATGATTTTTCAACTAATGATGTAGCTAGGAAAAATATTCTTTCGAAACTAAAAAAAGTATTTAAGTCATTTATACCTGACTATTTTGTTTTTGGGTTTTATGAAATGTTTAAGTGGCTAAAAGTTAATGCTGATAAATATGATGTGATCATATCTTTTTCTGACCCTAAAACGTCACATTTGTTTTCTTTTCTATCAAAGTTTATAGGTTGCAAAAAATCAATTCAGGTATGGGGTGATCCTTGGTACTTAGATATAACTAAAAAAACTAATTATATTCATAAAGCCATAGAGAGAAAAGTATTATATAGTGCAGATTTTATTTACTTTAGATCTTCTCCTACAAAAAATGCACAGGATAACCTATATCCAAAAATTAAAAATAAATCATTAGTCTTGCATCGAGGGTTTTGTGATGAAATAGAATCAGATATGACAATGAAACTAGATTTGAATTCAGTCAACTTTATGCATGCTGGTGACTACTTTCCAGATATTCGAGACATTTCTATTTTTACGAAGTGTGCTACAGCGCAGGGACACAAGATGACTTTAATTGGAAGTGCTCCTACGACTCTAAAGGAAGAACTTAATTGTATTAAAAATGTATCCCTGGTTCCTAGAATTTTACCTAGTGAAGTTAATTTACATATTGATAGTTGTGATTGCTTGATTGTACTACTAAATAAAACTGGAACTCAAATTCCAGGTAAAATATATGACCTGATACCAATACAGAAACCAGTTATATTGTTGTTAGATGGCGAAATAACAAATGATGATATTCCTTGCATTGATAGATTCATAGTAGTTAGAAATAATAAGGAAGATATTGAAAGTTTCTTCAGAAATAATCAGTCGTTAGAATGTTCAATTAAAACCAAATACAATAAGTATCATATTGATAACATAGTTAAAGATTTTATTGAGAAAGTAAAAGGAATATTATGAAGGTTGTATATTTTTTGCCTCACCCTAATCGGCATTATTATGATGTTTTTCGAAGAATAGATGGGATCGATCTTCAGTATGTTTTTCTTTCTGAGCAGCCTCACTACAGGAGAAGTGTAAACTGGAGCGTAGAAGGAATGGACTGTAAAGGGTGGAATGGTTGGAAAGACGTTATTGATAAGGTTAGATTTAGTGACATAGTCGTATGTGCTGGAATCGTTTATCCAACTAATTACATGCCTTTTATTTTTATGATAGCTAGACTTTTTTCAAAGCGAATTATTGTCGCAACAGAAGAAGTATCTTTTAAGAGAATAAACTCAAAAATACTAAAGTTTTTATTCAGGGTCGTATTTGACTCTAGTAAAGTTGATTGCTTATCTGTTGGAAATCGAGTCTCAAAATCTTATAAAGATTTGGGCATATCGAAGTGGAATTTTAGAAAGTTTGGTGGTTTTGAAAATAGAGTTGTAATAGAAAGGAAATCTTCAGAATCATTTAGGTTATTATCAGTGGGCTGTTTGAATGATAATAAAAATCATATGTCGATCTTGAAGGCGCTATCAAAAATAAACACATCCAAAAAAATAGACTTTCACTTAGCTGGTGAAGGAGAGTTAAGAGAAAAACTAATAGAGTATGGAAAGAACTTACCTAATAATATCAGGCTCATATATCATGGATACTGTGATGAAGATGAGTTAAATGTTCTTTATTCAAATACTGATGTTTACATACAACCATCTATACGCGACCGTTGGGGAGTAGTGGTATCACAAGCAATCGAAAATGCATTGCCTGTGATATTGTCATCAGGAGTGAGATCCGGAGATGGTTACCTTGTGGCACATGGGTTTAACGGGTTTATATATTCAGAAGCTGATCAATTATCCAAATATTTGGAGAGGATAATGATCGAGGAAGAGTATAATAATTTATCTGTTGGTGCTGGTGTAGTAAAATCTGTTTGGGGCATAGAAAATTCATCTGAACGACTTAAAGATTTTTTACTTGATAGACATGCCAAGTTTGAGTCTGGTCCTTTGTCATTAGGATAAGTAATGTATAAGAAACTATATGCAATTTTGCCAATTTATATTCAGAATTTAGTGTTTTCTGTTTATGGATATATTAATGACTTTCGACGTTATCCCACTAAATATTATGAAGTTGAGCGCGAAGTATTAAGAGGTAATAATAAGAATAGAGAAGAAATAATTTCCTTACAAAAGATAAAACTATCTGAACAACTGAAGAGTGCAGTAAAATCGACATTTTGGTCTAATAGGTTTAAGAAATATAATGTTGATATTAATGGTGACCCATTTTTTGAGTTAAATAAACTTCCCATCTTGACTAAGAAAGAGGTCAGGGACAATGTAGAGAATATTCTAATAAAAGATAGTACTTCTGTGGTTGGTATCTCTACCAGTGGAACTACGGGTGCTGGCCTGTCTTTTTATGAGTCAAGAGAGTCGGAATGGTATCGTTGGGCAACGTGGTGGCGGTATCGTTTCGATTATGGCGTGAACAAAAGAACATGGTGTGCGATTTTTTCAGGTAGAAGCTTTGTTTTTAATTCAAAACCTCCGTTCTACAGGATTAACTTTAGTGCAAGGCAATACTATTTTTGTGCGTATAATATATCTCTCGATAATATAGATAGTTATATCGAAGCTCTGAACTCTAAAAAAGCCCCATGGATTCATGGATACCCGTCCTTACTTTCACAAATATCAAGTCTAGCCCTAAAGAAAAAATTAAAGCTGCTATACAAGCCTAAGGTGGTTTCTATTGGTTCCGAAAGTTTGCAACCTTGGCAAGCAAAAGTCATAAATGAATTTTTTCGTGTAGAGCCAATACAACATTATGGCCTTGCAGAGTCTGTCGCTAATTTTTCTCAACGTAAAGATGAGAAGTGTTTAACGGTTGATGAGGATTTTTCTTACGTAGAATTTATTAATGATTCAATAGTAGGAACTAATTTTAATAACCCGGTTTTTCCGCTATTTAGATATCAAACGGGAGATTTAGCTGTCAATGTTGATGAAAGCACTTTTCCGAGGAAATTGGGAAGTGTTGAAGGTCGCTCTGATGATGTGATTGTCTTGGCAAACGGTATAAGAATTGGACGTGTCGGGCATGTGTTTAAAAATTTTTCTTCAATAGATCAAGTCCAGATTTATCAACCAAACTATGAAACTCTGATCGTTAGACTCTTAAAAAACGCAAGATGGAAAGAGGTTCATGAAGTTGAGCTGCGGCGTGCTTTAAATGATCTATTTTCAGGCAGAGTGAGCATCCTGATTGAAGACGAAACCAATATTTGTAGAACTAAATCTGGAAAAGTAAAATTTGTAATCTCTGAGGTTCATTAAATGAAACAAATACTACAAGACATGGCTAAAGGCGGTTCTAACCTTGTGGAAGCTCCTGCACCAAAAGCCTCAACAGGTAATTTATTAATTGATTCCAGCATTTCATTAATTTCTGCAGGCACAGAACGTATGCTCGTAGATTTTGGTAAAGCGAGTTTGTTAGATAAAGCCCGCCAGCAGCCAGACAAAGTAAAAATGGTGTTGGAAAAAGTGCAGACAGATGGCTTGATGACAACATTGGAAGCAGTGCAGTCTAAGTTGGCACAACCATTACCTTTGGGTTATTGCAACGTTGGTGTCGTTAACGCCGTTGGTGAGGGTGTTCAGGGCTTCAAAGAAGGTGATCGCGTTGTATCGAACGGCCCTCATGCAGATGTCGTTCGTGTGCCTAAAAATTTGTGCGCTTTAATTCCAGACAACGTATCCGATGAGGAAGCATCGTTTACGGTTGTGGCGAGTATTGGTCTACAAGGGATTCGTTTAGCTGAACCAACATTAGGTGAAGCGTTTGTGGTTACTGGTGTTGGCTTAATTGGTTTACTAACCGTTCAATTGCTGTGTGCTCAAGGTTGTCGGGTACTGGCGATTGATTACGATGATGCGAAGTTGGAGCTGGCGAAGCAATTCGGCGCGGAAGTTTGTAACCCTGGTAAAGGTGAAGATCCTGTTGCAGCTGGTATGGCATTTAGCCGTGGAAACGGCGTCGATGGCGTAATTATTACTGCTTCGACAAAATCAAATGATCCAGTGACACAAGCTGCACGAATGAGTCGTAAGCGCGGCCGCATTATCCTTGTTGGTGTGACTGGCTTAGAGCTAAATCGTGCGGATTTCTATGAGAAAGAACTAACCTTCCAAGTCTCTTGTTCTTATGGCCCTGGTCGCTACGATGCCAACTACGAAGATAATGGTCAAGATTACCCATATGCTTTTGTACGTTGGACTGAACAACGAAATTTCGAAGCTATCTTGGACATGATGGCCTCTGGCCAAGTTGATGTTAAACCACTTATTACTCATCGATTTAAATTTGAAGATGCAGCGCAAGCATATGAATTACTAACTTCTGATAAGTCAGCGCTAGGTATTTTGCTTCAATATCAGAGTGATTCCAGTGTTCGCCACGAAAAGTCTATCACACTTAACAGCGAAGCGACTTTTGAAGCATCTAAGCCTGTTGTTGGGTTTGTTGGGGCAGGGAACTACGCTTCTCGCATGTTGATCCCTGCGTTTAAATCGGGAGGCGCTCAACTACATACTATTGCCACTTCTGGTGGTATTAATGGAGTAACTCATGGCGAAAAAGCTGGTTTTGCAAAAACCACCACTGATACAAGCGCCATGATTTCTGACTCAGAAATTAACACAATTGCAATTGTTACGCGCCATAACAGCCATGCTCATTTTGTTTCTGAAGCGCTCAATGCAGGTAAAAACGTATTTGTAGAAAAGCCTTTAGCCGTCACTCTAGAAGAGCTTGCGGAAGTGGAAGCTACCTATTATTCGAAAGCATCTACTGCTTCAGCGCCAAAGTTAATGGTTGGCTTTAACCGCCGTTTTTCGCCTCAAGTGCAAAAAATGAAAGAGCTACTTTCGTCAGTGAAAGAACCTAAGAGCTTTATGATGACCATGAATGCTGGATCTATCCCTGCGGATCACTGGACGCAAGATAATGAAATTGGCGGCGGTCGTATTATTGGCGAGGCGTGCCATTTCATTGATCTAATGAGATACCTAGCTGATTCAGAGATTGTTTCTGTGCAGTGTCGTCGTATGGGTGATGTTGATAGTGTTGATATCACGGAAGATAAAGCTGCGATTATTCTTGGTTTTGCTGATGGTTCTTTCGGCACTATCCACTACTTAGCTAATGGTGCTGCTAACTTCCCGAAAGAGCGCGTAGAAGTTTTCGCAGCAGGTAGAGTGCTTCAACTAGACAACTTCCGTAAGTTAAAAGGTTTTGGTTGGCCTGGCTTTAGTAAAATGAATTTATGGAAACAAGACAAAGGGCAAACAGGTTGTGCGGCTGCTTTCCTTAGTGCTATTGAATCAGGTAAAGAGTCGCCGATTCCACCTCGAGAGCTATTCGAAGTAGCAAGAGTGACAATTGAAATAGCAGAGCAATTGCGTAAACAATGAGTCTCAAACTAAAAGCGCAAACTGCAAAGAACTTGGGTGTTCTCAATTTAGCCAGAGTGGCAGTTTACCAACTAGGTGTCCGAAGTGGATTAAACCCAGTTAAGCGTCTCAATCAAGCCTCGATATCGGGGCTTTTGTTTCGTCCTTTATCTGCTTCAGTTCAATGTAAATCTAGTCAGCGATACCAATTCTCCCCTTTTGGTTGGAAGCCGAAGCGATTAGTCAGTGAATTGCGATGGGCGGAGAGCGCATTAACTGGAAAATGCTACTCCAACATGAATAAACCTTGGTTTTGTTTGTCTGACTTTGATTCTAATGTTGGTGATATTAAAGGGATTTGGGAAGCATCTAGATTCGACTGGGTACTAGGCTTAGCGAAGGATTATCTTTCTGGAAGAGAGCAAGCGTTTGATGAGCTGAATGCAACTACGAAAGATTGGCTAAAACACAATTCTCCTTATTTGGGGCCGAACTGGAAGTGTGGTCAAGAAGCCTCAATAAGAGTCATGCATTTGGCTATGGCTGCTAAATTACTGAATCAAGTTGAAAGTCCTGAACCTGCACTGTTGGCATTTGTTAAAGCCCACTTAAAACGCATTGCTCCGACCATCTCTTATGCCGTTGCTCAAGATAACAACCATGGCACTTCGGAAGCTGCCGCCCTATTTATCGGTGGAAGTTGGCTTGTTTCCAGTGGTGATAAAAGCGCTATGCGCTGGCAAAAAATGGGGCGTAAGTGGTTAGAGAATCGAGCAAAGCATTTAATCGATTGTGATGGAACATTCAGTCAGTATTCAGTCAACTATCACCGAGTTATGTTAGATACTTACTCAATGGCAGAGCTATGGAGACGGGAACTTAATCTCAAGTCGTTTAGTCCGTCGTTGTATACAAAAATTGGTTTGGCGACTCAATGGTTATATCAGTTGATTCAAGAAGTAAATGGGGATGCACCTAATTTAGGTCATAATGATGGCGCAAGGTTGTTACCTTTAAGTGACTCGGATTATCGAGATTTTCGCCCAACGGTTCAGCTTGCCTCAGTCCTGTTCTTACAGTCATCTGCTTGGGAAAAAGCAGGTAGCTATGATGAGCCACTTAAACTTCTGGGATTAAGTAAATCTCAGCGAGTACTCAACCAACCGAGCTCATTCCATTTTGCGCAAGGTGGATACGCCGGATTAAGAAGCCAAACTGGAGCGTTTGCACTATTCAATTACCCTATATTTCGTTTTCGACCTGCTCAAAACGATGCTCTACATGTGGACTTTTGGCTTGATGGTGTAAACCTGTTAAGAGACGGTGGCACCTTTAGTTACAATGCTGGTCAAGCATATATCGATTACTATGGTGGAACGCAAAGTCATAATACTGTTCAGTTTGATGAGCATGAACAAATGCCACGCTTGAGCAGATTTCTCTTAGGTGCTTGGCTTAAGGCTGAAAATGTCCATTGGGATGAAGATCGCCAATATTGTAGCGCTAGTTACCGTGACTATTTGGGGTGCAGTCATAAAAGAGAGATTTCTCTTTCGAACAGTGCGCTGCGAGTTGTAGATGATATTCAAGGTGTACAGAACAAAGCGATACTACGTTGGCGCCTGAGTCCAGGGGAGTGGATGATAGAAGGCAATCGCATCACCAACCATATTCATTCTATAACGATAAATAGTAATACCGACATCAAACGACTTGAGTTAGTCGAAGGAAAAGAGTCTCGCTATTACTACCAAGAAACTTCCACTCCTGTTTTGGAAATCGAAGTAACGTCAGATGGCAAAATAACGACAGAGTATAATTACAGATAATGAATATTCTTTATTTTCACCAGCACTTTTCAACACCTAAAGGTTCCACAGGAATACGTTCCTACGGGATGTCAAAGCGCCTCATTCACCATGGGCATAATGTCACTATGGTATGTGGCACATATGGTGGAGGAGAGACAGGGTTAGAGTCAGAGTTTATTGGTGGCAAACGTGAGGGCGTCGTCGATGGTATCCGCATTATTGAATTTGATTTGGCGTATTCCAACTCAGATGGCTTTCTTAAAAGAAGCATGACATTTGTTAAATTTGCCCTAAAAAGTATCGGCTTAGCTTTTACGGAAAAATACGATGTATTGTTTGCAACAACAACCCCATTAACAGCGGGTATTCCAGGTATCTTTGCACGTTGGTTACGTGGAAAGCCGTTTGTATTTGAAGTAAGGGATTTGTGGCCTGAATTACCAAAAGAAATGGGGGTAATCAAAAACTCTATCATTTTGGGTTTGATGTCTCTATTAGAATGGGCGTCTTATCGAAGTGCGAATCGCTGTATTGGCCTTTCTCCTGGCATTGTCGAGGGAATCAAGAAGCGTGGAGTGCCTACAGACAAAATAGCGATGGTACCCAATGGCTGTGATCTCTCCATCTTTACTCAACCAAGCGAACCATGGCGACCAGAGGGTGTCACGCAAGAAGATTTGATGGCGGTTTTCACTGGCACTCATGGTATGGCGAACGGCTTGGATGCTGTCTTAGATGCAGCGACAGAGTTACAAAGCCGTGGCCGAAATGATATTAAGTTAGTTTTGGTGGGGCAAGGTAAGCTAAAACCACAATTGGAGGCCAAAGCTCAAGAGATGCAGCTGAATAACGTTGTATTTCACCCTCCTGTAAATAAGCAGAAGTTGGCGGGGTTAATGGCAAGTGCTGATGTTGGAATGCAAGTGTTGGCAAATATCCCTGCTTTTTATTACGGAACATCTCCGAATAAATTTTTCGATTATATTTCTGCGGGTCTCCCGGTGATTAATAACTATCCAGGTTGGCTAGCAGGGATGATAGAAGATTCTCAGTGTGGCTTTACTGTGGCTCCGGAAAATCCGCAGGCATTTGCAAATGCCTTAGAGCAGGCGGCAGATAATCGAGAGGCGCTTGTTAACATGGGGGCATCCGCTCGACAGCTTGCCGAAAGTCAATTTGACCGTCAGTTGTTAGCTGATAAATGGGTTCAGTGGGTAGTAGGAACGGCTCAATCAGATGTGAAATCTGCAGAGGTAAATAATGAAAAGGTTATTTGATTTCTGTGCCTCTTTATTTGGGCTTATTTTGCTTTCGCCAATTATCGCGCTCGTGGCTTGGAAAATACGTAAAAACTTAGGCTCGCCAGTGTTGTTTCGTCAAACTCGCCCTGGTTTGAATGGTAAACCATTTGAAATGGTTAAGTTCCGTACCATGAAAGATGCGGTCGATGCACAAGGAAATCCACTTCCTGATTCCGAGCGAATGACTCCGTTTGGAGACAAGTTGAGAAATTCAAGCCTTGATGAGCTTCCGGAGTTGTGGAACGTATTGAAAGGTGAGATGAGTTTAGTGGGGCCACGTCCTTTATTAATGCAGTACTTACCGCTTTATAGTCAAGAGCAAGCAAGACGTCACGAAGTAAGGCCAGGCGTAACGGGCTGGGCTCAAATTAATGGGCGTAATGCAATCAGCTGGGAAGATAAGTTTAAGCTCGATGTCTGGTATGTCGATAATCGTAACCTGTGGCTAGATATCAAAATTCTGTTCCTAACCGTTAAAAAAGTGTTTGTGAAGGAAGGAATATCGGCGGATGGCCATGTCACGATAGAACCTTTTACTGGTCAATCAAAGCAGAGCGAAATCAATGAATAGAACTTGCGCAATTTTAGGCGCTAGTGGTCACGGTAAAGTCGTTGCTGAAATTGCGGAGCTAAATGGTTATACAAACATTGAGTTTTTTGATGACCGCTGGCCAGAGTTGCAAAATGTTGAGCATTGGCCAGTCAAAGGGAATTCCGAAACCTTGTTAAAGGTAGCGGCGCAGTTTGATCTGACGGTCATAGCAGTCGGCAATAATAAAGTCAGGTTAGAAAAGCAGAAGCAACTGAGTATAGCTGGCGCTAAATTCTCTGTACTAGAGCACCCTAGGGCCACAATTAGTCGGCATAGTCAGCTTGATAAAGGTACGGTGGTCATGGCTGGTGCTGTCATCAACCCTTTTGTCAAAGTTGGTAAAGCATGCATTATTAACACGTCCTCAACGATAGATCATGACTGCCGTTTAGAGGATGGCGTACATGTTAGCCCTGGTTGTAATCTTGCTGGTGGGGTAACTGTCGGGGAGGGTACTTGGCTCGGTATCGGAAGCCAAGTTAAACAACTTATTTCCATTGGTACGGGGGTTATGGTAGGAGCGGGTGCGACTGTCGTGAACCATGTACCAGATTTGCAAACTGTTGTGGGTACGCCTGCACAGCTCGTAAACAAGTCAAAATAACATTCTTAGAATAATTTTTATTTAGGTGACATCGTGCTTAATACTCCATTTTCTCCATGGCCTTCTTTTACTCAAGAAGAAGCTGATGCAGTTAGTCGTGTACTACTGTCAAACAAAGTAAACTACTGGACGGGTAGTGAGTGCCGTGAGTTCGAAAAAGAATTCGCAGCTTGGGTTGGATGTGATCATGCTGTTGCACTAAGCAACGGTACCCTTGCACTCGATGTCGCGCTTAAAGCGTTAGCGATTGGTGAAGGGGACGAGGTCATTACGACGCCTAGAACGTTTCTTGCTTCTGCCTCTTCTATTGTTACGGCTGGCGCCAATCCTGTGTTCGCGGATGTGGATCTCAATAGCCAAGCCATCACGGCTGAGTCGATTGAAGCGGTGCTAACCCCTAAGACGAAAGCGGTCATTGTTGTTCATTTAGCTGGCATGCCTGCAGAAATGGATGCCATTATGGCACTTTCAGAAAAACATGGTTTTTCTGTTATTGAAGATTGTGCCCAAGCACATGGCGCAAAATACAAAGGGCGCAGTGTAGGCACAATTGGTCACATTGGTGCTTGGTCTTTCTGTCAAGATAAGATCATGACCACAGGCGGTGAAGGTGGCATGGTGACCACAAATGATAAAGATTTGTGGTCAAAAATGTGGTCTTACAAAGATCATGGTAAAAACTATGACGCGATTTATAACCGTCAACATCCACCGGGCTTTCGCTGGTTGCACGACAGCTTTGGAACCAACTGGCGTATGACTGAGCTACAAGCCGTGGTTGGTCGTATTCAATTGACTCGCATGTCAGAATGGACGGCAAAACGTCAAGCCAATGCGGCACAAATCGATGAGGCGGTTGCAGATCTCAATATCGTTCGCCGTGTTCACGTGCCTGAGCATTCGCAGCACGCAGAATACAAACACTACCTATTTGTTGAGCCTAAACATTTGGCAGTGGGCTGGACGAGAGATCGCATTGTGGAAACCATTGTAGAACGTGGCGTTCCGGCTTATCAGGGGAGCTGTTCTGAGGTGTATTTAGAAAAAGCATTTGATAATACGCCATGGCGACCAGAAAAACGCCTACCAAATGCGGTGCAGTTAGGTGAAACCAGTTTGATGTTTTTGGTCCATCCGACATTAACACCAGAAGAAGTTGCTAAAACCAGCTGCGTGATCCGTGAAGTGTTGTTAGAGGCGCAGAAGTAAACCTGTTCAGTCTGAGTGGGATGCATAAATAACAATGCCTTAACGCATCGTTATCTATAATTTTTTCCTACCAATGCGTCCCACTACTTGATGAAAAATGTAAAACGTCTGTTACGCATATTGCTTAAAAGATGCAATGCAGCGAGATAATATGCAAATAATGGTTCTATACATAATCATCAGGTTGTATAATCTTTGCTCAGGCTATCTCATAACATTAACTAGCATTACCACCAAACTCTTAAAAAATAAACTTGGGGTAATGAGGCTTACATACTGTCATGATTGAAAATAATTCCAAACTTAACGTCATTTGGTCTTTACCGAGATATCAAAAGCGCCTTATTAGTATCGGAGTGGATTTCTTTATTATCTCTGCAGCTTTTATGTTTGCTTATTGGTCTCGCATCGGTGAGTTCCGTCCACTTCCAGATACAAGCAGTCACTACGTATTGCTTGCCACCGTTGTTTGTACCCTTGCTGTCTTTGTCGCGTTTGGCCTCTACCGAGCGGTATTACGCTATTTAGGCTTTCATGTGCTGGCAGTCGTCGGGTTGGGTACTATTCTATCTGCGCTTTGTGTGGCCAGTTTTGCTTTCGCATTCGATGCCCAATTACCACGCTCGATTCCTTTTATTTATGCCGCTTTTCTAGCAATAGGAGTAGGGACTAGCCGTCTGTTAGTAAGAAGTTTGGTTGCTCAATCGGTACATAAGGCCGGAGATCCAGTCCTCATTTATGGTGCAGGTAGTGCTGGTCGTGAGCTTGCGTTTGCGCTGCGACAATCAGAAACCTACCGAGTTATCAGCTTTGTGGATGAAGATAAAACCCTGCAAAACACAATGTTAATGGGTTATCGAGTCTATACCGCAGATAATGCGATAAAGGCGATCAGAAAGCATGAAGTGAAAAAAATCTTACTGGCCATTCCTAGCGCTTCGAATAAACGTCGTAAGGAGGTTTTGGATCGAATCTCTAAACTTCCGGTTGAAATCCAAACCGTTCCAGATATGAAAGATATCCTTACGGGTAAGGCGAAAATTGATGAACTGAAAGAGGTTCCGATTGGTGATTTGTTAGGTCGTGATCCTGTTCAGCCGCAACAAGTTTTGATGGAAGCAAACATCAAGAACCAAGTGGTCATGGTGACGGGGGCTGGTGGCTCAATTGGTTCTGAGTTATGTCGTCAGATTTTGAACTACTCACCAAAGTCATTGATCTTATTTGAGCTGTCTGAGTTTGCCTTGTATCAGGTTCACAGTGAGCTAAGCCAAATCATCAAGGCTAAGCAGCTAAACATTGTGGTTGTGCCTCTAGTTGGCTCTGTACAGCGACAAAATCGCTTAGAAACCACCATGAAGGCGTTTGAAGTGGACACGGTTTACCATGCTGCAGCGTATAAACATGTTCCTCTGGTGGAGTATAACGTTGTTGAAGGTGTGCGAAACAATGTATTTGGCACTTACTACACAGCGCAAGCCGCGATTGATGCTGGTGTGAAGAATTTCGTTCTCATTTCTACTGATAAAGCCGTTAGACCAACGAACGTGATGGGTGCGACTAAACGCATGGCTGAGTTGGGTTTACAAGCGTTGGCGGAGCAACAAAATCGAATTCGTGAGAGCAAACCAAACCTTGGCACGCGCTTTTGTATGGTGCGCTTTGGTAATGTACTGGGTTCGTCAGGCTCGGTAATTCCTGTATTCAAAAGACAGATTGAGAAGCGAGAGCCTATTACGGTCACTCATAAAGACATTACTCGATACTTTATGACGATCCCGGAAGCCGCTCAGTTGGTCATTCAAGCAGGGGCAATGGGTAAAGGTGGCGATGTATTTGTTCTCGATATGGGGGAGCCAGTTAAGATTGTCGATCTAGCGAAGAATTTGGTTTATTTATCCGGCCTTGAAGTTAAAGATGAAAACAATCCTCATGGCGATATAGAAATTCTCTTCACTGGTTTGAGGCCTGGTGAGAAGTTATATGAAGAGCTGTTGATTGGGGATGATAATGTTTCCGAAACGGCACATGCTCGCATTATGACAGCCCAAGAAAGTTATTTGCCATTGAAAGAGTATGAGACCTTGATCGACAAGCTCGATGTTGCTTGCCACAACTTCCAACACGAAGTGATTCGTCGTTTACTGCTCGAGGCCCCTACAGGTTTTAACCCAGTAGATGGCATTGAAGACCTTGTATGGAAGCAAAATACTCGCACTGCGGAGTTATATACTTTTGAACTAAAGCAAAGTAATGCAAGTGAAACTTGATGCTTTTGTTTGATTGGTAAATAATAGAAAAATTAATAAGATATGCTTTCGTGGTGCTCGCTGTGGTGGTTTACCTATGACGAGCCCAGTATCGGCATATCACAATATCAAAAAGGCACTTCTGAGTGCCTTTTTCTGTATTCAATATATTAACAGTGGCTAAAACTGATGGCACAGAAAACGATTAAAACAGGGATAGCAGCTTTATCGCTGCCGCTACTGGTAAGTACCTCCCTTACCGCTCACGAGTTGGAAACGTTACCTTCCAACCAAAGCTTTACGGGTTTGACTTTTACCCCTAATGCGCAGTCGTTAAATTACGGAGACTTTTCTTTTACGTATGCTCAAGGCTTACCATGGAGAAAAGCCGTTCAGGATTTAGACTCTCTCAAGTTTTCGTTTGGTTTGCTGGAGGGTTTAGAGGCCCACGGAAGAATTGTCACTGACGATTATACCTCTAACTGTTTTTACGATTGTGGAGACATTCGTGATCTATCGATGTCTTTCAAATATCAGGTTCCTAACTTTTGGGGAACTGAGAATCTAGACTTTGCTTTAGGTATTCAAGATCTAGGTGGTTCTGCCAATCAGTTCAGCACTAAATATGCGGTTGCGGACTACTCTTTCGACTTTGCTCCAGTTCGAGTGTCGGCAGGTTACGGGTTCTCTGATATCGAATTGGGTGTGATGGATGGCCCATTCGGTGGTATTGAGTATCAACCATTGAGCTTTTTACAGGTTAGTGGGGAATACGATGCTGTGGAGTTCAACTCATCGGTAAAACTTTTTACTCCACAAGGTACACTGCCTTATGATGTGACAGCTTCACTCAGTTATCAGCTATATTCAGGCCACAATACAGATGAGCAAAATATCTGGAACGCGGCACTTTCAGTACCTCTAGTCACCGGGTACACGCGTTCTCGCGATTACTCTCGCAATAATGTCACGTTGATGGAAAGGCTGTCTTTGGAGCAGAAGAAAGCCAAAGAGGTTTCTATCTCTACTTTGGTGAGCACGCTTCGTAATGAAGGCTTCGTGAATATTCAAATTGGTCTGTTGAACCAAACGACGGTAGTTGCACTAGAAAACCGGCGTTATAACCATAACCAAGTCGACGGTTTAGGTGTTGCTATGGGGATCATTTCTAGTCACCTAGGTCAAAATGCCGTATCAGAAGTGGGCGGTGAGTCGGATCGCATTGAGCTAATTATGCTCGCAAACCAAAAGCCTGTTGTTAGTATGCAAGCGAATTCGTCTTGTTATCAAAGTTTTATCAATGGTTCTGCTGCGTGCGAGGATATTAAGTTCACGACACGAGATTTAGCCGAGAAACTTGAGCTGGTTAATTGGAAAACAGAGCGCGTAAATAGCGGTGTACTAGACTCTCAACTTGTTTTTTCACCTATGGTTCGCCATGCCGTTGCGACAGAGTTTGGGGTCTATGACTACTCCTTTGCCATGTCGAGCAACTTATATACCTATCTTTGGTCTGGTGCCGCTGTCGATGTTCGCCATATTCTGCCGTTAGCAGAAAGTGACGATTATGAAAAATGGGGATACTTTGAAGATAGCGCGTACGAGAATGATATCGAGCGTGCAATGTTGCATCAATTCTTCCGTTTGCCTTATGTTGATATCGCGAACCAAGTATCCGTCGGTTTGGCGAAAACAGATTATATTGGCGCGAGAAGTGAATCAACATGGTTTTCTCAGTCCGGTGCGCATGCCTTTAGCTTAGAAATGAGTTATTTCCAGCACGTTGATGAGAAAGATGAAAATGGCTACGAGACTCTCGATCGTCAAACTTCGCTAGCTCGCTATACTTTCTCAATGCCTGAATGGGATTGGCAGTTTAACGCGACAGCGGGTGAGTTTTGGCGAGGTGATGTCGGTGCCAAGCTAACAACCTCTCATTGGTTTGAGGATATTGAGGTTTCCGCTACTTATCAGGTTACTAAGTACAAAGATACTGATGAAGAGCAGTTTGTGGCTGTTTCAGTCAAGCTACCACTAACACCTTGGCATGATATGTTTCCTGGTTTGTTGCAGGTTCGAGGCAACGAGGCCTATGACTTTAATGTGATGACACGAGTAGGCAATGATGTGAATTACTTAAGTGATGGACAAGGTGATGAGTTTATCATGGACAACAGCATGCTACGTCGTTACTTCAACCGTGGCCGCTATGGTAGTGATTACTTTGAAGAGAATAAGATTCGCTTACGTAATGCCTACCTGCGTTACCTATCAACTCAGTTAGACTAAACCCATAGAGTAATACGATGTGCAAAAAGCGGCCAATGAGCCGCTTATTTATTTTCTAATGTATGAAGCTTAGGTTGCACAATATTGTTTCACTATCCAAAAATTAAAACTATTGATATTCTGATATAAGAACTAAAGATTAGGGTATTGGAATGAAAATAGCGGTTGCCGGTACGGGGTATGTCGGGCTCTCTAATGCGATGTTGTTAGCCCAAAACCACCAAGTTGTTGCACTTGATATTATAGAAAAAAAAGTTGAGCTGCTTAACAACAAATGCTCACCTATTGTAGATAAAGAAATTGAAGATTTTCTTTCTAATAGAAAACTAGACTTTACTGCTACCACGGATAAAGCGTTTGCCTACAAAGGGGCCGATTTTGTTGTTATAGCTACGCCAACGGATTATGACCCACAAACCAACTACTTTAATACTGCTTCCGTCGAAGCGGTGATAAAGGATGTAATATCGATTAACCCAAGTGCTGTAATGGTGATTAAATCTACAGTACCAGTGGGTTACACTGCGCGTATTAAGCAAGAGCTAGGTTGTGAAAACATTATTTTCTCACCAGAATTCCTGCGTGAAGGTAAGGCACTTTTCGATAACTTGCATCCTTCTCGTATTATTGTCGGGGAGCGTAGTGCGCGTGCTGAGACATTCGCCAACCTTCTCGTTGAAGGAGCGATAAAAGAAGATATCCCAGTCCTGTTTACTGACTCTACAGAAGCAGAAGCGGTTAAGTTATTCTCAAATACTTACCTTGCGATGCGCGTAGCTTATTTCAATGAGCTAGACTCTTACGCTGAGGCACATAATCTTGATTCTCGCCAAATTATAGAAGGTGTTGGCTTGGACCCGCGTATTGGCAACCACTACAACAACCCTTCGTTTGGATATGGCGGTTATTGTCTGCCAAAAGATACCAAGCAACTTCGTGCAAACTATCAAGATGTCCCAAACAGTATTATTGGGGCCATAGTGGAAGCCAATCGAACTCGTAAAGACTTTATTGCTGAGTCTATTCTCAAACGAGAACCTAAAGTTGTTGGGATCTACCGTTTGATAATGAAAGCCGGCTCAGATAATTTCCGAGCTTCGTCTATTCAAGGTATTATGAAGCGTATCAAGGCAAAGGGTATTGAAGTGGTGGTGTATGAGCCAGTACTTCAGGAGGATGAATTCTTTAACTCACGTGTAATCAACGATCTGAATGAGTTTAAACAAAGTGCAGATGTGATTGTTTCTAACCGTATGGTTGAAGAACTTGCTGATGTTGCTGATAAAGTTTATACGCGAGACCTATTTGGTAGTGATTAGACTTTAGTTACGATGATCGTGTGTAATATAATACGCAAACAAAAAGGGATGCATGATGCATCCCTTTGTTATTTCTACTCTCAGTAAAAACGAGATTAAGCTTTTGCTTTTGCCGCTGCTTTAGCGATTGCTGCGAAGCTCTTAGCGTCTAGAGAAGCGCCGCCAACTAGAGCACCGTCGATATCTGGTTGTGAGAAGTAAGCTTCAGCGTTTTCTGGCTTAACAGAGCCGCCGTATTGGATGATTACTTGTGCTGCAACTGCTTCGTCTTTCGCAGCGATAAGTGCGCGGATAGAAGCGTGGATGCGCTGTGCATCTTCAGCTGTTGCTGCTTTACCAGTACCGATAGCCCAGATTGGTTCGTAAGCGATGATTGCGCCGTTTAGAGCTTCAACACCGTAAGTGTCGATAACTGCGTTGATTTGACGTGCACATACAGCTTCAGTTTCGCCAGCTTCGTTTTGCGCTTCAGATTCACCGATACAGAAAACAGGTGTTAGGCCGTTTTCTTTTAGGAAGTTGAATTTCTTAGCGATAAACTCGTCAGATTCGTTGTGGTATTCACGACGCTCTGAGTGACCGATGATGATGTGAGTAGCACCGAAATCTTTCAGCATTTCTGGAGACATATCGCCAGTGAACGCACCGCTGTTGTTTAGGTCAGTGTTTTGAGCACCTAGGATGATCTTGTTACCGCCTTCAGCGATTACTCGCTCTGCTAGGTCGATGTAAAGTGCTGGTGGAGCGACTGCTACGTCAACACCTTCAACGCCTTCAAGCTCAGCGTTAAGACCAGTTAGCAGCTCAGTTACCATTGCTTTGCTGCCGTTTAGTTTCCAGTTACCCATCACTACAGGACGACGCATAGGAATATCTCCCTTATCTTTAATGTAAATAGTCAATTAATGTAAAAAATCTACGTAGGAATATAACAGAATAATGTGAACAGATCATGATTGGCGTCATGTCTTGTCCGGCTTTCTTTGTTGATTCGACCAAGCATCGATCCTGTTATTTTTGTCAAAAGCAACCGATTGGTGATCGCGTAGACAGAATGATAGTTCATTCCTCGGAAATTGCTGCTGAGATTGGTATTACTACGCGCTGGAATTAATTGTTGTAGAAAGGAATCAAAATGCCAAATCTCGTTTTAGAGTATTCAAACTCGGTGGAAGAACGCGTCAATGTTCAGGGGTTGCTGGAGGATTTACATAAAACGGCGTTAGAAAGTGGCCTTTTTGAACTCGCGTCGGTGAAATCTAGAACGCTCCGGTGCCACAATTGGTTAATTGGAGAAGAGGGCGATAGCCTCGATTTTATCCATATCAACTTTGATTTGTTATCTGGTCGCTCCCAAGAACAAAAGCGAGAACTGTCACGAGCCTTGATGGCGATTCTTCAAGAGCAAGTCAGTCACGTGCACAGTTTAACGGTCAATATCCGAGACATGGATATAGATAGCTTCCAAAAGGTAGTGAACTAGGTGGTGCTGGATTGCCCGAGAGTAGCGAGGGGTTATTGTTACGAATTCTCAGCCTGGCTCTGCTTGTTATATGGGCGTTGTGGGCACCCAAGCTATCGGTGTCCTTTCCAAACTATATCGACTCGGCTAATCTATAACCTTTCTACTTTGGGGTAAAATTTGATGTCGACTAAAGAGTTACTGTTTTCTTTTCAAGGACGTATAAACCGTAAAACCTACTGGATTTGGAACGTTATTTACTATGTGTCCATTCTAGGCTTTGGTGCCGGTATCAGCCAGCTGCTTCCTACTCTCTCTTATGTGCTTCTTCCTATTTTCTTGGTGGTTCTGTTGATCCCTGATTTGGCGATCACCACCAAGCGTTGGCACGACCGCAACAAATCGATATATTGGCTAGCACTGAATATTCCGTTGATTATAGGACGAATTGCCACGCCAATGACCAGCCCTGCCGCGCAAGAGCCGTCGACCCCACAGATGTTCGTCGCTTCCATTTCTCTGATTTGTGGTTTATGGATTCTAATTGAATGTGGCTTATTAAAAGGAACATCAGGACCAAACCAATATGGCCCTGAGCCGGAGTAATCGCTTTAAGTAACGTGCTCGCTGAAAGTAGATTCTTAGTCTCGCCGAGGCTCGCAAGAATGACGAACTCTTTTGATCTAGAGCTTGCTATTGTACCCGTCATTCTGAACAGTGGGGGGACGAGCATGATTCAGAATCTATCGTCCGCTTGAGCAGTAGCTAAGGTGAGTGGGAAAGAATAGGAGTTTGCTGTTACTTGACTCTTAGTCTCGCTGGAGCTCGCTAGAATGACGAGCTTTTTTGATCTAGAGCTTGCTATTTTAACCGTCATTCAGAACAGTGAGGGACGAGCATGATTCAGAATCTATCGTCCGCTTGAGCTGTGGCTAAGGTGAGCGGGAGAGAATAGGAGCTTGCTGTTACCAGATTCTTAGTCTCGCTAAGGCTCGCTAGAATGGCGAACTCTTTTGATTTAGAGACTGTTAAAGCCACTGTCATTCTGAACAATGAGGGACGAGCGTGATTCAGAATCTACGCACAGAGCGCTCCGAGTTTGAACTGAGCGAGTGAATTACAATGGCAAAGTAACAGCGAATCATGAAGGAGAATGAATCATCGATAGGACACCTTGCGTTTATATCCTAACGTCAAACAACAACGCCGTTCTTTACATTGGTGTTACCAGTCAGCTGCCTCAAAGAATATGGCAGCATAAAAACGGAGTAGTTGAGGGATTTACCAAGAAATACAACGTTCATAAGCTCGTTTACTTTGAGTTATTCGAAGATATGGCAACTGCCATAAACCGAGAAAAGCAGCTCAAGCAGTGGAAGCGTGAGTGGAAGTTAGCCTTGGTAAGAGAAACGAACCCTAACTTTCTCGATCTATCTACAGAGTATCAGTAAAAATCATCCCTACCTTTAAATGCCTCTAAGCTAACCACATCCGCTTTTTGAGTCGGTGCCGTTTCCCCTTGTAGCGCCGCTCTGAACTTCACGACCTGTTTTTGTAATTCGTTCATCAATACCACATTGGTGTGATGAGGGTTTTTACACGTGCTGATGACCCTATCGATGTGGCTTTGCTGAGCCCACAGTCTTTCTTGCATGTTTTCTGATGCGCTTTCGATCATCTCTTTTGCCATTTCATGACGAAATTGCTCAAAAGCTTCTGGGTCTTGCTCAGCCATTCGAACCATTTCATCGAATGGCGGAAGCGTTTGAGAAGGGGAGTGACGTAGAGTAGACATCAATGTTCTCCAAATCCTTATGGAAATTGCCTTTAGTTACTAAAAGCCTATACCACTAGAAAGAGGTGAGAGGATGAATTCTTCAGCCGTCTCACTTATAAGAGAAGCTTTCAAGCTTGAGATTGAATAAGTGCGGCATGTCGATGTTTGTTTGTGGTGGTTACTGCAGTTGTTGGATGCGGTACACACAGCGTCTTTGACCGCTGATGATATGCTCGGTGCGCTCTATTTTGGTGTCACGTCCAAGCAAAGACTGAAAGACGCTCAATTCCGATTGGCACAAGCTTGGGCAGCGAGTTGCGGCTTTACAAATCGGGCAGTGATTTTCGATCAAGATAAATCCGTTCTCATCTTGCTCAAGCTCGGCCATATAGCCTTCTTGTTCTCTTAGTGTCACAAGAGTTTCTAGTTTGCTTTGCAGAGAGTTACATTGCTCAAGATGCTGACGATAACTTTGTAACGTGAGTTTTTCTCTTTCCGATGTGACTTTGTCCAGTCCATCTTTGCCAAAAATGTGTTCGACAGCCTCTATAAACTGAATGGTCAACTCACCGTGACGGTCAGCAAATTGCTCATGACCTTTTTGAGTGAGAGACCAATGACGAGCAGGGCGACCTACTTTGACTTTGACGTCATGAATAGACAGGATGCCATCATCTTCTAAACTCTGCAGGTGCTGACGCGCCCCCATGGTTGTCATACCTAGCTCAGAAGAGAGTTGTTTTGCAGTGACGGAACCATCACGCTTAACGATTTGCAATATCCTATCTACGGTCTTCATATACCCACCATTTATACGTCAGTACATATTATGCGCGATAGGGTTAGTAAAGAAAAGTGTTGACTTAGTTTGAGTGGGGATCTGTTGGGTCTATGTTCATGCGAACCAATATATATCGCCACTCTGAACAGCGAGAAACGAGGTGATTCAGAATCTATCGTCCGATTGTGCTGCGGTTAAGGCGAGCAGGAAAGAATAGGAGCTTGTTACTACTAGATTCTTAGTCTCGCTGGAGCTCGCTAGAATGACGAGCTCTTTTGATTTTGAGCTTGCTGTGGTGACCGTCATTCTGAACAGCGAGGAACGAGTGTGATTCAGAATCTATCGTCCGATTGTGCAGTGGTTAAGGCGAGCAGGAAAGAATAGGAGTTTGCTGTTACTAGATTTCTGAGTCTCGCTAGAATGACGAGTTCTTTTGATTTAGAGCTTATTAAAGTCACCGTCATTCTGAACAACGAGGAACGAGTGTGATTCAGAATCTATTGCTTGGTTGTGCGGAAAGAAAGGCTCACACTCAGATTGAGCGAGAGCCTCACACAATGCTTAAAGAATAATATCACGCACTTCTGGATCTTTACGATCTAGGTAGTGAGTCGACTTAATGCGACGAATAGTACGGCATCGACCACGCACGAGCAGCGTTTCTGTGGTTGCGATATTGCCTTGGCGAGAGATGCCTTCTAGCAAGTCACCTTTAGTAATGCCTGTTGCTGAGAATACCACGTTGTCGCTGCGTGCCATGTCTTCCATTTTGAGGACAACATTCGCTTTTACGCCCATTTCATCGCAGCGTTTTAGTTCGTCTGCGCCGTAAATGCGGTTTTCTTCAGTATCGCCTTTTACTTCGTGACGCGGAAGTAGACGACCGTGCATGTCACCGTCTAGCGCTCGAATCACCGCGGCTGAGACGACCCCTTCTGGCGCGCCGCCAATACAGTACATCATGTCCACTTCACTGTCTGGCATACAAGTCAGAATAGAGGCAGCCACGTCACCATCAGGCACCGCAAAGACACGTACGCCCATTGCTTGCATTTCTGCAATAACGTCATCGTGGCGAGGTTTCGCAAGGGTAATAACGACTAAGGTATCAAGTGGTTTGTTCAGGGCTTTTGCTACGTTCTCTAGGTTCTCTTTTAACGGCTTTTCTAAGTCAATCACGCCTTTTGCACCAGGGCCAACAACCAGTTTTTCCATGTACATATCTGGCGCTTTAAGAAAGCTGCCTTTCTCACCTGCGGCAAGTACGGCTAGTGCGTTTGATTGTCCCATTGCCGTCATACGCGTCCCTTCAATCGGGTCGACTGCAATATCTACTTCATCACCACCAATACCCACTTGCTCACCAATGTATAGCATTGGCGCATCATCGATTTCACCCTCACCAATGACAATTTCACCACTGATATCTGTTTTGTTCAGTAGGGTGCGCATAACTTCAACAGCTGCGCCATCGGCTGCATTTTTATCGCCACGGCCAAGCCATTTGTAACCAGCCAAAGCTGCACCTTCAGTCACACGGGAAAATGCCATTGCTAAATCGCGTTTCATGATGTCTCCAAGTAAGCAAGAGGGAAGAAGAATTTGCGCGGCGATTCTATCACAACGTAGGGTAAACGTTTGCCTTTTGCGGAGCTTTTACTTTATCTAACTTGAATTTGATCAATACTTAGGGCGATCTTCAGCGTGGCGGGAGGCAAAATCCTTGCTCAAAAATGCTTCGGCGATAAGAAAAGTCAGCGTTTAGTGAGATTGCGCTGATTTTTTGACCGAATGATGCAAAATATCGAATATAGTGAGTGTTTCTCATCGCGACGCTGAGTAGAATGAACCTTATATAGGTTAGGTGTGCATCAATCTCGCACATCGTCCCAACGGAATAACATAGGTAGGCCAAGATGTCTTTTGAAGTACTAGAACAACTAGAATCTAAAATTCAAACTGCAGTTGACACAATCACTCTTCTTCAGATGGAAGTCGAAGAGCTGAAAGAAGATAAAGCTAAACTTGCGGAAGAAGCGAACGAGCTTCGCTCTCAACGTGAAGAGCTAGAGCAAAAAGCACAACAAGCACAGCAAGAGCACGCACAATGGCAAGAGCGCATTCGTGCACTACTTGGCAAAATGGACGAAGTGGAATAATCCGGCTTCTTCATTCCAAATTAAAAACACCCGCGTTAAGCGGGTGTTTGTGTTTTGGGCAAGTTGAAAATCGTTGGGACAAGCTCGATTCTTATAGCCAAGAGAAGGTCCTATAACTTAGGTTCCTAAGACTCGTTATTCTTCTTCTTCATCCAACTCTAAATCAATATTCAATGGCTCAGGCGACAGGATGATCCCAGTGCTATCAGCATAAATATAATCTTCAGGTAAGAAGCTGACGCCGCCAAAGTTGACTGGTACATCTAATTCGCCGATACCCTGGCTGGTCGCTCCAACAGGAATAGAAGCGAGGGCTTGAATGCCTAAGTTCATATCTTCAAGTTCATCTACTTCACGAACACAGCCGTAAACGACAATGCCTTCCCACTCGTTTTCTTCCGCAATAGTTGCGATTTCTGCATCGATAAGGGCTTTACGTAGGGAACCGCCACCGTCAATTAACAAAACGCGACCAAGTCCATCTTGCTCTAATGTCTCGCGGATCAACGAATTATCTTCAAAACACTTGATGGTGGTGATTTGCCCGGCAAATGAAGCGCGACCGCCAAAATTACTGAACATTGGTTCAACCACATCTACCTGATCGAGGTAGATATCACAGAGTGCTGAGGTATTGTATTCCATAGCGTACCTTTCTAAACAGAAATTGGTTGTCTTTGAGTATATCTAGGCATTAAGTCAATGCAATGACAATCCTTTTTTAACTTACTAGAGTTTGAGCTACCACAATTGTTGCAAACAAAACGTTGGTGACTAAAGAGCATTTCACGATGACTGGCATCATTGGTGCTATCTGAGCGGGCTTTTGTGTATGCCAAACCGCTTTACCATGATCGGCCACGAAATAAATACTAAGTAAAAATGGCAAGCTAATCCAAACGGGTTTGTCTTGAATTAACAAGTAAGCCGCAAAGGCAAGAATAGCACCGCCAAGTAAAACAAAGTGATACTGCTTGGCTTTGCGTTGACCCAAACGCACTGCGACTGTGCGTTTACCACACTCTCGGTCGTTCTCGATATCACGCATATTGTTGATGTTGAGTACTGCAACGGCGAGTAAACCGCAGCCTAGAGCAGGTAAGAATAGCGTGGTATCTACGTGACCAGTATGCAAGAAATAGGTACCGGATACGCCGAGTAGACCAAAAAACAAGAAAACTGAAATATCGCCAAGCCCCACGTAACCGTATGGTTTGCTACCCATGGTATAAGCAATGGCTGCGAGAATGGCCAAAATTCCCAGCCCGATAAACGTCACAATGCTTTCTAGTGAGCTTAGTGAATAGAAAACTAACACCAAGCCAGAAATGGCGGTCAGAACGATGTTAAAGATAATCGCCTGTTTCATTTGTTTCGCACTTACCGCGCCAGACTGCATCGCTCGTAATGGGCCAAGGCGTTTGTCGTTATCTGTACCTTGAACGGCATCGCCATAGTCGTTCGCAAGGTTGGACAGAATTTGCAGTAACGTCGCGGTTACGAAAGCCATGATGGCAATTGTCAGTGAAAAATGACCCGCCGAGTAGGCGAGTACGCTACCCGTTAAGATAGAGACTAACGCCAGAGGTAGTGTTTTTGGGCGAGCGGCTTCAAGCCAGATCTGTAAAGATTGTTTCATGGAAATTTCGTGCTAGTAACCAATGTGCCCAGTATAAGCACAAAGAGGCAGATACGCTATTGACCTAAAACAACTCAACTAGAAGTCAAAGGGTGACGGAGAAGGAAAACAGTTTCGATATTTGAGGCAATAAAATAGCCCTCTTTTTGGAAAGTGAAGGGTACGGAGAACGCTGCTATTAGATTCTTAGTCTCGCTTGAGCTCGCTAGAATGACGAGATCTTTTGATTTAGCTGTTGTCAAAGTCACCGCCATTCTGAACAACGAGGAACGAGTGTGATTCAGAATCTATCATCCGATTGTGTGGTGGTTAAGGTGGGTGGGAAAGAATAGGGTGTGCTGTTACTAGATTCTTCGTCTCGCTGGAGCTCGCTAGAATGACGAGTTCTTTCGATTTAGAGCTTATTAAAGTCACTGTCATTCTGAACAGCGAGGAGCGAGGAGCGAGGTGATTCAGAATCTATCATCCGATTGTGCGGTGGTTAAGGTGAGCTGGAAAGAATAGGGTGTGCTGTTACTAGATTCTTAGTCTCGCTTGAGCTCGCTAGAATGACCAGATCTTTTGATCTAGGTGTTGTCACAGTAACCGTCATTCTAAACAAAAAAGCCCAGAAACAAGGTTCTGGGCTTTGGTAAAATAGATTGCGATTAAAGAATAAAGCGGCTTAGATCTTCATCTTCAATCGTGTCGCCTAGGCGCTCTTTCACATAAGCGGCATCGATAACAAACTTCGCGCCAGATTGCTCTGCTGCATCGTAAGAGATTTCATCCATTAAGCGCTCCATAACGGTATGCAAGCGACGAGCACCGATGTTTTCTGTACTTTCGTTGACCGTCCATGCCGCTTCCGCGATTTGCGTGATGCCATCTTCTGTGAACTCGATGTCCACATCTTCCGTTTTCATCAACGCAACGTACTGCTCTGTTAGAGAGGCTTTTGGCTCTGTCAGAATGCGTTTGAAGTCGTTGCTGCTTAGTGCTTCTAGCTCAACGCGAATTGGTAGACGACCTTGCAATTCTGGGATCAAGTCAGATGGTTTTGCCACTTGGAATGCACCAGATGCAACAAACAGAATGTGGTCTGTTTTTACCATGCCGTGCTTGGTTGATACCGTGCTGCCTTCAATCAATGGAAGTAGATCGCGCTGAACACCTTCGCGTGAAACGTCTGGGCCTGAGCTCTCACCGCGTTTACAGATCTTGTCAATCTCATCGATAAATACGATGCCGTTGTTTTCAACGTTGAAAATCGCTGCTTCTTTTAGCTCTTCTTGGTTAACCAATTTCGCCGCTTCTTCTTCCGCTAGCGCTTTCATCGCGTCTTTGATTTTCAGCTTACGCTTTTTCTTAGTATCGCCAGCTAGGTTTTGGAACATGCCTTGCAGCTGATTTGTCATCTCTTCCATACCTGGGGGCGCCATGATCTCTACGCCCATTTGCGGTGCGGCTACGTCGATTTCAATTTCTTTATCGTCTAGCTGGCCTTCACGCAATTTTTTACGGAAAATCTGGCGAGTGTGAGAAGACTCTTCCGTTTGCTCTGCTTGACCCCAGCTATCACGTGCTGGTGGCAGTAGCGCATCAAGAATGCGTTCTTCCGCTTGCTCTTCAGCGCGGAATTTTACTTTTTCCATCGCTTGTTGATGCGTCATTTTTACCGCGACATCAGTCAGATCACGGATGATAGTTTCAACTTCTTTACCAACGTAACCCACTTCTGTGAATTTTGTTGCTTCAACTTTGATGAATGGTGCATTTGCCAGTTTTGCTAGGCGGCGTGCGATTTCAGTCTTACCAACACCAGTAGGACCAATCATCAAAATGTTTTTTGGCGTCACTTCGGCACGCAAGCTTTCTTCAAGCTGCATACGGCGCCAGCGGTTACGAAGTGCAATCGCAACCGAACGCTTGGCTTTTTCTTGACCGATAATGTGGCGGTTCAATTCATGAACGATTTCGCGAGGCGTCATTTCAGACATATTCTTTCCTTACTTCGTTACGATTACGCGGTTGGTTTTTCAGGCTCTACTGTTGAGTCTAGCTCTTCTACCGTGTGGTGATGGTTAGTGAAGACACAAATATCACCCGCGATATTGAGAGATTTTTCCGCGATCTCACGAGCATCTAGATCTGTGTTTTCTAGTAGGGCGGTTGCGGCAGCTTGTGCGTAAGCACCACCAGAGCCAATCGCAATCAGGTCGTGTTCTGGCTGTACGACATCACCATTACCGGTAATGATTAACGATGCGGTTTCGTCGGCAACGGCAAGCAAGGCTTCGAGCTTGCGCAGAGCACGATCGCTACGCCAGTCTTTGGCTAGCTCAACTGCCGCTTTAGTTAGGTGGCCTTGGTGCATTTGCAGCTTGCTTTCGAAGCGCTCAAAAAGGGTGAAGGCATCCGCAGTGCCGCCAGCAAAGCCCGCTAGTACTTGGTTGTTGTATAGGCGGCGAACTTTGCGCGCATTACCTTTCATTACGGTATTGCCTAGAGATACTTGGCCATCACCCGCGATGACGACTTTATTATTTCGACGTACAGATACAATGGTAGTCACAGTCGACCTCTTGATTATTTCTCTTTGGATTTAATTCAGTATATGGGGGAGGGGAAATAGGGATTCAAGGGGGCAAAAAGAAAGGCCCTAGGATCTTAGCTCCTAGGGCCTGAGTTTAAAGATTTTCTTTCCAAATCGCACATGGCTCGATTTTCGCGCGTTGCAGTTTATGACGGTCACGTTCTGCATCACGTTTGAACTTATACGGACCTAGCACCACGCGATACCATGAACTGCCTTCTTTCTTACGAATCTTGCTCGACATCCCTTGGAACGCGATTGCAAGCTTGCGCTCTTCCGCTTGTGCCTGGGTTTTGTACGCGCCACACTGCATGATGTAAGGAATTTTAGAAACTTCAATTTCTTTGGCCACAACTTCAACTTCACGTTTCGGTAGTGACTCAACATATTCCCACTTTTCTTCTGGTGGTGGCGGCAAGTCTTTTTTCGGCTTTGGTTTGCTTACAGTGGTTGTTGGCTGCTTCACGACAGGTGGTTTTGGTTCTGGGTCGCTACTCAAAAGGTAAAGACCATAGCCAAAACCGCCCACGAGCAAGATAGCGAGCAGGCCACTACGCCAAGGTTTTTTTCTTCTCGGCGGCTGTTTTTTTGTCGACTTTTTTGGGGCGCCTCGCCCCCGTCTTACATAATCTCTATTTGCCACGGTTATTTCTGGTCATCAAGGATTCTTGCAAATATGTTAATCCAGAACGAGTTGAGAAAACACCCTATTGATAGAATCTTGATAGCTAAAGCGCGACAACGCCCGAGTGTAGGAGTGTGTTTCCGTTCTTGCTTATATTTATTCGGGGATACACAAAAAGCAGGAGGGGCAAATAAAAAGCGGCGCCTTAGCACCGCTTTGGGTATGAATACCTAATCTTTAGGTTAAGGGCGCTGTGGTGGCGCTGCACTTCCGCGAATGACGAGGTTAGTTTCAAGTAGGCGCGAGCCTGAATGCACGTCGTGGCCTTTTAACATCTCGAGCATCATTAGCATTGCTTGTCGACCAATCTCATAGCGAGGCTGAGAGATGGTGGTCAACGGTGGATCGCAGTACTGAGCGAAGTTAATGTCATCAAAGCCCACAACGGAGAGATCTTGCGGTACTCGTAAGCCAAGCTTTTTCGCTTCTTGAATTGCGCCGATGGCCATTGTGTCACAGTGACAGAAAATAGCCGTTGGTGGCTCAGGTAATTCGAGCAGTTTGCGAACGGCTTTTGCTCCGCCATCAAAAGAGAACTCAGTAATGACACTATATTGTGGATCTTTATTGATGCCGGCACGGCGCAGGGCTTGTTGGTAGCCTTGCTGGCGGAACTGACACAATATTGCCGTATCTGGCCCCGAGATTTGCGCGATGCGTTTATGACCTAGTTGGGTTAGGTAATTCACCGCTTCAAATGCTGAGGTCAGGTTGTCAATATGTACTGTCGGAAGTTCTAACTCTGGCGCAAATTCACACGCCATTACCATCGGAGGTAAGTTCTTTTGTTCTGGCTTACTGACATCGAACGGTAGATCTGTGCCAAGCAGTAGCATTCCATCCGCCTGCTTAGTAAATACGAGGTTAACGAAAGAACTTTCGCGTTTCTTCTGTTGTCCGCTATCGCCCAGCAGGACTAGATAGCCATGTTCCATGGCAGCATCTTCAATACCGCGAATAATTTCAGAAAAATAAGGATCACAGATGTCGGGAACGATAGTGACAATGGTTTTTGATTCGTTTCTACGTAAGTTACGCGCTAATGAGTTTGGAGAATAACCCGCTTCAAGTACGGCATCTTCTACTCTTTTTCTCGTTGAAGAAGAGACCTTCTCTGGGTTCATTAATGCTCGAGATACCGTAGCCGTAGACACTCCCGCAAGCTGGGCAACATCCTTCATTGTCGCCATAGTTTTTAACCTCTCGTTTATTTTTTGCCAAGATGACGTTATTCCGGTTTGAAATCATAGTAATCACGCTGAGTTAGAGCAGCGTTTGCTCTTCGCTCAGTTCGTGTTAACAAGTGGAAAAATGGATTCTTCACTGCGACATCAATTTGTGGGAATAGTCATTGTTTTAATCTAAGCCTGTGCGAACAAGTCACTTTAGACTTTTCTAATTTGGATAGTCTATTCATTTCTAAAGTGAAAGTTACGGTCTGTTTAACAAAAATTGCAATCCCGTCGTGATGCTCGTCACATTAAATGGTAATTCATTACATAGTTAAACGTTTGCTAGCTGAGATCTTGTGGCTCTATGTCTAAATTCCAGCGAACTTTCTTGGCATTTGGCAACAACTCAATAGCAGGTTTGGCACTGGTTAATAACTTTTGCATCAATGAACGATGCTGGGTTTGAAGTAACAGCTGCCAGCGGTATTTACCAGCCCGCTTGGCCAAAGGTGAAGGAGTGGGGCCTAAAACCATGCAGGAATCATCGAACAGAGGGTGTGATTCTAACGTAAAGCGAACCTGACGCAGGAAGCCTTCAACTACCTCACTTTGGTTTGCTTCTGCTTTAAACAGAGTCAAGAAACTATAAGGCGGAAGCTGAGCCAGTTTGCGTTCTTCCAGAGCTGTCATAGCAAAGTGACGATAGTCTTTTTGAAGTAGGGCTTGCAGCAAGCTGTGCTCAGGATGGTGAGTTTGCAGGATCACTTCGCCAGGTTTACTTGCTCGGCCAGCACGACCTGCGACCTGAATAAACAGCTGAGCTAATCGCTCCGAAGCGCGGAAGTCACTACTATATAGAGAGCCATCAACATCCAAAAGAGCAACGAGCGTTACATTTGGAAAGTGGTGCCCCTTAGCCAGCATTTGAGTGCCTATCAGTATTTGGTATTCACCTTTACGAATCGACTCAAGGGCATCTTCCAAGCTACCTTTGCGACGTGTGCTGTCTCTGTCGATGCGAATGGCTTTGTATTCTGGAAACAACTGAGCCAATTGTTGTTCGAGCTGTTCCGTTCCTACGCCGACGGTAACCAGTTGAGTTGAACCACACCCCTGACACTGATGAATGACAGGTTGTTGTGAACCACAGTGATGGCAGCGTATTTCGTTGCTGTAATGGTGGAACGTATAGTACGCATCACAGCGTTTACATTCTGCAATCCAACCACATTCATGGCACATCAAAGCGGGCGAGAAACCTCGGCGGTTAAGAAACAACATAACCTGATTGCCCATTTTTAAGTGTTTGCGCATTTCGGCAATCAGTTGGGCGGATAAGCCACTTTCTAAATACTGACCTTTTACATCTAACACTTTATTGGTGGTTGGCACGGCAGAGCCAGCTCGTTGGGTGAGTGTTAAATGGTGATATTTACCAGACAGTGCATTATGTAGGGTTTCTAACGCTGGCGTCGCTGAGCCAAGGACAATCGGTACTTGCTCTTTATGGGCACGCATGACGGCAACATCACGGGCATGGTAACGCAAGCTGTCTTGTTGCTTATACGAGGCGTCATGCTCTTCATCAACGATAATAATCCCCAAGTCAGCAAAAGGTGTCAGTAGGGCTGAGCGCGTACCAATGATGATCCCCGCGGCTTTATCGCGAGCCGATAACCAGGCGTTCAAACGCTCTGTTTCATTCAAACCGGAATGAATCACATCTACCGGGACATTAAATCGATGTTTAAAGCGGTTGATGGTTTGGGGCGTTAGACCGATCTCAGGTACTAAAACTAGTGCCTGTTTCCCTTGCTCTAGAACTGGCTTGATAAGGTTTAAGTAAACTTCGGTTTTACCGGATCCCGTGACCCCTTCTAATAAATAGCAAGCAAAGCCCGTTTGGCTATTTACGCTGGCAATCGCGAGTGCTTGTTCATGGTTAAGCTTTGGTTTCTCTACCGCACACTCTACATTTTGACTCCATTTCGTAATGGTCGGCTTTTTCTCGATGCGCTCGACCCAACCTTTTTCTTCGAGATTTTTTAAGATGGTCGAGTTTACTTCTTGATCCAAGAGCTCTTGATGCGAGATTGGGCCGTTGATCATCATTTGGAGTGCACGCTGTTGTTTTATCGCACGTCCAAGCCCTTGCATGAGCTTATTTCTTCCTGCTTCTGTCAGTTGCCATTCTTGTAGCGTTGCAAAGTCGGCCGGTTTGCCTTTCCTCAACGCGGCAGGCATTGCATTGTGTAGAGTGTCACCTAGAGGGTACTGATAGAACTGGCTGCACCAATTTAGCAGAGAATAAAGCGTCTCTGACCATATCGGTTGGGAGTCTAATACCGCTTTGATTGGCTTAAGCTGATCTTTAGGAAAGTCGGAGTGGTTCACCATGGCGGTGACGATGCCCACTAAGGTTTGGCGTCCAAAAGGTACGGAAACGCGTCCACCAATGATCGGAAACAGGTGCCCCGGAATGGCGTAATCAAATTGTTTGTCGAGCGGAACGGGTAATGCCACTCTAGCAATGGTTGGACGCATAAATTCTTAGCTATTAAAAAGAGGGAAAGGAAATGAGAGTCTATTAAAATCGGTATGGAAATTCGAGTAAAGCTATGTGATTCAGCGTGAATCGTGCCTCTATGATTAGTCTGGCTAAAAAAGTGGCGAAAAAGTTGCCAAATGTGTTGATCCGAGCAATGTGATTCTTTACTATATCGCGCCTTGAGATATGGCTTCGGCAATCAGTTGATGCGGTATCCCATTTTATTATTAATTGCGTGTGGTGTGCGGCTTAGATTCGTATAGCGACACGGCCTACTATTGAGGTTATCCCATGAAAGCTGGTATCCACCCAGAATACAAAGCAGTAAAAGCGACTTGTTCTTGCGGCAACTCTTTTGAGTTCAACTCTACTCTAGGTAAAGAGTCTATCCACCTAGACGTATGTGACAAGTGTCACCCATTCTACACTGGTAAGCAACGTATCGTTGATACAGGCGGCCGTGTTGATCGCTTCAACAAGCGTTTCGGTGCACTATCAAGCGGTAAGAAATAATAGCAGCCGCTATTACGATTACAGTTTAGAAAAGGACGCTTCGGCGTCCTTTTTGTTTAATGGCTACCAAGCGAAGAGGGATGTATAGGGTTTGGAATATTCCCGATTATTTTTCACTCAGCGCTTGCAACCTAAAGTGTGATCTGTATAATGCAGCGCACTGGTTAAGCCAGTTGTGAACCAATGAGCAGTGAGGAGCGAGCACATCTAAGGATTTGCGAGGTAATGTATACTCAGCTTATGTTCGCGGTTAATACAATTAGCTATCTTTTCTTCGGAAAAACTATCCTCAAAGGTGACTTTGGCATATAGGGATAGTTAATCGAAAATTAACTGACAATGCGTCCTAATCTTGGATGCTACGGTTTCACATAAATCAATCGGCATTCTCTCGTCTTGACGAGTTTGAGTGGCGATATTGTTTGTGTAATTTATTAAATTTGGAGCTCTGTCTCATGCAGAACCAACGTATCCGTATCCGCCTAAAAGCTTTCGATTACAAACTAATCGATGCTTCTACAGCGGAAATCGTTGAAACAGCTAAGCGCACTGGCGCACAGGTTCGTGGTCCAATCCCACTGCCAACTCGTAAAGAGCGTTTCACAGTTCTTATCTCTCCACACGTTAACAAGAAAGCACGTGACCAGTACGAAATCCGTACTCACAAGCGTCTAATCGACATCGTTGAGCCAACAGACAAGACTGTTGATGCTCTAATGCGTCTAGACCTTGCTGCGGGCGTTGACGTTCAAATTAGCCTAGGTTAAGGGAGATTAGAAGTATGATTGGTCTAATCGGTCGTAAAGTGGGCATGACCCGCGTATTTACTGAAGAAGGCGTTTCTATCCCAGTAACTGTTGTTGAGGTTGAAGCTAACCGTGTTTCTCAAGTGAAAACTCTTGAAACTGACGGCTACGCAGCAATCCAGGTTACAGCTGGTTCTAAGAAAGCTAACCGCGTAAACAAAGCTGAAGCAGGTCACTTTGCTAAAGCTGGCGTTGAAGCTGGTCGCGGTCTTTGGGAATTCCGTTTAGAAAACGGCGAAGAGTTCGAAGTTGGTTCAGAACTAACTGTTGAACTATTCAACGAAACTAAGAAAGTAGACGTTACTGGTACATCTAAGGGTAAAGGTTTCCAAGGCGCTGTTAAGCGTTGGAACTTCCGTACTCAAGATATGACTCACGGTAACTCATTGTCTCACCGTGCTCCTGGTTCTATCGGTCAATGTCAGACTCCAGGTCGCGTATTTAAAGGCAAGAAAATGGCAGGTCACATGGGTGCTGAGCGTGTAACGACTCAAAACCTAGAGATCGTACGTGTTGACGCTGAGCGCAACCTGCTTCTTATTAAAGGTGCAGTCCCAGGCGCAACTGGCGGCAACGTGATCGTTAAACCAGCTGTTAAAGCATAACGTCTCAGGAGTAAGTAATGGAACTAATGGTTAAAGGTGCCGATGCACTAACTGTTTCCGAAACTACTTTCGGACGTGAGTTTAACGAAGCTCTTGTACACCAAGTAGTTGTTGCGTACGCAGCAGGTGCTCGTCAAGGTACTCGTGCTCAAAAAACACGTTCAGAAGTTTCTGGCGGTGGCGCTAAGCCATGGCGTCAAAAAGGTACTGGCCGTGCGCGTGCTGGTACAATCCGTAGCCCAATCTGGCGTACAGGTGGTGTTACTTTTGCTGCGAAACCACAAGATCACAGCCAAAAAGTAAACAAAAAAATGTACCGTGGTGCTATGAAGAGCATTCTTTCTGAGCTTGTTCGTCAAGAGCGTCTAATCGTTGTTGATAACTTCTCAGTTGAAGCACCAAAGACTAAAGAGCTAGTTGCTAAGCTTAAAGAGCTTGAGCTAACTGACGCTCTAATCGTGACTAGCGAAGTAGATGAGAATCTATTCCTAGCTGCTCGTAACCTATACAAAGTTGACGCACGTGATGTTGCTGGTATCGATCCAGTATCTCTAATCGCGTTTGACAAAGTTGTAATGACTGCAGAAGCAGTTAAGCAAGTAGAGGAAATGCTAGCATGATCACTGAAGAGCGTATCCTAAAAGTTCTACGTGCACCGCACATCTCTGAAAAAGCAACTATGGCAGCTGAGAAAGCGAACACTATCGTTTTCAAAGTAGCTAAAGATGCGACTAAAAAAGAGATCAAAGCAGCTGTAGAAAAGCTATTTGAAGTTGAAGTTAAGTCTGTAAATACTCTTATCACTAAGGGTAAGACCAAACGTCAAGGTCTACGCCAAGGTCGCCGCAGCGACGTTAAGAAAGCGTACGTTACTTTGAAAGAAGGTCAAGATCTTGACTTCGTTGGCGGCGCGGAATAACAGGAGTAGTTAAAAATGGCTATTGTTAAATGTAAGCCGACTTCCCCTGGTCGTCGTCACGTTGTTAAAGTTGTTAACGCTGACCTACACAAGGGCAAGCCATACGCACCTCTTCTAGAGAAAAACTCTAAGAACGGTGGTCGTAACAACAAGGGTCGTATCACAGTACGTCACATCGGCGGTGGTCACAAGCACCACTACCGTGTAGTTGACTTCAAACGTACTAAAGATGGTATTCCAGCGACAGTTGAGCGTCTTGAATACGATCCAAACCGTAGCGCAAACATTGCTCTAGTTCTTTACAAAGACGGTGAGCGTCGCTACATCCTAGCACCTAAAGGTGTTGTAGCTGGTGATGTTATTCAGTCTGGTGTTGATGCACCAATCAAAGCTGGTAACACTCTACCAATGCGTAATATCCCAGTAGGTTCAACAGTACATAACGTTGAACTTAAGCCTGGTAAAGGTGGTCAGCTAGCTCGTTCGGCTGGTGCTTACGCTCAAATCGTTGCTCGCGACGGTGCGTACGTAACTATCCGTCTACGTTCTGGCGAGATGCGCAAAGTTCTTTCTGAAGGCCGTGCAACAATCGGTGAAGTTGGTAACTCTGAGCACATGCTACGTGAACTTGGTAAAGCAGGTGCATCACGTCATCGCGGTATCCGTCCAACGGTTCGTGGTGTTGTAATGAACCCGATTGACCACCCACACGGTGGTGGTGAAGGCCGTACTTCTGGTGGTCGTCACCCAGTATCTCCTTGGGGTATGCCTACTAAAGGCTTCAAGACTCGTAAGAACAAACGCACTGACAAGTACATCGTACGTCGTCGTAACAAGTAATCTATATAAAGAGGAATCGCCATGCCACGTTCTCTCAAGAAAGGTCCTTTTATTGACCTACACTTGCTGAAGAAGGTAGAGAAAGCGGTGGAAAGCGGAGACAAAAAGCCTATTAAGACTTGGTCCCGTCGTTCAATGATCATCCCTACGATGATCGGTTTGACCATCGCTGTCCATAATGGTCGTCAGCACGTACCAGTATTTGTAACTGATGAAATGATCGGTCACAAACTGGGTGAATTCGCACCAACACGTACTTACCGCGGTCACGCTGCGGATAAGAAAGCTAAGAAGCGCTAAGGAGTAAATAATGGAAGCAATTGCTAAACATAACTTTGCTCGCATTTCGCCTCAGAAAGCTCGCTTAGTTGCGGATCTAATCCGTGGTAAATCTGTTGACCAAGCTCTAGAAATCCTAACGTTCAGCAACAAAAAAGCTGCTGCACTAGTTAAGAAAGTTCTAGAGTCTGCTATCGCTAACGCGGAGCACAACGAAGGTGCAGATATTGACGATCTGAATGTCGCAAAAATCTTTGTAGATGAAGGCCCAACCATGAAGCGTATTATGCCTCGTGCTAAAGGTCGTGCGGATCGTATCTTGAAGCGTTCAAGCCACATCACTGTTGTTGTAGCAGATCGCTAGAGACTAGGAGAGTAAGCAATGGGTCAAAAAGTACATCCAAATGGTATTCGTCTAGGCATCGTTAAGCCTTGGAATGCTACATGGTTTGCTAACACCAAAGATTTCGCTGACAACCTAGACGGCGACTTCAAGGTACGTCAGTTCCTTACAAGTGAACTGAAAAAAGCGTCTCTATCACGTATCGTTATCGAGCGTCCTGCTAAGAGCATCCGTGTGACTATTCACACTGCTCGTCCAGGCGTTGTTATCGGTAAGAAAGGTGAAGACGTTGAGAAGCTACGCGCAGCTGTAGCTAAAATTGCAGGTGTACCAGCGCAAATTAACATCGCTGAAGTACGTAAGCCTGAACTAGATGCGCAACTTGTTGGTGACAGCATCGCGTCTCAGCTAGAGCGTCGTGTTATGTTCCGTCGTGCTATGAAGCGCGCAGTACAAAACGCTATGCGCCTAGGCGCTAAAGGTATCAAAGTGGAAGTAAGCGGTCGTCTAGGCGGCGCTGAAATCGCACGTTCAGAGTGGTACCGTGAAGGCCGTGTGCCTCTACACACTCTACGTGCTGACATTGATTACGCAACTTCTTCGGCTCACACTCAATACGGTGTGATCGGCATTAAAACTTGGATCTTCAAAGGTGAAATCCTAGGTGGTATGCCAGCAGCTAACGCTGTAGAGCCTAAAGGCGACAAGCCTAAGAAGCAGCGTAAAGGCCGTAAGTAAGGAGTCGACAGATGCTACAACCTAAACGTACTAAGTTCCGTAAGGTTCAGACTGGTCGTAACCGTGGTCTAGCTAAAGGTACTGATGTAAGCTTCGGCGAATTCGGTCTTAAAGCTGTTGGCCGTGGTCGTCTAACTGCTCGTCAAATCGAAGCGGCACGTCGTGCAATGACACGTCACGTTAAGCGTCAAGGTAAAATCTGGATCCGTGTGTTCCCAGACAAACCAATCACAGAAAAACCACTTGAAGTTCGTCAAGGTAAGGGTAAAGGTAACGTTGAGTACTGGGTAGCCCAAATCCAACCTGGTAAGGTTATGTACGAAATGGGTGGTGTACCTGAAGAATTGGCACGTGAAGCGTTCCGTCTTGCGGCACGTAAACTGCCTTTCAAAACTACATTTGTAACTAAGCAGGTGATGTGATGAAAGCACAAGATCTACGCGAGAAAAGCGTTGAAGAGCTTAACGCTGAGCTAATGAATTTGCTACGTGAACAGTTCAACTTGCGCATGCAAGCTGCGACTGGTCAACTACAGCAAACTCATACTCTGAAAGCTGTACGCCGTGATATCGCACGTGTGAAAACTGTTTTGACTGAGAAGGCAGGCGCATAATGAGCGAAGTAAAACGTACTCAACAAGGTCGTGTTGTTAGCGATAAGATGGACAAGTCTATCACTGTTGCTATCGAGCGTTTCGTAAAACACCCAATCTACGGTAAATACGTAAAACGTACGACTAAAGTACACGCACATGACGAGAACAACGAGTGTGGCCTAGGCGACACAGTTGAAATCGCAGAGTGTCGTCCACTGTCTAAGACTAAGTCTTGGACTTTGGTAAAAGTTCTAGAAAAGGCGAAGATTTAATCTCGTTAATTCTATGAAACTAAAGCGGCTCCAAAATATTTTTGGAGCCGTTTATTTTTTGACTACCCAATCACAAAAAAGGGTGGTACAATTCGCGTCCCTTTTAAAGAGGCAGCCCGACCCGTGATGGGTCTAGTTATTAATATTTAGCGGAGCACTAACATGATCCAAATGCAAAGTATGCTGGACGCAGCTGATAACTCAGGCGCACGCAGCGTAATGTGTATTAAGGTTCTGGGTGGCTCTCACCGCCGTTATGCACATATCGGTGACGTCATCAAAGTTACTGTGAAGGAAGCAATCCCTCGCGGTAAAGTTAAAAAAGGTGATGTTCTGAAGGCGGTGGTAGTGCGCACCCGTAAAGGCGTACGTCGTCCTGACGGTTCTGTCATTCGCTTCGACCGAAATGCTTGCGTATTGCTAAACGACAATACTGAGCAACCAATCGGTACACGTATCTTTGGTCCTGTGACACGCGAACTTCGTGGCGATAAGTTCATGAAGATCGTTTCACTGGCTCCAGAAGTTCTGTAAGGAGCACGTAGAAATGGCAGCTAAAATCCGTCGTAATGACGAAGTAATCGTTCTTGCTGGTAAAGACAAAGGCAAGAAAGGTAAAGTAACTAAGGTTCTAGCAACTGGTAAAGTTATCGTTGAAGGTATCAACCTAGTTAAGAAGCATCAGAAACCTGTTCCAGCTATGGGTATCCAAGGCGGTATCGTAGAGCAAGAAGCAGCAATCGACGTTTCTAACGTGGCGATTTTCAACGCAGCTACTGGTAAAGCTGACCGTATCGGTTTCCGTTTTGAAGACGGCAAAAAAGTTCGTTTCTTCAAGTCTAACGGCGAAACCGTTTCTAACTAATAGAAGTAATTTGGAGTTCTACTATGGCGAAACTGCATGATTACTACAAGTCGTCTGTAGTCGCTGAACTGACCAAACAGTTCGGTTACACAAGCGTCATGCAAGTCCCTAGAATCGAGAAAATCACCCTAAACATGGGTGTTGGTGAAGCAATCAACGATAAGAAACTGCTAGAAAATGCAGCGTCTGATATGGCAACGATCTCTGGTCAAAAGCCACTTATCACAAAAGCGCGCAAATCTGTTGCAGGTTTCAAAATCCGTGAAGGCTACCCTATCGGTTGTAAAGTAACCTTGCGTGGCGAACGTATGTGGGATTTTCTTGAGCGTTTAATTAACATCGCTCTTCCACGTGTACGTGACTTCCGTGGTGTTAGCGCTAAGTCTTTTGACGGTCGCGGTAACTACAGCATGGGCGTTCGCGAGCAAATCATCTTCCCGGAAATCGACTTTGATAAAGTTGATCGTGTACGCGGTTTAGACATCACTATTACGACGTCTGCTGGTACTGATGAGGAAGGCCGTGCTCTGCTGGCTGCCTTTAACTTCCCATTCCGTAAGTAAGGTGAAGGGTTACTGTTATGGCTAAACAATCAATGAAAGCACGTGAAGCTAAACGTGCACAGCTAGTAGCTAAGTTCGCTGAAAAGCGTGCAGCGCTAAAAGCTATCATCAGCGATGTAAACGCATCTGAAGAAGATCGTTGGAACGCGGTTCTTACACTGCAATCTCTTCCACGTGATTCAAGTGCATCACGTCAGCGCAACCGTTGCAACCAAACTGGTCGTCCACACGGTTACCTACGTAAGTTCGGTCTAAGCCGTATTAAGGTTCGTGAAGCTTGCATGAAAGGCGAGATTCCGGGTCTTCGTAAGGCTAGCTGGTAATTGCCACTTAATCATTTGGAGTAAATCATATGAGCATGCAAGATCCGATTTCGGATATGCTGACCCGCGTTCGTAACGGTCAGGCAGCAAACAAAGTTGCTGTAAAAATGCCTTCTTCAAAGCTTAAAGTTGCAATTGCTGCACTACTAAAAGCTGAAGGTTACATCGTTGACTTCGCTGTTGAAGGCGAAGCAAAACCTGAGCTAGAAGTTACACTTAAGTACTTCCAAGCTAAACCAGTAATCGAGCAACTTAAACGTGTTTCTCGTCCAGGTCTACGTGTTTACAAGAAGAAAGATGAACTTCCTTCTGTAATGGGTGGTCTTGGTATTGCTATCGTTTCAACTTCCAAGGGTCTTATGTCAGACCGCGCTGCACGTAAAGCAGGTCTTGGTGGTGAAATCATCGCTTACGTAGCTTAATAAGGAGTAGACTATGTCTCGTGTTGCAAAAGCACCTGTCGCTATTCCAGCTGGCGTAGAGGTGAAACTAAACGGCCAAGAAATCACTGTAAAAGGTGCGAAAGGCGAACTAACTCGCGTTCTTAACGATGCAGTTGTAATCGCTCAGGAAGAAAATAACCTGACTTTCGGTCCTAAAGAAGGTGTTGCTAACGCATGGGCTCAAGCAGGTACTGCTCGCGCTCTAGTTAACAACATGGTTGTTGGTGTTACTGAAGGCTTTACTAAGAAGCTAACTCTTAAAGGTGTAGGTTACCGTGCTGCTATCAAAGGCAACGCTGTAGGTCTAACACTAGGCTTCTCACACCCAGTTGAGCACGAGTTGCCAGCGGGTATTAAAGCTGAATGTCCAAGCCAAACTGAAATCGTGATCACTGGTGCTGACAAGCAACTAGTTGGTCAAGTTGCGGCTGACATTCGTTCTTACCGTGAGCCTGAGCCATACAAAGGCAAAGGTGTTCGTTACGCAGATGAAAATGTGCGTACTAAAGAAGCTAAGAAGAAGTAAGGTAACACTATGGATAAGAAAGCATCTCGCATCCGTCGTGCTACACGTGCACGTCGTAAGATTGCAGAACTGGGTGCGACTCGCCTAGTTGTACACCGTACTCCTCGTCACGTGTACGCACAGGTTATCGCGGCTAACGGCTCTGAGGTTATCGCAGCAGCTTCTACTGTAGAAAAAGCGATCCGTGAGCAAGTGAAATACACTGGTAACGTTGATGCAGCTAAAGCAGTGGGTAAAGCTATTGCTGAGCGCGCTCTTGAGAAGGGCGTAACTGCAGTTGCATTTGATCGTTCTGGTTTCCAATACCACGGTCGAGTAGCGGCGCTAGCAGAATCTGCTCGCGAAGCTGGTCTGAAATTCTAAGGTAGGGTTGGAAGATGGCTAAAGAACAACAAGTTCAAGCGAATGATTTGCAAGAAAAGCTAATCGCAGTTAACCGCGTATCTAAGACGGTTAAAGGCGGTCGAATCATGAGCTTCACTGCACTAACAGTAGTTGGTGACGGTAATGGTCGTGTAGGTTTCGGTTACGGCAAAGCTCGTGAAGTACCTGCAGCGATTCAAAAAGCAATGGAAAAAGCGCGTCGTAACATGACTACGATCGCTCTAAACGAAGGCACTCTTCACCACCCAGTGAAAGGTCGCCATTCGGGCTCTAAAGTTTACATGCAGCCTGCTGCAGAAGGTACTGGTGTTATCGCAGGTGGTGCGATGCGTGCAGTACTAGAAGTTGCTGGTGTACACAACGTACTATCTAAAGCGTACGGTTCTACGAACCCTATCAACATCGTTCGTGCAACGATCGATGCACTAGGTAGCATGAAGTCACCAGAAATGGTTGCTGCTAAACGTGGTCTAACTGTTGAATCTATTTCGGAGTAAGAACACCATGGCAACTATTAAAGTAACTCAAACTAAAAGCTCAATTGGTCGTCTGCCAAAGCACAAAGCTACTTTGCGCGGTCTAGGTCTTCGTAAAATCAACCACACAGTAGAACTTGAAGATACTCCGTGTATTCGCGGTATGATCAACAAGGTTTACTACATGGTTAAAGTTGAGGAGTAATCAGAATGCGTTTGAATACTCTAGCACCGGCTGCTGGCGCGAAAACTTCTGCGAAGCGAGTAGGTCGTGGTATCGGTTCAGGCCTAGGTAAAACTGGTGGCCGTGGTCACAAAGGTCAAAAATCACGTTCTGGCGGCAGTGTTCGTCCAGGTTTCGAAGGCGGTCAGATGCCTCTGAAACAACGTCTACCAAAATTCGGTTTCACTTCTCGTAAGAGCCTAGTGTCTGCTGAAGTTCGTCTAGCTGAGCTAGCGAAAGTTTCTGGTGACGTAGTTGATCTAAACAGTCTTAAAGCTGCTAACATCATCACTAAGAACATCGAATTTGTAAAAGTTGTTCTTTCTGGTGAAATCAACAAAGCAGTGACTGTGAAAGGTCTACGTGTGACTAAAGGCGCTAAAGCTGCAATCGAAGCTGCAGGCGGTAAAATCGAGGAATAATCTCGAGGAACGAGGTACAGATGGCTAAGAAACCAGGACAAGATTTTCGTAGTGCTCAGAGCGGCTTAAGTGAACTAAAGTCGCGCTTGTTATTCGTAATTGGTGCACTTTTAGTATTCCGAGCCGGCTCCTTTGTGCCGATTCCTGGTATTGACGCTGCTGTACTTGCCGATTTGTTCGAACAGCAAAAAGGTACCATCGTTGAAATGTTTAACATGTTCTCCGGTGGTGCTCTTGAGCGTGCATCTATATTAGCATTGGGCATCATGCCGTATATTTCGGCATCTATTGTTGTCCAATTGCTAACTGTAGTTCATCCAGCGTTAGCTGAACTCAAAAAAGAGGGTGAAGCAGGCCGTCGTAAGATCAGCCAATACACACGCTACGGCACGCTTGTACTTGCAACCTTCCAAGCTATAGGTATTGCAACTGGCCTACCAAACATGGTCGACAATCTGGTTGTTATCAACCAAACCATGTTTACGCTAATTGCTACCGTAAGTTTAGTAACCGGTACCATGTTCTTAATGTGGTTAGGTGAACAAATTACAGAGCGAGGAATTGGTAACGGTATTTCGATACTGATTTTTGCAGGTATTGTTGCTGGATTGCCTTCTGCAATCGGTCAAACAATCGAGCAAGCGCGTCAAGGTGAATTGCATGTACTTCTTCTGTTGCTAATCGCGGTATTAGCTTTTGCAGTCATTTACTTCGTTGTTTTCATGGAACGTGGTCAACGCCGAATCGTCGTTAACTACGCGAAGCGTCAACAAGGTCGTAAAGTATTTGCTGCACAAAGCTCGCATCTGCCTCTTAAAATTAACATGGCAGGTGTTATTCCAGCGATTTTTGCATCAAGCATTATCTTGTTCCCAGGAACATTGGCTCAGTGGTTTGGTCAAAACGGCGAGAGCAGCGCGTTCGGTTGGTTAACTGACGTGTCTTTGGCTCTTAGCCCAGGTCAACCGTTGTATGTAATGCTTTATGCAGCAGCAATTATCTTCTTCTGTTTTTTCTACACGGCGTTGGTTTTCAACCCGCGTGAAACAGCAGATAACTTGAAGAAGTCTGGTGCATTCGTACCCGGTATCCGCCCAGGTGAGCAGACAGCGAAGTACATTGATAAAGTAATGACACGTTTAACCCTTGCTGGTGCACTGTACATTACCTTTATCTGTCTGATTCCCGAGTTCATGATGGTCGCGTGGAACGTACGTTTCTACTTCGGCGGTACATCGCTACTAATCGTAGTTGTTGTAATTATGGACTTTATGGCACAGGTACAGACTCATCTGATGTCTCAACAGTATGATTCTGTGTTGAAGAAAGCGAATCTGAAAGGCTACGGCCGTTAATCCGGCGGTAGACTCAGTTTCATTTACGGAGTTTAGCAATGAAAGTTCGTGCTTCCGTTAAAAAAATCTGCCGTAACTGTAAAGTAATCAAGCGTAACGGTGTCGTTCGCGTGATTTGCAGTGAGCCAAAGCACAAACAGCGCCAAGGCTAATTAGCAGAAATTTTTACTTGAAAATGAAGGTTGGGTCGAGTATATTCCTCGGCCTACCTTTTGCGTGCAAAAGAAGTAGTATTCCGCAGCGTATCCATCACGGGCTTTGCTGCGGCTAATTCTTTTATAGAAACACTTAGGAGTGAATAATGGCCCGTATAGCAGGCATTAACATTCCTGATCAGAAACATGCAGTAATCGCTCTAACAGCGATCTACGGCATCGGTAAAACTCGCTCTCAAGCTATCCTAGCTGAAGTGGGTATTGCTGAAAATGTTAAGATCAGTGAACTAACTGAAGAGCAGATCGATCAACTGCGTGATGGTGTAGCTAAGTACACTGTAGAAGGTGATCTACGTCGTGAAGTATCTATGAACATCAAGCGTCTTATGGACCTTGGCTGTTACCGTGGTCTTCGTCATCGTCGCAGTCTACCACTACGTGGACAGCGTACTAAAACCAACGCTCGCACCCGTAAGGGTCCGCGTAAGCCGATCAAGAAATAATCGGGAAGGTAGAGTACAATGGCTAAACAACCAACTCGCGCTCGTAAGCGCGTACGCAAGCAAGTTGCAGATGGCGTTGCGCACATCCATGCTTCTTTCAATAACACAATCGTAACCATTACTGACCGTCAAGGTAACGCTCTTGCATGGGCTACTGCAGGTGGTTCTGGTTTCCGTGGTTCTCGTAAGTCTACTCCGTTCGCTGCACAGGTTGCTGCTGAGCGTTGTGCTGAAATGGCTAAAGAATACGGCCTAAAGAACTTGGAAGTTATGGTTAAGGGTCCTGGTCCAGGTCGCGAATCAACTGTTCGTGCACTAAACGCCGCTGGTTTCCGCATCACAAACATCGTTGATGCTACACCAATCCCTCATAACGGTTGTCGTCCACCTAAGAAACGTCGCGTATAACGTTTCTAGGACAATTGGAGAAGAATCATGGCAAGATATTTGGGTCCTAAGCTGAAGCTTAGCCGTCGTGAAGGCACTGACTTATTCCTTAAGTCTGGTGTTCGCGCGATCGATACCAAGTGTAAAATTGATAACGCACCAGGTGTACACGGCGCTCGTCGCGGTCGTCTATCTGAGTATGGCGTTCAGCTTCGTGAGAAGCAAAAAGTACGTCGTATGTACGGCGTTCTAGAAAAACAATTCCGTAACTACTACAAAGAAGCTGCTCGCCTAAAAGGCAACACTGGTGAAAACCTACTTCAGCTTCTTGAAGGTCGTCTTGATAACGTAGTTTACCGCATGGGCTTTGGTGCAACTCGCGCAGAAGCACGTCAGCTAGTTAGCCACAAAGCTATCCTAGTAAACGGTAAAGTTGTAAACGTTCCTTCTTTCAAAGTAGCGGCTAATGACGTTGTTTCTATTCGCGAGAAAGCTAAACAGCAAGCTCGTATTAAAGCGGCTCTAGAAGTTGCTGAACAACGTGAAAAACCAACTTGGATTGAAGTAGATGGTGGCAAGATGGAAGGTACATTCAAGCGTATGCCTGAGCGTTCTGATCTATCAGCTGACATCAACGAACAATTGATCGTCGAGCTTTACTCTAAGTAAGGTTTAAACTAAAGAGAGGACACAATGCAGGGTTCTGTAACAGAATTTCTTAAGCCACGTCTAGTTGACATCGAACAAATCAGCTCGACTCACGCAAAAGTAACTCTTGAGCCATTAGAGCGTGGCTTTGGTCATACTCTGGGTAATGCACTTCGCCGCATTCTTCTATCTTCTATGCCTGGTTGTGCAGTGACAGAAGTAGAAATCGAAGGCGTACTTCACGAGTACAGCACTAAAGAAGGTGTACAAGAAGATATTCTTGAAATCCTTCTAAACCTTAAAGGTTTGGCAGTGCGTGTTGCTGAAGGCAAAGATGAAGTGTTCATTACTTTGAACAAATCAGGCTCGGGCCCTGTGGTTGCAGGTGACATCACCCATGATGGTGATGTAGAGATCGCTAACCCTGAACACGTTATTTGTCACCTAACGGATGACAACGCTGAAATCGCAATGCGTATTAAAGTCGAACGTGGTCGTGGTTATGTTCCAGCTTCTGCGCGTATCCATAACGAAGAAGACGAGCGTCCAATCGGTCGCCTACTAGTAGATGCTACTTACAGCCCAGTAGACAAAATTGCCTACGCTGTAGAAGCAGCTCGTGTAGAACAGCGCACTGATCTAGACAAGCTTGTTATCGATATGGAAACAAACGGTACTCTAGAACCTGAGGAAGCAATCCGTCGTGCAGCTACAATCCTAGCTGAACAATTGGATGCATTCGTAGATCTTCGTGATGTACGAGTTCCTGAGGAGAAAGAAGAGAAGCCAGAATTCGATCCGATCCTACTGCGTCCTGTAGACGATCTTGAACTAACAGTTCGCTCTGCTAACTGTCTGAAAGCAGAAGCGATTCACTACATCGGTGATCTAGTACAACGTACTGAGGTTGAGCTACTTAAAACGCCTAACCTTGGTAAAAAATCTCTTACTGAGATTAAAGACGTACTTGCGTCACGTGGTCTGTCTCTGGGCATGCGCCTAGAAAACTGGCCACCTGCATCAATCGCTGAAGATTAATCGATACTAGTTAGAAGGATTAGGTCATGCGCCATCGTAAGAGTGGTCGTCAACTCAACCGCAACAGCTCACATCGCAAAGCGATGTTCAGCAACATGGCTAGCTCTCTAGTACGTCATGAAGTTATCAAGACTACTTTGCCAAAAGCAAAAGAGCTACGTCGCGTAGTTGAGCCTTTGATTACACTAGCTAAGACTGACAGTGTTGCTAACCGTCGTCTAGCATTTGCACGTACTCGTGACAACGAAGTAGTTGCAAAACTATTTAACGAACTAGGTCCACGTTTTGCTGCTCGTCAGGGCGGTTACACTCGTATCCTAAAAGCTGGCTTCCGTGCTGGTGATAAAGCTCCAATGGCTTACATTGAGCTTGTAGATCGCCCAGCTGCTGAAGAAGCTGCTGAGTAATCAGTTCGTAAGAACGAGAAAGCCGAGCGTTAGCTCGGCTTTTTTGTATCTGCGATTCAGTAAATCTTTATATCCAGCCTGCATTTATTTTACTCCATGCAGACTGGCAATTTAAAAAGTGATTATCACTTGCGCTTATTTACTAGTATTCCACAACCCGCCTAACGAACTTAGAAGTCCCTCGCTAACGCCTTGCTTGTTCAAGTAATCCAAGATTACTGGAGCAAACTGACTGATCATAGAGGGATCTAAACCCAACGTATCGAATGCACTTTTTACTGCACTGATATTCTCAATATTCCCCAGTAAGCTTTGTGCTCCTTGCAAGTTTGAAAGCCCAGGAATCAAAGACTGTAATTCACTGCTATTTTCTTGTGAAAGCTGGCTTTGAGCCAAAGCGAGTAGTGCGCCACTACCTCCAGCCGCTTGTTCTGTAGATACAGGTAATTGGCTAGTTAGCATGTCTGTTAATGGAGATGATTCAGTGTTCAGGCTACTACCTACCATATCCATTAGGCCACTTTCTTTACTTTTTTGCGTGACGGAATCTAAGAATGCGTGCGCACTACCAATGTTCATTGATAAGAGTGCCAGAGTCAGGAGTGTTTTACGCATAGTACCTCCGAAGGTTGAGCGTTTTTAACGTGATTTTATTGTTTTAAAGGCTATCAGAGTGAAAGGTTTAGAGGTGAGAAAGTCTATTCAGTTTAGACAAAAAAACGGCGCTAATGCGCCGTTTTACTAAATCATAATTGAAAATGGTTTCAATTAAAGAATATCTAGTAGTTCTACTTCGAAAACTAGTGCTGCGAATGGAGGGATAGCTGCACCAGCGCCACGCTCACCGTACGCAAGGTCTTGTGGTACGTATAGTTTCCACTTAGAACCAACAGGCATTAGTTGTAGTGCTTCTACCCAGCCTTTGATTACGCCTGTAACAGGGAATTCAGCTGGTTGACCGCGAGATACAGAGCTATCGAATACAGTACCGTCAGTTAGCTCACCGTGGTAGTGAACGCGAACTGAGCTTTCTGCTGTTGGAACTGCACCAGTACCTTCAGAAATGATTTCGTACTGAAGGCCAGAGTCTAGAACGTTAACTTCAGGGCGTAGTGCGTTGTCTTTTAGGAACGCTTCGCCTTCTGCTGCTGCAATTTTCGCTGCTTCTTGGCGAGCGGTTTCTGCACGAGTGTGAAGCTCTTGTAGTGCTTTGTTGATTTCATCAATTTCGATTGATGGCATGTCACCAGTTAGTGCTGTTGCAATACCCGCTGCGATAGCATCAACGCTAAGACCTTCAAGACCAGAACCTGCAAGTTGCTGACCCATTTGCAGACCAATGCCGTAGCTTGCTTTTTGTTCTGCAGTTTCAAATTTAATTTCAGACATGAATGTCGCTCTTGTTAGGAGTGATAAAGGCAACAGGATATCAGTTTCGAGCTTAGGTTTAAATGATTGCGACTGAATGCTTAATTGAGGCGGCCAGGGTGTGACTTATCTCTTACTCCAAGTGAAATTTCTGCTAATTTAATCCAAATTCCATTTTAGTTTAGTGAAAAACATATACTCTCCGCGTCGGTATTTTTATACTGGCAGTAGAAGTATTAAGGGACTCATTAAAATGAATCGTCGCAGAAAGAAAAAGCAGCAAGTCGACTATGTCGAATTGGTTAAACAAAAATTCGCTGCTATCGACTGGAAGCAGCCGTTCAACAAAGAGCAATGGTTGGAGCGTATACAGCCTGTTAAGCAGTTTTGGCTGCGCCTACCGAAATTCCATCAACGAGCTTTGATGGTTTTAGTTCCATTGATTCTGGTACTCCTTGTTATTCCTTTGCCGAATAAAACAGAACAATCAGTTGAGCAAGCTGAGGTCGATCATCAGCGCGTAGCGATTCAGCTGAATGCACAGAGTTTAAGCCAGCAAAGAACCTCTCAGAATTCTGGGCCGAAATCCGAAGACTGGAAAGAGTACACGGTTAAAAATGGCGACACGTTAGCGCAGGTTTTCAGAAGTAATCAGCTCTCGATGGCGGATCTTAGCGCTCTAGTAAAAATCGAAGGCAGTGATAAGCCGCTGAGCCAAATTAAACAAGGACAATTGATTCGCTTTAAGCTTAGCGATGAAGGCGAGTTGGATATGCTGCAACTAGAAAAAAGCGGGCGGTCCGTCATGTTTTTCCGCTTATCGGATGGGACCTTTGGGCGCAACAAGTAGATGCTTCAAATGAACTAAAGACGCGAAGGTATCGCGTCTTTTTAGTTTATCTATAAATTAGTAACCTAGCAATGAACGCGTTATATCGCTACGGCTTCTTTTCGCATATCCACATGAGGAATACCATCCTCTAGGTAGCGATCAGAAATAACTTTGAATCCATGACTCGCATAAAACTGGATGAGATGCTCTTGAGCTCCTATATCAATCGTCTGTCCTGGCCACAATATTTCACACTGTGTTAATGCCTCTTCCAGCAACTTATGTCCCAGACCATCACCACGCGCAGTTTGTTTGGTGACGACTCGACCAATGCTCACATTGTCATACGTAGTGCCAGCGGGTAGTAATCGTGCGCAAGCAACAAGTTCATCACCGTGGTAACCTATTAGATGATAAACACCTTCCAGTGTGTCTTTGCCATCCAGTTCAGGATAAGGGCAGGTTTGTTCAACGACGAATACATCCACACGTAATTTCATCATTGTATACAATTGTGTGGTTGTCAGTTGAGCAAAGGGCAAAGTAATCCAAGTGAGCATGTTGTCATCCGTCATGAGAGTAGAGTGACTGACTTTACTTTGTTTTGTACTCATACTCATTAACAAAGGTTAATTATCACTGGTTTTCCCACCAAATCTGGTGATAATGTGCCCTCTTTTCATCTCACCTGAGGATATTCCCGTGAGCAAACAAACTTTTGATCAAGTCGGGCTAAACCCAGCGTTACTCGCCACACTTGATTCCCTGAACTACACCCACATGACGCCAATTCAAGCTTTGAGTTTGCCTGCAATCCTAAAACATCGTGATGTCATCGGGCAGGGTAAAACGGGCTCAGGTAAAACCGCTGCATTTGGTTTGGGTGTTTTATCGAACCTTAACGTCAAACGCTTTCGTGTCCAGTCATTAGTATTGTGTCCAACTCGTGAGCTTGCGGATCAAGTCGCGAAGGAAATTCGTACTTTAGGTCGTGGCATTCATAATATTAAAGTGCTTACTCTCTGCGGTGGGATGCCAATGGGGCCACAAATTGGTTCGCTGGAGCATGGAGCGCATATCCTAGTCGGCACACCTGGCCGTATTTTGGATCACCTTGAGAAAGGCCGCATTAACCTTAGCGAGCTGAATACCTTGGTGTTGGATGAAGCTGATCGCATGTTGGACATGGGTTTCCAAGACGCATTAGATGCGATTATTGATGCAGCGCCAAAGCAGCGTCAAACTCTACTTTTCAGTGCTACTTTCCCGGAGAAAATTGAGCAAATTGCGCAGCGTATTATGCAGACGCCTGAAGTCATTAAGGTGGAATCGACGCACGATACCTCAAGCATTGCTCAGCATTTCTACAAAGTTGAAGGTTCGGAAGCGCGTGATGAAGCGTTGGCGAACTTGCTACTGACTCACCAACCAGAGTCCGCTGTGGTTTTTTGCAATACCAAAAAAGAAGTGCAAAGTGTCGCAGATGAGTTGCATCGCAAAGGGTTCAGCGTTATCGATATCCATGGGGACTTAGAACAGCGTGAACGCGATCAAGCATTGGTGCAGTTTGCTAACAAGAGTGTTTCTATCCTTGTCGCAACAGACGTCGCGGCGCGTGGTTTGGACGTAGATAACCTTGATGCAGTCTTTAACTTTGAGCTATCGCGCGATCCTGAGGTTCATGTACACCGTATCGGTCGTACAGGCCGTGCGGGTAGTAAAGGTTTGGCGTTCAGCTTCTTTGGAGAGAAAGACGGTTTGCGTGTAGCTCGTATTGAAGAATACCTGGATATGGACGTGGTACCAGCAACATTGCCTGCCAAATCAAATCAGCAGCCATACCAAGCGAAGATGGTGACGATTAACATTGATGGCGGTAAGAAACAGAAAGTACGACCGGGTGATATCTTAGGGTGTCTGACGGGGAAAAATGGTATCCCAGGCTCTCAAGTTGGCAAGATTCACCTATTCCCTGTGCGCGCTTATGTTGCCGTCGAAAAGTCTGTGGCTAAAAAGGCTTTACAGACCATTAGTAACGGCAAGATGAAAGGGCGCCAGTTCCGGGCGCGAATTCTTAAATAGCTCAAATAGCAGAGAAAAAGCTCTTCGTTTGAAGAGCTTTTTTCTTTTTTGAGTTTATTTGAGAGTGTGATCTTTGGTTAAGCGTGCTTTGATTCGACTCAAACTGATTGGCGTAATGCCCAGGTAGGCCGCAATTTGACTATCGGTAATACGTTGCTCTAAATCTGGGTAATGAGCGCAAAATAATTGATATCGTTCCTCTGGAGAGTAGAGCAACATAAAGCGTTCTTTATTCTCTTTATTAACCAGTTGGTTTTCGAGTAGCTTTAAGTAAATGGCGTGCTTTTCTGCTCGCCAGTGATGCAACGTTTCAATTGGCAAGCAAAATAGCTGACAAGCGCTCAGCGTTTCCAATAAGTAAGGCGAAGGTTGGTCCTTTATTATGCTCTCAAACCCGATAACCCAGTCCTTCTCCCAATAAAATTCTTTACTGAATTCTTTGCCGTGCTCCGTGAGATAGCTTGCGTGGCATAACCCCTCAATAATGAAGTACAGATGTGAGCTAAACTCCCCTTGGTGATTAAGAATGTGGCGTGTAGGCAGTTCGAGCAACTCACCATTTTCAATAAGTTGGTTTGCTTCTGTCTCTAAAAAGCCATGTTTGACTAAGTCTGAAAAAAGATCGCTGTGCATGTGATAACTCAGAAACGGTTTTCTTTATTTTAACGGGTTTTATTGATAACAAAAAAGCGGCTCATGAGAGCCGCTTAGTGTTGTTGTCAAATCAACCTTATTTATTCAGATCGATTTGATAAATTGCGAAACCAATGTCGTCTGTTGACACGCGTTTCATTGGGTATTGTCCTTTCTCTTTGATGAACTGCGCCGCTTTATCGCTAGGGGAGGTTTCGAAACGAATATCTAGCTTGTTATCGGACTTAATCGGTGCGAAAGACCAGTTGTTGTCAGCGCTTGGTGTCACTTCTCCTTTTTCTTCACTCACGCGAGAAATATAAGTGGCGACGACAGAGCGGTTTTCATCTGGTGCGTCAAATGCAATGAAATCTGGGCCTGTACCAGGGAAAGTATTGCTATAAGCACGGTAGTTATTGGTTGCGATGATGAAATCTTGCTTCGGATTGACAGGCTTACCATTAAACGTCAGATTCACAATGCGCTGAGAATCTGGATTAATCACTTTACAATCCGCATCGTACTTCGGCGGTTGGGTAACGTCGATTTGGTAGTTAACCCCATCAATAACATCGAAGTTGTAAGTACGGAAATTATCCCAATCAATCAAAGATTGCGGTTTAGGATTGTTGATGTCGATGTGGTTGAATTGACCCGCACTGCACTCTAGCCATTCGCGAACTTCTTTACCTTTCACTTTCATCGCAACCAAGGTGTTTGGGTATAAGTAAAGATCGGCCGCATTACGGAAGGTGAGCTGACCGGACTCTACTTCTGTAAAGTTATTCGGATCGTTCTTACGACCGCCGACTTTAAATGGTGCTGCCGCACTCAGTACTGGAATGTCAGAAAGGTCTGGGTCGCCTTGAATAAAGCGTTCTACGTAGTCTTTCTGAGCAAGGTTAACGATTTGAATGGTTGGGTCGTCCTGCACTAATGCCAAGAAGCTGTACATGACATCATTTGCTTTGCCGATTGGTTGGTTTACAAATTCACGAGTGCCTTTGTGATCTTCTTCTAACGCTTTCACAATATCTTCATCGGCTTTAGCTAATGACTTCTTATTTACTTTATCGAAGATAGGGCGTGCTTCTGCTTGGCCTTCAACTACTTGCCATCTGCCGTCTTCCTCTTTCAGCATCAAGTCCATCACACCTACATGACTTCCCCAGCGGCCCGGCATCACTGACGTCACACCATTGATGGTCCCTTTCTCGGTATCAACACCAGGTAGGTTTGCGAAGTTTTTCTCTGGGAAGACCGCGTGAGAGTGGCCAAAAGCAATGGCATCAATACCTTCAACTTCTGTGAGGTAGTAAACTGAGTTTTCAGCGCCTAGTTTGTATGGATCAGTAGAAATGCCCGAGTGTGGAATCGCCACAATCACGTCTGCGCCTTCTTTCTTCATTTGAGGAATCAGTTTCTCTGCTGTTTCCTTAATGTCTTTAGCAAAGACTTTGCCTTCTAAGTTCTTCTTATCCCACACCATAATTTGTGGTGGTACAAAGCCGATATAACCCACTTTTATTTGATGCGCTTCGCCGTTTGTGTCTTTAAAGGTGTGGGTTTTGATCAGGTAAGGCTTGAAGTAATGCTCACCGGTTTTTTTATCAAATACGTTTGCGTTGATGTAAGGGAAGTTAGCGCCCGCCAACGTCTTTTGTAGAAAATCTAAGCCATAGTTGAACTCATGATTGCCAATGTTGCCCACATCGTAGTCTAGTTGGTTCATCGCCTTGTAGACTGGGTGGACATCGCCAGCGTTAATCCCTTTCGCCGCCATGTAATCGCCCATTGGGCTGCCCTGAATTAAATCGCCGTTATCTACTAATACCGTGTTTTCTGCCTCGGACTTAGCCTGTTTCACTATGGTCGCAGCGCGACTTAAACCAATTTGCTGTGATGGTTGGTCTTTGTAGTAATCGTAATCCATCACGTTGGTATGAATGTCGGTGGTTTCGATGATACGAAGCTTGATGGTATCGGCCATCGCAGGACCAGCAAGCGTTAGCATGCTACTTAACACTGCGAGGGAAATAGGGTGAACTGCCACTTTCATTTGGTGCTCCAATTCAATGGGAAGGGGGAATCGTACCGCGTAATGTATCAAACGCTGGTGCAACTTAATGATAAAGATACAGAAAACTGTGAACAAAAATCAGTTTACTGAACCTTATTCATATTAACCGCCGACTTTTTCACGCTTTTGAATGAGACCAAACAAAAACTTCTTAGCAGATTTTTGAATAAAAAATGAAATTTTAGAATTTCAGGTAATATAAACGCCCCGCCATAATGCTTGCATAACGATATCAATGGACGATGAGCAAGCACATGGCAACGAACGATTCAGTCACTTCTTTTCCTAAACCAAAGCCCCGGTTAGTTTCTGACAACCCAGTAGCTAGTGTTACTCGTTTTGCAAAGCAATCGCTACAGCCTGGTGAAGTCGCCTTAGTGGGGGCGGGGCCGGGTGATCCTGAACTTTTGACAGTGAAAGCACTGAACTGTTTGCAGCAAGCCGATGTGGTTTTGTACGACTACTTGGTGTCTGAAGAAATCATGGCCTTGATCCCTAGCGATACGATTTTAGTGTGCGTTGGGAAACGAGCTGGGCATCACAGTGTGCCGCAGGAGAAGACGAACCAGCTTTTGGTGGATTTTGCCAAGCAGGGCTACAAAGTAGTGCGCATTAAAGGTGGGGATCCGTTTGTATTCGGTCGTGGTGGTGAAGAGTTAGAAGTGCTTGCTGATGCTGGCGTGCGTTTTCAGGTTGTCCCTGGCATTACCGCAGCAGCTGGCGCAACCGCTTATGCTGGTATTCCACTGACTCATCGTGATTATGCGCAATCGGCCATCTTTGTGACTGGCCACTTGAAAGAAGAAAGTGATGAGATGGATTGGTCCACGTTGGCGCGTGGGAATCAGACTTTAGTGATCTACATGGGGCTGATGAAATCACACTATATTCAGAATCAACTCATTAAGCATGGTCGTTCAGCGTCGACTCCGATTGCCATTATTGAGCGTGGCACGCAGATTCAACAAAAAGTATTTACGGGAGAACTCTCCCAACTCTCTGATTTATCGAAGGAAGCACAATCGCCATCTTTGATTGTTGTCGGAGAGGTAGTGCGACTGTCTCAAAAGTTAGACTGGTTTTTGTCTAGTACTGAATTCAACAAAAGTGCTATTGCCAACTCCATATAATTTCAGACCAAAGATTAGAGACGTAATGCGCCTTCAAGCTTAAAAAGGAAATACAAAACATGGACCAACAACGTTTAACTCACCTTAAACAACTCGAAGCGGAGAGTATCCATATTATCCGCGAAGTTGCGGCTGAGTTTGATAACCCAGTCATGATGTATTCGATTGGTAAAGACTCATCAGTGATGCTGCACCTAGCGCGTAAAGCGTTTTACCCGGGCAAAATTCCATTCCCACTTTTGCATGTCGATACCGACTGGAAATTCCGCGAGATGATTGAGTTTCGCGATCGCACCGCAGCCAAATACGGCTTTGAGCTTTTGGTACATAAGAACCCAGAAGGTCTAGCAATGGGCTGCAGTCCGTTTGTTCATGGCTCGTCAAAGCATACGGACATCATGAAAACGCAAGGTCTTAAGCAGGCGCTAAACAAATATGGCTTCGATGCTGCTTTTGGTGGCGCTCGTCGTGATGAAGAAAAATCACGCGCAAAAGAACGAGTGTATTCGTTCCGTGACAAGAACCATACCTGGGACCCTAAAAATCAACGTCCAGAGCTGTGGAAAACGTACAACGGTCAGGTCAATAAAGGGGAGAGCATTCGTGTATTCCCACTTTCGAACTGGACGGAGCTTGATATCTGGCAATATATCTATTTAGAAAACATTGAGATCGTACCGCTTTATCTCGCTGACAAACGTCCAGTTGTTGAACGCGACGGCATGCTAATCATGGTTGATGATGATCGTATGGAGCTTCAACCGGGTGAAGTGATCGAAGAGAAGAGTGTGCGTTTCCGTACTCTTGGTTGTTATCCATTAACTGGGGCTATCGAGTCTGAAGCGAACACTTTGACCGGCATTATCGAAGAGATGCTGGTGGCAACGTCGAGTGAGCGCCAAGGTCGAGCGATCGACCACGATCAGTCAGGATCGATGGAGCTTAAGAAACGTCAAGGTTACTTCTAAAGGATCTAAGGAAAGATAATGAACAGTGCAGTTGAAGCTCAATTAGCCGAGCTTGGTATCGAAGGCTATTTAACACAACACCAGTACAAGTCGTTACTTAGATTCTTGACTTGTGGCTCGGTAGATGACGGTAAAAGTACACTAATCGGTCGCTTACTCCATGACTCAAAACAAATTTATGAAGATCAGCTAGCGGCAGTACACTCAGACAGCCAACGTGTGGGCACCACGGGTGAAAAGCCTGACCTTGCGTTGTTGGTCGATGGCTTACAAGCTGAGCGCGAGCAGGGGATCACGATTGATGTGGCTTACCGCTATTTCTCGACGCAGAAACGTAAGTTCATCATCGCCGATACACCTGGGCACGAGCAGTACACGCGTAATATGGCAACAGGCGCATCGACCTGTGACTTAACGGTGATCTTAGTTGATGCACGCAAAGGCATTCTTGATCAAACTCGTCGTCACTCTTTTATTTCCAACCTATTGGGTTTGAAGCACTTTATTGTGGCGATCAACAAGATGGATTTAGTGGATTACTCTCAAGAGCGCTTTGAAGAAATCCGCGATGAGTATCTTAAGTTTTCTGAGAACCTGACCGGGGATATTGATATTCAAATCATCCCGATTTCGGCGCTTGAAGGTGACAATGTGGTAGATAAAGGGCAAAACCTAAGCTGGTTTAAAGGCCCGTCATTGCTTGAACTTCTTGAAACGGTCGATGTGGATCAAGAAAAAGGTGCGGGTGAGTTCCGCTTCCCTGTGCAATACGTTAACCGTCCTAACCTCGATTTCCGTGGTTTTGCGGGGACGATTTCTTCAGGTTCGATCAAAGTCGGTGATGCCATCAAAGCATTGCCATCGGGGAAAACGTCAACCGTGGCACGCATTGTTACGTTTGATGGTGATATTGAGGAAGCTCGTGCTGGGTTGGCGGTCACTCTGACGCTAAGCGATGAGATCGATATTAGCCGTGGCGATTTGATTGTCCTAGACAATGCTCAAGTGGAAACCACAAACCACTTGCTTGCCGATGTGGTATGGATGACAGAGCAACCTCTGCAACCGGGCCGTGACTACGACATCAAAATCGCGGGTAAGAAAACTGTGGGCCATGTTGAAGCGATTCGTCACCAATATGATATCAACAACCTATCAACTCATAGTGCGGCAGAGCTGCCATTGAATGGTATTGGCTTGTGTGAATGGTCTCTCAATGAGTCAGTTGCGCTGGACAATTACCAAGATTGTGCTGATACCGGCGGCTTCATCATTATCGATCGTCTGACGAACGTGACGGTTGGTGCAGGCATGGTCAAAGAAAGCCTCGCGGTGGTTGAGCGCGACTTGACGGACATCTCTGCGTTTGAAGTTGAGCTGAATGCACTTGTGCGTAAACACTTCCCACACTGGGAAGCAAAAGACGTTAGCCAATTGCTGAAAAAGTAATTGGCGCGCCCGAGCACGATAAGCTCTGATTCTGTCTGTTGTTGTGCTTGGGGCGTCGTTGCCTAACTGAGTTGCGAAATGCAGTTAGGTTATTCTCCTAATACCAGAATGCTTCGGTGAAGCCCAAGAAAACCGAGCATTCTGATGTTCTTTTCGCTTACGCTGATTTTGGTCTGTTTACTCGTTTGTCTGGTGTCTCACGGATAAATGAGCCGTTGTTGTGCCCTTTGGGCGATTTGGTAAGGAAAGGCTATGTGGGAACAAGGGTTTGTATTAGCGATTTTGCTTGGCATTATCACTTGTTTGCTTGTCACGAAAATTAAGCCTAGTTATGTCTTTGCGGGTGCCGCTTTTATTGCATTTATGGCGGGAATGATGGATTCAGCCACGATCGCATCCAACTTTACCAACTCTTCGTTATTGACTCTGGTTCTGTTGATTCTTGCATCGTGTGCTTTAGAAAAAACGTTACTGATCAGTTGGGTGAGCCGTAGTATTTCTGAAGGCCAGTTAGGCAGTGTGATCGCTAAGCTCGGTGTATCAACGGCCTTGCTCTCTTCATTCACGAATAATACCGCCGTGGTTGTCTCATTGATTGGGGCGATTAAGCGTAATCAGCAGCATGCGCCTTCGAAATTACTCATCCCGCTGTCTTACGCGGCTATTTTTGGTGGGACATTAACTTTGATAGGTACGTCGACTAACTTAATCATCAACAGCTTTGTTGAAGATGCCGGTTTGCCGAGCCTGAGCTTTTTTACACCCACGATGATTGGCTTGGCGGTGTTGGTGGGAGGAATGCTGATTCTTATCCCGCTCAGTTACTTACTGCCGAACTACGATGATCAAAGTCAAGAAGATTTACCGTACTTTCTTGAGTCTCGCGTAGAGCCTGGTTCACCGTTAGTTGGGCGCACGGTCAGCGAGAATAATTTACGTGCGCTGCGCAAACTGTTTCTTGCGGAGGTTGTACGAGATGGCGTGACGGTTTCCTCTGTAGGACCGGATTTCGTACTCAATGCGAAAGACCGTTTGTTGTTTTGCGGTGATGTTGAGAGCGTCGCGACCCTGCAAGAAATTCCGGGCCTCAAGCTTTTTGGTCAGCAGCACTTGAATGGGCAAAATTTTATTGAAGTTGTGGTGAGCTCATCCGCGACGTTTTGCTATAAAACACTTAAAGAGAGCCGATTCCGTGACCGCTTTGATGCCGTTGTTGTCGCTATTCGTCGTGGCCATGAGCGCCTAGAGGGCGGTTTGGGTAGCATTACCTTAGCGCCAGGTGACACGTTAGTTCTGGTTCCGGGCAAGCGTTTTGAGTCTGAACGCCGAGCTCATCGTAAAGAGTTTGTTTTAGTGCATGATTTGGACTCTAGCGCTCGGCTTGATACGAATAAATCCTCCATCGTGCTACTGGGTTTTGCTGCCGTAATTGGGTGTGCGCTATTAGAACTAGTACCGATTATTAAAGGCCTTGCCGCGTATCTTATTGCACTTATCGCGTTTGGCATTGTACAGATATCAGAACTGCGCCGCCGTTTTCCGATCGATATCGTCGTGATTGTCGGCTCTGCTTTGTCCATCGCTCAATTGATGATCTCTTCCGGCTTGTCAGAGAGAATGGGAGCGATGTTTATTGAAGCGTTCAATGGCTGGGGCGTGTTTGGAGCCTTGGTCGCAACTTACATCATGACATTAGTTCTTACTGAACTGGTGACGAATAATGCCGCGGCTGCGCTTTCTTTTCCTATTGGCTATAGCATGGCGGTCGGTTATGGCGTTGATCCGATGCCATTCATTATGGCGGTCTTGTTTGGCGCCAGTGCGAGCTTTATTTCTCCCTACGGTTATCAAACCAACTTGCTGGTGTACAGCGTAGGAAATTACAAATTGACCGACTATGTGAGAATTGGTGTGCCGATTTCGATTGTGTACTCTGTATTAGTGCTTACTTTGATTCCGGTCTTCTTCCCGTTTTAATTCCGATATTTACAAGGATACGTTATGACTGCCGAAACGACGGTAAAAGATGAAAACATTGTTTGGCACCAGCATTCGGTCGATAAACAGTTTCGTGCTGAATTAAAGAAGCAAAAACCTGCCGTATTGTGGTTTACTGGCTTATCTGGAGCGGGTAAATCAACCGTAGCGGGGGCGTTGGAAAATCGCCTTGCAGCATTGGGTTACCACACCTATTTATTGGATGGTGACAATGTGCGACATGGCCTGTGTAGTGATTTGGGCTTTTCTGAACAGGATCGTCGCGAGAACATTCGTCGTATTGGTGAACTGGCTAAACTGATAGCGGATGCAGGCTTAATTGTGTTGTCGGCGTTCATTTCACCGCATCGTGCAGAGCGACAGCTAGTGCGCGACTTATTGCCAGAAGGTGAGTTTATCGAAGTGTTCGTCAATGCATCTCTAGAAGTCTGCGAAGGTCGCGATCCTAAAGGTTTGTACCGCAAAGCACGTGCGGGAGAAATTCCTAACTTCACTGGTATTGATTCTGAATATCAAGCACCGAAGAATCCGGAAGTCGATTTACCAGCGGGCGAAAAAAGCGTCGATGAGCTGGTGGACTTGTGCTTGGAAGCGCTTAAGTCGCGTGCAGTGATCCGATAAATAAGCATTTGGATCATTGGTGACCTCAAGCTCTTTGAACGGCTTAAGAAGCATTTGGATCATGGGTGGTCAAATGCTTCTCAAACTGCCTACACGGTATGATGAACCGTACTTTTAGCGTCACTATGGACACTAAACCTATGATTTAAAAGCGCAAGCATTTGGTCGTAGTAGTCGGCATGTGGTTTGTTACCGAGCAAGGTACAGAGCTCATTGCCTGTTGGCGTGAAGCGGTAATATAAAAGGCGGACGCCTTTGCTGTTCACGTTCAGCGACAAGTTTTTACCTTGGTAGGTGAGGACCAATGGCGTCTCGATACCAATTTCGCCAGATTCAAGCTCGGTACTATGCAGTAACCCTAGTTCAATCAACAGCAACAAACTTGAATAGGGCAGCTGAAAACTTCCCATGTTTAAGCTGTTGGCGATGTCTCGTTTGCCGAAGCTAAATATTCCTCCTTGCGCTTTATAACCAATCAACAGCTTGCGACTGTGATCCCCTCCAAAACTACACGCCAGAGAGGCGGCTCTTTGCAGAGTTTGCGCTTCTTTTGGTGACATATCTTTGAGGACTTTGAGCGCTTTCATAGACGTTGAGCCTGGGTTTGTCACTTCACGCTTCATCACTTGAGCCCATAACTTTTGCATCGCGCTGTTATGGATGTCTTGAGCCATTTCAAAAAAACGATACAACCAGTCTTGGTCAGGCTCTCCGGCAGTTTCATCTCGGCATGAACTGTGTGCTAGCTTTAAAATCTGCTCTAGGTTTTTTTGTCGCTGTTCTTGGCGTCTCTGTTCACGCAGTTGGGCTCTTTCAAGCGCGGATTTGGCCGGTGGATCGGTTTGCAGTAAGGCATCAAGACCGTGTATTTGGGCAATGGTTTTTACCTTGCTGGCACTGTCTTTGATGTAGCCCTGCTTCTTTTCTTGTTGCGTATTTTTTTGTGCGTTTGACTGATGTTCGATGACAACAGGTTGCTTTGTCGGTTCTGCCATTAATTTTCCTACCAAGAACTGCGCTGTTCGCTTGTTTAAATTTACACCTTATCTAACCAGGCGACCAGATAGGAGTTCTCAGTTTTTGAACGAATAGGGCTATCCAAAATGATAATGAGTTGTTAAAATTGTTATCGTTATTTTGGAGGGACAATGAAGTTCTCAGAAGCAGGTAAATTAAAAAAGCACCTGTCGATAGCGTTTCTTTTGGTTATTTATGTTGGCGTATTAGCGTATTTGTCTCGTTATATCGTGTAACACAGAACTAAAAAAGGCGCCGATGTGACGCCTTAGGTGTACCGATGCATGTCAACGACTTAAACTACATATCGTCGTAGGCTTCTATTTTCGATCCCTCAATAACGTAAGCCGTTTCAGCCAGCTCGTGGCTTATCGTCTCGGTTTTCAGCTCCCCAACCACATATATGACATCCCACAGTTCTTGAACGGGTGCGCCTTTGGGAAACTTCACGTAAATGATTTGGTTTGGTGGCGGTGGTGGTACGTGGATACAAGCTCCAAAGTATGGCACCAACAAAAACTCGGTGACGGTATTCGCGTCACCTTCAAGCGGGATGACAAAGCCCGGGATTTTAACTTGGCTTCCATTTAGCTCTGGTCGAACGTTACCAATTTTAGACTGTTGCGCTGCGCCGCCACTGTGATCAGAAGCTGGCATGCCCACGCTGTCGAACAGTTTGCGTTCTTTCTCAGGTACTAGATCAATCCAGTCGAGCGTTAATGGCTCCTCGCTTGCGAGTACTGGTGCTATAAATGAGACGATCAGCAAGCAACTTGCGAGTATTTTTCTCCACATTTTATTAAATCCTTATTGTCATTCCGTCACTTAGTGACTGTCGGTAGGCGCGAAAAGCCGGGATGAAACCAATTACAATTCCAGCGCATTGTACGAAACCTAATAGCATCCATTCATAGGGCGATAAGAGGCTTAAAGTCAGATGTATTCCATAATGCTGTTGAATGATGGGTTGCACGATGGCGAGAATGGCATACAGCCCTGCCACTCCGGTCACAATTCCGGCAGCAGTAAGTAGACTGGCTTCGCTGATCAACAATGAGAAAACATGACGAGGTCTTGCTCCCATAGCGCGCAAAATCGCCATTTCACGGCGGCGCTCCTGCAAGCTGGTTAATAAGCTGCTTAGCATGCCGAGTAATCCTGCAATCACCACAAAGCCAGACACTGCCATTAAGGCTTGCTCGGCAACAGACATCATTCCCCACAGTTCATGCAACGCAACTCCGGGCATAATCGCGCTAAGCGGTTCTTTGGGATAAGTGTTGATTTGCCTTTGTAGGGCGAAAGTCTGAATACGAGATTTCAAACCGACCAGCATCGCGGTAATTTGCTTGGGCTGAAAGTCTCTGTTTTTGAGGTCTTGTGCCTTGGGTGTTGGGCCTAAACGTGCACCGCTTTCCCATCCGACGTGGATGGCTTCGATGGCTTCTAGCGATACATGGACGGTTTTGTCGACTGGCGTGCCAGTGGGCGCAAGAATACCGACAACTTTGAATGGCAGGTTGTCATGTCGGCTAAAGCCTACATCACTAATGCCGTGGGCAATGATGATTTCACTACCGACGTGATACCCCAGCTGTTTTGCGACATCAGAACCGAGCACGGTTTCAAATAAACCATTGAATTCTCGGCCTTCTGAAAAGGTTAGTGGTTGCTTACTTCCGAATTTATAGTGTTCAAAATAGCTGTGGTTGGTTCCCATTACTCGGAATCCTTTGTGTGAGTCGCCAAGTGAGATTGGAATCGCCCAATCTACTGCTCGATGATTGGCAAACTCTTGGTAGCTCTTCCAGTCAATGTTGTTGGTGGCATTGCCAATGCGAAATACAGAGTAGAGCAGCAAGTTCACTTGTCCAGAACGGCCACCAATGATGAGGTCGGTGCCTGAAATTGTATTGGCGAAGCTATCTTTTGCCTGAGTACGAATGCGTTCTACTCCTAAAAGGAGTATGACAGAAATCGCGACAGTCATGATGGTTAATATTGCCGTCGCCTTACGATTGATTAAGCTCTTCCACGCGAGCTTTGCAACAGCGCTCATGATGCGGCTCCTAGGTCAGATGCTTGGTTAATATCTGGTAGGTTAAGTGTGCGGTCAAATAAGGGCTCAAGCGTTGGATCGTGACTGACGAAGATCAGCGTAGCGTTGGCTTGATTCGTTTGCTCCATCAGGAGTTCAATAAACGCTTTACGGTTATCATGGTCTAAAGCGGAGGTTGGCTCGTCAGCAATCACTAACCCCGGATACCCAATGAGTGCTCGTGCAGCCGCAACACGTTGTTGTTGGCCAATGCTCAGTTCCGATACAGGACGTGCATGAAGCTCGCTGGGTAGGTGGAGTCTTTCAAGCAGAGCTTGAGCTTGCTCTCCTAACGTTTGAGATGGCGCTCTTGAATGAGCGCGGCCACGTCGTGTTTGACTGAATTGGCAAGGCAGTAGTACGTTTTCAAGTACGTTTAAATAAGGCAATAAATTGAACTGCTGAAAGATATAGCCAATGTGATCGGCGCGAAATTTGTCTCTTTGACTTGCACTTAAACTAACAAGGTCAGTGTTCAGTACGGATAGAGAGCCTGATGTTAACGTGTTGATGCCAGTTAGTAGGGCAAGCAGCGTAGATTTACCGCAGCCACTGGGACCTTTGATAAATACGTGCTCACCTTGGGCAATATGTAACTGTGGAATATGAATGGTTGCGTTTGTTGAACCGGGCCAGACAAACTGGGCATTATTTAGCTCAACAACGTTTGACATGATTTCAGTCATACTAAATCACCAAAGCATTGGCGTGTAAGTGTGTACTTACACGCCACTCGTGTTATTTGATTACGATTTGGGAGTTATCTTTGCTCAGTTTGATGGCTGATTGCATGGTGTCAGTGAATATATTGACGTTGATTGACTCAGTCGTTGGAAATTGATTAAACCAGTCGGTTTGAATGTGACTGAGTTGGTTAACTTGGGCGCAGCTGAAGCGATATTGCACTGAAAACTCACCATGTCCGCCATTTTCATGCTCCTCATGGTGAGCATCGTGACCGTCATGGTGCTCATGTTCATCATGATGTTCATTGTGGTGATTATGGTGTTCGTGCCCTTCATGATCGTGATTTGCATGGTCATCATGGTCGTGCTCGCTATGATCATGGTCTTCATGAGGGGTGCTGAGGTTATGGTTTACGTAAGCTTCTTCAATATCACAATTGGCTTGCGCGTTAATCGCAAACAGTGTGTTGCTGTCTTCTAGGGTGGCAGTGGCTTGTTTAAGTGCTTGCTCTTGTTGTTCATTTTCTGGAGCATGCTCGAAACCGACCACATCGGCTCCGGGAGCAGTAATCTCCACTAACAGATCCTTTCCATCTTGGGCGATATTAAATTCGACGTGACCATGCACATGAGCACCGTGCTGGCGGTATTCGTCCGCATTTGCTGCTGTCGATAAAGAGAGACCAATGACAAGCGCTAAAACATGTTTCGATGACATTTTGTGTTTCCTAATTTTGCTGGCACTAACCCGAGCAATACCGGATCAGATTTGTATTTACTAAGGTGCGATTCGCTGACACGTTAGGTGCAGGAATACGCACAAATTATGTTGAGTGTGGAATAGTTTGGAAATTAAGCAAAATAAGGCGGGGCACGAGCTGCACCACGAATGTCTTCACTATTAACAAGGCGCTGAAAGACATCATGGTATTGGATGCGCGTAAATGTTGGCGTCGATAGGGTCGGTTGAGCTTTGGCTATGCCGTGCTGAACCCCAGAAAATAGCTGGCAATGATGGTGTGTGTGGTGTTCGGGAGTCAGATCAACTTGATGAAGGATTACCGCAAAGTTCCAAGCGATCAGCAACGCGACACTGAAAAATAAAACAGAGCGATGCCAATGCTTCCGTATCTTTTGCTGGTGGTGGTACATCTGAGCTCCTCTTACCGACTGTTATAATATAACACCCATAATGAGTAAAAGTTCACTCTTTTGTTGGCTAGTGGGAAAATTTACGTCAACACATGCGATGTCGCCGAATCTGAGACAGTCTCCTTGGTGGAATCACTGAGCGTTCAACTAGGGGCAACAGAAACCTCAAGCTTTAAGTTTGGTCGCATGGCTCCTTATACTGCGTACTACGGATATTAAGGAGCCAAGCAACGAGACTAGATGTTCTGTTTAATTAGCTCGATCACCTTTGCAATTTCATCTTGCTCAAGTGCGCCTTCTTTTACAAACAGCACTTTACCTGTTTTGTCTTGAACAATAATGGCAGAGCTTTCTTCTTTAAGATCCCAAGTGTTGGCGACTACGCCATTTTCATCCAGAACCATAGATGACCAAGGAAACTCTTTTTTGCTGTCTTGGGCTGAAGATTTCACGAACGAACCTGTCCCCCAGATTGCATCATCTTGGTTAATGATCGTAGTTGTTTGGTAGCTTTCTTGCGGGAATTGCGCGGCGGTTATTGCTGACATCAAAGGGGCGTTCATTTCTTTTGAACTGCTACGACCTGCGATTGCTTGAATAACACGAACCTTACCCTGCATATGCTGGGTTGCCCATGGTTGGTATGCCACGCCCTCACCTTGCAAAACAATCTCGCCATAAGCCGCGACCTTGGCAGAAGGAACGGTCTCACCGACAGATAGGTTGTGTGCAAACGCAAAGCTTGGCGTTATAGCCAATAGTAGAGGTAGGAGAGTCTTAGTTTTCATATTGTTATATTCCGTACGAGTTGGAAGTTTTCCAGTATATATCCAGATCTAGGAAATTTGTAGAACTGTTGATAACATTTATTTAACGTATGGGGTGGTGTAATATTGCGTTATATTTAGAATTTGCTAAAATGAACTTCGTCGCAGATTGCGCATCAAGATTGCAGAGGATAAATAAGCAATCCGTGTTTTCTCAAAGGAATTGAGGTGAGTTATGCTACGTGAGTTTGCTGTATACCGACCATTACAAGTGGCACGTTTCGTTAAAACGTTGTTCAAAGGTCAATTCTTTATTGCTGGGGTTGGATGTTTTCAGTTCGACAATGGCAAAGTTTTGCTCCCTGACGTCAACGATCAGAAAAGACTCACCATCTTTAAAGAAGTCAACCAAGTGATTGCTTCGCTGTCTGTTTAAGAGCCCGTTGGCTTGAATTTAGTTTTCGATTTCAAAAAAGAGCGACCTATTCGGTCGCTCTTTTTGGTTTGAGTTAGTCCTAGGAACTAACTTTGTAAGCTGGGTGGAAAGCAAACACCTGTGCCACCGATACCGCAGTAACCGTCAGGGTTTTTAGCCAGGTATTGCTGGTGGTAAGTTTCGGCAAAATAATACGGGCCCGCTGGCTGTATCTCAGTGGTGATGTTCGCGCGTAGTTCCTCTTGCAGTGCTTGTTGATACAAGAGCTTCGATTTTTCTGCGCTCTCTTGCTGCTTCGCGGAATAAGTGTAAATAGCCGAACGGTATTGTGTGCCCAAATCGTTACCTTGACGCATCCCCTGGGTTGGGTCATGTTTCTCCCAAAAAACGGCCAGTAGTTTTTCTAAGGAAATCACGCGTTCATCGAAGACGACTCGTACTACCTCTGTATGGCCTGTTTTACCCGTACACACCTCTTCATAAGTAGGATTGGGTGTATATCCACCGGCGTAGCCAACCGAAGTGGAGATAACCCCATCCAGTTGCCAAAATACGCGCTCAGCGCCCCAAAAGCAGCCCATTCCCAGCAGAATTTGTTGTTGATGCGGCTCCAATGGTGCCTTTAAGTTAGATTTATTTACAAAATGATGATCTTCAACCTGCATCGGTTGATCTCTACCTGGCAAGGCATCTTCTATACTGATCAATGTTTGTTTGTTGAGCATGGTATTTGTCCTTCAATACGTGTCTTAAATTTGCGAACTTTTTCATTTCGTCTGTATCTGATGCTGTGATGACATAGACCGCGTTAAACCTATTAATATTACAGACTTAGACTTTAATTGGCGTTATCATTATTTACGTTTACTTAACCTCATTCAGCCAAAAACGCATGATAAAAAAAGCTCTCCTCACCATTGTTGGCCTGTTTGCCTTTTCTCATGGTGCCTACGCCGATGTTTCTTTGACTTTAAAAGGCATCGATGGCGCTTTAGAAGAGAATGTCAGTGCGTACCTGTCGTCCATTCCAGCGAAGGACTACTCCACTTCTCTGCGTTTTCAAGCGAGATTAGATCAAAGTATCACTGAAGCTCTTAATGCGCTTGGGTATTATCATGCAAAAATTTCATACTCTATTCCGGAAGGGAATGATGAGTTGATCGTCAGCATCAAGCCGGGTTTACCTGTGAAAGTGAAAGTCATGGATGTGGTGATCACAGGTGAAGCAAAAGACGATGAAGAGTTCGCCAAACTTATTGAACGTTCACCGCTTAAAGTCGGCAAAGTATTGAATCAAGGTGAATACGATAGCCTGAAATCGGGTATTCGTAACTTGGCGTTGCAGCGTGGTTATTTCAATGGTGATTACAAGCTCAGCAAACTTGAAGTGATTCCTGACTTCAATGAAGCGAATGTGCGTTTGCATTATGACAGTGGTATTCGTTATCACTTTGGTCCGATTAACATTACTGGCAGTCAGATTTGGGAAAACCGTGTTGAATCAATGCAACCTTTTGAAATTGGTGAACCTTACTTGGTTTCGCAAGTGGGGGAGTACAACCAAAATCTGTCTAATACCGATTGGTTTTCATCGGTTTTTGTGGAGCCTGATTTAAGTAAATTGGATGAGGGACGCGAATTGCCAATTAAGGTCTCGCTCGCGCCAGCGTCAAAAAACCAAATAGAAACCGGTCTTGGTTACTCGACCGATACTGGTGTGCGTGGCACGTTAAAATGGAAAAAACCATGGGTTAGTTCACGTGGCCACAGCTTTAATACGGCGTTATCACTATCAAAGCCAGAACAGACGATCACGGCAGGCTACAAAATCCCGCTTGATGATGTATTGCGTGAATACTACCAACTGCAATTTGGTTTAAAGCACCTTGATAACCGAGATACGGAGAGTTTGGAATCCAACCTGGCAGTTGAGCGACATTGGCTAACCGATGGCGGCTGGCATAAAACCATTTATGTTCGTCACTTGTACGAAAACTTCTCTCAAGGTCTGCAAGATGATGGGGTGCAATTTGTTTTACCCGGAGTTACTTTTTCACGAACTCGTGTCCGTGGTGGCAACATGCCAATGTGGGGGGATAAGCAAAGTGTAACGATCGAATATGGTGATCCTGCTTTGCTGTCAGAAACGCGAGTATTGCGCCTATTAGGGCGATCATCTTGGATCCGCGGGATCGGTGATAATCATCGTGGTTTGTTCCGTTTAGAAGGTGGTGCGAACATCACTGACGAATTTGAAAAGCTTTCGCCTTCTCTGCGTTTCTTCGCTGGTGGTGATAACAACATTCGTGGTTATGGATATGAGTCTATTTCACCTGTGGATGAAAGTGGCGCCTTGACGGGTGGTAAATACATCGTTAGCAGCACATTAGAATATCAATATCGCGTGTATGGAAACTGGTGGGCAGCCACCTTCTACGATATTGGTGATGCATTTAACGAAACACCTGAATGGAAATCGGGTGCTGGTGTGGGTATCCGTTGGGCGTCTCCGGTTGGACCGGTTAGCTTTGATTTTGCGTGGGGACTGGATGAAAAACCAGAAAGAGAGTTCCGCATCCACTTCTCATTGGGGCCTGAGTTATGATCAAAATGATGTTTAAGTGGACCAAATGGCTGTCGCTAAGTTTGATTGGTCTATTGCTGTTGCTCATCATTTTTGTTGCGACAGTGCTATTTACTCACCCTGGTCTTAAGCTCGCGTTGTGGGGAGCAGAAAAGGCTTTACCGCAACTACAGATAGAGAAAGTTCAGGGTTCATTATTTCCTCGTTTTGAGCTACAGAACGTCAGTTTTGTCGACGAATCTTTGAACATCGACGCAAAAGTCGATCGTTTAGCGTTAGCGGTTAACTTCCGTTGTTTCTTTGATCCTAAAGTCTGTGTCGATGAGCTAACCCTGCAAGGTGTTAACTTTCAGATGCCAGAGCTCCCTCCGGCAGGCGAAGAGCCAGAGGAGACACCACCATTACGTACAGTCAGTACACCAGTCCCTATTTTTGTTAATAAGGTCAGTTTTGATGACATTAACTTAAACATTTTAGGCAACCAAATTGACTGGCAAGATTTCTCTACCGGGCTTTCTATGCAAGGCGACCGTTTAGTGATTGCGCCGACGGCATTAAAAGACATCAATGTTGCACTGGCTCCAAGTGAAGATGATCCTGAAGCGGCCACAGACGAGCCGAAAGACGCTGACGCTCCGCCGCAAGATATTGTGTTACCCGAGGTGTGGATTCCACTCACTGTGGAAGCAAGACGCCTCGATATTCATAACTTCAAGCTTGCAGGTGAGAAGCCGGTGATCGTTCACCACCTTGGTGTTGTAGCGAAAGCGGGGGGCGACCGTGTGGATGTGAAAACATTAGAACTCGATATGCCTGAAGTGGAAGGTAAGTTAAGCACGCAAGTAACGCTTTCTGCTGACTATCCTCTCAAAGTTAAGCTCGATGCGCTGGTGAAGCAAGCGGATGCGAAAGGGCAAAAGCTGTCGCTGTCAGTTGTTGGTTCGGTGGGAGATCTTTCTCTCACTGCGATCTTATCTGAACTAGTCGAAGCGGAGATCAAAGGTGAACTTCAGCCCCTGAAAGCGCAGTTACCCTTTGATGTTGCAATCAAAAATGTGCAAGCGCAATGGCCGTTAATCGGTCAAAGTGATTATCAAGTATCGGTACCAAGTTTATCTGCAAAAGGTTCCCTGGACGGATACTCCGTGGCACTAGAAACACAAGCTTCGGGTAAAGATATTCCTGCTGTAGATGTTGCACTAAACGGCAAAGGCACATTAGAGCAAATCGATCTTGAAAGCCTGGTAGTCAAAACATTGGGCGGTGAGCTATCCGGTCAGGTGATGGCGAATTGGGCTGCGCCAATCAACTGGCAAGCTGACCTTAATTTGCAACATATTCAACCAGGGCTTCAATGGGAAGAAGCGGAAGGCGATATAAGTGGCAGCCTCTCGACTTCAGGTTCTTTAACAGAACAAGGCGGTTGGCAAGTCAGTTTACCTAAGTTAGATATCGATGGCATTTTGCGCGGTTATCCGCTGAATGTTGAAGGCCAACTGGAAGCGTCTGATAAGAATGGCAAAGGTGAAGACATTCAGCTTACCACGCAAGGTTTAGCGCTTTCTCATGGCCCTAACCAATTGAGTGCCAAGGGTAAGATTGATAAGCAGATATTAATGGATGTTGAGGTTAACTTCCCCGATTTTGCTAAAAGTGTTCCGGATCTAGCGGGTAAGATGCAAGGCAACGTGGCGCTGCGTGGTAGCTTGAAAGAGCCTGACATCAAATTAGACCTAGCGCTAAATCAAGTGAACTGGCAGCAGCAAGCGAACGTCGAAAACATAACTTTGAAGGGGGATGTGACGCCTCTGCCAGCACCGAAAGCGAACTTAAGCCTCATTGCTAACAACATTACCTACGACGACATTAAAGTTGATAGTGCAGACCTTGAAGTTTCTGGGGATGAAAAACTGCACCAACTGACGCTAGATGTGGTGTCTGACATTGTATCAACCAGCTTAGAAATTGAAGGCTCATTCATACAGAAGCCGCAAATGATCTGGGATGGTGCATTGCGTCGTCTTACTTTGAGCACGCCGCAGGGACCTTGGACGTTGCAGAAATCGACGGCGGTTAAAGTCAACATTGATAAACAAATCGCTGATGTTCAAGCACATTGTTGGCTGCAAGCCAATTCGAGTGTTTGTTTGACCGAAGATATTAGTGTTGGTCAAAGTGGCGAAGCCAAGTTAGCTGTGAACGACTTTGACTTTGAACAAATCAAGCAGTTCCTGCCGCCAGAGACGAAATTACAAGGGTCGGTCAACGCGCAAGCGACAGCAAAATGGGCACCAGAGATGAAACCGGAAGTCACGGTGAACGTTGATATGCCTAAAGGTCAAGTAGAGCAAGCATTAGAGCAGCCGATAACTCTTGGTTGGGAAAGCTTTAGCTTTAAAGCGGCGCTGGCAAAAGACAAGTTAGATGCTGAGTGGTTATTTGATGTGAGAGACAACGGTGACTTATCTGGTCAGGTTTCTTTGGTCGATGTAACGTCTGAGCAGCCTGAGATTGACGGTAAGGTCTCGCTATCGACATTCCATCTGGATTTCTTAGCGCCGTTGATAGGTGAGTACAGCCTATTCAAAGCGAACATGAATACTGATTTGGCGATATCTGGTGATGTTATGCACCCTAAAGTCAACGGTCAGTTCTTGATTGATCAAATGAAGCTACAAGGTGAAGTCACGCCGATAGACATTAACTCCGGTCAGGTCGCGATCAACTTTAAAGGTCACCAAGCGGATCTTGATGCGGGTATCATTACGCCAGATGGTGAGTTGGAAGTGACCGGTGAGGCCGATTGGCAGGATCTACAAAATTGGCATATCAAAGCGCGCGTATTTGCGAAAGAGCTTCAGGTGGATCTTCCACCAATGGTAAAAATCAAAGTTGAGCCGGACATGACCATTGATGTCACACCACAGCTTGCTAAGGTCGAAGGTAATATTAATCTGCCTTGGGGACGAGTTGTGGTTGAAGAGCTGCCACCAAGTGCGGTTGGTGTTTCAAGCGACACCGTGATTTTGGACCAGAACTTACAGCCTGTGAGTGATATCGAGCCAATGCCATTTGATGTTGAAACGGATATCAACATTAAGATCGGTGATGACTTCCAACTGGCCGCCTTTGGCTTGAAAGGTGGTCTGAAAGGTAACCTCAATGTTACACAGAAAGATAAAGGTCCGTTCATCGTTGGTGAGGTTAATATCGTCGACGGTTCTTACCGTTCTTTTGGTCAGGATTTGGTGATTGAAGAAGGTAAGATCTTAATGAATGGCCCGGCAGATCAGCCGTACGTTTCTATTAAGGCGATTCGAAATCCAGATAATACCCAAGATGACGTGATTGCTGGTGTGCGTGTAACAGGACCAGCATCGGATCCAAATGTGGAGATATTCTCTGAGCCAGCGATGCCTCAAGCGAATGCGCTCTCTTACCTACTTCGCGGTCAAGACATTGATGGCGAAGCGGGAGGCAATGCTATGACCACCACGTTGATCGGCCTAAGTTTGGCAAAGAGTGGACGCGTGGTTGGTGAAATCGGCGAAGCCTTTGGGGTTCAAGATTTACAATTGGATACGGCGGGTTCGGGCGATGATTCTCAAGTGACCGTCAGTGGTTACATTCTGCCGGGATTACAGGTGAAATACGGCGTCGGCATCTTTAACTCACTAGGCGAGTTCACAGTGCGTTATCGATTGATGCAAGATCTGTATTTAGAGGCGGTTTCTGGTGTAGATAGTGCGGTTGACCTACTCTATCAATTTGAGTTCGATTAGAGCTTGTTCGCCTGCGTACATAAAGTTCATGACTAAGGAGTGGTTATGCAGCATTTAGTTTTTGTATATGGGACCTTGCGTAAAGGAGAGTGTAATCATCACTTTCTGAGCTCGGCCCAGTTTCTTGGTCAGCATGAAACGGATGCTCAGTTCGCACTGTATGACTTAGGTCCTTATCCCGCGTTGTCTGTTGGGCAGCGTTCGATACAAGGTGAAGTGTATCTGATTGATGATGAAACCTTATCCGAGCTAGATAAGTTGGAAGATGTGCCAGTAGAGTATCGTCGAGAGAGCATCGTCACGCCGTTTGGCCAAGCTTGGATCTACTTGTATCAAGATACTGAACAACTGACCGAAGAAATCGCTTCCGGAGATTGGTGTCAAAAGGTGTGAGCTATACTGACATTATCAACAGCGACGAGCTGGTCACTAAGGAGTCATGATGAAGGTATTCGTAATTGGAGCAATGGCGTTGATTCTTGCTGCATGCGCGCAAACAACCCTGCCGACCTCGAGTAATGCTACCGACTGGCAAGCGTTTGGTAAGCAGTCTGCCTTAGATGGATTAAGAGTTTTATCTGAAGATCGCATCGCTGCACTGGATGGTACTAATCATGCTACGCCTGAACTGATCATGGCCTATCAAACGGGTTATCAGCAAGGGAAGCAAGAGTATTGTGAACAAAGCGCGTATATGCTTGGTGTTATCGGGCGTCCGTATTTTGGTATTTGTGATGACCTAGACCCTTTCTTTCAGCATGACTATGACGCCGGCCGAATGTCATCTGCAGGCGCACCTATCTAGTTGACTTACACAAGATGAAAAGCAAAAGAGCAGCCCTAAAGCTGCTCTTTTTAATTTTGTATCAGCAGCAGTGATGCTTATTTTTTCTGAGCGCGCTCGTAAGATTCTAGGATTTCAGCTTTAGCGGCAGCAACATCTGCCCAACCATCCACTTTCACCCATTTACCTGCTTCAAGCTCTTTGTAACGCTCAAAGAATTGCGTGATCTGCGCTTTCAGTAGTTCTGGGATATCGTCCACATCTTGGATGTGATCGTACTCTTTCGAGATTTTGGTGTGTGGAACCGCAAACACTTTTGCGTCTTCACCTGACTCATCCGTCATCTTCAAAACGCCAACAGGACGGCAGCGAATCACTGAACCTGGCATAAGTGGGTATGGTGTTGGTACCAGTACGTCGACTGGGTCGCCATCAAGAGACAGCGTATTGTTCACGTAGCCATAGTTACATGGGTAGAACATCGGTGCAGACATGAAACGGTCGACAAATACCGCACCAGAGTCTTTATCTACTTCGTACTTGATTGGATCTGCATTTGCAGGAATTTCGATCACGACATAGATATCTTCAGGCAGCGACTTGCCTGCTGGCACATGGTTTAAGCTCATTAGAATATTCCTTTTCATTAACGATGAGTCACACAGAAGCGGCTTCATCTGATGATAAATTCGCGTTTCACTTTAGCGACAAAAACGCGGCAGGTAAACACCTGCCGCGTTGGACAAAGGTCTGAAATTATTCTTCGTCGCGGTGCAGTTCAAGGAACTCTTCAACTTTGCGAACCATGTTCTTAGAACCAACAAAGAAAGGCACACGTTGGTGCAATTCGGTTGGTTTGATATCCATGATGCGATTGACGCCGTCTGATGCAATACCGCCCGCTTGCTCAATTAAGAACGCCATTGGGTTACATTCATAAAGCAGACGCAGTTTGCCCTGTGGATGGCTTTGCGTACTAGGGTAAAGGTAGATACCACCTTTCAGTAAGTTGCGGTGGAAATCAGCAACCAATGAGCCAATGTAGCGAGAAGTGTATGGACGACCGTCTTCTGGCACATTCTCTTGGCAGTACTTGATGTACTTCTTCACCCCTTGAGGGAAGCGAATGTAGTTACCTTCGTTGATCGAATAAATCTTGCCTTCTTCTGGAATCATCATGTTTTCATGAGAAAGGCAGAAGCTGCCGATAGATGGGTCGTAAGTAAAGCCGTTTACGCCGTTACCCGTGGTGTAAACCAACATGGTTGATGAACCGTAAATCACGTAACCAGCGGCAACTTGCTTATGACCAGGCTGAAGGAAATCTTCTTCTGTCGCTGGTGTGCCAATAGGTGAAACACGGCGATAAATAGAGAAGATAGTACCGACAGAGACGTTCACATCGATGTTAGAAGAACCATCAAGTGGGTCCATCAGTACCACATATTTGGCGTTTTGGTTGAGCTCTTTGTTGAAAGCAACCGCTTCGTCTTCTTCCTCACTGGCAACGCCACACACTTGGTCACGAGCTTCAAGCGCGGCTTTGAACTTATCGTTTGCGTAAACATCGAGCTTTTGCTGGTCTTCACCTTGGACATTTTCCGTGCCTACAGCACCAGTGATATCACCGAGACCCGCTGCGTTGATTTCGCGGTTAACGATTTTTGCAGCTAAACGAATGGAGGCTAAAAGGGATGATAGATCACCGCTAGCGTGGGGGAAATCCGCTTGTTTTTCGACAATGAACTCGCCTAGGGTGCGCAGTCCTGACATGGTTAATCCTTACATTTTCATTTCATTGGGGGTAGTGCGCAAGTGAGCATCTCTTTATGGATGTTAAACGATTGCGCTGGATGTAAGTTTAAGTCGCAGATCTTTTTAATGGTAATGAAGTAACTGTTTGAGATCTCAATTTATTTGTAGACTTGTTTGAGGGATTCATCAGTAAGCAAGAGGTTGTACAGTCTGTGTTCAACCTTGTCATATTTGTGAAAGGGACTGCAAGAAGAAGGCTAAAGTCTCTCGCTTTTCTGGTTGTGATCGCGATAATGAAAGCATTAAAGAACGCATTACAAGGTTTAGTTTATGCACATTCATATCTTGGGTATCTGTGGCACATTTATGGGCGGCGCTGCGATTTTAGCGCGCCAATTAGGGCATAAAGTCACTGGTTCTGATGCCAACGTTTACCCACCGATGAGCACGTTGCTTGAGTCTCAAGGTATTGAAATTATTGAAGGCTTCGACCCGTCTCAACTCGACCCTCAACCAGACCTTGTGGTGATCGGTAATGCCATGAGCCGTGGTAACCCATGTGTTGAACATGTGCTCAATACCAACATGCGCTACACCTCTGGTCCGCAGTGGCTCAACGAGTTTTTGCTGCACGATCGCTGGGTATTGGCGGTATCGGGTACACACGGTAAAACGACTACGTCGAGCATGCTGGCTTGGATACTCGAAGACTGCGGTTATCAACCTGGTTTCCTAGTTGGTGGAGTACTTGGTAACTTTGGAGTCTCTGCTCGTTTGGGTGAAAGCATGTTTTTTGTCGTTGAAGCGGACGAATATGACAGTGCTTTTTTCGATAAGCGTTCTAAGTTTGTGCACTACCATCCTCGAACCTTAATCATGAACAACCTTGAGTTTGATCATGCTGACATCTTCGATGATCTAGAGGCGATCAAGCGCCAATTCCATCATTTAGTGCGAACGGTTCCCGGCAATGGCTTAATCTTAGCTCCGAAGCAAGACCAAGCTTTGGCGGATGTATTAGAGCGTGGTTGCTGGACAGAAAAGCAGTTTTCAGGTGTTGGTGGCGACTGGCAAGCGCACAAATTAGTGGTCGATGGCTCAAAATTTGAAGTTGCTCTACAAGGCGAGAAGGTCGGTACCGTCGAATGGGATTTGGTGGGTGATCATAACGTTGATAATGCGTTAATGGCGATTGCCGCCGCACGACACGTTGGTGTAACGCCGGAACTTGCTTGTCAGGCTCTGGGCCGTTTCATCAACACTAAGCGTCGTTTAGAGCTCAAAGGTGAAGAACAAGGCATCACGGTTTACGATGATTTTGCGCATCACCCAACGGCAATTGAACTCACCGTCGGTGGTTTGCGTAACAAGGTAGGCGAAAAACGCATTCTTGCCGTGTTGGAACCTCGTTCTGCCACTATGAAGCGCGGCGTGCACAAAAACACACTCGCGGATTCGCTACACAGCGCAGATGAAGTGTTCTTATTCCAACCAGACAATATCGAATGGTCGGTGCAAGATATCGCGGAACAATGTCAGCAACCTGCTTTTGTTGACGCTGACATCGATAACTTTGTAGCGAAAATCGTTGAACGTGCGCAGCCAGGTGACCAAATCCTCGTGATGAGTAATGGTGGCTTTGGCGGTATTCACGGCAAGATCCTCGAGCAACTTAAACAAAAAGCCTGATTTTATGCAAAACAAACAGCAGCAAGCAGAAAAAGCCATCACTTTAGCGTTAACTGGAGCATCTGGTGCGCCTTATGGCCTTCGTCTTTTAGAATGTTTGGTCGCGGCGGATTATCATGTCTACGTTCTGATCTCTTCGGCGGCTCGTGTCGTGATGGCAACCGAACACAACCTTAAGCTGCCAAGTGGGCCAGAAGCCGCAAAGCAAGCGTTGGTAGAGCACCTGAACTGCAATCCCGATAACATCACCGTTTGTGGTAAAGATGACTGGTTCTCACCGGTAGCATCTGGCTCTGCGGCACCAAAGCAAATGGTGGTTTGCCCATGTTCTGCGGGAAGTGTTGCGGCGATTGCGCATGGTATGTCGGATAACTTGATTGAGCGCGCCGCTGACGTGGTGATGAAAGAGCGTGGGCAGTTGTTGCTCGTCGTTCGCGAAACGCCATTTTCAACGCTGCATCTGGAGAACATGCACAAGCTATCGCAAATGGGCGTGACCATCATGCCAGCGGCTCCGGGCTTCTATCATCAGCCAAAGAGCATTGAAGACTTAGTGGATTTTATGGTGGCGAGAATTCTCGACCACTTAGGTATTGAGCAAGGTTTAGTGCCTCGTTGGGGTTATGACCAGCGTTCGTGAGCTGATTGTGTAACCACTCAAATACCTTTACAATCCATCCAACTCATCGGGGAGCAAACCCATTTAGCATTGAGTCAATCAATGCATTTGGGCGCTGAGACCTAAGTTCTTAACTAGGGACCCGTATTACCTGAACCAGATAATGCTGGCGTAGGAATTGAGTCTGGATATTGGAAGTCCTTAATAGCCGCCTCAACCCTGTGCCGCTCAACTTATTTCTCTGAAATACTCATGGAGAGCGAGCAGTGAAACCCACTCTAAATCTGATTGCCCTAGCTGCAATCACCTCTACTTCAGCGTTTGCCGCTGAAAACACATTAACCATCTATACCTACGACTCTTTTGCCGCAGATTGGGGGCCGGGTCCTAAAATCGAGCAAGCTTTTGAAGCAATATGTAGCTGTGACGTTAACTTCGTGGCGTTGGACGATGGTGTGTCGATCCTGAATCGTCTTCGTCTTGAAGGCGGTAATAGCAAAGCCGACATCGTGTTAGGTTTGGATAACAACCTGATGGCCGAAGCGAAGAAAACCGGTCTGCTTACCGAGCACAATGTGGATACGGCCAACACAGTGCTACCAAATGGTTGGAGCGACACGACGTTTGTACCGTACGATTATGGCTACTTCGCGTTTGTGTACAACACAGAGAAACTGGCTAATCCGCCGAAAAGCATGAAAGAGCTGGTGGAAACGCGCGACGATTTAAAAGTGATTTATCAAGATCCGCGTACGTCAACGCCTGGCCAAGGCTTGATGCTGTGGATGAAATCCATCTATGGCGACGATGTGACGCAAGCGTGGCAGAAGCTAGCGAGCAAAACCGTAACGGTCACGAAAGGTTGGTCAGAAGCGTATTCCATGTTCCTTAACGGCGAGTCGGACTTAGTGCTTTCTTACACTACGTCACCTGCGTACCACTTAATTGCGGAAAACGATTCAAAGTTTGCGACGGCGAATTTTGCTGAAGGTCACTACATGCAAGTTGAAGTCGCCGCTAAAGTGAAAGGGGCAAAAAATTCAGAACTTGCTGATCAATTTATGAATTTCATTTTAAGTGATGAGTTCCAGTCAGCGATGCCAACGGGTAACTGGATGTACCCTGTTACAGACGTTGAGTTACCTAAAGGTTTTGAAACCTTGAGCGTTCCAAACAAGTCGTTGAGCTTTAGTGCTGATGAAGTGGCAAAAATGCGTAAGTCTTGGATTCGCGAATGGCAAAGCGCATTGACGTTTTAGCTGACGTTTCCACCCTCATCTGAATGAGATAGGTTTTACCTTTGAATTCTGTTCCAAAAATAGGTTTAGGGGTCGCGATGATCATCGCGACCTTTGTTGTTTCTGCCCTAGGTGCTTTGATTGTTCAAGCCCCTTCACTTGATGTGTCTGTGGTATGGGACGACCCGTATTATCAACACGTCACCAAGTTCAGCTTCTACCAAGCTTTTCTTTCCACATTGCTCAGTGTTGGCTTTGCCATGCCAGTTGCGCACGCGCTTTCACGTCGCCAATTTTGGGGTAAGTCATTACTGCTTAAGCTGTTTGCATCGACGCTAGTTTTGCCTGTTTTGGTTGGTGTTTTCGGGCTATTAGCGATTTATGGCAACAGCGGTTTGTTAGCGCAGTGGCTACAGAGTTTCGATAGCAAACTGCCATTTTCTATTTACGGTTTGAACGGCATTTTACTCGCTCATGTGTTCTTTAACTTACCTTATGCGGCGCGCTTGCTGTTGCAAGCTTTGGAGTCCATTCCTGCCGAGCAACATAAGCTGTGTGCGCATTTAGGTATGAACCATTGGAATAAGTTTCGTTGGGTGGAATGGCCGCGTTTAAGGCAGCAACTTCCCCACGTTTGTGGTTTGGTATTTATGCTATGCTTCACCAGTTTCGCCACTGTAATGGCATTGGGGGGCGGGCCAAAATCTACCACCATTGAATTGGCCATTTACCAAGCGATTAAGTTTGATTTTGATTTACAAGCTGGGGCGTTATTGGCGCTGTGGCAGATGCTGTTATGTGGACTGCTTGCCATTGGAGTGCAGAAGTTAACAAAGCCTGTTTCTATCAGTGCTGGCAGCACATCGGTACAGCAATATTTAACGAAGGATCATGGGTGGTCAAAAGCTTGGGATAGCTTTTGGATCATAGGTGCCTTTTTACTGGTAATACCGCCGTTATTGATGGTTTTACTGAGTGGCATCAACCAACAAGTTTGGACAGTATTAACCGATGAGCGTTTTTGGTCTGCGTTATCTAACTCACTCAAAGTGGCAGGGTTAGCCAGTGCGCTTGCGGTCGCTGCGGGCGTGTCTATATTGTTGACCAGTCGCCGTTGGCGATTGCAGTACAAAAATACGCGAGCCGATCAGATTGAGCTAATCGGCACCATTATTTTGGTGACGCCGGGTTTGGTGATTAGCACCGGATTATTCTTGCTGTTGCGATCATTTACCGATGTTTTTAGCTTGGCGTTTTTTGTTGTGATTTTGGTAAATGGTTTGATGGCTTTGCCTTACGTGATCAAAACGCTGGCACAGCCAATGCTGCACATCGAGCAGCAATACCAGTATCTGTGTGCCAGCTTAGGTATGCGTGGCTGGCAACGCTTTAAAGTGGTGGAGTGGCAGGCGCTGTGCAAGCCATTCGCACATGCGTTTGCGATCAGCTTTATGTTTGCGATTGGCGATTTAAGTGCTATTGCGTTGTTTGGTGGACAAGAGTTCCGAACTTTACCTCTGTATTTGTTCCAGTTACTTGGCAGCTATCAGATGGACGCGGCTGCGGTGGTATCGGTGACCTTGTTGTTGTTGAGTGTGGGCTGTTTTGCCTTGATTGAGAAAGTATTGAAAACGAAGGAGAGAGCGTAATGTTAGTGTTGGATGATGTGCAGTACACCTACCAACGTGAGCTGTTTCGTTTTGACTTAACGATTGAGCAAGGTCAGATTGTGTCGCTGATGGGACCAAGTGGGGCTGGAAAATCGACGTTGCTGGCGTTGGTGGCTGGGTTTATCCATCCTGACCAAGGTGACATTCGGGTTGATCGTGAGTCGATTGTGCACAAAGAGCCTTATCAGCGTCCTTTCTCCATGCTGTTCCAAGAGCATAACTTGTTTTCTCACTTGTCGGTGCGTGACAACATTGGCTTAGGTTTACACCCAGGGCTAAAGCTCACGGTAGACCAAAAACGTCAGGTTGAACAAGCTGCGCAGCAAGTTGGCGTTGCAGAGTACCTCGACCGTTTGCCTGAGCACCTTTCTGGTGGGCAGCGTCAACGTGTTGCCTTAGCACGTTGTTTTGTTCAGCCTCATCCCATGTGGCTGTTGGATGAGCCTTTCTCGGCGCTTGATCCGGTTTTACGTGAAGAGATGCTGAGCTTGGTAAAAAAACTGGCGGCAGAGCGGGGAATAACCGTATTGATGGTCACGCACCATTTAAGCGATGCCAAAGCCATTGCCAGCCACTTTGTGTTTGTGGCTGATGGCAAAGTGGAAGCGGCGGATAGTATGTCTGCATTGAGTGAACAGCATGCTAGTGAGAAGCTTGCGGCATTTATCCGAGCCGCACGCTAATGCTCAATGGTGGCGGGATTATGCTTCACCGCAACACAAACCATGTCGAGGACCAAATTCAAACTGAGATCTTAGGCTCATGATATGGTCAATCATCGCTTGTACTCGTCGCGTTCGGTTTGCGCCAGGACGATAGACTAAATAAATGGGCATTGGTACCGTGTGCCATTGAGGTAAAACTCTGACTAAGGAGCCATTTTCCAGCTCTTGCGTCATGTTTTGCATAGGTAAGTTAGCGATTCCCAATCCTTTGAGCGCGCCTTTTAATACCGCTTCTACGGTGGTGCTAGAGAAGTTACTGCTTACCGAGACGTTGACGGTGCTGTCCTGCGAAATCAACGTCCAAGGGCCTATCTCTGAAACATACTGATATCTCAAACAGTTGTGTGTTGTCAGATCTTCTGGCGTTTTAGGTACGCCACACTCAGCTAAATACTCAGGACTGGCGGCCAATACTCGGGTGGTGTAGCCCAATTTTTTAGCAATCAGTCGATCATCGACGATCTGGCCGACTCGAATTGCCATATCAAAACCGTGTGAAAACAGATCAACAAAATCGTTCGATGCTTCTAACGCAATTTGTACTTTTGGCCATTGTTTTAAAAATGGTAAAAAGATGTGCTCAGCCATATACGCGTCCAAGGCTGGTGGCGCAGCAATGCGAAGCCGACCTTGGATCTGCTGTTCCATTTCCTGAACGTCTTGACCAATCGAGTGAAATTCCTCAACTAAGCTTGCAGCACGCTCTAAAACCATTTGACCAGCTTCGGTAATCACCAACTTTCGGGTCGTGCGCTCTAGGAGCTTGGCTTCAAAGTGTTGTTCGAGTTTGGTTATGGCTTTACTAACAGTAGATTTTGGTAGGTTTAACTCCAGCGCGCACTTGGTTAAGCTCAGTAGTCGACAGCTTGTGACAAAGATAGAGAGCGTCCTAAAGTCAATTGTTTCTAAATTTCGAACAATCACTTTCAATTATCCATATTGTTTCAATATTGATCTGATTATAGTCTGGCTCTTCATCCTTAGCCATCAAGTTATTGTCATTTGAGGTAAACAACATGTCCAACTCTGTAGACTTATTTTCTCCTATCGAACTCGGTCAATTAGCATTAGATAACCGTGCCATTATGGCCCCTTTAACGCGCGCTCGTGCCAGCGCAGATCATATCCCGAATGACCTTATGGTTGAGTACTATGCTCAACGCGCGAGTGCTGGACTTATCATTGCTGAATGCACCATGGTGATGGAAGGAACGTCTGCTTTTATGGCAGAACCGGGCATTTATAACGAAGAACAAATTGCAGCTTGGAAAAAGGTAACGGATGCGGTTCATGAAAGAGGCGGTAAGATCGTATTGCAAATTTGGCATGCGGGACGCGCTTGTCATCCTGAACTGAATGACGGGAAAACGCCTGTTGCAGCGAGCGCACTAGCCATTCGTGATGAGTTAGTCCATACCCCTTCAGGTAAGCAAGCATATACGGTACCACGAGCACTCGAAGTGGATGAGATAGCTTCCATTGTGGCAGCGTTTAAGCAAGGTGCGGAAAACGCCAAGAGAGCAGGCTTTGATGGTGTGGAGATACATGGCGCCAATGGTTATCTTATCGATAACTTTCTTCGTGATGGATCGAATTTACGTACTGATGAGTACGGTGGCTCGGTCGAAAATCGTGCTCGTTTCTTACTTGAGATAGTTAAAGAAGTGGTCGAGGTATGGGGATCTGGAAGAGTAGGGCTGCGCACATCACCATTAAATGGATTTAATGATATGAAAGACAGCGATCCGGTTGGCTTGGTTCGTTACTTAGCTAAGCAACTTAATGCTTTCGATCTTGCTTATTGGCACGTGATGCGTGCGGATCTAAAGGGCGTACAAAAAGCAGATGTTCTCAAGCCAGCACGCGAAAACTATCAAGGTTACCTAATGGCCAACGTGGGCTACAGTGCACAAGAAGCGACAACGGCAATTGCAGAAAATCAAGTTGATGTGGTCGCATTTGGCGTTCCATTTATCGCCAATCCTGATTTAGTTGAGCGATTTAAGAAAAATGCACCTCTTAATGAGGCAAAACCTGAGCACTTTTATTTAGGTGGAGCAGAAGGTTATACCGATTACCCAGTAATGGCATAATCCTTACTTGTTCAATATAAAAAGGACGCTAATGTTAGCGTCCTTTTTCGTTTCTTTAGTTGTTTAACCTTGCGGTTTCACGACCATCACATTGATTGGAGAATATTCCACGACCTTACTTGCGACAGAGCCAAGCATTACTTTATTGATTTTAGAACGCTTGTGACTTGGCATAATGATGAGATCAGCGCCCAAGCGCTCTGCATAATCAAGAATCGTCGCGTAGGCTTTGCCCTCAGCAACATGCACTTGGTACACAACATCTTCAGCAATATGCTTATTGGCGAAAGCTTTTAATTGCTGCTTCACGTCTTGCTTCATTTTGGCTGCTGCATCTTTTGGGAAGTATGTAGCAACCATCGACATGTGAATTCCAGGTAATACTGTTAGAAGGTGGATTTGCGCATTCGCTTGCTTTGCCTGCCAAACCGCTAGTTCAACCGCTCGGTCTGAAAAGCCTTGGTCATTTAGATCAACCGGAACAAGAATTTGTTTGTACATTCAATGTCTCTCACTAAGGCCCCTTCCTCGGGGCCAAATCGGTTATGCGCTCAATTGTTCCTTACGAGCACGACGTTTTTGGTTCATGGCAAGCACCAGCAAAATCATTAAGCATGGCACAAATACCCATTCTTTCATCGGACGTTCTGCATCTTGGATAACCCACTTGATCTCCCAATCAAAGTCGATACCTGCAGACTCTGCCGGGCTACCAAACTCGACCATATCGACAATCATTTTGTTGTCGCTTTCGGTCAGCATCAGACCCATAGACGAAATGCGTGCTTCCGCTGTTGTCGCACTGTCTTCGAATGGAAGACGAACCGTTTTCTCGATGTAGTCGCCCTCAAGGTTTTCGCCGGCAACACGTAGCTCCAATGATTCTCCTACATTTAACGTTTCCGTGATTTGAGCTACCTCAACGCCAGGAGAAAGAACTTTCGCTGGATACAGCATGTCCCACCAAAAACCAGGACGGAAAAACGAAAATGTCAGTACTAATAATAGAACGGTTTCCCACCACTTGTTACGCGTGAACCACCATCCTTGTGTTGCGGCGGAAAAGATCAGCATCGCAATGATCGATGAGATGACAGTGAGTGCTAAATGCCACCAAGAGTCTATCCCCATCAACAGTAGCTGGGTATTGAACACAAACATGAATGGCAAAATGGCGGTTCGAATATCGTAAGTAAAGCCTTGGATACCTGTACGAATCGGGTCTGATTTAGCAATCGCAGCCGCCGCAAATGCCGCAAGACCTACGGGAGGGGTGTCGTCGGCCAAAATACCAAAGTAGAAAACGAACAAGTGCACCGCAATGAGTGGGATGATCAAGCCATGTGCCGCACCTAGCGTGACAATAACCGGTGCCATCAACGTAGAGACGACGATGTAGTTCGCCGTTGTCGGTAGACCCATCCCAAGAACCAAGCTGATAATTGCAGTAAACAGCAGCATAAGAATGATGCTACCGCCAGAGATAAACTCGACGAAGTCGGTCATCACTAGGCCGATACCCGTCAGCGTGACAACACCAACCACGGTACCTGCCGCTGCCGTTGCAACGCCGATACCAATCATGTTACGAGCGCCAGCAACTAAGCTCTCAGCCAGATCGACGAAGCCATCTTTGGTTTGCTGCATCATGTCACCTTGCTTTGATAACAGAGCAATCAATGGACGCTGAGTCAGCAAAATGAAAATCATGAACACCGTTGCCCAGAATGCTGAAAGACCTGGCGAGAAGCGCTCTACAGTCAGACACCAAACCAATACAACGATAGGCAGTAGATAGTGCAAACCAGATTTAACCGTTGGGCCAGGATCAGGTACTTCTGTTAACTCTGCATCAATCTCAATTGCGCCATCTTGCACGTGATTTGCTGAGATCTTCACCAAGCCAACGTACGCAATTAACAGGGCAACCGTAACAATTGGCGTCGCGGCATCACCAAAGACATCTTTCGTCCAACCCACTCCGTAGTAAACCAATGCGCTGATCACACACAGTCCTAAGATTGTGCCAGTAAAGGAAAGCAAACTTTGTACTAACGTTGGCTTGTGGCGACGAGGAAGACCTGTCATACCCGCTTTACACGCCTCAAGGTGAACGATGTAAATCAAAGCGATGTAAGAGATAAGTGCCGGAAGTAGGGCAGCCTTAATCACTTCAACGTAGGAGATACCGACATATTCCACCATCAAGAATGCCGCCGCGCCCATGATTGGTGGCGTTAACTGACCATTGGTTGAGGCAGCAACTTCAACGGCTCCCGCTTTGGTGCCCGGAAAACCGACACGTTTCATCAATGGAATGGTAAAGGTACCAGTAGTTACCACGTTTGCGATTGAAGAGCCAGAAACAAGCCCGGATAAACCAGATGCAACAACGGCCGCTTTTGCAGGACCACCTTTCATATGACCCAGCAAAGAAAAGGCGACTTTAATGAAGTAAGCACCTGCACCAGCGCGTTCCAGCATGGCGCCAAACAATACAAACAAGAACACAAAAGAGGTTGAAACGCCTAATGCGACACCGAATACACCTTCCGTTGTTAGCCATAAGTGAGACATGGCCTTGTTTAAGCTCGCTCCTTTATGCGCGATGACATCGGGCATATAAGGGCCAGCAAAGGTGTAAGTAAGGAAGACAGCAGCAACCACCATCAGTGGTGGACCGAGCGCTCGGCGTGTTGCCTCTAAAAGGAGAACCATACCGATGACAGCAACGACGATATCTGCCGTTGTTGGTGCACCGGAACGTCCAGCTAGCTCGGTATAAAAAAGGTAAATATATGCCGCAGAAAAACTACCTGCTAGCGCCAATATCCAATCGACAAGAGGGATATGATCGCGAGGGGAATTTTTCATAGCTGGATAAGCAGTGAAAGCCAAGAAGATCGCGAAAGTGAGGTGGATTGATCGCGCTTCCGTGTCGTTCAGTACGCCGAAATTAAAAATAAATGGTAGCGGAGATGCGTACCATAATTGAAATAGTGACCAACACAGAGGAACAAACCAAAGGATTCGTCCTTGCATTCCCGAGGGGCTACGTGCACCTGTGTCTGCCTGAGCCACCATTTCTTGCACATCTTGTGACGGAGCTTGATTCGTCGCCATGTACTTTTTCCTTATTATTGATGGTCCTGTCGGATTTTTATCGAGAACCACACTTCGCCTTTATCAGTGTAGCGAATGGAGCGAAGTTTGCTTTCGAGTATTTTGCTGCCTGAACTCAAAGTGTTGAATTTTGGAGACTCTGCTAGGCGGCGTTTAAGTTTTCTTGGGTATGAACTCGCAATTTTCGGAAGAAAACTGGCGAATGAAGCATGCAGTTAGCACGTGCTACAACCTGCATGCTCAAACAGGCAGAAAACCATCTTTTCCTGCCTGTGAATTTGGAGTCTGAGGAAGTTACTTAAGTAGACCCACTTCTTTGTAGTATTTTTCTGCACCTGGGTGAAGAGGGATAGATAGACCCGCTTTCACCATGTCTTCTTTTTTCAGGTTTGCAAACGCAGGGTGTAGACGTTTGAACGTATCGAAGTTTTCAAACACGGCTTTTGCAACGTTGTAAGTGACATCGTCTGAAACGTCTGCTGTTGTAACCATCGTTGCCGCAACACCAAAGCTGTTTACGTCTTTGTCTGTGCCACGATACATGCCAGCTGGCACTGAGCTAAAGGCGTAGTATGGGTTATCAGCAACAATCTTATCGATTTTCGGGCCAGTTGCAGAAACTAGCTTAGCATCACATGATGTTGTTGCTTCTTTGATTGAACCGTTCGGGTGACCCACCATGTAAATGAATGCGTCAATTTTGTTGTCACAAAGTGCTTGAGAACGCTCAGAGCCCTTTAGCTCAGAAGCCAATTTGAAGCTGTCGTTTGTCCAGCCCATCGCTTCCATAACAACGCCCATGGTTGCACGGTCACCAGAGCCTGGGTTACCGATGTTTACGCGCTTACCTTTTAGGTCTTCAACGTTTTCGATACCTGAATCTGCACGAGCAATGATGTTGAAAGGTTCTGTATGAAGAGAGAACATTGCACGTAGCTTTTTGTACGGGCCTTGTTCCGCAAACTTACTCGTACCGTTGTAGCCGTGGTACTGCCAATCCGATTGCACGATACCAAAATCTAACTCGCCAGCACGGATAGTGTTAACGTTGTAAATAGAGCCGCCAGTCGATTCTACTGAACAACGAATGTTGTGTTCTTTACGACCTTTATTGACCAATTTACAGATAGCACCACCAGTAGGGTAGTAAACACCTGTAACAGAGCCAGTACCGATAGTAATAAACTCTTGAGCGTTAACTGCGCCTGCACCCATTACTGCTGCAGCGATAGCGCCTACTTTGAGAAGTTTGTTAAATGCCATGAATTTCCCTTCCTTATATTCATTATTTACCCGGAAATAACCATAAATCACTTCTGGAGTTTCCTATTTGGAAACGGCATCTTTTCCAATCCAATCGTTTGAAAAAGCGAGCGAATCATAACAAAAAATTGGCAGAAAATTATCCAATTGTTAAATGTTATAGTTGATAAGTCTGAATCTTGTGCAGGAGGATAGTGTTAGATTTGTGATTTAATTCTTTTTATAACAAACACTTAATAAGTATTAAGTGAACGAAGTGAAAAAGATCAATTGCGTGATGTTAATCACAAAATAGGTGGTTAAATAATGGTCTGGATAAGCAAGAAATTTACATAAATCATGGGCTACAAAATGAGATTTCTTTTATAGCCCACAAAGAGTTAGCTGATCTAAATGTGAAAGAACTTAGCCAGTGTATTCGAACAGTTCACATACTGATTTGAACAACTGTTCAGTCGTAATCGCCATCGTTGGAGTGATAAAGATAGTGTCATCACCTGCAACAACACCAAGAATACCTTCGGATTTACCCAGTGAGTCAAGCAAGCGAGCAATCAACTGCGCAGCACCAGGGCCAGTATGGATAACAACTAATGCCGCGTTATGGTCAATGTCTAGCACCAGTTCACGCAAAGAGCTGCTTACAGTCGGTACGCCTAGCTCAGCAGGAAGGCAGTAAACCATTTCCATTTTTGCATTGCGTGTGCGGACGGCGCCAAATTTAGTCAGCATGCGTGATACTTTCGATTGGTTAATGCTTTCAAATCCTTGTTGTTTGAGTGCATCAACAATCTCACCCTGTGAGCCAAAGCTCTCTTCTTTTAATAGGGCTTTGAAGGCGCGGACTAAGTTGTCTTGTTTTTCTGAATTGCGCATAGTCATTACGAATCTCTTATTACGGGTCAGCAATTTTGCATATTCTCGCATATATATTCATGCGGTGCCAAAGAGTCCCAGTATTATGTTAGTTACGTCACTGTAAACTATATACCACATGGAATTCTTTAACTATATGAAGTAGGGCTGTTTTTGTTTTCTTGAATTCCTTGTCATTTCAACAGAATAAAAGAATAATCCAAGCCCCATTTGTAGCACGGTAACAGCGAGTTGCGCGAGGTCGCAAAGCTAGCGTTAATTGATTGTAATCAAGTTGTGATTCCGATAGCTTTATTTAAGTTGGTTACAAACTACCCTACGAATACGTTTATAAGAGAAATACTCTCAAGGAGAACTACATGAAAGTAGCCGTTATTGGTGCCGCTGGTGGCATCGGTCAAGCCCTGGCCCTTCTACTTAAGAACCGTCTTCCTGCTGGTTCTGATTTAGCCTTATACGATATTGCTCCAGTAACTCCTGGTGTGGCTGCTGACCTTAGCCACATCCCGACGCCAGTTTCTATCAAAGGTTACGCGGGTGAAGATCCTACTCCAGCACTAGAAGGTGCGGATGTTGTGCTGATTTCTGCAGGTGTTGCTCGTAAGCCTGGTATGGATCGCGCGGATCTATTCAATGTAAATGCTGGTATTGTTAAGTCGCTAGCGGAGAAGATTGCGGTTGTTTGTCCGAAAGCTTGTGTTGGTATCATCACAAACCCGGTAAATACAACAGTGCCAATTGCCGCTGAAGTACTTAAGAAAGCGGGTGTTTACGATAAGCGTCGCTTGTTCGGTGTAACAACACTTGACGTTATCCGTTCAGAAACATTCGTTGCAGAGCTAAAAGACAAAGATCCAGGTGACATTCGCGTACCTGTTATCGGTGGTCACTCTGGCGTAACGATCTTACCTCTACTGTCTCAAGTGGAAGGCGTTGACTTTACAGCTGAAGAAGTAGAAGCATTAACGAAACGTATTCAAAACGCAGGTACCGAAGTTGTAGAAGCGAAAGCGGGTGGTGGTAGTGCAACACTATCAATGGGCCAAGCTGCATGTCGCTTTGGTCTGTCTCTAGTTCGTGCTCTTCAAGGTGAAGAAGGCGTAGTTGAATGTGCATACGTTGAAGGCGACGGTGAGCACGCGACTTACTTCGCACAGCCTGTGAAACTAGGGAAAGAAGGCGTAGAAGAAGTACTAAGCTACGGCAAACTCAGCGACTACGAAAAGTCTGCACTAGACGGTATGCTAGAAACACTAAATGGCGACATCAATATTGGTGTTGAATTCGCAAAGTAATCTAGAAAGCTCGAATAAGAAGAAAGCCGATCAAAATGATCGGCTTTTTTGATCTTTGGCTTCTCTGCTTCGTAAAATTACTTGATCAAAACAACGTGGTGAAGGAGAAGATGATGGAAGCTAGTCGAATCCGTAAAGGCATGGTTGTTGAATGCCAGCAGGGCGTAGGTACGATATTGGTGGTCGACCGTGAAGCAGAGACGGTACTGTTGTCGAAACAAGGTTCTGATCAGCAGATTGCGGTTAGCTTTGATGAAATAGAAGATGACCCACAACTGCATGGCGGTAGTGACAGATATTACTAGCGCTTATCACGGCATTAGGTATCAGATACAAAAAAGGAAGAGCTTGCTCTTCCTTTTTGTTTTAAGTCTTGCGTTATGGGTTGCTATGATTACTTCGTGCGTTGTACCGCGACATGAGCCAGAGTAATAAGCGCTTGCTTGTATTCAGATTCCGGCAATACTGATAGTTCTTCGATCGCTTTGTCTGCTTCTTCTAGTGCTTTTTGCGTCGTGTATTCCAGAGATCCGGCCTCTTTCATCACCGCGAGAATTTCTTCTAAGCGATCCATGCCATTGGCCTTCTCAATTGCTTCGCGAATCATGAGGGCATTGTCTGGCGTGGTATTACGCATAGCGTGAAGTAGAGGCAAAGTTGGCTTGCCTTCAGCCAAATCATCCCCCACATTTTTACCCATGTCTTCGCCATCAGAGGTGTAATCCATGACGTCATCAATAAGCTGAAACGCAGTACCCAAATACTTACCGTAATTTTGCATTGCGATTTCAACATGCTCAGGAGCATCGTTTAAGATTGCGCCAATTTGAGTTGCAGACTCAAATAAGCGTGCCGTCTTAGAATAGATGACTTGCATGTAGCTTTCTTCTGTCGTGTCAGGATCGTTACAGTTCATCAACTGCTGAACTTCACCTTCGGCGATCACGTTTACGGCGTTGCTCATTAGCTTAAGGATCTTCATGGATCCTAGCTCCGTCATCATTTGGAATGAGCGAGTATAGATAAAGTCCCCAACTAACACGCTAGCAGCATTGCCAAATGCAGCATTCGCAGTTGCTTTACCGCGGCGCATGTCTGATTCGTCGACCACGTCATCATGCAGCAAAGTCGCTGTATGGATGAACTCAATAAACGCAGCTGCCATTGTATGACCGTTGCCTTGGTAACCAAGTGCGCGGGCTGACAGTATCGCTAAAAGCGGTCTCAGACGTTTGCCTCCACCACTCACGATATAAAAACCGAGCTGGTTGATTAAAGAGACATCAGAATTAAGTTGGGCTTGAATTGTTTCATTCACTTTTGCCATGTCATCGGCAGTAAGCGCTTGGATAGTTTTAAAATCCATCGTATATCCGGCTGAAGTTAGACCCTGCAAGGCTTATTCGATTTATATAATTGTCGAATAATACACTAAAAAACGTTGATTAATACATTACTAAAGGGCATGATTGCCGCACTTTTCTTTGGCGATTAGCTTTTCGCCAATTTTTTCAAAATATGGCTTGTCATAGGAGCATCTATTCTGTAGAATCTGCGCCCTATTGATGATTAGTTTAGCGCACACCCTCAAGAAAGGCTGTGCGGAAAAAGCGGAGTAAAATATGTACGCTGTTTTCCAATCTGGTGGTAAACAACACCGTGTAAGCGAAGGTCAAACTCTTCGTTTAGAGAAATTAGACGTTGAAACTGGTGCAACTGTAGAATTTGATAAAGTTCTTCTTGTTGCTAACGGCGAAGACATCAAAGTTGGTGCTCCTCTTGTAGAGGGCGGCAAAATTGTTGCTGAAGTTGTACAACACGGTCGTGGCGATAAAGTTAAAATCGTTAAGTTCCGTCGTCGTAAGCACTCTCGTAAGCAACAGGGTCACCGTCAGTGGTTCACTGAAGTGAAGATCACTGGTATCAACGCTTAATCTATTAGGAGAGTTTAACAATGGCACACAAAAAAGCTGGTGGTTCTACTCGTAACGGCCGCGATTCAGAAAGCAAACGTCTAGGTGTTAAGCGTTTCGGTGGTGAATCTGTACTTGCAGGTAACATCATCGTTCGTCAACGTGGTACTAAGTTCCACGCTGGTAACAACGTAGGTATCGGTAAAGACCACACTCTATTCGCTCTTACTGAAGGTAAAGTGAAGTTCGAAGTGAAAGGTCCTAAGAACCGTAAGTTTGTAAGCATCGAAGCTGAGTAATTAGGTTTTTACCAAGTTACTTAATAGCTTTAAGCTGAATTCAAAAGCCCTGCCGAATCGGCGGGGTTTTTTATTTATGGCAGTCGACATATCGAAGTTTCTCGTTTCCACGTTATTTGTGGGCTGGGAGCTTAGATCTGTCATCTGCTAAAATTGTCAGATGACAAAGTAGATTTAATCCACGCACGAAGTAGTCGGAGTAAAAGATGAAGTTCGTAGATGAAGCGGTAGTAAAAGTTCAGGCTGGCGACGGCGGTAGCGGCGTTGTGAGTTTCTGGCGTGAAAAATTCATCACTAAAGGTGGCCCTGATGGCGGTGATGGTGGCGACGGTGGTGATGTTTATATCCAAGCCGATGAAAACCTTAACACTCTGATTGATTATCGTTTCCAGCGCTTCTACGAAGCGGAGCGTGGTGAGAATGGCCGCGGTGGTAACTGTACTGGTAAACGTGGTAAAGACATCGTTCTTCGTGTGCCTGTAGGTACGCGCGCAGTGGATATCCACACAAATGAAATCGTGGCAGAAGTTGCTGAACACGGTAAGAAAGTGATGATCGCAAAAGGCGGTTGGCACGGTCTAGGTAACACGCGTTTCAAATCTTCAGTAAACCGCGCGCCTCGTCAAAGAACATTAGGCACAAAAGGTGAAGTACGTGAAATTCGCCTTGAGCTATTGCTTCTTGCTGACGTTGGTATGCTTGGTCTACCTAATGCAGGTAAATCAACCTTTATCCGCGCAGTCTCAGCAGCAAAACCAAAAGTCGCTGATTACCCATTCACGACGTTGATTCCAAGCTTGGGCGTAGTGAGTGTCGTACCAGAGAAAAGCTTTGTTGTTGCAGACATTCCAGGTCTTATCGAAGGTGCAGCAGATGGCGCTGGTCTTGGTATTCGATTCTTGAAGCACTTAGAGCGTTGCCGAGTGTTGCTGCACATGATCGATATTATGCCAATTGATCAGTCTGATCCGGTGCAAAATGCACTGACGATCATTGATGAGCTAGAGCAATACAGTGAAAAACTGGCAAGCAAGCCACGCTGGTTAGTATTCAACAAAGTTGATTTAATGCCTGAAGAAGAAGCGAATGAGAAGATCCAAGAAATCTTAGACGCACTAGGCTGGGAAGACGAGTACTTTAAGATCTCGGCGATCAATCGTAACGGTACTAAAGAGCTTTGTTACAAATTGGCTGACTTTATGGATAACCTACCTCGCGAAGAGGAGGAAGTGGCTGAAGAAGATAAAGTTAACTTCATGTGGGATGACTACCATAAAGATGCGATGGCGGGTAAAGACGTTATCACTGAAGATGACGACGACGATTGGGATGACTGGGACGATGAAGAAGATGACGGTCACGTTGTCTACGTTCGTGACTAATCAGAACCGTCAAACAATGCCTGTTTGCCAATAATTCATTAAGCCGCAATTATTTATTGCGGCTTTTTTTGTATCTAAATCATATTTAGATGGTGTGATTTACGGCACAATAGCCGATACGTCGTGATTTTTGAGGGCTAGTTTGGACCTCTCGCGTATGAATGAGCAACACCCTAAAAGGAATTAGACTGATTTATGACTCTAGAAACCATACCGTCTGGAGAGTTGGCGGTATCCACTCAACGATCTATTTCTCGCCTTGTTGCCCAAGCCGGGCAAATGCTACTCGCTCATGGTGCTGAAAGTACTCTGGTGAGCGATATTATGCGCCGTATTGGCCTTGCTTGTGGGGTTAATGAAGTTGCGGTTGCGCTATCAGCCAATGCACTGGTTGTAACGACGGTAATGGATGGACACTGCATCACCACCACCCGAAGTTGTGCCGATCGTGGCATTAATATGCGCGTTATTACGCAAATTCAACGTATCTGCATCATGATGGAGCGTGGGCTGCTCGATGCAACCATGGCGCAGAAAAAGCTGAACGCCATCAGTCCAGAGCGTTATAACCGCTGGCTGGTGGTGTTTATGATTGGCTTGTCATGTGCGGCATTCAGTCATCTGGCTGGTGGCGATTGGGGGGTATTTGTTATGACCTTTTTAGCATCAGCTGGTGGCATGATCGTTCGCCAAGAAATTGGTCATCGTCACTTTAACCCTTTACTGAACTTTGCAGCGACCGCCTTTGTCACCACCCTAATTTCTGCGCAAGCGGAAATCTACCAAATCGGCAATCTGCCCACCGTTGCAATGGCATCGTCGGTATTAATGCTCGTACCGGGTTTCCCGTTGATTAACTCAGTGGCAGACATGCTGAAAGGGCACATTAACATGGGTATTGCCCGGTTTGTGATGGCCAGCTTACTGACGTTGGCGACGTGTTTGGGCATCGTTGCTGCGATGAGCGTTACTGGAATTTGGGGGTGGGCAATCTAATGAGTTTATTTGATTTGATGCTTGGCCTGCTGAATGACATGTTTTTCGCTGCGATTCCCGCAGTTGGATTTGCACTGGTTTTTAACGTGCCACAAAGAGCTTTAGTGTATTGCGCTGTTGGCGGCGCGATTGGACACGGCAGCCGTTATTTGATGATGCAGTTTGGTATTCCCATTGAATGGGCGACCTTTTTTGCCGCGACGCTAGTTGGGATGATCGGGGTATACTGGTCTCGCCGCTTTCTCGCGCACCCAAAAGTGTTCACTGTGGCAGCTTTGATCCCGATGGTACCTGGCGTGTTTGCATACAAAGCAATGATAGCCATGGTTGAGATCAACCATATTGGTTATTCACCTGAGCTCGTTGCAACTTGTATGGAGAACTTTCTTAAGGCCATGTTTATTATTGCAGGTTTAGCTGTTGGTCTTGCTGTTCCAGGGCTGTTATTCTATCGCCGCAGACCTATTGTATAAGGACCTAACATGATCATTAGTATGATTGCCGCGATGGCCGACAATCGCATCATTGGCAAAGACAATCAAATGCCTTGGCATCTTCCCGCTGATTTCGCTTGGTTTAAGCGTTGTACCATGGGAAAACCGGTTGTGATGGGACGCAAAACCTATGAGTCTATTGGTCGCCCTTTACCTGGTCGCTTGAATATTGTTATCAGCCGTGATGAGACACTAAAGATCGAAGGCGTCACTACCGTAACATCGATTGAGCAAGCTTTGGACGTGGCTGGTGACGTGGAAGAAGTGATGATCATTGGTGGTGGTGCGATTTACGCAGCTTGCCTACCGATGGCCAATAAACTATATGTAACACACATTGAAGCCGCGATTGATGGTGATACTCAGTTCCCAGATTGGGGAGACGAGTTTAAGGAAACTTACTCAGAAAAGTATCAAGCCGATGAGAAGAACGCCTACAACATGCGCTTTACTGTGTTAGAAAAGTAATTCGAGATTAATACAGCGTAGTTAATACGATAATGCCGTTCGTATAACAGCGAGCGGCCATCCCGGCCTGCCATCATCCTGAAAGCGACGGAGGAGCGTGATTCAGGATCTTCTATACGAGTACTTTGTTGTTAAAGGTATCTCTATCTACCCGCAGCGTGCGGATATTAGATTCCTAGTCTCGCTAAGGCTCGCTGGAATGACCCTACAGGAGATGTTAGGTGACAGGCATTCTCCTTACGATGGATTATCGACTATTATTCCGTGTTTAACTTAACGCATCCTGAGTAAAGATTTTCTTATCGTCCCAACGGATCATGGTTAGGCTTCCGCCCCAAACACAGCCAGTATCCAGACCGATGATCTCTTCGTCTACATGGCCTTGTAGTGCAGCCCAGTGACCAAATAACACCGTTTTATTGAGGTGAACGCGCTGAGGTACATCAAACCATGGAATAAGTTCGTTACCGGAAACTTGTTGTGGTGGTAGTTTACAATCCATATCCAAACGACCATCGGGGAAACAAAAGCGCATCCGCGTAAAAGCATTGATAATATAACGGTATCGGTCCAAACCCTGTAGAGAGTCATCCCAGGAATCAGGTTGATTACTGTACATGTTTTTTAAGAGCCAAGGCAGCTCTTCACTTTGGATGATGCGTTCAACTTCGCGGGCACATTTTCTTGCGGTTTTTAGATTCCACTGCGGTGATATCCCAGCGTGACACATCACGAACTCGTCATGCTCGGCCATAAGAGGTTGCTGAGCTAGCCATGCCAATAGATCTTCTTTATCGGGTGCTGTGAAAATAGGCGCGGTTTTATCTTTGTCTTTGACCTTTTTTATCCCGTGAGCAACGGCTAGCAGGTGAAGGTCGTGATTACCAAGCACCACTGTTGCGCTTGTGCCAAGTGACTTCACAAAGCGTAAAGTTTCTAGTGATTTAGGCCCTCTGGCGACCAAATCACCAGCGAGCCAAAGTTGGTCTTTTTTCGCAGAGAAAGAGACTTGTTCTAGTAGTCGCTGCAATTCATCAAAACAGCCTTGAATATCACCAACAATATAAGTAGCCACTGAATCTCCAATTTACTAATTTAAAACATTTGGAACAGCAAGACGAAATGGTTCAATTTCGGTGATGAACTCCTGTCCTTTTTCATCCAGCATTTTGTAGTGCCCTTGCATAACGCCGACAGGGGTTTCTAACGCGGTTCCGCTACTGTACGTGTATTCATCATTGCTTGGAATAAAAGGTTGTTGACCCACCACACCGTCACCTTCAACCGTCATTTGCTTGCCATTCGAGTCTGTGATTAACCAGCGACGGCTCACTAACTGCACGGTTTGTTGGCTAAGGTTTTTGATGGTGATGATATAGGCGAAAACGTAGCGTTGTAGCTCAGGATTGGACTGTTCTTCGATGTATTTGGTGTGAACTTGAATTTTGATGCAAGGTTGAATGACGTCCATGTGCACTCCTCAGAAACGTAATATCCCAATAATAATAAGCCAAACCGGCAAGGGTTTGGCTTATCGTTTGAGTTCTTAGTGCTGCGGGTTATCCGCAAGCCAGTTCGCCATCGCGACGAATTGTTCTAGCGTCAGGTTCTCTGGACGCATGCTTGGATTAACACCTAGCTCTTCTAGTACTTCTGTGCTTAACAACGATTTGTAGCAGTTACGAACTGTTTTACGACGTTGGTTAAAGCCTTCACGACAAACGCGATCCAGCAAACGCAGATCTTTCGCAGGGCATGGTAGCTCTTCATATGGCACTAAACGAACAACGGCAGAGTCCACTTTCGGTGGTGGAACGAATGCCGTTGGCGGTACTTCCAGTACTGGTACCACTTTACAGTAGTACTGAGCCATTACCGTTAAACGGCCGTAAGCTTTGCTGCCAGGGCCGGCGGCTAAGCGGTTTACCACTTCTTTTTGCAGCATAAAGTGCATGTCTTGAATGTCTTTATGGAATTCAAAAAGGTGGAACATCAATGGTGTAGAGATGTTGTACGGCAAGTTACCGAAAATGCGTAGCTTGTTGTTTGGCTTCACTAATTGAGTGAAGTCAAAACGCATAGCGTCACCCTCATGGATGGTCAACTTATCCGCCAGTTCAGGGTGAGTACGTAGGCGTTCCGCCAGATCGCGGTCTAATTCGATAACTGTGAACTTATCCACTTCACGACCTACCGGCTCAGTGATTGCACCAAGACCAGGACCGATTTCAACCAGGTTTTGACCTGGTTTTGGGTTAATCGCTGATACGATTCCATCAATAATGTATGGATCGTTCAGGAAGTTTTGACCAAAACGTTTACGCGCTTTGTGTCCTAAATGGACATCATTTCTCATTGTTTCTTCTCTACCAAATCTATCGCATGCGTGAGCGCTGTTCGGAAACTCCCTGTATCCGCTTGACCTGTCCCTGCCAGATCTAATGCAGTACCGTGATCCACCGATGTTCTAATAAAAGGTAGGCCAAGAGTAATGTTTACTGAACGACCAAAGCCTTTGTATTTTAATACTGGCAACACTTGGTCGTGGTACATGCCTAAAACAGCATCAGCATCATTTAAATATTTTTCATTGAAAATGGTATCTGCCGGCAAAGGGCCGATCAGGTTGATACCTTTTTCTTGTCGAATCTTTTCCAGTGTCGGAGTGATGGTTTCGATCTCTTCACGACCTAAGCAGCCATCTTCGCCAGCATGAGGGTTAAGCCCGCAAACGTAGATGTTTGGTTGTGCGATAGCAAACTTTTCTACAAGGTCTTTATGAAGAATATCGATGATTTTTTCTAATCGCTCTTCGGTGACCGCTTTGGACACATACGCTAAAGGAATATGTGTTGTGACCAGCGCCACGCGTAGCCCTTCCGTTGCTAGCATCATGACGACTAGCGGCGTTTTTGACTTCTCGGCGAAAAACTCAGTATGACCACTGAATGCAACACCTGCGCGATTAATCACCCCCTTATGAACAGGGCCGGTGACAATAGCATCAAATTCATCATTCATACAGCCTAAAGCGGCTCTTTCTAGCGTTTTTAGTACATAGTGACCATTCGCTTCGTTGAGCTCGCCTGCGACCGCAGGTTCCGATATTTGGATATGATCAACGATAAGCGTGCCTGCTTTTTGTGCTTTAGGCGCTTCTTCTGGATTGTAATCAGACAGTTGGACTTCAATGCCAAGCTGCTTGGCTCTGTCCATCAGCATGTTTTTATCGGCGCAGACGACAATTTGGTGCGCCCAATCTTCCTTCGATAAGGCAAGCACTAAGTCTGGGCCGATACCCGCAGGTTCCCCTGCGGTTACGACAATTCTACGAATTGTATTAGTTGTCATTGTTGTCATCCACGATTTCAACAAACGCACTTGCGCGTAGTTCTTGCATCCATGCGCCCGCTTCTTCATTAAATTTACGGTTAAATAGAATACGGTAAGCCTTATTCTTCATCGCTGAGTCTGTGCGGTCAACTTGGCGACGATCCAACACTTCAACGATATGCCAGCCGTGAACGGTTTTGAACGGTTCGCTGATTGAGCCAACAGGCAGAGTTTCTACTTGGTGTTTAAATTCAGGCACGTAAAGATCTGGCGTTTGATAACCTAGCTCACCGTCTTGCGCTGCCGAGCCTGGATCTTGACTGTATTGTGTTGCCAGTTGAGCGAAAGTGGCTTCGCCAGCTTTGATGCGGCGTACAAATTCATTCAGTTGCTTCTTCGCCCCTTCGTCACTCAGAATCACGGTTGGTTTGATCAGGATATGACGCGCATTTACTTCCGTTACTGCAACCGTTTCTAGGCCTTTTACATCCTCAATTTTTAGGATGTGGAAACCGACGCCACTGCGAAATGGACCAATGATGCTGCCTTTGTTTTGCATTTTGATCTGATCGGCAAAGATGGTTGGCATCTCTTCTTTACGCATCCAACCCCAGTCGCCACCTTGTAAAGCTTTAGGACCTTTTGAGTAGGCGTAGGCCATCTCCGTAAAGTCTGCACCTTCGTTCAGCTTTTTCGCCAGCGCTTTTGCTTCTGCTTCTACAGCAGATTTTTCTTTGCCGTCAGAGAAGCGTAGTTGAATGTGTCCAATTTTGTATTGAACGGTCGCATTGGTTTCTTGTGATAGTTGCTCAGCAAGGCTGTCGACTTCTGCTGGAAGGATATTAATACGGCGACGAACCAGTGCATTACGGGCTTCTGAAGCGGCGATTTCCTTACGGATTTGTTCGCGGAATTCTGGGTAACTCAAGCCTTCACTTTCTACAGAAGCGGCGAGTTGTTCTACAGATTGTTCATTATTACGTGCGATCTCCGCAATCGCTTGGTTTAAGCGGTTATCGTCAATACGCACACCGATACGGTCTGCTTCTTGGCCTTGCAACGTGTCAATAATCAGCTTTTCAACAACTTGTTCTTTTAACACGCTAGCAGAAGGTAAGCTCTTTCCGCTTTGACGTGCGTTGGCTTGCAGCGTTTTCATCGCTGTTTCGATGTCGCTTTGTAGAATTACACCGTCGTTCACGATGACCGCAACCTTATCGATCTCTACTGGTGCTGCAACCGCTCCGCAAGAGAGTAGGGTCGTGAATAAGATTGATTTCCAAATTTTCATTTAAAATTCCGTCAGTATTTTTTGAATAGGCGTCTTATTCATTTAAGACGCCTATTTCGATTAATTGTTCAGATAGAATGGGCGGCCGTACTTAATCGCGTTGTCAGAACCATCCAGTTCTTTGACTGCAGTGTCTTCATGCTGATTGGTCGCAAAGCCTTGAATACCGAAGTTAACGCTAAAGTTATTTTCGTATTCAGGTGATGCGCCAGTGCTGCCGATAGTTTGGTTTTCCCAACCAAGCAATTGGTTGGCGTAAGTCACACCAATGTACCAACAGTCAGACTGGTAACGCAGGCTCGCTAGCCATTCTAGGTCCGCATTTTCATTTAGGTCGTAGTAGTATTGACCACTTGCAGACCAGTTCGGGTTGAACTCGTAGGCCGCTACAATACCTGCTTGTGAAATGCCTTTACGAGTAATTGTGTCTAGGTTTTCGAGAATGATCGTATCTTCGATGTATTCACGCGTGACGTAACGATAGTTACCCTGAATAAAGCCACCGTTAAATTGGTACTCTAAGGTACTGTTCGCCAACTGCATGGAGCTCAAATCGATATCGTATTGAATTCCACCGTGATAGAACAAATAATCGTTGTAGTTGAAATCGGCTTCAATCGCCCATGATGAATAGTTGGTGGTCTCATCCGGAAGATTTGGGCTGTTGCTCAGTTTGGTCTTTTTATCGAAGTAGTAAATCTGACCAAATGAAACGTTAAGACGCTCTTTATAGTCATCATCAAAGAAGCGAGTACTCGCACCGTAGCTTAACTGGTTCGCAGAGGCGATTTTATCAATGCCACTGTACTTACGACTGCGGAATAGCCCGTAGTAGTCGGTTTGTAGCAAGGTGGTATCGTAATTGTAGATGTTGGTTTGATCTTCTTCAGGTACGTACAAGTACTGCAGCTGAGGTTCCAGTGTTTGTGTGTAGCCCTTGATCCAACTCGTGTCTCGCTCTAAGTAAAGTTGCGCATGCGTACGGAACTCGGGGATAACACGAGAAACTTCGTCATCTAACTGGTTTTGCAAGTTTACATCTGTCAGACCCGTTAAGTCTTGAGAGTAGTACGTGGAAAGCACGCGAGCTTCCGTTGTCCACGTTGCCCATGAATTTGAAAGCGGCAATGTAAGCCCTGGTTCAATATGAACACGGGTCGCATTTGGTCGCGCAGCATCGCTCGTATCGAAGCGGCTGACTTGGCTCTTCACGTCAAAGTTGAGGTAATCTCCCCACAATGGCGTGTAGTAGTTCAAGTCTAACTGAGGAAGCAGGCGATAAGGGCGGTTCTCTTCTTTCAATAAGATTTGGAAGTCACGAACAGTTAACGAAGCATCCCAGAAGTCAGAACGATATTGTACTTGTCCTTCTTGAACCAGTTGACCATCTTCACGGTTACCAATATCGGAGTCGAGATCGAGGAAGTAATCAATATCACTCACTTTTGAGTAATCGACTTTGACTATCCACTGTTTATTGATGATACCGTCGTGTTTAACTTGGTAGCCCCAACGAGACTCGTCCTGATATTTGCGATCACTATTGAGGTATTCGCCTTTGATTTCCCCATTTCCCCAACCATCTGTTAGGTAGCGGAAATCAGTATCGAGTTTTGTACCACGTTGCTGCATATAGAGCGTGGTGAGTGTCATGTCATATTGAGGCGCGATGTTCCAATAGAATGGCACCTCGACTTCCATACCATCACTAGAACCGTACGATAAAGAAGGGAAGAGGAAACCCGTTTTACGCGTATCTCCAATTGGCATGGTTAGATACGGCACATAGAAAACAGGCACATCTAACACTTCAAATCGAGGGTGGTGCAGCGTCGCTGTCTCTTCATCTTGGTCAACGTCAATACCTGATGCCACTAAACGCCATGAATTGTCGCCTTGAGGACATGATGTAATAGAACCATCTTCGAGTTCATAAACCGACTGACCTGTACGCGCAATGTATGCTGCTGTACCTCGACCTTGTTGGCAAAGGAACTGATAATCGGTGTTCTCCAGTGAAAACGTGTCTTGGTTGATGTCATTAGTAACACGATCAGATCGAGCTTTGACTTGGCCGTCATTGAAAGTCACGTTGCCTTCGGCAACCACGACGTTGTCTTGTTGGTGCAGCGTTACGCTATCTGCGGTGATTTTCTTCTGGCCTTGGGTGACTTGTACATTACCTGAGTACTGAGCTTTGTCACCATTGATGGCTTGCAGGGTGTCAGCTTCTACCACTACTGGGGTATTAAGAGCGTCCTCCTCGCCACTGGTATCGACCAAACATTGATCTGTGGCGGGCATTTCCTGCACACTATCATGGATATTCGCTTTAGCTTGAGTGGTGGGTACAAACAAGGCGGTGCTGATAGAGGCCGCTAAACATGTGCGGGAGAAATGTTGCATTGAATTGAACTTTCCTGTGTCACTACTACTCGATGGCTATAGGGCTTGTTGTACCCTAGCGTAATAGCCAAATGAATCAACTATAGTCGCATTTATCCCAGCGTATTGATTCACTGTGGCATAATGACGACAAAATAGCTGCAAAGATAAGCAGGCGAAATGGCCTAGCCGAAATAAAACTAATTCCATTATCATAAAGGAAATCGTTGCATCCGGCACTATAAGACCGCCGTCGTCGATAAAAATTCATTGATAGAGAACACATAATGCATATTTTTGGCAAAATTCTGGGTGCCTTTTTTGGCTTGTTACTTGGCGGGCCGCTAGGTTTACTCTTTGGCTTATTTATTGGCCATCAATTCGATAAAGCACGTCGCTTGAGTCAAGCCGGGTTCTCTACTGGCGGCTTTGGAAAAGGGCCGAGCCAAGCTCAGCGCCAAGAAGAATTTTTTAAAGCGGCGTTTGCGGTAATGGGACATGTAGCAAAAGCGAAAGGCCAAGTCACCAAAGAGGAAATCCAACTGGCTTCTGCCATGATGGACCGCATGAATTTGCATGGCGAACAGCGCCGCGCTGCGCAAGATGAGTTTCGTGAAGGTAAAGACAGTGACTTTCCGTTAGAAGACGTTCTTGTTCGTGTGAAAATTTCGACAGCAGGCCGTTTTGACTTGTTGCAATTTTTCCTTGAACTACAAATCTCGGCGGCCTTTGCTGACGGCTCGATTCATCCTAGTGAACGAAATGTGTTACACAAAATAGCACGTGGTTTGGGTTTCTCTTCTGAGCAGCTAGAGCGTCGCTTGCAAATGCAAGAAGCCGCATTCCGTTTCCAAAGCCAGGGTGGTTTTCATGATCAGCATCAAGGCCAATCTTCTGGTGGTAGCTGGCAACAAGCTTCACAAGCGGATCAACTGGCTGACGCGTACAAAATTCTGGATGTGTCTTCAGATGCCGACAGTAAAACCGTCAAGCGTGCTTATCGTAAACTGATGAACGAGCATCACCCAGACAAATTGATGGCTAAAGGCCTACCACCAGAGATGATGAACGTAGCGAAAGAAAAATCTCAAGAGATTCAAAACGCTTACGATCTGATTAAAAAGGTCAAAGGCTTTAAGTGATTTTGTCAAAATCTAGAAAATAAAAAGGGCACTTGGTGCCCTTTTAGCTTTTGGGTTACGGGTGACCAAAAGCGTTGCAAGCTGAACGGTGACGATAAATTAGTCAGCTTGATTCAAACGCCAATCGTATTCGTACTTCACTTTTCCAGAGAAGTCTTTGTACTGTGGCGCGTACTTCGCGATGTGGTTGAAGACTTGTTTTTCTCCACCAAAGTCCGCTGCAAACCAATCATAAATGGAAGACAACTGTGCCGTGTTTCCTTGAATGGATACGCCTTTGTTGCTGTTAATAAACGTTCTGGCAGCACTTTCAAGTAAGGCTTCAGTGTTTTCGGCAGTGAATGCTTGAGCTTGTAGGTTAGGGCATCCCAAACTTGCACAATTTACGGCGTAATGCGTTCTTGGATCATTCCAAATTGGACGCAAAATTCGATGTTCAATATCGTTTAAAGTCAGATCCTTGCCGTTGACCACGACCACATCATCTCCCCAAGGACCAAAGCTAAATAAGTCACCCAGCTTGGTGATGGATTCGACGGGATAGTTATCCAAAATAAGATCTACCGTGATGGCGTTGTAAAGGTTCACCCAATAGGCGTATTGCTCTGCTTGGTTGTACTGCAATGGATCGAGTTTTACCAGTCGTCGGATGTACTGCTTTAACTTGGTTTTGTCTGAAGTTGTGACTTTGCTATAACGGAACAAAGTATTCTCACCTTGTTCAACCAAGTAATTGTCTAACAGTTGTTGCCATTCCTGGTGGGAAATGTGTGTTTGGTTGGCCTGATTCGATTGTTGCCAATACGGCCACAAGTCAGATTTAGGAGCAGCGAACGCCGAGAAAGAAACCAGAGTACACAATAGCAATAACAGACGCTTCATAGAGATACCTTTGAATGAGATATTGTTGATAGTGTAGACCTGTTGAGTGCTTGTTTTCTTTCAGTAATCAGTAATCAGTTATCCGTTGCCTTTATTCTCCGTCATTCCGAGGAGCATAAGCGACAGCAGGAATCTAATCCCCACAAACGCTTGAGTAAAGAAAGTATGAATCTGCACAGTACATTCTGGCAGTCGATCCTGAATCACGCTCCTTCGCCGCTGTTCAGGATGACGAATTTCAACAGAGGCGTTCGGTATTCCGTAAGTAAAACGCTATAAAATCAGTCACCTAAAACATTAAAAGGGCCGACAATTGCCAGCCCTTGATTTGTGTATTTACTAATGCGTTTTAACGCAAGAAGCTTGGGATATTCGCTTCGTACTCAGCAATCTTATCTTCGTGCTGAAGGGTTAGGCCAATGTTGTCCAAACCGTTTAGTAAGCAGTGACGACGGAACGAATCGATTTCAAAACCATACTCTTTGCCGTTGGCACGAACCACATTCGCTTCTAAATCGACCTCGACTTCTGCGCCTTCATTCGCCTCAACAAACTGGAAGATCTCATCCACTTCTTGCTCAGTCAAACGAACTGGCACCATTTGGTTGTTGATCGAGTTGCCGTAAAAGATATCGGCAAAGCTTGGTGCGATCATCGCTTTTATGCCGTAATCCGCCAGTGCCCACGGTGCGTGCTCGCGAGATGAGCCACAGCCGAAGTTTTCACGAGCCAGCAAGATAGACGCGCCTTGGTAGCGAGGTGCGTTCATCACGAACTCTGGATTTGGTTGTTCGCCAGCATCGTCTAGGAAGCGCCAGTCATGGAACAAGTGTTTACCAAAGCCTAGGCGGGAGACCTTTTGTAGGAACTGCTTTGGAATGATGGCATCAGTATCAACGTTCGCCGCATCTAGAGGAACAACTAAGCCTGTGTGTTGTTTAAAGCCTGACATTTGTTTGCTCCTTAGTCTAGTTCACGAATATCTACAAAGTGACCAGCAATTGCTGCTGCCGCTGCCATCGCAGGGCTCACTAGGTGGGTACGGCCATCACGACCTTGGCGGCCTTCAAAGTTACGATTTGAAGTAGACGCACAACGTTCATGTGGACCCAAACGGTCATTGTTCATTGCTAGACACATCGAGCAACCTGGTAGGCGCCACTCAAAGCCCGCCTCTTTAAAGATGACATCTAGGCCTTCTGCTTCCGCCTGCGCTTTTACTTGCTCAGAGCCAGGAACGATTAGCGCTTGAACGTGAGACGCGACTTTGCGACCTTTCGCGACTTCCGCCGCTGCGCGCATATCTTCGATACGTGAGTTAGTACAAGAGCCAACGAAGACTTTATCGACGTTGTAATCAGACAATGACTTGCCTGCTTCTAGACCCATGTAAGCCAGAGCTTTTTCTGCCGATGCTTTTTCTACTGGGTCGGCAAAACTTTCTGGGGCTGGGATTGGTTGGTCTACCGCGATAACTTGTCCTGGGTTAGTACCCCAAGTGACTTGTGGTTTGATATCCGCTGCGTTTAGTGTCACGACCGCATCAAACTGGGCATCATCGTCAGTTTTTAATGTCTTCCAATATTCTACAGCGGCATCAAAATCCGCACCTTGAGGTGAGAACTTACGGCCTTTGATGTATTCGAATGTAGTTTCATCTGGCGCAATCAAACCGGCTTTTGCACCTAACTCAATCGCCATATTACATACGGTCATGCGACCTTCCATTGAAAGGTCAGTGATCGCTTCACCACAGAATTCAACTACGTAGCCTGTACCGCCTGCTGCTGTCGTTTCACCGATGATTGCTAGCACAATGTCTTTCGCAGTAATGCCCGGAGCTACTTTGCCTTTCACTTCGATCTTCATCGTTTTAGCACGCGCTTGTTTTAGCGTTTGAGTTGCTAATACGTGCTCAACTTCAGAGGTACCAATACCAAATGCTAGCGAGCCAAATGCACCGTGTGTAGCCGTGTGCGAGTCACCACAAACAATGGTCATGCCCGGTAGGGTAATACCAAGCTCTGGGCCCATGACGTGCACAATACCTTGGTATTTGTGGTTAATGTCATAAAGCGTAACGCCAAACTCTTCACAGTTTTTCGATAGCGTTTCCATCTGGATACGTGCCATCTCACCGGATGCGTTAATGTCTTTGGTGGTGGTCGAAACGTTGTGGTCCATAGTGGCAAAAGTTTTGCTGACCTGACGCACTTTACGACCTTTTTCACGCAAGCCATCAAAAGCCTGCGGAGACGTTACTTCATGTACCAAGTGACGGTCGATGTACAAGATAGGGTTTTCCCCTTCTGCTGCGACGGCAACGTGTGCGTCGTAGACTTTTTCGTATAGTGTTTTGCCCATTGTTTGCTTCCTTTCCTCGTTATCCTTGTTGCTTTGTTTTAGCACCAATGACTTAGAGGTAAGTCATTGGTGGATAGAGGATTTAGTATTTATTATGAATCTGTTCTGTATTACGAGTTTAAGATGTACTCAGCAATCTTATCGCCCATTTCAGACGTTGAGAGTGCCGGGTTGTCGCCTGCAAGGTCGCCTGTTAGCTCGCCAGCTGAAAGTGCTTTCGACACCGCTGCTTCGATGTCTTGTGCTGCGGCTTCTTCGCCAAGGCTATAACGTAACATCAGTGCCGCAGATAGGATTTGCGCCACTGGGTTAGCGATGTTCTTACCTGCGATATCTGGTGCACTGCCGCCTGCTGGCTCGTACAGACCGAATTTGCTTTCGTTTAGGCTCGCTGAAGGCAACATACCCATAGAGCCAGTGATCATCGCGCACTCATCAGAAATGATGTCGCCGAAGATGTTTGAACATAGCATTACGTCGAACTGTGCTGGGTCTTTGATAAGTTGCATGGTTGCGTTATCAATGTACATGTGTGATAGCTCAACATCTGGGTAGTCTTTTGCGATTTCTTCGACTACTTCACGCCATAGAATAGAGCTTTGTAGAACGTTCGCTTTGTCGATAGAGCACACTTTCTTGCGACGTAGACGAGCAGACTCAAAAGCGATTTTTGCAATACGTTCGATCTCAAAGCGGTGGTACACCTCAGTGTCGAACGCTTTCTCTGTTGGACCTTCGCCTTCACGACCTTTTGGTTGACCGAAATAGATCCCGCCTGTCAGTTCACGGACCACGACGATATCAAAGCCACGGCCTGAGATGTCTGCACGTAGTGGTGAGAAAGCTTCCAGACCTGCGTGGATTTGCGCTGGGCGTAGGTTACAAAACAGTTGAAAGTGTTTACGTAGCGGAAGTAGGGCGCCACGTTCTGGTTGGTCGTTGGGTGGCAAGTGCTCCCACTTCGGGCCGCCAACCGAGCCAAATAGTACTGCATCAGACTCTTCACACGCTTTTACGGTGCTTTCTGGAAGTGGGCTGCCATGATTATCGATCGCGATGCCGCCTACATCATGTTCGTCACGCTCAAACGCAATACCGTGCTTCTTTTCGATAGCATCCAATACCTTGTGTGCTTGCGCCATTACTTCCGGGCCGATGCCGTCACCGGGTAGGACGGCAATTTTGTATGATTTGTCTGTCATGTTAATCCTTTAAGTTTTCTAATTTTGAGCTTAATTATTTCAACGAGCGTGTTCTTTCCTGAGCCATGTAGCCTGGTTGTTATTACACAGTCGCAATCTTTTTCTGCTTCATTTCTTCGATTTTGTCTGCACGGTGGATGCTATTAATAACGTGCAATAGTGCTTGGCCGGAAGCTTCAACGATATCGGTGGAAACGCCTGTACCGTGGTATTTACGACCTTTGTAGTTGGCAATGATGTCAGCTTGACCCAAACCATCTTCACCTTCGCCTTTCGCGGTTAGGTCGAATTTATCCAGTACGATGTCGTAGCCTGTCACGCGGTAGATACATTGGTATAGCGCATCAACTGGGCCATTACCGACTGCCGCTTCACACATTTCTTCATCGCCACATTGCATTTTGATGCTGGTGGTGGCCATTACGCTGCCCGATTGCACGCTTAGGTAGTTCAGTTTGTAGAAGTCATCTTCTTCACGCAGGTTCGAGAAGTGCATTAGAGCCTCTAGATCGTAATCGAACACTTGGCCTTTGCGGTCGGCAAGTTTCAAGAAGTCCGCGTATAGAGCGTCTAGGTTGTACTCGTCCTCGTTGTATCCCATGGTATCCATGTGACTCTTCACGGCTGCGCGACCACTACGGCTGGTTAGGTTTAGTGCTTGGTTTTTAAGGCCAATCGACTCAGGGGTCATGATTTCGTAGGTATTCTTATTCTTTAACATGCCATCCTGGTGGATACCTGAAGAGTGACTAAAGGCATTCGCGCCCACAATCGCTTTGTTGCTCTGAATTGGCATGTTGCATAATTGGCTCACCAATTTACTGGTGCGGTGAATTTCATCATGTTTGATGCCAGTGTGAACACCCAAGAACTCTTGACGCGTCTTGATGATCATTGCGATCTCTTCAAGAGAACAGTTACCTGCTCGCTCACCAATGCCATTGATGGTGCCTTCTATCTGACGTGCGCCGGCTTGAACGGCGGCAATAGAGTTGGCAACTGACATCCCCAAGTCGTCGTGACAGTGAACGGAGATGATCGCTTTATCAATGTTTGGAACGCGGTTGAAAAGGGTTTGAATAATGCCACCAAACTCGCTTGGTACTGTGTAGCCAACGGTATCTGGAATGTTGATTGTGCTCGCACCTGCATTGATGGCAGCTTCTACCATGCGACATAGGTTGTCGATAGGAGTACGACCTGCATCTTCACAAGAAAACTCGACATCATCGGTGTAGTTACGCGCATGTTTAACGGCGTTGACCGCCATTTCAAGTACATCGTCGTAGCTGCGGCGTAGTTTGTCTTCTACGTGAATGGTGGAAGTGGCTAAAAACGTGTGAATACGGAATTGGTCGGCCACTTTTAATGCTTCAGCGGCGGCATCAATATCTTTCGCAACGGCACGCGAAAGGGCACAAACTCGACTGTTTTTGATGTTTTTTGCAATGGTTTGTACCGACTCGAAATCACCTGGTGAAGAGATTGGGAAGCCAGCTTCGATAACATCAACGCCGAGTCTTTCCAGCGCATAGGCAATTTGCAGTTTTTCTTTAACCGTCAAGCTTGCTGACAACGCTTGCTCGCCATCACGCAATGTGGTGTCGAATATAATGACCTGATCGTTCATGTTTGCTTCCTTCCTGATTTCTGCACTTTACGTGCAAGTTAATCGTTTACTTCCAGTATTTAGATATAAAAAAACCCGCATTCTCATGCGGGTTCTTAGAAATTGGTGTGGTTATTTTTCTTCCACAGCCTACCCGCGCGAACTGGTCACGATCAGGAGGAGGCTAAGCAGAATAGAAAAATGAGCTGACATAGTTGTTAAGCTTTCCACATAATTAAGTTAACAAATTAGTACCGCACTCCATGGAGCGCGTCAACCCTAAAGTCGATTTTTTATTCATATCGGATGAGTCTTTTCATTTACTCGAGAAAAATGATGCGCTAAGTGAAACTGCATGGTGCGATAGAAACGTGCTAGAAGAGGCAAGTTCTCATCAAGTTTGCGACGTTTCATTACCAAAACAAACATTGGGATTGCGACTTGTCACACAAAGGCCCGAATTGTTTGGCAAAAGTTTTGAATGACCATTTATAGTAGTGCAGTTGCACTAGGTAAAAAGAAGGGTTAAGGAATAATGAGGTTAGCAAAACAATTTGGACGTTCAGCCGCAGTAATTACTCTGGTCAGCTTATCGGGTTGTCAGCTGTTTCAATCTCAAACCTATATGGCAGAGGTTTCCCCTGTTGCTATTAATGATCACTCTCAGAGTGTCATGGTGATTAATGATCAAATGGATCGATTCTTGAGCTACGAGGGACGTGAGTCGTTTTTGAATCAAATGCTCGTTGCTCTTGAGTCGGACAGTCGAGATAAATTTAAAGGCAAAGATCCGGAAACCTATTCGTGGTGGAAGATCCGAGTGCAACCTAGTGAGAAACAACAAGCGGAAGTCTTCCGACCAACTGCTGACGGTGTGGATACCTCAAACCCCGTTGAGTTTATGGATGTCTCCTATCGCTCTAAGACCACATTAAACCTGCGATCCAAGCCGAGCCTAGAAGGAGAAAAGCTTGGCGTGTTATCGAAAGGGGAAGTTTTTAATGTGTTGGCAAAAGTGGTGGATCAACCTTGGTTTCTCGTTGAACAGAAAGGCGTGATAAAAGGTTACGTCCATAAGGATTATGCGCGCAGCAATGTGGTAAATCGTGACATTCTATCGACACAGCCTAATCCTCTTTTAGAGTCTGTTTCGAGCACAACTGAGCAAACGGGTATAGAGCATGAACTGTCAGGAAATTACACTTGCCGCTCCCTTAGCTACGAGCTGACAAAAGATGGCGACATGACGATTGGCTCTTTGCGCGCCTGTCGTAAGAAGAGAAAAGTCTGGTATATCGATACGCCTCAACCGCAGCAAGCAAACCCTTCTTAATAGATCTCTCCTATGATTGTGCTCAATAGATAGATTATTGGGCACACTCTAATTTGGCATTTGTCATTAATTGTCCAAACTCCCGTCATGCAGTTGTCACCTAAACCTCCTACTTTTCACACAACGGCGTTGTCAAAGTAAGGAAAGGCCACATGCGAACCATAGAGACAATTACACAGCCAATTGCAACCATTGCTAAGTTTGATTTAGCGCTCTCTAGTGTTTGTCTTAAGCACCGTTTTAATCAGCAAGTTGCCAACATCAGTAAAGGAGTCTCCCACAGTGGTGACGGACATCTGTACTTGGTGCTAGGTTTATTAGCTTGGTATTTAGATAAAGAGCAGGGAGTCTGGTTTTTACTGGCGGGTTTACTTGCTTTTGCTATCGAGTTGCCAATTTATTGGACGCTGAAAAACAGTTTTAAGCGTCGTCGCCCTGAAGAACTCAGTGCACTCCTTCCTGCTTTTATTACCCCATCTGATCGCTATAGCCTGCCTTCAGGACATACCGCTGCAGCGTTCGTGATGGCGACGCTGATTGAGCACTTCTATCCAAGTTTAGGTATTGCAGCATTCTTTTGGGCAAGTTTAATCGGAACTGCGCGAATCTTATTGGGGGTGCACTTTTTTACCGATGTCATCATTGGTGCACTGCTAGGTAGCTTTTGTGGTGGATTAGCGATTGCGATGCTGGGAGGTTAATTGATGAAAATCTTATACGGTGTTCAAGGTACAGGAAACGGACATATTGCGCGTGCGAGGGCGATGAGTCATGCGTTTAAAGAGCACGATGTTGAGGTCGACTTTTTGTTTTCTGGACGAGCGCCTGAAAAGTACTTTTCAATGGAAGCGTTTGGCGATTATCAGACTCGCCGAGGCTTCACCTTTATCACTGAAAAAGGTTCAGTGAACTATGCGAAAACAGCATTGAGTAACAATTTGGTGCAATTTTGCAAAGAAGTTAAACAGCTTGATTTGTCGTCCTATGATCTCGTGCTCAATGATTTCGAGCCTGTTACGGCATGGGCGGCAAAACAACAAAATAAGCCGTCGATTGGTATCAGTCATCAAAATGCTTTCCGTTATCCAGTGCCGTTAAAGGGAGCGAGTTGGTTAGACAAATCCGTCATTGAATACTTTGCGCCTTCTCAATACCACCTTGGTTTGCATTGGCATCATTTTGATCAACCTTTGCTACCACCGATAGTGCATACCGTCGATAGCCAAGCAGAAAATGATGATTTTGTTTTGGTGTATCTACCGTTCGAATCCATTGAAGACATCTCGGATTTACTGTTCCATTTTAACCAGCAAGTGTTCATCTGTTATCACCCCGATGTGATCGAATGTGAGCAAGTGGAAAACATAGAATTACGCCCTTTATGCCACAGCAACTTTCAGCATCATTTGCATCGGTGTAGTGGTGTCATTGCCAATGGTGGATTTGAGCTCCCTTCGGAAGCTCTGTCTCTAGGGAAAAAATTATTGCTTAAGCCACTCGCAGGTCAGTTTGAGCAACAAAGCAATGTCGCGACCTTAGAAGACTTAGGACTTGCGATGTCGATGGAGAGCTTAGACATTTCCGCAGTACGCCAGTGGCTAAAGGAGCAACAAGCCGAAAGTGTGAAATACCCAGATGTTGCTCAGGCCATTGTCCATTGGGTATTGCAAGGCGCGTGGGATTCACAAGCGGAGTTATCCAAACAGTTGTGGGAGCAAGTTGATTTCCCAAGTTACGTGTCGAACATTTAAGTACGTTGTTCTAAGTACATTGTTCCTTCCTATTTTTGACACGATTTTGTTGCAGCCTTTCAATCTAGAAGGCTGCATTTTTATTCTTTCTCTTTCATTTCTATTCAATGTGTATTTGCTGATAATTTGACTGATAAGTGCAAATTTCACTCAGAGATATAGTCGTTATCTGTTGGTTTGTTCTCGACTAATAACTGAGGTAAATGCATGCGTGTGGTGACCATCCGTCTCATCAATTTGCTAAATACTTCCTCAAAGAATGCGCTTTTACGTGTTTTATAGTTTTTTATGTTTTTATCAAGCCATTGTTATTTAAAGGATAAATACCTAATCGGCTAAAATTTACTGATTAAATATCAATCTAGTTGCGAAACCGCAATCGATTAGTTGATAGTACAGTTCGAGCCGGAAGTATCCGGACGGCAAATATAATAAAAAGTTAGGTTATCTATTCGTAAAATGATTCGAATCCAGCCGCCGTCTTTTGTGCGAGATGGGATTCTATTCGTTATGAATTTAATGAACAAAGTTGACGATTACAAAAGAGGCGCACTCAATGTTAGAGAAGAAAGATGCGATGAGCGCAATTGCTAGCTACCGTATGGAAAGCACTTTGCGTGGTGTAGATTTAAACCTACTGACTGTATTTGATGCTGTGATGCAAGAGCAAAATATTACTCGTGCAGCACATAACTTAGGCATGTCTCAGCCAGCAGTAAGTAATGCCGTGGCACGCCTAAAAGTGATGTTTAACGACGAGCTCTTTATGCGTCAGGGCCGTGGTATTCAGCCAACGCAACGCGCTCGTCAGTTGTTTGGCCCAATTCGCCAAGCATTACAGCTGATTCGTAATGAACTTCCTAGCTCCGTATTCCAACCAGAATCTTCGACTCGCTTATTTAAGTTGGCGATTTGCAGCCCTTGTGACATGCGTTTTGCTCCGAAGATCATGGCAAAAGTGAATCAACAAGCACCAAACGTTCAGCTTCACCTAGATGCAGAATTTGACCGTCTTTTGTCTGAGCGTATGCGCTATCAAGAAATTGATTTCGTGATCGATTATGCTCGCTTTGATGAGCAAGGTTTCTCAAGTACTGAAATTTTCAAAGATGAATTAGTGGTTATCGCGTCAAAAACACACCCACGCATTCAAGGTGGTGTAACGGCCGAGCAACTGCTTAACGAAAAACATGCGAAGTTATCGAAAGTGCACGGTCAACGCAGCTTCTCAGAACAAGCATATCGTGAACTGGATTGCCAAGCCGCGTACGAAGGCTCTAGTCTAAGCAACCTACTATATGTGGTGGGTCAATCTGAGCTTGTGACTATCGCGCCACGTTGGATGGCAGAAAATGCGGTAAACAGCGATCAGCTGCAAATTCTAGACTTCCCATTTGCAAACAAGGAAATCAGCGGCTTCTTAAGCTGGCATGAATCAAGTGAAAAAGATAAAGGCCACATTTGGCTGCGCGATCAACTGATGATCACTTGTGGTGAAGTGGTTGCCGCAAAATAGATGACGTTTGGTCTTATCGGTTAAGACCATATTGGTAATAATCAATTTTTACAATTCATTGGTCCCCGAGAGATTTTTTGTCTCTCGGGGCTTTTTGTTTTAGCAATCAACAATCGAAACAGTAAGTTAAATAGAGTAATCATTCAGCAGTTTTGGGTATGTTCGCGACGTATAAGTGATAGTTGTCTCTTATTAGTGATAAGTTTGATACTGGTCAGTTGCGTTTTAGCAAGCCGTGAGTACACTTGTTCGCTCAATTAGCTTACGCCTGTAAGCCAAAAGGTAAGTAAAAGAATGGCCAAGTTAGATTTTCATATCGTTAAACGTATTCGTGAACAAATTGCGAACGGTGGTACACGCGTTGCACTCAAGCATAAAGTGGGTGAGGAATGGCAAGGTATTACGTGGACGCAATTTGGTCAGCAAGTTGATGCTTTATCACTTGCACTTTTGGCTCAGGGATTAGGAGTCCAAGATAAAATCGGCATTTTCTCGAACAACATGCCGCAATGGACGATTGCTGATATTGCAGCGCTACAACTACGCGGCGTAACAGTACCTATTTACCCAACCAATACCGCCGCTCAGTCGGCGTACATCATTGACAACGCAGACGTCAAAGTGCTGTTTGTTGGTGAGCAGCCACAATTTGACGCAGCAGTGAGCATTTTCGACCAGTGCGAGCAGTTAGAGCTCATTGTTGCCATGTCTGATGATATCGAACTTGGCGAGCATGATTTCGTTATCTCTTGGCAAGCATTTGTCGCCAAAGGCGATACCACATACCAAGTTGAATTAGACGCACGTTTAGAGCAAGCAAAGGAAGATGATCTACTTACGCTGATCTACACCTCGGGCACAACAGGCCAACCAAAGGGTGTCATGTTGGACTACGCAAACATTGCGGCGCAATTGGAAGGGCACGATCAACGTTTGAGCCTTTCTCAAAGTGATGTGTCATTGTGTTTCCTTCCGCTGTCACACGTATTTGAACGCGCTTGGACCTTTTATGTGTTGTACAAAGGGGCGACCAACTGCTATTTGCAAGACACCATGCAGGTGCGTGATGCACTGAGCCAAGTGCAACCTACCGTGATGTGTGCCGTGCCGCGCTTCTATGAGAAGATCTTCTCTGCGATTCACGAGAAAGTGTCTCGCGCGCCAATTCATCGCAAGATCATGTTTACTTGGGCTGTGAACATGGGCGCAAAAATGGCCGCTTGTCATCAAGAAAAACGTCAGCCATCGCTCATGCTGCGCAAGTCATATGCCCTGGCGGATAAATTGGTTCTGAGCAAGCTGCGAGCGTTACTTGGTGGACAAATCAACTTTATGCCGTGTGGCGGTGCAAAGTTAGATGAAACCATAGGCCGATTCTTCCACGCGATTGGTATCAATGTGAAGTTAGGTTACGGCATGACTGAAACCACGGCGACAGTATCGTGTTGGGATGATAAGTGCTTTAACCCAGACTCTATTGGTATGTCGATGCCTGGCGCGCAAGTGAAGATCGGTGAGAACAACGAGATTCTGGTGCGTGGTCCAATGGTGATGCGTGGCTATTACAAAATGCCAGAAGAGACCGAAAAGACCTTTGATGAGCACGGTTTCCTAAAAACTGGCGATGCGGGTTACATTGATGAAAATGGCAACCTGTTCATCACTGATCGTATCAAAGAGTTGATGAAAACTTCAGGTGGTAAATACATCGCTCCACAAATGATTGAAGGTGCGATTGGTAAAGACCACTTCATCGAGCAAATCGCGGTTATCGCGGATACGCGTAAGTTTGTCTCGGCGCTGATTGTGCCGTGTTTTGATTCTCTTGAAGAGTATGCGAAAGAGCTGAATATCAAGTATCACGATCGCGTTGAATTGATTAAGCATCACCAAGTGGTCGAAATGCTTGAGAAGCGTGTTAACGATCTCCAAAAAGAGTTGGCAAAGTTTGAACAGGTGAAGAAGTTTAAACTGTTACCAAGAGCTTTCTCTATGGATGATGGTGAGTTAACGCCAACTCAAAAACTGCGTCGTAAAGTCATCAATGACAAATACCAAGATGAAATTGAAGAAATGTATAAGGAAAAGTCAGAGAAAAAGTAACTTAAGCTGACTTAGATTTTATATTGATGAAAAAATCCCCAGTGATGTTATTGCGCATTGCTGGGGATTTTTGTTTGTGTTGATTCTTTCTATTTTGCTCACCAAATACAGCTATTTAGCACCCTATACTTAAAAGGTTCTGAAATAATGTTCTTTTTTTGAACGTTAAATTTTTAGGTTGTACTGTGAAATAAGGTATGTGTGGCTGCTATTCCTACTAACATTCTAATTACTAGCATCTTGTTTAAAAAGTAGACCAATCTCTCATTAGACCCGTTGATAATAAAACGTTACATTTGTTGGGTAACCTTGCGGGATGTTATGACGAACGCAAGACATAGCCGAAAACGTGGAAGTATTTCGATTAGGCTACGAATAAGACCTAGACTATGTAAAACCAGACCAATCCGTTGACCTTACGGTGAGGAAACTGGCTAAGGAGAGCAATTATGACAGCAATGTTGTCAGGCGCAGAGATGGTGGTTCAATCTCTGATAGAAGAGCACGTAGAGCAGATCTTTGGCTACCCAGGTGGCTCCGTTTTGGATATCTACGATGCACTGCATGCCAAAACCGATCAAATCAAACACGTACTTGTAAGGCATGAGCAAGCCGCCACTCATATGGCAGATGGTTACGCTCGCGCTACCGGTAAACCGGGTGTCGTACTGGTATGTTCAGGTCCGGGCGCGACCAATACCATTACTGGTATTGCCACGGCTTATATGGACTCCATCCCAATGATCGTTATCTCGGGTAACGTACCTAATAGCCTAATTGGTAATGATGCTTTCCAAGAATGTGACATCGTTGGTGTCTCTCGCCCAGTGGTCAAACACAGCTTTTTAGTGAAAAAAGCTGAAGATATTCCTGAAACAATCAAAAAAGCGTTTTATATCGCGACCACAGGTCGACCTGGTCCAGTTGTGATTGATTTGCCAAAAGATGTAATGAACCCGCAAATCAAACTGCCTTATCAATATCCAGAAACGCTTTCAATGCGCTCTTACAAGCCGACAACTTCGGGCCATAAAGGCCAGATTAAAAAAGCGCTTAAATCGCTATTAGAAGCGAAAAAACCAGTGCTTTATATCGGTGGTGGTGCAGTGATTTCTGGCGCCCATGAACATATTTTAGAGCTTTCCGACAAACTGAACCTACCAGTAGTGAGTACTTTGATGGGCTTGGGGGCATTCCCGGGTACACATAAAAACTCACTGGGCATGTTGGGTATGCACGGCACTTACGAAGCTAATATGGCAATGCATGAAGCGGATCTTATTTTTGGTATCGGTGTGCGTTTTGATGACCGTACAACCAACAACCTTGAAAAGTACTGCCCAAACGCAAAAGTGATGCATATTGATATCGATCCGTCATCGATCTCGAAAAACGTGAAAGTGGATTTGCCGATCGTAGGTTCTGCGGAAAAAGTGCTGACAACCATGCTCGGGCTGCTTGCAGAGCAAGGTAGTGAAAATGATCAAGATGCTATCACCGCATGGTGGGATGACATTCAAGTGTGGCGTGACCGCAACTGCTTGTCTTATGAAACGTCTCCAGAACGAATCAAGCCACAGCAAGTAATTGAAACGCTGCACAAGCTAACTAATGGCGACGCGTATGTGGCGTCTGATGTGGGCCAGCATCAGATGTTTGCGGCGCTGTACTACCCATTCAATAAGCCGCGCCGTTGGGTAAACTCGGGTGGATTGGGCACTATGGGATTTGGCCTTCCGGCTGGTATGGGTGTTAAGTTTGCCATGCCACAAGAAGAAGTCGTGGTTGTTACGGGCGATGGCAGTATTCAAATGAATATCCAAGAGCTTTCGACAGCCATGCAATACGACATTCCAGTGAAGATCATCAACCTAAACAACCGCTTCTTAGGCATGGTAAAACAGTGGCAAGACATTATTTATCAAGGTCGTCACTCTAATTCTTACATGAGTTCTGTTCCTGATTTTGCAGCGATTGCAGAAGCTTATGGTCACGTCGGTATTCGTATCGAAACGCCTGATCAGCTCGAAGAAGGGCTACAAAAAGCGTTGAATATGAAAGATCGTCTGGTGTTTGTGGACATCAACGTAGACGAAACCGAACACGTATACCCGATGCAAATCAAAGGTGAGGGTATGGATAAAATGTGGCTAAGCAAAACGGAGAGAACTTAACATGAGACACATTATTTCACTGCTATTGGAAAACCAACCGGGTGCGTTGTCTCGTGTTGTTGGTTTGTTCTCTCAACGTGGTTACAACATTGAATCTTTGACGGTATCACCGACAGATGATGAAACGCTTTCGCGAATGAACATTACCACGACGTCTGATGAGATGCAGTTGGAGCAAATTCAGAAGCAGTTACACAAATTGATCGATGTGCTGAAAGTACAAGAAGTCACCGAGTATGAGCACATCGAACGTGAACTGATGATGGTGAAAGTGAAAGCCAGCGGTTTTGCGCGAGCAGAAGTGAAACGGACGGCAGACATCTTCCGTGGCCAGATCGTGGATGTCACTGCTGCTCAATACACTGTACAACTTGCGGGCACGAGTGAAAAGTTGGATGCCTTCATTCAAGCGATATCTGAAGTAACTGAAGTCGTCGAAGTTGCTCGTAGTGGGGTAGTGGGCATTGCCCGAGGTGAGCGCGCACTCAAACCTTAGCCATCTAACTGCATATAGAAAAGCCACTTAATCTAAGTGGCTTTTTGTTTAGAAAATAACAATTAATGATATAATTGTCGTTTTAGTAAGCATTATAGGCAGTAGACGCGTGAAAATACCTAAGCGAGTCGGCACATTGTTGGCGACAGCACTATTTTTTAGTGCGCTCACTGCAGTTTACTATTATCAGAAATATCTGACGTTATTAGAGAGTAACGTTGAGAATACCGCTCAAGAAGCATTACACCAACTGGCTTATACTGGTCGCGAATACAACAATATTCAGGATCAAATTGAGACGATCAGCGATCTTCTCGGTCACAGCCAAAGTCTTTACGACTATCTACGTCAGCCGAACCGGGTCAACCTTTCTATCTTAGAAGATATGTGGATCTCGGTTGCGATCAACCAAAAGCTATATAAACAAATTCGTTTTCTTGATGTTACCGGTCAGGAAAAAGCACGGATTAATTACGATTTCAAAACGGGTATCGCTGCACCCGCCCTCAAATTACATGACAAGTCAGAGCGGGATTATTTTCATTACGCGCAAGGTTTAGGTAATGATGAAATTGCGTCGTGGGGGATTGAGCTGGAGCGGGAAAATGGTGAGCTTGTTTACCCTTATAGCCCTTCATTGCGTATTATGATGCCGATTTCTCTCAATGGGAAACGCGAAGGGTATCTTGTTCTTAATGTTGATATTGAGTATTTATCTTCTCGACTCAACTACTCACCGGTGCGGGATTTTCATATTGAGTTAATTAAAAGTGATGGCTTTTATATCGCGAGTCCTAAGTCATCACGCTTGTACGGCAACATTATTCCAGCTCGTTCTCAATTTAATTTTGGCCGGATGTACCCCAACATTTGGCGCACGATGATCTCAGAAGTTTCGGGCTATGAGTACAACGGCTCGAATTTGATAGCGTATAGCACGATCCAATTTGTTTCTAGTGAACCACTTCATCTAGTGATTGATCTCACGAATGAGCAATTACTATCTCGATCTCAGCGAGATATTGATGACTTAATCCAAGAAGCGTTTTTTGTATTAAGTTTGGTGTTTGGTTTTACTTTACCAACGACCGCGTTGGCCCTGCACTATCGACGTCATAGTATGGAATCGAAGTTAGCTCGGGCTGCACTTGATGGCATGACTGCGGTGATGATCTCAGATGCGTCGCATCGAATCATTATGGTGAACCAAGAGTTTGAAAACATGATGGGCTATTCAACCAAGCATACTCAAGGCTGGAATGCGCATAATCTAATTTTCTTACCGGAAGATCTCGAGTCGACCCTCAATATTTGGAATAAGCTTGCGAACGAGCACGTTTGGGAAGGTGAGGTTCGTTGTCGAACCAAGTTTAATCACGTATTTACCGCCATTATGCGCATTCAGGCAAACTTAACCAAGTCAGGTAAAGTAAGCTATTACATCACGTCGCTGGTGGATATTTCCGAGCAAAAAGAGCTGGAAGAAAAGCTACGCAACCTCAGTGAAAAAGACGGTTTGACGGGCTTGTGGAACCGTCGAAAATTTGAAGAGCAATTAGCGCAATATGCCGGGATTATTGAGCGTTATCCTGACAGTCCCCCTGCATGTTTGGCGTTGTTTGATATTGACCACTTTAAGCGCATTAACGATGAACTTGGGCACGATGAAGGGGACAAAGTGATTTGCAGTGTCGCTGAGACTCTTCTTAAAGAGGTGCGCAGTACTGACTTTGTGTCTCGTGTCGGTGGTGAGGAGTTTGCGGTGATCATGCCGCACACCACGCTCGAAGAAGCAGAAGTTGTATTGAACCGGTTACGTGTGGCGGTTCAACTGCGCAGTGATAGAGCGATTACCGTTAGCGCCGGGTATAGTGATTTAACCTCCGATCGCACGCGCACTTATAAATGTGCTGATATTGCCTTGTATGAATCCAAAAGTGCAGGGCGTAACTGCGTATCACTATGTCATAGTTTCGATGATATTGCTTAGCTCTTTTTCAAAAACAAAAAATCGGGGATAGACCCCGATTTTTATGCTTATTTTAGCCTCAGCGTTATTCGCTAGCCAGTATGCGATATTGGTTGTCGATGGCCGCTTCGATACACTGCATTGACTGTCTCAAATAACGCTCTAGATAACCTAAAGCATCCTGGCTCTTTTTATCTAACGACGTCTTCATCAGCATTTCTTGCTCATCGATATTACAGTGCCCTGGGTTTCCAGTACCTAACATTTGCATAGCAAAATATTGGTAACGCTTAACTTGCGTGAGTAGATCGCGGAAAAACCCAAACATATTGGCAGAGCCAGCGCCTTCAAACAGCGCAGTAAGAAACTGATTATGGCGCTCTTCCCATTCCTTCCAGCAAAAGCTTTCGCCAGATTTAGAGCGGGATAACTTGTGATAAGCGGTTAGGACGTCCAGTTCCCAATTTTCATCGCCAATCACAATTGCTTTATTTAGTAGGCATGCAGAGACCATTTGTAGGCTCTCGTACAAGTCATTCAACTCATCTTTACATACAGGTGCAACCCAGCAGCCTTTTTGCGGCTCGAGTTTGACGTATTTGCTCCACGATAACTGCACCAAAGCTTCGCGAATGGGTGACGCTCCTACGTTGTACTTCTCTTTGAGTTCCGCAACCACGAGTTTTTGACCCGGTTTAAGCACGCCATCGAGAATATCCTGACGGATCATTTTTGATACTTTGTCGGTAAGAGTGGGACTGGACACATACACCTCATAGAAATTTTAATCGTGACGACAAAATTAAACAGTACGCAATTCTGCGCATGGTGAATGATACAGTTAGGCTATTATTAGAGCAAGAAAGCCATATAAAAAAAGAGGGCATAAGCCCTCTTTATCAATCAACTGAAGTATGAAAAATTCAGTCTTATAGTACGTGTACAGAAGCTGTGTTCGTAGTGCCTGAAGCGACTAGAGCACCAGAAACCATCACTACGATGTCGCCTTTGTTACCTAGACCAGATTCTAGAGCAAGCTCTTTACCTGCTACGTAGAATGCGTCAGTGCTTTCGATAGAATCAACAACAACTGGCGTCACACCTTTAGTTAGAACAAGTTGTGCTGCTGTTTTCTTGTTTGTTGTTAGTGCTAGGATGTTTGCAGTTGGGAAGTATTTACGTACTGAACGTGCAGATTTACCACCTTCAGTTGCAACAACGATAAGTGGAGCAGCCAGTTTCTCAGCTGTGTCTACTGCGCCTTTACATACTGCTTCAGTGATACGTAGACGTGGGCTGTCTAGACGAGAACCTAGCTCAGCTTTTAGAGCTGAATCAGTACGGTTCGCGATTTGAGCCATGATAGTTACCGCTTCAACTGGGTACTTACCTTTCGCTGTTTCACCAGAAAGCATTACTGCGTCAGTACCGTCCATTACCGCGTTAGCAACGTCGCCTGCTTCCGCACGAGTAGGACGTGGGTTGTTGATCATAGAATCAAGCATTTGAGTTGCAGTGATAACCATCTTACGTGCACGGTTACACTTCTCGATCATCATTTTCTGAGCGAAGATTACTTCTTCAGCTGGGATTTCAACACCTAGGTCACCACGAGCAACCATGATGCCGTCAGAAAGCTCTAGGATCTCGTCGAAGTTATCAACACCTTCTTGGTTTTCGATCTTAGAGATGATGTGGATGTTCTCGCCGCCGTTTGCCGCTAGAACTTCACGGATTTCTTGAACGTCAGAAGCTTTACGGATGAAAGAAGCTGCTACGAAGTCAACGCCTTGCTCACAACCGAATTTAAGGTCGTTCTTATCTTTTTCAGATAGAGCTGGTAGGTTTACAGAAACGCCAGGAAGGTTAACACCTTTGTTCTCGCCTAGTGCACCGTTGTTAAGTACTTTACATTTAACTTCTGTTTCAGTCTTAGAGATAACTTCCATCTCGATTAGACCGTCGTCGACTAGGATAGTGTTACCTACGTTTAGGTCTGCTGCGAAACCTGCGTAAGTTACTGCAACTTTATCTTTGTTACCTACAACTGAAGTGTCAGTTGTGAAAGTGAATTCTTGACCAGCTACTAGATCAACGTCGTTACCGCCTTCTAGCTTAATAGTGCGGATTTCTGGACCTTTAGTATCTAGAAGAATTGCTAGTGGTTTGCCAGTAGCTTCCATTACTTTACGGAAGTTCGCGATACGAGTGCCGTGTTCTTCGTAGTCACCGTGAGAGAAGTTAAGACGCATTACGTTCATGCCTGCGTTCACTAGCTCAGTTAGCTTCTCTACAGATTCAGTTTTAGGGCCAATCGTACATACGATTTTGGTCTTTTTCATGGAAGATACTCTCCGGTAAGTATAGTTACAATTTGAAAGTCGGTTGTTTACTCTGAAGTTAGGGCGTTATTGATGACATTTAGTGCCTGTCACCCACCGATTTTTCGCCTCATTATCAGTACTTCAGATTCTGAAAGTCTTTCACCAAGTTTAGTCATTTTATGACTAAAAGATCGGCGATTTTGGTTACCTTTTTGTGACTAATCCCACTTTATATGCAGAAAGTTGCAAAAAAATAGCCTTCAATTCTGTAATTTTTTTTCTTTTCGGTGGCGAATTCTACCACTGAATGAATCCAATATCACTGTTTAAGAATTGTCTTAGGACAAGGTTTTATCGAGAAATATTAATTTTTTGGATCGAAATAAATGGACTTGAAAGTTTCGGTTTGACTATAATAAGTTTCACATCGAAACTTAAATTCAAAACGTAAATGTCGAAACGAAACACTCAACTAAGAAGACACGCCATTTCTAACTTGGTTTCTGAGCTAGGAGAAGTCAGCGTTGACGAACTCGCTCAGAAATTCGAAACCTCAGAGGTCACGATTAGAAAGGATTTAGCTTCTTTAGAGAAAAATGGCCAACTTCTACGCCGCTACGGCGGTGCGATTGCTATCCCAACAGAAGTCATTCACGAAGAATTGAGCGCTAATGTTTCGACTCGAAAGCTAAACTTGGCAAAAGCAGCGGCATCACTGATTCGAGACCATAATCGCATCGTGATCGACAGTGGTAGTACGACGGCTGCGTTGATTCAACAGTTGAATGACAAACGTGGCTTAGTTGTCATGACCAACTCGTTGCATGTTGCTAACGCCCTTAATGAATTAGAGAGCGAACCAACACTGCTGATGACTGGCGGGACTTGGGATACGCACTCAGAATCTTTTCAAGGCAAAGTAGCCGAATCTGTGTTACGAGCTTACGACTTTGACCAGCTATTTATCGGTGCGGATGGCATCGACCTCGAACGCGGCACCACAACATTTAATGAATTGGTTGGTTTGAGTAAGGTAATGGCGGAAGTGTCGCGCGAAGTGATCGTCATGATCGAATCGGAAAAAATCGGTCGTAAGATCCCGAATTTAGAGCTCGCTTGGCATCAAATTGATGTGCTAGTGACGGATGCTGATATTCAGCAAGAACACAAAATACAGATTGAACAACATGGCGTGAAAGTCATTTGCGCCTAATCTAATAATGTAATCAGTTTCATATTTCACTTCCCTCTGAATACAGGCCTTTGCTTGCTGCCTCTATCTGAAACATGGCTAGGGAAGAACAAAACTACAAACGGAGATAAACACATGTGTGGAATCGTAGGTGCAGTAGCACAACGAGATGTTGCAGAAATTTTGGTTGAAGGTCTACGCCGCTTAGAGTACCGCGGTTACGACTCAGCTGGCGTTGCTGTTGTTGATGGCGAGTCAAACCTAACGCGCGTTCGTCGCTTGGGTAAAGTGCAAGAATTGGCTGATGCAGTAGAAGAAGCAAAAGTGATCGGCGGAACGGGTATTGCACACACTCGCTGGGCGACGCACGGTGAACCATCTGAAGTTAATGCACACCCACATATGTCCGGCGATATTGCTGTTGTACATAACGGTATTATCGAAAACCACGAAGAGCTTCGTGAATTGCTTCAATCTCGTGGTTACGTGTTTGAATCTCAAACGGATACAGAAGTTATCGCACACATGGTTGAGTGGGAACTTCGCACTTCAGAAACGCTACTAGAAGCAGTACAAAAAACAGCAAAACAACTTGAAGGCGCATACGGCACGGTAGCGTTGGATCGCAAAGATCCTTCACGCATCGTAGTTGCACGTTCAGGCAGCCCGATCGTAATTGGTTTTGGTGTGGGTGAAAACTTCCTGGCTTCTGACCAACTTGCGCTACTGAATGTAACGCGCCGTTTCATGTACCTAGAAGAAGGTGATGTGGCAGAAATCACTCGCCGTGAAGTTACTGTCTTTGACGCAACGGGCGAGCTGGTTGAGCGTGAAATCGTAGAATCTAACGCAGAACATGATGCTGGCGATAAAGGCCAATACCGCCACTTCATGCAAAAAGAAATCTATGAGCAACCTAAAGCGTTGATCAACACAATGGAAGGCCGTATCACGGCAGACTCTGTTGTAACTGATGCGATCGGTGTGCATGCGGCTGACATTCTAAGCAAAGTAGAACACGTACAAATCGTTGCGTGTGGTACGTCTTACAACGCAGGTATGACAGCGCGTTACTGGTTTGAAGACATTGCTGGCGTGAGCTGTGACGTAGAAATCGCCTCTGAGTTCCGTTACCGCAAGTTTGTGACTCGTCCAAACAGCCTATTGATCACGTTGTCTCAGTCTGGTGAAACCGCCGATACGCTAGCAGCACTTCGTCTTGCGAAAGAAAAAGGTTACATGGCGGCGATGACTATTTGTAACGTAGCAGGTTCTTCTTTGGTTCGTGAGTCAGATTTTGCATTCATGACTCGCGCTGGTGTTGAAATCGGTGTCGCTTCAACCAAAGCGTTCACGACTCAGCTTTCTGCACTATTGATGCTGGTTACGGCGTTAGGTAAAGAGCAAGGTCGCGTTAGTAAAGAGAAAGAAAAAGAGATTGTTGAAGCGCTACACGCACTTCCTAAGCAAATCAACGCGGCACTTTCTTTCGAGAAAGACATTGAAGCACTAGCGACGGATTTCGCAGACAAGCACCACACACTGTTCCTAGGTCGTGGTGAATTCTATCCAATCGCGATGGAAGCGTCTCTAAAATTGAAAGAGATCTCTTACATCCACGCAGAAGCTTACGCGGCGGGTGAACTGAAACATGGTCCTCTAGCGCTGATTGACGCTGACATGCCTGTTGTTGTGGTTGCACCAAGTAACGACCTACTTGAAAAGCTAAAATCAAACGTTGAAGAAGTACGTGCACGTGGCGGCCTTCTATACGTATTCGCAGATGCAGACGCAGGCTTCGAAGGCGATGAAACAATGAAGATCATCACGATGCCTCACGTTAGTGAAATCACGGCGGCGATCTACTACACCATCCCAATGCAGTTGCTGTCATACTACGTAGCGCTGATCAAAGGTACGGACGTAGACCAACCACGTAACCTAGCGAAAGCGGTAACGGTTGAGTAATTACGCTGAACAGCAAAAATCCCAAGCGGCACATGCGAGAGTATGTGCCGCTTTTTTTTGTCTTATTCTAAGCGTGATGGAACGCTCAAGAGCCTTCGCCAGTAGGTTGCTTTCATGACAAAAATGTCATTTTGTTGAAAGGGTGGTGTCAGAGGCGGTGTTCAATAATGACCTCATTGAAAACAAGCACTCAAAGGTTAACAACATGAACGCAATCAAAACTGCTCTTTTTGTAACGGTAATGGCAATGACTAGCGCATCTGCATTCGCTCAACCACTTTTCACTGGTGGCAACTACGTGAGCCGCGAAGAGATGAAAACCATCTCAGTTACCCCGACAGCAACGTCAGATGAGGCTTATCAACAGGCTCTGTCTGAACTCAATTCACTTAAAACCATGACGGCTCGTGAACTGAATAAAGAGCTCAATATCCTGACATTTAATGTGAAGTCTCGTAGTACGCATTTAAAAGATGGTGGCTTCGTGACCGTGCAAGAACGCATGAATGAAGATGGTCAGTTGGAATATTTGGGTAAAGTGAATGTCAAAGTGCATTATGCCGAACGCGATAACAATCGATAATGGTTTACCAATGGGAAAGAATATGGTGTGGTTCACATCATGCTCTTTTTCGAGCTTTATACTGGGTTCTCATCCTCCCGCTAACACACTAGGTAAGTGAACTTGAAAATATTGATCGTCGAAGATGAGCACAAAGCCGGAGAATATCTGCAAAAAGGTTTGATTGAATCTGGGTATGTGGTGGATTTAGTACATGATGGGGTCGATGGGCTGTATCACGCTACTAGTGAAGAATATGACTTAATCCTCCTCGACATTATGTTGCCTAAACTCGATGGTTGGCAGGTGCTTAATACATTGCGCAGTAGTGGGATTCACACCCCAGTGATCATGCTGACAGCGAAGGAGCAAGTGGAAGATCGCGTGCGCGGTTTTGAGCTGGGTGCCAATGACTATGTCGTAAAACCTTACGCGTTTGCGGAGCTACTGGCGCGTATTCAAAACGTATTTCGTCATCATATTTCCGCGCAAGTGGTCGCATCGCCGCAAACATTACGTGTGGCAGATTTAGAACTTGATATGATCAAACGCGTTGCCACGCGCGCGGGGCAGTCGATGTCGCTTACCGCCAAAGAATATGCCCTGCTTGAGTTGTTGATGCGCAAAACTGGCCAAGTGCTTTCACGTACCACTATTGCGTCGTTAGTGTGGGATATGAACTTTGACAGCGATACCAATGTGATTGATGTGGCGGTCAAACGTCTGCGTAGCAAAGTGGACAAACCGTTCGATAAACCACTGATTCATACAGTCAGAGGGATGGGCTACAAACTCGAAGAGAGTTGTGATGCCTAAGTTTTCGCTCCCTTTTTCCATGAAAAATAAGCTCGTGCTGATGTTTGTTAGCATGACGTTCGTGACCTATTTTTCTTTGGCTTTCATCCTACAGTACGCCATTGAGCGCCACTTTTATTCGCAAGATTTCAGCTATATTTCCAGTAAGTTCAATGCCATTGAGAAAGCGTTAAAACGCTCGCCAGAGGATGTGTTCAAGCAAGCGAATAACAGCACGCTCTACATGTGGGTGTTTGAAGGCAAGCAGAACGTGTATCAGAATTCGAGCCTGACGATTCCTCAGAACCGAGCCTATAGCATTAGCTCACCTCAGGTTTTAAATCACGAGCGCGCCATCGAATGGAGTGAGGACTCGCTGAATATCCGCGCGTTTGCGTTTCAAGCTGGGGAGTATCAGGTGGTGCTCGGCATGAGTATCAACCACCATATTTTGTTTTTGGATAAACTCGACTGGATTTTGTTTTGGGCGCTCGGTTTGGCGTTTGTGATTTCTTCCGCGTTGAGCGGTTGGATTGTAAAACGTGGGTTGAAGCCGATTGTGGGGTTGAATCAGCACATTCAACAGATATCCCCAGAGCAAATGGGCATTCGTCTCGACCCCGATTCGTTGCCAATAGAACTGCGCGAGTTAGCCAACAAACACAACGCGATGCTCGATAGGTTGCAAACTGGTTTTCGCCGCTTGAGCGAGTTTTCTTCTGATATAGCACATGAGTTAAAAACGCCACTCACCAACATTACTACGCAAAATCAGGTCATTTTAGGTGCATGTCGAACGCCTGAGGAATATCAGGATGCGATTGCCTCAACGTTAGAAGAACTCAACCGCATCACGAAAACCATCAACGATTTGCTCTACATTGCCAAGGCTGAAAACAAGCTCATTCATCGCCATGACGAAGTGTTTGCGGTGCGGGAGGAAATCGACCGCTTGGTCGCGTATTTTGAAATATTGGCCGAAGATGCCGAGGTTCGAATCGTGAACTCAGGCGACGGTCAGCTCTATATGGACAAAAACATGTTTGAGCGTGCGGTGGGCAATTTGCTCTCCAACGCGATTCGTCATGCGTATGCTGATTCAACCATTGTGATTGACGTTCAAGTGGTTGATGAATGGGTGACGATATCGGTCAGCAACCAAGGTGACACCATTGCCGAGCAAAACTTACCGTACCTTTTCGACCGTTTTTACCGCGCAGATAAGTCTCGCCAACATGTCGGCAGCGTCGGTGCAGGGCTAGGTTTGTCGATTACCCAATCTATCGTGCAAGCGTATGAAGGACAGATAAAAGTAACATCAGATAAAGAAAAGACGCAGTTTGTCATGATGTTGCCATCGTCAAGTGTCAATGGAAGTGATAAGTCAGTTGAAGCATAAAAGGCAAGCTAAGGCTTGCCTTTGGGACTCAAACTTGTTTGAAGTTATTTGGGTTATTGACCCAGTTGATGAGCGGTTAGAATTGCAGAGTAGACATTTTCTGCCGTCACTGGGAATGGCATATTGTGGATGGTTTCTCCCTCGGCCGTTGAAGCTTCGGCGACCTCGCGCAACTTATCGTGATTAAGCTCTTTAACGCCCATATCAAATAAGTTGGTTGGTAGACCTACAGATCGGCAGAAGGCGAGAACCGTATTAATCTCTTCCATCGCTGCGTTTTCTAACACCAATTGAACAAGCGTGCCGAACGCGACTTTCTCACCATGATAGAGATGGTGACACTCTTCGAGCTTGGTTAGGCCGTTATGAATAGCGTGAGCGCCTGCTAGGCCACTGCTTTCAAAACCGATACCGCTTAGGTATGTATTGGCTTCAATAATGTTTTCTACCGCTTTGGTGCTCACACCATTTTCTACCGCAGCTTTTGCTTTTACACCATCTTCAAGCAAGGTTTCATAGCAAAGTTTCGCAAGAGCTTGCGCTGAACGCGTCGCTAAACCACCGGCCATTGTTGCCTTACCAGAGGTCATGTTGGCACGAGCTTCAAAGTAGGTGGAGAGCGCATCGCCCATCCCCGATACCAGTAGGCGAACTGGGGCTTTTGCGATGACTGATGTATCCATGATGACCATGTCTGGGTTTTTAGGGATCATCAAGTATTCCGCAAATTCACCTTCTGGTGTGTATATCACCGCAAGAGCAGAGGTTGGCGCATCAGTCGAGGCAATCGTAGGAACCACCACGACAGGAATTTTGGTGTAAAACGCAACGGCCTTTGCTGTATCTAAGGTTTTACCGCCACCAATACCGACAATGACATCGTGTTTTTGAGTCGCACAAATGTCCGTGATGCGTTCAATCTCAACGCGCGAACATTCGCCATCAAAAATGTTCATAGTGAGTGGAAGCTTTTCGTCAGCAAAGCTTTGTTTGACGTCATCACCAACCAGGTTAGTCACGAACTCATCGGCAATGACTAACGGACGTTCACCTAATGTTTTCACATAGTGAGCGATAGATGTAAGTACTTGTTCACCTTGGACGTATTTGCTTGGGCTGATAATAATTTTGTCCATAATTCAAACCTTTAACCTTTTTTATGTGTGTTTTGGACTGCAATGAAAATCCATTGTAGTGATAAGGTTTATATTAGGTTTGGTGAGGTAAGTGGTGAAGGATATCTCTGGTTTTGTTCCATGCTTTTATGACCTCTGTGTCAAACCGACTGTCAGAAGTAATAAGCATCAGCATGCTTTATGGCGCCGATCACTATTCAAGCGAATTTATCGTTTTTCGTTTCATATTGAAACAAAAATACCGAAGTCGTTGTTTCAATATGAAACAGATTGATTTTTGTTGAGCACGTTTTTTCTCTGTTTAAGATGAATTCATACCCTACATAAAAATATAAATGGAATGAGATAGAACGATGAAAAAGTTAATTAACCAAGTCGATGATGTTGTATTGCAGCAAATGGAGGGCCTGGCATTGTCCCGCCCTGAGCTAAAAGCCAACTACGAGCCTCGTTACATGTGGCACGAGGAAACGCCGGGGCAAGTGGCATTGGTTTCTGGTGGTGGCTGTGGTCATGAACCTTTGCACGCAGGTTTTATTGGTAAAGGCATGCTGACAGGTGCCTGCCCTGGTGAGGTATTTACTTCACCTACGCCTGATCAAATGTACGAATGTGGTAACCAAGTGAATACTGGTGAGGGCGTGCTGTTTATCATTAAAAACTACACCGGCGACGTGTTGAACTTTGAAACGGCCGTGGAGCTCCTTCATACCGATGGCATTAAAGTTGGGTCGGTGTTGGTGGATGACGATGTTGCAGTCAAAGACAGCCTGTATACCGCTGGTCGCCGTGGCGTCGCTGGAACGGTATTGGTTGAGAAGTTAGTTGGGGCTGCCGCGAACAAAGGTTATTCGTTGGAGCAATGTGAAGCTCTGGCTCGTCGCGTTAATAATCACTGTCGCTCATTTGGCGTGGCGCTTAATGCTTGTGTTGTGCCAGCGGCGGGTAAACCATCTTTTGTTCTGGAAGATGATGAAGTGGAGTTTGGTGTTGGTATCCATGGTGAACCAGGTATCAAGCGAGTGAAGTACACCGACGTCGATACGTTAGTGGATGAAATGTTTGCTGAAGTTGCTGAAAACACACCTTATCAGCGCACTTTGCGTATTTGGAATCGTGACGAAGGTGAATGGGATGAAGTGGAATCCAGCATTGAGCCTTTCGCCTCTGAACACGACTATATTGTGATGGTGAATGGTATGGGTGGTACGCCAACTTCAGAGCTTTACGGAGTATACCGCCGTCTTGCTCATAACTGCGAGCAAGCGGGGTTCCGTATCGTGCGTAATATGGTTGGTAACTTCTGTACGTCACTCGATATGGAAGGCGTTTCAATTACGTTGCTGAAAGCAGATAAAGAGATGTTGGAGCTGTTTGATGCTCCTGTCGATACGGCCGCGATCAAGTGGTAACAGGGAGGGGAGCAAACATGCAAATTGAAAAACAACATATCGTTCACTGGTTAGAGTTATGTGCAAAAACGTATCAAGAGAATCAAGATTTTCTGACCGACCTTGATCGTGATATTGGTGACGCGGACCATGGTCTCAATATGAACCGAGGCTTTAAAAAAGTTGCTGAGAAACTGCCGCAATTTGCGGACCAAAATATCGGCAGCATTCTCAAGAATACGGGCATGACCTTGCTTTCTAGTGTCGGTGGGGCAAGTGGCCCGCTTTATGGCACGCTGTTTATTCGCACGGCTGCCGCTGTCGGAACCCGAGAGCAACTAACGTTTGAAGAGTTGGTCGATGCACTAAAAAGCGGTGTGGATGGCGTGGTGTCTCGTGGTAAAGCGGAACTGGGTGATAAAACCATGTGTGATGTTTGGTTACCCGTTTTAGTTAGCGTGAAGGCGTCGTTAGAAAATGGCATGAGCGCCGATCACTTACTGAATGAAATGGTTGAGCTAGCAGAAACGAGTGCGGTTGCCACGATTGAAATGTTGGCGAAAAAAGGGCGAGCAAGCTATTTAGGCGAACGCAGTATTGGTCACCAAGATCCCGGTGCAACCTCTTCTTTGTTAATGATTAAAGCACTACAGCAGGCAATAGCAGGTAATTAAGATGGTGGGAATTGTAGTTGTATCTCATAGTCGTCGCCTTGCAGAAGGGGTGGCAGAACTTGCCACCCAAATGACGCAAGGCAAAGCCAAGCTTGCGATTGCGGCTGGGATTGATGATCCAGAGAACCCGATCGGAACCGATGCCATTGCCGTGATGGAAGCGATTGAGCAGGTACATGATCAACAAGGGGTTGTTGTGTTGATGGATCTTGGCAGCGCGTTGCTTAGCACGGAAATGGCTCTGGATCTGATTGATGATCACGTGAGGGAAAATGTCACCCTTATCTCGGCCCCCATTGTTGAAGGGACCATGGCGGCGTCGGTGGCTGCTGCCGCCGGACTGCCTTTATCGACGGTAGTCGAAGAGGCACAGAATGCGTTAAGCGTAAAACGAGAGCACCTTGGCGATCAGCCAACAATATCCACTGAGATAGCGCCAGTATCAGAGAACTTTGAACACGAGCGGACATTTGATTGGGTAGTGCAAAATCCGCATGGATTACATGCTCGTCCCGCTGCGGCCATTGTTGGTGCACTCGCGCCTTTTGACTGCCAATTATGGTTGAAAAAAGGCGAGCGCCGTGTGAACGCGAAAAGCTTAAACAGCATTGCGAAACTTGGTGTTCGTAGCCAAGAGACGATCACGCTGTGCGCACTCGGCTCTCAATCCAGTGAAGCAATCAAGGCATTTGAAGCCTTAGCTAGTGAGCACTTCGGAGAAAAAGAGGCGGTTGAGCAAGGCATTATCGAACCTGAAGAAAGCTCGGATACTTTGCTCGATGACATGGCTTCAAGTCAGATTGAAGGTGCTGTTGTTGGTATTCGAGTCAATGACGGTATCGCTACTGCTCCTGCTGTCCTTTTTACTCATGAAATGCCAGCTGTGCCTGAACGTGATTTCCAAAGTGAACAAGATGAAATTGAACGGGTTAAGCGTGCGATAGGCGTGGTTGTTCAACATTTGCAGGAGCAAGCGAAGCTGCCGAAAGGGGAAATATTTTCCGCTCATAGCATGATGCTCAGTGACCCAGAATTATGGGCATCGGTCGAGTCGCGAATTCAAACGGGCATGATAGCCGAGCAAGCTTGGGTAGAATCACTGCAAACGTTGGCCGACGAGTTTCGCCAGGCTGAAAGCCAGTACATGCGGGAACGCGAAGCAGATGTGCATGATATCGCACGCCAAGTTATGGTCGAAATGACAGGCTTAACGCCTAATGCCATCGACATTCAGGAACCCAGTGTTTTGTTGGCCCGCGACCTGATGCCTTCTGATGTGGCCGGGCTTGATAAATCGAAAGTGCTTGGTATCTGTTTGAGTGAAGGAGGGAAAACCTCTCACAGTGCGATTCTTGCTCGTGCGATGGGGATTCCTGCCATCGTTAAAGCTCAGGGCTGCCTTGATGCTGTGCGTGCTGGTCAAGTGGTGACTATTGATGGCTTCCGAGGGCATTTATGGTTCTCTCCTTCAGATTCCGTACAGCAGGAATTAGAAGCGCAACAAATAGAGTGGCAAAGCACCCGACAAAGTGCACTAGCGAGTGCTCAGCAAGCCGCAGTCACCTGTGATGGTGTCCATATTCCAGTATTCGCCAATATTGGTGGACCGAAAGATATTGATGATGCACTAACATCAGGAGCAGAGGGCGTTGGTCTATTCCGGACTGAGTTTCTATTTCAAAACAGTGATGAGTTGCCGACTGAGGAAGCGCAATACCAAGTGTATCGTGATATTGCCGCCGCACTTGGCGATAAGCCACTTACGATTCGTAGTCTAGATGTTGGCGGTGATAAGCCTTTAGTCGCTTACCCTATGCCAGCGGAAGATAATCCATTTTTAGGTCTGAGAGGGGTGCGGTTGTGCCTTCAACATGAGTCATTGTTTACCGCCCAACTTCGAGCCATTCTGAGAGCCTTTCACGAGCAACCGAATATTCAATTGATGATACCGATGGTGGCTCAGGTTGAAGAAGTGAGAAAAGTAAAAGCGCTGTTGGCGCATCAAGCAAACCAACTCGGCTTGGATGCGACTCATTTGCCTGTCGGTATTATGATTGAGGTACCCGCCGCGGTGTTGAATGCTGATGCGTTAGCACAAGAAGTCGACTTTTTCTCTATTGGCACCAATGATTTGACTCAATATGTTATGGCTGCCGATCGAGGCAACGCCGCCGTTGCTGAATTGGTGAACTACTTTGAACCATCGGTACTAAAAGCCATTGAACTCACTTGTTCAGCAGGCGATCGCGCGGGCATACCGGTCAGTATGTGCGGTGAGATGGCAGGCGATCCAAATGCTACAGAAACATTGCTTCGTGTGGGGTTACGAAAATTCAGCGCCAGTTCGAGTCTGCTACCGGGACTAAAAGCGCAGATTCGTCAGTTGTCTGTCGATGTTTAATCGATACCTTTATCGTTAGTACATGTGTACCGGCGTGCTTACGCCGGTTTTACTTTTCTAGGAACGCCATTTCTTGGCTTAATACAGCTTCATTTGCTCCTGCAGCCCAAACTTATTAATTTTTCTCCATAAGGTCGTGCGGCCAATTTGCAATGCTTTCGCCATATCATGCATTTTGCCATCACACTGATTCCAAGCCTGAACGATAGCTCTTCTCTCGGCTTCTTCTAGCGTGATTACTGGCGTATTTTCTGCGGTATGGCGGGAATTCAGTTTAATGTCTTCTGGAATATCGTTCAGCTTGATTAAGTTAGAACTGCGGTTCAGCAAAATTCGCTCAGTTCGATTTCTTAATTCAGAGTTGTTGCCTGACCAACGAAAATTCATCAACGCTTCCAGTGCGACTGGCTCTATCGAGATTGTCACATTGTGGCGGCGTTCATAATGGCTGATAAGCTGCTGGACGAGAAATTCAATGTCTTCTTTACGCTTTCGTAGCGGTGGAATATGCAGCTCGTTCGAGGAGATTTCATAATAAAGTTGCCGACCAAATGAGCGCTGAGTGACATACTCGCTGATCTCTGAAGCGGTGCTCGTAATAAGTTGAAAGTCTACGGGGATTAATCGCAAACTGTCGCTGCGGCTGACGAGCCCAGTTTTTAACAACTTAAGTAGCACGGCTTGTAAATCGGGCGACAGATATTCCACCTTTTCCAAAAAGAGTGTACCGCCATGGGCGAGTTCAAACTTAGAGGGCATGCCTTGTCCCTCGTCGTATCCCAGGGTTTCTTTGACCAGTTGCTCTGTATTGATGGAGCGGCAGTTGAGCGTAATGAACGGCCCTTCTTTGTAGGTGCTTTCGTTATGAATCGCCATGGCGAGAGTGGCTTTTCCTACACCTTCTTCACCTGTAATTAGAATCGGTGATTTGGACTTTATGGCCCGTTTTGCCACGGTAATGACATGCTTCATTTTTCGTGAAATAACAGGCAAAGTACTGAACGTATAGCGCGCACTGCCACCTATTTGTTGTTGAGCAAGTTCGCGAATTTTATCGATAGGGTGCAAAAACAATAAGTGTGTGCCGTCGTTGAGTGGACGCAAGGTAATGATTGCCTCAACAAACTCGCCACGAACCTCTACCGTTGTGAGTTTTCGGTTGATGCTTGCACCCGACTCAATACTATTGAGGACATTTGGCGGGAAGCGTAAAACAGAAAAGACTTCTTTATCCAAGACCTGACTGGTTTCAATGTTTAACAAGCGCTCTGATTGATGATTTACCATGGTGATACGGCTTTCTTCATCCCAGGCCAGAAGGCCATCATCCATGCATTCTAACGTTGCGTTGTGCGCACAAGTGAGGCGGTTAATGTTTTCTTGTTCCGACTGAATATGGATTTGCAAACTGACTTCTTTCGCGCTCGACGCGATGATGACCAAGTTTTCTTTCTTATAGCTCTCTGCTTTTTTGAGAAGGCATGTTGTGCCGCGTAACTTGCCAAATTGGTCGAAAACAGGTGCTGCTACAGAGGCATAAGAATGTAAGTGGCGATTGAAATGTTCTGCTGCGAATACTTCACACGGGATATGAGTACTAATACAAAGATTGACCGCATTTGTGCCAATTTTTCCTTCAGATAGAAAACAGCCTTGTTTAATGCCGAGTACCTGCATCTCTTGTTGCATTGAGTCATGTCCCACAACGGAAAGAACGCAGCCGTTGCCATCAGTTACCATCAATAGCAGGTCTTCGTCTCCTAGCATGTCGTAAGTGTCTTCAAGTACGGTCGTGGCGCATTCGATGAGGTGCTCGTTGCGTTTCATCAGAGATGAGAAGGTAAAGCCAGAGGCAATATGTGGTTTTGACCAGGTATAAGGGCTGCATTGCTTTATGCAACGCTCCCACGACTCAAGTACGGAACTGCGGGAAAATTCTGGAGATACCCAATGGTGTTTCTGGAAAAACGCCCATTTGGTTTTAGTGTCTTCGATTGAAAGCATGCCATACCGTTTCAATACCAGCGATAGATTGGTCTGATATTACAGAGACATACGAATATGGACTGTGATGGCTTTCACGCACGTCATACAGAAAGGATACGCAAAGAAAAGAGGCTAGTAGAGAAGGCGTTCCTTGCCGGAGGTTGGGTTAAAAAGGGCTGTCTTTGCCCAGTTCGTTACAGATCTCGACAATGGCGAGCGAGAGACCTGATTTTATTATTTGTTGCTGGCGTTGAAGTTGGAGTTGATAAAACTCAAGGTCGATGTCGTCATCAGGTTCGTTGACTTCTAATTGCACCATGCCCATTTTCTTTACCAGATGTAGCTTTTTGATTGGCTCTAGAATATTTGGATCAGTGAACTCGTAGTCGGATGCATCGCTATTAAGTCGGTTTTTAAGCTTAATGATGTCTTCAATATCATGATAAATATCGTCTGGGAGGACGCCTAAGCCAAATAGGAGTTTCAAACGAACGGAGAGATCGCCCAGCGGTCCGGAGTCTTGCAGTAGGGGACCAACAACCGATTGCACGGCGAAGTTATCTTTACGAAAGATCCTTTGTATTAGCCCGTCGATGGAATCGTTAAAAACGTCGACGGTCGCAATAAAGAAGCCACGTACCGATGGTGCGCTGTTGAGTCGTTCAATGATCTCGGTTTCGTTGATGTTATCTGCCATATACTGAGTAACTGTTTAACATTATATTTATGGGGAGCAGAGCTCCCCTTGATTCGATTAAAGCTGGTGGTAAATCACTTCGATTTTAGCCACTTCAACACTGTCTTCAGCCAGGCCAGTGTACGTTGCTAGCGTTTTCTTTACGCCCACGGCTTTTAATGAGGTTTGTAATTCCACCGCTTGTGGGTCGGTGTCGTTAGTGTACTTCAAGGCAGCGGCAATGCCTTTCAAAAGTGTTTTATTTTCAGTGCCATACTCGATTGTACCGAGTAATGGCTTCACTAATCTATCATTTGCACCCAATTTACGAATTGGTTGTCGTCCAACGCGATCCACTTCATCCACTAAATATGGGTTGGCGAAGCGACCTAGAATCTTTTCGATGTAAGCGTTGTGCATATCACGGTCGAAGCCGTAACGACGAATCAACACTTCGCCACTTTCCTGCATTGCTTGTTTTACTTCAGCATGAATGCTTGGGTCTTCAATTGCTTCACGAATGGTACGGTGCCCTTTCAAACAACCTAAATAAGCGGTAATGCAGTGACCTGTGTTTAGGGTGAACAGCTTACGTTCGACAAAGGCCATTAGGTTGTTGGTCTTTTCCATGCCTGAGATGTCAGGGATTTCGCCCTTGAATTGCTGTTCATCCACAATCCATTCACTAAAGCTTTCTACCGTGACTTCTAGTGGGTCATCGTTGGCGGCTTCTGCTGGTGGCACGATGCGATCGACTGCTGAATCAACAAAGCCAACCAACTCGTCTGCCTTTGTGTGCAGCGATTCATCCAGATGTTTGTATACTTCGCCTTTTAGGTGTGTTGTGCCACGCACCATATTTTCACAGGCGATGATGTTAAGTGGCGCGTCATTACCAGCTTCAAAACGTTTGGCGATACCTTTTGCGATGGTTTTCGCGATGATATCTAATACGTTTGGACCGACCGCTGTGGTAACTAAATCGGTTTTGACGATGCGATCAATCACGTCATCACTGGCTGAGTTTACGGCTGTGACGTGGGTAACGGTGTCGATTTTGCACTCAGTACCGACCACTTTCACTTTGTATTCTTGTTTGTGGCTGAGCTGGTCTACCAACGGCGCATCAACGTCAGCGAAAGTGACCTCGACTTCTGCGTCTGCCAAGAGTTTACCGATGAAACCACGACCGATGTTACCTGCACCAAAATGAACTGCGTTTTTCATAATTCTTACCTACCAATATCTGAAAATGTTGACTTACGAAACTAGGGTGAGGCCAACCGCATAGGGGGTGACAGCTGACCTCGTTTGCCTCAGGAGCAAATTAAAGGAGCAATTAAGCCGCTTGTTGACCGCCAAGGATGTTCAGAATTTCTTCTACATCGTTGGTGCTGGTTAGCTTCTCAATTGCTTCCGGCTCATCGAGCGCGTTCGTAATGGTGGTGATCACCTGGATGTGCTCATCGTTCTTAGCGGCAATGCCGATAACCAGTTTCGCGACATCGTCGTCATCTTCAGTAAATTGGATACCCGATGGGTATTGGCAGATTACAATGCCAGTTTTCTTCACGCGGTCTTTCGCTTCTACGGTGCCATGAGGAACCGCGATAGATTCGCCAAGGTAAGTTGGAACCAGCGCTTCACGCTCAAACATCGCGTCTACGTATTCTGGTTCTGCGTAGCCAAGTTCAACCAATTTGTTGCCAGCAAAGCGAATGGCTTCTTCTTTGTTGGCTGCTTTCAAACCTAGGTGAATGTTCTCACGCTGGATTTGGAATACCGACGTTTGCTGTGGCTCGAAGTTGTCGTCGTTTGCTGCCACGAGCGACACTTTTACCATTTGGTCGTCATTGGCTGCGGATTGGTTTTGTGCTGCTAGTAGTTTGGTGACTAGCTGGTTGTACATTTCGCTGTCTAGGAAGTTAGTCAATGAAATGTGGTGTGCGTTTGGAGCATGCTTACGTGCACGATCCGTTAAGTCTTTATGAGTAATCACGATATCTGCACTCTCTGGTAAGCTGTTAATGGCAAGGTTGGTTACGTGGATGTTCAGACCTGCGTCTTTAACCTTTTTACGTAGCATGCTCGCGCCCATTGCACTCGAGCCCATGCCCGCATCACACGCGACAATGATGCTTTGTACTGTCGCTAGGTCTACGTCACCTTTGCTTTGGCTGTTTACCACCGCATCGTTTTTAGATGCAGATTTCATGTCTTTCATTTGTGATGTTGCTTTCTCTAGTGCTGCTTCATCACCGTCTTCTTCTGTTGACGTTTGTGTCTTCATTAGCAGTGCTGCTACGGCGAATGACACGCCTGTTGCCGCTGCGATAGACGCTAGAACACCAACGATTGAACCTTTCTGAGTCATCAACAAGATTGCAAAGATTGAACCTGGTGATGCTGGAGAAACGATACCTGCGTTAAACATAGTTAGAACGAATACGCCAGTCATACCGCCTGCGATAGCCGCAAGGATTAGGCGAGGGTTCATTAGGATGTATGGGAAGTAAATCTCGTGGATACCGCCGAAGAAGTGGATGATTGATGCACCACCTGCAGTTTGACGAGCCGTACCTTTACCAAACACCATGTAAGCTAACAGGATACCTAGACCAGGACCTGGGTTCGCTTCGATCAAGAAGAAGATCGATTGACCAGTTTCAGACGCTTGCTGAATACCCAGTGGAGAGAAGATGCCGTGGTTGATTGCGTTATTTAGGAACAGGATCTTCGCTGGCTCAACAAAAATAGAAGTCAGTGGCAGAAGGTGCGCTGAAACAAGGAAGTTTACGCCAGCTGCCAATGCGCCTGAAAGCACTTTGACAAATGGGCCGATAAGGAAGAAAGCCAGAATGGCGCACAGCATACCGATGATGCCCGCAGAGAAGTTGTTGACCAACATCTCGAAGCCGCTTTTTACTTTACCGTCGATGTAGTTATCGAATTTTTTGATTGCCCAGCCGCCCATTGGGCCAACCATCATTGCGCCCATAAACATTGGGATGTCGGTACCGACGATCACGCCCATGGTTGTGATTGCACCAACGACCGCGCCGCGATCGCCGCCCACTAATTTACCACCGGTGTAACCGATCAGTAGTGGCAGCAAGTAAGTGATCATAGGACCAACCATGGAAGCTAACGTCTCATTTGGTAGCCATCCGGTTGGGATAAATAGAGCAGTGATAAAGCCCCACGCGATAAACGCGCCGATGTTAGGCATTACCATGTTTGACAGAAAACGACCAAAATTTTGTATCTTGATCTTGGCATCTGGTGATATCATAACAATTCCCCGTTCGATGTTCTGATGAATATGTTGTCGTAAACGGTTCGCCAAAACCGCTTGTTTGATTGCTTAGTACCCAATCAATTTACCACACATTTTCCAATTGGAACTGACGACGGGTTTTTCGTGATCAACCCCCGCATTTCTTCGGATGAAAAGCATTTTTTAAGTGATGATGATCAATTAATTGATATGTAACTTAATAACAAAAAATGACTTTCAAATCTGTCAATAAAAATATTAGTGATCAATTCGATCCTCTGACAAATATAAAATCAAAATTCATTGTGATTAAGATCACCTTTAATTTCTTTTTCAATTCAAATTAAATACTCTAAATGATCAATGTCACATTTTGCTTGAAGTCAGGTTTGATTGGAAATGTGATCTGTAACCATTTTGAGGTTTTGTGAAAGTTTATAACGTGAACGTTTGTGCGATGTTGGCGTTTTGTGGATTAAAGCTTGAGATGACAGGCCTTTTTGCGATGAGTTTAACTAAACAATTTGTTTTTAATGTCTTATGGGTAAATAACGCATCACGCTGCTCGCGTTGTGTTGTTTACAGCGATTTTGAGCAGCGCGATACCTCCGACGACGGTTAATGGTTTAGAGCTAAATACTCGCGCGCGTTTCCACTGCCCATGTAACGTGCAAGCGTTTTCTCAGGCACATCGCGTAAATCCACCATAATCAATCCATCCAGTGCGTTGTTAAACGCCGGATCGACGTTAAAACACACCAACTTACCATTCAAACTCAAATATTGGCGCAGTAATACCGGAACGCCTTTGCCTTCGTCAATCCGAGCGATCACGCGAGATAGCAACTGTAAATCTCCCAATGCGGTTAGCATGCTGGTATTCCAGTTTAAGTTGGTTTCTGGCAGTGGATTTGACGGAGTGACGTATTCGGCGCAGTCGTTGTCGTAGTGGTGTAGGGTCATCGATTGTGCCAGCAACTGACGCGCGGTATGGCTGTAATCGTTGCTGATGCTCACTGGGCCAAATAAGTGCGTGTATTCGGGATGTTGATGGACAAAAGTCGCTATGCCTTTCCAGAGTAAGAGTAGGGCACTCATGCTTTTTTGATATTGCTCGGCAATCACAGAGCGACCCATTTCAATCGACTTGCCCATTTGATCGAGAAAGCCTTGGTCATAGTTGAATAAGGTGCGCGAATACAATCCTTCTACGCCATATTTCGCCAATAATTGATCAACTAATCCAAGACGGTAAGCACCTACCATGCATTGGTTCTCACGATCCCACACAAATAGGTGCAGGTAATCATGATCGAAATGATCGATGTCTATCGCTTGCCCGGTCCCTTCGCCAACTTGACGGAAATTATGTTCTCGCAAGCGGCCAATTTCATGCAGGAGAGATGGGATCTGCTGCGAGCTGGCGCAATATACGTCGAACTCGCCACTTTGAAGTAATTGGGTTTCTGACGGTAAGCTGTGCAGCTCTTCAAGCAATTGGCCTATGGGTAACCCTGCTGCAATAGGTAAGAGAGCATTGTCTGAGACCGTTTGCTGAGTGGCACTTACATCGCGGTTAAGCAGGTAGGTGTTAAGCCTCAGATAATTGACGATCTGATCATCATTGAGGTTATTGAGTTCTTTAAACTTGATTGCTTGCCCAAAGGACAACTCAATGGTTTTTGCGCTCTTGTTGAGCAGCTCTCTTCCCAACATCAAGGTGCGTAAAAGAGGGTGGATTTTACCTGCCATGTAAAAGCGTTTTGAGTTCTGCCCACGAATGAAGACGGGAACAGTGGCGGCTTTGTTCTTACGAATTAACGCACTGACACTGCGGCTCCATTCTTTGTCTTCTAAACGCTGTTGTTTGGCATCCACTAACTGCGACACTTCACCCGCAGGGAAAACCAATAACAAGCCGCCATTCGCAAGGTGTTTGTTGGCTGCTCTGAGGGCCTTCATATTGGATTTGACGGCGTCTTTGCCTTCGAATACGTCGACACCAATAAAAAGTTGGTCGAGCTCTGGTACGGTTTTTAGGTACTGATTCGCTAAAATTTGGATATCGTCTCGTATCATCAATAGTAGCTCGGCGAGAATCACGCCTTCAACACAACCGAGAGGGTGATTCGCCACAATGACGGTTGCGCCTTGCTTTGGCACTGCGTCGAGCGAACCATGGGCAATGCGATAGTCGATCCCCAAAATATCCAGCGTAAATCGCAAGAAAGTTTTGGTATCCGCATTCACGGGGCGTTGGGCGTAGAATTTATCGAGCTGACTTAAACCCGTTGCCCATTCTGCAACGTTTTCACCAATGCCGAACGGCGTTTTACGAGGGAGACGAAAAGGGGTTGAACTATCCATATTTACCTCAGCATACAAGTGGCTGATCGGATAGTAGAAATTACAGATGACAGTTCAGAGGCAAATCCATGAGCCTTTGGTGACAAACTGGTGAAGCTTTGTTGACCAAAGGCGAGGGGATAGGGACGTATTAGCGTTACGTTTTGTCGCCAGCAAACATCAGGATACTCAGAGAGTTGAGCGTTTCACCGAGACTTTCTAGTGAGCTCAATACCTGTTTGGTCGGCTCATTGTCTAGCAGAATACGACCATCAAAGCGTTTCCCTTCGCATTGCTCTTCATCGCACATACCCGCTTGGGGTTCTTGTGTTGAGTTGTCATCCATTACTAAGTCGTCAGTACTCAAACAAGTCGTTGAGACAAATAATCCGCTCAGAACTACCAGCCATTTTATTTTCAGCATAATCTTAAAAAACACAATAAAACACCGTTCAATTGTAATTTATTCTATTCACCATTTCGAACGATATGACAAAAACTTGGCTTTAGGTCGCCATTTTCTGGCCATAGTTGAGCTATGTTATCGATACGACGAATTGTTACTTTTGGCGAAATTAGGAGGATGAATGGAGAAGATTTCCAATAAAGCGTCAATATGGCTCGGGCTGTGTCTGATAATTGGTTTAGGAGTATTGGGCTTTTTTATTCAGCAAACGGCAGTCAAATACAAAGCCTATGAACGAGTGGTAACGGTGAAGGGATTGTCTGAACGAGAGTACTCTGCCGATACAGTGATCTGGCCAATTCAGTTCACCTTAGCGAGTAATGATATGGGGGCTATGTTTGATGACATCGATCAGCAAACGCGTTTGATTCTGGATTTCTTAAGTGCTAAAGGGCTCCCTGAAACGAGCGTTTCCCTTTCTTCTCCTGCTGTCATTGACCGAAAAGCACAGCAATACGGGAGTGAGCAAGATATCGAGTTTCGTTATTTAGCCTCGCGGACGGTTACGGTTTATAGTCAAAGTGTCGATGTGGTTCGAGCGGCAATTAATGAGATTGGTGAGCTAGGAAAACAAGGTGTACTGCTGAATCAGGACCCTTACGCGAACCGCATTGAGTACAGCTTTACTAAGCTAAATGATGTAAAGCCAGATATGATCGAAGAGGCGACGAAAAACGCCCGCGAAGTGGCGCAAAAGTTTGCGAAAGACTCACAGAGTTCACTGGGTAAGATCAAACGTGCCACGCAAGGGCAGTTCTCGATTTATGACCGAGATAGCAACACGCCTTACATTAAGAAAGTACGAGTGGTCTCAACCGTTCAGTATTACTTATCGGATTAAAATAATAGTCAAAAAGCCGCTCATCGTGTGAGCGGCTTTCGATAAGACGAGAGCTATAGGATAGGATTAATATCTTGCTCTGTATGCTCACCTTCGACCACATCAACAGGTGTGTAATGTTGATAAATCAGGAAGCCATCTTCTGATGTTTCATGGTTATCTGGTGTATCAACATACGCGGTACAGGTGTACCCAATACTGTAGGTGCCTGGGCCAATGTAACCAAACTCGTAGCTGTAGGTTGTATTACCTGCTTCGTCTTGCGACTCATTCACGTTAGCTACTGCAACTGGCGCTTGGAGTGGTTCCATCGCGCCCATATCGCCCATGGTTGAGCGATCCATCGAACCTGCGTAAAGATAGACTGAGTGAACGGCAGGAACGTCATTTATTGCATTTGATGCTGCACTGTCTGCTTCACACGCTTGATACTGAATTTCACTGACTTCACCACTGATATGACTTGATTCTGATGCGTTTACTAAGCTTACCGCATTAGAGTTCATGTTCATGTAATCTTTGCCTGTTGGATCTGCCAGGCCTTTACGCAAATCAAACTCGACAACATAGCTATTATGACCAGTATGAACTTTTACATACTGACCTTTTTGCGAAAACTTCAAGCGACCTTGATCGCTCGTATCTGGTTTAAAACCAAAACAGCTGCCTCGGCTAGGCACAACTAAGCCTTTGATGTTGCCGTCTGTCTTCTCTACGTATGACAGCGTTGTATCGTTTAATTGTTTGCCGTCTTTAGCGTACACACACATAGCATAATCACCAGGAGCGATGTCCTGTTCGTGAATGATCGTTTTAGCGTTACTTCCCTGATATTCCATTAGATCAACTTGGTGTAGTGCTCCATTGTCACTAGCATCTAACAGAATGTGTTCTCCAGTTTGCTCGCCAGTTTCAGGGTCAAATGGTACAAGGACAACATCTTGAAACGCTAAGACGACTTTGTTGGCATCGTCGACAGGAGCATCGGAAACGCTGAGAGAAAAAGTGGCTGCTTCTGTATCGGATGAAGAGTCGTCGCTACCACAGCCCGTCAATAAAAGACCGCCTGAGATGGCAAGTAAAGGGTAGGTATATTTTTTCATTATGACCTCTTGTTTACACTGCTGATAAATGTAAAAGGCTAGTCTCAAAGTCGAGAAATGATGTCATTGTATTGTGATAGAGAGGTCAATCTTCAATGGCGCTATATACAAGTCCTTTTTTATAAAACTAAGTTCTTAACTGTGATGAGGGGAGTTTGATGATAGTCAAGCTGGCTTCGTTCTTATGAGCGTAAGTTAGTATGACTTACTGCTAGAAGGAATTAGTATCATGGCATACAAGCACTTTATTAGAGAACTACTGGGTTTAGCGATCGTTGTCTCTGTCGTCTTTGGCGTTTTAGGTGTGATGTTAGAGCTCTTTGCACTGACGGCACTCTGGGAGCATCAGCAAGCGATAGCCGATGTATTCTTCCATGAATCTCTCTACTTTGTCGTATTTTTAATCCCACCATACTTCCTTTGGAAGTTGATTAACCGCCCTGAATTGGTTTCTGCGGACCAAGCTTATTTAGCAATGAGATTAGAGGCTGAAAGTCGACAATAAGCCGATTGAGTGAGGAGTGAAAAGAAGAGGCTATGAGAAACATCAGCCTCTTTTCTATCTGATTAGTGAGCAAAGTATTCGTTGCTTTATTGATTAAAAAGCCGCTTCTATTGTGCCTTTGAACGTACGATCGAGATAATCACGAATTGCTTGAGATTGGTAAATAGAAACGAATTTTTTATACGCTTCATTATTTTTGTCTGCGTCACGAGTAGCGATGACCATGACGGCCAGTGGTGCGTCTTTTGCTTCAAGATAGATACTTTGTTTCTTCGGGTCTAAACCAGAAGACATTACGTAGTTCATTGTGATCGCAGCCGCGTCTACATCATCCAATGTTCGTGGTAACTGGGCGGCATCTACCTCGACAAATTCAAACGACTTTGCATTTTTTGTAATATCAGTTAGGGCGGCTTTGTGGCCAACACCTTGTTTAAGCTCAATTAAACCTGCATTGGCGAGTAGCAATAGACCGCGACCACCATTAGTTGGATCGTTTGGAATTGCTATGCGTGCATTGTTTGGAAGCTCTTGCAATGAGCGATACTTGTTAGAATAAAGTCCCATGCGCATCAGAATGGATTGACCAATCGACACTAATTGGGCGTCATGACTATTGTTGAAGTTGTCTAAAAATGGTTGGTGCTGATAGCTGTTAATGTCGATGCTACCATCGCTAAGCGCGGCATTGGGTGTCACGTAATCAGAAAACTCGATGACTTCTACATTCAAGCCTTGCTTCGCTGCTTCCTTCGCTACTGCTTCAACTACTTGAGCATGAGGCCCTACGGTTGCTCCCACTTTAATGACAGAGTTATCTTTTTCTCCACAAGCACTTAAGCCAACTACTGCCGTGAGAACCAAAGCTAGTTTCTTTAGGTGACGAATACTTTTCATTGTAACTCCATTTTTGTTTTAGACGTCCATACGTTTACATGTCCATCCTATCAGAAGTCGAAAAAGGGTCAATGGTTTAAATAGCGAGCAGACATTTTGTTTCTACGACTATATAGAAAGATTGGTAATAAGCGAAAAGAAAGAGAGGGTAGAACCGAGGAAGGTAATAAGTTTGAAGTTGTTGATGAGATGAGCAACGAATTACTACACCCATACCCAAAGTCAGCAGACACAAAAAAGGCGTAGTAGGTACTAACCTGCTACGCCTTTCGAAATTTGGTGGCCCCTCGCAGACTTGAACTGCGGACCAATCGATTATGAGTCGACTGCTCTAACCACTGAGCTAAGGGGCCTTAATAGGACAACGATTATAGGGGAAGCGTTGCAAGGTGTCTAGATACCAACTAGGGCAATTGCGCTTAGTTTTTATCCACTTAGCACAGTAGATAATAAAAAAGGTGACCTAAAGTCACCTTTTTTGATTTCTAAAAGCTTGTATGCGCTGCGATTATTCGTCTAGGAAGCTGCGCAGAGTCTCTGAGCGGCTTGGGTGACGAAGTTTACGTAGTGCTTTTGCTTCGATCTGACGGATACGCTCACGAGTAACGTCGAACTGCTTACCAACTTCTTCTAGAGTATGGTCAGTGTTCATGTCAATACCAAAGCGCATACGAAGTACTTTCGCTTCACGTGGCGTTAGACCTGCAAGCACGTCTTTCGTTGCCACTTTAAGGCTAGTTGCTGTTGCAGAATCTAGCGGAAGTTCTAGCGTTGTATCTTCGATAAAATCACCTAGATGCGAATCTTCGTCGTCACCGATTGGTGTCTCCATTGAGATAGGTTCTTTAGCGATTTTCAGAACTTTGCGAATCTTGTCTTCTGGCATCTGCATGCGCTCAGCCAGTTCTTCCGGTAATGGCTCACGACCCATCTCTTGCAGCATTTGACGAGAGATACGGTTTAGCTTGTTGATCGTTTCGATCATGTGTACCGGAATACGAATCGTACGAGCTTGGTCTGCGATTGAACGAGTGATTGCCTGACGGATCCACCACGTTGCGTAAGTCGAGAACTTGTAACCACGACGGTATTCGAACTTATCTACCGCTTTCATCAGACCGATGTTACCTTCCTGGATAAGATCCAAGAACTGTAGGCCACGGTTGGTGTATTTCTTCGCGATAGAAATTACAAGACGCAAGTTCGCTTCAACCATCTCTTTTTTCGCACGGCGAGCTTTTGCTTCACCGATAGACATACGACGGCTGATGTCTTTAATGTTCTGTACGTTTAGAGAAGTCTCTTCTTCAATCATTTTTAGCTTAGCGATTGAACGACGGATTTCTTCTTCGTTACGTTTGATCTTTTCAGCGTATGGCTTGTCTGAAGCAAGAACTTCATCCAACCAAGCTTCACTTGATTCATTACCAGTGAACAGCGCGATGAATGATTTCTTCGGCATTTTGCCGTATTCAACCACAGACTTCATGATCAGGCGTTCTTGAGTACGAACGCGATCCATAGCAGTACGCAGTTCATTCACTAGGTGATCAAACTGTTTAGGCGTTAGACGAAACTCGCGGAATACGTCTAGCATCATTTCATTAGCAACGGTTGCTTTCGGGCTGTTATAGCCGTACTCGTTGATTGCTAATTGAAGATTTTGATAGGTGCTGCGTAGTTGGTTGAATTTCTCTAGCGCTAATTCTGGATCGATACCTACATCTTCTTCAGAATCATCTGAATCGTCATCGCTATCTTCGTCGTCATCAACGTCTTCATCGTCTTCTTCTTCTAACTGAGATTCAGTCAGTTCAGAACCGATGTGTGTTGCTGTTGGGGCAGCGGTGTCGTCAGCATCTGGGTCTACAAAACCTGAAATAAGGTCAGTAAGACGTAGTTCTTCAGCTTGAACTTTGTCAAATTGCTCAAGAATGTACGGAATCGTACCTGGGTATTCAGCAACAGACGATTGAACTTGGTTAATACCTTCTTCAATACGTTTTGCGATGTCGATTTCGCCTTCGCGAGTTAGAAGTTCGACAGTACCCATCTCACGCATGTACATACGTACTGGGTCTGTTGTACGACCAATCTCACTCTCTACGCTAGACAGTGCAGCGGCTGCAGCTTCGGCTGCATCTTCATCGGTAATATTTGTGTCATCGTTCAGTGCTAAATCATCAGCATCAGGAGCAGTTTCTACTACCTTAATGCCCATGTCGTTGATCATCTGAATGATGTCTTCTACCTGTTCTGAATCTACGATTTCAGCAGGTAGGTGGTCATTTACTTCGGCGTAGGTCAGATAGCCTTGTTCCTTGCCTTTAATAACAAGTGACTTTAGCTGTGACTGCGGATTGTGATCCATAGACGGTATCCAACTTCGTAATCTGGTGAAGGAATCAGTATGCGAAATGCAAACCACTTACTATAACAAATTAAATCGTTGCTGACTAATTAAACAGGGTTACGCTTTTAAATCTAGCATAAGTGCTAGCAGCTCCCTTTTCTCTTCGGCTGATAAACCGACACTTCTTGCTTTGGCCTGCAGGTTTTCAATTTGTTTTTCTACGCACTGGGCAATAATTTTATCCAGTGAGTCTAAAAATATTTCTTCTTGGTTGTCCTCATCGAGTGGAATGTCCCAACTCGCGAGACGAGACAGAAGGGTCTCATTTTGGCTGTTTCGCCAATGCTCTAATAATTGGCCTGTGTTGATATGGGGATGCGCTTGGCATTTATCAAGTACATCAACAAATAAACTTAGACCAGGAATGGGTAAATCTCTAACGCTAGTTAGATCTGGCACCATACTTACGTATTGTGGGTTTTGAATCAGTAACGCGATCACTTCTCGCATCGGCGTTCGCTTGATTTCTTTATGAGGTTGAGGCCTTTTATCCTCTTTACCTTGTTTTGAAATTAGCTGCTGTAGTTGGCGTTCATCAACCAAACCCAAACGGCGGCCAAGCAGTTCTCTCAAGTATAGTCTTAAAGTGCCGCCAGGGACTTTGTCGATGAGAGGAACAGCAAGGGTACTCAGCTTTGCCATGCCTTCTTTAGTGCTCATATCGACTTGCTGAGTCAATGAGCTGAACATGAATTCAGACAAAGGCATCGCATTAGACACTTGTTGTTCAAATGCTTGCTTTCCGTTTTGTCGGATATAAGAGTCGGGATCTTCTCCATCCGGCAAAAACATGAATTTTAACTGGCGACCATCAGTTAGGTAAGGCAATGCATTTTCCATGGCACGCCACGCTGCTTCACGGCCTGCGCGGTCACCGTCGTAACAACATACGACGGTGCTTGTTTGCCTGAATAACACTTGCAAGTGATCGCCCGTTGTAGAGGTACCCAATGAGGCAACGGAATAATCTACGCCATATTGAGCAAGCGCGACAACATCCATATAGCCTTCAACCACTAAAATTTGTGGTGGCTCACGGTACGCTTGTAGTACTTCATAAAGGCCATACAACTCTTTACCTTTATGAAATATCGGGGTTTCGGGTGAGTTGAGATATTTCGGTGTCCCATCACCTAATACTCGACCACCAAAGCCTATCACTCGGCCGCGTCTGTCTCGAATAGGAAACATCACTCGACCACGGAATCGGTCGTAGCGGTTGCCTTTGTCGTTTTCGATCAACATGCCGCCTGTGACGAGCATGTCTTGGTTTTCTTTATTCTGGCCAAAGTTCTTACGAACTAAATCCCATTCATCAGCCACATAGCCGATGCCAAATTTCTGGACGATTTCACCAGACAGGCCGCGATCTTTTAGATACTCAATCGCCACTTTACTTGCTGGCTGCTTGAGTTGGTTACGATAAAATTGAGCAATGCTGCCCATTAAGTCGTATAGATTACGTTTTTCACTGCTGCTTGCTTGTGGGCCTGACTGGAACGAACCATTACCGCCGCTACGTTGTTCGCGAGGAACATCTAAGCCCAAGTATGAAGCGAGTTCTTCAATGGCTTCGACGAATTCTAGCCGGTCGAATTCCATCAAAAAGTCGATGGCATTTCCGTGCGCACCACAACCAAAACAATGGTAGAACTGCTTTTCTTGACTGACGCTGAATGACGGCGTCTTTTCGTTGTGGAACGGGCAGCATGCGCCGTAGTTTTTGCCTTTTTTCTTAAGTTTCACACGTGCGTCGATGATATCGACAATATCAAGTCGAGCTAGAAGGTCATCGATAAAACTGCGAGGGATGTGTCCAGCCATAAAACCTAACAAAAAAAGAAGATGATGAGTGGAGTGAATGCCTTAAAAGAATGAGCGTATTGCCCATTGATTTCATTCCATCCATCCAGATACAAACAAGCCGTGCGCTCCAAAGGATAGCACGGCTTGCTGCAATTGGGTGGGGTATCTTAAGCCAGTTTAGCGCGAACTAAACCGCTTACTTTACCCATATCTGCGCGCCCTTGAATTTGCGGTTTCAGAACGCCCATTACTTTGCCCATGTCTTGCATGCCAGCTGCGCCAGATTCAGCAATCGCGTTCTCGATAAGAGCCGCTACTTCTTCGTCTGTCAGTGGTTGAGGCATAAAGTCCTCAAGAACGGTAATTTCTGCTTGTTCCGCATCAGCAAGATCTTGACGACCCGCTGCTTCATACTGCGCTACAGAGTCGCGACGTTGTTTAACCATTTTGGTCAATACTGCAAGAATGTCGTCATCGTTCAGAGTGATCTGCTCGTCAACTTCACGTTGCTTGATTGCTGATAGGGCTAAACGAATAGTACCAAGGCGCAATTTGTCCTTGGCTTTCATCGCTAATTTTTGCTCTTCTTTGAGTTGATCAATCAGAGCCATAACTAAATTCCTTTTGGAGCTCAGTTATTAGTACAGGCGAACGCGACGAGCGTTTTCGCGAGCTAGCTTCTTAGCGTGACGCTTTTGAGCTGCTGCTTTAGCGCGTTTGCGAACTGTAGTTGGTTTTTCGTAGTGCTCACGACGACGCACTTCAGAAAGGATACCTGCTTTTTCGCAAGAGCGCTTGAAACGACGTAGAGCAACGTCGAACGGTTCGTTTTCACGTACTTTAACTACTGGCATATGCCTTTCACCTCAGGGGTTATTCGTTAACGCTGGCATTCAACAGACCAAATCACAATTGTTTGGTCTCTTACCAGCTTGATCAAAAATGGTGCGGAATTTTAATCCGATCACAACTACTTTGTAAAGCCTTTTGTCGATTATTGTCTGTACAAAATTTGTTTGCAGCACCAAGGCGAGGTAATATGACGCCCAAATTTCCTCTATACAGAAAGCATACTGAGAAAACCATGCGCATTATCGGTATTGAAACCTCTTGTGACGAGACTGGCATCGCGATTTATGATGATGAAAAAGGTCTGCTGTCACACAAGCTTTACAGCCAAGTAAAACTGCACGCAGATTACGGTGGTGTGGTGCCTGAGTTGGCTTCACGTGACCATGTAAAGAAAACCATTCCTCTTATTAAAGAGGCACTAAAAGAAGCGAATTTAACTTCGAAAGACATTGATGGTGTCGCGTACACCGCGGGGCCGGGTCTCGTTGGTGCACTATTAGTGGGCGCTACTATTGGTCGCAGTATTGCTTATGCTTGGGGAGTGCCAGCGGTACCTGTTCATCATATGGAAGGTCACCTGTTGGCTCCAATGCTAGAAGATAACCCACCGCCATTCCCGTTTGTGGCAGTGTTGGTGTCGGGTGGTCACTCGATGATGGTCGAAGTGAGAGGCATCGGTGAGTACAAAATTTTGGGTGAGTCAATTGATGATGCGGCGGGCGAAGCGTTTGATAAAACAGCGAAGCTAATGGGTTTGGATTACCCAGGCGGCCCGCTGTTGTCTAAACTGGCAGAAAAAGGCACGCCGGGTCGTTTTAAGTTCCCGCGCCCAATGACTGATCGCCCTGGCTTGGATATGAGTTTCTCTGGCCTGAAAACCTTTACAGCAAATACGATTGCTGCGAATGGCGATGACGAGCAAACTCGCGCAGACATCGCTCTGGCATTTGAAGAAGCCGTGTGTGCAACATTGGCGATTAAATGTAAACGCGCGCTTGAGCAAACAGGTATGAAGCGTATTGTTATTGCTGGTGGTGTAAGTGCTAACCGTCGTTTACGTGCAGAGTTAGAGAAGCTAGCGAAGAAAGTTGGCGGTGAGGTTTACTACCCACGAACTGAGTTCTGTACGGATAATGGTGCGATGATCGCTTACGCTGGTATGCAGCGTTTGAAGAATGGAGAAGTGGCCGATATGTCGGTAGCGGCTCGCCCACGTTGGCCGATTGACCAACTGACACCTGTCGCTTAATCAAACTTATGCGGTAGGTTTGAAATAGATTCACTACGATAAAGGTCTCTGCTCATCAGAGGCCTTTATTTTTAGCTATTCAATGAAAAGCTTCGTTTACACTCTGACTGATGCGAGCAGTTCGGTATCGTTTCAGTGATAGGATAGTGCGGAAGAATAAGAAATGGATATAACAATGAATAAGTTTGAAATTGAAGGTCAGCAACTTGCTTACCTTGATAAAGGTGATGGTCCAGTATTACTGTTTGGTCACAGTTATTTGTGGGATAGCCAAATGTGGGCGCCACAAATTGAAGTTTTAAGCCAGTCATATCGTTGTATTGTGCCAGATTTGTGGGCACATGGTGAGTCAGAAGCGGCCCCTGCATCGACAGAGTCATTAGTTGATTATGCACAACATATGTTGGCGTTGATGGATCATTTGGATATTGAAGAGTTTTCTGTGGTGGGCTTATCTGTTGGCGGCATGTGGGGAGCGGAACTGACGGCTCAAGCACCGCAACGTGTGAAATCACTGGTATTGATGGATACCTTCATTGGTTGGGAGCCAGAAGTTACATATAAGAAGTATTTTTCAATGCTTGATACTATCAGCCAAGTCCAAGCGGTGCCTGCGCCAATTATTGAAGCTGTCGTGCCATTGTTTTTTGCTGATAACGCTGAGCAGGTGAATCCTGAGTTGGTCGCTGCATTCAAACGCAGTTTAGAAAGCCTGAGTGGTGAGCGTGCGGTTGAAGTGGCTCGCATTGGTCGCATGGTGTTTGGTCGCCGTGATGTGATTGAAGATTCGGAAAAATTCGCTCTGCCGACGTTAATTGCGGTGGGCTGTGAAGATAAGCCTCGCCCGGTTTTCGAATCGTATTTAATGAAAGACTGTATCACGGGCAGTGAGTTGGTGGAGATTCCTCAAGCTGGACACATCAGTTGTTTAGAGCAACCTGAGTTCGTCAACCAAATGTTGTTGAACTTCCTGAATCGAGTTCATGCATAACCAATGCATCCCTCTTTAAACGAAAAACTCGGCATTAAGCCGAGTTTTTTTGTGTCAGTTTCTTCTCGCCGATTTTTGGCTCGTCGCCAGACAAAAGCCGCCGAATATTTTGATGATGCTTAAATACGATTAAGCAACACAGCATAGCAACAGGTAACGTGTATTGCGGTTTAAACATCCAAGTATAAAACGGAGTGACCAAAACCGTGACGAGAGCCGCTAAGGATGAATAGCGGAATAGCGCGGCTACTGACAGCCAAGTTAACATCACTAATCCTGTTAAGTCCAAACCAATCGGAGCGATAGCGCCAAGCGCTGTTGCGACACCTTTTCCGCCTTTAAAGTGGAAAAAGATGGGGTACATGTGGCCAAGACAGGCAGCAATGGCGATGACGCCAAGAATGATAGGGTCGATACCAAGAAAGTATCCGCCCCATACGGGGATGGTGCCTTTGAGCATATCGCACAACAAGACTGAAACAGCGGCTCCTCGTCCGCCAATACGCAATACGTTCGTTGCTCCAGGGTTGTTGGAGCCTACACTGCGTGGATCTGGCAGTTTTAAGAGTCGACAGATCAAAACCGCACTGGAAACCGAACCCAGTAAATAGGCGGCCATTGTCATTATCAGTGCCAGTGCGTCCATAGAAGTCCTTGATGGATTGGAATTTAATGCTCGGTTCCCGCGTAGTTGCTATCATACCTCGAATTCACATAATGCAGAAATCCTCACTGTGATAGAGCTTGCATTATGTGATTTCTTGTATATAAAGATGCTTTCGCAGTTTATACCTAAGTAACATTGTGATGACCCAAGTAAATGTTACTTAGGTATAGAATACTACGATCAAATTACCCCTCACGGGTATCCGACCTCTGTAATAGAAGGACATAAGATGGCTCTGGATAAAGTTTTTATTGAACAATTAGAAGTAATCACCACGATTGGCGTGTACGACTGGGAACAACAAATTAAACAAAAGTTGGTTCTGGATATCGAAATGGCGCACGACAATAAGCCTGCGGGTAAAAGTGATGATGTGCAAGATGCGTTGGATTACTCGCAAGTGAGCGAGGCGGTACTGAGCCATATTGAAAATGGTCGTTTTCTGTTGGTTGAGCGCGTAGCCGAAGAAGTGGCAGAGCTTATCATGCAGCGTTTCTCTGTGCCTTGGGTGAAAATCCGTTTAGCAAAACCTGGTGCAGTGCCACAAGCACGTGCTGTTGGTGTCGTGATTGAGCGAGGTCAAGCATGATCACCACCTATATCGGTGTTGGTACGAATGTAGAAAGAGAGCAACATGCGCTCGCTGCGTATCAGGAGCTGCTACAGCTTGGAGAAAGTCTCCTCGTATCGCCGGTATATGAATGTGAACCTATTGGCTTTAGCAGCCAGAACTTCTACAACTTTGTCGTTGCAATGCGTACCGAGTTGTCATTAGAAGAGTTGAGTCATCAGCTACGTGAGATTGAATTTAAGTGGGGACGCGAAGAAAATGCGCAAAAGTATCAGGATCGAACACTGGATCTCGATATAGTGTTGTTCGGTGAATGTGTCTCCAAGAAAAAACCTGAGCTACCTCGCAGTGATATCTACAAATATCCTTTTGTCACAAAGCCTCTGTATGATCTCGAACCTCAATTAGTGATCCCAGGCGATGGACGCACAGTCGCAGATATTTGGCATGCAATGCAGCCAGTCGATTCACTCAAACTTGTTTCTTTTTCATTTTTAATTTGAGTTGTTTACATGAGTTATTTTGAAGCCTTTATTCTGGCTCTGATTCAGGGTCTGACAGAGTTTTTGCCTATTTCGAGCTCTGCCCATTTGATCCTGCCCTCCGCCATTTTGGGATGGGAAGACCAAGGTCTAGCTTTTGATGTTGCTGTTCACGTCGGTACATTAATGGCGGTAGTGATCTATTTTCGCCATGAAGTGATCACTCTGTTCCTGGCATTATTTGCTTCGATCTTTAAAGGAGATAGGAGTAAAGAAGCAAAACTTGCTTGGATGATCGTGATCGCCACGATTCCAGCTTGTGTGTTTGGCTTGTTGATGAAAGACATCATTGAAGTGTATCTACGTAGCGCTTATGTCATCGCGACCACAACGATCGTATTTGGTTTGTTGCTTTGGTGGGTAGACAAAAACGCTAAGTTGGTTGCGGATGAATACCAAACGGGTTGGAAGAAAGCCGTGTTTATCGGTATTGCTCAAGCCTTAGCGATGATTCCTGGAACGTCGCGTTCAGGGGCGACCATTACGGCTGCACTTTACCTTGGCTTTACTCGAGAAGCGGCTGCGCGCTTTTCATTTTTAATGTCGATCCCCATCATTACATTGGCTGGTAGCTACTTGGGCATGAAGCTAGTGACCAGTGGTGAACCTGTCCATATTGGTTTCTTGCTGACTGGTATCATCACATCGTTTATCAGTGCGTACATCTGTATCCACTTCTTCTTAAAGATGATTTCACGCATGGGCATGACACCGTTTGTGATTTACCGTCTGATTCTAGGTTTCGGCTTGTTTGCGTTCTTGCTTAGCGCCTGATAACGCGACGGATTGGCAGCTTGCTTAACCGCAAGCTGCATACCTAAACCACAACGTCATTCTGAACAGCGACGAAGGAGCGAGATTCAGAATCTTCTCTCCGAGTTTCTTGTGGCGTTGGTCACTTCTAAAACTTCCCTGCGTGCTGATATTAGATTCCTAGTCTCGCTAAGGCCCGCTGGAATGACCTGGCATGAATACAATTCGGTTAATTAATCTGAGCTCAGATCACTTATTCAAAGCGACTCTTACCGCTTCAATCCGTCTCTTTTCTTGTTCATCACGTATTGCCGGGCCTTTAAATCCATCCTTAATGATGCTCTGAACATCTACGGCGGCTGCGGCTTGATAAGCGCGGGTAAAAATCTCAGCTTGAGGATAAGGCTTCTCTTCTAACCCTTTTCGACCTGCATGGTCAGCCTGACAGCATATTAAAATATCTTCTAAGCGCTCAGCTTTGCGCCACACATCGAATTTGTTGAGTATTTTTATGATGGTTTGCGGCTTTAACTCGGCTGCGCGATGGATATTGGAGTGCTGTTCGCACACCATCAAGGCTAAATCACGAAACTCATTCGGCACCCGGACACGCTCGCACAGCTTTTTGATCAGTTTTAATCCTGTATGACAATGCATTTTGTGGCTTGGCCATTCGCTCTCTGGCGTCACCCCTTTGCCCAAGTCATGCACTTGAGCGGCAAATCTGACGGGGAGTGAGTCACTCAATCTTGCGGCTTGCTCTGCCACCATCAAAGTATGGATGCCTGTATCGATTTCTGGATGCCATTTTGCTGGTTGAGGCACGCCAAATAGTGCATCAATTTCAGGTAAAACAACGGCCAATGCACCACAATCTCTTAGAATCGATAAGAAGATATCAGGGCGAGGGGTGGAGAGGGACTTATGCCATTCTTGCCAAACACGCTCGGGAGTCAGTGTGCTCAGCTCCCCAGACTCTGCCATGTGGCGCATTAACTGCATGGTTTCGTCGGCAACCGTAAAGTCTAGATCAGCCAGCTTGGCAGCAAAGCGAGCGACACGTAAAACGCGTAGAGGATCTTCGACAAAGGCGTCTGAGACATGGCGTAGTAGTTTATTATTGAGATCTTTCTGGCCGCCGTAAGGATCATGGAGCTTACCTGCATCATCCATTGCCATTGCATTAATGGTTAAATCACGACGAATTAAATCTTCTTCTAAGGTGACACTTTGATCAAAGAAACACTCAAAGCCAGTGTAACCAGAGCCTGATTTTCTTTCTGTTCGCGCAAGTGCATGTTCTTCTTTACTTTTTGGGTGCAAAAATACAGGAAAGTCTTTACCAACGGCGGTGTACCCTTGGGACAGCATCATCTCGGGAGTCGCACCTACGACCACCCAGTCGTTGTCATAACTATCAATTCCGAGCAATTTATCTCGAACTGCGCCACCTACTAAATAAACTTGCACGAATTACCTCTTAATTTATTGATATGCCGTTGGACATTGTAGCAAGCAATGGTACTTTTCTTTACTCCCGAGAGTAGATGCAGCTATGTTTATATTATATCTGACTATTCCCTGGTGGTTTTTTAGCTGGAGAGCCTAATGTATAAGGACTTTTTTGGGTTTGTAGAACAACCATTTTCGATTGTTCCAAACTCGCGTTATTTGTATTTAAGCCAACGTCACAAAGAGGCAATCACACATCTCCAAGCCGGGCTAGGCGATGGCGGTGGTTTTGCTATGCTTACTGGCGAAGTGGGTACAGGCAAAACGACCGTCGCAAAAGCGATGCTGGCGAATTTAGGTGATAACACCAAAGCGGGTCTGATCCTAAATCCCACGTTTTCGAGTCGAGACTTGCTCGAAGCTATTTGCGATGAATTCAAAATTACTTACCCGCCAGATGCAAACCTCAAACAGCTAAACCAAGTGATTCACAAATACTTGCTGCGTAATTATCGCTCAGGCTGGCAGACATTACTGGTCATTGATGAGGCTCAACACCTTGCTGCCGACGTTTTAGAGCAGTTACGTTTGTTGACCAACTTGGAAACCGATACCAGAAAACTGCTCAAAGTGTTGTTGGTCGGACAGCCTGAATTACAGCGGCTATTACAAACGACGCAACTACGCCAGCTCGCTCAGCGCATTACTGGGCGTTATCACTTGTTGCCGTTGGATGAAAAAGAGACAGAAGATTACATCGCGTTTCGATTACATACGGCAGGTGGTGACCAGCAACTGTTTAATCGTGCTTCTTGTAAACTCATTGCCAAATACAGTCACGGCATCCCGCGCTTGATTAATCTTATCTGTGATAAATCTCTCAACATCAGTTATCACCAAGGTAATGTGGTGGTGGATAAGCAAACTGTTCAGCAGGCCTGTGAAGAGGTGATGCAGTTTCAGGCAGATATTTATCAGCAAGATAAAAAAGAGCGCCGTACTTTCCGCTGGCCTGCTTGGGGCTCTGTTACGGTGGGTCTTATTGCGGCATTAGGTACGGGATGGGCGGTCGTTAATTATATGCCAGCTCAAGCCACGTCAGTGTTGGCGCAAGTGACCGCACCAAGAGAGGAGCCAACGCCAATAGTCGTCAACCAACAATTGACAGATGATCAGCGTGACTTATTGTTAGCACAAAAACAGTCGAATCTCGCCGTGAATGATTTGTATCGTTTGTGGGGTTATCAAGCATCGGTTCGCGACAATCTTTGTTTATCAGAACCCCAATCGACCATGCGTTGTGAGCGTAAAATGGCGACCTGGCCGCTGCTGATGCAACAAAATCGCCCTGTAATTTTGGAGTTGAATTATCAAGGTGATGTTGGGTATGTCATTTTGTACGCCGTCGGCAATGACAAAGTCGAAGTGCTCAATGGTAAGCAGCGTCTGCGTCTGCCTATTTCGTGGCTAAAGCCGATGTGGCAAGGCAATATCATTGAACTGTGGCAAGCACCGTTGAAAGAGACATTACGTTTAGACATGGAAGGCCCTGCGATCGAAGTATTAGACCGACTATTAGCAGAAGCGGTAAGTGAGCCACTGCTTGAAACGTCTATTTTTGATGGTGCGATGAAAGAGCGAGTTGAGTTATTCCAACGTTGGCAAGGTATTGGGGTCGACGGCATTGCAGGTAAGCGGACTCTAGATCGTCTTCAACAAAACGTGCAGCCAGATGCGCCTCAATTGGCACGAATCGAGAAGGAGGACGCATAATGTCAGCCATGAAACATATTGGTTTGTTCTTGTTGCCGATCACCGTTGCTGCAATCGGAGTTGCTTGGTATTTAGATCTCCTTACGCCTCATGCTGAAGCTAGTACTTCCGCCCCTAAGGTCAAGATGGAAGCGGAACAACCGTTCAAAGCATTGGACTATCCTGAAACTACTCAGTTGGCGCAATTGCCAAGAGAGTGGCCAAGTGCAGAGCTGTCTCGTGATTTTGGTACGTTTGCAACATCTGATGAATACGTGAGTAATACAGCAAACAAAGACGAGATAGAAACATCTGTATCAACTCAAGGCACTTCAGTAGTTGAAGAGGACCTAGGTTTGTCTCTGGATGATCTTGACTTGTCCTCATTATCTCCTGATTTGGCGCGAAAGGTCGAAAATGCGTTATCCCGAGATGATGCGCCTTCACCACAAACGGTGCGCGTGAACGATTTAGAGCGCAACGCTCACCAATGGCAAGGGCGTTTACCTGCGCTCAATTTGCAAACTCACATGTACGCCAGTGATGAAAATCGCCGCTGGGTGAAAATTAACAATGTTGAATATCATCAAGGAGACGTTGTTGATGGGCAGGTCACATTAAGAGAAATACAACCGCAAGCGGTGATTGTCGAGTTCCAAGGTGAGCAAATTCGTATCCCAGCGTTGTATGAGTGGGAAGGGTAGCCGTTTTTTATAGTAAATCATCAAGCCAGCGAGGTCATGTCGCTGGCTTTTTTGTTTCTCATAAGGTCTTTTTTCATCTATTTGAGTGATGATTTTTAGGGACTCACACAAGCTAAATATAGCTTGTGTGAGTCGTTTAAATTACATCAATATCAGTCATGTATTAGTAGAATGACTCCAGTCAGCGTTGTGTAAAAAAACGCCACATTGACGAACTTCGTCATCACGACCTGGTCCACGTTAGACCCCATGAAATAACAGGAGTCTACACAGAGACACATGCGTATTCTGATTTTTTCTTTAAGTGTTGTTGCGTCGTTAAGTTACGCAGCAAAGCCTACCCCTTTCCCTATAACACCAGATAATAACGGACAAGATTTTATGGTCAGCGCGACCAACCCTTACGTGAGCAGCACTGGTTATTCAATATTGAAAGAGGGCGGGAACGCCGTTGATGCCATGGTCGCGATGCAGATGGTGATGTCTGTGGTTGAACCGGATATGACGGGAATTGGCGGCGGTACTTTCGCGCTGTTTTATCAACATGACAAGCAGAAGTTTTTAGCCCTTGATGGGCGAGATGAAGCGCCGTCTAGCGCTCACCCTGAGATGTTTATTGAAAATGGGAAAGCACTCAGCCGCGATGAAATTTTGGGGCCTCGCTCCGTTGCAGTGCCGGGCACCTTACGTCTGCTTTATTCCACTCATGAGCAATACGGCAAATTACCATGGTCTGAGTTGGTTCAACCTGCGATTAAGCTCGCGCGTGATGGGTACGCGATGAACAGCTATACCTATGATATCGTCGTGCGAGAGCAATCCCGTTTGGCTCGCGATCCAGAAATTAAAGCCTTGTATTGGCAAGATGATGAAGTGAAGCCAACAGGGACGTTAATGAAGAACCCTAAAATGGCTGAGACGCTAGAGAAAATAGCCCAGCAAGGCGATCGCTATTTGTATGGTGGTGCACTTGGTCAACATATTGTTGATACGGTGAATCGTCGTATTAACGATCAGCATGAGAAATTGTCGTTAGAGGACTTTAAAAACTATCAGGTGAAATCTCGCGATATTATTGAAAGCGATTATCGGGGCAGCAAAATCGTTTCGTTTGGTTACCCGGCCTCTGGTGGTGTGATGGTCGCTCAAAGTCTGAAACTGCTGGAGCCGTACGATATATCTCAGATGGCACTAACTGATGTAGAGCCTTGGCGTTTAATGACCGAGGCGATGCGCTTAGCAAAAGCTGATCGTATTGCGTATGCCGGAGATCCGGATTATGTGGAAGCACCAGTTGAACAATTGTTATCTAAAACCTATTTGGACCAGAGACGTGATTTAATCCCTGATAATGGCACCTCGAAAGAGAATCCAAAAGCAGGACAGATAACGCAAACTCAGTATGCGCAATATCAAGGCTTCGAGAGCAAAGATACAGGGCATATTTCTATCGTCGATAGAGATGGAAATGCAATAGCGATGACTAGTACGGTAGGAACGGGTATGGGCTCGGGTGTGATGGTCGATGGCGTTATCTTGAATGCACAAATGGCAAACTTTTCACCTCAACCAACGCTTAACGGTAAGCCTACTCAAAACTCGATTGAAGCGGGTAAGCGTCCACGCTCAGCCATTACGCCATTAATGGTGATGGACAGTGATGATAACTTGCGTTTGGTTGTCGGTTCACCAGGAAGTTCGCAAATCCCGGGGTATGTACTCAAAACCGTGGTTGGGGTACTGGATTGGAAGTTATCAGCGCAAGACGCCATTGACCTACCAAATATCCAGTACGGCACCAAGATAGACCGCACTAAGCCGTATGACCCAACAGGGTTGCTAGTGGAGAAGAAAACCTTCGCAGAAATGTTGGTGCCGGAGTTCATGGAGCTTGGCTACCCAGTACACGTTATTCCAGTGGTAAGTGGTTTGAATGCAATTGAGCTAAAAGATGGCAAGCTTTATGGCGCAACGGATCGTCGTCGAGCGTCTAGTTCAATGGGTGAGTAGTGCAGATTTCCGTAAAACTAAGCAAACAAAAAAGCCAGTCGAATATCGACTGGCTTTTGCATTCTTTTTATAGAAAGGACTTATGCCCAACCCGCAGGTGAACGTTTTCTACGAGGCATGACATGCGGAAGAATCAAACCAAATAGCAAACCTAAACCTGCAACACCGCCGCCATAAGTGAAGTACTTAAGCAGCATGTCGTCTTTTTGTGTATCCAGTTTAGCGCGCAGCTCGCGGTTTTCTGTCTCAACAGAAGTAAGCTGGTCGCTGATCTCAGAGTATTTATTCTCAAGATCGGAAATTTGTTGGTTACGCGTTTCTAGAGAGGTAACAAGGCCGGCTTTCTCTGCATCAGAAGTTTTACGAGCGTTAGCAAGCTGTTCTTTCACTTCTGCTAGCTCTTTCTCAATGCGAGGAAGGCGAATCGCCATGCTTTCTTGGTTTGTCACAAACTTGCTTTGTACCCAACCAGTACGACCGCGGTCATCACGAACTTGCGTATAGCCAGTATCTCGGTTGGTTTTAATCAGTTGTACTTTAGAACCGGCGTTAACACTACCAATAATACGGTAGGTGTTATTTGGACCTGAGTGCATAAAAGTGAAGAGGTCATCAGAAATATAACGGTCTGCTGCTAGGGCCGCTGGCGCTGCTAGCAAAGTAAACAAAACCGTGATGATTAGTTTTTTCACAGTAAATCCCTTAACGATTTTTCTTGGAGACAGCGTTGGCACCGAATGATTGGAGCCGGAAATAGACGAATAGTATGCAGTTTCAAACTTCGGTGCAACAAAGAAGGGAGGCAAAGCCTCCCTTTCTGTGCGTTTGAGTCAATAATGACAAAGCGCTTACATTCTATTGACGAGTGTCTTAAGCGAACATCGCTTGAAGTCCGTAGAAGAATACAACGGCCAATAGTGCACCTGCTGGTAGTGTAACGATCCATGATGCCACGATGTTACGAACCACGCCCAGGTTTAGTGCCGCGATACCACGAGCAAAGCCAACACCGAGAACCGCACCAACCAATGTTTGAGTGGTTGAGATTGGCAGACCAGTACCAGAAGCTAGAACAACAGTACAAGCGGTTGCTAGCTGAGCTGCAAAACCACGGCTAGGAGTTAGCTCAGTGATGCCTGTACCAACGGTTGCCATTACTTTGTGACCCAGTGTAGCAAGACCGACCACGATACCAATACCACCAAGAGGTAGAATCCACCAAGCGATGGTGCTTTTCGTGCTGATTTCGCCCATGTGTTCAACAGTCGATACTACAGCAGACAGTGGACCAATGGCGTTTGCAACGTCGTTTGAACCGTGTGCAAATGCCATTGCACAAGCGGTGATAACCATCAGAACGCTGAAGATACCTTCCACGCCAGAAAAGCTGCGGTCTTCTTCGCGATTAGCGAATTTTTTCTGGATGTATACGTAGCCGCCAACCATCACGAGTGCTGAAACTGCTGCTGCCCACATCCAAGCTTCGCCATTGGTTAGGTGAAGACCAACGTGTTTTAGACCTTTTTTGATAGTTACAAGTGCAATCACCATTGTTGTGATGAACATGTAAACAGGAACAAAACGTTTGGCGTTGAATAACGGGTTCTCAGTATCAAAAATCAGACGTTGTGCGCTGACAAAGATAACGTAAGCAAAGAAACCTGAAATCACTGGTGTAATAATCCAGCTACCAACAATGCCTTGAACGCTGCCCCAGTCAACCGCTTCAGTACCTACTGATACGCATGCAAAACCGATGATTGCACCGATGATTGAGTGAGTCGTAGATACTGGCCAGCCCATGTAAGAGGCAAGAAGTAACCATGTACCCGCAGCCAAAAGAGCAGACATCATACCGTAGACAAGAACGTCAGGTTGACTAGCAAATAAAGAAGTTTCGATTACACCTTTACGGATAGTGTCGGTTACTTCACCGCCTGCAAGGTAAGCACCTGCAAATTCGAAGATCATCGCAATGATGATAGCTTGTTTTACGGTTAGCGCTTTTGAACCTACTGATGTACCCATCGCATTAGCAACGTCGTTCGCGCCAATACCAATCGCCATCATGAAACCAAAAATCGCTGCAACAATAATCAGGACAGTGCCGTAGTTCGCAAGGATATCCATCGTAATACCTAGTTGTTTTATAACAAGCGGAACAAAATTTTACGCGCGCCAAACCATAAGACGATGAAAATAGTCATCGTCCCTATGACACGTGTTTATTATGCTCTTCGTTATGTCGTTAACTTTATGTTTTAAGATCGAGATAGCATGACTTCCAAACGAGCACCTACGCGCTGCGCTTGGTCGGCAATACCACCTACCCATTCAAGAATCTTGTACAAGAACATGACATCGATAGGGTTCATGTCAGACTCAATCGCCATCAACTGTTGACGAAGTTCAATCTGCATAGCATCGGTATCATCTTCGATGACATCTAATTGATGAATCATTTCAGCGACGAGCGTCACTTCACGACCTTTGAAGCCGGTTTCTAGCAATTCATCAAGTTCATTGATTACCTTTTGCGCCTGATCGGCCGCATCAAGACAACGTTGAACGTAAGCGAGGAAGTTTGGTTGGAGAGCCTCAGGAATGACAAGTTGACGACCATATACACGGCCAGCAATGTCTTTTGCCAGGTTTGCAAGTTTGTCCTGCTGAGTCAGAAGCTCAAGCATGTCAGTACGGTCTACTGGCATGAACAAACCGCGAGGCAGTTTTAGACGGATTTCACGTTTCAGCACGTCCGCTTCTTTCTCTAGGTGAGAAATTTGTGCACGGATTTCAGATGCTTTTTCCCAGTCACCCTTTGAAGATACTTCAAAGAATTTCACCAAGTGTGAACAACATTCGTTGACACACACAACGTGGCGTTGCAAAGGCTTAATTGGGGACTTTGCAAATAACCCCATAATTGTATTTACTGGCATGGTCATTCAACCTAATAACTATAACCTTAAAAAAACATACACCATTTCTGAGTGCTTGGCGAAATGTTGAACGATGGCTATAAAGGCGCGCATGGTAACGCATTAAATCGCTCATTAAAACTGTTTTAGATCATCATTCCGGCGATATTTCTCTCTTGCCGTGCGAGAAATTACGCAATATCCTGTTTCTATCTGCTTTGAAAGGTATAGCTATGGAAACCGAAATAGAACTGAAGTTTTTTGTTTCTCCTGAATTTTCAGAAACTTTAAAAGAAAAAATTTCTGAGACAAAAGTACTTCAGCATAGTTGTCGTGACTTGGGTAACACCTACTTTGATACCGCCGATAAATGGCTGAGAAAGCACGACATTGGTTTAAGAATTCGCCGTTTTGATGATGTATTCGTCCAAACCGTAAAGACAGCAGGACGCGTCGTCGCAGGCTTACATCAAAGACCAGAATACAATGCTGAGCACACTAGCGACGAGCCTAACCTGTCGCTTCATCCTGTAGACATTTGGCCGCCAGGTAAAGATGCAGCAACACTGCAATCTGAGCTTATGCCGTTATTCTCGACCAACTTCACACGTGAACAGTGGCTGATTGGCATGCCAGATGGTAGCCAAATAGAAGTGGCGTTTGACCAAGGTATGGTCGTAGCCAAAGGTGAAGATGGGGAAGAGAAACAAGAACCGATTTGCGAAGTTGAACTGGAACTTAAATCGGGCCAAACCGATGCCCTATTTACACTAGCACGTAGCTTTTGCGAGCAAGGTGGCATGCGTTTGGGTAACTTGAGTAAGGCGGCGAAAGGCTATCGACTTGCAAGTGGCTATGCAGGTGATGAAGTAAAATCGTTGGCGCTTGTGGACAGTAGCCCGACGGATACCGTTGAATACTGCTTGATCAACTCTTTAGAACACGCCCTATCTCACTGGCATTATCACGAGCAAATTTATGCTGAGCGTGACAATGTGGAAGCGCTACGTGAAATCAGCAATGCCATTCGTTTTATTCGTCAAACATTGACCATTTTTGGTGGTGTTGTCCCTCGTCGTGCTAGCGCTATCCTGCGCCAAGAGCTCAAATGGTTGGAAGAAGAGCTGAGTTGGTTGGATGAGCACGCGCATCTTGAAGAACTTTTGGATGACAAAGGCAATGTGCTGCGTAAGTTGGATGCGCGTAAGTTCTTAGTATCTGAGTTGACTCAGCAGTTACAAGAGCTGCCAAGCCGTGAAGAAGTGCTAGGGTTGCTCAATTCCGCGCGTTACACCGGGTTATTGCTGGATCTTAGTCGCTGGATCTTAGCGCGTGGCTGGCAGCCGTTTCTTGATGAAAAAGCGCGCGAAAAAATGGCAAGTAATATCATGCCGTTTTCAGTCACTCAGCTCGATCGCACTTGGGCAGAACTAATGGAAGCTTTCCCAGCAGAGCGCGACCTGACGGCGCAAGAGTACGTTGATCAGCGCTATCGCTTGCTGCGTAACCTCTATACCGGTATTGGTTTCGCGAGTCTATATAACTCGGATGAGCGTAACAGCTTCCGTTTGCCATGGGCGGATCTGGTGCATGGTATTGATGATCTGCTAATGCTGAACCACTTACTTCCGTTGGTTGATATGTTGGAAGACGCAGAAAAAGAGCAGTTAGAACGCTGGTTGCACCGTCAAGAGCGTTCAATTTTGCATGCAATGGATCAAACCCGAGCGATCAGTGTGGAAGTTCAGCCTTATTGGCGTGAATGATCACCTTGACTACCTGTACAAAAAATAGGACCGCATGGTCCTATTTTTTTGTCTTTGTTTTGCTTTGTTGCAGCTCTTGTTCTATGAAGTCGAGTCGTTCTAGTATTTGCGCTTGTTGGCTTAGGAGCTGCTCGAGCATACGTTCTTTATTGATTGAGCTGTGCGTCTGTTGTTTCGTCGGGGCGGTAAGAATAGAGGTGATAAGACCCGAAATCATACCAAAGATCCCCACGCCACAAACAATGATGATGACGGCTAAAAACTTTCCTATTGATGTCACCGGATAATGATCGCCGTAACCAACGGTTGAGATCGTTACGAATACCCACCACAAAGCATCGGCGCCAGTGCGAATATTCGCTTCTGGGTTTTTCGCTTCGATAAACAGCATTGCACTAGAACCGAGCGTAATGAGGATCACCATCAACAGTAATATTGAGGCGACCGTGGTTTCGCGGCGGTTTTCTTTGAGCTGATGCAAAATGAACTTCGACGAGCGCAGTACTAATACCACTCGAAGAATATGAAAGATACGAGCAAAGCGCAGTGGCTCTATTAATGGGATGCTCGCCACGAAATCTATCCAATGACGTTTAAGAAATAACCACCGATCTGTGGACCGGATCAAATCAATGGTGAGCTGTAATAGAAAAATACTACAGATTATGAAATCCAGACCGATAAGAACTTGACGGGTTTCGTGATCGATCGGGAAAAACAACAAGCCAGAGATCACAAATAGTGCCATAAAAGACAATATTAGTGACAACAGGCCCATCGGTCGTGTGCTGTCTTTGATATCATTGTTTTTCATACGAAGCTCGAAATAAATCGCGTAACCACGCTAAACGCGAACATAACTATAAGTAATATAAAGATTATAGATAAAGACTATATAAGACTCGGTGGAGAACTGACAATGGAAAAGCTGGCATTTAAGCCATGGGAAAGGGTCATATCCGACATTCGACTGGTTCCTAAAATGGTCATGTTGATGGTCTTCAGTACTGTCCTGATAGTGGCAAAACAACTGTGGGACGCGAACACCTTTTACGATTCACTTTTAGCGGCGACACAAAACGCGCAAGTTGCCCAACAGCATTACGAAGCATACTTAACGCAAGTTGCTTGGCAAACCGCCTTATTGATTGTGGTTTTTGTCGTGCTCTTATTAGCGGCGGCTAGAGTGATGCTGCGTCAAACGCAGTATCTGAGCGACGCGATCAAACTGATGGCGAGCAAGAACCTCTCCGTGCCATTTGGTATGGATTGTAAAGATGAATACGGAGACGTGGCACGTGAATTAGAAAAGACACGTCGCCAATTGCACGATGTGATTCAAATGCAAATTAATGCTTCTGATGAGTTATCCACACTCACGGAAGTGATGACGCTGAGCATGTCGGAAACGAAAGAGTCGGCGCAAGAAGAGTTTAACGAAATTGATCAACTTGCGACGGCGATGAGTGAAATGTCGTCGACGGTGCAAACCGTCGCAGAACATGCCCAGACTGCGTCTTCTCTTACAGAGCAAGCTTCCGCACAAGCGATTTCTGGTCAACAGTTCTTGCAAAGTACGATGGCGAAAATGAGTGAACTCTCGTCGGACATCGCTTCATCAGCGCAGGCGGTTAACCAGGTCGAAGAACGTGTTGAATCCATTGGTAGTGTTGTGGGTACGATTCAAGGTATCTCTGAACAAACTAACCTGCTTGCACTGAATGCGGCTATTGAAGCTGCGCGAGCTGGCGAGGCGGGTCGTGGTTTTGCGGTGGTTGCAGATGAAGTTCGTAACCTTGCACAACGTACACAACAAGCGACGGTAGAAATTCAAGAGATGATTGCGCAGCTGCAAACCAGTGCAGAATCTGCTGTAGAACTCATGGAGAAAAGTGTAGTGGAAGCGGCCGATGGAAACGAGCTGGTTTCTAATGCTGGATCTGAGCTCGATGGTATTGTTGGGCAAGTGACGCAAATCAATGACATGAACTTCCAAATCGCGACGGCGTCTGGTCAGCAAAGCAGTGTTGCAGAAGAGATGAGTCAAAACCTCACCAATGTACGTGAGCTGGTAGAAGCCTCGGTTGTGGTTGTGACAGAGCTGCTAGAAACTTCTGAAATGATGCAAAATAATGCTGGCGAGTTAGACAAGAAGATCAAATCTTTCCAAGTTTAATATTCGAGCCCGAACTTTTGATAAAACGCCCACAAACCTTTTGTGGGCGTTTTTATTTGCTTTAAGTCTGGTATAAAGAATGAGTTACCGTGCTTTTCAAACAAGGAAGAAAAATGCAGCTGCCTTCGCCACTGATTTCTATCGCTGAATCTGCCGTACAAAATGCTCAAGAGGCAGGTTATTTTCCCCTTTGGCCAGATGAGATTGCGCAGCAATTTCGCTATGTGGCGGGCTTAAGCCAGTTTATTACCGAAGCCATTCATCGCGATGAAATTTTAGCCCGTGAGTTGCCAAGCATGTTAGCGCAACCAAGCCGTCAAGAATCTTACCGTTCACGTCTTGCGGCACTGCTGGGACAATGCCCGGATGAGATGTCTGGTCATCGCGTGTTGCGTCAGTTTCGCAACCGAGAAATGGTGTACATTGCGTGGAAGGATTTCACGCATGCATGGTCGCTAGAAACGTCTTTAAGCCACTTATCCGAGTTGGCTGAAGCGATGATTTTTGAAACCTATCAATGGCAATATCAAGCGTGTTGTCAGGAGTGGGGAACGCCGACGAGTGAGGAAGGTGAAGTACAGCCGATGTTGATTATCGGCATGGGGAAACTGGGTGGCGGCGAGTTAAACTTTTCTTCCGATATCGATCTGATTTTCACGTATCCAGAAAACGGTGAGACACAAGGCGCGCGCCGCAGTATTGCCAATGCCCAGTTCTTTACTCGCCTTGGTCAACGCATCATCAAAGCGCTCGACCAACAAACCTTCGATGGCTTCTGTTACCGTGTCGATATGCGTTTGCGTCCGTTTGGTGAGAGTGGCCCATTAGTCATGAGCTATGCGGCACTAGAGGATTACTATCAAGAACAGGGACGTGACTGGGAGCGTTACGCGATGATCAAAGCTCGAGTGATGGGGTGCGAAATGTACCCGCAATACCAAGAGCTACGCCAAATGCTGCGTCCTTTTGTTTTTCGTCGCTATATTGATTTCAGTGCGATTCAGTCTTTGCGTCGGATGAAATCGATGATCAGTAGTGAGGTTCGCCGCCGAGGTTTGAACAACAACATTAAGTTAGGTGCAGGTGGCATCCGAGAAATTGAATTTATCGCCCAAGTTTTTCAATTAATTCGAGGGGGGCGCGAGCCTTCTCTTCGTAATCGAGGGTTGTTGGAAACGCTGCAAGGCATTGAAGAGCTGGCGTTACTCACTTCGCAAGAAGTCAGCAGTCTAGAAGCCGCATACAAGTATTTGCGTCAATTAGAAAACTTGTTGCAAGCGATGGCGGACAAGCAAACCCAGACGCTGCCTGATTGCGAAACCGAACGCTTAAAGCTCGCTACCGCGATGCAAATGACCTCTTGGGACCAACTGATTGAGCAAACTCAGCAGCACATGGCGAATGTCCATCAAGTATTTGAGTCGTTAATTGGTGATGATGAAGAAGACGAGGGTACTACGGTTGCTCGTCATTTTCATGAGTTATGGGATATGGCGAACAAACAAGATGTGCTTGAACATATCTTGCAGCAGGATATTCAGGTTGAAGACTTTGCTTCATGCGCGAAAACCATCATCAACTTTAAAACCGATCTGGCTAAAAAAACGTTAGGACCGCGTGGACGCGAAGTGTTAAACCGTTTGATGCCGAAGGTGTTTGATGCGGTGTTTGCTCACCCTGATGCACAGTTTGGTTTACCGCGAGTGCTGCATTTACTGCACAATATCTGCACACGTACAACTTATCTGGAGTTATTGGATGAGCACCCAGCGGCTCTAGTACAGCTCGTGCGTTTGTGTACCGCAAGCCCAATGATTTCAGAGCAGCTATCTCGGTATCCGATCTTACTCGATGAGTTGATCGACCCTGCACAGTTGTACAATCCAATCCCATTAGACAGTTACCGCACAGAGCTGCGTGATTATCTGGCCCGTATTCCAGAAGATGATATGGAGCAGCAAATGGAAGCGTTGCGTCAGTTTAAGCAAATCTGCATTTTACGTATTGCGGCGGCGGATATTGCTGGTGCATTGCCGGTGATGAAAGTGAGTGATCACTTAACCTATTTGGCGGAAGCTATCGTTGATGCTGTGGTCAGTCAGGCTTGGTTGCAAGTGTCCGAAAAATACGGCGAGCCAACGCATGTGAAAGATCGTGAAGGGAAGGGTTTTGCCGTCATTGGTTATGGCAAAGTCGGTGGCTGGGAACTCGGCTATAACTCCGACTTGGATATCGTCTTCATGCATGACTGCCCAGTCAATGTCTATACAGATGGCAAAAAGGAAATCGACGGCCGTCAGTTCTACCTTCGCCTAGCGCAGCGCATCATCCATATTTTCTCGACTCGCACCGCTTCCGGCATTTTGTACGAAGTCGATACCCGCTTGCGCCCATCTGGCGCGTCAGGTTTGTTGGTTAGCCCAACCGATGCGTTTGACGATTATCAGCATCAAGAAGCCTGGACATGGGAGCATCAAGCACTTGTGCGCGCGCGCTTGATTTACGGCGATGAACCCCTTGCTATTGCATTTCACAATACGCGACATGATGTGTTGTGCAAAGCGCGCGATCGGGCGGAACTGAAAAAAGCCGTTGTCGAAATGAGAGAGAAAATGCGCGGTCATCTTGGGGGGAAAAAGCCCGGCCGTTTTATGCTCAAGCAAGATGTGGGAGGGATTACCGATATCGAATTTCTCGCTCAGTACTTAGTGCTCAACTATAGTCACGATAAGCCGAAATTAACGCGTTGGTGTGATAATGTGCGCATCTTTGAAACGCTCATTGCACAAAATGTCATGGACGAAGACCAGGCAATGCAGTTGATACGTGCCTATACGACAATGCGAAACGAAATACACCGGAGAAATCTACTCAATTTAGATGCTGATGTGGTGGAAGATAAGTTTGTTGCCGAAAGGGAGTGGGTAAAACAGGCTTGGAATCAGTGGTTCAGTTAAGACCATATATTTAGCCTCGATAAGGGCTGTGATAAACTCACTTCGATTTAATTTTTGGAGACCAATAATGAAACCAATTCTACCTGATTACAACAGCGCTGGTGTGCTCATCATCGGTGATGTCATGCTAGATCGTTACTGGTATGGCCCAACCGGACGCATTTCTCCTGAAGCGCCGGTTCCTGTTGTAAAAGTAGAAAACAATGAAGAGCGTCCTGGTGGTGCTGCGAACGTTGCGATGAACATCGCATCACTAGGTGGCCATGCTCACATTGTTGGTCTAACAGGGGAAGATGAGCCTGCAAAAGTGCTGACGGAGACGCTGAGCTCACTCAATGTGAAGTGCGATTTCGTTGCACTGCCTGATTACCCAACGATCACGAAGCTTCGCGTAATGAGCCGTGGACAACAGCTTATTCGTCTCGACTTCGAAGATAAGTTTGAAAACACGGATTCTGCACCTGTGCTATCGCGTATGGATGCCGCTCTGCCAAATGTTAAAGCCGTGATTATGTCTGACTACGCAAAAGGCTCGTTAGAGCATGTTCAGGCATACATCCAAAAAGCGCGCGCAGCAAACATTCCAGTTTTCATTGACCCTAAAGGTGCGGATTTTGAACGCTACCGTGGAGCAACACTCTTAACACCAAACATGAAAGAGTTTGAAGATGTCGTTGGCAAAGTAAAATCAGACCAAGATCTGGTTGAAAAAGCACTTCAGCTTGTTGAAGAGTTTGATTTTGAAGCGCTACTGGTTACGCGTAGTGAAAACGGCATGACGTTGATCCGCCGTGGTCAAGAGCCATTCCACCTTCCGACTCAAGCGAAAGAAGTGTACGACGTGACAGGTGCGGGCGACACGGTTATCTCTGTATTGGCAGCGTCTGTTGCCGCAGGCAAATCCTTCGAAGAAGCGTGTGCACTAGCGAATGCTGCGGCAGGCGTTGTTGTTGGTAAGCTTGGTACCTCGACCTTGTCTGAAATTGAACTGGCAGAAGCGGTACATGGCAGCCAAGACACGGATTACGGTGTGATTTCAGAAAAAGCGCTGATTGAAGCAGTGAAAAAAGCACGTGCACGTGGCGAGAAAGTCGTTATGACAAACGGCTGCTTTGATATTCTTCACGCTGGGCATGTTTCTTACCTCAATCACGCTGCAGAACTTGGTGATCGCCTGATTGTTGCGGTGAATACCGATGAATCAGTGAAGCGTCTTAAAGGGCCTGGTCGTCCTGTGAATCCAACTGATCGCCGCATGGCGGTATTGGCAGGTTTGGGCGCTGTGGATTGGGTAGTACCATTTAGTGAAGATACGCCGCAACGTTTGATCTCGGAAGTTCTGCCAAGCTTGCTAGTAAAAGGTGGTGACTACAAACCAGAAGAGATTGCTGGTGGTAAAGAAGTCATCGCTTCAGGTGGCGAAGTTCGTGTATTGAACTTTGAGGATGGTTGCTCAACCAGTGAAATCATCAATGCAATCAAAGGCGGTAAGGGCTAAGCCTACGATTTGTTGGCATTGAAACGCTATTGGTTTGTAAAAGGTCGCCAAGTGCGGCCTTTTTAATACTTGATGTTCTGAAGCGCTTTTAGGAACTGAACTATAAGCAATAAAAAACGCCAGCTGATAAATCAACTGGCGTTTTTATTTATTGAGAACTGAAGCATTCAGTCAGCAATTATTTTGCCGCTTTCAAACCTGCATCAACGTCTAAGATGTCTTGTTCGCTTAGCGTACCAACGGCTTGGCGTAGCTGAAGAACACTTAAGATGTAGTCGTAACGAGCGTTCGATAGGTTTTTATTCGCATCGTATAGACGACGAGTTGCGTCTAGCACGTCAACGATAGTACGAGTACCCACATCAAAACCTGCTTCTGTTGCTTCTAGTGCAGAGCGCGCAGAAATAACGGCTTGCTCATAAGCACGTAGTGCGCCGATAGAGGCGTTAATGTTGTTGTTTTGTGCGCGAACATCTTTTACTACGCTACGGTATTGTGCTTCAAGATCTTCACTTGCAGCCACGTACGCGTATTCAGCCTGTTTGGTTTGAGAGGTGACGTTACCACCCGTGTATAGCGGCACCGCAAGGTTCACACCGATATTGAAGTTGTCTGTGGTGTTGTCACGAGAGCTATGAGACGTATCACCGTAGTTGTAACCACCGTCTAGAGACAGCGTTGGTAGATGACCAGAACTTGCTAGTGAAATATTGTCACGTGCGATATCTTGAAGAATACGTGAAGATAGCAAGGTCAGGTTTTTGGTTTTTGCTTCGTCAATTAGCGACTCAGCAGGCACGGTCGATGGACTAGCAGTGAAGCGGCGAGTGTCCAAGATGTTGAGATCTTTGTGCTCTTGACCGGTGATTTCACGTAATGACTCGTAGCTGTTAGTCAGTGCGTTTTCTGCTAACACTTCATCCGCCAGTACTTGGTCGTACTGAGCTTGCGCGTCGTGTACGTCAGTGATCGCAGATAAACCTACTTCAAAACGCTGTTTTGTTTGCTCTAGTTGACGACCCACTGCGGCTTTTTCTGCACGGACGAAAACAAGGTTGTCTTGTGCGCGTAGAACTTCAAAATACGCTTGTGAAACACGAAGAATTAGTGCTTGTTGAGTCGCAGCGTAAGTTGCGTCTGCTTGGCGAGCACTTTTCTCAGCGGTATCTAGCGAGATCCAAGATGCGCGGTTGTAAAGTGCTTGTGAAAAGCTAACACCAGCGGTTAGAGCGTTGGCATCGTTTGATACGTCATTGACTAGATTTGAGTCGTATTCAGTATCACCACGAGTTAAGTTGTAACCTGCTGTTAGGTTAATTTGTGGTAATAGAGCACTACGGCTTGAGGTGATTGCTTCGAAAGCTTGGTCACGTTGTGCTGCTACACTGAGCAATTGTGGATCATTTTGTTTTGCTAAGTCGTAGATTTCAGCCAAAGAGTCTGCGAACGCAGACGTACTCATGCTACCTAGCGCTGCACTGATAAATAGTGGAAGCAATTTTTTCATTTTCTATTCCCGCGGTCAATAGATTGGTTAATTCTCAGTAGTTTAACTCAATTTGCACGATATTTACTCTAAAGTTTGCACTTTTTTACACGTAATTATCCAGTCGTGCAATAAATTTTCACCAAAGACTTAAATTAATTTGTAACTATTGTACAAAAAGTTGAGCCAAGTCCTTTGAGCAAGCGAATAACAATGAGTAAACTACAAGATTCACTCAGAGAGGTGTCGAATGCAACAGTGTGACAAACAACAAAAGGATTTTACTTCGCAAGATGTAAAAGTCATCTCGAAAGAAACCTTATTTGAAGGCTTTTTCAAAATGGTGAAATATCGCTTTCAGCATAAGCTATTTGCTGGAGGTTGGAGCGAGGTTGTCGAACGAGAAATGTTCGAGCGTGGTCATGCTGCAGCGATGCTTCCTTATGATCCAAATACGGATCAAGTGGTTATCATTGAACAGATTCGAGTAGGAGCCTTAGAGCATCAACACCCATGGCAGCTAGAGATTGTCGCGGGTATGATTGACCGTGATGAATCAGCTGAAGCCGTCATTCGCCGAGAAGCTGTCGAAGAGGCGGGGATACAAGTGGGGCGTGTTGCGCCAGTCACTTCTTATTATCCTTCTGCTGGCGGTTGCTCGGAAAAGTTGGACGTATTTGTTGGTGAAGTGGACGCATCTAAAGCGCACGGCATTCATGGTTTAGACTATGAGAATGAAGATATTCGCGTACATGTTTTGAGTCGTGAGCAAGCATATCAATGGGTGAAAGACGGAAAATTTGAAAATGGTGCGTCGATTATTGCGTTGCAATGGTTGCAATTAAACCATCAAGAGTTGAAGTCACAGTGGGGGCAACCCCAAATGGTGGAGAGTAAGTAATGGCACAAGTGGCTGAAAAACAGAGGTATCATGTTGATTTAGCGGGTCTAATGAGAACCTATGAGACCAACTACGCTAAATTGAACGCCTTATTGCCTGCTTCTGCCGAAGTTGGGGATGTACGCTGCTATCAAGCGGCGAACATGGTTTACCAACTGACCGTGAATGAAATCACAAAATACACCACAGTTGTTGAGATATGTCAGAGTGATGAAACGCCAGTGTTTCCTTTACCGACGATGTCTGTCAGGCTTTATCACGATGCGAGAGTAGCCGAAGTATGCTCAAGCGGAGAGTTCTCTCGCATAAAAGCTAAGTATGATTATCCCAACGACCAACTGATGCAGAAAGATGAAAAGCATCAACTAAACACATTCCTCGGTGAATGGCTGACGTTTTGTTTACGAAGTGGTATCAGTAGAACACCACTTGCCTTCAATTGATCGTCACGTCACTAAAGGAAAATAACAAATAACGATATAGTGGACGAATCAGGTTTTCATTTTGCAATCATCTAGTGACAGCATCAAACTTTTACAAATTACAGATACTCATCTGTTTGCTGCCGATGAGGGAAGTTTGCTGAGCGTAAAAACGGCCGATAGCTTTAACGCTGTTGTTGCTGATGTTTTACGCCGCAACGTGACGTTTGATTACATCTTGGCGACAGGGGATATTTCCCAAGACCATAGTGCAGAATCTTACCAGCGCTTTGCCGAAGGCATTGAACCGCTAGAGAAAGACTGCTTTTGGCTGCCTGGTAATCATGACTACAAGCCCAATATGGGCAGTGTATTACCTTCGCAACAAATCAAAGCGGCAGAGCATGTATTGCTTGGCGCGCATTGGCAGTTGGTTCTTTTAGACTCGCAAGTTGTTGGCGTTCCCCACGGACGCTTGAGTGATCAGCAGTTAGCGTTACTCGAAGAAAAGTTAGCAGAACACCCAGAAAGGCACACACTTGTGTTGCTGCATCACCATCCATTATTAGTGGGAAGCGCGTGGCTTGATCAACATACCTTAAAAGATGCCGAAGCGTTCTGGCACGTTGTCGATCGTTTTGATAACGTGAAAGGCATTCTCTGTGGACATGTACATCAGGACATGAATGTGCTTCATAATGGTATTCGAGTGATGGCAACACCCTCGACGTGTGTTCAGTTTAAGCCCAACTCGGATGATTTTGCTCTCGATACGACTTCGCCTGGTTGGCGTGAACTGCAGTTGCACGCTTGTGGTGAGATTACGACCCAAGTGGGCCGACTTCCTGACGGCCAGTTCCAACCAGACTTCTCTTCTAACGGATACTAACGCGCCCGAGCTCTATGTTCGGGCTCGCTTTTTTGTGCGAGATATCTATGAGTAAACCTTCACTTCTTCTGTATATCCATGGTTTTAACAGCTCCCCACTTTCAATGAAAGCCAATGTGATGAGAGCATACTGCGAGCAGCATCGTCCTGATATCAAAGTGATTGTTCCCCAGTTACCTTGTTATCCTCAACAAGCGGCGAAAATGTTGTTGGATATCATCGAACAATATAAAGACGATTATAACATTGGTCTGGTGGGCAGCTCATTAGGCGGCTTTATGTCAACGTGGCTAAATGACAAGTTTGGATTTAAAGCGGTTGTGGTCAACCCCGCGGTTAAGCCCTATGAGTTGTTAGTAGATTATTTGGGTGAGCAAACTAACCCTTATACGCACGAAACCTATACACTTGAAGCTTGTCATATTGACGAGTTAAAAGCTCTTGATGTACAAAGCATCGCGTCGCCACATTCTTTCTGGTTGTTGCAGCAAACAGAAGATGAGGTTTTAGACTATCGACAAGCGGTAGATAAGTTTGCAGACGCTAAGCAAACAGTAGAACAAGGCGGTGATCACAGTTTTGTAGGCTTTGAGCGTTATCCTGCACAGATTATCGAATTTCTAGAACTGTAATTCGAAAGCGATTGGAAAAGGCTCATAGTTTTTATTGATATATCCAACCGTTTCTTGACATGGGCGGTATGCTTTCCGACTATGTTTTGCCAAAAGATCTTAAGGGTCGAGGACCCTGGCTACTTTGTTATGCATCATGTTTACAAGCACTTAGTGATGTGAACAGGGTGGCTTTTTCGTTTCCTGAGTATGGGTTCACCCATTGGTGATATTCAGGCAACAAGTAAACTTTGAGAATAATTCCGTATTATGACTGAACAATATAATGCTGGTGCCATTGAAGTACTGAATGGCTTAGAGCCAGTACGTCGCCGACCAGGGATGTATACGGATACAGCGCGCCCAAACCATTTGGGCCAAGAAGTTATCGACAACAGTGTCGATGAAGCGCTAGCCGGACATGCCTCAAAAGTACAAGTCATCCTACATGCCGACCAATCACTAGAAGTGATCGATGATGGTCGAGGCATGCCTGTTGATATCCACCCAGAAGAGAAAGTGTCAGGCGTAGAGTTAATCCTATGCAAGCTGCACGCAGGTGGTAAGTTCTCTAACAAAAACTACCAATTCTCTGGTGGTTTGCATGGGGTAGGTATTTCGGTAGTAAACGCGTTGTCAAAACGCGTTGAAGTAACCGTTCGTCGTGATGGCCAAGTGTATGAAATTGCATTTGAGCACGGTGATAAAGTCTCTGACCTGACCGTAACCGGCACATGTGGTCGTCGCAATCGCGGTACCAGTGTGCATTTCTGGCCTGATGCGAAGTACTTCGATTCGGCTAACTTCTCTGTTACGCGCTTAGTCAATAATCTGCGCGCAAAAGCGGTTTTGTGTCCGGGTTTAGAAATTACATTAACCGACAAAGTTAATGGTAAAGACTATAAGTGGTACTACGAAGACGGTCTTAAAGACTATCTTGCGGAAGGCGTAAAAGGCTACCCAGTTATTCCTGAAGAACCATTTACTGGTGAGTTCTTGGCGGATACCGAAGCGGCAAACTGGGCGGTAATTTGGCAGCCAGAAGGTGGTGAGATGATCACCGAAAGCTACGTTAACCTGATCCCAACCGCTCAAGGTGGTACGCACGTTAATGGTTTACGCCAAGGCTTGTTAGAAGCGATGCGCGAATTCTGTGAGTTCCGTAATCTATTACCTCGTGGGGTTAAGCTAACGGGTGATGACGTTTTTGACCGCTGTTCTTACGTGTTGTCGGTTAAAATTCAAGATCCGCAATTTGCAGGCCAGACCAAAGAACGTCTGTCTTCTCGTCAAACCGCGGCATTTGTCTCTGGCGTAGTAAAAGATGCGTTCAGTCTTTGGTTGAACGAAAAGCCTCAGCTAGCAGAGCAATTGGCAGAAGTCTGTATCGCTAACGCGCACCGTCGTATGCGTGCAGCGAAAAAAGTCGTACGTAAGAAAGTGGCGTCCGGCCCGGCACTGCCAGGCAAGTTGACCGACTGTTCAGCACAGGACTTAAGTCGCACTGAAATCTTCTTTGTGGAGGGTGACTCTGCGGGTGGCTCGGCAAAACAGGCACGTGACCGTGAATTCCAAGCCGTGATGCCACTGCGTGGTAAGATCTTGAACACGTGGGAAGTCTCTGCCGATCAAGTTCTTGCGTCTCAAGAAGTACACGATATCTCAGTGGCTTTGGGGATTGATCCTGACAGCGATAACCTTGAGGGGTTGCGCTACGGTAAGATCTGTATCCTTGCCGATGCGGACTCGGATGGTCTTCACATCGCAACGCTGCTTTGTGCACTGTTCACTCGTCACTTCCGTGCACTGGTTGAAGCGGGTCATATCTATGTGGCGATGCCGCCTCTGTATCGAATCGACTGTGGTAAAGAAGTGTTTTACGCCCTCGATGACGATGAAAAAGATGGCATCTTAGAGCGCTTGTCGAAGAAGAAAGCCAAAATCAACGTGCAACGATTCAAAGGTCTGGGTGAGATGAACCCACTTCAGTTGCGTGAAACCACCATGGATCCGAACACGCGTCGCTTAGTGCAGTTAACCATTGACGACTCAACGGCGACCATGGAAATGATGGACATGCTGCTAGGTAAAAAGCGTGCAGATGACCGTCGTTCTTGGCTACAAAACAACGGCGACTTGGCAGAGGTGTAACGGATGTCTACAGAAATTACCTACGATGGCGTCGAACAATTGCCAATGCGCAAGTTCACTGAAGACGCTTATCTGAACTACTCGATGTACGTAATCATGGACCGCGCCTTGCCATACATTGGTGATGGCTTAAAGCCGGTTCAACGACGCATCATTTATGCGATGTCAGAGCTTGGTCTCTCTGCATCAGCAAAATACAAAAAATCTGCACGTACCGTTGGTGACGTACTAGGTAAATACCATCCGCACGGTGATTCAGCGTGTTACGAAGCGATGGTATTGATGGCTCAGCCATTCTCTTACCGCTATCCATTAGTGGATGGTCAAGGTAACTGGGGTGCGCCAGATGATCCGAAATCATTTGCGGCAATGCGTTATACCGAAGCAAAACTGTCTAAGTTTGCTGAAGTATTGCTAGGCGAACTGGGCCAGGGTACGGTTGAATGGCAACCTAACTTTGATGGCACAATGAAAGAGCCACAAATGTTGCCAGCACGTCTGCCTCATATCCTGCTTAACGGTGTAACCGGTATTGCGGTTGGTATGGCAACAGATATCCCACCGCATAACGTTCGTGAAATCGCAGATGCGACTATTCATTTGATCGACAACCCGAAAGCAGAACTGCCGGACGTGATGCAGTATGTTAAAGGTCCGGATTACCCAACAGAAGCAGAAATCATCTCGCCGCAAGCGGATATTGAGAAGATTTACCGCAACGGTCGCGGCAGCATCAAGATGCGCGCGGTGTGGCACAAAGAAGGTTCTGATATCGTTATCACCTCTCTGCCACACCAAGTATCGGGTGCAAAACTGCTTGAGCAAATCGCCAACCAGATGCGTGCGAAGAAGCTACCAATGGTTGACGATCTTCGTGACGAGTCGGATCACGAGAACCCAACGCGTATCGTTGTGGTACCTAAGTCAAACCGCGTCGACTGTGATTTGTTGATGAACCACTTGTTCGCATCAACGGATCTTGAGCGCAGCTACCGCGTTAACTTGAACATGATTGGTTTGGATAATCGTCCTCAAGTTAAAGGTCTGGTGCAAATTCTGTCAGAGTGGATTGAGTTCCGTCGCACGACCGTACGTCGCCGTCTACAACACCGCCTAGACAAAGTCATGGCTCGCTTACACATTTTGGAAGGTTTGTTGGTTGCTTACCTAAACCTAGATGAAGTGATTGAGATCATCCGTACTGAAGATGATCCTAAAGCGGTATTGATGGCACGTTTTGGTATTACCGATATCCAAGCGGATGCGATTCTAGACACCAAACTTCGTCACTTAGCCAAACTAGAAGAGATGAAGATTCGTGGTGAGCAAGACGAGCTAGAGAAAGAGCGTGAGAAGCTAGAACAGCTGCTCGGTTCTGAGCGTCGTCTAAACACACTACTGAAAAAAGAAATCAAAGCAGACGCAGAGAAATACGGTGATGACCGTCGATCCCCATTGGTTGAGCGTGCAGAAGCAAAAGCGCTTACTGAACGTGATCTTGTTCCAAGCGAACCAATCACGGTTGTGCTTTCTGAGAAAGGTTGGATTCGTCACGCGAAAGGCCATGACGTAGATGCAGAAGGCTTGAACTATAAGTCGGGTGATAAATACTTAGCGCACGCGCGAGGTAAGAGTAATCAGCCTGCGGTATTCCTAGGTAGTGACGGTCGAAGTTACTCTCTGGAATCGCACTCGCTGCCTTCTGCTCGTAGTCAAGGTGAGCCGATTACCGGTCGTTTGAATATTACGGCTGGTAGCAGTATTCGCCAAGTGATCATGAGTGAAGAAGATCAGCTGTGGCTGGTGGGCTCTGATGCAGGTTACGGCTTTGTATGTAAAGGCGCTGACTTGCTGTCTAAAAACCGCAGTGGTAAAGCGCTGGTCACTTTGCCGGCTAACTCTGAGGTCATGACGCCAAAAGCGATTGAAGATTTAGATTCTGATGAAATCTTAGCAATCACTAACCAAGGTCGCATGCTGCTGTTCCCAATCAAAGACCTGCCACAACTGGCGAAAGGTAAAGGGAATAAGATCATCAACATTCCTGCTGCTAAAGCAAAAGAGCGAGAAGAAGTACTATCTCACTTAATGTCTTTACCAAAAGGTGCATCGTTAACGTTGTACGCGGGTAAGCGAAAATTGGGTCTTAAACCGTCTGACCTTGATAACTTCCGTGGCGAACGTGGTCGCCGAGGTGGGTTACTACCAAGAGGTTTGCAGCGAGTCACTCGCATTGAGGTTGAGCTGGACGATTCCGATACGACGGAAACACCGAGCGATAGCGAGTAACGCACAAATAAAAATCCCAGCCAATGGCTGGGATTTTTTATGCTTCTTGCTTGTCTTCAGCAATCGTGACTTTCAAGCTCATCTCTTTTCCTTTGCGAATGATGCCGACGTCCACGGTGGTGCCAGGACGTAAATCGGTGACGATATCCATAACGCTCTGACGCCCTTGCACTTTATTGCCATCAATACTGATAATGATGTCCTGCTTTTGGAAGCCAGCTGCATTGGCTGGGCCATTTGGATCAATACCAAGCACGACAATACCACCTATGTGTTCATTTCCAAGTAGGCGAGCAGTGACCGCATTAATGTCTTGGCCGTCGATTCCAATATAACCACGAATTACGCGGCCATCAGCGATGATTTTCTGCATGATCTTGCTGGCTAGTGGCGCAGGAATCGCAAAGGAAATACCGTAAGTTTCTAAATCAGTCGCTTGTTGGAAAGAGGCGGTATTGATGCCGACGAGCTCACCTTGCGTGTTCACTAGAGCACCGCCAGAGTTCCCCTCATTGATGGCGGCATCGGTCTGAATAAATGCTTGGCGACCGTCGCTAATCGATGAGCGTCCTGTTGCTGAAATAATGCCGAACGTTGTGGTTTGACCAAGGTTGTATGGGTTGCCGATGGCTAGGACCACATCACCCACTTGTGGCTTGTAATTAGAGTTCAGAGGGATAACAGGTAAGTTCGAACCTTCGACACGCAGTACGGCAATATCTGTGCGTTTATCCGTGCCAACTAGCTGAGCTGCCGCGGCTCTACCGTCTTGTAATGCGACAACAATTTGGTCTGCTTGAGCAACCACGTGGTAGTTGGTAATGATGTAGCCTTTCTCACTGACAATGACACCTGAACCCAGACCTTGAGTCGAGAGTTTACTGCGATCATTTTCAACATATTTACGGCTGTAGATGTTTACTACGGCAGGTGCTGCTCTTCGCACCGCCTGATTAAATGTCAACTCAACGGATGCGATATTAACAGGTTGCGGATCTAGCGCGGCAGGAATTACGTTGTGGCGCAAAGATGGCACCGCCAGTAATACCACTGCGGCAGTAGCCAAGCCTAAAAAGACAGAACGTAATAAAAAGCTGAGCATATCCTCTCCATGCATGAGCGCCAAAATGGCATAGAAGATGAAGAATAGCATTACATTGAAAAATAACAAAAGGGCAGCACGGAATCGTGCTGCCCTTTTCATTAGCTATTGAGCGATAAGGAAAAGTATTCGAGGCTTATTACTCGGTGCTATGCATCGAAAACCTTATTTCCTATCACTTTGAAAGTGACTAACGAATAACAAGATAAATAGTACGTTCGCCACGCTGAATATTCAGAGCCAATACGCCTTTGTGCTTATCCACGATTGCACGAAGCTCAGCAAGGTTTTTCACGCGCTGACGGTTCACACCGATAATGATGTCACCTTGTTGTAATTGATATTGAGCAGCCGGAGAGTTATCTGCAACGCTCGATACTTTAACGCCTTGAATTGCATCACTTGGTGTCGTATTGCTTAACTCAGCACCCTTGAGCCCTTCGTGTAATGTTTCGGCTTTGGCTTTCATATTTGTAGATTCGCCAAGCGTTACATCAAAGGTTTTATTCTTACCATCTCGAACTACACCTAACGTGATTTCTTTTCCTGCGCCCAGCGTTGCTACTTTTGCGCGGAGCTCTGAGAAAGTATTAATCTCTTTGCCGTTTACCGATACAATTACATCACCGGCTTTCAATCCAGCTTTATCGGCTGCGCTGTCTGGTACGACTTGGCCTATAAAGGCCCCTTTACTCGACTCGTAACCCAATGCATCAGCCAGCTCAGAGGTTACTTCACCGCCCTGTACACCCAACATGCCGCGTTTGACTTCACCAAACTCTAGAATTTGCTCGGTGAGGTTTTTCATCATGTTGGACGGAATCGCAAAGCCAATCCCCACGTTACCGCCGTTAGGGCCTAAAATCGCAGTATTAATACCGATCAGCTCACCATTAAGGTTGACCAATGCACCACCAGAGTTACCGCTGTTAATTGCGGCATCGGTTTGGATGAAGTTTTCGAAGTTTTCAACGTTTAAGCCACTACGGCCTAACGCTGAGACGATGCCCGACGTCACGGTTTGACCGAGTCCGAATGGGTTACCAATCGCAACCGTAAAGTCACCTACGCGAAGTTTGTCGGAATCTGCGACTTTAATTTGCGTTAAGTTTTTCGCTTTTTCTAATTTAAGCAACGCAACATCGGCCATCTCATCTCCGCCAACGAGCGTAGCGTCATACTCGCGACCATCATAGAGGCGAACTCGAATCTCATCCGCGCCCTTGATTACGTGGTAGTTAGTGACGATATGCCCTTTTTTCGCATCAATAATGACACCAGAACCTAAACCTCTGAACGGGCGCTCGCGCCTTTGCTCCATCGGAAAGTCCGGTCCAAAGAAGAATTGAAATTGTTCGGGAATACGGCTGGTTTGTACTTGTTTGCCTTCTACAGCAATACTCACAACAGCAGGGGTTACTTTCTCAAGCATGGGCGCCAAGCTAGGTAACTGTTGGCCATCCACATTTAAAGGTAATGCGGCGGTGGCTTGAACTGGCGCAATAATAGAGCCCAAACTCAGAGATAGAACGGTGAGCGCAAGCAGTGGTTTTTTCATCCAATAACTCCTCTTGAAACATGTCTGCCAAAAAGAAATATCCGAACGGTTAGTTCACTTTGTTAATAACTAATATAGGGCCTAGTTCGGATAATCAAAGGGGGAGGCAGTTCACATCCAAGTTAGAGCAAAGGTAAGAAGAAAAAGTTCAAAAAAGGGCCGATACAAATGTATCGGCCCTAGTAGGTAGAGGTAAGAGAAGGTTATGATGCTTTTGCGGTTACCGCTTCGGGAGCATTAATGATTTCTTTCTCTTGATCCTTTAAAAGACCCGTTGCGCCATTGGCGTAGTCTTTTGGCTGTTCGTTAAACTCTGGTTGATCTTCTGCAATAGCTTCAGAAGACATTGCCGTTTTCTTATCAAACGGGTTGTCTTGCTCTGGCAAGTTTGGCAAAAGCTCAGAAGAGGTCTTAGCCATATGTTGGTACAGCTTGGTGTAATCTTTACCTAGTGTATCCAACATTTCTGCGGTTTGTGCAAAATGATCGACGAGCTCTTGACGTTGTTGCTCTAGTTCAAACTTGGCCGCTTCAAGTTCTTTCTGCACAGACTTTTGTTTCTTGTATTCAGGGGTGGTTAGTCTACTAATGACTACGCCTACGATTGTACCGACCAGCAAACCCACAATGGCATAAATCCAAGGCATAACTGCTCCTTATAGTTGTTTTAACAAGTCTTTTACTACTTAGTTACACGCGGTGCTAGTCCATGTTACTATGGCTTGAACAGCCGATAAAGAAAAATAGCAGTATGTCTTCGGGGACTGATAACTACTTCTCTCTATTCTCAAAGTTGACCCCGAGGTAACCCTTTTCCCAGTACCTCTATACGACTTAATACGATGACACCACTACAACAATATCAAAAAGACATAGCAGAACACGGGTTTCAGCGTGATGAAGCTCAGTATCAAGCGGTCGTTGCATTAGATAAGCTTTACCATGCTATCGTTGAATTTCAGTCAGCTCCTGTGCCCCAGCTTTCCAAATGGCAAAAGCTCATGGGGAAAAAAATCGACATGCCTGAGCCCCCAAAAGGTCTTTACTTTTGGGGAGGAGTCGGACGCGGTAAAACGTACCTCATGGATGCGTTTTTTGATGCTTTACCAACCCAAAGAAAAATGCGCGTACACTTTCACCGCTTCATGTATCGAGTACATGATGAGTTGAAGCTGTTAGGTGATGTCGAAAATCCGCTAGCAAAAGTAGCGGATAAATTCAAAGAAGAAGCGGATGTGGTTTGCTTTGATGAATTTTTTGTCTCTGACATTACGGATGCGATGATCCTTGCAACGTTACTCCAAGAGATGTTCAAGCGGCAGATGATCCTAGTCGCGACTTCAAACATCGAACCGCAGAACTTATATCGTAATGGCTTACAAAGAGCGCGCTTTTTGCCTGCAATTGATATGATTTTGGCACGCTGTGGCGTGTTGAATGTTGATAGTGGCGTTGATTATCGCTTAAGAACGCTTGAACAGGCCGAAATATACCATTATCCACTTGATGAACAGGCCAACATTAACCTCAACAAGTATTATCAGCAGCTGACGGGCGAACGTCAGATCGTCGCTCATCAAATCGAAGTTAATCACCGTCAGCTTGAGGTAATTGAAGCGAGTGATGGGGTTCTGCATGCTTCCTTTGCTCAGTTATGCCAAACCGCTCGCAGTCAAAATGACTACATTGAGCTGTCTCGTATTTATCACACGGTATTACTGGCGGACGTTCAACAGATGAACCGAAAAATAGATGACGCTGCGAGGCGTTTTATCGCACTGGTCGATGAGTTTTACGAGCGCAATGTGAAGTTGATTATTTCTGCTGAAGTGCCAATGGAAGACTTATATACTGAGGGGCAGCTCGAGTTTGAATTTAAGCGCTGTTTGTCTCGGCTCACTGAGATGCAAAGTCATGAGTACCTCGCGCGTGAGCATTTGGCCTAAATCTAGTGTGTTCTTAAAAAGTGAAGAAAAAATTAGTGATTTGGCGCAAAAAAAGGTGATTTTTTCTTCGCTCTTCTCTATAATCCTGCGACCCACCGTTACTGCAGACCGGATTATCGAAGTTATTTCGAAATTGAAGGTCGAGAGTACCAACGACTCGAAGGGGTGATGACTGGGCTCTTAGACAGTGTGGGAGCACCAGAACGGTGTTCCTTAAAGTTTAAATTTTAATTAACGGGTTATTATTAGCATGAAAACTTTCGTTGCTAAACCAGAAACTGTAAAACGCGACTGGTACGTTGTAGACGCTGAAGGTAAAACTCTTGGTCGTCTAGCAAGTGAAATTGCATCTCGCCTACGTGGCAAACATAAAGCTGAATACACTCCTCACGTTGACGCTGGTGACTACATCATCGTTATCAACGCTGAGAAAGTTGCTGTAACTGGTAACAAAGCTAAGAACAAAGTGTACTACCGTCACTCTGAGTTCCCAGGTGGTCTAAAATCTATCACTTTTGAAAAGTTGATCGATCGTAAACCTGAGATGGTTCTTGAGCTTGCAGTTAAAGGCATGCTTCCACGTGGTCCTCTAGGCCGTGCTATGTACCGTAAGCTTAAAGTTTACGCAGGCGCTGAGCACAACCATGTTGCTCAACAACCACAAGTACTAGACATCTAATTGGGGATTTCGAAAATGGCAGAGAATCAATACTACGGCACTGGCCGTCGCAAAAGCTCAGCTGCACGTGTTTTTATTAAACCAGGCAGCGGCAACATTGTAGTAAACAAGCGTAACCTTGACGAATACTTCGGTCGTCCAACAGCTCGCATGGTTGTACAACAACCTCTAGAACTTGTTGAACTAACTGAAAAGCTAGACCTTTACGTAACAGTTAAAGGCGGCGGTATTTCTGGTCAAGCTGGTGCTATCCGTCACGGTATCACTCGCGCGCTTATGGAATACGATGAGTCTCTACGTCCTGCTCTACGCGCAGCTGGCTACGTTACTCGTGACGCTCGTTGCGTTGAACGTAAGAAAGTTGGTCTACGTAAAGCACGTCGTCGTCCACAGTTCTCTAAGCGTTAATTTCCTCTTATTGGAAATTCTGCTTTTCAGAGTTACTCTGGAAACTGTGTACCAAAAGCTCGGCTCTATGCCGGGCTTTTTTGTTTTTATACCAGCCTATCAATATCCATTTGTATTCACTTATAACTAGGTTCAGAGTAAGGCTTCTTCCTTACCATACGTTATAAGCTTATTTATCTGCTGTGGGTGCCTTTACGTCTTAATATCCCTGCAACATGTTTTAAAATGCCTACTCGTCTTTTTTGCGTATGCGGCGTGCTACAAAAGTGAAAATACAAACAACGTAAGTTGAATGCGCACTAAGAAATATTTTGCTGTGTAATTAACTGAAAACTACCAAGATAAAAGGTTTGAATAGCTTTCAGCAGAACTTCCATGTTGTGCTTTCTTGTTACAAATCACATCAATTTTTTATAATTCTGCCGCTTTTGTGACGACGCGAGCGATTTGCCTCACAAATGTTACAAAAAGGTAGCTTTATCTTGTCAAAAAGTAGGGTTTTCTTTATCATTTCCCTCCAATAAATAGAACTAAATTCATTATTTGTTAGCCATGCTCTTATAAGCGGAATAATAACGATCCAAAGGGAGCAAATGGGAGAATGTTTGGATGAGCAACGCGCCTTTAAATAACGGTCGCAGGCGTTTTCTAACCGCTACAACGGCAGTTGTTGGTGGGTTAGGGGCAGTCGCCGTCGCCGTGCCTTTTATCAAATCATGGAATCCGAGTGCCAAAGCCAAAGCGGCAGGTGCACCGGTGGAAGTGGATATAAGTAAAATTGAACCAGGTCAGCTGGTTCGTGTCGAGTGGCAGGGGAAACCTGTATGGATTGTTCGCCGCACTCAAAGCGTTCTAGATAACTTAAAAACGATCGGCGATAAGCTTCGTGATCCGCAATCTGAAATGGAACAGCAGCCTGAGTACGCTCAGAATGAGTTTCGTTCGATTAAGGAAGAGTTTTTTGTCGCTGTTGGTTTCTGTACTCACCTAGGTTGTTCACCAACCTATCTACCAGACTCTTTCTCAGAGCAGGTCCAGGGCGTAAGATCTGGCTTCTTCTGTCCTTGTCATGGTTCTAAGTTCGATATGGCTGGTCGAGTGTTCCAAGGGGTACCTGCTCCATTGAACCTTGTCGTTCCTAAGCACATGTATTTGAGCGACACCAAGCTCATTGTGGGTGTTGATGAGGGGGATGCATAATGCAAGCAATGTTAGACTGGGTTGAAAAGCGTATTCCTGCAATGAATGCTTATAAAAAGCATTTGTCTGAATACCCAATGCCTAAGAACTTCAACTTTTGGTACCTTTTCGGTTCTCTGGCGATGCTGGTTCTGGTTAACCAAATCCTAACGGGTATTTGGCTAACGATGAACTACGTTCCTTCTGGTGACGGTGCGTTTGCTTCTATCGAGTACATCATGCGTGATGTAGAGTACGGTTGGCTTCTACGTTACATGCACTCAACTGGCGCATCTGCGTTTTTCGTTGTTGTGTACTTGCACATGTTCCGTGGCTTGATCTACGGCTCATACCAAAAACCTCGTGAACTACTGTGGATCTTCGGTATGTTGATCTTCCTCGTTCTAATGGCTGAAGCATTCATGGGTTACCTACTGCCATGGGGTCAGATGTCATACTGGGGTGCGCAGGTAATCATTTCTTTGTTTGGTGCGATTCCTGTTATCGGTGATGACCTAACGCTTTGGATCCGTGGTGACTACATCATCTCTGGTGCAACGTTAAACCGTTTCTTCGCACTACACGTTATTGCACTGCCTATCGTTCTGCTTCTTCTTGTGGTTCTGCACGTATTGGCGCTGCACGAAGTCGGCTCAAACAACCCTGATGGTATCGAAACTAAGCTACCAAAAGGTTCAATGGGCGATGATTACAAGACACAGTTCAAGTTCCACGATTACTACACGAAGAAATACGACATTATCGACTCTATTCCTTTCCACCCATACGGTACGGTTAAGGACTTAGTTGGTGTGGCTGGTTTCTTGTTCTTCTTCTGTTACGTGCTGTTCTTTAACCCAGAAATGGGAGGATACTTCCTTGAACCGCCTAACTTTGAAGCGGCCAACCCACTGAAGACACCAGAGCACATTGCTCCGGTATGGTACTTCACGCCGTTTTACGCAATCTTACGTGCGGTTCCAGACAAACTATTAGGTGTTATCCTAATGGGTGCGTCAATAGCAGTGCTGTTTGTTCTACCTTGGTTGGATCGTTGTAAAGTTCGTTCATACCGTTACCGTAGCAAACTTCATCTGTTGAATATTGTACAGTTCACTATCGCCTTTATCGCTCTGGGTATTTTAGGGGCGTTACCTGCAACACCAACGTACACACTACTATCTCAGATCTTTAGCTTGTGTTACTTCATGTTCTTTGTGTTGCTGTTCTTCTACAGCAAAAATGAAGCAACCAAACCATTACCAGAGAGGGTGACATTCAAATGAAGAAGTGGATTGTAATTCTATTTGCTATGTTGCCATCACTAGCGATGGCAGCGGGGGCTAACGTTCCGCTTGATAAAGCGAATGTTGACCTAACGGATAAAGCTTCGCTACAAAACGGTGCGAAGTTGTTCATGAACTACTGTTTTGCTTGTCACTCAACGCAGTATCAGCGTTATGAGCGTGTAGCAACAGACTTGGAAATTCCAACAGACTTAATGGAAGAAAACCTGATTTTCAATCCTGAAGCGAAAATCGGTGATCTAATGGTCAACGCAATGCCACCGAAGCAAGCGGCAAATTGGTTTGGTGCTCCACCACCAGATCTTACGTTGGTTGCACGAGTTCGTGGTGCTGATTGGTTATACACTTACTTACGCTCTTTCTATGTTGATCCATCTCGTCCATTCGGCGTGAACAACATTGTCTTCCCGAGTGTTGGTATGCCACATGTGCTCGAAGAGCTACAGGGTATCCCGACGCCGATTTACGATACGAAAATCGTAGATGGCGAAGAAGTACAAGTTGTTGTTGGTACTGAAACAGATGGTACAGGTGAGCTGAGCGAAGGCGAATACGACAAAGCGGTTGGTGACCTAGTGAACTTCTTGGTTTATTCAGGTGACCCAGTGAAGCTTGAGCGTCATGCTTTAGGTTGGTGGGTAATGGGCTTCTTAGTGCTTCTAACCATCGTTGTCGTGATGCTCAAGAAAGAGTATTGGCGCGATGTGCATTAATTGTGCTAAAATACCGTGCTAATTCCCAATTTTAATTGATGTACAATGGAGGCTTAGCCTCCATTGTTTTTATTTGTAAGTGTACTGGAGGGCTCCATGGCTGTAGCTGCCAATAAACGTTCTGTGATGACTCTTTTCTCAAGTGCATCAGATTTGTATAGCCATCAGGTTCGCATTGTACTAGCTGAAAAAGGCGTAAGTGTTGAAGTTGAGCTTGTTGACGAAGCAAACCTTCCTGCTGAGCTTGTTGAGCTAAACCCATATAAATCAGTGCCAACTCTTGTTGACCGTGAGCTAGCTCTTTACGATTCAAAAATCATCATGGAGTACTTGGACGAGCGTTTCCCTCATCCACCTCTAATGCCGGTTTATCCTGTTGCTCGTGGCAACAGCCGCTTGATGATGTACCGTATCGAACGCAACTGGTATTCACTCGCTGAAAAAGTGATGAAAGGTAATGCGGAAGAATCAGAAAAAGCACGCACAAAGCTGCGTAATGATCTTCTGACGTTAGCGCCAATTTTTGCTGAATATGAGTACTTCATGAGCGAAGAATTCAGCTTGATCGACTGTTACCTAGCTCCATTATTGTGGCGTCTGCCTCAACTTGGTATCGATCTGGTTGGCCCTGGTTCAAAAGAAATCAAGGTGTACATGAACCGCGTATTTGAACGTGATTCGTTCCTTGCTTCTTTAACTGAAGCTGAACGTGAAATGCGCCTAGTTCGCTAAGCGATTTTAAACACGTTATGGATATTGCAAAAATGACTGCTCGCCGCCCGTATATGCTTCGCGCATTTTACGATTGGCTAGTAGACAATGACTTGACTCCTCACTTAGTGGTGGATGCAACGATGCCGGGCGTACGTGTACCGGTTGAGTTTATTCAAGATGGTCAAATTATTTTGAATATTGCACCACGTGCGGTGGGTAATCTTGAGTTAGGTAATGATGCGATTACCTTCCATGCTCGCTTTAGCGGTCGTCCGCACTCAGTAATTGTGCCGGTGTATGCTGTCCAAGCTATTTATGCGCGTGAGAATGGTGCTGGTACTATGTTTGAACCAGAAGAAGCGTACACTCACATCGAAGAAGAAGAAGCGATGACCGAGGAAGAATCATCCCCATCGTTTACAACGGTTAGCGATGAGCCTTCTGAGTTAGCCTCTGATTCAGATGCCGAAGAGGACGATGCTCCTCGACCAAAAGGCAAACCAAGCTTAAGAGTGATTAAATAATATAAAAGCAGCGTAACGCTGCTTTTTTTCTTTTTAGTGTCTTGACGTGTTTTCAATTACTCAATCGTAAATGCTTCGACGTTGGCTTCAGTCTCACTTTCTATTGTTTGTACACCGTCACTCGGTAAGTCCACTTCAACAGGTTCCATTTCGCCATATTGGAACCCTTTAATGACTTGTTTTACGCCAGAGATATTACGCGCGATTTCTGTCGCTCGCTCGCCTTGCTCTGGTGTGACATAACCAAACAGAAAAACGTCGCCGTCTTCGGTGATCACTTTAACCTTAACGCCATTGAGTTCAGAGTCGGTCAGCAAGGCTGATTTTACTTTGGTTGTGATCCAACTGTCGTTGCTAATTTGAGTGACAGTGAGTGGCTCTTTTTGTTTGATTTGATTGTGTATGACTTTCACACCACTAACTTCTCGAGCTCTTCGCTCTAAAGCATGGATAAGGTCTTGCGTTGGAGCCTGACCCATAAGAACAACCGTGCCGTTATAGGAGCTGGCAACCACACGAACCTCACCTTTAAACGGCGCCTTATTACCGATCGCCGCAACTTCGAATTCGATGTTGTTGTCCTGCCAAATTTGTTTTGTACTGCGTGTGTCCGTGACAATATTTGCTGTGGTTGCAGCGCCAGCGATAAACAAGCCAGCGCAACCACTTAAACTCAATGCTGTTAATAAGATAACGAGGCTACGTATCATAATTCTGACCCTCAGTCTTGGTTACTCTTCATGAGCAGGGAAAAGCACCTGGTCAATAAGATCACAAAGACAATGGAGTGTCACCATATGTACTTCGTGAATACGTGCAGTGCGGTGTGATGGAATGCGAATTTCGACGTCGTTCTCACCAAGCAGTCCTGCCATCTCACCGCCATCTTTTCCTGTTAGCGCGATAATCGTCATGTCTCGAGTTACGGCCGCTTCCATCGCTTTGATAATATTTTTGCTGTTACCGCTAGTCGACATGGCAAGCAGAATGTCGCCTGGCTGGCCAAACGCTCGTACCTGTTTTGAGAAAATTTCCTGGTAGTGGTAGTCGTTTGCAACAGCGGTCAGGGTTGTATTATCGGCTGTTAAGGCCATTGCAGGTAGGCTAGGGCGCTCAGTTTCAAAACGGTTTAAAAGACAAGAAACAAATTGTTGAGCGTTTGAAGCACTGCCGCCATTACCACAACATAAAATTTTGTTGCCATTGAGCAAGCTTGAGACCATCGCTTGGGCCGCGTGAGTAATGGCATCGGGCAGCGCCTCTGCTGCTGCGATTTGAATTTGAATACTTTCTGTAAAGCTGTCTTTAATGCTGTCTAGCATCGCTTATCCTTCAGAGATTGCGTTTTCTATCCAGTTGATATCTCGCCCATTGTCATGAATAGCGATGACATCAAACCGATAATCGATATTGTGTTTTAAGCGCTTTTGTTGGCTAAGCCAAACTTGTGCAGTTTTGATTAGCTTGCGCATTTTTGCGTGCGTTACCATTTCTGCTGCTGAGCCAAAGTGATCATTCTTACGATATTTGACTTCAACAAACACGATAGTTTCACCTTGTTGGAAGATTAAATCAATCTCACCGACCTTGGTCAGGAAATTTTGTTCAATAAAGCGCAAGCCCTGGCGTTGCAAATAGTGCTTCGCCAGAGCTTCATATTGATTTCCGATTTGGCGCTTACTAAAGAGCCCCACGCTCAGCCCAGCTCAATTCACGCTGTACAACACAGTTGTTGTCGATACTTAAAATACCGGTTTGGCCACCGACTGAGTAACCAGGAACGACCTTCATTTGTGGAAGTTCACCGATCAATTTATATGCATCCATACCGAGTGCTTTCAAACGTTTTTCCATATTAGATTGCTCTGACCAAAGTTCGTTCATTTCAGCGGTTACGCTAGGATCTGGGTCAATCAGCAATGGAATGTCGCTGTAGATGATGCCTGTTAGATCTTCGTATGTCGCGCCGCCACTGTTGCTACGCGAACTAGAGAAGATTTGTGGTGCTTTCGCATCAGGGTTAATCGCTACTTCGATAAACGGCTTGATCAAAGTCAGCTCAGTGCTTCTAGCTACGATATAAACCGCATCAACATCACGACGACTACGTGGCTGTGTTTCAAGCTTAATTCGCATTAATGATTGCATCTGGGCGATACGCTGCTTGCTCTCTTGCAGGCCAAATACTTCATTGATGTCTTTTTGAAGTTGGCGCTTGTCACCAAAGTAACTTGCTGCGACTTTGTTAGAGCTGTACTTTCGCCATTCTTTGTTGAAAGCCTCAGTTACACGCTCTCCAAAGCTGCCTTTTGGTGCAAGAATAAGAGGGAAGTTATAGCCTTCGCTGAACAAGTGTTTTGCAGCTTGTGCGGCTTCTTGTTCCGGTGATAATGCCAAGTAGCAAATATTGCTATCTGGTTGCACATCCTCGGGGATATTTAGCGCAAGGGCTGGAATGGTAGGGCCATTTGCTGAGCCATCCATGGTTGTGTGCAACAACTCCACGTTCTCTTTTTCTAGAGGGCCAACAACAAAATCGATGTTTTCATTGATCAAGCGTTGTTTAATTTGGTCAGCGTTATACGCATTGGTGTCAATCACCGTAAGTGTTGCACTAGGATCTCGATTACGATCATTCATCATCGCAAACACAAAACCATCACGAATTAATTGCGCTTGTGGCGAGAACTTACCCGTCAGCGGCAGCAATAAAGCAGTATTGTTTGGCTTCACGATATCAAGAGAGAGAATGTTTTGAATCTCTTCTGGTGTGTAGATAGCAGCAGGGTGCGAAGGGTTTTCGCTTAACCAGCGCTCTAGCGTATTTTTAAGTTGGGACAGGTTGCCCGATAGCGTTTTTGCATAAACAGCCAGCTGAAGCCAGCCGTCTAGAACATCCTCATTCGGCTCTGTTTCTAATGAGGTGAGTTCATATTCTGAGTAGCTGCCAAAGTTCATCCAAATACGGCTAGAGATTTCCCTCTGCTCTGCTGACGAGGCGTATTGACCAAATGCAACCAGCTGGCGGTTTGCTTCAAACGCTTGGTTGAGGCCTTGATAAGCGTCGGCACGCATCAAGTAATAGTCTTTCCATTGCTCGTTTGGCAATTTCCACCAAGGTTTAAAGTTTAACAATTGCAGCAACTGCGAGTAATTACCTTGCTTTTGCTGTATGGTCGCACGCGCCAGTTGCCACTCCGCTTGCTGAACTTCGGTCAACTGTTGTCGAGCCAGACGTTTGATCAACAGTTCTGCTTGATCAAACTGGTTCGCTTGAATAGCGGCTTTGGTTGCCATGATCAACCAGTCATTTTGTAAACTGCCTTCCGTGCTATCAGCTTGGATCATATAGTTCTGAACAGACTGAGTAGGCTCAAGTGTTACATCAACGCCATCAGGCTGTCTTGGACCTGAAGAACAGGCGGCGAGCGTAATTGCTAGTGCAACAGGAGTAAGTATGCGTGGTACACTGAGTCTCTTATGGTTAATCATTGCCGTGAGTTCTCTATAATTTTGTACAAAATTGTCTCTATATTAATCGTTGAAGTGATGGTAAACAAATGACAGATAAAAATAAGTTGCCGAATGAGGGGCCAACTCTCTATATCGTACCGACTCCAATCGGAAATTTAGCGGATATCACCCAACGTGCTATCGAAATTCTGTCGACGGTGGACATCATTGCTGCTGAGGATACTCGACATACGGGTAAATTACTGTCTCACTTCAATATTCAAACCAAAACTTTTGCTCTGCATGATCACAATGAACAGCAAAAAGCACAGGTTTTGGTAGAAAAGCTGCTTTCCGGTCAGTCTATCGCGTTAGTTTCTGACGCTGGTACGCCACTTATCAGCGACCCAGGATACCATTTGGTGACAAAATGTCGTCAAGCGGGCGTTAGAGTTGTGCCGCTTCCTGGTGCTTGCGCGGTCATTACGGCGTTAAGTGCATCAGGCTTGCCATCCGATCGCTTTAGCTTCGAAGGCTTTTTACCACCGAAAAGCAAAGGCCGTAAGGATAAATTCCTAGAGATTGCTTCGGTAGAGCGTACGTGTATTTTTTACGAGTCACCGCACCGTATTTTGGACTCTCTACAAGACATGTTAGACGTTCTTGGCCCAGATAGAGAAGTCGTGTTGGCGAGAGAACTAACGAAAACCTTTGAAACCATTCAAGGTATGCCATTAGGTGAGTTAATTGAGTGGGTGAAAAGTGACGATAACCAACAGCGTGGCGAAATGGTATTGTTGGTACATGGTCATCGCGAAACCGCGGACGATTCATTGCCAGATGAAGCCTTGCGTACATTAGGGATTTTAACCAAAGAGCTGCCTTTGAAAAAAGCAGCGGCTTTGGTGGCAGAAATTCATAACTTGAAGAAGAATGCGTTGTATAAGTGGGGCTTAGAAAACTTAGACTAAGCACTGCTAACGAGAAACATTGTAAAGTGGGTCGATGTGAAAATATCGGCCTTTTTTAGGCTCAATGTTTAATGGTTAGGTTAAAAAAACACCACTCAATGCATTCATTTCATCATATCTGTGATCTCACTAGACTCTGAGTAGATAACTCTATACAATCCGCCCTCGGAGTTGACTGGGTAGTCGCTGCTTTACTGATGTCCTTCGGGAGACTGACGTTGAAGTCCTTTGGGAGACTGACGTTGACGTCCTTCGGGAGACTGGTAAAGGGGAGGAAAGTCCGGGCTCCATAGAGCAGGGTGCCAGGTAACGCCTGGGAGGCGCAAGCCTACGACAAGTGCAGCAGAGAGAAGACCGCCGATGGCCCTAGGGCACAGGTAAGGGTGAAAGGGTGCGGTAAGAGCGCACCGGACGACTAGCAATAGTTCGTTGCAGGGTAAACTCCACCCGGAGCAAGACCAAATAGGCCTCCACATTGCGTTGCTCGCGTAAGGAGGCGGGTAGGTTGCTTGAGCCAGTGAGCGATTGCTGGCCTAGACGAATGGCTACCGCCGCGCAAGCGGAACAGAACCCGGCTTATGTGTCGACTCCAACTATTCGAGACCCATCACTACTTTTTGTAGTGATGGGTTTTTTGCATTTTATTGACGCAAACCCTGTCATTACCAATAAACTTGGCGTTAAATCACGTCTGACTTTAGACTTGAGGTGGCGATGATGTGGGAAATCAGTACACTATGGTAGGTTGATCTTTTGCTATAAATATTCAGCATGAGAGAGCAACATATCTTAAAATCGCTTCAAGATCATTCAACGAGAAAGCTATGACCGAAACCTTCCAACATATTTCCGTGTTATTAAATGAATCCATTGATGGCTTAGCTATCAAACCAGACGGTATCTATATCGATGGAACATTTGGCCGTGGCGGTCACAGCCGGACTATTCTATCTAAACTCGGAGAAAACGGCCGACTGTACAGTATCGATCGTGACCCTCAAGCGATAGCTGAAGCAGGCAAAATCAATGATCCTCGCTTCACCATCATTCATGGTCCATTTTCTGGCATTGCTGAGTATGCTAAAGAGTATGACTTGGTTGGCAAAGTTGATGGCGTTCTACTGGATTTAGGTGTTTCTTCTCCGCAGTTAGACGACGCAGAGCGTGGCTTTAGCTTTATGAAAGACGGCCCGCTAGATATGCGTATGGACCCAACATCAGGTATTCCCGTATCTCAATGGCTAATGGAAGCTGACCTCGATGATATTACCTGGGTGATTCGTGAATTTGGTGAAGACAAACACGCGCGCCGTATTGCCAAAGCGATTGTTGCCTACCGTGAAGACGAAGAAAATGAACCTCTGGTACGTACTGGCCAGCTCGCGAAGCTGATCTCAGATGCTGCACCCAAAAGCTTTAAAGAGAAAAAACACCCTGCGACTCGTGCGTTCCAGGCATTTCGTATTTACATCAACAGTGAGTTAGAAGAAATTGATACGGCACTAAAAGGTGCGGCAAGCATTCTGGCTCCTGAAGGTCGTTTATCTGTCATCAGTTTCCACTCTCTGGAAGACCGTATGGTCAAACGTTTTATCCGTAAAGAGAGCAAAGGACCTGAAGTGCCACATGGCATTCCAATGACTGAAGAGCAAATTCGTGCTCTTGGTAGTGCGAATATGAAAGCGGTGAGCAAAGCGATTAAGCCAAGCAAACAAGAAATTGAAATGAACCCTCGTTCGCGCAGCTCTGTGCTAAGAATTGCAGAAAAGCTTTAATTATTATGACGAAACCCACTCCTAACCTTGCTAAGTTGATTGCAACGGATCTTATCACCGTTGGTCGCTGGCCATTACTGTTGTTGCTATTGATCATGGCATCGGCAATGGGAGTGGTATTTGCTACCCACCATGCGCGTCAAGCGATCACCGAAAAAGATCACACTTTGGTTGAACGAGAGCGTTTAGATAGCGAATGGCGCAACCTGATGTTGGAAGAAACGGCCCTCGCGGAACACAGTCGTGTTCAAGACCTTGCCAAAAAAGAACTTGAAATGAAACGACCTGATGGCGATAAAGAAGTGGTTGTCACGCTCAAATGATTAGAAAGAAAACCAACACGAAACCAAGCAACAAGCGTAAACCTGTCGCGAAAGAAAAAAACGCTTCGGGGGATACGAAAACCGAGAAAAAAGCAGTGAAAGTGGCGGTTGAAGAATCCTTTCTGATTCGTTGGCGCTTCCATCTATTACTGTTTTTTGTCTTTTGTGCATTTGCACTTTTGGTAGCGCGCGTAGCCTATATTCAAATCATTGAACCGGATAACCTGATTAAACAAGGTGACCTACGCTCGGTTCGTGTGAAATCCATTCCTTCTGCACGCGGTATTATTTCGGACCGAAATGGTGAGCCGCTCGCTGTCAGTGTGCCTGTTGAGGCCGTTTGGGCGGATCCCGCGACGATATTTAAAGAAAATGCCTTAAGCCAGATCAAGAGCTGGTATGCATTAGCGGATGTTCTTGGTGTTGACCGACAAGGGTTGATAGACAAGATCAAGCACAATGAAAAGCGCCGCTTTATTTACTTACAGCGCCAAGTGAGTCCGGCCATGGCGAACTATATTCGTGAGCTAAAGCTGCCTGGTGTGGGCCTTAAGTCAGAATCTCGTCGTTACTATCCTGCCGGTGAGGTTAGTGCTCACTTAGTTGGGGTGACGGGTATTGATGGGCATGGTCTAGAGGGTGTTGAGCGTAGCTACGATGAGTGGCTTACTGGCGCCGCAGGTAAGAAAACCATTCGTAAAGACCGTTATGGTCGCGTCGTAGAAAACATTGCGTGGCAAGACAAGCAAGAAGGTAAGTCACTCCAGTTGACAATCGACCAGCGCCTACAGGCGATTGCTTATCGTGCTATTAAACAAGCTGTTGCGGACCATCGCGCCACGTCAGGCTCCGTTGTTATGTTGGACGTGAAAACCGGCGCCGTATTGGCCATGGTGAATGCGCCTTCCTACAACCCTAACAATCGTAGCGACTGGCAAAGCTATAAAATGCGTAACCGAGTGATCACGGACTCGATGGAGCCAGGCTCCACCATTAAGCCTTTCGTTATTTTAGCCGCCTTAGAAAATGGGGTAGCCGATAAAGATACCATCGTAGATACCGGTAATGGTGTACTTCGTTTAGGTGGTAGCCGAGTAAGAGATGTATCCCGCGTGGGTAAAGCGAGCTTGACCACGATCCTCAAAAAATCGAGTAACATCGGTGTGACGAAGCTGGCAATGCAAATGCCAGTAGAGGCGCTGCTCGGTCTGTACAGCTCTGTGGGCTTTGGTGAGCTTTCTGGTCTGAACCTCGTTGGGGAAGTGACTGGTATCTTCCCGACACGAACACGATGGTCTCCTATTGAACGTGCCACGATTGCGTTTGGTTATGGTCTATCGATAACGCCAATCCAGTTAGCGCATGCCTATGCGACGCTTGGAAATCTCGGCAAATACGAGCCAATCCATATTATCGAAAGCAATGATCATGACATGTCGCGCCAAGTAGTGAGTGCAAAGTACGCACGCCAGGTCTTGGACATGCTGGAAACCGTAACCCAAAAAGGAGGCTCAGCTCGTCGAGCGGCAGTTCCTGGTTATCGAGTGGGAGCCAAAACAGGTACCTCACGTAAAGCGTCTGCAGGTGGATACAGCGATGAGTACATCACTTATACGGCAGGGCTTGCTCCGGTTAGCGATCCGCGAATTGCATTGGTTGTGATCGTAAACGAGCCTCAAGGTGATGATTACTATGGTGGTTCGGTCGCGTCTCCTGTCTTCTCTGAAATCATGAAAGGCGCGCTACAAATACTCAATGTTGCACCAGACGAAAACAAATTCCAGCAGTAAGCTGAGTGGCTTACTGAGCAAACAAAATTAAGAAAACCTGAGCCAAAGCTCGGAGAACAAATATGACTAAAGCCATCAGTATGGACGTGCTGCTTTCCCCTTGGGTGGATTGCCCTAGCTTATCGTCCGTTCTTGTTTCTGAATTGGAGCTCGACAGCCGAAGAGTTCAGCCTGGAACCACGTTTGTTGCGGTGATTGGCCATGTTGTGGATGGGCGTAATTTCATTGCTTCTGCCATTGAGCAAGGCGCCAATGCGGTTCTAGCGCAAGGCTGTGAGGTAAAAGCACACGGCACGGTGGAAATCATCGATGACGTTCCCGTTATTTACCTCGATACGTTGGATCAACGTTTATCTGCAATCGCTGGAAAGCTCTATGCTTACCCAGATATGGATTTGGTTGGTGTCACCGGTACCAACGGCAAAACCACCATTACCCAGCTAATTGCACAATGGCTAGAGCTACTTGGCCACAAAGCGGCAGTGATGGGCACGACGGGAAATGGTTTTCTCGACAATTTACAGCAAGCCGCGAATACAACAGGGAATGCTGTAGAAATTCAGAAAACGCTCTCTTCTCTCGCAAATCAACAAGCCGCATACACCGCGCTAGAAGTTTCTTCTCATGGCTTAACGCAAGGCCGTGTCAAGGCATTGTCGTTTGCGGCGGGTGTGTTTACTAATCTAAGTCGTGATCACCTAGATTACCATGGCACGATGGAAGAGTACGCCAATGCAAAGCTGGGGTTGTTTACGCAACATCAATGTGAACGTGCCATTATCAATATCGATGATGAGGTCGGTCATGCATGGGCGTCGCAGTTAAGCAATGCGATTGCGGTGTCACTCAAACCGAACACTGAATTTGAAAGCGCAATTTGGGCGACAGATGTCCGTTACGCGGAGTCGGGTATTACTATCCAATTTGATGGTAAATTTGGCTCAGGTCAATTGCACGCGCCACTGATTGGTGAGTTTAACGCAACCAACATAATGCTCGCTTTTGCGACCTTATTAAGCTTGGGTAAGGATAAACAAGCGTTACTCGAAACCGCAGGTCAGTTACAACCTGTACTCGGCCGAATGGAGTTATTCCAGACAGAGGGCCGTGCCAAAGTCGTGGTCGATTATGCCCATACTCCTGATGCACTAGAAAAAGCGCTGCACGCTTTACGAGTTCATTGTGAAGGCCAGCTGTGGGCTATTTTTGGCTGCGGAGGCGATCGCGATGCAGGTAAGCGCCCAATGATGGCGGAAATTGCAGAGCGTCTAGGCGACAGAGTGGTGTTGACTGACGATAACCCACGCAGCGAAGAGCCGGCTCAGATTGTAAAAGACATGCTGGCTGGGCTGTCAAAACCTGCCGAAGCGATTGTGCAGCATGACCGTTTCAAAGCACTGTCTTATGCGGTTGAGAACGCTTCGCCAAACGACATCATCTTGTTAGCGGGTAAGGGCCACGAAGATTATCAAATTCGGAATGGCGAAACGATTCATTACTCCGACCGTGAGTCCGCTATGCAGCTTTTAGGATTGTCCTTATGATCAAAGTAACATTATCTCAAATTGCCAACATCACTCGCGGTGAGCTATTCGGCGATGATCTACTTATCGACGCGGTTTCTACTGATACACGAGCGATTGACAACTGTGCTTTATTTGTTGCGCTGGTGGGTGAGCGCTTTGATGCGCACAACTTTTGCCAACAAGCGGTGGATGCAGGCGCTGGTGCTTTACTCGTACAAAAACGTTTAGATGTGAATGTGCCACAAGTCGTGGTGTCGGACACCAAAATGGCACTGGGTGAGTTAGCCTCTTGGGTGCATCAAACTTGCCAAACACCTACCGTTGCCATCACAGGCAGTTGTGGTAAAACGACCGTCAAAGAAATGGTCGCGAGCATTCTGCAATTGAAAGGCAAAGTGCTGTTTACTGCAGGTAACTTCAATAATGATATTGGTGTTCCGTTGACGTTATTGCGCTCACAGCAGGATGACGATTATGCCGTGATTGAGCTTGGTGCTAACCATATCGGTGAAATTGCTTACACAACGCAGTTAGTAAAACCAGATATCGCGTTAGTAAATAATGTAGCCGCCGCGCATCTTGAAGGCTTCGGTTCTATTGATGGCGTGAAACAAGCCAAAGGTGAAATTTACCAAGGTCTTGCTGCAGGTAGTATTGCGATTGTCAATTTAGACAGCAATGGCGAAACAAAGTGGGAAAGCGTGCTGGCGGATAAGGAAGTTATCACCTTCTCACAAAGTAATTCTGCGGCTGATTACTATGCATCAAATATCGTGATGAATGCCGCGGGAGAGGCCAGCTTTAACCTACATATCGCAGCAAGCTCACAAGAAATTGAACTGTCTCTGGGTATTATAGGTCAACACAACGTGGCGAATGCAATCGCAGCTTCTATTATTGCGTTACAAATGGGCGCCACATTAGAAGAGGTTCGCGCTGGCCTTAAACATTTAAACAAAGTGAAAGGTCGCGTCGAGGTTGAAGCGCTGAGCGAAAAAATCAAATTGATTGATGACAGCTACAACGCAAGCGTGCCAGCCATGAAAGCGGCGGTTGACTTATTGGCTGCTTTCCCAGGTCAGCGCTGGCTGATTTTAGGTAATATGGCGGAATTGGGCGAGGAAAGTCTTGCACTTCATCGTCAAGTCGGGGAACATGCTGCCCCACAAAAATTTGAACATGTTCTCACATATGGTGCAGACGCCAAGGTGATCAGTGAGCTTTGCCAAGGCATTCATTTTGAGACGCACCAAGAGATGATTGAATACATCAAGCAGCATCTAGACCAAGCCGTTCCTGAAAACCATACGATTTTGGTGAAAGGAGCGAACGGTGCACGTATGTTTGAAGTCGCTGCTGCTTTGAAGGAGTATTATTAATGATTATTTGGCTTGCCGAGCTGCTACAGCCATACCTGTCTTTTTTCCGATTGTTTGAATACTTGTCTTTTCGAGCAATTCTAAGCGTATTAACCGCTCTGGGTCTGTCGTTATGGATGGGACCAATCATGATCAAGCGTTTGCAAATGCTGCAAATTGGTCAGGTAGTACGTAACGAAGGTCCTGAATCTCACTTTAGTAAGCGTGGTACTCCAACGATGGGCGGTATCATGATCTTAGCGGCCATCTCAATCACAATCTTGCTTTGGACTGACTTATCCAACCCATATGTATGGGCGGTCTTGACGGTTTTGCTTGGCTACGGTGCAGTCGGATTTGTTGATGATTATCGTAAAGTGGTGCGCAAAAATACCGATGGTTTGATCGCGCGTTGGAAGTACTTCTGGCAATCGTTGATCGCGTTTGTCGTCGCTTTTGCATTGTACGCTTACGGTAAAGACACTGCAGCCACTCAGCTCGTGGTGCCATTCTTTAAAGACATCATGCCGCAACTTGGTTTGATGTACATTATCCTGACTTACTTTGTGATTGTCGGTACGAGTAACGCGGTTAACCTGACCGATGGTCTAGACGGTTTGGCAATCATGCCAACGGTTCTTGTTGCTGCAGGCTTCGCGGTTATTGCATGGGCGACGGGTAACGTTAACTTCTCTGAATACCTTCATATTCCATACCTACCACATGCTTCTGAGTTGGTTGTCGTATGTACAGCAATCGTCGGTGCAGGCCTTGGTTTCTTGTGGTTTAACACGTATCCAGCACAAGTGTTCATGGGTGATGTCGGCTCACTAGCGCTTGGCGGCGCGTTAGGCACTATTGCTGTTCTCGTTCGTCAAGAGTTGGTGTTGGTGATCATGGGCGGTGTGTTTGTGATGGAAACGCTGTCGGTAATTCTACAGGTGGGTTCATACAAACTGCGTGGTCAGCGGATCTTCCGTATGGCACCGATTCACCACCACTACGAATTGAAAGGTTGGCCAGAACCTCGCGTAATCGTGCGCTTCTGGATTATTTCTATGGTTCTTGTTCTGATTGGTCTTGCGACATTGAAAGTGCGTTAATCGCACTTTCCAAGAACAAGATTTACAGTGTGATCAAATATGGAACGTTGGCAAAACATACATAGTGTTGTCGTCGTAGGGCTCGGTATTACCGGGCTCTCTGTCGTTAAACACCTAAGAAAAAATCAGCCACAGCTTGTGGTCAAAGTCATTGATACTCGCGTAAACCCTCCGGGAGCAGAGCGCTTGCCGGAAGGTGTTCAACTGCATAGTGGTGGTTGGAATACAGACTGGCTTTCTGACGCTGATCTTATCGTGACCAACCCTGGTATTGCGCTAGCGACACCAGAGATCCAAGCCTTATTAGCAAAAGGCACGACAATAGTTGGTGATATTGAGTTATTCGCCTGGGCGGTGCAGAAACCGGTGATTGCGATTACGGGCTCAAACGGTAAGAGCACAGTCACCGATCTCACTGGCGTGATGGCCAAGGCCGCGGGTTTGGAAGTTGGCGTTGGTGGCAATATCGGCGTTCCTGCATTGGATTTACTAGAACATGACGCAGACCTGTATGTGCTTGAACTCTCAAGCTTCCAGTTAGAAACGACGTCAAGCTTAAAGCTCAAAGCCGCTGCGTTTCTGAATCTTTCTGAAGATCATATGGACCGTTATCAAGGCATGTCTAACTATCGACAAGCCAAGTTGCGTATTTTTGATCATGCTGATCTCGCGGTAGTTAACCGTGATGATAAAGAAACCTTCCCAGATGCAGAGGTGCCATTGGTGACATTTGGCAGCGACAATCAGGACTTTGGTCTCGAGGTGGATGGCAACCGTACTTGGCTGCTCGATCACGGTCAACGAGTCGTCGCAAGTGATGAGCTTAAGTTGGTTGGTAAACACAACTTATCCAATGCATTGGTCGTTTTAGCGCTCTTAAAGGCTGCGGGCGTTGATTATCACAACGCATTGAATGCACTTAAAAATTACACGGGACTGACACACCGATGCCAGGTGGTTGCGGATAATCAAGGCGTAAAATGGGTGAATGACTCTAAAGCAACTAATATTGCGAGCACTATGGCTGCGCTATCTGGTTTGGAATCGACAGGCAAGCTCTACTTGCTCGTTGGTGGTGTTGGCAAAGGTGCTGACTTCTCGCCATTAAAACCGATCTTCGCGACGCTTAACTTGCAACTGTGCTGCTTTGGCGCTGATGGCGATGAATTTATGCCACTGCATGAATCTGCAATACGTTTCGACACCATGGAAGATGTGATTCAACAAGTATCTTCGCAGTTAAAACCAGGTGATATGGTGATGCTGTCTCCTGCATGTGCTAGCTTTGATCAATTCGACAACTTTATGGCAAGAGGTGATGCTTTCGCTGCTCTTGCTCAGAAATATGCATAATTAAAGGTTACACACTTCGTGGGTTTAGGTAACGTTAAACGCAGTATTGGCAATTGGCTCAAGCATCCAGCCCCAGAGGCGATGTTTGATCGTCAGTTAGTGTGGATTGCACTGGGTTTGATGTTGACTGGTTTGGTCATGGTAACCTCTGCATCTTTTCCAATCAGCTCTCGATTAACGGAACAGCCGTTCCATTTTATGTTTCGTCATGCGACGTTTCTCGTGCTGGCGTTAGGGACCTCCGCTGTTATTTTGCAAGTGCCTTTGCAAGAGTGGTTTAAGAAGAGCCATTACTTACTTTGGGCTTCTTTCGCACTGTTGATCATCGTGCTCTTGGCGGGTAAGTCGGTTAATGGTGCGTCTCGTTGGATTCCCCTTGGGCTGTTTAACCTTCAGCCAGCGGAAGTCGCGAAGCTATCGCTGTTTATCTTCATGTCTGGTTACTTAGTTCGAAAGCAAGACGAAGTACGACAAACCTTCTTTGGTGGCTTTATGAAGCCAATCATGGTGTTTGCTTTCTTCGCAGTATTACTGCTTGGTCAGCCAGACTTGGGTACGGTCGTCGTGATGCTAGTAACACTGTTTGGCATGCTGTTTATCGCAGGCGCAAAACTGACTCAGTTTCTCGCGTTGATGGTGGCAGGTATCGGCGCTGTGGTAGGTTTGATTTTAGTCGAACCATACCGTATGCGACGAGTAACCTCCTTCCTTGACCCGTGGGAAGACCCATTTGGCAGTGGCTATCAGTTGACTCAGTCTTTGATGGCGTTTGGTCGTGGTGAATGGTTCGGTCAAGGTCTCGGTAATTCAATTCAAAAACTGGAATATCTACCGGAAGCGCATACCGACTTTGTGTTTGCCGTACTTGCTGAAGAGCTCGGTTTTGTTGGCGTTGTGTTGGTCTTAATGTTGATTTTTAGCTTAGTGTTAAAAGCGGTTTACATAGGCAAGCGTGCGTTTGAAGAAGGCGAAATGTTCGGCGGTTATCTGGCTTTCGGTATCGGTATTTGGTTTGCGTTCCAGACGTTGGTTAACGTTGGTGCTGCAGCCGGTATCGTACCAACCAAAGGTTTAACACTCCCGCTAATCAGTTATGGTGGTTCCAGTCTGATTATTATGTCCGTCGCAGTGTCCATATTGCTGCGTATCGATTACGAATGCCGCTTGAAACGCGAGCAACAACAATCAGAACAACAAACTAATGAAACAAAATAAACGTTTGATGGTGATGGCTGGTGGTACTGGCGGTCACGTATTCCCAGGGTTAGCTGTAGCAAAACAGCTGCAAGAGCAAGGCTGGGAGATCCGTTGGTTAGGCACGGCGGATCGAATGGAAGCGGATTTGGTGCCAAAACATGGCATTGAAATCGATTTTATCAAAGTGAAAGGGTTACGAGGTCAAGGCGTAAAGCGTCTGCTTGCAGCTCCATTTCAAATTATTAATGCCATCATGCAAGCTCGGGCGCACATGAAGCATTGGAAGCCCGATGCCGTGTTAGGTATGGGTGGTTATGTGAGTGGTCCCGGTGGTATTGCGGCTTGGTTGAGCGGTATTCCTGTTGTTCTGCACGAACAAAACGCGGTTGCGGGTTTGACAAACCAATGGCTATCAAAAATTGCTAAGAAAGTCTTTCAGGCCTTTCCTGGCGCGTTCCCTAATGCTGAGGTAGTCGGTAACCCAGTTCGTGAAGACCTAACAAGATTAGAAGCGCCTGCAGAGCGAATGCAAGATCGCCAAGGCCCAATTCGTATTCTGGTGATGGGCGGTAGCCAAGGTGCACGCATTCTTAACCAAACTCTGCCAGAAGTGATGGCAAAGTTGGGCGGTGATTACTGTATTCGTCATCAAGCGGGCAAAGGTTCCGCCGAAGAAGTGAACGCAGCATACCAAGCTAATGGTGTGGTAAATGCAGAAGTCACAGAGTTCATTGACGACGTAGCAGAGGCTTATGCATGGGCTGACCTTTTAGTTTGTCGTTCAGGGGCGTTAACCGTTTCTGAAGTTTCTGCTGCTGGCGTTGGTGCGATCTTTATTCCTTTTATGCATAAAGATCGCCAACAAGCACTGAATGCCGATCATCTAGTAGAATGCGGCGCAGCGAAAATGATTGAACAACCAGATTTAACCGTTGAGTCTCTGACTCAGCAGATCCAACAATTGGATCGCCAAGCTTTACTTACGATGGCTGAGCAAGCGCGTGGCGCTGCTAAATTGAATGCCGACCGAGTTGTCGCACAAGCCATTGTCGCTTTGACCGAAAAGCGTTAACGAATTATTGAGAATAGAATTGATGACAATCCAACATACACAAGACTTAGCTCAGATTCGCGCCATGGTGCCAGAGATGCGCCGCGTGAAATCCATCCACTTCATCGGTATTGGTGGTGCGGGCATGAGCGGCATTGCAGAAGTGCTGTTGAATGAAGGCTATCAAATCACGGGTTCTGACCTATCAGAAAACCCTGTGACAGAGCGTTTAGTATCAAAAGGTGCGACGGTATTTATCGGGCACCGAGCTAGCAATGTTGAAAAAGCCAGTGTGGTTGTGGTTTCAACCGCTATCAACGAAGAAAACCCAGAAGTGATGGCAGCGCGGGAGTTACGTATCCCTATTGTACGTCGTGCTGAGATGCTCGCTGAGTTGATGCGCTTCCGTCATGGTATTGCCGTTGCGGGCACGCACGGTAAAACGACGACGACGGCACTCGTGACACAAATCTATTCTGAAGCAGGCCTTGATCCAACGTTTGTAAACGGCGGCTTGGTGAAAAGCGCTGGTACAAATGCTCGTTTAGGCTCGAGTCGTATTCTAATTGCCGAGGCGGATGAGAGCGACGCGTCATTCCTGCACCTGCAACCAATGGTAAGTATTGTCACCAATATCGAAGCCGATCATATGGATACTTATGGTGGTGACTTTGAAACGTTAAAGCAAACCTTCATTGATTTTCTACACAATCTACCGTTCTACGGCCAAGCTATTGTTTGTATTGATGATCCTGTGGTTCGAGAGTTAATCCCACGTATTAGTCGTCAAGTGATTACTTACGGTTTCTCCGAAGATGCTGACGTACGCATTGAAAACTATCGTCAAGAAGGTCAGCAAGGCAAATTTACGGTAGTACGTAAAGGGCGTGCCAACCTAGATATCACTCTGAACATTCCAGGTCGTCACAATGCACTTAATGCGTCGGCTGCGATTGCAGTGGCTACCGAAGATGACATTGAAGACGATGCAATTCTAAAAGCAATGGCCGGTACGCAAGGCACGGGACGACGTTTTGATCACCTTGGCGAGTTTGATACCGGTAATGGTCATGCCATGTTAGTGGATGATTACGGACACCACCCAACAGAAGTTGATGTGACCATTAATGCTGCGAGAAGCGGTTGGCAAGATAAACGTCTCGTTATGATTTTCCAACCACACCGTTATAGCCGTACTCGTGATCTGTACGATGACTTTGCGAATGTGCTAGAGCAAGTTGATGTATTAATCATGTTGGATGTTTATGCCGCAGGTGAAAAGCCAATTGCAGGAGCTGATGGACGTTCATTGTGTCGCACAATTCGCAGTCGAGGTAAGGTAGATCCGATTTTTGTTCCAGAAATCGAGCAATTACCTTCAGTTTTAGCTAACGTTATACAAGACGGCGACCTAATCTTAACGCAAGGTGCGGGTGATGTTGGTAAAGTGGCGAAACAACTGGCAGGTCTTGAATTAAATATAAACAAGATGCTTGGTTAACACAGATTGTTGGTGCGAAGGACAGATAAAGACTCAGATCTCGATTTTGCGTCAATATCATTGTGATTTATTGCTATCAGTGTTTGATAGTTTACAAGAGCTCAGTATAATCCCAAGGTTAAAGTCAAGACTTTTACCTCTGCGTAATTATGTGGGTAAAAAGTACACGACAAAAGTCAGGAAACGAAGACGTTGTTGAATATTGCACTGAATGACGAGCGACCAAACACGGATAATAACCGTGGTCGCCAAGAGAAAATCTTGGGTGCGTTATTTTTCGTTGTGGTTGTGACCTTAATTAGTTCTGTTTTGTACTCGGCGATCAGTTGGATGTGGGATGACCAAAGGTTACCTCTCTCCAAAATAGTACTTCAGGGAAAACTGGAGTATGTCCAAGCTGACGATGTGCAGGCTGCATTTAGTCGAATAGATCACATCGGTACATTTATGTCTCAGGATATTGATGTATTACAGCAAAGTGTCGAAGCTCTGCCATGGGTGGCGCATGCCGCAATCCGAAAGCAGTGGCCGGATACAGTAAAAGTTTTTTTGACAGAGCATCAACCTGAAGCCATTTGGAATGGCAACGAACTGTTAGATAAAAACGGGTTTGTTTTTGATGGCGATGTGGCTCTGTTACAAGAAGAAAAAGTGAAACTGTACGGACCCAAAGACAGCGGACCAGAAGTCTTACAGACTTACCGTGATTTGAGTCCTAAGTTTCAGCAATTGGGTTTAGCGATATCGTCTCTGGTATTAAACGAGCGACGAGCTTGGCAAATCATCCTTGATAACGGTATTCGATTAGAGCTCGGTAAAGAGTCTCTTCTTGAGCGTATAGAGCGATTTTTTAAGCTCTATAACAAGCTTGGCAGTGACACGCAAAGAATCAGTTATATCGATCTTAGGTACGATACAGGAGCCGCAGTTGGTTGGTTTCCTGAACAAGAGTTAGAAGAGAGTACAGATGACTAAGCCCGCTGATGACAACATTATTGTTGGTCTTGATATAGGCACTGCAACCGTATCGGCTCTAGTGGGTGAGGTTCTACCAGACGGTCAAATTAATATTATTGGCGCAGGTAGTAGCCCTTCACGTGGCATGGATAAAGGTGGCGTGAATGACTTGGAGTCGGTTGTAAAATCAGTACAACGTGCAATTGATCAAGCTGAATTGATGGCCGAGTGCCAGATCAGCCGAGTCTTCATTTCGTTGTCTGGTAAGCATATCGCAAGCCGAATTGAAAAAGGTATGGGCACGATTTCAGATGAAGAAGTGTCTCAAGAAGACATGGATCGCGCTATCCATACCGCAAAATCGATTAAAATCGGTGATGAACAGCGAATCCTTCATGTGATTCCGCAAGAGTTCACCATTGATTACCAAGAGGGAATCAAAAATCCGCTTGGTTTATCTGGGGTAAGAATGGAAGTAAGTGTCCACCTTATCTCATGCCATAATGACATGGCACGCAATATTATTAAGGCGGTAGAACGATGCGGCCTTAAAGTAGAGCAACTCGTATTTTCTGGGCTTGCTGCAAGTAATGCAGTAATCACCGAGGATGAAAGAGAGCTTGGAGTTTGTGTGGTGGATATTGGCGCCGGCACGATGGATGTGGCCATCTGGACTGGCGGTGCGTTACGTCACACAGAAGTATTTTCGTACGCAGGAAATGCTGTAACCAGCGATATTGCTTTTGCTTTTGGTACGCCAGTGAGCGATGCTGAAGAAATAAAAGTCAAATATGGCTGTGCTTTGAGTGAACTGGTCAGTAAGGATGACACGGTTAATGTACCAAGCGTAGGTGGGCGACCATCACGTAGTCTGCAACGTCAAACGTTGTCAGAAGTGATTGAGCCACGCTACTCTGAGCTTATGGGACTGGTTAACCAAACTATTGACTCTGTACAAGCGAAATTGCGCGAAGAGGGTATAAAGCACCATCTAGCTGCGGGAGTGGTACTCACCGGCGGTGCTGCGCAAATGGACGGAGTGATAGAATGTGCGGAACGCGTATTCCGCAATCAAGTAAGGGTCGGCAAACCGCTCGAAGTCAGCGGATTAACTGACTATGTAAAAGAGCCGTACCATTCTACGGCAGTTGGATTACTTCATTACGCAAGAGACATGCAGTCTAGCGACGATAGCGATTATAATGAACCTAAACGCTCATCTGTTACTGGCTTTTTCGATAAATTGCGTAACTGGATACAAAAAGAGTTTTAACCTGAGTTGCAGGATAAACGGAGACAACACATGTTTGAACCGATGATGGAAATGTCTGACGATGCAGTAATCAAGGTCGTTGGGGTTGGTGGCGGCGGTGGTAATGCCGTTGAACACATGGTGCGTGAATCCATCGAAGGTGTGGAATTCATCAGCGTCAACACTGATGCGCAAGCACTTCGTAAGACAAGCGTTGGCAATGTTATTCAGATCGGTGGCGATATCACCAAAGGTCTGGGTGCAGGTGCTAATCCACAGGTTGGCCGTGACGCAGCTCTCGAAGACAGAGATAGAATTAAAGATTCCCTAACTGGCGCCGATATGGTGTTTATCGCAGCTGGTATGGGTGGCGGTACAGGTACTGGTGCAGCACCTGTTATTGCTGAAGTAGCTAAAGAGCTTGGCATTCTAACTGTCGCGGTAGTGACAAAACCGTTCAGCTTTGAAGGCAAAAAGCGTTTGGCGTTCGCTGAGCAAGGTATCGATGAGCTGTCTAAGCACGTTGACTCTTTGATTACGATTCCAAACGAAAAGCTGCTTAAAGTACTTGGCCGTGGTGTCACGCTACTAGAAGCTTTTGCAAGTGCGAACGACGTTCTTAAGAACGCAGTTCAAGGCATTGCAGAGCTAATTACTCGCCCTGGCATGATCAACGTCGACTTTGCGGACGTAAGGACAGTAATGTCTGAAATGGGTCACGCGATGATGGGCAGCGGTATTGCTAAAGGCGAAGATCGTGCTGAAGAAGCGGCTGAAATGGCAATTTCTAGCCCACTTCTGGAAGACATCGATCTAGCGGGCGCTCGTGGTGTTCTTGTCAATATTACTGCAGGTCTGGATATGCGTCTTGACGAGTTTGAGACGGTTGGTAATACAGTGAAAGCATTTGCTTCTGACAATGCAACTGTTGTTATCGGTACTTCTCTAGATCCAGATATGACTGATGAAATCCGCGTAACAGTTGTAGCGACAGGTATTGGCAATGAGAAAAAGCCAGATATCACGCTAGTTGCGGGTGGTAAAGCGAAAGTGGCTCCGACGCCGCAGGCTCAACCACAACAGCAAGCGGCGGCAACGCAAGCTGAAGAGAAACCGGCACAAACCTTGCAAAATAATCAAGTGCAAGAGAAGCCACAGGTAACTCCTCAGCAGACAAATACAGTTTCTTCTTCTCCAGCATCGTCGAGCCAAAGCTCTGCGGCTCCGAAGCAAGAGAAGGAAAGTGGTTATTTAGATATCCCGGCATTTTTGCGTCGTCAGGCTGATTAATCTTTAATCCATAAATTTGACATGGCTCAAAATTATGGTAGCATTCACGGTCGACGTTACAGACGGCCGTGTTTTGTAGCAAATTTTTGAGAGGCAAGCAGATGATCAGACAACGTACTCTGAAAGAAATAGTGAAAACAACTGGTGTGGGCCTCCACTCTGGTCGTAAAGTCACGCTTACTCTGCGCCCGGCTGCTGCAAATACAGGTATCATTTACCGTCGTACAGATGTAAACCCACCTGTAGATTTTCCAGCTGATCCAGCTTCTGTTCGTGACACCATGCTATGTACTGCATTGGTAAACGACGAAGGTGTGCGTATTTCAACTGTAGAACACTTGAATGCGGCACTTGCTGGTATGGGCATCGACAACATTATTGTCGAAGTAGATGCACCTGAAATTCCAATTATGGATGGTAGTGCTAGCCCATTTGTATACTTGCTACAACAAGCAGGTATCGAAACGCAAAATGCGCCAAAACGTTTCATCCGTATTAAAAAGCCAGTTCGTTTTGAAGATGGCGATAAATGGGCAGAGTTTGTACCATTTAACGGCTTCCGCATGGACTTCGAAATTGAATTTAATCACCCTGCTATTGAGTCAGACGAACAGCGCTTGCTGTTTGATTTCTCTTCAAAAGGCTTCGTTCGTGAAATTTCTCGTGCACGTACGTTTGGCTTTATGCGTGATATCGAATATCTACAATCTCAAAACCTAGTATTGGGTGGTAGTTTCGACAATGCTATCGTATTGGATGATTACCGTATTCTTAACGAAGAAGGTCTACGCTTTGAAAATGAGTTTGTGACTCACAAAGTGTTGGATGCGATTGGTGATCTTTACATGTGTGGTCACCCAATCATCGGTGAATTTCGCGCCTTTAAATCGGGTCACGGTTTGAACAACCAACTTCTGCGAGCAGTTCTTGCTGATCAGGAAGCGTGGGAGTGGACTACATTCGAAGAAGAAGTCGGCTCACCAGTAGCATTCGCTGAACCAAATATGGTGCTTGCGTAAATACTCGGCATTAAAATTAATAAAAACCAGGCTTATGCCTGGTTTTTTGCTATTTGGCTTTAATCTTGGGCTTATTAATAGCATTCGAGCTTTTCAGCATATTGAAATAACGATCACTTACGGTCTTTCTTTTCTGCCATATCGGCCAATCGCTTTAAACGCTCTTGAATTTTAGGCGGTGCCATGTCGGCAATCGTCATCAATGACTTTGCTGCAGATTCTGTTAATGGTGGACGTTTAGGTCTGTCGTCTTGTTCGAAACGATTTCGGTATAATGATGGATTGATCCTCACTTCAACGCTCATCAGTTTGGCAAAGCCTTGAGTACGAAGTTTATTTAGGATCATGAGGCGATCGTAATCGATCTTCATTTTGATCGCGGCACTAGAAACATCGATCAATAGGTGGCCGTTACGAACATTCGCCACCCGGCAATGATCGGCCGTCCCTGTGGGTAAGATCTCTTGCAAAGCTTGGTTAAGCTGTAAGATTTCTCCAGCATGTTCTTGAATCTGCTTGAACTGTGATTCAGCAATAACATCTTCAGTCGAGGTTGGACGGTGATCACGCATAGGTAAAATCTAATTTTGTTGAGATATCAGCTATTCTAGAGCAGCTTTCTATCAAGGTATAGTTTACATTAACGTCTTTCGCTTCAGTTTTACAATGTAGCAAGGTAAAAAGCAAAGTCTGCTCTGAATAGATTACACATATTGTGGTATGCAATATCGTCTAATCAGTCACCACTTTAAGTAAAAACTTCAGAGTGCTTCAAACAAATACGTCTATTTATGGTTGTATCGATGAAAAATCCTTACACTAAGCCACATTGTTTCGAAACTTAGCCTTGAAATATGGATGTTTGAACTCAATATCTTTGATAAATGATTTATCTCAGTATTCTTAGTTCCAAACTGGCAGAGACTGAAGGCATTATGAGTAGATCGGGAACGGTCTGATTAAAGAGAGATTCACGAAAAATGATAACTAAGCTACTGACAAAAGTGATTGGCAGTCGCAACGACCGAACACTGCGCCGCCTTAGAAAAATTGTAAAAGAAATTAATAACTACGAGCCAACATTCGAAGCTCTAAGTGATGAAGAGTTAAAAGCAAAGACGGTTGAGTTCCGTGAGCGCCTAGAGAAAGGTGAAACTCTTGATAAATTACTTCCTGAAGCTTTTGCTACGGTTCGTGAAGCATCTAAGCGTGTCTACGGCATGCGTCACTTCGACGTTCAGCTTATCGGTGGTATGGTTCTAAATGCGGGTCAAATTGCGGAGATGCGTACAGGTGAAGGTAAAACGCTGACTGCAACGCTTCCTGCTTACTTAAATGCTCTTGCTGGTAAAGGCGTTCACATCGTAACAGTGAACGATTATCTTGCTAAACGTGATGCTGAGACGAACCGCCCTCTATTTGAATTTTTAGGTATGACCGTTGGCGTAAACGTGCCAAACATGCCTCCTCAAGAGAAAAAAGAAGCGTACCAAGCTGACATTCTATACGGAACCAACAATGAATTTGGTTTTGACTACCTTCGTGACAATATGGCTTTCCGTAGCGAAGACCGTGTACAGCGTGATCGCTTCTTTGCAGTTGTCGATGAGGTGGACTCAATCCTAATTGATGAAGCTCGTACTCCTTTGATCATTTCAGGTCCTGCTGAAGATAGCTCTGAGCTATACACTCGAATCAACCTTTTGATCCCGCATCTGAAAAAGCAAGATAAAGAAGACTCTGAAGAATACCGTGGTGATGGTCACTACACTGTTGATGAAAAATCAAAGCAAGTATACCTAACAGAAACGGGTCAAGAATACGTTGAAGAGCTGTTGGTGAAAAACGGTCTGATGGAGGAAGGTGATACACTTTACTCTCCGGCTAACATCAGCATGTTGCATCACGTGAATGCTGCTTTGCGTGCTCATGTGTTATTCGAGCGTAACGTTGATTACATCGTTACTGATGAAGGCGAAGTGGTCATCGTTGATGAACACACTGGTCGTACAATGCCAGGTCGTCGTTGGTCTGAAGGTCTTCACCAAGCAGTAGAAGCGAAAGAAGGCGTTAAGATCCAAAACGAAAACCAAACTTTGGCTTCTATAACCTTCCAGAACTACTTCCGTTTATACGAAAAACTGTCAGGTATGACAGGTACAGCGGATACTGAAGCGTTCGAATTCCAGTCTATCTATGGTTTGGAAACGGTGGTTATCCCAACCAACAAGCCGATGATTCGTAACGATATGCCAGATGTGGTTTACCGTACTGAAGCAGAGAAGTTTGCGGCAATCATTGAAGATATTAAAGAGCGTGTTGCCAAAGGGCAGCCAACGCTTGTTGGTACTGTGTCGATTGAAAAGTCAGAACTTCTTTCTAACGCATTGAAGAAGGCTAAGATCAAACACAACGTATTGAACGCGAAATTCCATGAGAAAGAAGCGGAAATTGTTGCTGAAGCGGGCATGCCTGGTGCGGTAACTATCGCGACCAACATGGCCGGTCGTGGTACGGACATTGTGCTTGGCGGTAGCTGGCAATCAAAAGTTGAAGCTTTAGAGAACCCAACTCAAGAGCAAATCGATGCGATTAAAGCAGAGTGGAAAGTGGTGCATGACCAAGTGCTAGAAGCTGGTGGTCTACATATCATCGGTACTGAGCGCCACGAATCTCGCCGTATTGATAACCAGCTACGTGGTCGTTCTGGTCGTCAAGGTGATGCGGGTTCATCGCGCTTCTACCTATCTATGGAAGACTCTTTGCTACGTATTTTCACTTCTGATCGTATGGCTAGCCTTATTCAAAGTGGTATGGAAGAAGGTGAAGCTATTGAATCGAAGATGCTTTCTCGCTCAATTGAAAAAGCACAGCGTAAAGTGGAAGGTCGTAACTTTGATATCCGTAAGCAGCTGCTTGAATACGATGATGTAGCGAACGATCAACGTAAGGTTGTCTACGAACTGCGTGACGAGTTAATGAACGTTGAAGACATCAGCGGCATGATCGAGCAAAACCGTGAAGATGTGCTAACAGCGGTTATTGATGAGTACATTCCACCACAGTCACTAGAAGATATGTGGGATGTTGAAGGTCTACAAGAGCGCTTGAAAGCGGACTTCGATCTTGATGCGCCAGTGAAGCAATGGCTTGAAGAAGACGACAAGCTTTACGAAGAAGCATTACGTGAAAAGATCATCAACCTAGCCGTTGAAGTGTACAAAGAGAAAGAGGAAGTGGTGGGTGCACAAGTGCTTCGCAACTTCGAAAAATCGGTCATGCTTCAGACTCTGGATACGCTTTGGAAAGAGCATTTGGCTGCGATGGATCACTTGCGTCAAGGTATCCATTTACGCGGCTACGCACAGAAGAACCCAAAACAAGAATACAAACGTGAGTCGTTTGAACTGTTTGAGGGTCTACTAGAAGCGCTGAAAACAGACGTTATTACTGTTCTATCTCGTGTTCGCGTTCAGCAACAAGAAGAAGTTGAACGTATGGAAGAACAGCGTCGTGCGCAAGCTGAAGAAGCCGCTCGTCGTGCACAAGCGCAACACGCTGCAGCACAAAATCCGCTTTCTGAAGGCGAAGAATCTGAAGAAGGTTCAAATCAACCAATGGTACGTGATGAACGTAAAGTAGGTCGTAATGAACCTTGCCCTTGTGGCAGTGGCAAGAAGTACAAACAGTGCCACGGCAAAATCGACTAATCTGTTAGTCGGATTATTTATCAAAGAGTCGCTTAGGCGACTCTTTTTTTAAATAAATTCTTTGGCTATCAAATTCCATAAGTTTGATAGGTCAGCAAGTTTTTGAGGTGTAGAAGCTCGTTGTCACAATAGAAAAGTACAACGGTCTTGAGAGTTAGGAATCCCCATGAAAAGAATTCACATAGTCGCGGCAATTATTTTTAACCAAGACAAATCAAAGATCTTTATTACAAAGCGTCCTGATGATAAGCACAAAGGCGGGTTTTGGGAGTTTCCGGGTGGCAAAGTCGAGCCGGGAGAAAGCATTGAGCTTGCTATTACAAGAGAACTCGAAGAAGAAGTAGGAATTGAAGTTATTGAGCAAGCCCCTTTTGAACATTTGGAATACGACTATCCAGACAAATCACTCAAGTTTGATTTTATTACAGTATCTCAATTCAGTAATGAGCCTTACGGTCGAGAAGGTCAAGAAGGATGCTGGGTTGAAATCAGCGAATTGGGCTACTATACCTTTCCTGAAGCGAACGTACCTATCTTGGAGCGTGTTGTAAAAGAGTTTGCTTAAGCTCGATGAACTTGCTTGTGGTAACCATAGTATGTTGTTAGTTTAAACAGATTAAGCAAAACGAGAGAACGAGAGTAAACCTCGTTATCCAGAGAAGGAGAGAAAGCGCAATGGTTCGTATTGCAATCGCAGGAGCAGCTGGCCGAATGGGCCGTAATTTGGTTAAAGCTTCACACCTTAATCCTGAAGCGACAGTGAGCGCGGGATCAGAACGACCTGAGTCTTCACTCGTCGGTGTCGATATCGGTGAACTTTGTGGTGAAGGTAAATTCGATGTGCTCTTAACGGATGATCTTGCTAAAGACGTCGATAATTTTGATGTAATCATCGATTTCACCGCTCCAGTAAGCACATTAGCGAATCTTGAACTGTGTAAGAAGCATGGAAAGAGTATTGTGATTGGGACGACTGGCTTCAGTGATGCAGAGCGTGAACTGATTGACGAAGCCGCTAAGCAAGTGCCTGTTGTAATGGCGCCAAATTATTCTGTAGGCGTAAACCTTGTCTTTAAGCTTCTTGAGAAAGCAGCCCAAGTGATGGGTGATTACTGTGATATCGAGATTGTCGAGGCACATCATCGCCATAAAGTTGATGCTCCTTCTGGTACCGCTATCGGAATGGGAGAAGCCATTGCTGGTGCGATGGGTAATAAGCTGAATGATGTAGCTGTCTATGCCCGAGAAGGCATTACTGGTGAACGAACAAAAGATGAGATCGGCTTTGCTACGATTCGCGCTGGCGATATCGTCGGTGAGCATACAGCTATGTTTGCTGATATCGGGGAACGAGTGGAAATAACGCACAAAGCGACTGATCGCATGACGTTTGCTAATGGGGCCGTAAAGGCTGCCGTTTGGTTGAGTGCTAAACCTGCGGGCTTTTATACCATGACAGATGTTTTGGGATTGAATGAACTCTAAATACATAATTATTCGCCGGCGCTAGCCGGCTTTTTTATATCTATAGAATTATTTGTAAATAAAATGATTCTGATAGAGAAGATTTTAGCACTTACTTTTGTTATGTTTTTGTCTGTTTTGGCTTTGTTTTTGGGTGTAACCGTTAAAAGTATTGCTGTTTTTGTCTTGGTGAACGTTTGCGTTAAAAACTCATAATTTTTTGTGATCCCTAAAAAGTTCAAATTTGTAAAATTTATTAAACCTCTATCCCTCCCTATGTAATAGCATTCAAAAGTTGTCTTTTTGAGCCTTACTGATTCGAAATGACCTTACTCGCTAGAAATTGATAATTTATTTTTGATTGTAGGTTGACAGGTTTCCAGTCCAACTTTAGAATACCGCCAATTTGTCTGAAATACCTATTTATGTAGATTTTATAGGTAAAGGAAGGCATGTTTGCAGTTTGATTTATTTTTTTTGCATTTTTATTCTGGAGGTTGTCTTGGGTAAATTAGCACTGTTAGTCCTAGAAGATGGGACAGTGTTCCACGGAGTATCCATAGGGGCAGATGGTATTTCCGTTGGTGAAGTCGTTTTTAATACCTCGATGACGGGGTATCAAGAAATCCTCACTGATCCTTCCTATTCTCAGCAAATCGTCACCCTTACTTATCCTCACATTGGCAATACCGGAACCACTTCCGAAGATGAAGAATCCTCTTCCATTCATGCACAAGGCCTTGTGATTCGCGATCTTCCTCTTATCGCTTCTAACTTCCGTAATGAACAATCCCTCTCTGATTACCTTAAGTCTCAAAATATCGTTGGCATCGCTGATATTGATACGCGAAAGCTCACTCGTATCTTGCGTGAAAAAGGTGCTCAAAACGGTTGTATTGTTGCGGGTAATAACCTAGATGAAGCTTTGGCTTTAGCGAAAGCAAAAGAATTTCCAGGCTTAAAAGGAATGGACCTTGCGAAAGAAGTTACAACGAAAGAAGCGTATCAATGGAAACAAGGTTCGTGGACGCTTGAAGGTGGACTTCCAGAGGCGAAAGATGGCAGCGAGCTGCCATACCACGTCGTTGCTTACGACTTCGGCGCAAAACGCAACATCCTACGAATGTTGGTTGACCGCGGTTGCCGCTTAACGGTTGTTCCTGCTGAAACGTCAGCGGAAGAAGTGCTTGCGATGAACCCGGACGGTGTTTTCCTATCAAATGGCCCTGGTGATCCAGAACCATGTACTTACGCGATTGAAGCGACAAAAGTGTTCCTAGAAAAAGGCTTACCTATCTTCGGTATCTGTTTAGGTCACCAAATCCTTGCGTTAGCGTCAGGTGCACAAACCGTGAAAATGAAGTTTGGTCACCATGGTGCAAACCACCCAGTAAAAGATTTAGACCGTAACGTTGTGATGATCACTTCGCAAAACCACGGCTTTGCGGCAGATGAAGCAACGTTACCGGAAAACTTACGTGCTACTCACGTATCGTTATTTGATGGCTCTTTGCAAGGTATTCACCGCACAGACAAGCCAGCATTTAGCTTCCAAGGTCACCCAGAAGCGAGCCCAGGTCCACATGACGCGGCACCGCTATTTGACCACTTTATCGAACTAATCAAAAAACACAGCGCTTAATTCGGAGTAGTAGATAATGCCAAAACGTACTGACATTCAAAGTATTCTAATTCTTGGTGCTGGTCCGATTGTTATCGGTCAGGCATGTGAGTTTGACTACTCTGGCGCACAAGCCTGTAAAGCACTTCGTGAAGAAGGCTACCGAGTTATTCTGGTTAACTCGAACCCAGCAACGATCATGACAGACCCAGAGATGGCTGATGCGACTTACATCGAGCCAATCCAATGGGAAGTGGTACGCAAGATCATTGAAAAAGAGCGTCCAGATGCAGTTTTGCCAACCATGGGTGGCCAGACTGCACTTAACTGTGCGTTAGACTTAGAGAAACACGGCGTACTAGAAGAATTCGGCGTAGAGATGATCGGCGCAACTGCAGATGCAATCGACAAAGCGGAAGACCGTTCTCGTTTTGATAAAGCGATGAAGTCTATCGGCCTTGAGTGTCCTCGCGCAGATACAGCGAAGAGCATGGAAGAAGCTTACAAAGTTTTAGATATGGTTGGCTTCCCTTGTATCATCCGTCCATCGTTCACCATGGGTGGCACTGGTGGTGGTATCGCGTACAACAAAGAAGAGTTCGAAGAAATCTGTCGTCGCGGTCTGGACTTATCTCCGACCAACGAACTTCTTATCGATGAGTCACTAATCGGTTGGAAAGAGTACGAAATGGAAGTCGTTCGTGACAAAGCGGACAACTGTATCATCGTATGTTCAATCGAAAACTTTGATCCAATGGGTATCCACACGGGTGACTCAATCACAGTAGCACCAGCACAGACACTGACTGACAAAGAATACCAGTTAATGCGTAATGCATCGCTAGCCGTTCTACGTGAAATTGGTGTTGAAACAGGTGGTTCAAACGTACAGTTTGGTATCAACCCGAAAGATGGCCGTATGGTTATCATCGAGATGAACCCACGTGTATCTCGCTCTTCTGCGTTAGCGTCAAAAGCAACAGGTTTCCCAATCGCTAAGATTGCCGCGAAGCTTGCTGTTGGCTTTACTCTGGACGAACTACAAAACGACATCACGGGCGGTGCAACACCAGCATCATTCGAGCCAACTATCGACTACGTCGTAACTAAGATTCCTCGCTTTAACTTCGAGAAATTTGCTGGCGCAAACGACCGTCTGACTACTCAGATGAAATCGGTTGGTGAGGTAATGGCAATTGGTCGTAACCAACAAGAATCTCTTCACAAAGCACTTCGTGGCCTAGAAGTTGGCGCAACTGGTTTTGACGAGATGGTCGATTTAGAAGCACCAGATGCACTGACTAAGATTCGTCACGAACTTAAAGAAGCAGGCGCTGAGCGTATCTGGTACATCGCCGATGCATTCCGAGCTGGCATGTCAGTTGACGGCGTGTTCAACTTGACTCAAATTGACCGTTGGTTCCTGGTTCAAATCGAAGAAATCGTAAAACTCGAAGAGCAAGTCAAGGCGGGCGGCTACGCAGGTTTGACCAAAGACGTTCTTCGCCAGATGAAACGTAAAGGCTTCTCTGATGCGCGCTTGTCTAAACTGCTTGGTGTCGCTGAAAGTGAAATTCGCCGTGCTCGTGAGCAGTTTGATATTCACCCGGTTTACAAACGTGTGGATACGTGTGCCGCAGAGTTTTCTTCTGATACGGCTTATATGTACTCATCTTACGATGAAGAGTGTGAAGCAAACCCAACAGACAAAGACAAGATCATGGTTCTTGGTGGCGGTCCAAACCGTATCGGCCAAGGTATTGAATTCGATTACTGTTGTGTACACGCATCACTTGCGCTGCGTGAAGACGGTTACGAAACCATTATGGTTAACTGTAACCCAGAAACGGTATCTACTGACTACGATACGTCTGATCGTCTGTACTTCGAACCAGTAACTCTGGAAGATGTACTGTCTATCGCTCGCGTTGAAAAACCAAAAGGTGTGATTGTTCAGTACGGTGGTCAAACGCCACTTAAACTGGCTCGTGCTCTAGAAGCGGCTGGTGTTCCAATCATTGGTACGAGCCCAGATGCTATCGACCGTGCGGAAGACCGTGAACGCTTCCAGGCAGCTGTTGACCGTCTAGGTCTACTTCAGCCAGAAAACGCGACAGTAACAACGATGGAACAGGCGGTTGAAAAATCGAAAGAAATTGGCTTCCCATTAGTTGTTCGTCCATCTTATGTACTCGGTGGTCGTGCGATGGAAATCGTATACGACGAGCAAGACCTGCGTCGCTACTTCAACGAAGCAGTAAGCGTATCGAACGAGTCTCCAGTTCTACTTGACCGTTTCTTGGATGATGCAACCGAAGTTGATATTGATGCTATCTGTGACGGTGAACGCGTCGTTATCGGCGGTATCATGGAACACATCGAACAAGCGGGTGTTCACTCTGGCGACTCTGCATGTTCACTGCCTGCATACACGCTAAGTCAGGAAATTCAAGACAAGATGCGTGAGCAAGTTGAGAAGCTGGCGTTCGAACTCGGTGTACGCGGTTTGATGAACACGCAGTTTGCTGTGAAAGACAACGACGTTTACCTAATCGAAGTGAACCCTCGTGCTGCTCGTACGGTACCATTCGTATCGAAAGCGACAGGTGCACCTCTAGCGAAAATCGCTGCACGTGTAATGGCGGGTCAATCTCTAGAGTCACAAGGATTTACTAAAGAGATTATCCCTCCTTACTACTCAGTGAAAGAAGTGGTTCTGCCGTTCAACAAATTCCCTGGCGTTGACCCGCTATTGGGCCCAGAAATGCGCTCAACAGGTGAAGTAATGGGCGTTGGCGCAACATTCGCAGAAGCTTACGCGAAAGCAGAGCTAGGTTGTGGTGCGGTTTACCCTGAAGGTGGTCGTGCGCTACTGTCAGTACGTGAAGGCGATAAAGAGCGTGTTGTTGACCTGGCTTCTAAGCTAGTGAAACTGGGGTACCAGTTGGATGCGACACACGGTACTGCTGTGATTCTGGGCGAAGCGGGTATCAACCCACGTTTGGTAAACAAAGTACACGAAGGTCGTCCACACATTCTTGACCGTATCAAGAACAACGAATACACCTACATTGTAAACACGGCTGCTGGTCGTCAAGCGATTGAAGATTCGAAAGTTCTACGCCGCGGTGCACTGGCAGAAAAAGTGAACTACACAACGACACTGAACGCAGCGTTCGCTACATGTATGTCTCACACTGCAGACGCAAAAGCGTCAGTAACTTCGGTTCAAGAGCTACACGCAAAAGTGAAAGCTAGCCTAGAAGCGTAATAGATAAAAATCAGTAAGCCCGAAAATAGGGCTTATATGACAACCTCATTGCCCGCTCATTTGAGCGGGCTTTTTTATATCTAGGTTTTTTTAAAATGAAGAGTATTAAAATGTGCTAGGAACGATTGGTATGCTTCGCTTTTGAAGATCATCAAGCTAATTATGGCAAGCAATGTTCCTAAAGATGAAGAAATAGTACTACCACTTGCTACAACAAAGTTGATACTGCAGGTAAGAATGATAAAAGAGATAGTGATTAAGTTTATTTTTGCAGCAATACTTAATCCTTTGCTTATTGTCAGGATGTTTGGAATGCATACAACAACAACCGTAATAGCTCCCAATGTAAGAAGGTACGTATCTAGATCAATGTGTTGAGTGAAAGAAAACCAGTCATTCCAAATGCTTAAGCTAATAGTCAGACCAATAGTCAATGCCAAGTATAAACATACACTTATTGAGATGTTCGCTATGCTAATTGATTTAGTATTCAACTTTCAATTCCTCATAGATTCCAATTGTAAGATTTCTTAGCTCTCCCGAATAACCGCTCGTCTTGGGTTTAGAGCCAATAACGTTGAATAGCTGATTAATGTTCACTATTTGTTCGATTTTTGAGTGTAATTGTTGTTTTTCTGGATGGTCGAGTCAGTAAGTTATCCATTATTTTCGTTTTTATCAGATTAGACGTTCCCTATTAAGACAGCGCTTTCCTTTTCTATCAAAATATTAAGAGGCTCTTGAGGTGAGGCTCTATATTTGGTTGTGATTGATGTTTTTAATGTGTCATTTTCTAGATTTATTAAATGATGAAAATTAGGAATAGATTGGTGTCTTGACTTTCCATTGGTGGTTTTGTGAATAAGTGCTACCGTTTTTCCTCTTTGATGCCTCTTTAAATAAAAAGGATGTGTAGTGGAAATCACGGTTGAGATTTTGTTGGCTCTATTTTTTGTTGCGACTGCCGCAGGCTTTATTGATGCGATGGCTGGTGGGGGAGGGCTCATTACGCTCCCTGCGCTTTTGGCAGCGGGGTTGAGTCCGACTCAAGCTCTAGCAACCAACAAGTTACAAAGTTCGTTTGGCAGTTTCTCTGCTAGCTGGTATTTCGTGCGTAACGGTATTGTCAGCCTAAAGGAAATGCGTTTCGCGATACTTTGCACTTTTATCGGTGCAGCGATCGGTGCCGAGGCTGTGCAGTTTATTGATGCTAGCGTACTCACCAGTTTGATTCCTGTTCTTTTGATTGCCATTTCCCTCTATTTTTTACTCGCGCCAAGTACACGTAAAATAGATGGAGAACCAAAGTTATCTGAAGCGATGTTTGCGCTATGCATTGGTGGTGGGATCGGTTTCTATGATGGCTTTTTTGGCCCTGGGACTGGATCTATTTTTACTGTTTGTTTTGTTGCACTGGGTCACTTTTCTTTGGTCGAAGCCACTGCTAGAACAAAAATCCTCAATTTCACGTCAAACATAGCGGCACTACTCTTTTTTATCTTAGCCGGGTTGCCAGTGTGGAAGCTTGGCTTAACCATGGCTGTTGGCGGTTTTCTTGGTGCTCAGTTAGGGGCGAAGGTCGTGGTAAGTAAAGGGCAAAAATGGATTCGTCCTCTAGTTATTGTGATGTCGATGCTCATGGCAACGAAACTTCTTTGGCAACAACATCAGCAATGGATTTTGTCAGTATTATAACTCGTTCTCTACGTTCAACTACGCCTACTCATGAATTATATGTAAAGAAATACTGATATATCTATGATTTCATTATAGTGTGATATCGTACTTAAAATGAAAAAGTAATAAACAATTTTTATTTAATAAAGTTAGAATGCTATGCATTTTCTATCAATGAATTTGATAAATTGGTTAGTAAATTTATCCCTAAGCATGAACAACTTCGGTGGAATAGTTTAAAGGATAAGTTAGAATTTATTGCAAACTACTATGCAACTGTAGATGATTTGGCGTATTTAGGTAGAGTTGCTGTAGCCTTGTCAGGTAGCGCAGCTCCTATTGCAGTTGAGAAGTATGGTGGTTTTAATCATATTGTAATTAAAGGAACACCTAGTTTACAAAGAAAAGTTATGGCTTTGTCTGGTAAGATTTCGCCACCGATGGCCGTAAGTTTTGCTATAGGAAAAGAAAAGGCATTACAGACGGTTAAGCAAGGTGCAATTATTACTGTTATCTTTGTCACATCTTATAGAATAGCTGAGTATTTCTTTAAAGAGTCAAATAAAAGAGTATTGGCTAAATTATTCGGAGTTATAGCAAGTGACATTATTAAAGTGGGTTTGGCTGCTTTAGTTGCTAGTATAACATTAAAAACGATGGTTTCTGTAGGTGTTGTCGCTGCTGGTGGTTCAGCAGCTCTGTTTGTGGTTGTTTTTGTCGGTGTTGTTGCCAGCTTTGCAGCTAGTAAAATAGATGAAGAATTTAACCTCACAAAGAGGTTCCAAAAGGAAATTATGCTATTTTGGTCTCAAAAGGAAGAGGTGGAAAAATGGGAGATGAAAGATAAAATAAACCAATACCGAGCGATGCAGAGCTTTAAAAATAGTGGTTTTTCATTATGAAAAATGAAGAAATAGATTATAGCACATTTATTATAGGTTCAATTCTATTTCCTATATGTACATATTTTATGATTTATCTTCCGGTATCTGATTTGTTGGACTTTTTTGGAGCAATTTCATCCGATCAGGAAAGTTTATCCTTAGGTGGTCAGAATATTCAGTTATTTTCATCCGGTTTTTTATTTGCTTTGCTTTCTTATGTTTCTATTTATACTGTTTCTACTAAGAGAAAGCCAAATAAAGAAAAACTTAAAAAGCTTTTTAAATTATGTTTTGTTTTATTAGTTTCTAGTTTTTTGTTTTCTTATATGTTTAATGAGTGGTTGCTGTCTTATGCTGAAAGTCATGGATACCATTATTCTGAGGAACTTAGTTCTCGATGGTTCTTAAGTGAGTACTATGTTTTTGTAAAATGACTATGAAATACACTTTTACATTATACTCTACTTCAATTGTCTAGTTGTTGTGATGTCGATGCTAATGGCAACGAAACTTCTTTGGCAACAACATCAGCAATGGCTTCTGTCAGTGCTTTAACTCGTTCGCTGCGATATGTGCTGTGGCGCATGCAGATATGTATTGGTCGAATTAACTGTCCTAGTTCTTCAAAGTCATAGCAGAATTTGGGTGTGATATTAAGTGTCTTCAGGATAGATTTAGGAATTAAAGCGGGAGCCATTCCGCCCAAAGCCAGTTGTGCTGCCGCAGTGTATGAATCCATTTCCATCAAAGGCTCAATTCCGTATTTTGACAAAATAGCTTGTTGGTAAGTGTTGGCAGGATTGGTTAAGTCATTGGTCAAAATGGCTTTGGGTAGTTGCGAAAGTGGGTATCTACTGACGATTGAAAAAGGTTCATCAACGAGGTGAAGGCTCATTAATCCATGATGAGGCGGTAAATAACCGGCACAGAATCCCAGTGTCGCTTTACCTGATTTGACGTTCTCAATAATGCGTGGTGTATGATTGGTCGATATTCGTATGTACTGGTCATGGGCAAAGCGTTCTGCCATGATCACACTGAGGTATCCAGCGACTAAGGTTTCAGAGCAGTCTATCTTGATCAAAGAAGTATCTTCTATTTCTTGCTGATCATAGATCTGACCTCTTAACTCATTGAACGTTGGCTCGATCGTGTTGATGAGCGCGAGGCCATCGGAGGTCAGCTTTATGTGCCGACCACTTGGCTCAATCAATTTTTTTCCTAACTTCTTCTCTAGATTCGAAATGCGCTTACTCACCGCAGATTGACTAATATAGAGTTGGCTGCCCGTACGGCTCATGGTTTTTTCTTTACTGAGGACAAGTAACGTCTCAATACCTTCAAGCAACATAATGATTAATGAAAGTTAGGAATGGTTGAAATAATTTAGCGAATTGTACAAGAATTGGCGAATCAAATGAGTATAAATGAGAGGAGCCGACACTCAGTCGACTCCATGACCGAATCATGTAATTTGTGTTTAACGATTAATTGCGAAAGTTGGTAGGGATAGATGCCAACGAATTGCACCGAGACGTATAACGAGCGTTGAGATTACGCCAGCGAGTAAAGCGGTTGAGTGGTCATAATCCATGTTTACCGCCATCGTATGGAAGATGCCGCCAATAATACATGCCGTAGCGTAGACTTCACTTCTTAATACCATAGGAACTTCGCGAGCCAGCACGTCTCGTATAATGCCACCTCCACAGCCAGTAATAACCCCCATTATCACAGCGACCATTCCAGATGCATTGTAGGCGAGTGCCTTCTCTACTCCAATTCCCACAAATACAGCGAGACCGATGGCATCACAAACGGGTAATACCCACCATGAGAGTCGCTTGGGTCTTCGAATAACAAGCATGGTTAGTAGACACGTAACAAATATCACCCATAAGTACGTAGTATCTGTTATCCAAAATACAGGAGTGGCACCTAGCGCCATGTCTCGGATTGTTCCGCCACCAATAGCAGTCACACTGCCGAGAACGATAACGCCGAATGGATCCATTTTTAAACGGCCCGCCAGTAACACGCCAGAGATAGCGAAAACTGCGGTACCGAACAAGTCGATCATATAAAGCAGCATGGAGTCCATGTTACTTAGTACCTTTATATAGTGTGAGAAAAAATGGGCGGAAATTGTACGGTATTTGCAACGAAATCGTTAGCGTTTTTGACGAACGCTTTTAAAGTGCTCACACACTTCTGTGATCGCATTTAGTGTGCGTGGGGTTGGGCGGTTAATCCAATCTGAGTTTAGAGACCAGATGTGTTTATTTCTAAGTGCGGGAAGCTCATTGCTCCACTCTGCCCACATACCATCATTACTCATTGCGTGACGAGAAGTAAAAATAACCTCTGGTTGGCGAGTGATGACCTGCTCGATGCTGACCTGAGGATAAGGCGCGCTGGATGCTGCGAAAATGTTTTCACCACCGCAAAAAGTAAAGACTTCACTTGGCCAGTTCTTCCCGGCGACAGTGATGATAGGCTTTTCACTCAACTGATAAAAGTAACGAACTTTCTCGTGCGTGTTGTACTTCTCTTTTAGTGTATTCAGTTGCGTTCTAAAATCTTCAGCGGCCTTTTGTCCTATTTGCGGGGTTTCGCTGTATTGGCTTAGCTGCTCGATATTATTAGCGATATCTTCCAGTGAACCTGTAGTGGAATAATAGATAGGAATGCCGAACTGTTTAATTTTTTCCAGCTCTTTTGCCGGGTTTCCTGCCGGCCAAGCAATGACTAAATCCGGTTGAAGAGCAATAATGCGCTCTAATTTAATTCCTTGGTAATTAGAGACTCTTTCCAGCTGCTTTGCCTGCTCTGGATAATCACTCATTTCGCTGACAGCAACAAGCTTGTCTCCTAGCCCTGCCGCAAAGGCAATTTCAGTGGCATGCGGAGCTAAACTTACAATGCGTTGCACTGGTGTTTGAGCGAAGGTCGCTGTCGAAACAAACAACGTTAATGTGAAGCATAGTTTATTCATCATAATCCTTGATAAATCATTCCTAAAAGCAGACTTTGGATAGCTATCCAAACGAAGACTCGCCAAACGAGCAGCGTATGTATTTGTGAAAGGTGAATAGCCGATGGGGCGATTCGTCCACCGATTTTTGCGCGTTCCGCACGTATACCTTGATAGATAGCAGGGCCGCATAAAGAGAGTTGTAGTTTGTGTCCGATGGTACACAACACCCAGGCGGGCCCGGGTAGTGGCCAAGACTTCGCTTGTTGCTGTACACCAGAAAGCACATTGCTTACGTTCTTTCCTACAGCTAAAAGTATGGCAAAGAGACGAAGTGGAATAATATCCAGAGCGGCAACCAGCTGAACGGCAGGTTTACCAAAGGGCAAATATTGGCGTCGGCTAGGGGACCAAACTCGAGCTAACTCTGTAGTTAGTCGATACATTAACGCACCAATACCACCTGCGAGTGCGTACCAAAATAACACACCGATTACGTTGCGGCAGTATCCCATAATCACAGTTTCTGAGCTTGCTTTACCTATGCCGATGATCGAGAGACTGTCAGTATCGCGATTAAGATATGGTCTCAGTAATTGTCGGCACTGGGCTTTGTCTTCTCTCGACATACTTGTGACGAGTTGTTTCGTTAAGGCTTCGTTGTTGCGCCAGTCCAAAGCAATGATCAATAGCACTAGTTCGTATAAAGGCACTTGCCAAACGAATGGCTCCACGGCAATCAGCAAGAGCAAGCAAGGCAATAGCATCAAGCCCAATGCAAGACTGCCGGAGGTCAGGCTCTGTGAGTAACTGTGATTATTGTTCACTTTGTTGGCGAGCTGCTCAGCTAACTTTCGCCATAAAGTGATGGGATGCGATGAACGGGGGATTGGTAAAAGAAGGTGAAAGAGCAGTGCGCCCCACATAATAAGGAGCGCACCGTTGGCATAAAATGACTGAAAAACTTCTTCCATGAATGAGTCGTTTACTTAATGAGTTCCAGTATTTTGAATACCATTTCAGAAGAGCTTTTTGCTGCTAGCGGTAGGAACTCATCAAAGCTCATTGGTGACTCTTTATCAGCGACATCAGAGATTGCACGCACAACAACAAACGGCGTGTTGAATTGGTGACAAGTTTGAGCGATAGCAGATGCTTCCATTTCTACCGCGATAACGGATGGGAAGTGCTTACGAATAAATTCTTGGCGTTCAGCGGTGCAAACAAACGCATCGCCAGTACAGATCAGGCCGCGAACTGCATGAGTGTTTTCCATTTGCGCTAGTGCCTTTTCTGCTAAATCCATTAGCTTTTCATCTGCTTTGAATGCAGCAGGCTGGCCAGCCATTTGGCCAATTTCATAACCAAAAGCTGTTACGTCTGCATCGTGATGACGAACTTCTGTTGAGATAACGACATCACCTAGATTTAGGCTTGAATCGAAGCCACCAGCAGAGCCTGTGTTAATCACAACATCTGGCTGGTATTCATCAAGAAGAATGGTAGTGCCTACTGCAGCTGCAACTTTACCAATACCTGATTGTAGTACGACTACTTCTACATCATTAATTTGACCAGAGAAAAACGTACAACCTGCTTTATTTACGGTTTTGCAGTTTGTGATTGCTTCTTTCAGGATGGTCACTTCTTGTTCCATCGCACCGATGATACCAACTTTCATAACACTCTCTTTCGGTAAATATTTTAGTTGGCCGAGAGTATAGCACTCCCCGTGAGCAGTTTTCTATTTGATGAGCTTAGCTTGAGTGAGCTTTTCTCGTAATTGTTCGGCGCGCTTTCTGTTTACGCCAAAGTCAGAATAGCCCACACGTGACTCTGAGCGAACAATCAGTTTGTCTCCTGCTACTTTTAATTCGAGGTCATCCACGAAGCGCATGATTTTAGATGTGCATTCTATCCGAAGGTAATTGCCCTCTTTTACCGCGGTTTTGGCGCCAGGAAGTTGAAGCGCGGCTTGCTCAATGGCATCTAACGTTGCGGATTCAGTGAGCAAAAAAGGTGCTAATTGAAACTTGTCTCTTGAGTCTTGAGTTGAAACGCAATTTGGTTTGTCACCACAAGGTGATTGAGAACGATCTGGCATACTGGTGACTCCTTGGCTGCAGGCTGTAAGGCTGAGTAAAGTGATGGAAAGGAGAGCGGCTTTTTTCATTGTATTTACTCTTATAGTTTTGCTTCTAATTATATGGATACAAAAGAAAAAGGATCCAATAATAGGATCCTTTTTGTGATGTTAGCTGTGATTAGACTTCTAGGTAATCAAGAATGCCTTCTGCCGCTTTTCGCCCTTCATCAATGGCGGTTACGACGAGGTCTGAGCCACGGACCGCATCACCGCCAGCGAAGATTTTCGCATTGCTGGTTTGGTACATGAACGCTTGCTCAACAGGTGCCTTGATACGTCCCCATTGGTCTAAATCGACACCATACGGTTCTAACCAGTCCATTTTGTGTGGCTGGAAACCAAATGCCATGATCACGGCATCCGCAGGCAATACATGTTCACTGCCTTCCACTGGTTCTGGTCTGCGACGACCTGCATCATCGGGCTCACCTAAAGCAGTTTTTACCACTTTAACGCCCGATACGTTACCTGAGGCGTCGACCTCCACACCGAGTGGTTGCAGGTTAAACATAAACTTCACGCCTTCCTCTTTAGCGTTTTTCACTTCTCGACGTGAACCTGGCATGTTGGCTTCGTCACGACGATAAGCACAAATCACATTGGAGGCTCCTTGGCGAATAGAGGTTCGTACACAGTCCATTGCGGTATCGCCACCACCAAGCACGACCACTTTCTTTCCTGCCATGTCGATAAAAGGTTGGTTGTTCTCAAGCTCCATGACTTTGTAGGTATTCGAAATTAAAAATGGCAGCGCGTCATACACACCCGGCGCATCCTCATTTTCTAGTCCTGCACGCATGTATTTATAGGTGCCAACGCCTAAGAAAATGGCATCGTACTCATCGATTAGATCTTGCATTTGTACATCTTTACCGACTTCCACGTTCATGCGGAACTCGACGCCCATTTCAGTGAACACACGGCGACGATTTTCCATTACCCCTTTTTCAAGCTTGAACGAAGGGATACCGAAAGTCAGTAGTCCGCCGATTTCTGGGTAGCGGTCAAACACGACTGGCTTAACGCCATTGCGCACTAGGATATCAGCGGCTGCCAAGCCTGCTGGGCCAGCTCCAATGATTGCGACCTTTTTATCGGTCCACTCCACCTTGGACATATCTGGCTTCCAGCCCATTTCAAAGGCTTTGTCGGTAATGTACTTTTCTATATTACCGATGGTGACGGCACCAAAGTCATCATTAAGCGTGCATGAACCTTCACATAGACGGTCTTGAGGACAAACGCGTCCACATACTTCAGGTAAACTATTGGTTTGATGCGATAGTTCAACCGCTTCAAGAATACGACCTTCATTGGCAAGTTTTAACCATTGAGGGATGTAGTTGTGGACTGGGCATTTCCATTCACAATATGGGTTGCCACAATCTAAGCAGCGATCCGCTTGTGCAGTCGCCTGCTGCTTAGTAAACGGTTCATAGATTTCAACGAACTCGATCTTACGAACTTTGATCGGCTTTTTCGCAGGATCTACACGCTGCACATCGATAAATTGATAAACGTTCTGGCTCATGATTCAAACATCCTCCATGATTACTGTGCTTGAACACGCAGCTCTGCAGCACTGCGGCTCTGGTGACCAAGTAGCGTGCGAAGATCTGCCGCTTGTGGTTTCACCAAATAGAACTTTGGAATCCATTCATCAAAGTTCGCCAAAATATTTTCTGCGTGGCTCGACCCTGTTTCTTCAAGGTGTTCCGCAATCAGCCCGCGCAAATGCTCTTGGTGGATGTATAGATCGGACAATGAAATGGCTTCGACAGATTCAGTATTGACTCGACCTTCAAAGCTCTGGTTTTCATCCAGAACATAGGCAAAGCCTCCGGTCATACCTGCACCAAAGTTCACGCCTGTTGCGCCTAGAATGGCAACAATACCGCCTGTCATGTACTCACAAGCGTTATCGCCAGCTCCTTCAATGACGGCAATCGTACCTGAGTTACGTACCCCAAAACGCTCACCCGCTTTACCTGCTGCGAACAGTTTACCGCCCGTTGCGCCGTACAAACACGTGTTACCAATAATGGTGGCTTCATGACACTTGAACGCTGTACCTAAGTGAGGCTTAATGGCGATCTTGCCGCCTGCCATGCCTTTCCCTACGTAGTCATTCGCATCACCTGTGAGGTAAAGCTCTACGCCACCCGCATTCCAAACGCCAAACGACTGGCCGGCAGTGCCGTCAAGATAGATTTTGATAGGGGAAGCCGCCAAACCTTGGTTGCCATAGCGTTTCGCTATTTCTCCAGATAAGCGTGCACCCACAGAACGATCAGTGTTGATGACATTGTAGAAGAAACTTGCCGATTGGCTGTTTTCTACTGCATGCATGGCATCATCAATGATCTTTTGATTGAGCTCAGCTTTATCAAACGGTTTATTTGGTTCCGTCCAAAACAGCGGATGACCTTCAGGCGAGACGGGAGCTTCTAGAATGTTGGATAGATCCAATTTGGTTTGCTTCGCGGTAAAGCCTTCTACTGCTTCAAGTAAATCGGTACGACCAATCAAGTCCGTCAGTTTTTCAACGCCTAGCTCAGAAAGCAGCTCGCGCACTTCTTCTGCCAGCCCGGTGAAGTAGTTCATCACCATTTCAGGTAAGCCTTTGAAGTACTCTTTACGCAGCGTTTCGTCTTGAGTCGCAACCCCTGTTGCACAGTTGTTGAGGTGACAAATTCGCAGGAACTTACAACCCATAGCAACCATTGGCGCGGTACCAAATCCGAAGCTTTCTGCACCTAAAATTGCGGCTTTAACCACGTCTAAACCAGTCTTTAGACCACCGTCTACCTGTAGGCGGATCTTATGACGCAGACCATTAGCAACCAGTGCTTGTTGTGTCTCTGCCAACCCCAACTCCCAAGGGCTACCAGCGTATTTTACTGAAGTTAATGGGCTTGCTGCGGTACCACCGTCGTAACCCGAGATGGTAATGAGATCAGCGTAAGCCTTGGCTACGCCCGTTGCGATGGTGCCAACACCTGGCTCGGAGACGAGTTTTACCGAAACCAGCGCATTCGGGTTGACTTGTTTAAGGTCGAAGATCAGCTGGGCCAAATCTTCAATTGAATAAATATCGTGGTGCGGAGGAGGGGAGATGAGAGTCACACCTTGTACCGAATAACGCAGTTTTGCGATTTCTGCGGTGACTTTGTGTCCCGGTAGCTGACCACCTTCACCCGGTTTAGCTCCTTGCGCTACCTTGATTTGTAGTACATCTGCATTAGTAAGGTAATGAGGCGTTACACCAAATCGGCCTGAAGCAATTTGTTTGATACGTGAGTTACGTTCAGTGCCGAAACGGCGAGGATCTTCACCTCCTTCACCGGAGTTTGAATAGCCACCAAGACGGTTCATCGCAGTCGCGAGGGCTTCATGCGCTTCAGGGCTGAGTGCGCCAATGGACATGGCCGCAGAGTCGAAGCGTTTGAACAGTTCGGTTTTCGGCTCTATTTGCTCAAGTGGCAGCGGTGAGTCTGATTTTTTCAGCGACATTAAGTCACGCAACATAGCAACAGGGCGTTGATTCACTTGCTTGGCAAAGCTCTGATAGTCGTTACTTTCGCCAGATTTAACGGCTTGTTGCAGCGTGCCGACAACATCCGGGTTGTAAGCATGATACTCACCTCCATGGACATACTTTAACAAGCCGCCATGATCAATCGATTTGCGTTTCGCCCATGCTTTACGAGATAAGTTTGTAAGATCTTGCTGGAAATCGTCAAAATTCGCGCCTTCAATTCGAGTTGTGACGCCTTTAAAACACAGATCGACCACATCTTGGCTCAAGCCAACTGCTTCAAACAGTTGTGAGCAGCGGTAAGAGGCGATGGTTGAGATCCCCATTTTCGACATGATCTTGTACAGGCCTTTGTTGATGCCGTATTGGTAGTTTTGCATCACATCGCGGTAGTCTTTCTCTAGTGCCTTATCATCAATCAGTTTACCTAACGCTTCATAAGCAAGGTATGGGTAAACTGCAGTCGCACCAAAGCCAAGCAAGACAGCAAATTGGTGTGGGTCACGTGCAGTTGCGGTTTCGACTACAATGTTGGCATCGCAACGTAAGTTCGCATCAATCAAACGAGTTTGAACGGCGCCGACTGCCATTGCCGCTGGAATTGGTAACTTGCCTTTGACCAAAGCGCGATCTGAAAGTACTACTAAAACCGTGCCTTCACGTACGACTTGCTCTGCTTGCTCACAGAGATCATTAATGGCTTGTTTAAGATCTTTCTCTTGTGGTTCGTAGTTGATATCTAGAATGGTATTACGGTAGTGATCGTCACCAAGCTCGAGCAGTTGCTGCATGTCTGAATAAAGCAGTACAGGCGAATCAAATGTTACGCGATGCGCGTGGCCATCGGTTTCACAGAAAACATTCATTTCCTTACCGATACTGGTCGCCAGTGACATCACGTGTTTTTCACGCAGTGGATCGATCGGTGGATTGGTGACCTGAGCGAACTTCTGGCGGAAGTAGTCAGTTACCAAGCGCTCTTTTGAGGAGAGCACTGCCATTGGAGTATCGTCACCCATAGAACCGACGGCTTCTTGCCCCATATCACCGAGGACACGCAGCACTTGATCGACTTCTTCATTGCTCATGGCAAACTGCTTTTGATAAGTCTTAAGTAAGTCTTCATCAAAGCTGCGCTCGCCTACTTGCTCCTCAGGTAGCTGAGAAAATGGTGTGAGTTTGCGAACGTTGTTTTCCATCCATTCGCGATAAGGGTGACGAGATTTCAGATCATTATCGATCTCGCTAGACTGCCAAAGCTTACCTTTACGAGTGTCGATGACGAGCAATTCACCCGGACCTACACGCCCTTTTTCGGCAACTTCATCTGGGGCGTAATTCCAAATTCCTACCTCAGATGCCAGAGTGATCAACTTATCTTTGGTAATTACATAACGCGCAGGACGCAGACCGTTTCGGTCTAGGTTACAAGCAGCATAACGACCATCGGACAGTACGATACCTGCTGGGCCATCCCATGGTTCCATGTGCTTGGAGTTGAAATCGTAAAACGCCCGCAGATCCGGATCCATATCTGGGTGGTTTTGCCATGCAGGCGGCACAAGCATACGCATGGCACGGAAGATATCCATGCCGCCAGCTAAGAAGAGATCCAGCATATTATCTAAGCTAGAGGAGTCTGAACCCGTCTCGTTCACAAATGGTGCTGCAGTTTGAAGATCGGGCAGCAGTGGTGACGAGAACTTGTAAGCACGAGCTCGTGCCCATTGTCGATTACCTTCAATGGTATTGATCTCACCATTATGAGCAAGATAGCGGAACGGCTGAGCCAACGGCCAACGCGGTTGAGTATTGGTAGAAAAACGCTGGTGGAACAGACAGATAGCGGATTCCATGCGTAGATCAGCAAGATCAAGATAAAAGCGTGGTAAGTCCGCAGGCATGCACAAGCCTTTGTACACCAGAACTTGTGTCGACAAGCTACAGATGTAGAAGTCAGGATCTTCTGTAATTTGTTTCTCGATGCGACGGCGTGCGATATAGAGGCGACGTTCGATGTCACGCTCGCGCCAACCTGCTGGTGCAGAGATAAAGACTTGTTGAATGTCTGGAAGTGAATCAGCAGCGATCGGACCGAGTACTTCTGAATTAGTTGGAACTTCACGCCAGCCCGCTACGGTTAAGGTCTCTTGAGCCAGTTCTTTGTTTACGATGTCTTTGGTGAGTTGAGCTTTCACCGGATCTTGGTTAAAGAAAATCATCCCCACGGCGTATTGCTTGCCAAGGTTGAAGCCATTTTCTTCGGCGATAAGGCGTAAATAGGAATCGGGCTTTTGTAGAAGAAGACCACAACCATCACCGGTTTTTCCATCGGCGGCAATACCACCACGGTGGGTCATTCGGTCAAGTGCAGAAATTGCTGTACGAACCAGCTTGTGGCTTTGTTCGCCTTCCATATGCGCGATCAAGCCAAATCCACAGTTGTCTTTCTCAAGACTTGGATCATAAAGAGCCATTGCAATTCTCCCTTTGCTTATCCGTCATCCCGACAGATATATCAACACTGCTTACGTTGATAGTGATGACTGAATATGCGTCATCTTTTATGGTTTTATGTATATTTATTCAATAAAAGCTGTGAAATATTTAACATTTTTTGAGTGTTTTATTTTCATCAACTTCACAAGCTATAGCTTATTGTAAAAAAGGTCAAGTTATTAGTGGATAATCACGTGAATATGCGATTTACCATTTAATAAGCTAAAATAGTTTAATGATTTCAAATAGATAGAAAATTGATTGTTACAAAAAAAGTAACATTTGATTCTGTGGGAAATAAAAAAGACCAGCATAAAATGCTGGTCAAAATAGAAAGATTGGAAGGAATTGTTTTCTTTCTTTGCTAATAGCCATCGATATCGCTGATGGCTATTTATGGCATTGAAAGAGGGAAGCGTGAATACTTCCGTTAAGCAGAAAGCATCAGTGAATCTGCTTTTGCTTCTAGGTTTGTGCCATCCATTAGGTAGTCATCGATAGCACGAGCACATTCGCGACCTTCGTTGATACAACGAACCACCAAAGATTGGCCTGTTCGCATATCACCAGCAGCAAATACGCCTTCTTGGTTAGTAGCAAAACCTTGAGTTGCTACGTTACCGCGATCATCTAGCGCGATATCCAGTTGAGCAAGCACGCCTGTAGGTTCTGGGTGTAAGAAGCCCATTGCTAGGAATGCCATATCACATGGGATCACTCGCTCGCTGCCTTCGACTTCTTTGAAACTTGGGCGCTCGCCTGGTTTTGCATCTTGCCAAACGATATCAGCAAGACGAAGGCCTGTGACTTCACCTTTGTCATTTCCGATGAACTCTTTGGTCAGGATGTTCCAGTGACGATCGACACCTTCTTCATGAGAAGTCGAAGTACGTAGGATCATTGGGTATTGAGGCCAAGGCATATTGGCTGGGCGCTTCTCTGGTGGAATCGGCATGATTTCCACTTGAGTTACGCTTGCTGCGCCGTGACGGTTTGACGTACCTACACAGTCTGAACCGGTATCACCACCACCAATGACAACCACATGTTTACCTTTTGCGTGAATCTCTTCCGTTTTCAGGTCCATGTTATTTGCACGTCGGTTGTTTTGACCTAGGAATTCCATTGCGAAGTGAACGCCTTTGAGCTCACGACCCGGAACTGGCAAATCACGTGGAACCGTTGAGCCACCCGTCAGTAGAACCACATCGAACTCTTGACGCAGTTGCTGAGCATTTACATCAACACCGACGTGTTGGTTTACTTTAAACTCAACGCCAGCTTCTGCCATTAGATTGATCTTACGATCAATGACTTCCATGCTCAGTTTAAAATCTGGAATACCGAAACGCAGCAGGCCACCAACTTTCTCGTCTCGCTCGAATACTGTCACGGTATGGCCTGCGCTGTTTAGCTGCTCAGCAGCCGCAAGACCAGCAGGTCCAGATCCAATGATCGCTACCGTTTTACCAGTGCGAGAACGTGGCGTTTTTGGCTTGGCGTACCCTTCACGATACGCCGTTTCTACGATAGTTTTCTCGATGTTACAGATGGTGATTGGGTCTTGGTTGATGCCAAGTACACAAGCACTTTCACATGGAGCAGGGCAAACACGACCAGTAAACTCAGGGAAGTTATTAGTCGAGCTTAGAATGTTCCATGCTTCTTCCCAGCTATCACGATAAACCGCATCGTTAAACTCTGGGATGATGTTACCGATAGGGCAGCCGTTATGACAAAACGGCACACCACAATCCATACAACGAGAAGCTTGAGTATTGATCTTGTCACCAAACTCCTCGTTCAGAACGAACTCTTTGTTGTTCTTGATGCGTTCAGCCGGGTCGATCTTCTGTGGTAGTTCACGACCGTGCTCTAAAAATCCAGTAGGCTTACCCATTATAATGCCTCCGCTTGAGTTTCGTTTCCTTGAGACTGCGCTTCAGCTTTACGCTTTTGAAGCACCGCTTTGTAGTCACGCGGCATCACCTTAACCATAGAGGCTAGGCTTGCTTCAAAATTGTCTAGGAAAGACTGAGCGACTTCACTTCCTGTGAATTGAACATGCTTAGTTAGCATGTCGAGTAATAGATCTCTGTCTTCTTTCTCGATTGGATCTAGGTCTACTAGCTCTGGGTTCAGTTTTGACTCAAAGTCGCCTGATTTATCCCATACGTAAGCCACGCCGCCACTCATACCTGCGGCAAAGTTACGACCTGTTGAACCAAGGATAATTGCTGCACCGCCAGTCATGTATTCACAACCGTGGTCACCGACGCCTTCTACTACTACTTTCGCACCTGAGTTACGAACACAGAAACGTTCACCAGCCATACCGCGAATGAAAGACTCACCCGAAGTTGCACCGTAGAAACACACGTTACCAACCACGATGTTGTCTTCTGCGACAATGCTTGATTTCGCATCTGGGTAAAGTACTAACGTACCGCCAGATAAGCCTTTACCCCAGTAGTCGTTCGCGTCGCCTTCTACTTCGAACTTCACGCCCTTAGCTAGGAATGCGCCGAATGACTGACCCGCAGAACCTTTGAATTTCACGTTCATTGGCTGAGGTAGACCGGCATCTTTGTACACTTTCGAGATTTCGTTCGACAGCATGGTGCCCGCAGAACGGTCAGTGTTGACGATAGGGAACTCGGCATTCACCGCTTCGCCTTTCTCGAGTGCAGGAATCGCTGCTTGAATCAGCTTACGGTCTAGTACCGATTCAAGATTGTGGTTCTGTTGCGTTTGGTTATGGATACCGTCTGACTCACGTGGCTGTTCAACGTGTAGAACAGGAGACAGATCTAGGTTCTTGTATTTCCAGTGAGAAACGTCTTGGCGAACACGCAGTTTCTGGCCTTGACCGACCATCTCATCGATAGTGCGGAAGCCAAGTTCAGCCATGATTTCACGTAGACCTTGTGCCATGTATTGGAAGAAGGTTACGACGTCTTCTACGCGACCATCAAAGCGCTCGCGAAGCGTCTTGTTCTGAGTCGCGATACCAACAGGACAGGTGTTCTTATGACACTTACGCATCATGATACAACCTTCAACCACCAATGCTGCGGTTGCTACGCCCCATTCTTCTGCACCTAGTAGTGTTGCCACAGCAAGGTCACGAGGTGTCTTCATCTGACCATCCGCTTGAACCACGATACGGTTACGTAGACCGTTCTTCAGCAGGGTTTGGTGCGTTTCTGCCAAGCCAAGTTCCCAAGGAAGACCAGTATGACGGATTGAAGACATTGGTGATGCACCAGTTCCGCCGTCGAAACCTGCGATAAGTACAACGTCCGCTTTCGCTTTAGCAACACCAGAAGCGATCGTACCTACGCCAGCTTCCGATACCAGCTTCACGTTTACACGACCCGCGCGGTTCGCGTTCTTCAAATCGTAGATAAGCTGAGCCAAATCTTCGATTGAGTAGATATCGTGGTGTGGTGGCGGCGAGATAAGACCGACGCCCGGAGTTGAGTGGCGTGTAGCACCGATCCAGTCATCTACTTTATCGCCTGGTAGCTGACCACCTTCACCTGGTTTCGCACCTTGAGCCATCTTGATTTGTAACTCATCAGCGTTGGTTAGGTAGTAAGAGGTTACGCCGAAACGACCCGAAGCTACCTGCTTGATTGCAGAGCGTTCCCAATCGCCGTTCTCTTTGCGCTCGAAACGCATTGGGTCTTCACCACCTTCACCAGAGTTCGATTTCGCGCCAAGACGGTTCATCGCAACAGCTAGTGTGGAGTGTGCTTCGTAAGAAATAGAACCGAATGACATAGCACCCGTCGCGAAGCGTTTCACGATGCTTTCAATTGGTTCGACTTCGTCGATAGAGATAGAACCGGCTGGGTTCTTAATGAATTCTAGCTGGCTACGCAGAGTTACCGCGTTGTCACCTTGTTTATCGACTTCTGTCGCGTACTGCTTGAACTGATCGTAGTTCTTGTTGCGCGTAGACTCTTGTAGTAGAGAAATGGTTTCTGGGTTGAATAGGTGCTTCTCGCCACGCTGTTTCCATTGGTAAACACCACCCACATCCAGCATTTGAATTGGGATTTCGCGTTGTGGATAACCGATGCGGTGACGAACGAGCACTTCTTTAGCAATATCGTCAAGGGTGAGACCTTGGATACGAGAAACTGTACCTGTGAAGTACTTGTCTACCACTGACTTATGAATACCTAAGGCTTCGAAGATTTGCGCACCGTGGTACGACTGCAGGGTTGAGATACCCATCTTCGAGAAGATCTTCAGAAGACCGCCATTGATCGCTTTACGGTAGTTGTTGAACAGATCGCGAGGGTTCGCTTCTGGATCCAACTTCTTCGTACGTTGAAGTTCAATGATGGTTTCAATCACTAGGTAAGGGTTAACCGCATTCGCACCGTAACCAAGTAGCGTTGCAAAGTGGTGCGTTTCACGCGCGTCACCAGTTTCAACCACGATGTCACACTTCGCACGTAGACCTTTACGGATCAAGTGGTGGTGTACTGCGCCAACTGCCAGCATTGCTGGGATCGCCGCGTGGTTTGAATTCACTGCACGGTCAGTGAGTAGGATGATTGAGTAACCATCGATAACCGCGTCTTCTGCATATTGGCAGATGCGTTTTAATGCACGCTCAAGTTTGCCTTGATCTTCACTAGCTTGGAATACGATATCCAACGTTTTCGCTTGTAGGTGCTCGTTATCGATCGCACGCAGTTTTTCAAGCTCTGAGTTCGCCAGAACCGGCGATTCCAATTCTACTTTCTGACAGTGAAGTGGTGTTTCAGTCAGAAGGTTTTGGTCTTTACCCAAGTAAGTGTTCAGCGACATCACCATACGCTCACGGATCGGATCGATCGGTGGGTTAGTTACCTGTGCAAACAGCTGCTTGAAGTAGTTTGAAAGATGTTGCGACTGATGAGATAGCACTGCAAGAGGCCAGTCGGCACCCATTGCTGATAATGGCTCTTTACCTTCATTTGCCATTGGAACGATGATTTCGTTCACTTCTTCAGTACTTACGCCAAACGCTTGTTGGCGGTGTAGAAGATGTTCTGGCTTAGGTTGGCTGAATTGGTTGCTCGCATCTGGCAGCTTCTTCAAGCTTAGTAGGTTTTCTTCTACCCACTTTTCGTAAGGCTGTGCCGTTGCGATGGTGTCTTTCACTTCTTCATCAGAGATGATGCGACCTTGCTCTAGGTCTGCAACGAAGATGCGACCTGGTTGTAGACGACCGCGGAACTCAACGTTCTCTGGCTCAATATCCACAACACCAGATTCTGATGCCATTACTAGGAAGTTATCTTTGGTCACTGTGTAGCGAGAAGGGCGCAGACCGTTACGGTCGAGTGTCGCACCAACTTGAACACCATCAGTAAAACATACTGAAGCCGGACCATCCCATGGTTCCATGATGTTCGCGTGGTACTGATAGAACGCGCGACGCTTAGGATCCATGTTTTTGTTTTCTTGCCATGCTTCCGGGATCATCATCATCAATGCGTGCGGCAGGCTACGACCAGAAAGAACTAGGAGCTCAAGTGCCATGTCAAAGTTAGATGAATCCGAACTGCCTTCCTGACAAATAGGAAGCAGCATGTCGATTTCAGCTTGGGTAAATAAATCGGATTCAATGATCGCCTCACGGGCTTTCATCCAGTTCAAGTTACCGCGAACGGTGTTGATTTCGCCGTTGTGGGCAATGTAACGGAAAGGCTGTGCAAGACGCCATTTCGGGAAGGTGTTGGTAGAGAAGCGAGAGTGTACCAGTGCCAGTGCGGTCACCATGGTCGGGTTTTGCAGATCAAGGAAGTATTGAGGCACTTGCTCTGTCGTTAACTGACCTTTGTACACCAATGTCTTGTAAGACATTGAGTTAATGTAGAAGTCATCACCAATGTTCGAAACGCTTTCTAGGCAAACACGTACAGTGTAGTTACGAAGTACGTACAGTTTGCGCTCTAGCTCTTCAGGTGTGATACCTGGACCACCAGAGATAAACACATGCTCAAACTGAGGTTCTGTGCTTAGTGGGTCGGCACCGATCATTGAGTTATCGGTTGGCAATACGCGGTAGCCAATAACTTCAAGGTCTAGACGCTGAGCGTTGCGTTCTAGAATGTCACGGCATTGCTCGCGTTTATATTCGTCTTTCGGGAAAAGTACGACACCCACACCATACTTTTCAAATGAAGGCAGTTTAATGCCGAGCTTAACGGCCTCTTCTAATAGGAATTCATGAGGTTTTTGTAGCAAGATACCCGCACCATCACCGCTGCATGGATCACAACCTTGACCACCACGGTGCTCCATGCGAGCTAGCATATCCAATGCTTGAGTCACTACTTCATGAGATTTACGGTTTTTAAGGTGAGCAACAAAACCGATACCACAAGCGTCATGCTCCAATTCAGGAGTATATAGACCCTGTGGATTTTGCTCTCTATCTACCATAGATACATCCTTCCAGTTCAATGTCGACGCAAAAGCACCAGGCAGGCAAATGCCACCTAGACCATTGATTACGTCTTGTCCTTTATATTTATTATCGCCACCGATCTAGGTTGATCGATCTTGATTCCTTTCCGTATCTCGCAGGAAAAGTTTTGCGAGAAAAACAATCCTTGGTGGTATCCCTTTATTTATTGCCACTATTTAGTGATTTATATAGGTAGGAGTGGGATAACACCGACAAATCCCGCAGTGTACTTTGTAATAAAAGTCACAAAAATAACGGGGTTGTGTAAGTATCCTACAATTTTGTCACTTCAGAATGCAATGAAAAAGTCGACGTTGTGACCCAATTTTTTCGTTTAATTATGCATTTTTAGTTTAACATTTACGCAACATGAACGTTTTTTATCTGTATTTATGCAGGTTTATTGATTTTGAGCCGTATGAGGTTTGTTTGAATTGACTAGTATTGTGTGTTTTTTCTTGCAGGGATGTAATTTATTTACACAGATCGTAGTGAGATTGATTACGGTTCATTGTTGGTGAGAATTTATGCAGTTACATGAGTTGGTCAATACAATCGGCCAAGATCTTCAGCGTCGATACGGTGAAAAAGTCCATAAACTAACGTTGCACGGTGGATTTAGTTGCCCTAACCGAGATGGCACTATTGGTCGGGGAGGATGTACTTTTTGTAATGTGGCTTCGTTTGCGGATGAAGAAGTACAGATAAAGAGTATTCACGATCAGTTGAAAGATCGTGCGGGCGAAATTCATCGAGCGAAGAAGTATCTCGCTTATTTTCAGGCTTACACCAGTACTTATGCGGAAGTGCAAGTGCTGAAAAATATGTATGAAGAAGCACTAAAAGCGGCTGATATTGTGGGATTGTGTGTCGGGACTCGTCCAGATTGCGTGCCTGATGCCGTATTAGATTTGCTGTCTGACTATGTACAGCAAGGTTATGAAATTTGGCTAGAGTTAGGGCTTCAAACCGCTAATAACGATACCCTTAAGCGCATCAATCGCGGTCATGATTTCGAATGTTATGCCGAGATCACCAAGCGTGCGCGTGCGCTAGGTATTAAAGTCTGTACTCATTTAATTGTTGGATTACCGAAAGAAAGCCGCGACGATAATATTGAGACGCTGCAAAAAGTGTTAGCCGTGGGCACGGATGGCATTAAGTTACATGGCTTGCATATTGTGGAAGGCAGCACCATGGCGAAAGCGTGGCGTGCAGGACGATTAGAGGCGCCAGAGCTAGAAGAATATGTCGCAATTGCCAGTGAGATGATTCGTATGACGCCACCGGACGTGATTTACCATCGCGTTTCATCAGCAGCTCGTAGACCTACCTTATTATCGCCACTGTGGTGTGAAAATCGCTGGCTGGCGATGACTGAAATTGGTCGAGCCCTCAGTGAACATGGTGCTCAAGGAAGCCTAACGGGAAACGCTTTTATCTATACTAAACCGGAATTAATAGCAGATCGCTCAATAAATAACTGATATATTTTAACCAGTTTTCTTTAAAGGTTTAAACGATGGATCAGTTACTCAATTGGCTTTGGGATGATCAAGGCGGTTATGGCTATGTCGTCTTGTTATTAATTGCTAGCGTGTGCGCGTTAGCACTGATCTATTTGCACTTTCAAACTTCACTTAAGCAACTCGTAACGGATTCACCTTATCCAGTCATAGTGATGGATACTGGCCATGCTCAGATCTTGTTATCTAACCAAGCTGCGATGCAGTTATTAGGTATTCGCTCTCTAGGCACGGGATATTTGTATCCCGCTTTATTCGATATTCGTGAGCTTGAGTCGTTTCTAGACAGTGTCTCTAGTCGTCATTTTAGCCAGCAGGTATTTGACTGGCGTTTATCTGAAAGCGAATCTATCAAGGTGGAGTTGTCAGGAAGAAAGAGTTTGCTGCGCAATCACCGTGTTTGGATCATCTACGCGCAGCCATATCAAGCCACTCATCAAGAGCAGCAACAAGAGCTTGCGCAATTAACGATTGCCCGTTCGGCACTAGACTCACTCTCTGAGTTAATTTGTACCCAAGATCGCCAAGGGAATTTATTAACGACGAACCGAGCATTTGATCAATTTTGGGAAGGGCGAAGGGAAGAAGCCTGCGCATCAAAGGCTTCCATGGGTGAGGCTAGCAGAAAGAGTGAGCGCAAGTGGACGACGGATCCACAAGGTCGCAGTTGCTTATTGGAAGTGAATCAAAATTCCCTTGTGTCACCGAGTGGTGAGCTGATCGGTACATTATCCATTAGTCATGATGTGACCGAGTGGCACAAAATGCAGCAAAACCTGAGAGATGAAATGGAGCGCCGTAAAGATACAGAAGTTGCGTTGGCGCAAAGGGATACCATCTTACAAACTATTCTTGACGCTAGCCCTGACTCTATCGGTATCTTCAATGAGAATATGGTCTATCAAGCGTGTAATAAACCGTTCGTTAATGCATTAGGTATTTCAGACGTGTCTGATTTGATCGGTAAGCGCCTTCAAGATGTCATTCCTGAAGAGATGTACGCTCGCTTAGCTGCTAGTGATTTAGATGCATTGCGTCAGTCAGAGCCTGTCCGATACATAGATAAAGTCGTTAGCAGTGATGGCAAAAGTACGTGGTTTGATGTGGTGAAATCGCCCTTTAAAGATAAAGCTTCAGGAACGAATGGTGTGCTGATCATGGCGCGTGATATTTCTGAACGTTACCTTGCCGAACAAAAGTTGGAGAGAGCCAATTTAGAGTTAGAAAAGTTGAGCTTTATGGACAGCTTAACTCAGGTATCGAACCGACGCCGCTTCGATGAACAACTGCAGGTACTATGGTACCACCATGCCCGCGAAAAGCTGCCGCTCACTATCATGTTGTGTGACATCGACTTTTTCAAAGATTACAACGACTGTTACGGCCATCAGCAAGGTGATGAAGCATTGGTCAGTGTTGCTACCGTATTCACAAAAGTCATCAATCGCTCTTCGGATTGTGTTGCGCGTTATGGTGGTGAGGAGTTTGGTTTTATCCTGCCGAATACCACAACGGAAGGCGCGAGTAATGTAGCGCAGCGTATTCATGAACAAATTCGACAACTAGATATGGAGCACGACAGCTCAGAAGCTTCGGAACGTCTCACGGTCAGTATCGGTCTTGTCTCTTATATTCCTCAACATGGTGATGAACCGGAAATGGGTATTGCCATGGCTGACAGTGCGCTATACCAAGCCAAAGCTGATGGACGTAATCGCACCTGTATTCACCCCAGTTCTTGCTAACGCTTTGTGACCGCTTGCTCTAAGTTGATAGCTGATTGTTTAAATCGCCGTATTAAACACGTTAAACTTACCGAAGCCTGTGCGTTCGTTGGTTAACTTATCTTTTTATCTTGTTTAGCAAGCGCAGTTCGCACTACGTATTTTTCACTAATCACACAGACCTAAATTGCGTTAGGCCGAATATGTCTGCTCGTTTTTTATCATTGAAGGGCAACATCTAGCCAGCACCATGGAGTAGTTAATGAAACCCATGAAAAATCTCGCTCAGTATTATGTCGACTTGCTAGTCAAACTGGGGATTGTTCGTTTCTCGATTTTGCTGGCCCTTGCGCTGGTGGCATTAGCCGTTGTGGTGCAGGTGGGGATTACTTTAGCTCTCAAGGGGCGAGTCGACGATATCGACATTGTCCGTTCGGTGTTTTTTGGTCTCTTGATTACACCTTGGGCGGTTTATTTTCTTTCTGTTGTTGTTGATCAGCTAGAAGAGTCTCGCCAGCGTTTAACCAAGTTGGTGTCCAAACTGAAAGACATGCGCTCGCGAGACCAAGAACTGAATTATCAACTGCAACAAAACATCGAAAAGCTCAACCAAGAAATTGAAGAGCGCATTAAAGCAGAAGAAGCTCGAGAAGAGGCGATGCAAGATCTCGAAAACGAGGTGTTCCAACGAGAGCGTACTCAGTTAGAGCTTGCGGAACGCACTGCACTACTGCGTTCATTTATTGATGCCTCGCCAGACTTAATTTACTACCGCAATGCCGATGGTGTGTTCTCCGGTTGTAACCGGGCAATGGAAGAGCTAACGGGCAAGAAAGAGCACCAGTTAGTCGGATTAAGCCCTTGGGATGTGTATAGCAAAGAAATCGCTGAGCACATCGTTGATACTGACCAAAAGGTCTTCGCCGATAATCAAGCCATCACTTACGAGCAGTGGCTAGAGTATCCTGATGGACGCAAGCACTACTTTGAACTGCGTAAAGTGCCGTTTTACAGCAAAGATGGTCGTCACCTTGGATTGGTAGGTTTTGGCCGTGATATCACTGAACGTAAACGTCATGAAGAGTCGTTAGAGAAAGCAAGCCGTGATAAAACTACTTTCATCTCAACCATCAGTCATGAACTGCGAACGCCACTAAATGGCATTGTGGGTTTAAGTCGCATGCTTCTCGATAGTCCGTTGACAGAAGAGCAGCGCAAACACATGCAGACCATCAATGTGAGTGCGATTACGCTAGGTAACATCTTCAACGATATTATCGATATGGATAAGTTTGATCGCCGCAAGCTAGAACTATTACCTGCGCCACTTAACTTCGAAGACTTCGTCGCTGAGATTGAAAGCATCTCTGCTTTGATGGCGGAGCAAAAAGGGCTGCGCTTTGACTTAGAACGTTTGAGTGATTTACCAAAAGCAATTGAAGTGGATGCGACCCGTTTACGTCAAGTAATTTGGAACTTGGTCAGCAACGCAATGAAGTTTACCAAAGAAGGTGGCGTTGTGATGACGGTGAGCGCGGATGTCGAAGACGATTTTGCGACCATTATTATGGAGGTGGAAGACACGGGTATTGGCATACCAGAAGACGAGCTCGATAAAATCTTTGCCATGTATTACCAAGTGAAATCAGGTAAAGACAACCTACATGCTGTCGGGACTGGTATAGGCCTGGCGGTGTCAAAACAGCTGATCAATATGATGGATGGTGACATTACTGTCGCTAGTGAAGAGGGTTTTGGTAGTACTTTTACCGTATCGATTCACGTTCCTATTGTGGAACTCGAAGAACCTGTCATTGATGCAAAACGCGATAATGTGCATCTCAACATCTTTATGGTCGAAGACATTGAGCTTAACGTCACCGTGGCCAAATCGTTGCTTGAGAGCTTAGGGCACTCCGTTACCGTGGCGATGACGGGACAAGAAGCGCTCGTGAACTTTGTGCCAGAAAAATATGACTTGGCGTTGTTGGATATTCAGCTGCCTGATATGACGGGCTTTGATGTCGCAAATTATTATCGCGAGCATTATAACAATCTGCCTCCATTGGTCGCCCTAACAGCTAATGTGATGAAAGATCGTCGTGAATATTTAGATAACGGTATGGATGATGCCATCAGCAAACCGCTTGCTGTGAATGCCATTCAGTCTGTAATTGATAAGTTCTTCGCGCATCAGGTAGAGCCGCAAGAGCAACCTGAGAGCATTCCAGAAACAGTGGAAGAGCCGACTCCTTCTCCTGTGATTGAGACACACTTGCTCGATATGGATATGTTAGAGTCTTACGTCGACATTGTTGGTGCCAAGCCGGTCTACGACAGCATAAAAATGTTTGAAGACATGATGCCAGACTATATTGATGTCTTAGACTCAAACATGACGGCAAAAGATCAAGATGGGATTGTTTCTGAAGCGCATAAAATTAAAGGCGCTGCAGGTTCGATTGGCCTCAAACGTATCCAAAGTGTGGCGCAGAAAGCGCAATCTCCCGATATGCCAGCATGGTGGGAAAACATTTCAGACTGGGTTGAAGAGATCAAAAATGAATACCAAAACGATATTCAAGTCCTCAAAAGTTGGTTGGAACAAAGGAAATAACATGAAAAAAATCGCACCGTTGGCGTTGGTTATAGCATTGATGGCAGGCTGCAGTTCCGTTCCAAGTGTGAACTGGCAACAAAACAGTCAGATTACGATTAACCAGGTGAATGTCGAGCTCAAAAGTAACTTATGGGTGAACCTGATGCCGACCGTTGGGGAAGTGCAAGAGCAAAGCATTCAAGGATCACTTTACCTTGAAGGAGACCAGTTACTCCCAGCCAACCTGACTGCCGAAGCGCTTATCATCAAGCAAGGGGAAAAAGAGTGGTGGGTGGATGAAGACTCTTTAGAAACTCGAACTCATAGTGAGAGCCAATGGGAAGTAGCCTTCACGTCTCAGGTAGACGCGGACACAGAAAAATCGGTTGATATCGCGGTACTTTTAGACGACGCAGGTAAACAGCGCTGGTTAGTGGAAAAGTACGTGAAGATTAACAAGGTTTATTAGACTCAGTGATTGTTCGCTAATTGCTAACCCCAAAATAAAAGGGCTTGCTCAGTGAGCAAGCCCTTTGCGTATTAGCGATTCAATTAGTCTTCTAGATCGCCACAGAAGCGGTAACCTTCGCCGTGGATAGTCGCGATGATTTCAGGAGTACCTGAAACAGACTCAAAGTGTTTACGAATACGACGAATCGTTACGTCTACAGTGCGGTCATGCGGCTTAAGTTCACGGCCAGTCATCTTCTTAAGAAGATCGGCACGAGTTTGAATCTTACCTGGGTTCTCACAGAAGTGCAGTAGAGCTCGGAACTCAGAGCGAGGGAGCTTGTAGCTATCACCAGCAGGGCTTACTAGAGAGCGGCTGTTGATGTCCAGTACCCAACCATTGAATTCATACTTTTCTACTGAGCGTTTCTCTTCTTGCACCGCGTTAGAGCTCATTGAGCGGCTAAGTAGGTTGCGAGCACGAATAGTCAGTTCACGTGGGTTGAATGGTTTAGTGATGTAGTCATCTGCACCAATCTCAAGACCTAGGATCTTGTCCACTTCATTGTCACGGCCTGTCAGGAACATTAAAGCAATGTTCGCTTGTTCGCGTAGTTCACGCGCTAACAGAAGGCCATTCTTGCCTGGAAGATTAATGTCCATAATAACCAAGTTGACTGAGTTGTCAGACAACACTTGGTGCATCTCTTCACCGTCACTGGCTTCAAAAACAGCGTATCCCTCTGCTTCAAAAATACTCTTAAGAGTGTTACGAGTTACTTGCTCATCTTCAACGATAAGAATCTGCGGGGTTTGCATTGGCGGTACCTAAATTTGTGACAAAATTGTGCTAATAGAATAAATTCTAGGCAAAAATATAACATACAGGTAATGTGATTTTGATAATAAATCAAGTTGATCAAAAAAACACTTCTTTCAGTTATCCGCCCTCCATGGAATTTTGCCAACTCACCAGTATCCAATGGCGACGTTTATTCTAAAGGGCTTGTTTACCTTTCATTTCCTGCTTTCTGTGGGGCCTGAAACGTAAACACCCTAAGATATGGAGCGGATTTTATATTGTTAACAGCATGCTAACAATGCTCAAATGTTAATTCCATTCAGTTTGTTGATTTATATCAATTGATGAAATGTAACTGTTATTAATCGTTTAAGACTTATGATAGAAAAAAGTAATACGAACATAGACGCATCGTTATGGAATGCTTATTCAGAATCTTTTTTCAGATTCGAGGCCGAGTGGTGCGTTTCAAACTACGCTGTGATAACCGCTTGGAACCCATACAGTAATTTGCGGTCCAAAGAAGAGAACTGCATAAGCAATCAAGCATTAGAAATACTGCTACAGCACGTTAATTACGCGCCTATCACAGTAGGTGACAGCTCTTTTACATGGTATGAGGAAAGCTTTGCCGTCGAGTTATCACCGGAGGCGGCGGTCGCATTGGCGAATGACTTTCAACAAAACGCGATTTACTACGTCATTGATGATCAACTTTACCTTATTGCGTGCTCACAGCCGAAAGTGTTGCATAAGTTAGGCTCCCTTAAGCCTCGACTCGTATAGGAAAGGATACTACTCACCGAAGCACTGCTTGGGTGAGAAAATTCACGGAGGAAATATGAGAGACATTACACCCGATATTTGTGACCAATTTGAAGACCAAGTTACCCTGCTTACTTTGCCACTGCAGAACTTTGGTCAACGCACCGCTTTTTACGGAGAAATTGTCACAGTGCGTTGCTACCACGACAACTCAAAAGTACGTGAAGTACTGGGCGAAGATGGAACGGGGAAAGTATTGATTGTTGACGGACATGGTTCGTGTCAGAAAGCATTGCTTGGCGATCAATTAGCAATACTCGGAATAGAAAATGGGTGGGAAGGCATTATTGTCTATGGTGCAATACGCGACGTAGCACAAATATCTCAGATGGACATTGGCGTGCAAGCACTTGGTACCAATCCGTTTAAGACAGAGAAGCGAGGTATGGGAGAGGTCAATGTGACCTTAACGATGCAAAACCAAATCGTGCAGCCGAAGCATTATGTGTACGCTGATTGGAATGGTGTGTTGATTTCAAAGCAAAAATTAGATTTCTAAAAACGAAAGCCTAAACCTACCTCAATACCTTGTTGCCAATCTTGGTAATCAAGAGTCGCGTGAAGATCCAGTTTATCGGTGATTTTTACGCGACTTGAGACTTCAGCTGCGAGGCTGCTGTCTTCTTGTCGAATACCTTCCGCAGTCTCATTCTTGTAAGAGCGAACCGTACTTTTTAGTGTGACACGATCATTGAAGTGATAGCTGATCCCACTCAAAAAACCGCTCTGGTTTTGGGTTGGAGAGTTGTTGACTCGTGCACCGACGTAAACGTCTACTGAGTCAAAAAGTTCGTACGCATAACCCGTGTCGATATTCCAAACATCGAAACTGTCAGATTGATAGCTGTCGCTGGAAATAAATAGTTTATGAGGAGAAGGGGATGTTTTGCCTGGAAGAGGCGGAAGCTCGTTTGCTAGACAAACGCCAGGCACAAAAAAAAGCAACAGAAAAAGCCCTCTTTTCATGCTCACCACTCCTTGTGTCAACTTTTTTATTAGTATGTGCCCAAAGCTTCTCACTATTAAAGCATAGAATATGAAAGCTAGCTCACCTATTTTCTAAATAATTCGATTCTGTGAACATAGGTCACAGTTAAGTTGTTGTTAAGTGTCAACAACTCCCTTTCATAATTTGATCTTACGCTTTATGACGAAGATCAGACTAGTTATGGAGTAAAAAGTGAGACTGATGACGATGGGATGAGCCCCCTACAAAAATAAGCGACAGATTTCCAAACGAGCAATAACATCCAATTAGCTTTAAATATCAATAAGATTGCTTAGCAGAAATCGCTGTAAGACTGAAAAACAAACAATTTTTTGTTGACTATGAATCGGAAACTCGGTAAACGTAGAGTTAAGCAAACACAATTAACGTTGAATATTTATTTATGCCATCTAACAGCCTAGTAGTAATGACCACGACCATTATTATTACCGACACGACACATGTTGGGGCAGGCTGCTGAGCGAAAGAAATTCACAAAAAAGGCCTGTATCCAACAAGATACAGGCCTTTTTTTATGCTTTTTTATCCAGAATTTAGACAAGTTTGAGAAGATATACCGGAGGAAGGGATGCGAGTATTGAAGTTTGGCGGTTCATCACTAGCTGATGCAGATCGCTTTTTAAGAGCGGCAGACATCATTGCCAACAACGCTCAACAAGAAGAAGTGGCGGTTGTTCTTTCAGCCCCAGGTAAAACAACAAATAAGTTGGTTGCGGTCATTGAAGGCGCGTTGCGCAATGGTGAAGCAGAGCTGCAAATCAAAGAGTTGGATGAATCGTTTAAAACGCTCTTCACTCAAATCCAAGCAGTACTCCCCAATATTGATGGTTCAGCTTTCGATAACCAAGTGAAAACCTCGCTATCTCAATTACGTCAATTTGTTCACGGCATCAATCTATTAGGTATGTGCCCAAACAACGTAAATGCGCGCATTATTAGTAAAGGTGAGCGTGTTTCCATTCAGTTGATGAAAGCTGTCTTGGAGGCGAAGGGACAACAAGCGAGCTTGATCGATCCTGTCGAGTATCTGTATGCCCAAGGTGATCATCTTGAAGCTATGGTTGATGTGGATATTTCAACGCAAAACTTCCGTCAAAAACCCCTTCCTCAGGGTCATGTGAACATTATGCCGGGCTTTACAGCTGGCAACGAAAAAGGAGAGCTTGTCACGCTTGGTCGTAATGGCTCTGACTACTCGGCAGCGGTTCTTGCAGCTTGCTTACGCGCAGACTGTTGTGAAATCTGGACCGACGTTGATGGTGTATACAACTGTGACCCACGTTTAGTCGAAGATGCTCGCCTGCTTAAATCACTAAGCTACCAAGAAGCGATGGAGCTTTCTTATTTTGGTGCTTCCGTTCTGCACCCGAAAACCATCGCCCCTATTGCTCAATTCCATATTCCATGTCTGATCAAAAACAGCTTTAACCCTCAAGGTGCAGGTACTCTTATCGGCCAAGATACTGGTGAAGATAATCTTGCGATCAAAGGTATTACAACACTTAACGACCTAACCATGGTTAACGTATCAGGCCCTGGTATGAAAGGCATGGTAGGCATGGCGAGCCGTGTATTCGGTGCGATGTCGTCTGCTGGTGTATCTATTGTTCTGATCACTCAGTCTTCTTCTGAATACAGCATCAGCTTCTGTATTGAGGCTGAAGATAAAGCGAAAGCGCAGCAAGTGCTGGCAGATGCGTTCGAGCTAGAACTGAAAGATGGCTTACTAGAACCGGTCGAGTTTATTGATAATGTTTCAATCATTACGCTTGTTGGTGACGGTATGCGCACATCGCGTGGTGTGGCTTCTCGCTTCTTCTCTTCTCTAGCTGAAGTGAACGTGAATATCGTAGCGATAGCACAAGGCTCATCAGAACGTGCGATTTCTGCCGTTATTCCAGAAGACAAAATTTCTGAAGCGATCAAAGCGTGTCACGAAAACCTATTCAACTCGAAACACTTCCTCGATGTGTTCGTTGTTGGTGTTGGTGGTGTGGGTGGCGAGCTTGTGGAACAGATCGAGCGCCAACAAGTCAAACTGGCTGAGAAAGGCATTGTGATTCGAGTTTGTGGCTTAGCAAACAGCAAAGGTCTTTTGCTTGATAGCGAAGGCTTACCGCTTGAGCACTGGCGTGATCGTATGTCAGCAGCCACAGAAGAGTTCAGCCTAGCGCGTCTGATTTCTTTGGTACAACGCAATCATATTATCAACCCAGTATTGGTTGATTGTACGTCCAGTGAAGACATTGCTAAACAATACGCCGACTTTCTAGCGGCAGGTTTTCATGTTGTAACACCAAACAAAAAAGCAAACACAGCAAGCATGGCGTACTACCATCAGCTTCGCGATGTGGCTCGTAGCTCCCGTCGTAAATTGATGTATGAAACAACCGTAGGTGCAGGCCTACCGGTTATTGAAAACTTGCAAAACCTAATTTCTGCAGGCGATGAACTGGAGCGCTTCAGCGGTATTCTTTCGGGTTCTCTTTCTTATATCTTCGGTAAGTTAGATGAAGGAATGAGCTTAAGTGAAGCGACGAATATCGCAAAAGAAAATGGCTTTACTGAACCAGATCCTCGTGATGATCTGTCTGGTATGGATGTCGCGCGTAAGCTGTTGATCCTAGCTCGTGAAGCGGGCATGTCATTAGAGCTTGAAGACGTTGTTGTTGACCAAGCGCTACCGCCAGGCTTTGATGATTCAGGCAGTGTTGATGAGTTTATGGCGCGTCTCCCAGAAGCAGACGCTTACTTCAAAGAGTTATCGGCTAAAGCAGCAGAAGAAGGCAAAGTACTACGTTATGTTGGTGAAATTAACGAGGGCAAGTGCACAGTAAGCATCGCTGCGGTGGATGAAAACGATCCGATGTATAAAATCAAAGACGGTGAAAACGCACTGGCATTTTACAGCCGTTACTACCAGCCAATCCCACTTGTGTTGCGTGGCTATGGCGCAGGTACAGAGGTAACTGCTGCGGGTGTATTCTCTGACGTGATGCGTACTTTAGGTTGGAAACTAGGGGTATAACAAGAATGAGTTCAAGTGATATGGATGTAGTGGTTTATGCCCCAGCATCAATTGGTAATGTAAGTGTTGGTTTTGATGTATTGGGGGCGGCGGTGTCCCCAGTGGATGGGACCTTGCTAGGTGACAGAGTGCAAGTTAAGGCAGGGACTGAGCCATTCAGTCTGAAAACTGCGGGTAATTTTGTCTCTAAGTTGCCTACAGAGCCAAAAGAAAACATCGTTTACGATTGTTGGCTGGTGTTTTCTCGCGAGCTAGATAAAAAAGGTGTTGAGCTAAAACCACTTGAAATGACGCTAGAAAAGAACATGCCAATAGGCTCAGGTTTAGGCTCAAGTGCATGTTCTATCGTGGCGGCGCTGGATGCCTTAAACCGATTCCATGGTCAACCGCTGAATGAGACTGAGCTGCTAGCACTGATGGGGGAAATGGAAGGCAAAATCTCTGGTGGTATTCACTACGATAACGTCGCGCCGTGTTACCTTGGTGGTGTCCAGTTGATGCTTGAAGAGCTTGGTATCATCAGTCAAGAAGTGCCTTGTTTTGATGATTGGTACTGGGTCATGGCGTATCCGGGAATCAAAGTATCAACAGCAGAAGCGCGTGAGATCCTACCATCTCAATACCGCCGACAAGATATCATCGCTCATGGTCGTCACCTTGCGGGCTTTATTCATGCGTGTCATTCTGGTCAGCCAGAACTTGCTGCAAAAATGATCAAAGACGTGATCGCAGAACCGTATCGTGAGAAACTGCTTCCGGGCTTTGCGAATGCACGTCAATACGCTGCATCAGCAGGTGCGTTAGCAACCGGTATTTCTGGCAGTGGTCCAACACTGTTCAGTATTTGCAAAGAGAAAGATGTCGCTGAGCGAGTTGCTCGCTGGTTAGAACAGAACTACGTACAAAACGAAGAAGGATTCATCCACGTTTGTCGTCTAGATAAGCAGGGTTCGAAAGTAACAGGAAGTGAGCTATGAAGCTTTACAATATAAAAGAAAATGATGAACAAGTTTCCTTTGGCCAAGCCGTTCGCCAAGGGTTAGGCCGTAACCAAGGTCTATTTTTCCCATCGGAATTACCAAAGTTTGAAGACGTTGATGCGCTACTGGCAGAAGACTTTGTTTCTCGTAGCACTAAGATTTTATCAGCGTTTATCGGTGATGAGCTGGCGGAAGAGCAAGTCAACGCGCTTGTGGACGCAGCGTTCCAATTCCCTGCGCCAATCAATCAAGTCAAAGACGGTGTTTACGCGTTAGAGCTTTTCCATGGTCCAACGCTGGCATTTAAAGATTTTGGCGGTCGCTTTATGGCGCAATCTCTTGCGGCGGTATCGGACGGTGGCAAGATCACCATTCTGACTGCGACTTCTGGCGATACTGGCGCAGCCGTTGCGCACGCTTTCTATGGTATGGAAGACATCAACGTTGTGATTCTTTACCCGAAAGGCAAGATCAGCCCACTGCAAGAGAAGCTATTCTGTACGCTAGGCAAGAACATTCACACTGTCGCGATCGATGGCGACTTCGATGCGTGCCAGGCTCTGGTTAAGCAAGCTTTTGATGACTCTGCACTGCGTGAAGAGATCGGCCTGAACTCTGCAAACTCAATCAACATCAGCCGTTTGATGGCGCAAATCTGTTACTACTTTGAAGCAGCCGCGCAAATGAGCAAACAAGAGCGTGAAAACCTAGTAGTGTCTGTACCAAGTGGTAACTTTGGTAACCTAACTGCTGGTCTACTGGCAAAAGCGCTGGGTCTGCCGATCAAACGCTTTATCGCTGCAACTAACGCTAATGACACGGTTCCGCGCTACCTAGAAACAGGTAAGTGGGAGCCAAAACCAACGGTTGCAACGACATCGAACGCGATGGACGTGAGTCAACCGAACAACTGGCCGCGTATCGAAGAGCTCTGCCGAGTGAAAGAGTGGGGCCTAGAGACACTAGGTAAAGGCGCGGTTTCAGATGAGCAAAGCGCACAATCTGTGAAAGACCTGTACTCATTGGGCTACCTATGTGAACCGCACGGTGCGATTGCTTACCGCGTTCTTGAAGAGCAACTGCAAGAAGGTGAAACCGGTCTGTTCCTATGTACTGCGCACCCAGCGAAGTTCAAAGAAGTGGTGGATGACATTTTGCAATCTGACATCGAGCTTCCTGCACCGCTAGCGAAGCACGCGGCGATGGAACTGCTATCGGAAGAGCTAGACGCAGACTTTGAGGCATTGAAACAAGTACTGCGCCGCGTACAGTAATTATTAAAATGATGAACGACGAAAGGTGAATGAGCAATCATTCGCCTTTTTTATTGTCGGTAAGTCTCGACTCTCTTTATGATTGAGAAACGAACTTAAAGATGGAAATAGAAGCATGCATTTTTTGATTTTTCTAGGCTCGGTAAGAGACAGCACACCGCCACGACCAGCTCGCTTGGGCATGCGAGTGAGTAGAGCATGTGAAACGTTGTTTAAGAATCAGTATTCGCAACATACCGTCGAAATCATTGACCCATTGGACTATGACTTTGGCGATGTGTTTAAGCCCGAGTTTGCTTATCACCGCTCTAAAGTGCCGGAGCACCTAAGTGAGCTGGCAGACAAAATCAAACAGGCCGATGGGTATGTGATGGTTAGCCCGGAATACAACCATTCGATGAGTCCTGCCTTGGCAAATATGCTTAATCACTTTGGCAGTTCGCTGTTTTCTTATAAGCCAAGTGCTATCGTGACCTATTCTGCTGGACAATGGGGTGGTGTTCGAGCTGCAGTGTCGATGCGTACCTTCTTATCTGAACTTGGATGTCTACCTGTCTCGGCGATGATTCACATTCCGAAAGCGCAAGAAGTGTTTGACGAACAGGGTGTCGTTGCGGATGAATTGCAGCAGACGCAGTGGGACAGCTATATGAATCGCACAATACATCAACTCATTTGGTGGGCAGAAGGCGCTTCACAACAAAGAGAAAGGCTTGACCCAACCTCACTGGCTGAAGTGTTTAAGAAGGATCCGTCACAGAGAAATGCTCCGTAAAGGAACAGAACGGTTAGATGCATGGAAAAACAAAAAAAGCTTGGCCATTGAGACCAAGCTTTTTAAATGTGAGTAAGTCGATTTTATTGAGATTATAACGTCTCAGTAAAAGTACGAGCGATGACATCACGTTGTTGCTCTGGAGTTAGCGAGTTGAAACGTACTGCGTAACCAGAAACACGGATTGTTAGCTGTGGGTATTTCTCTGGGTGTGCAACTGCATCTTCTAGTGTTTCGCGTTTAAGCACGTTCACGTTTAGGTGTTGACCGCCTTCGATGCGAGGAGCTGTTTCGATTGCTACTTCACGGCTTTCGTATTCACCTAGATCGCTGATTGCGATAACTTGGTCTGCTTCGTAGCCAGCAGTTGCAGCAACACAACGAGCTTCATTTTTTTCGCTATCTAATAGCCAGATAGAGTTTAGTAGGTCGTCGTTTGCCGCTTTTGTAATTTGGATACCTTGGATCATCACTATCTCCTAGACCACTTACGTGGTGATTATTGGTGTTAATTTTCGAATTTTCGTTGAGCTGAGTATTATATAGCTAATATCCACTATTTTAATATTGATTTAAGTCAAAAAACAACCAAAAACATTATTTTTATTAAGGTGATTTTGTTGAGTTAAATCAATAAAACCTTTGAAAACAAACTAATTACAATTTATTTGATAATATAAAAAATATTTAATAACTCATTTTGTTGTAAATTTACTACAAATTGAGCTTAAAGTTTAAACTGATTAACGCAACTATCTGTATTTAGGTAGCAATACTGAAAGTCTAAAGTGATTAAATGACAAACATGAAAAACAAGCTTGGGAATAAACTCATTGGTGCACATGTCTCTGCTGCTGGTGGGGTCGATCAAGCGCCGTTGAGAGCTCGCGAAATTGGGGCGAATGCGTTTGCACTATTTACAAAAAACCAACGCCAGTGGGTGGCGAAGCCTTTAGAAGCAAAAACCATCAGTGCGTTTAAAGCGAACTGTAAAATGCTGGGTTTCGGCGCAGAACATATTCTTCCCCATGACTCTTATCTAATTAACTTAGGTGCACCAGAAGCGGATAAGTTGGATAAGTCACGCGCTGCATTCATCGATGAGATGGAGCGTTGTAATCAATTGGGTTTAACGTTGCTGAACTTTCACCCTGGGAGCCACTTAAAGAAAGTCTCGGAACAGGAGTGCTTAGCGACGATCGCTGAGTCGATCAATCTTGCGCACAAAGCGGTGCCGAATGTGATCGCGGTAATCGAGAATACGGCTGGTCAGGGTACAAACCTAGGTTGGAAGTTTGAGCATCTTGCTGAAATCATCGATCAAGTGGAAGACAAAGAACGTGTTGGTGTATGTCTCGATACTTGCCACACGTTTACTGCCGGTTACGATCTGCGTACTAAAGAGGATTGTGAGCATACCTTTGCGGAATTCGACCGTATTGTTGGGATGCACTATTTAAGAGCAATGCATCTAAATGATTCAAAAGTTGAGTTTGCCAGCAAAGTGGATCGCCACCACTCATTAGGCAAAGGAGAGATCGGGTGGGATTGCTTTGAGTACATCGCGAAAGACCCTCGATTTGATGGTATCCCTCTGATTTTAGAAACAATTGATCCGGACATCTGGCAGCAAGAAATCAACGCACTGCGTCAGTTTCATCTAGCGGCGATAGATAACCAATGATGTGATCACAGAGTTGGCACTTTTCTTTCTTAGTCACTTAAGTCAATTTGAATTAAGAAAGAAGGATGCCACTATGTCTCGACCACTCTCTTTTGCTTCTTACGCATATAGCCGCCGCGTGCTTCGTTTGCCGATGCCTAATCGTCACATTACAGGACAGGGACATTTTCGAACGCCACAGAAGCATTAGTCTTTTATTACTGTTCTCAAGTTCGTGGTAAGTTTTTGTTTGTTTGGGTTTCGCTCGTTAGAATAGAAGCAAAATTTAGGACAGGAACTTTCCATGAATCAGTCACCCACTTGGCACGATGTGATCGGCGAAGAGAAAAAACAGAGCTACTTTGTAGACACTTTGAATTTTGTAGAAGCAGAACGCGCCGCAGGCAAAGCGATTTTTCCGCCAGCGAAAGATGTCTTTAATGCGTTTCGTTTTACCGAGTTTAACGATGTTAAAGTAGTGATTCTGGGGCAGGACCCATACCATGGTCCAAATCAGGCGCATGGCTTGTGCTTTTCCGTTCTTCCTGGAATCAAAACGCCACCATCACTCGTTAATATGTATAAAGAGCTGGCTCAAGATATTGAAGGGTTCCAAATCCCTCAGCATGGATTCTTACAAAGCTGGGCAGAGCAAGGTGTATTGCTGCTCAATACGGTATTGACGGTTGAGCAAGGTAAAGCGCATTCACATTCAAAAACGGGGTGGGAAACGTTCACTGACCGAGTGATTGAAGCGATAAACCAGCATCAGGAAGGCGTGGTGTTTTTATTGTGGGGCTCTCACGCTCAGAAGAAAGGGCGCTTTATTGATCGCAATAAACATCATGTGTTAGCCGCACCACATCCATCACCACTCTCAGCACACCGAGGTTTTTTTGGTTGTAAGCATTTCTCTCAAGCAAACCAGTTACTTGCCTCGCAAGGAAAAGCACCAATCAACTGGCATTTGCCATTAACTGTATAAAAGAAGAGACAGCGATAATGCTGCCATTATCGCTGTTTTTTTGAGCACGCTCGAGGCTGATGGCAAATTTCTCATGTACACTTATTAAAAGTAGGTGTTAAGGAGAGACGCTATGATGATCGAAAGAATTCGACGCGAACACGGCTATATGGTTCGTCTGTTGGCGATACTGCGCCATAAACTTAATGAGATAAAAGAAGAACGTGCGATCAACTACGCATTAGTAAGCGAGATAGTTGATTACCTCTCTAATCATTCAGAAAAAGTTCACCATCCGAAAGAAGATATTCTCTATCACCACTTTCTGGAGCACTATGGTAAGCAACAGACCATGGAAAACTTAGAGAAAGAACACCAAGAGCTAGCAAGTAAAACCAAAGAGTTTGCTTCCTTGATAGAGATGATCCTGCAGGATGCTGTTGTGCCTCAAGACATGTTTGTGGCCCACCTAGAGGATTTCATTGAATCACAAAGACGCCACTTGGAGTTAGAGGAACGAAAAATCCTGCCTCTCATTGAGGAGCTGTTCACTACCGAGGATTGGCAGCATGTTGAAAGCTTATGGAGCGTCAGTGAAGATGACCCAGTTTTTGGTGACACCATCGCCGATCGTTATAAACAGTTAGCTGAACGTGTGCGTCAAAGTGATGCTGAGTATGTTTAAGTGTGTGCGATGAAACCTGAGTGAGCGAAAGTATCACTCGGGTTTGTTAGCTGCATTTCTTATTTATTGAGAATTGGACGCAAATTTATCTTTTGCGCTTCTCAACCAAAAGACAGGAAAATTCCTATTGAGTAATAACGGTACTCATACTCAAATCCTGGCGCTTAAACTCAAGTCGTTTACGGTTACTGTAAACAAAAACAAAAGGCACCCTTAAGGTGCCTTTTGTTTGAATTAGAGTTTAATGTCTTCCAAGTTGTAGTCGGTACAGGCATCAAGTTCGCGTAGCTCTTTAAGCAAATTGCGCCTGTCGTTCATCTCTTCTATTTCACGCCACTTTCGCTTTACTGGTTTGGCACGAGATTTGGTTGTTGAGGTAGTATCCAGATTAAAAATGTCATCTAGTTGAAAGCCTTCCATAAGCCACCTTTACCTTTCTTAAGCTAAACTGTTGTAACCAGTCCTTGTGGAGTTTTTTAAGTACCACAATAGCCGTGAGAATAACCATGATATATTTCGCATTTGTGTCGGTAGCATGACATTTTCGTGCAAAAATATTCTCAAAATCACACTTTTCATGGCAATGTGGTGGCTAAAAAATGCACAAACGATCTCAAGAAAACGATTAAATAGAGAGATTTTCAATGTTAATTCGATTTGGCGAGTGGGGAGACAGTGCAAAGGTCAAAGTTGCATAAAACCAGTTTGATGAAATAGTGTTCAATTAGATGGTAAGGCACTAGAGCAAATTTATGTAACACCTTGTGAATACTAGCTTGGTCTTAATTATATGGGGCTCCGTTCTGTTTGGTGGGCGATAATTATTTATGTTGGCATTTGGTAATTGAAATGTTGCGGTTTATGGGTGTTAAGTCTTCCATTTATGTTATTTTTTGGTGACTTTATAGTGAAAAATAACAATGTTATTATCATAGTTGCATATTGATTTTTGCGCTCCTAGGTTGCATTATCCGCCCGTCAAAAAATACGCTGGTACGTAAAATGGATGCATGAAGCGACGTTTACGATTCTAGATTGCCCATAAACATTACTTAAAAAGCTAAGCACACTTTGACACTTAGCAGGCAATTTGGTGGATGGCTTGGACGCATAGACCGGCGCAACTCACTTTGAGGTACACATGACAGACTTAATCAATTTGATGAACGATCTCCTTTGGGGTTCGATTCTGGTTTATCTTCTTGTTGGTGTTGGTATTTACTTCACCGTTCGATTAGGGTTCATTCAGTTCCGCCATTTCGGCCACATGTTCTCTGTTCTTAAGAACAGTCGTAAAGCAGACAAAGCTGGTATTTCTTCTTTCCAAGCGCTTTGTACTAGTCTTGCTGCACGTGTTGGTACAGGTAACATGGCGGGCGTTGCAGTTGCATTGACTGCAGGTGGTCCTGGCGCGATCTTCTGGATGTGGCTGATCGCAATGCTTGGTATGGCAACGTCGTTTGCAGAGAGTACTCTGGCGCAGCTATACAAAACCAAAGATGATGATGGCAACTACCGTGGTGGTCCTGCCTACTACATGGAAAAAGGCCTGGGCATGCGTTGGATGGGCGTATTGTTCTCAGTTTTCCTAATCATCGCTTTTGGTTTGGTATTCAACGCCGTACAAGCTAACTCAATTGCAAATGCAATGAGCACCGCATTTGGTTGGAGTGACCTGTACGTTGGTATCGCGGTTGTAGTACTGTCTGCGATTGTAATTTTCGGTGGTATCAAGCGTATCGCAAAAGTCGCAGAGATGATCGTTCCGATCATGGCGCTGCTTTACTTGGCTCTAGCACTGTTCATCATGTTCTCTAATCTAGAGAAGCTACCTGATGTATTAATGCTTATCTTTAAGAGCGCATTTGGTCTGCAAGAAGCGGCGGCTGGTGGTCTTGGCTACGCGATTGCACAGGCAATGATTAACGGTATTAAACGCGGTCTATTCTCGAACGAAGCGGGTATGGGTTCTGCGCCAAACGCGGCGGCTTCAGCAACGCCTTACCCACCACACCCTGCATCTCAAGGTTATGTTCAGATGCTAGGTGTATTTATGGATACGATCGTTATCTGTTCAGCGACAGTGGCTATCATCCTGATGTCAGGTGAGTATGTCGGTCAAGCAACAGAAGTGACGGGTATTGAGCTAACTCAACGTGCATTGAGCTCGCAAGTTGGTGATTGGGGTGGCATCTTTGTTGCCGTGGCAATCTTCTTCTTTGCATTTACATCAATCATCGCGAACTACTCGTACGCTGAAACGAACCTAATCTTCCTAGAGCACAACCATAAGGCGGGCCTAAGCATTTTCCGCGTTGTTGTTCTTGGTATGGTGATGTTTGGTGCACTTGCTTCGCTCCCAGTCGTATGGTCACTTGCTGATGTTTCGATGGGGCTGATGGCGATAGTCAACTTGGTGGCAATCATCTTGCTATCTGGCATCGTGATTAAGCTAGCAAAAGATTACAACCGCCAACTTGGTGAAGGTAAAGTACCAACGTTTGATGCGAATGATTTCCCTGAGCTGAAATCTCAGCTTGAAGAAGGCATTTGGTACAACGATAAAAAAGACTAAGTGAGCTATCACTCATAGTTGAAAGCTATTAGTACGATGTAAAAAGCCATGCAGACAATGCATGGCTTTTTTTGTACCCTATTAAAAAACAAAATTAGAGAAGGGAAAGTCATGCTTATCGTAGTTTCTCCAGCGAAGACTCTTGATTACGAGTCTCCGTTAGCGACAGAAAAATTTACTCAACCTGAGTTGGTCGAATACTCAAAAGAGCTTATCGATGTTTGCCGCAAACTGACTCCTGCTGATGTTGCCTCTTTAATGAAAGTGAGCGACAAGATTGCCGATTTGAATGTCGGGCGATTTCAAGAGTGGAGTGAAACGTTTACCACAGAAAACTCACGACAAGCGATCCTAGCGTTTAAAGGTGATGTTTACACAGGACTAGACGCCGAAACCTTATCTGATGCGGACTTCGAGTATGCCCAAGATCATTTGCGCATGTTGTCTGGCCTCTATGGTTTACTAAAACCACTCGATTTGATGCAGCCATACCGTCTTGAGATGGGTACCAAGCTTGCAAACGACAAGGGCACAAACTTGTACCAGTTTTGGGGCAATGTGATTACGGATAAGCTTAACGAAGCGATTTCTGCTCAAGGTGATAATGTGCTTATCAACCTTGCATCAAATGAATACTTTAAAGCGGTGAAGCCAAAGAACTTAGATGCGCAAGTGATCACGCCAGTATTCAAAGATTGTAAGAATGGCCAATACAAGGTCATCAGCTTCTACGCGAAGAAAGCGCGCGGCATGATGGCGCGTTACATCATCGAAAACCGTATTGAGAGCGTGGCAGACCTGACTAAGTTTGATACGGCGGGTTACTACTTTGTTGAAGATGAATCGACACCAACAGAGTTAGTATTTAAACGCGAAGAGCAAAACTAAAACTGATTGAGACGTAGTCTACGTTAATCTCAATAAACACAAACGAAAAAGGGTTGGCAGTGCCAACCCTTTGTTATGTTTTAGCTTAGGCTATTTCGCCCCAACAAGATTACTTCTTCTTAGCGGTTTTCTTTTTCGCTGGCTTCTTCTTGTCTTCTTTTTTCTTTTTCTTCTTAAACACAGGTTTTTTGTGTTTCGGACGCATCTCTTTCACGAAACGCTCTTTGATGTCTTCTTTCACGTAACGTGCAACGCGATCCATCATTGGTTGGTCGTGTGCTTCTACGATTGAGATAGCATTACCTTTCTTACCCGCACGAGCCGTACGGCCAATACGGTGAAGGTAGACATCAGCCGTGCGTGGCATGTCGTAGTTAATAACGTGTGACACATCCGGAAGGTCGATACCACGCGCAGCAACGTCCGTTGCGAGCAGCACGTTTACAGTACCATCGCGGAAGCGAGAAATCGCATTGTTACGACGATCTTGAGGCATTTCACCTTGAATCCAAGAACATGGAATCTGTGCGCTCTCAAGCTGCGCTCGTAGCTCTGCCAAACGCTCACGTGTCTTCAAGAAGACAATGGTGCGCTCTGCTTGCTGAGTAATAATGTGTTTTAGTAATTCAAGCTTGTGTTCTGCATCATCAGCACGGTGGTACCACTGAGCAATCTTCTTACGTTCACGCAGTGGCGATTTTGCATCAATCTCTGCTGGGTCATTCAACAGATCAGCGGTAAAGCCCTCTACGCCTTTACCTTCTAAAGTTGCTGAGAACAGAAGGGTTTGTTTACGCCAGCGGCACTCGTTAGATAGACGATCGACAGTAGGAGCAAAACCCATGTCTAGCATACGGTCTGCTTCATCCAGAATTAACCATTCAATCGCACGGCAATCAAAACGCTCTGCATCAATGTATTCTTTTAAACGGCCAGGCGTTGCAACCACAATGTCTTGTGTTGTCGCAAGGATATCGGCGTGCTCTTGGTATTGAACACCACCTGTGATGGTGAAAATGTTCAGTTTAGTGTTTTTTGCCAAAGCTCGTGCTTGATCAGCGATTTGCATCGCCAATTCGCGCGTCGGCGTTAGGATCAAAATACGCGCAGGTCCAGGCTTACGACGAGGGAAGTCTTGCAAGTATTGCAATGCTGGCAGAACGAAGGCTGCCGTTTTACCAGTACCTGTTGGCGCTGACGCTAGAATGTCACGACCATCCAACGCTTGTGGAATCGCTTCTGCCTGAATTTTTGTTGGGCGTTCGTAACCCATCTCTTCAATGGCTTCAAGTAGGTTTTGGTCTAGATCAAGTTCAGCAAAGGTTCTGATCACAATGAGTTCTCCACAAGCAAAGCTTGGTTAATGGTTCGCCACAACAGCATAGAATACAAAAAGGTCGCACATTATAAAGTGATTGGTGATAAGGATCACATGTTATTTCACATCTTAAGATAAAACTCGCGGGTTAATTGGACGAAATCGTCACTGTAACCGTCATGCGAATGAATTATTAAATGTGATTCTTGAGTATCGCAAGGCTGCTTCGCCAATTCAAATAACAGTCTATGTACCAGTTTCTTTTCTGATGGCTGTACACGACAGACTCGCGATAGATGCCAACCTTGGTGTAATGCTAGTTCAATAAACCGTTCGCCTTCGGTGATTGGTAACACAAAATTAGCTTTCCCTTGTTCATCAAGCAACTGATAGCAACGTTGTAGCAATGCGTTGTGGCGTAGCGTATCAGTGTGCCTCGCGGTTGCACGTTGACTGTGTTTCGATTGCTCGCCGCTGTTGAAGTAGGGCGGATTACAAATGATGCGTTGGAATGGATGCGTCGGCGTAAAGTCTAGTATGTCGGAATGATGCACACTAACACGATCTGACCAAGGCGACTGAACTACATTTTTTTGCGCAGCTTCAATGGCTGTTAATTCAATATCGACCGCGGTTATTTGAGCTTCTGTAAAGCGTTGGGCACACATCAGGGCAAGCAACCCTGTGCCAGTGCCAATATCGAGAATTTGAGCGTTGTTCGGGCTTTGAATCCAAGCACCAAGCATTACCCCATCAGTGCTGACGGGCATACCACTCTCACCGCCCTCAATACAAAATTTCTTAAAATTGAAGCCTTTAGTTTTCAGTTTTTTGCTCTTCATGATTGTTTTATTTTTGCTCAATAATTAAGTGAATTTCTCTATTGTTTCTTAATTGTATAGATTGTTGTTTTGTTGGTTATTAAATTGTATTGTTAATTGATCGAGATAAAGAACTGGTCTGTTATTTAGATCTGGTTATATCCACTGCTTTTAAGTTTGAAAACTAAATTAATATGGTGTTTTTTTCTTAAAGGTTGCCAAATGATGAGTCTTTCGTCATTATGCGGCGAAAATTTTATAGATTGAACCACGTGTACTTATTGACTTTAGGTATACAAAAAGTGGTCTAAGCATACACAACATTCATTAATTAAAAGACAAGGGTTATCTGTGAAGCAGACGTTAAAACTAACAGATATTATCGCAGTAGGCTTTATGCTATTTGCGTTCTTTTTAGGTGCGGGCAATATCATCTTTCCACCTCTAGCGGGTCAGCTAGCCGGTGAAAACTTAATGCCAGCGATGTTTGGTTTCTTGCTAACAGCGGTAGGTCTACCTCTTATTACTATCGTTGCTATTGCTGTTGCTGGTGGTTCTTGGGATCACTTAACGCAAGACCTTCCGAAAAAAGCAGCGGTTATTATGGCTGCGTTGATCTTCATCATCATCGGTCCTGCGTTTGCTGCGCCTCGTACTGGCCTAGTGGCTTACGAGATGGCGGTGAAACCTTTCTTCCTTGAAGCGTCACAAACGCATCTCACTGCATTTTCAGTGATCTTCTTTATTGCGGCGATGATGTTCTCATGGTTCCAAGGCCGTCTTATCGACTTGATTGGCAAAGTGCTGACTCCAGCGCTGTTTGTCGGTTTGATCATTCTTGCTGTGGCGGTATTTATTGATCCTCAAGGTGACATGCTGGGCGCGCACGGTGAGTACTTAACGCAACCACTGACCAAAGGCTTCCTAGAAGGCTACAACACAATGGATACGTTCGCGTCATTGATGTTTGGCATGCTGATGGTTGATGCACTGCGCGGTAAAGGCATTACTGAGCGTTCTGCAACCACTAAGTATCTGATCTATGCAGGTTGTATTGCCGCTGCCGGTCTTGCGTTTGTTTACATCTCACTATTCTACTTGGGCGCGACGAGTGCAACTGTTGCTGCTGGTGCAGATAACGGTGGTCTGGTACTTAGCCAATACGTTCAAGCGCTGTTTGGTCCATACGGTCAAATCGTTCTGTCTGTCATTGTATTACTAGCGTGTTTGACAACGGCTATTGGCTTGATTTCTGCGTGTTCAGACTTCTTCAGCTCAAAAACGCCACTGTCATACAAGCAATGGGTACTGATTAACGGGTCTGTTTGTGCGTTGGTTGCGAATGTCGGCCTTGCACAACTGATTTCTCTGTCAGTGCCAGTATTGTTTGCGCTGTACCCTGTGGCGATTGCGTTGGTTGCACTAACATTTGTACGCAGCAAACTGCCAAATCCACGTTTTGCTTACCGCGCGGTGCTGCTTGTATCTCTGCTGTTTGCGTTGGTTGATGCGGCAAAAGTATCGGGTGTTGATGTTTCTGCGTTTAACATGTTGCCACTATTCGAAGTGGGCATGGGTTGGGTGCTTCCAACATTTGCGGCTATTGTGTGCATGTTCTTCATCGCGAAACCTCGTCCAGAGCTAGCACAAGAAACAGCGTAATAACTTCGCACTATCAAGATATTAAAAAGCCCGATGAATTACTTCATCGGGCTTTTTATTTTTTATCTTTGAAGCGTTCACACTATTAAAGTGTGTCGTGGAATTCCACAAGAACTTGTTCACACCATTTTTCGATGCGCTCATCACTCAGTTCGTACTGCGAGTCTTCATCTAACGCTAGTCCAACAAACTTACTGCCATCTTCAATCAGTGCTTTCGATGCTTCAAATTCGTAGCCTTCATTTGGCCAGTAACCGATAAAGGTTGCGCCAGTCGCTTGTAATTCATCGTGAAGTAAGCCCATCGCGTCCAAATACCAGTCACCGTAGCCTTCTTGGTCACCTAGACCAAACAGAGCGACAACTTTACCTTTTAATGGTGTTGTTGCGATGTCTTGCCAAATCGCATTCCAATCTTCTTGAATTTCACCAAAGTCCCAAGTTGAGATGCCAAGGAGTAGTAAGTCGTAGTCTGCCATTAGTGATAACGGTGTCTCTTTCACATTGTGAATGTCGACAAGGTCTTCACCAATAATGGTACGAATTTTCTCTGCTGCCATTTCGGTGTAGCAGGTTGTTGAGCCGTAAAAGAGTCCGATTTTCATTATATTCATCGTTATTTGTGTTGCTGTTGTGGAAGATTCTAACCATAAATTGAGGAAGATTGCAGCGAATATCCTAAGCGGGATGATTTTTTTATGGTATTGGATCGGCAGGTGCCTTAATCTAAATACTGTAAATATAAACAGATAAGGAAGCGTTCATGACGGCACAACAGCCTGTCAATCAACAAGATTTTTCGCTTGTTGAGCAATTCTTAGATGCGATGTGGATGGAGCGTGGGCTATCAGAGAACACGCTGGCTTCCTATAGAAATGATTTGATGAAGCTGCTCACGTGGATGGAGAAACATCGCTACCGTCTTGATTTCATTAGTTTGTCTGGCTTGCAAGAATACCAAAGCTACCTTGTAGACTTGGATTACAAGCAGACGTCCCGTGCGCGTATGTTGTCGGCAATTCGCCGTTTATTCCAATATCTGCATCGTGAGAAAGTACGTGCTGATGATCCGAGTGCGCTCTTGGTCAGTCCTAAACTGCCACAACGCTTGCCCAAAGATATTAGTGAAGAGCAAGTGGACGCCTTGCTCGAAGCGCCAGACCCGAATGATCCTGTGGAATTGCGGGATAAAGCGATGCTGGAACTGCTGTATGCGACTGGTTTGCGTGTGACGGAATTGGTCAGTTTAACTATGGAAAACATAAGTTTGCGTCAAGGTGTTGTACGTGTCACAGGTAAAGGCGGTAAAGAGCGCTTAGTGCCAATGGGGGAGAACGCGGTAGATTGGATCGAGACGTTTATTCAACAAGGGCGCCCTGCGTTACTTGGTGATACATCATCTGATATTGTTTTTCCTAGCAAACGCGCAAGGCAAATGACTCGTCAGACGTTTTGGCACCGTATTAAGTACTATGCTTTGATAGCAGGGATTGACACTGAACAGCTGTCGCCGCACGTACTGCGTCATGCCTTTGCCACGCATTTATTGAACTATGGCGCAGATCTCAGGGTCGTACAGATGCTATTAGGACATAGTGACTTATCGACCACGCAAATTTATACTCACGTGGCGACTGAACGATTGAAGCAGATCCACAGTCAACACCACCCAAGAGCATAACAATGGTTAGATTCATCCATGTCTTCTTGGAAAAACGATTTTATATTAAGGTGAATTTCATGAGCGTATTACGCCGACTAACTCTGCTGACTTTACCATTTTTTGTTACCGCTTGTGGTGCAGAAGAAAGTCAGGCTAAAACGGACACTCCTGCACAGCAAGTGGCACCAGCTGCGCAAAGCAGTTTTGATGAAGCGGCATTAAAAACTAAGTTCTCAAAGCTTGGTTTATCTATCGTTGATATTCAGCCATCAGAAGTTGCTGGTTTATTGGAAATACAAACTAATGGCGGGATCTTGTTTGCTTCAAATGATGGTAGCCATTTTATCGCTGGTACGCTTTATGCCATCAATGACGATGGTAGTTACAAAGATGTCATTGCAGAGCGCCAAGCGCCGCTTAATGCGGAGAAAATCGCGCAGTTCTCCGATAGCATGATTGAATACAAAGCCGACGATGAAAAATATGCTGTGACGGTATTTACTGATATCACTTGTGGTTACTGTGTGCGTCTGCACAGCCAAATGCAAGGCTATAACGATCTAGGCATTACAGTGCGCTACATGGCTTACCCTCGCCAAGGTGCTACTGGCCCAGTGGCAGAACAAATGGCGACGATTTGGTGTGCTGAAGATCCAAAGTCGGCAATGCACAATGCGAAAGTGAATCGTACGTTTGATAACCCTGCGAAAGACTTAAAACAGTGTAAAGAAACCATTCAATCACATTACAATTTAGGTCGCCAATTGGGAATTTCTGGTACGCCAGCGATCTTCTTACCGAATGGCGAAATGGTTGGCGGTTACCTACCACCTGCAGAGCTATTGAAACGTTTAAAGCAACAATAATCCTTTAGGAGCAGAGCCGGCAAAGTCGCCGGCTCTTTTCAAGCATGATAGAAATTCAACGACGTCCTGAACCTGATCTTTCCCTTCTTCCTGATTCCATTCCTCCGATTCTCAAACGTATCTACATCAACCGTGGGATTACGGATCCTGCGCAACTAGAAACGTCAGCTCGTGGTTTGCATTCTTACCAAAAACTCGGGGGGATTGAGCAAGCTGTCGAGCTTTTGTTTCAGGCAATAAAAGAACAAAAACGCATCATCGTTGTCGGTGATTTTGACGCTGATGGCGCGACGAGCTCTGCATTGTCGGTGCTCGCGCTGCGTATGCTTGGTAGTCACAATGTGGACTACCTAGTACCGAATCGTTTTGAAGACGGTTATGGGTTAAGCCCAGAAGTCGTTGACCAGGCATTAGAGCTTGGCGCTGAGATGATCATGACGGTAGATAACGGTGTGTCATCAATCGAAGGCGTGCGTTATGCAAAAGAAAACGGCATTACCGTGCTCGTTACCGATCACCACTTGCCAGGACAAGTGTTGCCTGATGTGGATGCAATGGTGAACCCAAACCTTGAGAGCTGTCATTTTCCGTCTAAAGCGCTCGCTGGTGTCGGGGTCGCGTTTTATCTCATGATGGCACTATGCGTTCATATGCGAAAACACAATTGGTTTGCAGAACAGGGGATGCAAGAGCCTAAGTTGATGGAACTGATTGACCTTGTTGCACTGGGTACCGTCGCCGACGTCGTTCCATTGGATGAAAACAACCGCATTCTTGTACACCAAGGCTTGCAACGTATTCGTGCGGGCAAAGCGCGCCCTGGCATTCAAGCATTGATTGAGGTCGCGAAGCGTGATGCGCGTCGTTTAGTGGCGTCCGATTTTGGTTTTGCTTTAGGTCCTCGTATCAATGCTGCTGGTCGCCTTGATGACATGTCATTTGGTGTTGAACTGTTGATGTGTAACAACATTCACGCCGCTCGTCGTATGGCAAGTGAACTGGATGGTTTGAACCAAACTCGTAAAGAGATTGAAGAAGGCATGAAGCAAGAAGCGATGGCTTTCTGCGAACGTCTTCAGTTTGGTGAAGGCAGTGAGCTTCCTTACGGATTAGCCTTGTTCCAACGTGATTGGCACCAAGGTGTGATTGGTATTTTGGCCTCGCGCATCAAAGAGAAGTTTCACCGTCCAGTCATCGCATTTGCTGATGGCGGAGAAGGGACAATTAAGGGCTCGTGTCGTTCTATTCCGGGGTTACACATGCGTGATGCGTTGGATTTCATCGACACGCAAAACCCAGGTTTGATCATCAAATTTGGTGGTCACGCGATGGCGGCAGGCTTAACAATTAAAGAGCAGGATTTCGAACGTTTCAGCCGTTTATTTGATGAAGTGGTAAAAAAGGAACTCGATGAAGCGGCGCTAAAAGGCGTGATCATGTCAGATGGTGAACTTAAGCCTGAAGAATTCTCTATGCATGTCGCTGAACAGCTACGGTCTGGTGGCCCTTTTGGACAAGCCTTCCCTGAACCAATCTTTGATGGTGAGTTTAAAGTGTTGCATCAAAAGCTGGTGGGTGAGAAGCATCTTAAATTGATGTTAGAGCCGCTTTACAAAGGTCATCCTACCAATGTGATGATCGACGGCATTGCATTTAATGTCGATTTGCGTCGCTGGCCGGATGCATCAGTTAAAACGGTACGTTTAGCTTACAAATTGGATGTGAATGAATTTCGTGGGAATCAATCACTGCAATTGATGATCGATCATATCGAAGCTAAGTAATATCTAGATTAACCTTTCTTATAGAGTACGGTTGCCCCTAAGAGGGTGTGAAATTTTATGACCGTGCTCTCTCTAACCGCAATCTGATTTCTCATCCGAAATTTTCCTGTATCTCGGTCACATTTTTCAGTAGAATTTCTCGGTTAAATTCTATTCTAAAATGTTGAGTAAACATGTTTGAAATCAATCCAATTAAAAACCGTCTGCAGGACGTGTCTCAGCGCACAAATGTCCTGAGGGGGTATCTTTGACTATGACGCGAAGAAAGAGCGTCTAGAAGAAGTCAACGCAGAGCTTGAACAACCTGATGTATGGAATGAACCTGAACGTGCACAAGCACTGGGTAAAGAACGTGCATCGCTAGAAGCGGTTGTTGAAACTATTGATCAACTAGAGCAAGGTGTAGAGGACGTAGAAGGTCTTCTTGAGCTGGCTGTAGAAGAAGAAGATCAAGAAACATTTGACGAAATCGAACCAGAACTTGCTGAGTTGGAAGAGAAGCTAGAAAAGCTTGAATTCCGTCGTATGTTCTCGGGTGACCATGATAGTTCAGATTGCTACATCGATTTGCAAGCTGGCTCTGGTGGTACGGAAGCACAAGACTGGACCAACATGCTGCTGCGTATGTACCTACGCTGGGCAGAGGCGAAGGGCTTCAAAGCTGAAGTGATTGAAGTCTCTGAAGGTGAGGTCGCGGGTCTTAAGTCGGCAACAGTTCGTATCTCTGGTGAGTATGCGTACGGTTGGTTGCGCACTGAAACGGGCGTTCATCGTCTTGTTCGTAAATCTCCGTTCGATTCAGGCGGCCGTCGCCATACGTCATTTGCGTCTGCGTTCATCTATCCAGAGATTGATGAAAACATCGACATCGACATTAATCCTTCTGACCTACGTATCGACGTTTACCGTGCGTCAGGCGCAGGTGGTCAGCACGTCAACACCACGGAATCTGCAGTACGTATTACGCACGTACCAACGAACACCGTGGTTCAGTGTCAGAATGACCGTTCTCAACATAAGAACAAAGATCAGGCAATGAAACAGCTTCGAGCGAAGCTATTTGAGCTTGAATTGCAAAAGCAAAACGCGGAAAAACAAGCCAATGAAGACGCTAAGTCTGACATTGGCTGGGGTAGCCAGATCCGTTCTTACGTATTGGATGACTCACGTATTAAGGACCTCCGTACGGGCATTGAAAACCGTAATACTCAAGCGGTTCTTGATGGCGATCTGGACAAATTTATTGAAGCTAGCCTGAAATCAGGCCTATAAAGCTTTTCACCGACAAAAACAGGATACATCGAAAATGACTGATGCTGTTCAAAACGAAACTGTACTAGAAGAAAATAAGCTGATTGCTGAACGCCGCGCTAAACTGGATGAAATCCGAAAGAGCTGCAAAGCAAACGGCCATCCAAACGACTTCCGTCGTGACGCACTAGCGGGCGACCTTCAAAAAGAGTTCGGTGAAAAGACGAAGGAAGAGCTAGAAGAGCTTAACCACGTGGTTGCAATTGCTGGCCGTATTATGGCTAAGCGTGGTCCATTCCTAGTAATTCAAGAAACATCTGGCCGTATCCAAGCTTACGCTGCTAAAGACGTACAAAAAGAGCTAAAAGAGAAATACCAAGGTCTTGATATCGGTGACATCATCGGTGTTAAAGGTGCGCTGCACAAATCTGGTAAGGGTGACCTATACGTGAACATGGAAGAATACGAGTTGCTAACTAAAGCACTTCGTCCACTTCCTGAGAAGTTCCACGGTCTTACTGACCAAGAAATGCGTTACCGTCAGCGTTACGTTGATCTGATTGTGAACGAAGATTCACGTAAAGCATTTATTGTACGTTCTAAAGTAATGTCTGCAATTCGTAACTTCATGATCTCAAAACAGTTCATGGAAGTAGAAACGCCGATGATGCACGTGATCCCTGGTGGTGCAAGTGCACGCCCATTCATCACGCATCATAACGCGCTAGACATGCCAATGTACCTACGTATTGCACCTGAGCTATACCTGAAGCGTCTAGTGGTTGGTGGCTTCGATCGCGTATTCGAAATTAACCGTAACTTCCGTAACGAAGGTCTTTCTCCACGTCATAACCCTGAATTCACTATGATGGAATTCTACATGGCGTACGCGGATTACAAAGATCTGATGGACTTTACTGAAGAACTACTAAGCTCGGTAGCGCAAGAAGTTCTAGGTTCAACATCAATGCCTTACGGTGATGAAACGGTTGAATTTGGTGGCACTTACACTCGTATGAGCATGTTTGAAGCAATCAAGCAGTACAACCCAGATCACGCGCAAATCCAAGCGCTAACCGAAGAAGATCTACAAAACCGTGAACTGATGGTTTCTATCGCGAAATCAGTACATGTTGAAGTAGAAGACTTCTGGACGTGTGGTCAGCTTCTAGAAGAAATCTTCGGTGAAACAGCAGAACCTAAGCTAATGCAGCCAACGTTCATCACTGGCTACCCAGCGGACATCTCTCCACTGGCTCGCCGTAGCGATGACAACCCGTTCTTTACAGACCGCTTTGAATTTTTCATCGGCGGTCGTGAAGTGGCGAATGGCTTCTCAGAGCTTAACGATGCAGAAGATCAAGACGCGCGCTTTAAAGCACAGGTTGAAGCTAAAGAGTCTGGTGATGACGAAGCTATGTTCTACGATGCAGATTACATCACTGCACTAGAGCACGGCCTACCACCAACGGCAGGCCAAGGTATCGGTATCGACCGTCTGGTTATGCTACTGACTAACACGCACACTATCCGTGACGTGATCCTATTCCCAGCAATGCGCCCACAAGCGTAATTTGGCAGGATGATCAAAAAAACCACCTTCGGGTGGTTTTTTTATGCCTTTTAGTTAAATAAGTTCAAGTTGTTGCATTTGCTTTTTAATAGGATATGCAAATAAACATTCGCCAAATCTCAATCTATTGCATAGTCTTAATACTGAGACAGACGTGGGGGCGCGGAGTCTCGATAATGTTACCCGCTCGCAAAGATAGGTTTGTGGCGCAAAATTTCTATTAACAATGAAAAAGGGTTAGAGAATGGCTGGGCAGTTTAAGATGGATTCCATCCCGGGATCGCTTGTGGTAGTTGGCGGTACTTATGAGCCTTGGTTATCAGTACTTGAGCAAGTGGGCTGGAAGTGTCACCAAGTGGGTGACTTACGCAAAGCTAATACGTTGTTAGAGGATATTGGTCCATGTATCGGTATTGTCGATCTCAGCCATGACGAATTCAGCTTGAACGGTTTGGCGAACTTAGTCAGTTCTCACAAACACGTGCGTTGGTTAGCGTTTATTCGTGAATCTCAGCTTGGCACTGATACCATATGCCAGTTCATTGTTAACTTTTGTATAGACTTTTTCACTGCGCCAATCCCGGATGCCCAGCTTTTAAGCACGATTGGTCACCAGCTTGGTATGCTCAAGTTGGAGAAAAAAGTTTGGCCTAGTTTTGGTAGCAGCTTAGACATGGGGCTGATCGGTGAATCTATCCCGATGAAGCGTTTACGCGATCAAGTAAAGCGAATCGGTCCGACGGACGTCAGTATTCTGATTTCTGGGGAAAGTGGTACAGGTAAAGAAGCGGTTGCTCGCGCTATCCACAAAGTCTCTTCACGTTCTCATAAACCGTTTATGGCAATTAACTGTCGCGCGCTCAATGAGCAACGTTTCCAGGCGGAAGTATTTGGTATTAACGCCGATGAAGATATGGAAGCATGTATGCTCGAACAAGCAGATGGCGGCACCGTGTTGTTTAATGACATTCTTACCATCTCAAAAGAGCAACAAATGAATCTGCTGAGATTCTTGCAAGAAGGCACCATTGATACCAAAGATGGCGTAAAAGCGGTTAACGTACGCATTCTTGCTGCTAACTCGTCAGATGTTGAAAAAGCTTTGATTGACGGAGATTTTAATGAAGAGCTTTACCACTACATTAACGTATTACGCATTAATGTCCCGAGCTTAAAAGAGCGCGCGAGCGATATTTCTTTGTTAGCGCGCTACTACTTACAAGAGTTTTCTAAAGAGTATAACTCGCAAGCAAAAAGCTTTTCTGAGGATGCACTCAAGGCACTGACACGTTATTTCTGGCCAGGTAACGTACGTGAGTTGATGAATCAAGTGAAACGAGCGGTTCTGATGTCTGACAGCGTAATGATTGAAGAGCATCACCTAGATTTGCCTCAGCGTAATGACTCAAAGCGTAGTTTGAAATCGATTCGTGAGAAGAGTGAGCGTGACGCGTTACTGGTTGTTTTGGAATCTCATTCTGGTCAAGTTTCGAATGCGGCGAAGGAGCTTGGTGTTTCACGCGCGACCATGTATCGACTACTGAACAAACATAATTTGATTTCCGATCAAGCCATGTAATTTGTTCTTTCTGAAGTTAAATTGGTGAATGAATATCAGTGAAGGAGTGGCTACAAAGCCGCTCTTTTTGTTTTTGTATTCAGTTTGATTTATAAAATCCGTAATTTCATATATTCCCTAGGTGAATATGTTATATAGAAAAGTATATGAAACTGAATTGCGGTGTATTGATTTGTTTTTAATCAAAAAGACAAAAAATGTTTGATATATATTCATCAAAGCTTACAATTTAACCGTAACTCAATGAGTTATACCTTTCATAAACGGATTAATTTTTAGCTAGGAGGCGCAAGATGAAACATTACGTTGTTAACACCACTGCTTGCGCTGATCGTATGCCTATCGCTCCGATGACTCTTAAGTCGGATGATACCAATACTACTGGCTCACAAGATAAAAATTAATCCGTAACCTATCTTATTTATTACTAGGCTGCGGAAAAGTAGCGGCTTAGTATCAACAGAGCGCCTCTGTTCATTTTACGCACTATTTTTCCCAGTCGAATACATCGATAATCGGAGAAAATATTATGCGTCACTCTATTTACCTACAACTGGCAACTTTGCTATTGAAAGCAGATCTTAAACGCGAAGAAAAGCAATGGCAGCGAACCATACGCCGCACTGCTCATGATGTTCCATGGACGAATGTTCATCTATTGAGGGATATTGGTTTAGATAGCGATGGTCGTTCCACACGCGCCAATGTTCCGGATGCAGTAAAAGTTGAACGTCGAGTTCGTCACCTTCGTCGAGTTTTAACGTCGCGAATAATGACGTAATCGTTAGCGTGTTGGACTGACTGAGTTGCTATCGAGTCATTCAACACGCTTAACGTGCGATATGAAGTCATACTTCATTTGATAAACAGCTGACCTTGAAGGTCAGCTGTTTTCGTTTGAGGGGAGCTTTACTGTTAAGGGCAAGGGTTCGAGTAGGTTGTACCAATTGCTTGAATCTCAGTAAGGAGCTCATCGCTTAGTTTTAGATCGATACTGTCGATGTTGGCTTTTAATTGGTTGAGGTTGGTCGCGCCGATAATATTAGATGCTACAAATGGGCGCTGATTGACAAATGCAAGTGCCATTTGTACAGGATCCAAACCATGCTCTTGGGCTAAATTGACGTAAGCTTCGGTCGCTTTTATCCCCTGAGGAGTAAAGTAGCGCGCAAAACGCTCCCACTTCGTGCATCGAGCACCCTCTGGTCTCTCACCATTCAAGTATTTGCCGCTTAGGCAGCCAAATGCCAGTGGAGAGTAGGCCAGTAGCTGGACACCTTCATAGTGGCTGATTTCAGACAAGCCCACTTCGAAGCTGCGGTTCAATAAGTTATATGGGTTTTGAATGGAGACAATTCTTGGCAAATCGTGTTTCTCTGCCAAACGCAGTAGCGACATCACACCCCACGGCGTTTCGTTTGATACACCGATGTAGCGTACTTTGCCTGCATTCACTAGCTCAGTCAGCGCTTCCAAGGTTTCAATTAATGTGACTTCTTCTTGCTTGTCTGGGTAAGGGTAGTTGAGTTGACCAAAGCAGTTAGTTTGACGTTGAGGCCAATGTAATTGGTATAAATCGACATAATCCGTTTGCAGGCGGTTAAGGCTGTCATCAATTGCTGTATGGATGTGGCGACGATTAAGGCTCATGTTGTCTCGGATGTGAGGGACGCCGCGAGGGCCAGCCACTTTTGTTGCCAGCACAACTTTTTCACGTTTGCCGCTCTTTGCTAACCAATTACCGATGTATTGCTCGGTGAGTCCTTGCGTTTCCGCTTTGGGAGGTACAGGGTACATCTCTGCGGTATCAATGAAATTCACCCCATGATCAAGGGCAAAGTCGAGCTGTTCAAAGGCGTCCTTTTCTGTATTTTGCTCGCCAAACGTCATGGTTCCGAGGCAGATTTTACTGATCTCAAGTGATGAGTGCGGTAGTTTTGTGTATTGCATATCACGTCCTTGAAGAGTTACCGACTAAATAAGTGATTCCAATATAGGGGATTTTTAACCGCTATCGCAAATGATTTACGTATAAAGGAAGACCAAACTCGAAAGCTATACATAGCCTAACTACACTTAAATAATCGTGTGAAGGAGGTACGTTATGCAGAAGCATCAATTGGACATGTGGTTACACGGTCCCCATAAAGATACTTATAAAACTCCCAAAGTATTTGTGATTGGGTGTTCTGATGTCTCTGACTATTTGCTAGCAGTGGAGTACAAGCATCAACTTGAGCCAATTAAAGACGGTGAAGATCCGATACATTTCGGTTCGCTAGATTTGGTGAAAGAAGAGCTGCTGAGGTTAGGGGTAGATAAAGCGTACTTAAGGCTGCACAATGCATATGACGAATGTGGCACTGAAGAGGCAGCCTCGTACTGTGATATCGAGTTATCGCTCGTGACGCACTAAATGGCGGAAACAACATTACTCAGATGGCGTGCTGATGTAGTGCTTGAGTAAGATCTGTTCAGTAAACTGTGTTCTGAGGTAAAAACCTCGGGGCAGAGTTTTTATCGGTTTGCCATTTGAGCTATATGCTTCGGTGAGGGCTTTTGCATTCGCGGCTTTAGGGCGAAGATGCAGTGCTTCTCCGTGTCTGGCGGAAATTTGATCAAATTTCCCCAAGACGATCATCTCCATTAGCTCTTCCCAGTCGTTTCGTAAAATACGCTCTTCGTCGTCGTCTGGTGACCAAATCAGTGGGCTACCAACACGTCTTTCTGCAAGTGGAATTTCTCGTTCCCCTTCCACTGGTACCCAAAGCACACGAGACAGCTTGTTGCGTACATGGCTTGTTTCCCATGTAAGACCATGAACACCAGTCAGGGGAGCCACAGAAACAAAGGTTGTTTCTAAAGGTTTGCCAGAGTGACTGATCGGAATACTTTTCAGCTCGATCCCTAGCTTAGCGAAATCTTGTTGAGGTTTACTGCCAGCCGGAGCGCCCAAATGCCATTCGAGTAATTGACCCACCCAACCTTTATCACGTTTTAAGTTTTCAGGAACAATCATATTCGCCTCGGCGGCCAGCTCTGCAAAGCTAAGTCCTGCCATATCATGAGCGCGTTCCAATAGCTCTGCTTCTGTTTGTGGTTCTGGTTTCATAGTCACAAGGTGGTATTACAAAAAATATAGTTTATCAAACTCCGGCCAAATCTACTGTTTAAGATTTCACCGAGGCGGTGTAAGAACGATCAATTCATAACTTATCCACAGATGGAGGAGGTATTGATAAGATCCTGACGGGGTCTGTATGAATAAACAGGGGTTGAAATGCATTTTTGGGGTTGATTTTGTTGTAATCATCTAAACGAATAGCAGGTGAGTGTGGATAAATAGCCTGTTGGTGGATCTTTGACCGATCTGAGTTTGGTGAAAAGATCATCAAGAAACTGAAGATCGATTTATCGTTATTTTTAAAAATAAATACTTTTCTATCAATGTTTTATGTTTATTTTCTTGTTTCTTTATTTGTTTTGCTTTTGATGGGATTGAACTGAATTACTCATTTGAATTGAATTCTTCACAAAGTTATTCACAGAAAAGGTGAATAAATGTGGGCAATGTCTCACTCTTGTGTTGATAAGGTATGATGTGATTAAAAGATATCCAAATATGGTGAAAAGGTAATAAATCTTGCTCATATCACATCAGTAAGTTTGCTAGTAATGGGGATATGTGGAAAAATCACGGTAATAAAAAATTTATTCATAGAGGTTAGCCAGTGATAGATGGCGATGGTTACCGACTTAATGTTGGTATTGTGATATGTAATAACCATGGTCAGGTCTTCTGGGCTAAACGATACGGGCAACACTCATGGCAATTCCCACAAGGTGGAATTGACGAAGGTGAAACTCCTGAACAAGCCATGTTCAGGGAGTTATATGAAGAAGTCGGTTTAACGAAAAAAGACGTTAAGATCATTGCAACAAGTCGTCATTGGTTAAGATATAAGCTACCAAAACGATTGGTGCGTTGGGACTCCAAGCCTGTTTGTATCGGCCAAAAACAGAAATGGTTTCTGCTGAGATTAGAATGCGATGAATCTCGTATTAATATGCAACGCGGAAAATCCCCTGAATTTGATGGTTGGCGCTGGGTGAGTTACTGGTATCCAGTTAGGCAAGTTGTTTCTTTCAAGCGAGATGTTTATCGACGAGCGATGAAAGAATTTGCATCCTTAGCCATGCCTTTTCGAGAGAGAAAAGCGAAAGGGAAAAGAAAAAAGCAACGTAGAGGATAATCATGCTCAGTCAGCTAAGGGAAATAGTTGAGAAAGTCTCCAGGGTCGATGATGTGCATCTGGCACTCGATATATTGGTGAAAGAGACTTGTGCTGCCCTTCGCACTGAGTGCTGTACTATCTATCTTGCTAATGAAGAAATGCAGCGCCTTGAGTTAATGGCAACTCAAGGCCTTATTTTTGAAGGTGATAGTATTCATATCAACTTCAATGAAGGCTTGGTTGGGTTGGTTAAACGAAGCGCAGAGCCACTCAACCTTGCCGAAGCCTCAAAACATCCCGAGTTTAAATTCTTCCCTCAACTCGGCGAACAGATTTACCACTCCTTTTTAGCCACTCCAATCATTCATCGAAAACAAGTTTTAGGTGTGTTGGTGATCCAGCAAAAAACACCTCGCTTGTTCAGTGAAATGGAAGAGTCTTTTCTTGTAACGTTGTCCGCTCAGCTAGCAGTGCTTATTGCGCATGCGCAGAATCTTGGGCATTGGCAGTTGGCATCTAAACCCACGGTATTAAAAGGTTTGCCTGCATCTACTGGTGTCGCGATTGGAGAGTTTTGGTTCGACAATACCCAACCGAGTTTATCGGATGTTTTCCCATCGTCCACGTTAGATAAGGAACGTGAGCACGAGACATTGCTGGTGGCGATAGAGCGAGCGTTAAATGACTTTCGCCGTATGCGGAAAAAACTGGACAGTGAAATCAACAAAGATGCGCTGGCGATCTTCGATCTGTTTACTCACTTACTGAATGATCCGATGCTTCGTGGTGATTTGAAGAAGCAAATTGAAAAAGGAGACAGGGCAGATTGGGCGTTACGCCAAGTGGTAGAGTCATACTCGAATCGATTTGCCAGAATGTCGGATGTCTACATGCGCGAGAGAGCGCAAGACATCCGAGAGTTAGGGCAAAGGCTGCTCTATTTTCTGCATAACAGTGAGCAAGAAAATTCTGCAATTGATCGCCCCATTATTTTGGTGGCGAATGAACTCACTGCCACCTTGCTCGCGTCTGTACCTAAAGAATTTTTGTTAGCCGTCGTGTCACTAGAAGGTGGCGCGAACTCTCATGCGGCTATTTTGTCTCGCGCACTTGGAGTTCCCGCTGTCATGGGCGCCAACATTAACCCGGATGTGGTCAATGGCAAACTCGGGATAGTGGATGGTTATACGGGCGAGATCTTCCTAGAGCCAAACCGTCAATTATTGCGAGAGTATCGCAGCTTAGTGAGTGAAGAGTCAGAATTGTTTGCAATGGTAAACAAGGACCTCGCACTCCCAGCGGTTACGCAAGACAATCACCACATCGAAATTATGCTCAATGCGGGGCTCAGTGCAGACAGTAATATTGCCATCAATACAGGAGTTGATGGTGTTGGGTTGTACCGAACTGAGATTGCATTTTTACTTCAACATCACTTTCCGTCCGAAGATGAGCAGTATCATCAATACCAAGCGATACTCAACAGTTATCCGAATCAACGAGTGGTGATGCGCACTTTGGATATTGGTGGTGACAAACCTTTGCCGTATTTGCCCATCGAAGAAGATAATCCGTTTCTAGGCTGGCGTGGCATTCGTTTTACATTGGATCATCCAGACATTTTCTTGATCCAGCTGCGTGCAATGTTAAGAGCGAGTGCAGAAAGCGGAAACTTAAGTATTTTATTGCCAATGGTGTCAGGGGTAAAAGAGTTAGACGATGCCATTAGCTTGATTAATCAAGCTCACAGCGAAGCCGTGTTGCTTGATGATAGAATTCAGTTTCCACAAGTTGGGGTCATGATCGAAGTGCCATCAATGGTGTATTTATTGCCAACGATTGCTCACCGTGTTGATTTTGTTTCTGTCGGGACAAACGATTTAACCCAGTATTTATTAGCAGTTGATAGGAACAATTCGCGCGTCGCGGATGTCTATGAATCTATGCATCCTGCGGTACTGTTAGCGCTTAAGCAAATCCATGACGTGTGCGATAAGTATCAGGTGCCAGTGTGTATTTGTGGTGAGTTAGCTGGCGACCCATTTGGCGCTCTTCTCTTACTTGGGTTAGGGTATACCAGTTTGAGTATGAACACCTCCAACGTGGCTAAGGTGAAATATTTGATTCGTCATAGCCAACAAGAAGAATTAGAAAAATTAGCGGAGCAAGCAATGACAAAGTCCTACGGGGAGGACATTCATCAAATGATGCATGACTTCTTCATCCAACAGGGTTTTGCGGGCTTTATCCGTGCAGGTAAAAAGTAGGAAATCGTGACCGTCTCTTTATTTTTGTTATTGTTGGCGCTAGGCGCTTTTGTGGGTGTGATGGCGGGGTTACTCGGTATCGGTGGTGGTTTGATTGTTGTTCCTGCCTTGTTGTATTTGCTTCCTCTTGCTGGAATCTCTCCAGAAATGAGTATGCACATGGCCCTAGCCACTTCGTTAGCGAGTATTATTGTCACGTCAGGCTCATCGGCGATGAATCACCTTAAGCTCGGCAATGTCGATATGTTCGTCGTAAAATGGTTGATGCCAGGTGTGGTTATAGGTGGTTTTGTCGGTGCCAATATTGCTGAGTGGATCCCTACGCACTACTTGCCGAAAGTATTTGGTGTCATTGTTCTTTGCCTGTCAGTACAAATGTTCCGTTCCATTAAAGTTACGAGCAGTAAACCTATGCCGAGCAGCCCGGTGACCGTTGCGTATGGCACGGGGATTGGCGTTGTATCAAGCCTTGCTGGTATTGGTGGTGGTTCACTATCGGTCCCATTTTTAAATAAACACGGGATAGAAATGCGTAAAGCGGTGGGTTCATCTTCCGTTTGTGGTTGCGTGATTGCTATTTCTGGTATGATCGGTTTCATCTTACATGGCTATAAAGTGGAAGGCTTACCTTCATACAGTATTGGCTATGTTTATCTTCCAGCATTATTAGCTATTGCCATGGCCTCGATGCTCACAACAAAAGTGGGTGCGAAGCTGGCAACTAACCTTCCAACTGCGGTATTAAAAAAGATATTCGCGGTGTTCTTAATGTTTGTAGCAGCGACCATGCTGCTCTAAGTTTGTACCCAAGTCATTCTCGCTGAACCAAGCATCTAGAGGTTACTTGGGTATATTTATTTTGTTGTGATAAGAAGAGAATGATTTATGTCTCAGGGATATATTGAATTTCCCAATATTGATCCGGTTTTAATCTCTATTGGTCCTGTTTCGGTTCGTTGGTACGGTTTGATGTACCTTGTGGGCTTTATGTTCGCCCTATGGTTGGCGAACCGACGTGCGGATAAGTCGGGAAGTGGTTGGACACGAGAACAGGTTTCTGATTTGTTGTTCGCAGGCTTCCTTGGCGTGGTGATTGGTGGCCGTGTTGGCTACGTGCTTTTCTACAATTTTGAGCTTTTCCTGGCTGACCCTTTGTATTTGTTTAAAGTGTGGACCGGTGGTATGTCTTTCCACGGTGGCTTACTGGGTGTGATTACCGCGATGTTCTGGTATGCACACAAAAACGGGCGAACGTTCTTCGGCGTTGCCGACTTTATCGCGCCGCTTGTGCCATTTGGTTTGGGTATGGGGCGTTTAGGTAACTTCATGAACAGCGAATTGTGGGGCCGAGTAACGGATGTGCCTTGGGCGATCGTTTTCCCAAATGGTGGTCCACTGCCACGTCATCCATCGCAGCTTTATGAAATGGCGCTTGAAGGTATCGTACTTTTCTTCATCTTGAATTGGTTCATCAAGAAACCTCGTCCTCTAGGTTCTGTTTCAGGGCTATTTTTAGCTGGATATGGTACATTCCGCTTCCTAGTTGAGTACGTGCGCGAACCAGACGCTCATTTGGGTTTATTCGGTGGCTTTATTTCCATGGGACAGATTCTATCCCTGCCAATGGTGGTTATCGGTGTCCTAATGATGGTTTGGGCATACAAACGTGGTCATTACAAAGACGAGTTACCACAAAAGACGAAGTAAGGTATTGGTGTGAAACAGTATTTATATTTGTGTCAACGCATCGTTGACCAAGGTGTTTGGGTTGAAAATGAGCGTACAGGCAAGCGCTGCCTGACCGTAATCAACGCGGATTTAACCTACGATGTTGCGAACAATCAATTTCCGTTGGTAACCACACGTAAAAGTTTTTGGAAAGCGGCCGTTGCAGAGCTACTAGGGTACATTCGTGGTTACGATAATGCGGAAGATTTTCGTAATCTGGGCACGAAAACCTGGGATGCCAATGCCAACCTAAATGATGCTTGGTTAAATAATCCATACCGTAAAGGTGAAGACGACATGGGCCGTGTCTACGGCGTCCAAGGGCGCGCATGGGCGAAGCCTGATGGCGGGCATGTTGACCAATTACGCAAGATAGTGGATGACTTAACGCGTGGTGTTGATGATCGCGGTGAAATCTTGAACTTCTACAACCCGGGTGAATTCCACATGGGGTGCTTGCGTCCTTGCATGTATAGCCACCATTTTTCATTGCTAGATGATACGCTTTACCTGAACAGTACTCAGCGTTCGTGTGATGTACCGCTTGGCTTAAACTTCAATATGGTTCAAGTTTACGTGTTCTTGGCGATCATGGCGCAAATCACGGGCAAGAAACCTGGTCAGGCATTTCATAAGATTGTGAATGCGCACATTTATGAAGATCAGCTTGAACTGATGCGTGATGTTCAGTTGAAACGTGAACCATTAAAAGCGCCGACGTTCCACATCAATCCAGAGATTAAATCTCTAGAAGATCTGGAAACATGGGTCACACTGGATGACTTTTGGGTTGAAGGATACGAGCATCACGACCCTATTCGTTACCCATTCTCAGTGTAACCAGTATTGTTCTTCAAGATATGAAAAAAGCTCCAAATGGAGCTTTTTTGCTTTTTCGTACTTTGAAGATATTACTTGAGTGCACTGACAATATAGCGGTGAATAGGGTTGGTCTGCTTCGGTGCAGACAGTGCCGGGCTAATAAACTTGGGTTGGGTGAATATTTGCTTCCTCACTAATGAGCGGATAAGCTCAAAATACTTCAGTTCTGTTTTCCCACATAGCAACAATGAAAAGTCATTGCCCAGTTTATCGTAGGCATTGAGCACCTCTCGGAACCCCCTAAGGTACAAGTAATCCTTCGTCAAACCGCCTCCTCGATACACACGAGCAGTCGTCGTAAATGCTTGAAGGTCAGACGTTTTATACTGTTCTTTTAATAGCATGAACGTATGGCGGAAATCGCGATCCTTGATCATCGACTCTACCGCCAGGACTCGTAAGGCTAAGGTTCTTAGGCGTTTGATACTGAAATGTCCTGACAGATATTCACACAATATAGCCAGCCCTTCTTGGGTGTTTGTATTAGCTGGGCACCCTAAGCTCAGGACCTTTAGCGGTTGTTGACGACCGTTAAGCGTAGTAAGAAGGTGTACACCCATTTCATGATGTGCGAGAGCCTCTAACTCATCGGTCGTGATGTATGCTGCGTGGTTAATTTTGACTCGAGATCCCGAAACGAGTGCGTTTGCTAACATCCCATCCAACACCTGTATTTCACACTCATATCCATTACGTTGAGCAAAGTTTTGCATGAAGTGTGCTATCGCGCGGCTATCATGCTGCGGTTTGCTCTCTTCTTCCGTGGGAAGGTGTAAAATGAAATGGGCGTTGGCAATATCTTTGGCGCTCGGCTCTCCGTAATAGCGCAAGGAGTTATAAAGAAACTCTTGTGTACCGATAGTATTCACTTGATCCAATTTATCTGCGTAAGACTGAATCACATCCGCGTACAGCTTTTGTAATTGGGTGTCTTGAATATTTTCTAAAGGCAGTTCATACAGACGTCGCTTTGCGCTGTGAGTATCTATATTGGTAGTTGAGTATTGGAAGTTAGGCTCTTGAGAGTATTTGTTCTTAATAAAGCGCTCTCTTTCCTGAGCATAATTGAGAGGATTCACGCTACTGAGGATATCAATATCAGCAACCAGTTGAGTTAGGTTTTCGTCTATTGCGAGTAGCTGATCAGAAATAGTGCCATTAAGCTGCGTCATGTTGTCGACTCCAAATGAGGTAGCCCAGCATAAGTATGCTGGTATGGCTCAAATTATCACCAGACAACGAATTTGAACAGCGTCATTAACGCAAAAAAGGCCCCACAATGTGGAGCCTAAACAATAAGCGATGGTATGTAAGTTATTGTTATGTCGTTAGGGCTAAGATCGCGCCTGGTAAAATAACGAATACAGACATTAGGTAGCCACCGACAACAGCTTTGTTCTTGATAGCCATTTCAGAAATCATCTCAGCGCCTTTCACTGGAATTTCACGTAGGAACGGAATACCAAAGATAAACAGCGTTGCCATGATATTAAATACTAGGTGTACCAGAGCGATTTGAAGCGCGAATACCGCAAACTCACCCGATACGGCTGTTGCTGCTAGTAGCGCCGTAATACAAGTACCAATGTTTGCACCTAGCGTGAATGGGTAAATATCACGAACTTTAAGAACGCCTGTACCCACAAGTGGAACCATCAAGCTAGTTGTTGTTGATGAAGATTGTACCAACACAGTCACGATTGAACCCGATACAATACCGTGAATAGGGCCACGACCAATCGCGTTTTTCAAAATTTCACGTGCGCGGCCAACCATTAGGCTCTTCATTAGCTTACCCATTACCGTAATTGCAACGAAGATTGTCGCAATACCCAAAACGATAAGCATGATGCCACCAACAGTATCACCGAATGTTGAAAGTGGCTCTTTAATTGCACCCACAACTGGTTTTGTTATTGGCTTAATGAAGTTGAAGCCTTTAATGCTCATATCGCCAGTAGCAAGTAGTGGAGAAACAAGCCAATGAGAAACTTTCTCTAAAATGCCGAACATCATTTCCAACGGAAGGAAAATAGCAACAGCAAGTAAGTTGAAGAAGTCGTGAATAGTTGCGCTTGCAAATGCACGTTTGAACTCTTCTTTACAACGTACGTGACCAAGAGAAACAAGCGTATTAGTCACTGTGGTACCAATATTGGCACCCATCACCATCGGAATCGCGGTTTCTACTGGTAAGCCACCTGCAACTAAACCTACAATAATAGACGTTACAGTACTTGAGGACTGAATTAAGGCTGTTGCCACCAAGCCGATCATTAGACCTGCAACAGGGTGAGCGGCAAACTCAAATAGCACCTTAGCTTGATCGCCAGTTGCCCATTTGAAGCCACTACCAACCATAGATACTGCTAGAAGAAGCAGATACAACATGAATGCCAAGTTAGCCCAGCGTAACCAACGAGCAGTGCTCGAAATTGGCGCCACTGTTGAAGTAGCTTGGTTCATCATAATTTTCTCCGTTGACCTTTCAGTTCATTTTTCGGTCTGTAGTTGAAACTGCGGGCGATGTTAGAGAACAAATATTTCAGTAATATTACAGATTCCTTGCTGTGAGTAATTTTTATTGTTCTTTTTGATAGTGGTGTGAGTAGGGAAAGTTGATGGTTTTTAACTCTTTGAATTTAATGAATAAATTTGACTTTTGTTTTGTGTGGTTTTTGCGTTTTCTTTAGAAAGAAAATGCGCCTCAGTTCAACTTTTATGACAGTGTTAATTTTATATATTCGGTAAAACTTATGTTTTTGTAATGTATTGTATGGTTTTGTCGAGTTTATTGTTTGTCTCTGTCACATTTGGTATAAAAAGCATCACTTTCTTTTCGGGACTTGATCATGTCACATCTAAACTACAACCATCTATATTATTTCTGGATGGTGTGCAAACAGGGCTCTGTAACTAAAGCGGCCGATGCGCTTTTCCTGACACCGCAAACCGTGACAGGGCAGATTAAAGCGCTTGAAGAACGCATGAAAGGAAAGTTAACCAAACGAAATGGTCGTACAGTTGAGCCAACTGAGTTAGGGCAACTTGTTTTTAAGTACGCCGACCGAATGTTTGGTTTGAGTTATGAGATGTTAGATATCGTCAATTACAGTCAGCACTCGAACATTCTGTTTGAAGTTGGCGTAGCCGATGCGTTATCTAAGCGCTTGGTCAGTAAAGTACTAATGACGACTGTCCCGGAAGATAACAGTATTCATTTACGCTGTTATGAGTCAACCCACGAATTGCTACTTGAACGACTGTCTCAGCACAAGCTGGATATGATCCTCTCGGATTGTCCCGTTGACTCAACTCAAAGCCCTGGCCTTTATAGCAAAAAGCTAGGTGAGAGCAGCATGAGCTTTTTCGCCTCTTCTGAAATTGAAAATGTGCGTTTCCCTGAGATTCTGGAACAGAAAAAGCTTTTGATTCCTGCAAGCCGAACAGCAATGGGGCGTAAGGTTATTCAGTGGTTTGATCGTCAAGGTCTTCAGCCTAATGTGTTGGGAGAATTTGATGATGTTGCGTTGATGAAGGCTTTCGCACGGTATCACGATGATGTGATTTTCTTAGCGCCGACCGTATACATGTCGGAGATTGAGGACGACCGAAATCTACAGCTAATTGGTCATGTCGATGGGTTAAAAGAAGAGTACTACGTGATTTTTGCGGAACGAATGATCCAACACCCAGCGGTAAAAAATGTTTGTGATGCTGATTTCAGTCAAATGTTTGAGTAAACCCGTATCGTTGCGCAAATAAATAGATTACTATCAATAAAAATATAATTCTAAATAATACCTAAGTAACTCAAGATACTTGTTTTAGTGAGCAAAACTATTAATTATTGATGGCGCATCAATTCTCCACTTTGGTGGATAATATTGGTGTATCACTAACAACTAAATTAGAGGTTCTAATAATGAAGACTCTGGAAGTGTATCTTGATTTTCTTAGATATATAAATCAGTGCAACACAACAAGCTGGCCAGGGTTGGAATAAGTAAGTTGTAGCTAGAGGTCCAACACATGAATCTACAAGAAATGGAGCAGAACTCCGCAAAAGCCGTCGTGTTGCTCAAAGCGATGGCAAACGAGAGACGCCTACAAATCCTTTGTATGCTGCATAACCAAGAGCTGTCCGTGGGAGAGCTGTGTGCAAAGTTAGAGCTAAGCCAGTCGGCATTATCTCAGCATCTTGCTTGGCTTCGCCGTGATGAGCTAGTCACGACAAGGAAAGAAGCACAAACCGTGTACTACACATTAAAGAGTGATGAAGTGAAAGCGTTAATAAAAACACTGCATAGTCTTTATTGTGCTGAAAGCGCTTAGCGTTAATTACATATACCTAATATATCGTTCATTTTAGGCTGTGAATCTAACTCGTTGGAATATTTGAGAGTGGCGTTAAACTTTTGATGGTAGAGTTGCTGCGCATCGACCAATTTGCTTTGTTCTCAAGTGTTTTATTGGTGCTTTCCAGTTTGAGCTTTATAAGGTAATAAGCTGACGCCTTTGAATAGGCGTGCAGAAAAAAGAAAAGCTGGCATTGCCAGCTTTTTTATTAAGAAAATTTTGTAGATATAAAAAAACCGACGCAAGGTCGGTTTTTTCTTCACTGTAAAACCAGGACTCTATTAAAGAGCTTTGATTTGTGCAGCGAAACGAGACTTATGGCGAGCTGCTTTATTCTTGTGAATAAGGCCTTTAGTTGCCATGCGGTCTAGGATAGGTGTAACTACAGCGAATGCAGCAGTTGCAGCTTCTTTGTCGCCTGCTTCGATAGCAGCAACAGTTTTCTTCATGTAAGTACGCATCATTGAGCGACGGCTAGCATTGTGCTGACGACGTTTCTCAGCTTGGATAGCGCGCTTCTTAGCAGATTTACTATTTGCCAAGGGTCTAACTCCCAAAAACTTAGTTCTGTGACAATTTAAGGGCGAGGAATATCCCTCATTTGCGCTTAAATGTCAAATGATTTGTGCAAAAACCGATCTAAGCCAAAACAAATTTTGGTAAGAGAGGTTATCGCGGTTAAGATGGCGGGGATTCTAACAGCATTTTTATACCAATGCTAATAATTATCCGCGAAAGGCACACTTATTCCTTACAACCCGCGGATAGATTTTTGACGTCTATTTACAGCACTTGTCAGAGAAACAGTATAGGGTTAGCTGTCTTATGGTGATATTCCGAGGTTACAGTGAGTAAACGACTACTCAAGTCTGGCATGATCGTCAGTGCTATGACATTTATTTCCCGCGTTCTTGGCCTAGTTCGTGATGTTGTAGTGGCAAATTTAATGGGGGCAGGAGCAAGCGCAGATGTCTTTTTCTTCGCCAATAAAATTCCTAATTTTTTACGACGTTTGTTTGCTGAAGGTGCTTTTTCCCAAGCGTTTGTACCTGTTTTAACGGAAAGCCATGCTCAAGGCGACATGGATAAAACTCGGGAGCTCATTGCTCGTGCGGCGGGTACGTTAGGGGTGATAGTCTCTATTGTTACCATTTTAGGTGTCCTAGGCTCCGGCGTGGTCACTGCAGTGTTTGGTTTTGGTTGGTTCCTTGACTGGATGCATGGTGGCCCGGCTGCAGCAAAGTTTGAGCTTGCTAGCGTGATGCTCAAAATCACCTTTCCCTATTTATGGTTCATTACCTTCGTCGCTCTATCGGGCGCTATCCTCAATACATTAGGTAAATTTGCTGTCTCCTCCTTTACCCCTGTTTTCCTCAATGTGATGATTATTTTGGCGGCGTGGTTTATCTCGCCGCAAATGGAAATGCCAGAAATAGGGCTTTCCATTGGTGTTTTCTTAGGTGGTTTGGTCCAGTTCTTATTCCAAATTCCCTTCCTTATTAAAGCTGGCGTCATGGTTAAGCCAAAATGGGGCTGGCGCGATCCGGGTGTGGTAAAAATCCGTACTTTGATGATCCCCGCTTTATTTGGTGTATCGGTCAGTCAGATTAACCTGTTGTTTGATACGTTCATCGCCAGTTTTTTGCAAACCGGTTCGATCAGCTGGCTGTATTACTCAGACCGCTTATTGGAATTTCCTTTAGGCCTGTTTGGTATTGCGATTGCGACTGTGATTTTACCCGCGCTTTCACGTAAACACGTTGACGCACAAAGTGAAGGCTTCGCGCAAACCATGGATTGGGGGGTGCGCATGGTGATCTTGCTTGGCCTTCCTGCAATGCTTGGTCTGATGGTACTGGCAAAACCTATGCTGATGGTTCTGTTTATGCGAGGTGAATTTTCTCCTCAAGACGTACATCAAGCATCATTATCGCTTTTTGCCTACGCTTCAGGTTTGTTGAACTTCATGTTGATTAAGGTGCTCGCGCCAGGTTATTACTCGCGTCAAGATACTAAAACGCCAGTAAAGTACGGCATCATTGCGATGGTGACCAACATGGTATTTAACGCAATTTTTGCGTACTTTTATGGTTACGTTGGTTTGGCTATCGCGACGGCACTCTCGGCGTTTGTGAATATGGCATTGCTGTATCGTGGTCTACATATCGCAGGGGTGTACCAAATCACCAAACGAACCGTCTTCTTTATTATACGTTTGGTTATTGCAGGTGCGGCGATGGTGGCTGCGATCTTATGGCAATTGGAAGACATGTCAGTGTGGCTCGATTGGAGCTTTGCTCACCGCAGCGGTGTACTAGGAATGTTGATCGGTCTAGGAGCCGTGGTTTACCTAGTGGTTCTATTTTTAACGGGTGCACGCTTAAAAGACCTAAAAGCTGGGACAGACTAAGGGTGATTAGTATATAATCCGTCAGTTTCACACAGTGTAAAGTAAAAACAGAGGCAGAAAGCAGTATCCAATGGAACTGATTAGAGGCATTCACAATATCACCCCGCGACATCATGGTTGTGTGCTGACTATTGGCAATTTCGATGGTGTCCATAAAGGTCATCAACAAGTATTGCAGCAAGTGTCTGAGCAAGCGGACAGGCTATCATTGCCTTCTGTTGTGATGACCTTTGAACCTCAGCCGATGGAGCTGTTTGCCAAAGATAAGGCACCTGCACGGTTGACGCGATTACGCGATAAGTTCGTGCAATTGAGTAAGCTCGATATTGATCGCTTGCTCTGCGTCAATTTCAATCGTCATTTTGCAAGTTTAACCGCGGAAGAATTTATCCGTGACTTGTTGGTCGAGCGTTTGGGTGTTAAGTTTCTTGTCGTTGGTGATGATTTCTGCTTTGGCAAAGGCCGTACAGGTAACTTTGCAATGCTGCAGGAAGCAGGGGAAAAGTACGGTTTTGATGTCGTGAGTACCCAGAGCTTTTGTTTACAACAATTACGTGTCAGCAGTACGGCTATCCGTCAAGCGCTGGCGCGTGACGATTTGCATTCCGCGCAACAGATGCTGGGAAGAAACTACAGCATCAGCGGTCGTGTTTCTCACGGAAGAAAGCTGGGAAGAACGATAGGTTTTCCTACTGCGAATATTCCTTTGAAACGCTGTGTTTCTCCGGTCTCCGGAGTCTATGTTGTTCAAGCGCTTGGCTTAGGAAATAAGCCAATTGGTGGTGTCGCTAATATTGGTCAAAGACCGACTGTCAATGGCGTTCGCCAGCAGTTAGAAGTACACTTATTCGACTTTCATGCCAATTTATATGGCAAGCAACTAGAAGTGGAACTTTTGCATAAACTTCGAGATGAGCAAAAGTTTGAGTCGTTTGAAGCACTTAAACAACAAATCGAATTGGATGCTGAAGCAGCAAGGGTGTGGCTGCGTCAGCTTAAGCGTTGAGCGGTTTATTCCACCGTTCAACATAATGTCTAATTTTCGCCCAATATAACGGAATTAAGAATCGATGAGTGAGTATAAAGATACCCTGAACTTACCTGAAACAGGGTTTCCAATGCGCGGCAATCTGGCCAATCGTGAGCCAGAAATGCTTAAGCGTTGGTACAAAGAAGATCTTTACGGTGAAATCCGTAAAGCTAAGAAAGGCAAAAAGTCATTCGTATTGCACGATGGCCCTCCTTACGCAAATGGTGACATTCATATTGGTCACGCACTAAACAAGATTCTTAAAGACATTATTATTAAATCCAAAACACTTTCAGGTTTTGACGCACCTTACATCCCAGGCTGGGACTGCCACGGTCTACCTATCGAATTGATGGTAGAGAAGAAAGTAGGCAAGCCAGGCCAAAAAGTGACGGCAGCAGAATTCCGCGAGAAATGTCGTGAATACGCAGCAGGTCAGGTTGAAGGTCAGAAAGAGAGCTTCAAACGCCTTGGTATCATGGGTGAGTGGGACAAGCCATACCGCACTATGGATTTCGCAACTGAAGCGAACATTATTCGTGCTCTAGGTAAGATCGCAAGTAATGGTCACCTGCTAAAAGGTTTCAAACCTGTTCACTGGTGTACAGACTGTGGTTCTGCTCTTGCTGAAGCGGAAGTAGAATACAAAGATAAAGTATCGCCATCTATCGACGTTCGTTTTAAAGCGGCTGACGAAGCGGCACTGTTGTCTAAGTTTGAGCTGACTGAAGGTCATGAAGGTAAAGGCGATATCTCTATTGTCATCTGGACGACAACTCCTTGGACGCTTCCCGCGAACCGTGCTGTGTGTCTACGTGATGACCTTGAGTATGTACTTATCCAAGTCGAAGGCGAGCAACCTGAACGTATCATCGTTGCAGCTGAACTAGCGAAAGACGTTATGGACCGTGCGGGTATCGAGCACTTCCACAACCTTGGCTTTGCTAAAGGTGCGGAGCTTGAGCTTTCTCAATTCCAACACCCATTCTACGATTTCACTGTACCGGCGATCCTGGGTGATCACGTTACGACTGATTCAGGTACTGGCGTTGTTCACACTGCACCTGGTCACGGTCAAGAAGACTTTGCGGTTGGTAACAAGTACAACCTAGAAGTAGCGAACCCAGTTGGCTCAAACGGTGTTTACCTTCCAGACACTGAGCTATTTGCTGGTCAGCACGTATTTAAAGCGAACGATGCCGTAGTAGAAGTACTGAAAGAAAAAGGTGCACTACTACACCACCACGCTTACGAGCACAGCTACCCACACTGTTGGCGTCATAAGACTCCAATCATCTTCCGTGCTACACCTCAATGGTTCGTTTCTATGGACCAAGCTGGCCTACGTGCTAAAGCATTAGAGTCAATCAAGAACGTAGAGTGGATGCCTGAGTGGGGTCAAAGCCGCATCGAAGGTATGATCGAAGGTCGCCCGGAGTGGTGTATCTCTCGTCAACGTACTTGGGGTGTGCCAATTGCTCTGTTTGTTCATAAAGAAACAGCAGAACTTCATCCAAACACGCTAGAGCTGATCGAGAAAGTCGCTAAGCTGGTTGAAGAGAAAGGCATCCAAGCATGGTGGGATGTAGATGCCGCTGAACTACTAGGTGCTGACGCTAACCAATACGAAAAAGTACTAGATACGCTAGACGTATGGTTCGATTCAGGTGTCACTCACTTCTCCGTTGTTGATGCTCGTGAAGAGTACAACGGCAACAGTGCAGACCTATACCTAGAAGGTTCTGACCAACACCGTGGTTGGTTCCAGTCTTCTCTAATTTCATCTATCGCGATGAAAGACGAAGCGCCTTACAAACAAGTACTGACACACGGTTTCGTGGTTGATGGTCAGGGTCGTAAGATGTCTAAATCTATCGGTAACGTGGTTGCGCCAAAAGACGTAACTAACAAGCTAGGTGCTGACATTCTTCGTCTATGGGTTGCTTCAACAGACTACACTGGTGAAGTTGCGGTTTCTGATGAAATCCTAAAACGTAGCGCAGATGCTTACCGTCGTATCCGTAACACAGCGCGTTTCTTCCTTGCTAACCTAAGCGGCTTCAACCCTGAAACAGACATCGTTCCTGTTGAAGAGATGGTTGCGCTAGATCGCTGGGCAGTTGGTCGTGCGCTAGCAGCACAAGAAGAGATTGTTAAAGCATACGAAGAGTACAACACACACGGTGTGACTCAGCGTCTAATGCAATTCTGTTCGATCGAAATGGGCTCTTTCTACCTAGACGTAATTAAAGACCGTCAGTACACAGCAAAACGTGGCGGCAACGCTCAACGTAGCTGTCAGACTGCACTTTACTACATCGTAGAAGCGCTAGTTCGTTGGATGGCGCCAATCATGTCGTTCACTGCCGATGAAATCTGGAACGAAATGCCAGGTCAGCGCGACAAGTTCGTATTCACTGGTGAGTGGTTCGACGGTCTATTCGGCCTTGCTGAAGGTGAAGAGCTGAACAATGAATTCTGGGCTGAGATCCAAGCGGTTCGTGGTGCAGTAAACAAACTTCTAGAAGATGCGCGTAAAGAGAAAACCATCGGTGGTGCACTACAAGCTGAAGTGACTCTATTTGCTGATGACGCTTTAGCGGCGAAGATCAACAAACTTGAAGATGAACTGCGCTTTGTTCTACTAACCTCTGCGGCGAAAGTTAAGCCTCTAGGTGAGAAGACTGATGCAGCACAAGCCACGGATATCGAAGGCTTGTTTGTTGAAGTAGCAGCAGCTGAAGGCGAGAAGTGTGATCGTTGTTGGCACCACACGCCAGACGTAGGCACAATTGAAGGTCACGAGAAAATCTGTGGTCGTTGTGTGTCTAACGTAGAAGGCGAAGGTGAAGTACGTAAATTCGCGTAATTACCTAGAACGACTGAACTTTTTTTAAAATTAACAGCCCCAGTATTTACTGGGGCTGTTTGTAGGTAAAGTAATGAGTGAAAAAGCACTGTCTTTAAAGCAATCTGGTATTCGCTGGTTATGGTTAGCGGTGGTTATCTTTTTAGCTGATATTGGCATTAAGTATGTTGTAATGAACAACATGGGATATGGCTGGGCAAACCGCATAGAAATTTTGCCATTCTTTAATCTTTTGTACGTGCATAATTATGGTGCTGCTTTTAGCTTTTTGAGTGATCAAGCGGGCTGGCAACGTTGGTTATTTACAGGTATTGCTTTTATCGTTACAGGTCTTTTGACTTACTGGATGAGCAAACTACCAGCGAAAGAGAAATGGAATAATATTGCTTATGCCATGATTATTGGTGGCGCAGTAGGCAACGTATTCGACCGAGTAATACATGGGTTTGTCGTGGATTATTTGGACTTTTTCTGGGGTAATTATCACTGGCCAGCGTTCAACCTTGCAGACATGGCGATCTGTATTGGTGCCGCGATGATTATTCTTGACGGCTTTCGAAAGAAAGACGAGGCGAAAGCCTAAGTAGTGGCAGTGTATATTGCGAAAAGTTGAATAACCCTAAGCGTCGCCCGTTGATTCGGGCGACGCTTTTTATTATGTTGGAGCGCCAATCAGCACATCAATGTATAAAAAGACCAAGCTGACAGCGTAATAACCCAAGAACAAGGAAGCAGTAACGTGACAACAATAACCAATGCATCTGTAGTAACCCTTCACTTTACGATTAAAATGAAAGACGGATCGGTTGCGGATAGTACTCATAACATGGGTAAACCAGCGAAATTTGTTATGGGTGATGGCAGCTTGAGTGAAAACTTTGAGCAGTGCTTGATGGGTTTAGAAACAGGCGCCCAAAAAGCGATTGAGTTAAAAGCAGAAGACGCGTTTGGCATGCCAAACCCAGACCATGTACACCATATGGATCGCACTAAGTTTGTAGGTGATGCAGAAGTAGAAGTGGGTACAATCATGGCGTTCAGTGGTCCTGATGGTATGGAAATCCCGGGCATTATTACAGAGATTGCTGGCGATTCAGTCACTGTGGACTTCAACCATCCTCTAGCGGGACAAGACGTGACTTTCGAAGTTGAAATTTTGTCAGTAGAATAGCGAACCCAATAAAGATAATTTCCATGAGCAATGAAATGAAAATCCTATTAGCTAACCCACGCGGCTTTTGTGCTGGTGTAGACCGTGCGATTAGCATCGTAGAGCGTGCGCTAGAGATGTATCAGCCACCGATTTATGTTCGTCATGAGGTGGTGCATAACCGTTTTGTGGTTGAAGGGCTAAAACAACGTGGTGCTATCTTCGTTGAAGAGCTGCATGAAGTGCCAGACAACAACATTGTGATTTTTTCTGCTCATGGTGTATCGCAGGCGGTTCGTCAGGAAGCCAAGCAGCGAGATTTGACCGTATTTGACGCAACGTGTCCTTTGGTAACCAAAGTGCATATGGAAGTAGCGCGAGCAAGCCGCCGCAATATGGAAGTGGTTCTGATTGGTCACGCAGGTCACCCTGAAGTGGAAGGCACAATGGGGCAGTACGCGAGTGAAACGGGTGGTATGTACTTGGTTGAAACCCCTGCCGACGTTGAGAAACTGAAGTCGATTGTGAAAGATCCATCAGATCTTCATTACGTAAGCCAAACGACACTTTCTGTAGATGAAACTGCCGATGTTATCGAAGAGCTACGCCGCGTCTTCCCAGATATCCAAGGACCACGTAAAGACGATATCTGTTACGCGACACAAAACCGCCAAGATGCCGTACGTGAATTAGCGGGTGACGTAGATGTGATGGTTGTGGTGGGTTCTAGAAACTCATCAAACTCTACACGTCTTAAAGAGCTAGCTGAAAAGCTAGGGACACCTGGCTACTTAACCGACTGTCCGGAAGATATCAAACCAGAGTGGTTCGAAGGCAAAACAAAGGTCGGCGTGACTGCGGGGGCATCTGCTCCGGAAGAGCTCGTTAATCAGATTCTAGAGCGAATCAAAGAACTCGTCGGTGCCGAAGCGGTCGATGAAGTGCTTGGTCGTGAAGAGAATATGTTCTTTGAAGTACCCAAAGAACTGCAAATCAAGCAAGTGGATTAATCTCCATTTATCGAATATTCAAAAGGCGACCAGTGGGTCGCCTTTTTTACATCTCTCTCAGTTCATTTAGGTAATCACGAATTTGGTCTTTCCCTAAACCATCGATAATCATATCGGACATCTTCGTGATTCTTCGCTCAAGCGACTGAGCAACCCTTTCGCAATGTGCGTACACCTCTTCATCAGAACCTTCAGTCGGAAAGGCATCGACTTGCCAGTTTACTCGAACGCCCCCCGCAAGCCATTGAGGAGCTGCCTCTTGATGTAAAGAGTCACAGAGAATAATCACGATGTCAGGAAGAAACTGAGTTCGCTCTTCCCATGAGTGGGTGTGGATATGTGGAATGGGAAGTTGGTGGTCATCTAAATATTTTTGCACCACCGGGTGAACTGTGCCTGTGGGATGAGACCCACCGCTGGCGACACTAAAATCTGCTGGCAGGATATGGGTTGCGATCGACTCAGCGAGCACACTTCGTCCAGCATTGTGCTTACATATGAACAAAACTTTATACATCATCGCCTCGTCTTTTCGGAGCGTCTTATTTATACGCTAGCGGAAACTCAGCGGTGATGTGTGAACTTTTTGTGTTAGTGGCTAATGCCCAGCATCTCTTTGAGCACTTTAAGGTAGCGGCGGCTTACTGGTATCTCAAAGCCAGTTTTGGTGATGATTTCTGCTAATCCGTTTTCGAGTAATTTGATTTCGCTGATGGCCTTAATGCTGACTAAGTATTGGCGATGACAGCGTACCAGTGGGGTTTTCTCTTCTAGCGTTTTTAATGTCAGTTGAGTGCTCGCGGCTTGGCTGGTGGAGCGTACATGCACGCCGCTGATGTCACTGTATGCACATTCTACCGTGTCGGTGGCCATGATAACGATACGGTTGTGCCCGATGCACGGAATCTGATCTAAAGTATCGGGCGTAATAGCAGACAGCTGTTGAGTTAGGGCGGATTGACTAATGACTTTATTTAGCCGTTTGACCGTTTTGGTTAAACGGCATGGGTCGACAGGTTTGAGCAAGTAATCAAAGGCATTGTCTTCAAATGCTTGAATTGCATACTGGTCGTAAGCCGTGACAAAAACCACATAAGGCATGGTTTCTGGATCAAGCATTCCAAGTAGTTCAATCCCAGTAACTTGAGGCATTTGGATATCGAGAAACACCACATCAGGTTTGAGCTCATTGATTTTTTTTAGACCAAGGATCGCGTTTGAGGCATTGCCCACCACTTCAACTTGGCCTGTTTCATCCAATAACTCTGTCAGCTCTTCACGAGCAAACTGTTCATCATCAATGACGAGTGCGGTTAACATCCAACATTACCTTTATTGCTTCAGAGTGCTTTTATGATTTTGGGGGAATGATAAAGCTCATTTTAGTAAATTGATGTGGCTCGCACGTAATTTTTAGCGATGCATCACGCCCAAATTGATTAGTGAGACGTTTGTCGACAATTTCTAAACCTAGCCCGGAGTGGTTTTCTTTTGGCGGTTCAAAACTGCCTGCATTGTCTTCGACGGTAATCAAATGACCTTGTGGGTGTGCTTCGCTGTATATATGAACTTTACCACCTTCAAGCATGTTTGAAATGCCGTGTTTAATGGCATTCTCAACCAAAGGCTGGAGTGTAAAGCTTGGCAATTTGATGTCCAGCAATTCAGGTTGAATATCGATTTCAACCTCTAAGCGGTCCGTAAAACGAGCTTTTTCGATGCTCAAGTACGAGTTCACATGTGCAAGCTCTTCCTTTAGCGTCACGGTATTAATGTTCTGCTTTAAATTGCTGCGGAAGAAGTGCGATAAATTTTGGATTAGCTCGCGCGCTTTGTCAGGATCACGACGAGTAATCGCACTAATAGTATTGAGTGCATTAAACAAAAAGTGTGGATTCACCTGAGCGTGAAGCAGTTTGATTTCTGCTTGAGCGAGTAAGGCTTGTTGTTGTTGGTAATCGCCATACAGGATTTGGCTAGAGAGAAGCTGAGCTATCCCTTCCGCCATTGACATGTTGGCCGTGGAGAACAATTTACGCTTCGGTTCATACAGCTTTATGGTACCAATGACCTCTTTTCCCGCACGTAGTGGGATGATCAGCGCGGAGCCAAGTTTGCAGTCTTTTGCGATGGAACATTGGTATGGACGTTCTGCGCCATCAAGATAAATGATGTCGTTTTTCTCCATGGAGTCTAATGTGCTTTGCGATGAAATCGGCGTGTTCGGTTTATGGTGATCATCGCCAATGCCCACAAACGCTAAGATTTTTTCTTGGTCGGTAATCGCGACAGCGCCCACTTTTGTTTCTTCGTAAATAATACGTGCTATTTTCTCTGCGTTTTCGGTGTTGAAGCCGTTGCTTAGAATTCCCACTGAGCGATCAGCAATGGTGAGTGCTCGACGCGAAAACGTCGCAGAAAACTTTTCAAAGATCGCTTTTCTGTCTTGCAGGATACTCATGAACAACGCCGCACCAAATGAGTTTGCGATGATCATAGGTGCTGCAATGGCGGACACCAGTTCATAGGCTTGATCAAAAGGTTTCGCGACGGCGAGCAGCAAAATCATTTGCACCACTTCTGCAACAAACGTGACGCTGAATACAACGCTTGGATTAAACAGCAATGCGCCTTTATTTCGCTTGATAAGATAAACGTGGAGCAAGCCACCAATTACACCCTCGGCGGTGGTTGAAATTGCGCAGGCGAGGTCAGTAAAGCCACCAAGAGAGTATCGATGGATGCCACCAGTAAATCCGACGGCGAAACCTACAACAGGTCCACCAAACAGCCCGCCCATGACCGCGCCGATCGCTCGAGTATTGGCAATAGCGTCGTTGATATGCAGACCGAAATAGGTGCCGAGAATACAAAAGCCAGAGAAAAGTACGTAACAAATTAGGCGGTGGCTTAAGCGCGAAGAAATACTCAGCAAAGGTAAGATGATTGGCGTTTTACTTAGCATGTAAGCCAAAACTAAGTAAACACACATCTGTTGTAAAAGGGAAACGACCAGTTCCATAGTGAACCTAACCTAGAATCAATGTTGTTATTGTATACCTAAGTCACTTCAAGATGCTTGGCTCAGATAAATAAAGACAGCTTAATACATGGCGCTGCGCTCCGAGTTCTGAATCTTAAAGTGACTTGGGTATAAAACAAAAAGAGCCTGCAATTGGCAGGCTCTTATCTTAGTCACTCGGATGCGACGAGTATTACGCTGTTTCTGATACGGCTTGTGGTTTCTCTTCGTCAGCCAGTTCAGTTTCACCTTTACCCTTAGAGGTTTTGATAACGTAACCAGTCACTGCTAGGGCAAACACAATACCGACGATAGTTGATAGTTGCATTGGCAGGCCAAAACCTAGCGAGCTGTTGTTTAAGATGAACGTGACACATACCGTGGTCATGAAGATAGCAGGGATAGTGGTAATCCAGTGCAGCTTGTTGTGACGTAGTAGGTAAGCGGACGCAGTCCAAAGCATCATTACTGCTGTTGTTTGGTTAGCAAAACCGAAGTAGCGCCAGATAATGCCGAAGTCTACTTGAGTTAAGATACCGCCGATAACGAACAGTGGAAGTGCCATCAGTAGGCGGTTACGTAGCGTCTTTTGTTCCATGTTGAAGTATTCAGCAAGGATCAGACGGCTTGAACGGAACGCTGTATCGCCAGACGTAATTGGTAGGATTACCACACCTAAGAACGCAAGGATACCACCGAACACACCAAGCAGACCAAATGATGCGCTGTATACCACGTTACCAGGACCACCGTTTTTCACAGCTTCTGATAGTGCGTCTAGAGAGCCGAAGAAAGACAGAGCGATAGCACACCAGATTAGCGCGATAACACCTTCACCAATCATTGCTCCGTAGAAAACGAAACGACCGTTTTTCTCGTTTTCCATACAACGCGCCATCAGTGGAGACTGAGTCGCGTGGAAGCCAGAGATAGCGCCACATGCAATAGTGATGAACAATGCAGGCCATAACGGCATGTCATTTGGGTTGAGGTTAGAGAACATGTCCGAAACTTGGAAGTCACCCATTACTGTGTGTTCGCTAGAGAAAGCAACGGCTGTCATTAGGCCAACAGACATAAAGATGAGTAGGGCGCCAAACAGTGGGTAGAAGCGGCCAATGATTTTATCGACAGGAACAATCGTCGCAATGATGTAGTAAGCGAAGATAGCGATAACCATAGTAGTCATGCTTACGCTCAAGCTTGTTTGATCATTGATGAGGTTAGTAATCATGCCTGCAGGAGCAGAAACGAACACTACGCCAACAAGAAGCAGTAGGACAATGGCAAAAATATTCATAAAGTGTTTTGCGCCATTACCTAGGTAGCGACCTGTGATAGTAGGTACAGATGCGCCGCCGTTACGCACTGAAAGCATGCCTGAGAAGTAATCGTGTACTGCGCCAGCAAAAATACAACCGACAACAATCCAAAGCATTGCCGCTGGACCGTATAGTGCACCCATGATTGGGCCGAAAATTGGACCAACACCAGCGATGTTAAGTAGCTGAACTAGATAAACTTTCTTTGTTGACATTGGAACGAAGTCAACACCGTCCGATTTGGTGTGAGCAGGCGTTTGGCGTTTTTCATTGATGCCGAAAATCTTCTCGACGAAAGCGCCGTAGATGAAGTATCCGCCGATTAGGGCTGCGACACAGGTTAGAAACCACATCATAGCAATTGTCCTTGGTCTTAGTTGGGTAGGGTAATTTTTTAATCTCAGGATGCATGTTATGCGTCACTTGTGTTAAATGCATTCGGTTAGTAGATGAGTGGTCGAATAGAGCACTGAGTGGTCGATATACTGCTTGAGCGGTTTTTAAAAATGGCGAATGGTTGATTGCAGTAGTGAGCGGCTGATTCGAGGCGTCAGTGGTTTAATCTGCAAGCTAAGCGGCAAACGCCAATAATTAGTGGTAAGCTTATTTTTGAAAACAATTGCTTAAGGAAGAACCATGAAAACGGCAACGTTAGGTTTGGCGCTGGCTTTACTTACAGGATGCGCTGCAACGACGGAAGATCTTGCCAAGTCAGGAGATTGGCATCAGATCGGATATCAAGATGGTGTAGCCGGACATACATCACGCACGATGAGCGAGCTGCGTGAGTTGGGTAGCGTTAAGCAAAGTGACTACGACCAAGGTTATTTAGAGGGTCTACGTGAATACTGTAACCCTGCTTTTGCGTATCAAATGGGGTTATCTGGTCAGTATTATAAAGGGGTTTGTGAGGGTACTGAGCAAGCACAAAAATTCCGTATGGAATGGCAGCGTGGCTGGAATGAGTACTCAAATTAATAGTCAATAAAGCCGTTGTGATACCGTCCGCAAAACATAATTGTGGCAAAATTACCATTATTAAACTATGTTCATATTGCTTGATAGTGAGCACAGAAAAAAGGAATCACATTATGTCAACGCAAATGGCTGGTGGCTGGAGTCCATTTAATGAACTCAAAGCAGAGGATAAAGAAGTATTTGCTAAAGGTATCGAGGGGTTTGTCGGCGTCAAATACTCCCCTTTGGTTGTGGCTACTCAAGTCGTAGCCGGACAAAACTATGCGTTTTTCTGTAATGCAGAAGTTGTCTACCCTGGAGCACAACCATACCCAGCAATGGTTCATATGTTCAGCGACCTTGAAGGTAAAGTCGGTATTACTCACATTGAACGATTGAACTACTAAGTTAAGCCATAAAAGGCGCCTGACTTTTAAATAAGTGAGGCGCTTTATTGATTAAGGTTGATTCGCTTGATCGATCACGACTTTTCTTAAATATCCTTGTTTGGCTTTCAATTGCTCAGTCGCGCTTTCTTTATCCAGCCCGGTTAAAATCATCAAAATCGCTAACTTGGCGTCGTAGTCCGTTTCTTTGAGCGCAGTTTTAGCCTCTTGGTTAGTACAATCTGTTGCTTGCATAACAATACGAGCCGCTCTTGCAACTAGTTTTGCATTCGTCGCTTTCACATCTACCATTAAGTTCTGATAACTTTTACCTAGGCGAATCATGCTTGCAGTAGTGAGCATGTTCAGTACGAGCTTTTGCGCCGTCCCTGATTTTAAGCGAGTGGATCCCGTTAACGCTTCAGGTCCAACAACGGGGCTTATCGCAATATCGGCAATATCTGCAATCGGAGAGTCAGGGTTACAAGATAGTGCTACAGTGGTGGCACCAAGTTCGTTCGCATACTCTAAGCCACCAATTACATATGGTGTTCGTCCACTTGCCGCAATACCAACGACGACATCGCGTTGTGTTAGCGCATTCTCTTTAAGATCTTGCTCGCCTAGTTCAGGGTCGTCTTCTGCCCCTTCTTTCGCGCGGAACATTGCCTCTTTTCCACCCGCAATAATACCAACGACCATCTCTGGATCCGTGCCAAAAGTTGGTGGGCATTCTGAAGCGTCCAAGACGCCGAGCCGACCACTGGTGCCTGCACCGATGTAAAACAACCGACCTCCGACCTTAAATGCTTCCGTGATCTTATCAACGGCTTGAGCGATCTCTGGTAGCACTTTCTCGACCGCAATTGGGACGAGTTTATCTTGTTGGTTTAAACGCTGCACAATATCTAATGAAGGAAGAAGATCGATATCCATTGTTTCAGGATTTCGACCTTCAGAGACAAGGTGAGAAAGAGCCGCAATAAGCGCGTCATTTGTCATAGTAATTTAAGCCTTCGTGATTAATTTTTTGAGTAGAGTACGCCAAGTGAAGCGAGACGACTTCCCCCTGTGACTTCCGGTAAATTGCTAGGGAGGCTATGAATATAGCGCTGCGCAAGCCAAGCAAATGCCATGGCTTCCATGTAGTCACCATCAACGCCTTTTTCTGCCGTTGTCGCAACGTGCCATTGTGGCAATAACTTAGTCAATCGCTGCATTAAAAGTGGGTTTCTTGCTCCACCGCCACAGACCAATAGTTGAGGCGTGATGCCATGAGAAAACTTGTCGACTTCGTTGGCAATGGTAATCGCAGAGTATTCGCAGAGTGTACGCTGTACGTCTTCGGTTGGTAAATTGTAATGAGCCAGTTGCTGATGCAGCCAGTCAATATTGAACAGTTCTCGCCCGGTACTTTTAGGTGCTGGCATGGCGAGGTAAGCTTCTTTAAGTAATTGAGTCAACAAAGTAGCGTTTACCGTTCCTTTCAGTGCAAATTGTGCATCTTTGTCGAAGCTTTGCCCAGTGTGCAGCGCACACCACGCGTCCATCAACATGTTGCCCGGGCCTGTGTCATAGCCAATGACTGGTTGCTCGGGATGCAGTACAGAGATGTTGGCAATGCCTCCAATGTTAAGCACCACAGTTGTGGAGTCCTGCATCGCAAAAATGCTTTTATGGAAAGCAGGGACGAGTGGGGCACCTTGACCACCTAGCGCCATATCTTTACGTCGAAAATCTGCAACCGTATCAATCCCTGTTTTCACTGCGATGATGTTGGCATCACCCAACTGAGTGGTAAAGGGTAACTCTCCAGTAGGTTGGTGGAATACCGTTTGACCGTGATTACCAATCGCACGAATTTGTTCCGCGACGTAGCCAGACTTATTGAGCAGTTGTAAAACGGCGTCAGCGAAGAGGTGGCCAAGTTGGTGATCCAATTCACCTATGGCTTTTAAATTTGTGGCTTGACCGGTACAAACAGATAACAGCATTTCTTTCAGTGCTGTGGGCATTGGGTAATCGTCGTGCGCAACCAGACGAACGTGCTCATCACTTATTTCAACCAGAGCGGTATCAACGCCGTCCATACTCGTTCCAGACATCACACCAATGTACAGTTCGTTAAATTTCATAGCCGATCTCGTCAATTCTTCATTCACTTATTGTAAAGCAAATCTGAAGCGAATAACCTCATCGAATACGAGATATTCAGCCGATTTTGAGGAGAAAACATGGGACCGTTATGGGTTGACGTCGCGGGTTATGAACTGACCGCTGAAGACAAAGAAATTCTGGAACATCCTACGGTTGGCGGCTTAATTCTATTTGCTCGCAACTATCATGATAGTGAACAGCTTCAAGCACTTACTCAATCAATCCGCAAGGCAGCCAAGCGCCCGATTTTGATCGGTGTGGATCAAGAAGGGGGGCGAGTACAACGCTTCCGTGAAGGTTTCTCGTTGATCCCTGCAGCCGAAGAATATGCCAAACATCAAAATGGTGAAGAGTTAGCACGTATGGGCGGTTGGCTAATGGCAGCGGAGTTGATAGCACACGACATTGATTTAAGCTTTGCACCCGTGCTCGATAAAGGTCATCAATGTAAAGCGATCGGTAACCGAGCATTTGGCGAAGATGCCGATACCATTCTTCGATTTAGCACCGCTTACATGCAGGGTATGAAGAGCGTTGGAATGGCAACAACAGGTAAACACTTCCCGGGTCACGGTGGTGTGATTGCTGACTCACACTTAGAAACGCCATACGACGAGCGCAGCGACATTTTTGAACAAGACATGGCTATCTTTAAAGCGCAAATTGATGCCGGTATTTTAGATGCCATGATGCCTGCTCACGTGATTTTTCCGAACTACGACTCTCAGCCTGCGAGTGGTTCAGAATACTGGTTGAAACAAGTTTTGCGACAGCAACTCGGTTTTAAAGGATTGGTTTTCTCCGATGATCTGACGATGGAAGGCGCTGCAATCATGGGTAGCCCTGCCGAGCGTGGGGCTCAAGCCCTGAAAGCCGGTTGCGATATGCTATTGATGTGTAATAAGCGCGAAGCACATATTGAGGTGTTGGATAACTTGCCGGTATCAACTGTGCCACTGGCGGATGCGTTACTGAAAAAACAGTCGTTTTCTCTAAGCGATCTCAAGTTATCTCAAGAGTGGAAAGCGGCGAGTGAAGCGATGAAACGCTTGACCAGCTAAACTTCTTGTAAACGATTCAAAACACCGATTAGAAGCCAAAGTTAATTATACTTTGGCTTTTTATTTATCTGTAAATAAAAATTTACACCAAATGTTTTTTATTGTGTACGCTTGTTTTTCTTTTTTAGCCTGTTATCTTGTCGTTAAAGCTAAGTTGCCTCACCAAGGATTTGGTTGGGTGTAAAAATAAATATACAGGTTAGAGTTATGCAGAAAAGCGAGTTGAGCAATATTAATATTAGCGAAGAGCAGGTTCTTATTACCCCAGAGGAGCTAAAAACCAAGCTTCCTTTGAGTGAAAAAGCGCGCCGCTTTATTCAAGAGTCTCGCCAAACTATCGCTAATATTATTCATAAAAAGGATCATCGCCTGCTAGTTGTATGTGGTCCATGTTCTATCCACGACGTGGAAGCGGCGAAGGATTACGCAAAACGTCTTAAAGCGCTCTCTGAACAACTAAGTGACCAACTGTATATTGTTATGCGTGTTTACTTTGAAAAACCACGCACCACGGTCGGCTGGAAAGGGCTGATTAACGATCCGCACCTCGATGGCAGCTTCGATATTGAACATGGTCTGCATGTTGGACGCGAACTGCTAGTGGAATTGGCCGAGATGGAAATCCCGCTCGCGACTGAAGCTCTGGACCCAATTAGCCCACAATACTTGGCGGACACTTTTAGTTGGGCTGCGATCGGCGCACGTACTACGGAGTCACAAACTCACCGTGAAATGGCAAGTGGCCTGTCTATGCCAATCGGTTTTAAAAATGGCACGGATGGCAGTTTGGCAACCGCAATCAATGCGATGCAAGCTGCGTCTTCTAGCCACCGTTTTATGGGGATCAACCGTGAGGGACAAGTAGCGCTATTGACCACTCAGGGTAATGCTAATGGACACGTGATCTTACGTGGTGGCAAGCAAACTAACTACGACTCAGTGTCAGTTACTGAGTGTGAGCAAGAAATGGCGAAATCTGGCCTTGATGCATCATTAATGGTGGATTGTAGTCACGCCAACTCACGTAAAGATTACCGTCGCCAGCCATTAGTCGCGGAGGATGTGATTCATCAAATCCGTGAAGGCAATAAATCTATTATCGGTCTTATGATTGAAAGCCATATCAATGAAGGAAATCAATCTTCTGACTTAGCTCTCGAAGAAATGAAATACGGTGTATCTATCACTGACGCATGTATCAATTGGGATTCAACTGAGGCACTATTACGTCATGCACATGAAGAGCTCGTGCCTTTCTTAGAAAATCGTCTAAAGGCTAATTAATACAGGATTTAAGGAACATCAATGGCAGTTGAACTTAACGCATTACGCGATCAGATTGATGCAGTCGACAAACAAATGTTGGAGCTATTAGCTCAGCGTTTGGCGCTCGTAGAGAAAGTTGGGGAAGTAAAAAGCGAACATGGTTTGCCTATTTATGCTCCTGATCGTGAAGCGGCGATGCTGGCTTCTCGCCGAGCAGAAGCTGAGAAAATGGGCATTCCTCCACAGCTTATTGAAGATATTCTGCGTCGTACCATGCGTGAGTCTTATGCCAGTGAAAAAGACTCCGGTTTTAAGTGTTTGAACCCTGAATTACGCTCAGTGGTCATTATTGGTGGTAATGGCCAGTTAGGCGGCCTGTTTGGACGTATGTTCAAGCTATCTGGTTATCAAGTCAAAGTGCTTGGTAGCAAAGACTGGGATCGTGCGGATGACATCCTAAAAGATGCGGGCCTGGTGGTGGTTACTGTGCCAATTCACCTAACAGAAAGTGTGATTGAAAAGCTAGGTAATCTGCCACAAGACTGCATTCTGTGTGACCTGACTTCTATAAAATCTAAGCCACTGCAAGCAATGTTGAATGTGCACCAAGGTCCGGTGGTTGGTTTACACCCAATGTTTGGTCCAGATGTGCCGAGCCTTGCCAAGCAGGTGATTGTGTACTGTGATGGGCGTGGAAATGATCAATACCAATGGTTGCTGCAACAGTTTGGTATTTGGGGCGCGAGCTTGTGTCAGATTGATGCGCAAGAGCACGATCATGGCATGACGTTAATCCAAGCGCTGCGTCACTTCACCTCATTTGCTTACGGCATGCATCTAAGCAAAGAGAACCCGAACATTGAGCAACTGTTAAAGTTGAGCTCACCAATCTACCGCCTGGAGTTGGCGATGGTAGGGCGTCTGTTTGGGCAAGATCCAAACCTCTACGGTGACATTATTCTCTCATCGCAAGAAAACATCGACATGATTAAGCGATTCCACCAACGCTTCGGCGAAGCACTTGCGATTTTGGATAGCAAAGATAAAGCCAAATTTGTCGAAAGCTTTGAGCAGGTGAGTGAGTGGTTTGGTGATTATTCACAACAATTTATGAATGAGAGCCAAAACTTACTCAAACAGGCGAATGATAATATTCATCGCGGTTAATCGCTGGTTATCTATCCGTGTGGAGCCCGAAACGAAAAGAGCAGCTTACGCTGCTCTTTTTTGTGTCGAGAGATAAATCAGTTAGTCGCGGTATTGCTGGTATCTTCACTTGATACTGTATTGATACTGGTGTCGCGATAGGGGGAGTTGGTTAAATTGACTTGCAGACGCACGACATTATCAATCAATTGAACTAAAGGGCCCCATTTCACTTTTTTCTCTTTTTCAAATACATAATTGAAGTTTTCAGGTGTCCACTCCATCAAGTATTGAGGGTTGAGTGCTCGCCCGAGAAAGCGCACCTCGTAATGCAGGTGCGGGCCAGTGGAATTACCTGAACTACCACATTGAGCAATCACATCGCCTTTACTGACAAATTGGCCGCTTTTCACTTTAAAGCGTTGTAAGTGAGCAAAGGAGCTCATAAAACCAAATGAGTGACGAATAGTGACATAGTTGCCATAGCCACGATTACTCGGGCGAACGGTTTCCACCACTCCGTCTGCAGGTGCGAGGATTTCTTCTCCTCGTTTACAGGTAAGATCGATACCAGTATGAACGTGTCGTTTACCTGAAATAGGATTAATGCGACTGCCATAGGAAGAAGAAATACGTTGGTATGTCACTGGGCTATCATTTGGAATCAAACGAAACATGGTTGCTCGAACCGCGGAATCGATAGCTGCTGCATCAATTCGCTCTTCTAACGCCATGTTGTTTTCATCGATCATCAGCTCTTCGTCAGCGAGACCTAGAACCGATTCGACGTCGAATACCCGTTTTCCTAATAGCTGAATTTGATTGTTTTTATCGGTCAATGACTGAGAAAGCGAGTGGTTGGTATCAAGCTGCTCTTCATAAAGAGCGGTGATTTCGGCCTTTTCACTTTCTAGTTTGGCGATGGTTTGTGTTAGTTCGTCTTTATTGTGTATCTGCTGTTGATTGAGATACCACGCGCCACCAACGACGGCGGGTAATGCCAATACCGAAGCAAATACTGCTAGGACCGAACTGCGGCCCAAATAGAACTGCTGATCGCCGTTTTTCGTCGGGATCTGCATGATGATTTTTTTAGACATAGTTATTGTTACTTAAATAGGCGTTCATTTATTTTTCTCCTAAATCAGAGAGATGTTCTAACTCTCGGTTCAGAAGGTCGTTATTGCCTACATTCAATTCTATAAATCGTTTTAGTTGGCTAATGCTCTCGATGTCTATCTTGATGATCTTTAACCTAATCTCACACTTAGAAACATCCACAATTTGCGCTTTTAACGTAATCACTTGTTCGGATTGATCAAATGAAAAAGTAACATGGGTTGGAAGGGCTGGATCCAAAGCCTCAGTCTCTTCCACTTTCATGAGTAAACCATGTAAGGAAAGATCTTGAATCCTAGCTTCAATTGCCAAGTCACGTTGTTCTACCTTCGCTGGCGCTTGATGGAGAATGCGTGAAAAGCGTCGTCTCTCTGCCATGTGCATTTTCTCGTCATGTCTTCAAACAGAATTGAATAGTATATCAATGCGAACAAAAAATGTTCGATTGCTGTTTGAAAAGTGTCGAGGTCGCTACAGAGTGACGTAAGTGCAATGTCATGTTCTTAACGAACGAGACGGGCTAATGAGCTCTTTTTTATAACAAAGAAAACAAAGGCCGCTATGATAGCGGCCTTTGTACAAATTACAATCAAACTTTGCGGGTTGCGATTACTTCGCAATACGCTTGTATTTGATGCGGTGTGGTTCTGCGGCTTCAGGGCCCAACGTTTTCTTCAACCAGTCCATGTACTCGGTGTAGTTACCTTCGTAGAAGTTAACTTGGCCTTCGTCACGGTAGTCAATGATGTGGGTCGCGATACGGTCAAGGAACCAACGGTCGTGCGAGATAACCATTGCACAACCAGGGAACTCTAGTAGTGCTTCTTCTAGAGCACGCAGTGTTTCCACGTCAAGGTCGTTGGTCGGTTCGTCGAGTAGTAACACGTTACCGCCCGCTTTAAGCAGTTTCGCAAGGTGGACACGGTTACGCTCACCACCTGATAGCTCACCAATGATTTTTTGTTGGTCGCTGCCTTTAAAGTTAAAGCGTGAACAGTACGCGCGAGCAGGGATTTCGAAGTTGTTGATCTTAATTATATCTGCGCCTTCAGAAATCTCTTGGAATACGGTTTTAGAATCGTCCATGCTGTCACGGAACTGATCGACCGATGCAAGTTTCACAGTGTCGCCCATTTCAATTGTGCCTGAATCTGGTTGTTCAGTACCACTTAACATCTTGAATAGGGTCGATTTACCTGCGCCGTTCGCACCGATGATACCAACAATCGCACCTTTAGGGATGCTGAATGATAGGTCATCAATTAGAACACGGCCGTCAAATGACTTCGTTAGGTTCTTCACTTCAATAACTTTATCACCTAGGCGCTCACCTGGCGGGATAAACAGTTCATTGGTTTCGTTACGTTTTTGGTGATCAGAGCTTTGCAGTTCTTCAAAGCGTGCCATACGTGCTTTTGATTTCGCTTGACGACCTTTAGGGTTTTTACGTACCCACTCAAGTTCTTTCTCGATGGTTTTTTGACGAGCACTTTCTTGAGATGCTTCTTGTTGTAGACGAGCGTCTTTTTGCTCCAACCATGAGGTGTAGTTACCTTCCCATGGGATACCTTCACCACGGTCAAGCTCTAAGATCCAACCCGCGGCGTTATCTAGGAAGTAACGGTCGTGGGTGATAGCGACTACAGTACCTGTGTAATCCACTAAGAAGCGCTCTAACCAAGCAACAGATTCTGCATCTAGGTGGTTGGTAGGCTCATCAAGCAGCAGCATGTCTGGCTTAGAAAGTAGCAGGCGACAAATAGCGACACGGCGGCGTTCACCACCTGATAGGTGCGCAATTTTTTGGTCCCATTCAGGTAAACGAAGTGCGTTTGCTGCTCGCTCAAGTGCGTTTTCTAGGTTGTGACCATCTTTCGCTTGGATCAGAGCTTCAAGTTCGCCTTGCTCTTTTGCAAGTGCGTCGAAGTCTGCATCTGGTTCTGCGTAAGCCGCATAGACCGCATCCAAACGTTTCAGTGCGTCAGCAACGTCAGCAACTGCTTCTTCAACAACTTCACGAACGGTTTTTGATTCGTCTAATACTGGCTCCTGGGGTAGGTAGCCTACGTTTAGACCAGGTTGTGGACGTGCTTCACCGTCGATATCCGTGTCGATACCTGCCATGATACGTAGCAGTGTGGATTTACCTGCACCGTTCAGACCTAAAACACCGATTTTCGCACCAGGGAAGAAGCTCAGAGAGATGTCTTTAAGAATTTGACGCTTAGGTGGCACAATCTTGCTCACCCGCGACATGGTATATACGTATTCAGCCATTGCCGATCGTTCCTAAATTAACTGTCATTCAAACCCATCATTTTATACCAAGTGCTTTGTTTTTGTTACCGCATTGCAAGAATTTCCCTTTCGAATGGATTTCTTATTTTGAGCTGACCGGAAACTTACACGGTTAGGGTATACACTTTTGTTATTCGTTATAAATGACGAAGTGCTTTCTGCACAAGTTAGGAACTCCTTGTCTCCATCGTCTTAAAAGTTTCACGAGTACAATTTTTAATACACTAAGTTGCTTTACATGGACATCTGCATTCTGTGTAAATAGATGCATGTGTGAAAATTGCCTTAACATCACATGAACGCTAACAAAACGAGGCTTTGGGGCAGTATATGTCTGGGGAAAATGACACAAATGAGATTCAACGTATCTGAATTGGCTAAAAACGTATGCTGCGCCGCCGCGCTGTGTGCGATGAGTTTGAGTGCTAATGCTGCGCTGAGCTTGGAAAAGCAGCGTGAAGTTTATGAGCAAGCTCAAGATTTATTAGATAAAAATGACATCGACGGATACCTTTCGATCCGTCCTAAAATTTCTGACTATCCACTGACGCCTTATGTGGACTACCGAACGTTTATTAGACAGTTACCGGAAAAATCGCCACAGCAGGTGAACGAATTTATTTCGGAGCACGAGTCGTTTCCTTTTTCTCGTCGTGTGCGCGCTCCATACCTCAACCATCTTTATAAGCAAAAAGATTGGAAAACCATTACTGAGTTTCAAAAAGTCATTCCAAGTGGCGAGCGTTACCAATGTATTTTCTACGTGGCTCAGTTAGAGCAAGGTAAGAAAGTCGCCGCGTTTAAAGGGGCTGAGCATATGTGGTTGCGTGGCAGAAGTATTGCCGATGAGTGCGATCCATTATTCGCAGCATGGGACAAGGCCGGTGAACGTACTGATGAATTAATTCTCCAGCGTATGCTACTGGCGTTTGATGCACGTAATGGCAGTTTGATGAGTTACTTACTTAAATTGCCTAAATCCTCGCAGGCAAGGCAACAAGCGAAAGAAATGAAGGCGTTGTTTGATAACCCTTCAAGCGTTGCGGAGTTCGCGAAGAAAAAACCGGCTAATGATTTTAATCGAGCGCAAAGCGAATATGCGTTGGAAAAGCTAGCTCGCATGAATACCAGTCAAGCGCAGAGTGCGTATGATGCCGTCATTAAAGGGCAGAAGTTTTCTCCAGAAAAGGCGCAAGCCCTGGCTGACTATATCGCATTTCGATTGACCCGTACTGAGTCTGAGTCACTAGCTAAGTGGCGCGATGATAAAACGAAAACCAGCCAGTACTTACCGCTCATTGAAACTCGCATTCGCTTAGCGATTCAGAACGCGGATTGGAAGGGCGTACAAGAGTGGATTGCCGTTCTCAATAAAGAAGAGCAAGCGTCGCTTCGCTGGCAATACTGGCTTGGACGAAGTGAAATTGCGTTAGGTGATGACATCGCAGGGAAACAGCGTTTAGCGACTTTGGTCGGGCAGCGAAACTTTTATAGTGTGGCAGCCGCTAATTCGATTGGACAATCAATCAAATACCCTACGCATACGGTTAAGTTTGATAAGCGAGTGGTTCAACCCTATCAAGACTCGTTAGTTCGTATTGAAGAGTTGATCGCGACGGACAAAATTGCAGCAGCGAAAAGTGAATGGGCACATTTATTGCGCCGCGTAGGGAAAGATGAAAAGGCGATGTTGGCGGCTTATGCGTCTTCTAAGCGTTGGCATAACCTAACGGTGACCGCGAGTATTCAAGCGCAGATGTGGGATAATATCGAACTGAGGTTCCCGATTGCGCATCGCTGGTGGTTTAACTTTTATGCAAAAAAACACAACATAGATCCCGTGACGATGATGTCCCTAGCTCGACAGGAAAGTGCGTTGGATGTCGAAGCCCGTTCTCCAGTTGGTGCTCGTGGTCTTATGCAGATCATGCCCGCTACAGCAAAGTACACAGCACGTAAATATAAGTTGAGTTATCAAGGTACGCAGGACCTCTACAATGTAGGTAAAAATATCGAAATTGGTAGCCATTATTTGCAAGGCTTATTAGAGGATTACGATAATAATCGTATTTTTGCTCTTGCTGCTTATAATGCAGGTCCTAACAGAGTAAAAACGTGGCGAGAGCGTACCCAAGGAAAAGTGGATGCTTATGCCTTTATTGAGGCAATTCCATTTAGAGAGACACGCGGTTATGTACAAAACATCCTGATGTTTGAAACATATTACCGTGATCTTTTGGGTATCGATGGCGCGTTCTTGAATCAACATGAGATCAATACCAAGTATTGAGTGAGGTAACTTGATGTCGCACGAACCCGAGTACAAAGACTGGCAACAGATTATTGAGCTAATTCGAACTAGCATGGACAGTGAGCAAGATGACATGCTGCTAACCATGCTGATGTCACGTGATGAGAGAGAATCATTAATATCACGCGTTAATATTATTAACGAGCTTCTTAAAGGAGAATTATCTCAACGCCAGATCAGCCAGATGCTTGGCGTGGGTATTGCCACTATTACTCGTGGCTCTAACGAGTTAAAGTCTAAATCTGATGAAGAGAAAGACAAACTCAAGGTTTTGTTAGAGCAAGTTGCGGTATCTAAGTAGCCAGTGATTCCAATTCGCTTTTAGGTATTGGTATCACAAGTGGTTAAGATAACGTGTTAAAAAGGGCGGAAATATCCGCCCTTTTTCGTACCTAGCGAATAGGATGAGCGTTATAAATTTGAAGGGAAGTGCTCAGGGTTTGTGAATGGAATCAGAGCCAGAATCAAGGCTTGATGGTAAACCGAACTTCGAGTCAGCTGGTTTTGGGTGAGCAGGCTGATGGCACCACCTTTCTGTTTGATGTTCTCGGTACCAAACACCTCATCCATGACATCTCCCAGCTCATTCGCATGCTCGAGTTTTTCCAATACTTTGGGCGGCAGCATTAAGCTCGCAGAGCGAGATTCACCGCGGTGAGTATTCGACTCAATAACCATCCACGCAAACGTCACGTTTGTTTCAATTCCCGCTTCAAGTCCGACATAGTAATCCGCGTTTGGCATCTCTACTTTTGCGTTTTTAACGCGGTTTAGTGCACCGCGATGAGTTTCTTCATCAGTCATAGGTTGATCTGCGACCTCACTCGGTACACTGACGCCAACGAAGTTGAACTCTTGGTGCGGAAATGCACTGTTAAATGCACTTTGAACGGCATTAATTTTAGCTGGGTTTAGCGATGCGATTACGACTTTTTGGGTTGCCATGATCTTTTTACTCACTGGTGTCTATTAACTCAATTTTACTTGGGTAGGCTTTACGTTCTCACTAGGGTAACAGCCTAATACTTTCAAGTGTTTAGTTATTTTTGTTAGCTCTTCTAGTGCCTGTTGCATTTCTGTCGAAGCAAGATGAGATTCCAAGTCTACGTAGAACATTTCTTCCCATGGGTTCCCCATAATTGGACGTGATTCTAGCTTGGTCATATTGATGCCGTAACGTTGCAGCACTAATAGTGTTTCAACCAATGAGCCAGCCTCTTGGGAGGTCGACATGATCAAGGTGGTTTTTGCTGGAATCTGAGTTGAAACCTCAACTGGTTTGCGAGCAACCACGATAAAACGAGTATGGTTCTCAGTTTGGTTTGCGATGTTGCCTTGAATTGCTTGCAAGCCGTATAGCTTACCGCTTGATGCATTACCAATTGCAGCAACATCATCACGATCCATCTCTTGGACTTTTTGCATTGCATCTGCTGTGCTGGCGCAAGACTCCAGTTTTACACCTTTCATACGGCTTAAAAACTCACTGCACTGTTGGTGTGGCTGAGGATGTGAATACAGCGTTTTAATGTTTTCCAGACGAATGTCTTTTTTCGCAACTAAGCAGTGCTCGATTGGTTGAGTTAGCTCTCCAACGATGTAAAGCGTCGTGTGTTGTAGTAGGTCGTACACTTCATTAATAGAGCCTGAACTGGTGTTTTCGATTGGCAGAACGCCATAATCAGCATGGCCCGATTCTACTGTTTGAGTCACTTCTTTGAAGTGTTCGCAGTTGAGCTCGATAAGTTCTGTATTTTTACGGCTGAAGTATTCACGGCTTGCCAAGTGCGAGTAAGAGCCTTTGGCTCCTAAGAAAGCGACGCGAGCAAGTGGCTTACGACTTTGTTGCGGGTTAACGAGGTTTTGCAAGTAACTTTGCTGAAGAAGCACAGAGTCTTCAATGATGGTATGAAAAAGTTTAGTGATGTACTGCACGTCGAGTTCGTATTTATCTCGGCCATTAGAAATCAGCTTAACTAATAGTTGTTGTTCTCGAACGGCATCACGAACGGGTTTTGAGGTTTGTACTTTGCTTTTGGCTACTTCAATGCTGAGTTTACGGCGCTCAGACAATAAGCTGAGAAGTTGGTCATCCAGCTCATTCAAGCGCAAACGAATTTCTTCGAGGGAAATAGGTTGGTCAGTCATCAATTCTTTCCTTATAAAAAAGCCTCCCGATTTGGGAGGCTTTCTGTTTGTTTTTGACTTTTCTTTCACAAACGAGTTCGCCCCTCCGACTATGGGAGGAAAAAGAAGTCAAAAATAAACAGTGAGGTTAAATGCATAAATAGTGCTTAATTTATGAGTGTTTAAACACAATAAGCAAGGCAGGGGAGAGCGTCAAGCAAAAAAATAGCGCCTTTCGGCGCTATTTCCTCAATCTGGTCAGTTTACTCTTCTTCTTCCACTAGCTCAGGCTTATTTGCACGTCGAGCTTCAGGTTTGTGGGTCAGCTTGTTCAATTGTCGTTCTAGTTTTTGCTCCACTTCGTTGATAGCTGCGTAAAGATCTTCGTGAGTTGCTGAGGCAATGAGCTGGCCTTTAGGAACTTTAATAACCGCTTCGAATTTCTTCTGTTTGTTTGGTTCCTCACTGAAAGTTGCTTGGCAACCAATTAGGTCTACTTGCCATTTCTCCAGTTTTTTAAACTTGCTCTCAATATGAGCTCGGATTGCAGAGGTGATTTCGATGTTTTTGCCAGTGATATTCATTGTCATAAGTGTTTTTCCTCTGTTGCATCCCTCATGGGTTGAGTTCAGATTACCGCTTTAAGCATAAAAAAATGTGACTCAGATCATTATTTTGTTCGGGTTTTTTATGATGAAAAATGAATGTGATCTCACTCAAGATCTGCTGAGATTTATCGTAAAATTGCTTGTTATCGGTTAGTAAATCCGTAGATTGGATAGAGTACTCAGCTGAAAACGTCTTCGTTTTTAGGGAAGTTTTACGGCCTAATATTTGAGATGGTTAAAATTTGACTACACGTAAAGTGTGATGACAGTCACTGAGTCTCTCAGACGAATTTATTTACAAAGCCGCTTATTGTACAAGCGGCTTTTTTGTGTCTGGCGTTTGACTGACTTTTCGTAGCGGTATCATGAAGAAGGGATCCTTTGGAGCCAGTGATACCCGCTCTAGACTTTTGACTTGGTCCAAACTTTCTAGCTGTTTGTATATAACGTAATAGCGATTAATGCTTGTGACGTACCCAACCGTTGAGCTTAAACTTTTCCGCATAACGACTTCCACGTTATTGAACCAAATATTAGGATCGTAGCCTTGCTGGGCTGCACGTTTACGAATTCGTTCTACATTCCCGGGGCCAGCATTGTAAGCCGCTAAGGTAAAGTAGAGTTTATTTTCCGCCGTAATAGCAGGATCACTGAAGTACTGTTTACGCAAAAATGCTAAATACTTCACGCCAGCATGAATATTGTTTTCTAGCTGCCGAACGTTTTTGATATTGATATTAGGGTCTCGAGCCGTGCTGGGTAGAACTTGCATTATGCCGACTGCACCTCGACTTCCAACGAGGTCGTTATTAAAGCCGGACTCTTTATAAGCGACGGCTGCGATCAGTAGATAGTCGATATCGTACTTCTCACCATAGCGTGAAAACAACGTAGCAAGCTTTTCTAGTTGAGCAATTTTGTTGGGGTTAAGGGCTTTGTTTAGCCAACCTGTGTTATCGATGTATTTTCCGTAAATGACGTTACCGAGCAGTGTCCCAGAACGAGATTTCTGAATAAACTTGTTCACGACGGCTTTCAAACTTGGGCTGTTTTCCCGCATTGCCCAAGCGATTTTACCATTTTCACGAATAGGGATTTCTGGGTGAGCTCGAATATCATCCATCACTTTCAGCCAAAGTTTGGCTTTATGACTATCGAGAACAATGGCTTTGACGTAGCCGTTATTGAGCATCCCAACCAGTTCGTAGTCTTGCAGTGTTTCTTCAATAAAATGTACGACAACGGGTGGCAAGCCTTTTTTATTTAGCTTCTTATTTAGTGCTTGAATACTCTCAAAGTAGCTAGAACTGGCACGTACCCAAACCTCTTTGCCGCTCAGTTGCTCAATGTTAGTCATGGCTGGTGTGCTTTTGTTCGTGACTATCCACTCGTCAATACCAGTAAGAATGGGTGAACTAAAATCGACTTTCTGTTTACGTGTGTTGGTAATGGTCAGATTGGCGACGACTAGATCACCGGAGCCATTTTCTAAGGCTGGCAGAAGTTGGTCACGGGCTAGAGGAATAATTTGTACGTTAAGTTTCGGTTTGAGCTTACGAAGGTCTTTTTCGAAATGCGCCAGGAGTTCTGCACCTATTCCTTTTGGTGTACCGCCCTCAATGTAATAGAAGCCTAGATCAGCAGAAACGAGGACACGTAAAACATTCTTCTCTTTAATAACATCGAGATCCCCAGTGTAAGGAGGTTGCTTGAGTGGTGATATTTGCAGTGCGCAAACGGAAGCAGACAATAAGAGCAGCATAACTGCGCATAGCTTAGGTATCGTCACGTTCACATCCTTTTATAAAGGGGAGGGGAACTTTAAGCATATGTAGAGCCCCGTAGATCATCAAGCAAGGGCAGAACACGCTATTGCGGGTAATAAAAAACCGCCACGGTAAAAACGGTGGCGGTTTAGTTTGAAGCGGCTCAGTTACTTCACAGGGTTGAGCTCGATAAGCTTTTCAGTTCTTGCTACGGCGTCTTCCAAACCGAGTTGCTTGTAGGCCTCTAGCTGGATAGTCAGTGACTTACGTGCCGCTTCGGTGTCTGGGAATGCTTTTTGTAGCTCTTGACTGCGATTAATTGCAGCTACCCAGGCTTCACGGCGGAGGTAGAAGTCAGCCGTCGCTAAGTCATAGTTCGCTAGGCGGTTTTTCAGCGCAACCATGCGTTTTTGTGAATCTTGTGCGTATGGGCTGTTCGGGTAGCGTTGAAGCAGTTTTTTGAAGTCATCAAACGCTTTTTTTACTGGCTCAGGATCGCGATCGCTTCGATCTACGCTGAACAGATCATGCATAAAGTTACGATCTTGCGCCATATGGCTTAGGCCGCGCATGTACAGTACCCAGTCCATTTTTTCATGGGTTGGGTTTAAACGCATAAAGCGAGAAATGGTTGCCAAGCCCAAAGCAAGGTCGTCGTTTTTGTAGTACGCATAGATTAGGTCAAGCTGCACCTGTTCTGAGTAGGCACCGAATGGGTAACGTGAGTCTAATGCTTCCAGTTTCTCAATTGCAGAAAGCCAATTACCACTTTGAAGAGAAATCTGTGCGTCTGCATACAGTTCCGAAGGCGGCACATCAGGAACGATTTCTTCTTTGCTTGCACATCCAAACAGAAGGGATACCGCTAAAAGGCCTGTTAAAGTCTGACGTTTCATATCAGGAGTCTGTTCCTTGAATCTAAATATTTCTTAAGCTGCCGTTACTTTCTTTCCAGTAACAGATACAATGACGTAATAGTCTATTTTTTCACAGTCGTGAGCATTAGTCTCACAGTTTTTAAAAAAGTTCGATATGGCTCAGCAGATTGTATTAACAAATACCGTAAAAGATAGCCAGTTAGGTCAACGTTTAGACCAAGCTATCGCCGAATTATTCGCGGACTTCTCTCGCTCGCGCCTGAAAGAGTGGCTGCTTGATGGGAAAGTTCAAGTTAATGGTGAAGTTGTCACCAAACCTCGCACCAAAGTAATGGGTGGCGAGGAAATTACATTGCAAGCCGAGTTAGAAGATGAAGAACGCTGGGAAGCGCAAGATATCCCGCTAGATATCGTCTATGAAGATGACGATATTATCGTTATCAACAAACCTCGTGACTTTGTGGTTCACCCAGGTGCCGGTACGCCAGATGGTACAGTGCTTAATGCGTTGTTGCATCATTACCCTGATATCGCAGAAGTGCCTCGTGCGGGCATTGTGCACCGTCTGGATAAAGACACAACGGGGCTGATGGTGGTGGCGAAAACTGTACCAGCACAAACTCGCCTGGTTCGCGCACTGCAAAAACGTAATATTACTCGTGAGTACGAAGCAATCGCTATTGGTCGTATGACAGCGGGTGGTAAAGTGGACCAACCTATTGGTCGTCATTCTACCAAGCGCACGCTTATGGCGGTAGCACCAATGGGTAAACCAGCGGTAACGCACTACCGTGTCGCTGAGCGTTTCCGCGAACACACACGTATCCGTCTGCGTCTTGAAACGGGTCGTACGCACCAGATCCGTGTGCACATGTCTTACCTTCAGCATCCGCTGCTCGGTGATATTGCATATGGTGGACGTGCTCGCATCCCGACAGGTGCTTCTGAAGAGCTAACGGCAATGATCCGTGGCTTCGATCGCCAAGCATTGCACGCCGTAATGCTACGCTTTGAACATCCAATTACGGGAGAAGTACTTGAGTTCCATGCCCCTGTGCCTGATGACATGGTGGCGATGACTGAAGCGCTTCGTCAAGATACGGAAGAGCACGGTTTACCGGAAGAGTTCTAAGATGAAGACAATCATTCCGAATTGGCGTGCGCCTAAAAATGTCAAAGCTTTTGCCTCAACACGCATAGGCGGTTTTTCGACAGGCCCTTATCAAGGGCTAAATTTAGGTACTCACGTTGGGGATGATTTGTCTTTAGTAGAGAAGAACCGAGCTTGGTTGGCGCAGCAGGCGAACATGCCCCATGCGCCAATCTGGTTAAACCAAACGCATTCAACCGTTGTGGCTCAAGCAAATGAACCAACAACACAAGTGCTTGATGCGGACGGTGTATTTACTTCTTCAAGCCATGTTGTTTGTTCAGCGATGACCGCCGATTGTCTACCTGTATTATTGACTAATACACAAGGCACTCAGGTAGCCGCCGTTCATGCAGGTTGGCGCGGCTTAGCAAATGGTATTGTCGAAAATGCATTAGCGTTATTTTCAGGTGAAGTGATAGCGTGGCTTGGCCCTGCCATTGGATCTCAAGCCTTTGAAGTGGGTGAAGATGTTTTGCAAGCTTTTGTTGATTTTGACTCACAGGCGCATCAAGCATTCACTCCACGCGATATCGACGGCAAATGGTTTGCTGACATGTCGGTGCTGGCAACGCAACGTCTAAATCGAGCTGGTGTGACACAAGTGTTTGACTCTGGACTTTGTACTTACCAAGATAAAGCCTCTTTTTATTCGTATCGCCGTGATGGTAAAACTGGTCGACAAGCAACCTTTATTTGGATTGAAGATTAGTTATAAGCACTAAAGTGCCAAGATGCATAGTGCTATTTTTGCAAAGCTATCTTTATTCATTCACTCCCTTGAAATTCCTCCTCTGAGTATCCATCTTTCTAACTGTCAAAAGAATTTCCTTTAGTTGGGGTTAGGAAGGTAGATATGCGTCTTGATCGATTCACAAGTAAGTTTCAAATCGCTATCTCTGATGCTCAATCACTAGCGTTAGGGCGCGATCATCAATATATCGAGCCAGTTCACCTAATGGTGGCTTTGCTTGACCAAAATGGCAGTCCAATTCGTCCATTGCTTACTATGCTGGATGTGGACGTAACGCATTTACGCTCTAAATTGAGTGAAATGCTAGATCGATTACCAAAAGTCAGTGGCATCGGTGGAGATGTACAGCTCTCTAGTTCGATGGGCACGTTGTTTAACCTGTGTGACAAAGTGGCGCAAAAGCGTCAAGACTCCTATATCTCGTCTGAAATCTTCCTGCTTGCTGCTTTAGAAGATCGCGGACCATTGGGGCAATTACTCAAAGAGATCGGTTTAACAGAGCAAAAAGTTAGCCAAGCAATCGAAAAGATCAGAGGTGGTCAAAAGGTTAATGATCCGAATGCAGAAGAGCTTCGCCAAGCATTGGAAAAGTTCACCATTGACCTTACCGAGCGAGCAGAACAGGGCAAACTGGATCCGGTTATCGGCCGTGATGATGAAATTCGCCGTACCATCCAAGTATTGCAGCGCCGTACTAAAAACAACCCTGTGATCATCGGTGAACCTGGCGTAGGTAAGACCGCAATTGTTGAAGGCTTAGCTCAGCGCATTGTCAACAATGAAGTGCCAGAAGGTTTGCGTGGTCGCCGCGTGCTGTCATTAGATATGGGTGCACTGGTTGCTGGTGCTAAGTACCGTGGTGAATTTGAAGAACGCTTGAAGTCGGTATTGAATGAACTCGCTAAAGAAGAAGGCAATGTCATTCTGTTTATCGACGAGCTCCATACTATGGTTGGTGCGGGTAAAGGTGAAGGCTCAATGGATGCGGGGAACATGCTCAAACCTGCATTAGCCCGTGGTGAACTGCACTGTGTTGGCGCAACAACACTGGATGAATATCGTCAGTACATCGAAAAAGATGCGGCGTTAGAACGTCGTTTCCAAAAAGTGCTGGTGGATGAGCCGACCGTTGAGGATACCGTGGCGATTTTACGTGGCTTGAAGGAGCGTTATGAGCTTCATCATCACGTTGAAATTACTGACCCAGCGATTGTTGCAGCGGCGAGTTTGTCACATCGTTATGTTTCTGACCGTCAACTGCCAGATAAAGCGATCGACTTAATCGACGAAGCGGCTTCAAGCATTCGTTTACAAATTGACTCTAAGCCAGAGTCATTAGATAAGCTTGAACGTAAAATTATCCAACTTAAGATTGAGCAACAGGCGCTTAGTAACGAGCACGACGAAGCGAGTGAAAAGCGTTTGAAAGCGCTTAATGAAGAACTCAATGAAAAAGAACGTGAGTACGCTGAACTAGAAGAGGTTTGGAATACAGAAAAAGCCGCACTTTCTGGCACTCAACATATTAAGTCTGAGCTTGAACAAGCTCGTATGGACATGGAGTTTGCTCGCCGAGCTGGTGATTTAAACCGCATGTCGGAACTTCAATATGGTCGTATTCCTGAACTTGAGAAGCAGTTAGATCTTGCAACCCAAGCGGAAATGCAGGAAATGACACTATTGCGTAATAAAGTAACCGACAACGAGATTGCAGAAGTACTTTCTAAGCAAACTGGCATCCCAGTATCCAAGATGCTAGAAGCGGAAAAAGAGAAACTACTTCGTATGGAAGACGTACTGCATAATCGTGTGGTAGGGCAAAGCGAAGCGGTCTCTGTTGTATCGAATGCCATTCGTCGTAGTCGAGCTGGGCTTTCTGATCCAAACCGACCAATTGGCTCCTTCTTATTCTTAGGTCCAACTGGTGTAGGTAAAACAGAGCTTTGTAAGACACTTGCGAGCTTTATGTTCGACAGCGAAGATGCGATGGTCCGTATCGACATGTCTGAGTTCATGGAGAAACACTCAGTGGCAAGATTGGTTGGTGCGCCTCCAGGCTATGTCGGATATGAAGAGGGTGGTTACTTAACGGAAGCGGTTCGTCGCAAGCCGTATTCGGTAATTTTGTTAGATGAAGTAGAGAAAGCGCATCCGGATGTATTTAACATTCTGCTGCAAGTTCTCGATGATGGGCGTTTAACGGATGGTCAAGGTCGTACTGTTGACTTCCGTAATACGGTGGTGATCATGACATCGAACTTGGGTTCATCTCGTATCCAAGAGAATTTCGCAACGTTAGACTATCAAGGTATTAAGAGTGAGGTAATGGATGTGGTTAGCAAACACTTCCGTCCTGAGTTCTTGAACCGTGTTGACGAAATCGTGGTGTTCCATCCACTTGGTCAAGAACACATCAAGTCCATCGCTTCTATTCAATTGGAACGTTTGGCGAAACGACTAGAAGAAAAAGGATATCAACTAGAGGTTTCTGACAAAGCACTTGATTTGATCGCTCAAGTTGGTTTCGACCCTGTATACGGTGCGCGTCCTTTAAAACGCGCAATTCAACAGAATGTCGAGAACCCATTAGCCAAATCGATTCTTTCTGGTGAAATTGTTCCAGACAAGAAAGTGCAGCTAATCGTTACTAATGACCAAATTCGTGCCCATCAATAATTGCACAGATACAATAAGAAATGAGATAAAAATCACATTCAAGGGGCCATTTGGCCCCTTTTCTATAATGTTTTAGAACCTTTTGCCTGTTTTCTATACGAATGAACTAAAAAGGTGAGTTTTTTTTAAAATGCACTTGTGTTCCTTAATGAACGCCCTATAATGCGCCTCCGTTGTCAAGGGAAAGCAAGTTAAGCGAAGCCTAGACAACAAGGTCAGTGGGTTAAGAATTAACTCGCAGATAAATAACTTAAAAAAGTGTTTGACACGATAAGTTATCTAGATAAAATGGCCGTCCACTTTGAAGAGAAGTTCAAAGTGTGCTCTTTAAAAATATAGACCTATCAATCTGTGTGGGCACTCGTTGATGATAATCCAATTCGATACC